>PGYB01000001.1:0-602606 GCA_002839445.1 Candidatus Riflebacteria bacterium HGW-Riflebacteria-1
AATTATAAGGAAATTAGCCTGTGTAGAGCAAAAACGACTTGACTTTTAACACAGCACATTCTGCGCGTAGCAAAGCGTAGTCGCAGAATCCATGACTTTGCCGGCATTCTGGATCCTGCGACTTCGCGCAGGATGACGATTACGACGTGCAGATATACTAGTGCGAGAACGAACGAAATAAGTATAATTGGTATAACGAACTGCTAAGAACAATCCTGCCGTAGTATTGTTGAACTAAATAGACAGGTTTTTTCATTCAAGTCGTGTTTTACAACCAGATAAGCTTTCGAGTAAGGGGAACGGCGATGTTGTCAAATGAATCAGGTCTACTGAAAACCGCGACCAGCGGCGGATGGAGCGTGTTGTTTATGCTTTTTGCGATCAGTCTCACCTTGGCACTGCCGGCGCAGGCGAGCAATCTGCCAGAATCATGGAAGCAATTTATTGCGGAGGCCGAGAAACATGGAGCAGAACAGCTGCTGCTGGTTTTCACCAGTGCGGCCGGAGTTTCAAAGGCTGAACTATTCTGCCTGGAGCGCGCGGCTGATGGCTGGGAAAGTGCCATGCCGGCAATGGGAGCCTCTGTTGGCCGCAAAGGAATTGCCGAGTCTGGAACAAAGCGCGAAGGCGATGGTCGAACACCTTATGGTATTTTTCCGATCGGCATGGCTTTTGGTTATCAAGAAACTCACACGACAAAAATGCCATATCGGCAGATGCACAAAGAAGACATCTGGGTTGATGATCCTTCTGCCGCTGACTACAACCGGCTTGTGCGCAAAGATTCAACCAGCGCGAAATCTTTTGAGTATATGCGCCGCAAAGACGATTTATACAAGCTGGGCCTGGTTGTTGAATACAATACCAACCCGGTTGTTCCCGGCATGGGCAGCGCAATTTTCATTCACATCTGGGGCCGCCCGTTTGCCTCTACCGCAGGCTGTCTCGGCCTGCCCGAGCCTGATCTTGAAAAAGTTCTCGGTTTTCTCGATCCGGCAAAAAATCCAGTAATCGGCTTTTTCAGAAGCGATCTGCACTGATTCGGCAGATAAATAGTCGCTTCAGAGCAGACACCGCTGACCAGGCAGCTCGCCGCGATGAGTTATAATCTAGAGATATCTGGAGGCGTTTATGTATGAGAAAGCGGCAGAACTGATCAGGTCAGCAAAGCGGGTGTGCGCTTTTACCGGGGCCGGAATATCTGTAGAAAGCGGAATTCCGCCATTTCGTGGAAAAGGCGGGCTCTGGAATACATACGACCCGAAATTCATCGAGATTGATTATTTTCACGCGCATAATAAGCGGTCATGGATTCTGATCAAAGAAATTTTTTACGATTTTTTCGGGCAGGCCAGGCCAAATGCCGCACATAAAGCGCTTGCCGAGCTTGAAGCAAAAGAAATTGTCAAAACTGTCATCACGCAAAACATCGACAACCTGCACCAGGAAGCCGGAAGCAGAAATGTTCTCGAATTTCACGGTACCGCACACCGCATGATCTGCCTCGACTGCCGACAGGCCTTTTCTGCTGACAAAATAGATCTGAACCATTTGCCACCCGAATGCCCAAACTGTGCGGTTGGCAGGCTCAAGCCCGATTTTATCTTTTTTGGCGAAGACATACCAGAACCGGCCTGTTCGCTTTCTTTCAAGGAAGCCGAAATTTCTGACGTTTTTATCGTTATCGGCACAACTGGCGAAGTGATGCCGGCGTGCATGATTCCAGCGGCCGCCAGTCGCAACGGGGCGAGCATCATCGAAGTCAACATCAGACCATCACGGTTCACTGAAAGCGTCACAGACGCTTTTCTGCAGGGTCCTGCCACCGAGGTAATGAGCAAACTGCTCAAAACGCTGGACTGAAAGCACTAACAACAGGCTCTCTATTTTTTTTGTTCAGACAGTCGGTCAATTTCGCTGGCAATCGACGCAAGCTCTGCCTGATCTTTAGCGATCGCCTCTTTTGCGTGCTCCACACAGTAACCTTCGGACAATGATTTCTTCCAGTATTCCAGGCCGGAGACAGTATCCTGCCTTGCATTTTCCAGAGATACAAGAGCTCGGTCAGGCATGATCCGGCTGATGATTTCATCAGTGTAGCCCTCCCCCATTCCTGCCTCCGAATCGTGTTCATGAATGAAATTAAAATAGGTCCCACATTCAGGGCACACTCTTATCTGAGGTGAACTATAGTTTCCCGGGCCACCAATGCAGCGGAGTTTATCAACCTCAACTGGCAGACGTTCTTCACTATGCAACAGCTCAACCTTTAACAGGTCGGGAATTTTACCGCATAAGCTACAGGCCAAATGCTCTTCTGACATGTAATCCCCCCACCACTTTCATTCCAGAATCAAACAACGATCAACTCAGAATATCACAAAAAAATAACCCCGCAGCGACCATTTCTGGGCTGCGGGGTTGCTGTTTACTTAATCAACCACCGTGTATTTCAAGAAACTTCACGCGCTCGTTAAGAGAGATTTCGACCTGATGGCCAAGGTCTCGGTAGGTTCCTTTGAGGGTCTTGTAAAGTTCAACTACGTTGCGGGCCTTAGCGATTTCTTCTTTGCTTTCGATTGAGCTGATTTCGCTGGTAATGGTTTTCCATGATTCATGCAACATATCTGACCAGGTCTTGTACATCGGGTTGGTCCAGGGTTTCGGCATACCGGGGTGCATCAGCATATTCAGCATTTCGCCGGAATGAGCGGCTCTATCCATGGCTCTTGATAAATTGGTCGAATCAAAAGCAAAAGCGGGAACCATGATGGCAACCAGCAAAGCGACGAGCAAAAACCTTGAAAACTTATACATTTATTCTCTCCTGAATTATTTTTAGCTTGCGTGCGCCAACAGAAAGCAATTAGCATGCCAAGCGCAAAAGCCAGGCTTAAAAAGGCTTTCGCGAGGTACACCGGTTCAGGCTGTTAAAAAACAGGCAGGTATTACGCAGAAATTCAGCAACCTTACCACAAACTCGCGCTATCCCGTTCCAACCAGCAAATTTGACAAGTGATGAGAAAAAAGTTACAAATGCACACAACAGATTATAGAGGGGACACTATGATAGAGATTTTAAGAGTTATCACCAGCGAGCAGATTGCCGCCACCGCAAAGCTCGCGAATGAAATATGGCGTGAGCACTACACACCGATTATCGGGGCTGAGCAGGTCGACTACATGATCGCAAAGTATCAGAGCCCCGACGCTATCAGAACACAGATAGACCAGAACGAGCTCGTCTATTACCTGCTCTATGTCGGACGCCAGCCGGCAGGCTATTTTGCCATTCAGGTTAGATCAGACGAAGTATTTCTCAGCAAGCTCTATGTCAGCAAGACGTATCGAAAACAAGGCCTCGCCGGCAAGGCCATCGGCTTCATCAAGAGCGTGGCTGCCGACAACTGTCTGCGTAGAATCTCGCTGACCATCAACAAGAACAACAGAGCCTCTCTGGCAGCCTATGAAAAACTGGGGTTCAAAAGCGAAAAAGCCGTAGTTACCGACATCGGCAACGGCTTTGTAATGGACGACTACATATTGGCTCTGCACACTGGCTAAAAGGCTGAGCGGATTTTAACCAACACTTAAGTGTGCGAGCTGGTGATTTTATGGCAGGAAATATTCCGGCGTTGTTGGGAAATTTTCCCGAGATCACTGCCGTGCACAGATGAAAATCTCGACTGGAGCGTGTCAGCAACCTGGCCTGCTTTTTGCATACTAATATTTACGCCGGATTACCCGCGTTGCCAGCTCAAATGTAATTAAAGCCTGTGAACGCCAAGCCCAGAGGGGGAACTGAAATGAAAACCGCTACCTACATCGAGGGAATTCTTCTTTTTGTTGCGATAACTCTCCTGCTGGTTCCGATTCAGGAGCTGTCGAGCGCCCAGGAAATCCCGGTATCGCTGGTCGTTGCACTCGGTTCTTACGGCCTTCTTCTTATTGCCAGAAGGCCACGCCAGTATGCCAATGAAAAACTCAGCACGCCCTCACGCAGAACCGCATGGTATCTGGCCATGACCGGCGTTCTTTTTGGCGTAATAATGTCATACGCGGCAACCATTGACCAGAGCGGATTCATGGCCGCCATCTCCATCTACCTGGTAGCATTATTCTACGGTCTGGCGCTCAGCATGCTGGTCTTTTCTTTCATCGGACAACGCCCGGTCAGCAAATCCGAGCACAATCACCTGCCGCGGCACCGCTTCAACACTCTTGAGCTCAGCATCTGATACGGCCCGACGGCTTCTACTTCTGTGCACAATTCTCACTCTGATAGATAAGAGAACATACTAAAGGGATTCGATATAGCGATTCACCACCTGGCAAGCCTGTTCGCGCCAGGTGGTGAACTGTTTTAGCCTGCTTTGCCAGCTGTCTGAAAAATGGTCTGAGAAAAACATTCGACGCCCTTCTTCGGGAAGCTGCAGGCACAGCGCCCAGGCATGCAGCAACTGGTGCGGCGATCCTATTTCGACAAGGTCCTCAGGCGCCAGTTCGTCGTTGCAGCGTTTCATAAAATAGCGTCCGTCATGAGAATAAAGTTTGTCGCCAACCACCGGGTGCCCGACATGGGCAAGATGAGCGCGAATCTGGTGCTTGCGACCGGATTCGAGACGGGCCAGCACCAGACTGCAATCTTCGCCAATGGCTATACGCTCAAAAACAGTGCAGGACGGCCGACCATCAGGCGCGACAACCATCAGATAGTAAACCGGCGGGCATGCTGCCTCGCGCAGAGGTGCGTCAACAACCAGTGACTCGTGCTCAAAAACGCCACTCACCAAGGCCAGATAAAACTTGGCACTGATGATCTGTCCAGGGTCGCGACGCAGGCGTCGGCCGGCAAATGGCTTTTTCAGATACAACATCAGCCCGCTGGTTTCGCGATCAAGCCGATGCATCGGGTTCAGGTCGGGAATTTTTTCATCACGCCGCAGAATTGCCGTCATCGTCTGAAAATAAAAGCGACGGTTGCTGTGCACCGGCAGATCAGCCGGCTTGCTGACAATGATCAGGTTCTCGTTTTCCCAGATCTTCTGATAGTCCAGGTCAAGATCAGGCTCGGTAAAATCATCAATGGCAAACTGCACTACTTCCCCGACGGCCAGCACATGCCCGGGCTGACTTATCAGGCCATTAACACGCACCTGCCCGGCAGCAACTTTTTCCAGCCAGAATTCGCGGCTCTGATAAGTAAAACGGCGGGCCAGCGAATCGATCAACGACTCACCGGCAAACTTTTCAAGCACATCTGAATTAAGCTCAAGGCGGTATTTCATGCTCCGAGATTATAGCAGATTTGTCGACGGCCTGTGCTATAATAGCGCAAAAACTGGAGGCAAATGATGGCTTACTGGCTTATGAAGTGCGAACCATCAGCATACTCAATCGACGATCTTGAAAAAGATGGCAGCAGCAGCTGGGAAGGCGTGCGCAATTATCAGGCGCGCAACATTATGCGCGACCAGATGCAGCCTGGCGACCTCGCGCTGTTTTATCATTCAAATGCCGAGCCATCTGGCGTTGCTGGCGTCATGAAAATTGTCAGAGCCGGTTATCCCGACCATTTGGCTTTTGACGCCAGTCACAAATACTATGACGCGCGCAGCACGCCAGACAAACCAGTCTGGTATATGGTCGACGTCGCTTTCGTCACAAAATTTGCCAGCATCCTGCCCCTGCAGCAGATCAAGGCAGAGCCGCGCCTCAAGGGCATCATGGTTGCACAGCAGGGAAGCCGACTTTCAGTGCAACCCTTATCAGAAGAGCACTTTAAAGTGATCTGCGCCATGGCCGGCCGCAAAAAGCTGCCCTGAGAAGTATTCGTGGCCAGATCACAGCTTGTGCTTTAAGTTTATGAATAAAAATGAGAGAATAGAAAAATAGATTAGAGGATTTTTTGGCAGGAGGATGGTCATGAAGTTCTTCCCAAGAGCTACCTACAGGCTGCAGATGCATTCGCGCTTCAACTTTGCCATGCTCGGCGAGCATATTGAATATCTTCACCGGCTCGGCATAAGCCATCTTTACCTTTCTCCATGCCTGCAGGCAGTTCCTGGCAGTATGCATGGTTATGATGTTGTCGACCATAGTCACATTAACACTGAGCTCGGCGGCAATTATGGTTTTGACCGCATTGCAAAAATGCTTTCAGAAAAAAACATGAGCATAATTCTCGATATTGTGCCAAATCACATGGCAGTTCGCTGCCCTGAAAATCCCTGGTGGTGGGATGTTCTCGAAAACGGCCCATCCAGCCAGTTTGCACGTTGCTTTGACGTTGACTGGCACACCGAATCTGACCACTTTTCTAATCTGATTCTGCTACCGGTGCTGGGAGACCACTACGGAATCGCGCTGGAAGCCGGCGAACTCAAGGTGGAACACGAAAAGGGAAAATTCACCCTGCATTACTTTGACAACGTCTTTCCGATGGCACCAAGGTCGCTGCAGATGATTCTCGAACTTGCCTACCAGAACAGCGGTATCGATGAACTTGGCTACCTCGCCGGGGCACTGCATGTTCTTCCGCATGCATCTTCGCGAGACATTGAAAGAATTCGCCGACGGCAACGCGACAAAGCAGTGATTTACGAAATGCTCAACACCATGTGCAAAGAGGTGGCGGGCTTCGACAAAGCAATTACTGCTGCGGTGGTCGAAATCAACCAGAACCACGACAAACTCGACGAGCTTATCGGTCACCAGAATTACAAGCTGGCATACTGGAAACTCTCTAAGTATCAGGTTGGCTACCGTCGTTTTTTTAACATAAATTCGCTGGTTGGCCTTTGCATGGAAGAAGACCAGGCATTCTGTGACACACATCGCCTGGTATTCGAACTCGAAAAAATCGGTAAGGTAGACGGTTTTCGCGTTGACCACCCGGATGGGCTTTTTGAACCAACGAGCTATTTTAATCGTCTGCGTAAAGCCTGCCCGGAAGCCATTATCGTCGCCGAAAAAATATTAGAGCAGAACGAACCACTCAACGCAGAATGGCCTGTTTCAGGCACAACCGGTTATGACTTTCTTAACCTCGTGAATGGATTGTTCATTGATAAAACAGGCTACGAAAAGCTTCTGCAGGTATGGCATGAGTTCATCGGCGAACAGCCAGATTATCAAGAACTAGTTTACAGATCGAAAAAACAAACCATAAAAAATCTGCTCGGCAGCGAAGCTGCTCGCCTGGCCGCAGACCTGGCACAGATCTGCGAAAACCATCGACGCTACCGCGACTTTGCGCAACAGCAACTTTACGGCGCACTGGTCGAAGTCGCCGCCGGTCTTGATGTTTACCGGACCTACATACAACCGGAATCCGGGAAAATCACGAAAAATGATCAGGTGGTCATCGGTGAAGCCATTGCCCGGGCCAAAATAAGGCAACCTCAGCTCGGTAGCTATATTTTTGACTTCATTGCCGAACTTCTGCTGCTAAAACTGCAGGGAGAGAAAGAAAGCCTTTTTGTCAGGCGCTTTCAGCAGTTTACCGGACCGGTAATGGCTAAGAGTCTTGAAGACACCGTGTTTTATATTTTTAATCCACTTGTCTCTCTTAACGAAGTCGGCGGCAATCCAGACGCTCCCGTGGTAACAGTAAAGAGCTTTCATAAATGGTGCCTGCATATTTCAAAGAACTGGCCGCTTACCATGCTGACCAGTTCAACCCACGACACCAAACGCAGCGAAGATGTTCGGGCCCGTCTTAACCTGCTCAGCGAAATTCCAGACAGCTGGGCAGTGATCGCAAAAAAATGGCAGCGAATGAATGCCGGATTTCGCAGTGCGGGCGCTCCCGACGCCAACACCGAATACCTGCTTTACCAGACACTGGTTGGCACCTGGCCTGTCGAAAAAGAGCGAATTGCGCAGTATATGGAAAAAGCGGTGCGTGAAGCCAAAACGCACTCAAGCTGGGCTGAGCCTGACCAGAAATTTGAAGCAGCCTTACTGGGTTTTATTGACAAACTCTATTCGAGTCCTGAGTTCATCAAATCTCTCGAAGATTTTGTCGACGACCTGATAGAACCGGGCCAGATCAATTCACTGCTTCAGTTGACGATAAAGCTCACCGCACCGGGGTTTCCTGATATTTATCAGGGCAGCGAAATTTGGAACAACAGTCTTACCGACCCTGACAATCGCAGACCTGTCGATTTCGCGCAAAACTTCGAGCTGCTTAAAAAGCTCGAAAACAAAAACTTTCGCGACGTAATGCACGAACCGCACCAGGGGTCAGCCAAGCTTTTTATAATAAAAGCGCTGCTCGCATTGCGCGCTAAAGTGCCCGCTTTCAACGAACCCGACAGTTACAGGGCAGTAGATGTAATGGGTACACACAGTGACGATCTGCTCGCCTATATGCGCGGCAGCTCGGTCATTGTGTTAGTACCACGCTTGAGCCTGACCCGCAAAGACCGCTGGGACGGAACCAGAATTATTCTTCCACAAGGGCGCTGGCAGAACATTTTCACCGGGCAACAGCTGGCCGCAGGCTCTAACAAAGTCAAGGATCTGCTAAAAGACTTTCCGGCAGCGGTAATCGTCGATATGCAGCAGATAGAGGGGTGACGCAAAGATGACAAAATTCAGGATCTGGGCCCCCAAAGCCCGCAAAATGACACTATGCGTGAACGGCAAAGAGCACGCCATGAACCGCGAAGACAGCGGCTTCTGGCACGTTGACAGCAAAGGCCTTGCGCAACCGATTCTTTATGCATACAAAATCGACGGAAAAGGCCCATTCCCCGACCCGGCATCGCGCTTTCAGCCCGAAGGGGTACACGGCAGATCGCAACTCTGGCAAGACGATCATGTGTGGCAGGACAATGACTGGCAAGCACCCGAGCTGAAAAACGCGGTTATTTACGAACTGCATGTCGGCACCTTCAGTCCACAGGGCACCTACGCCGGCGTTATGACGAAGCTCGAGCACCTTGTGCAACTCGGCGTTACCCACCTTGAACTGATGCCGATTGCCGCATTCCCAGGGCACCACGGCTGGGGCTATGATGGCGTATCTCTCTACGCTTCGCACAGTCCTTACGGCACGCCCGCCGAGCTCAAGCAACTGATAGACACCTGCCACCAGCGCGGCCTGGCGGTCATTCTCGACGTCGTCTACAACCACCTCGGCCCCGACGGCAATTATCTGGGCCTCTATGGACCATATTTTTCGGACCACTACAAGACACCATGGGGGGAAGCGGTAAACCTTGACGGCGATGAGAGTGATCAGGTGCGCGAATTCTTTATCAATAACGCTCTGATGTGGCTTCGTGATTATCATTTTGACGGGCTGCGACTTGATGCAATTCATGCTATTTACGACTTTTCTGCTACGCATATTCTTGAAGAACTGCAGATCCGCACAGAAAAGCTCTCAGCCATAACCGGTCGTCACTATTGCCTCATCGCCGAAAGCAGCCTCAATGATCCAAAAATCATTTCTGGCCGAGAGAGAGGCGGTTACGGCCTGGCAGCACAGTGGCTCGACGACTTTCATCATTCTCTGCACGTAATGTTGACCGGCGAAAAGCATGGGTATTACCTTGGCTTTACTGGTCACGAAGACCTCGACAAGTGTCTGAACAGTTTTTATGTCTGCGACGGACAGTATTCGCCTTATCGTCGCCGCCGACACGGCAGGCCGGCAGGCAGCCTTCCCCCGCAAAGCTTTATCGCCTCGACACAGACCCACGATCAGGTCGGCAACCGTGGCGAAGGTGAAAGGTTATGTCACCTTGTCAGCCACGACCACTGCCAGATTGCCGCTGCCCTGATGTTGTTGTCGCCCTTCGTACCGATGCTGTTTCAGGGCGAGGAGTGGGCAGCTTCCACGCCATTTCTTTACTTTACCGATCACACCGATGCCAGCCTGGCCCGCGCAGTCAGAGAAGGCAGAAAACGTGACTACGCGTTTCTCAACAAAAAAGTGCCCGACCCGCAGGCAGCCAGAACCTTTGCGCGCAGCGTTCTCAAATGGCCTGAGAGCACATCTGGCACCCACGCAAAGATGCTCGAATGGTATAAAGACCTTATCAGACTGCGGCTCCAATACCTCAATGACATCAGAAAAAGTCGGCGCTCATTCAGGCCGGCTAAGCAATGCAAAGACCTCTACATATATGATGCAGGCAGAATAATTGTGCTGGTCAACATCGGCAGCACGAGCAAAAGCTTTGCTGATTCAACGCTTGCCAGAGTTCCTATTTTGCTGCAAAACCGGCCAGTCAATGTTGAAGACGACGTGCTTACTCTTCTTCCTGGCACGGCAGCGGTTATGTTGACTGATTGAGAGATCTTGCCTAACATCTAATTAATCTCGCAACAAGGAGTCGCCAATGAAAAAAGGCAAAACTGGCGTAGTTATAGCAGAAGACCCGATGTGGCACAAAAATGCCATCATCTACGAAGTGCATGTTAAAGCCTTTTACGACAGCGATGGCGACGGCATTGGCGATTTTCAGGGATTGACGCAAAAACTCGACTATATTCACAGCCTCGGCGTCAACACCATCTGGCTTCTCCCCTTCTATCCATCACCATTTCGTGACGATGGCTACGACATTTCGAACTACCTCGACGTCCACCCTAGCTATGGAACTCTGGCAGATTTCAAGCACTTTCTACACGAGGCACACAGCCGCAATCTGCGGGTAATTATTGAACTGGTAATCAATCACACATCTGACACCCATCCATGGTTTCAGGAGTCGCGACGGGCAGCAAAAGGCTCCAGCGCCCGCAATTACTATGTCTGGAACGACGACGACAACAAGTTTTCTGACGCGCGCATCATCTTCACCGACACCGAAACCTCAAACTGGTCATGGGATCCCGTAGCCAAGGCTTACTACTGGCATCGCTTCTTCTCACATCAACCGGATTTGAACTTCCACAACCCGCAGGTAGTAAAAAAGCTGATTGCGGCAATGCGCTTCTGGCTCGACATGGGAGTCGACGGCCTCAGACTCGATGCAATTCCGTATCTGTGCGAACGCGAGGGAACCAGCTGTGAGAATCTGCCTGAAACGCACAGCATAATTAAACTTTTCCGCAAGGAAATGGATAAACGTTACAAGAATCGCATCTTTCTGGCTGAGGCAAACCAGTGGCCGGAAGATGCCGCCGAATATTTTGGTGACGGCGACGAGTGCCATATGGCCTACCATTTTCCCTTGATGCCACGCATGTACATGGCACTGGCTCTCGAAGACCGCTTTCCAGTGGTCGAAATAATGAAGCAGACACCAGAAATCCCGGCGAACTGCCAGTGGGCTATTTTTCTGCGCAACCACGACGAGCTGACGCTCGAAATGGTAACCAGCAAAGAGCGCGATTACATGTATGAATCCTATGCCAATGATCCGCGAGCGCGCATAAATGTTGGAATTCGCCGACGTCTGAGCCCTTTGATGGAGTATAACCGCGCCAAAATAGAGCTGATGAATGCACTGCTGCTGTCAATGCCGGGTTCGCCGGTTCTCTATTATGGCGATGAAATCGGCATGGGCGACAACCTCTTTCTTGGCGACCGCAATGGTGTGCGCACTCCCATGCAATGGACTCCTGACCGCAATGGCGGGTTTTCCAGCAGCGACCCCGAGCGTCTTTTTCTGCCCCCGGTCATGGGCGCAATTACCGGCTTTCAGGCATTGAATGTCGAGGCACAAAGCAAGAATCCTTCATCACTGTTAAACTGGATGAAGCGAATCATAGCGGTCCGCAGCCACTGCACGGCTTTGGGCGAAGGCAGTATCGAATTCATCAAGCCCGCCAACCGCAAAATACTTGCGTATGTGAGAACACATGGCGACGCCAATATTCTCTGCATCGCCAACCTGTCGCGATCGGCGCAGCCAGTTCAGCTCGATCTGGCAAAATTTAAGGGCTACACCCCGGTAGAGATGCTTGGCAAACATGCTTTTCCAACAATATCAGATGAGCCATATCAACTGAGTCTTACTGGCTACGGATTTTACTGGTTTGAGCTGTCGCTTACAACTGCCGGGCCGGCCTGGCAAAAACCAGACCTGTCAACAATGCCCGAGCTGTCAGTCATGGTATTTCGCTCCTCTGGAGAAAAAACATTTTTGCCCGACCTTAACCGCCTTCTCGGCGATAAAAAGAGAGAAAAGACACTACAGGAGTCAATACAGCAGTATTGCACGCGCAAACGCTGGTTTGCAGGCAAAGGCAGAGAACTGCTGCATATTGAAACCGAACTGGCCGAACCAGTAACTCTGCCGGGCTGTCAGAACCTGTTAGTACACATATTTTCTGCCCACTTTGCCGACAATACGAAGCAGTGTTACTTCTTCCCTTATCAACTGACATGGGAGAGCGCCAGTGCTGACGGCAAAATACTGCCCGGCTGGGTGTTTGGCAAAACCCGCCAGCAAAACGAAGTTGGCTATCTCGTCGACGCCATGGGCAGTGATGAGTTCTGTCATGCCGTTTTGCGCTGCATGAGGGCAAACGAAGAAATCAGTCTTTCGAGCTCAGTTCTGTACTTTTCAGGCTCCGGCCTGCTTGACAGCCTTATCAGTGAAGATTTTGCCGTCAGGCGCCCAATAATCGAACAAAGTCATACTTCGGTGTTTTTCGGCGAAAAATACATTTTCAAAATATATCGCAACATACAGAGCGGCCCCAGCCCTGAGCTGCAGATGGGCAAACACTTGACCGCCGCTGATTTTAAGAACATCGCCCGCGTTGCCGGCACAGTCGAGATTGAAAAAGATGGCAACTCCACCGTTCTCGGCATCCTGCAGGAGTATATTGACAACCAGAACGACTGCTGGAGCTTTACCCTCAACTATCTCGACTGCTTTCTCGACACCTGCCTGGTTGAATCGTCCGGGATGCCGGCAAACGAAAACAGAGAAGTTGAAGGCGGCCATGAACTTTATCTGGTAAACATGCAGACCCTTGGACAGAGATTGGGAAAAATGCACAGTATTCTTGCCGAAAGCAGCGAAGATCCAAATTTCAATCCAGAACCGATCCCGGAGGAGGAAATACAGACCTGGGCTGCTGCTCTTGAAACCACTCTCGTCAACACGGTCGCGCAGCTTGGCCGCATCACCGGCAATCTTTCGCCCGAAATACGGCCGTTGCTCGAAAAGATGATCGCCCACCCTGAGCAGCTGGTAAAAAAGATGCGCGCAATGATCCCGGCCGGCTTGAATCTGCTCAAAACAAGGCATCATGGCGACCTGCACCTTGGGCAGGTCCTGCTGGTAGCGAATGACTTTGTATTTATAGATTTTGAGGGTGAACCGGCGCGGCCTCTCAGCGAACGAATCGCCAGACACTGCCCGCTGCGCGACGTCGCCGGCATTGTTCGATCGTTAAGTTATGCCGCCGAGACTGCTCGACGAAAAGTTCGCCAGGAAAGGCCAGACGCACTTGCCGTAATGACCGTGTATACCCGGGAATGGGAGAAATTGTCACGCGAACGCTTTCTCAAGGGCTATCTGGAAGCGACAGTCGGTTGCCCCTCAGTTCCTGTTGACCGCGAGCATTTCGACAGCATTCTGTCTCTGCTCTGCCTTGAAAAGGCATTGTATGAATTCAGCTATGAACTGAACAACCGCCCGGACTGGCTCGAAATACCGGTCTTCGGTTTAATCGAGTGCCTCGGACAACGATAAGATCAGCCCTGGACCGGCTGGCGAAAATCTTATTGCTGCACGCGCCCTTTCTGCGAATTGACCTGCAGTCTTTCCAGATGAAACGGCATAAAGTGTGGCAAAAGCAAATAGCCAAAGGCAAAGCCGCCAAGATGCGCCTGCCACGATACGCGGGCGCCAGAGCCGGCAATCAGGCCAAGCGCGATATTTAACAGCACCCAGATACCAAGATAAAGCCAGATTGGCAGCTTAAAAGGATACCAGAAAATTATCTGGTATATTCTGGACTTCGGAAAAGCCCGACAGTAGGCGGCCATAATGCCGCTTACGGCGCCACTGGCACCAACAGCCGGCACTGTCGACTTCACCGGGTGGCCTGCAGCCATTATAATGTGAATTAAACAAGAGAGCACACCTAGAATCAGGTAAAACACAACAAATGTCAGCGGCCCCCTCGTCTTGCCATGATCGTTAAACAGATCGTAAACGTTGTCACCAAAGACAAACAGCACATACATGTTGGCAAACAAATGCCAGAAGTTGATATGCAGGAACATCGAGGTTACCAGTGTGTGAAGCTTGCCGGACAGAACATCGAGCGGAACTGCCCCGAATTCGCGCATGAAGGGCATGATTTTGTCAGGGACCAGGCTGCCGGTATGAACATAAACGGCGATGTTCAGCATGATCAGCAGATACATGGCGAAGGCTGGCGCTTTTACCGGGTTGAAAACTTCTATCGGCAATGCGGTGAGAGCCGAAAAAAGATAGGCAGAAACCCCGATCTGATCTATTTCAGAGCCTGTTTCATAATCCACGCTCCGATAATGATCAAGCGCCGAATCTTTCAAAAGAGGTTTGTCATCAAGATCAACAGACACAGCTCGCTCACTGATCGGGCGGGCAGAAGAAAATCCAATACGAACCGGGGCAACACCGTCTCTTATTGTCTCAACCAGGTTCTTAACCGATTCCAGTTCACCACTGTCAAGCCAGAACCCGCGGCAAATCGAACAATGATCGATCACCAGTTCGCCGTGCTGAAACTTGAATACCAGGGCGCGCATCGCCATTTTGCAGCACGGGCAGATGTAGTCAGAAAATCTCATGCTGACTGTTCGCATCAGAGCCTGATAATCGAAGGCCGGGCCAAGCACCTGTTCAAGCTCGCCGCCATCATACCAGGTTCCCGAACATTGCCGGCAACGATCGACCACTACGCCGTCAAAACTCTTTATGGTTGACAGCGTCTCTTTGCACTTTACACAGGGTAAACTTCGCGACAGGGAAGAGTCTTCAGAATTCATCAAATATTCCTGCCAGAATGCAATTCAGCCGCTGACACAAGCTGCCGACTATTTTATAAACCGCTTAATCATAGCTTTCATGGCCGGTGAAGCCCGACGTTCAGATGCCAGCAAAATCGTTACACCGCCCATTATGCGCGCATTCAAATCTGCACCACGTTTGAGCAGGAATTCGGCCATTTCAAGATTGTTCTTGAATATCGCGATTGCCAGAGGGGTTACCGCACCTTCGACCCGAATCGCTTCCATGTCGGCGCCATGGTCAAGAAGTATTGCCGCGCATTCTGGCTGATTGCGGGAAGCGGCCACGTGAATTGGCGTGCCACCCTGGTTATTCAGCGCATTGATTTTGGCGCCTTCCTTGAGAAGAAAAATTACTATTTCTTTCTGGCCCCAGCCGGTAGCCATATGCAGCGGCGATTTGCCTTCTGGTGTGACCGCCTGAATCTGTTCCGGATCTTGCTGCAGGATTTTCTTGACCTTTGCCAGATCACCTGCCTGACAGGCATCATGTATTTCGCCAGCTGACAACAGGGCACCAGACAGATAAGCAGCAGTAAAAACGAACCAGAATGCAATCCGCATGGCTTTTCTCATACACTACCCCTCAACAGCGAAAAATTTAATACGAATATATTCTACATCTCTCGTGAGCAGGAAGCAACAGGAAGATAGCGCGTGCCTGAAACAGACAGAAAGGCTGCTAGCGCAAATTGCGCAATTCAATTATGTCTTGCTTTTTGGACTGCAGATTCTTAATTGCAGCCTGCTTGTGACGATCATTCTCAAGCAGGGCATCATAAACCGGCTTGTTGTTGGCAAACTCAGGCACGGCATAAGCCATAATTGCTACAGTCATCAGTGGCAGAAACAACTCAAACTCACCTGTCATCTCAAGAATCAGAATTATTCCGGTCAGCGGACTCCTGACAATTGCTGAAAACATGCCCCCCATGCCGAGCACAAGAAAAACTCCGAGATCAAACTGCCCCGGCTGAAACCAGTCGACAAAATGGTAAAAAGAACCGCCCAGCATCATGCCAAGCAGCAGCAGTGGCGCAAAAATTCCACCTGGCGCACCAGTATTGTAGCTTAAAATGGTCAGCGCAAATCTTGCAAAAAAGCCTATTATCAGCATTTTAAGCGGCAGATGCCCGGCGATGATTTCTTCGTTGAGTTCATGGCCCATTCCCAGTAATTCAGGGAAATACAGCCCGATTACGCCAAAGATGATGCCAAGCGCTGCAGCCAGCTGGTATCTGATGTTCGAAAACACCTTGAGCGACCTCAAGAGAACGACATTAAAGGCCAGGCCGGCAAAACCAACAACAATTCCAAACAGCAGGCACCACAGAATAAGACTCAGGGCAGGACGTTCTATCTGGCGAAGAATAAAGATGGGAGCAGAGCCAAAAGCCAGTCGGCAAACGATATTAGCCGATATTGTTGCGGAAAAAGCGACCACGACACTGAAGCGATCAAAACGATGCTGCAATTCTTCCAGAATGAACAGAAGCCCGGCAAATGGCGCGTTAAAGGCTGCCGCCAGACCTGACCCGGCACCGGCGCAGATCAGCAGGCGAGTTTCAGAGGGATTAACCGAAAAAAACCTTGCAAAAAGCGAGCCAATGGCACCTCCCATCTGAACAGTGGGGCCTTCTCGACCAAGGGCAAGGCCAGCGCCAATACCAGACAATCCTCCGAAAAATTTTACCGCCAGAACCCTGAGCGCCCTGAATTCTGAACCATCTTCAAGCAAAGCCTTCAGGTGAGGAATTCCACTGCCAGATGCTTCTGGGGCAAATCGCTTTACCAGAAATACAACAAAACATAAAACCACAGAAAATATCAGTGCCGGGGCAAAAGCAACCGGACTGGTGTAATGTTCGAGAACAAAAGTGCGAAGCGCTTCAGCCTGCTGCAGACCCATGCGAAAGGCGACAGCCAGCATGCCAGATATCATGCCAACAGCAGCCGCTTTTATAGCCAGTTTGCGGCGCTGCAAAAAAGACTTCTGGTCTATTCCGTGATATGGAATAAATGAAACGCGTTTGTTATTGCTATTGTCAATCATTTACAGCAGTCTGACTCATAATTAAGCAGGAATAATTAAACATATCACGTTAAGTATCGACATCAAGGCATAATTTCTTTGTGATGGGCTAAATTTTGCCAAAACCGCTGACATGAAGCAGATTATTGCATTTGACATTTTTTTTTGCCGGGATTAAAATATATTTCATACAGGTCACAAGATCTGGCGCAGTCGAAGAATTTTACGGTGTGGTTCAGCTTCGTCTGCGGCTCTGGTAAAACCACCCTGGATCATTGTTTTTAAGGATTTTTCTGAATGAATATCTACGTTGGTAACCTTCCCTACAGTGCGACCGAAGAACAGCTCAAGACCATGTTTGGTGAATATGGTGATGTAACAACTGCAAGTATCATCAAAGACCGCGACACCGGCAGATCAAAGGGCTTTGCATTTGTCGAAATGACAAACGATGCAGCAGCTGAACAAGCAATTCAGGCGCTTAACGAAACCGACATGAACGGTCGCAACATCAAGGTCAATCAGGCCCGCCCGAAAGAAAAGCGTGAAAGAAGCGGCGGCGGAGATCGCGGCGGCTATCGCGGCGGCAACGATCGCGGCGACAGAGGTGACAGAGGCGACAGATATTCAAAATATTGATTCACCAGCTTAACCAGTAATAACTAAAAAGCCGCTGCCAGCCAGCGGCTTTTTTCATACAACGCTTATGCCTGTCAAGCCTGTAATTCAATGTTTACAGAGAGCTAGGCAGCGTTCGGTTGCAGCTGATAAACCATTTCGTAGTGTGCAATCCCGGCTTCGAAGAACTGCTCGCCCACCCTTTTGAAGCCAAACCGCGCGTAGAGGTCGACAACTGCCGATTGAGCATGAATCAGCACCTGGCTGAACTGCTGGCGTTTTTTTATTTCTTCGAGAAGCCTGGCAATGATAACCTGTCCGAACCTCAGACCACGGTATTCTTTGAGCACCGCGACCCGGCCAAGTCTTGCCACATGAGGCTTCTCAGGGTCAGCAAACCAGCGACCAGTGCCGACCGGAACCGCGTCAGCGAGCAGTAAAACATGCATTGCCTGAGTGTCAAATTCGTCGCGCTCAAGCTCAGCCGGCACCTTCTGCTCAATCACAAACACTCTCTGCCTTATTGAAAGAGCCTTTGCAAACTCAGTCTCGCACCCGATAAAGGTTTTAACTTCAATTTCCATTACTGTAACTCCCTGCACGATGCTGTTTCAATTATACCTCAGAGGCTTAACTACCGCAAAAAATGATTGCAGCGAAGCATTTGCTTAAGACTGTAAAAGTGATAGAATGAGAGCTGATCAATCATCCGGGAGGAATCAACATGACTGAAAAAAAGATCCGCATGGCAACCGCTGATAGACCAGACGAACAGGGCCACACCATAGTTGGCGGCCGCCCACAGGCGCCGCGCAGCATGCGCACTGACATACCACGCGGTCTCGAAATTCTGGTCAAACGCGCAGCAATAGACGCCAATTTTAAGTCGCAGCTGCTCGAAAAGCGTGACAGAATCGCTGAAGAACTTCAGTTGCCTCTTGATGCGAGCGAAAAAGCCATGTTGGCCTGCATTCCAGCAGAACACCTTGAAAAAATGATCAGGGCGACGGAAGTGCCGGCAGCGCAGCATAGTTTACTGGCAAAAGGCACGGCGGCCGCAATGTTGGCGCTTCTGGCACAACTTACCTTTGCGCCGGTTCCTGGCCGCGCCGAAACCACCCCCAAGGTTAACCTGCGGCCAGCATCGAGCCGATCCGAAAATGATGAATACGCCATGGTTAAGGGAATAAGGCCAGACTTCGAAAACGACGACCACCTTGCTGACCGCGGTGCACGACCAGACATGCCCGCACCACTGATAAAGCAGGTGGAGCCCGTTTACACCGATGAAGACCCTGACGGAATAAAAAGCGATGAGCCGTCTGCTCCAGAGTTTGCAAAAGTGGTAACCGTTCAGGTTGCCGGCTTCAAGCTTGAAGAGGCGATAAAATTGCTCATAGAAAACAGTGGAGTTGTAATCAATGTCACGGGTATCGATGCAAGGCTGGCTGAGTATGTTGTCGAAAGCGAAGTTAACGGATTGCCATTAAAGATGGCAATTGAAACCCTTTGCCTCGAGACTTCGAGCGAAGCCTGCGAGTTTGAAATCATCTGGAAAAACGCCCCACCAGCCGTAGAAATCACTTTTCACGACAATCTGGGGGGTGTTGCATCAGATGCGCTCAATATACCTGGACACGAATTGCCACTTATAAAGCCAGCTCCACAAGATGACTCTGCGATAATCCGCGGCATCAGATCAGACTTTCCAGAGATCAAGCCTGTCAATATTGACCTCGACAAGGACGGCAACAAATGACAGGGCCAACAGCAGCCAGCCATGGCGACATTACACTGCTAAATCTGAACCTGCTCTATGTGCGATATCTTGGCAGTGTAGACCGCGAACTGCACGTTCCCCTTGGCTGTCTGTATCTTACCCGCGCTATCGAAGATGCCGGCTTTAAAGTCGACTTTCGCGATTACCAGCTTAACGACTATGCTGAGCCATTTGAGGTTGATCGCATCATTGAATTTCTCGGCGAGACGGCCGATATCGTCGGCTTTTCGTGCATGGCCAACCTGCTCCCCTTTACACTGCTTGCCATGCGCGAATTCAAAAAGCGCAACCCTGACAAATTTCTTGTTCTCGGGGGAGTTGGCCCCAAATCAGTCGAAGAAAAAATCATGCAGCGCTTCGACTGGATCGACTGCATCGCGGTTGGCGAAGGCGAACTAACCGGGCCAGAACTGATCAGAACGATTAAAGCCGATGGCAATCTATTCAGGGTGAATGGGCTTTATCTGCGAACTGCCAGTGGTGAAATCGTTAAGACTCCTGATCGTGAGAGGTTGGCAGACCTTGACAGTCAGCCATTTCCGGCTTTTGAAAAAGTTGATCTGACTCGCTACCAGGGCTATGGCATGCTGTCTTCGCGCGGATGCCCCTACCCCTGCACATTCTGCTCAGTTGCACCGGTATGGGACCACAAATCAACCTTCAGATCGAACGAATCGATCATCGAAGAGATGAAGATGCTGCACGAAAGCGCCGGCGTAAAAATGTTTCTGTTTCAGGACGAATTCTTTGTCAGCACCAAGCAGCGTGTAATGGACTTCTGCGCGCAACTCAAAGCTTCGGGTCTCAACATCTACTGGAAAGCTTTTGGCCGCGTCGACCTGACCGACGTTGAAATGATGCAGGCCATGGCGGATTGTGGCTGCGTCGAACTGCGTTTTGGCATAGAAAGCGGCAGCGATCGCATTCTCAAGATGGTCAAAAAGGGATTTTCGGCAAGCGACGCCGTCGAGATTGTAACTGCCGCGCAAAAAATCTTTCCGCGCGTCGACGCCTTTTATGTCTGGGGATTTCCTTTTGAAACTCTCGAAGACTTTCATCAGACTGTGTTTCAGATGGTCATGTTCAGGATGATGGGAGTGCGCATTCTGCCTTCACTGCTCTGTCTTCTGCCGCAAACAGAACTTTTCATCGAGTATCAGCACCAGTATTCGCTGGATTTCAGCCCAGAGCTGTTTCCTGAATACATGATTACCGGTCACGAAATCAGCACTTCCGGCAAGTTCAAAATTGCCGACGCGCATAACGACAAATACCGCTTTATCAAAGAAAACCCTGATATATTCCCGGGTTTCTTTCACATGGACCTGCAGAACAATATTCTGCCTAAACTGGCAATCATGCGCAAATTTGGCTTCTACCCACTCGAAACCGAGCCGGCCGGCACTGATTCCTGCGGCGCGCATTCGCCTAAACAGGCGGCCCAGAACATCGCAACCCGCAGCGTCTAAAAACTGCCGCAAAGCAACGTGATTGACATTTAGCTGCTGCAGTGCTAAAAATATCAACCTGACTGACTAGTCAGTCTTTAACTTCTTGTCAGGATTGATATGATAAACAAAAAGAAAAGCAAAAAAGAACTTCTTCTCGAAGCAGGCCTTGACCTGTTTTTTGAGAAAGGGTTCGAAAGAACCACAATCGATGACATTATCGGACGGGCCGATTGTGGCAAGGGCACATTCTATCGCTATTTCAGCAACAAAGAAACACTCATGGAAGAGCTTGAAAATGTATTTGCCGCCAATCTTTCGCGGGAAATTGAAAACAATTGTCGAAACGACA
Source organism: Candidatus Riflebacteria bacterium HGW-Riflebacteria-1 (assembly GCA_002839445.1). Lineage (GTDB taxonomy): Bacteria > Muiribacteriota > Ozemobacteria > Ozemobacterales > Ozemobacteraceae > Rifleibacterium. The sequence goes on from PGYB01000001.1 coordinate 21,211, forward strand.
TGGGGGTAAAAGAATACCTTACCACAAGCCTCAGAACATTATTGCATGTATTCAAGAGTCATCAGCGACTAGGACTGATAAGGTTCGAGCGCGAACAGCGCCTTAATCTGGAAGCGCGCAAAGCAAGTTCTGACAAGGTTTTACCAACCATTCTCACTTTGCGCAATTACATCACAGCCGCCATTAAAAAAGGCGCAATTCGCAATCTTGACCCGGAACAGATTCTTGGAATAGTTCTCGGCGTCGCGCACTTCTATCTGGTGCGTGATTTCAAGCTGGGCCAGCCTTGTACAAAAAAAGAAATCGAAGATTCTGTAGACATAATTCTCAATGGAGTAATCTGATCATGAAAAAACACTCACCACTCGCAGCTCAGTGCTTCCTGCTCCTTTGCTTCAGCCTTTTTACATGCATTTCAGCCCAGGCGAACACTCTTGCCGGCCTTATTCAGAAGGCTCTTGACCGCAACCTCAGTCTGCAGATATCAGATCTCGAAATCGAGCAAAGCTTCATCGACGAAAAGCGCTCAAATAATGCGCTTATTCCAGATGTAAATTTCATCGTCAATAAAACCCACCGCGACTTTAGAGATGACTTTCAGAAAAACAGCCCGTCAAGCATAGATAAAATGCTGACCTACTCACTTAAACTTACCCAGAGCTACCCCGGCCTCGGGCGCATTCCCGTCATTCAGGAAGAGATTACCAGGCTCAAAACCAGTATCAAAAAAACCTACAAAGAGAACCAGAAAATAAACGTTCTGCGAAATCTCACCCGCATCTATTTCAAAATGGTGCGCGACCAGGAACTTGTAAAAATCCATGAGACCGATCTGGTTCTCATAGCTGCCTTGATGAAAGTCGCCAAACTCAACGAAGAACTCGGCCTCGTGCTGCACAATGATATTCTTCGCATCGAAGTAGAACAACTCAATTCAAATACTGAGCTGGTGAAAGCAAAGAGCAGCTATGGCAATCTCAAATATGATCTGGCAGCGATTCTTGACATTCAAGACCCGGCTTCGCATACGCTTGAACTCGCGAAAGGGCTTAAGTTCGCTACCGCCAGCCCTACAACTGAAGAACTTCTGCCCGAACTTTTCAAAATCGACAACGACATAAATCTTGCGCGAACCGACCTGAAAATTCTCGACAAAACGGTGCGTTCGGCTCGCAGCGCGAACCTGCCAACCCTGAGCATTGATGCTTCCTACAACCATGGTGCCGAAGTTGGCCCGATTAGAGGAACCAAGGACGTTACCACCACCTTCGTGCTGTCAACGCCTGTTTATAACAGCAACGATATCGAAAACGCCGTTCGTCTGGCGCAGAAGTCGCAAGAGATAGTTAAGTTGCGCATTCGCGACCTCTCAAACACCAAGAAATCGCTTATCGAAAAGGCGGTCGCCGACTATCACGAAGCCCTTTCCCGCATCAATTTTGCCGAGAAAATGGCTGAACAGAGTTACGAAAACATGCGTATCGTTTTTACCCGTTATCAGGAAGGCGCCTCATCGATTGTCGAGCTCATCGACGCCCAGCGCCTGCTCACCAACTCCGCACAAACCCTTATCAAAGCTTATTACGACGAGCGCGAACGCCTCGCCGAAATATTGCTGCTGATGCACAGGTTTGCTGAACTTAACACCTTAGACCAGAACGCATCGCCGCTCAATACAGACTTTTTAATGCAAGTCCTCAATCTGGGAGAAGCCAAATGAAGCACTCAATCAAAGCAGTTCTCTTCGCGCTGACATGCCTGGCAGCAGGCGCATCAGCTCAGGTAAACGTTGTCACTGTAAAACCGCAGAGCGGCAATATTCGACAACTTCTGCAGTTTACCGGCGAGACCAGGCCGGTGGTTGAAGCCTATGCTGCGGCCGATGTCAATGGCCCGGTAGCGCAGATCATGGCAGAAGATGGCCAGAAAGTCAGTCTTGGTCAACCGCTCGGCAAGATTGACGATATTCGCTTTGCCATAACACTGCGGCAGATGGAAGCCTTGCTTGATCGCGCAAAGCAGCAGTTTGTCGATGATGAAAAAGATTACGAGCGCAATAAAACCCTGTTCGAAAGCAAGGCAATAACCCAGAAGAGCCTGGACACAGCTCTCACCAACTACATCAAGGGCAAAACATCGGTAAAACAGGCGCAGGCAGACTATGACAAAGCAAAGCTCGACCTCGACCGCTGCATTATTCGCTCGCCAATCAGTGGCTATTTTGTTGACCGCTCGATTGAACTGGGGCAGGCCATGGCGCGCGGCCAGAACATGGGCAAGGTCATTGATCTCGACGACATTTATGTCGACGCGCGAATTCCCGAATCAGAAATCAGAAACATTAAAACTGGCCAGATCAGCCTGATCGAAGGAAAATACGAAGGAAAGGTCGAGCACATCGACCTGTATGCCGACAATTCGCGCTCTTTCAAAGTTAGAATCAGAGTCAAAAACCCCGATCTGTTTTTTCGCGGCAACATGTTTGTCAAAGGCAGCATCACTCTCGAACAGTTCGATGATGCCCCGCTTTTCCCGTCACAGGCCATCAGAAACTTTCGCGGCGACCTGTTCGTTTACACGGTTCTGAATGGCAGGGCAAAAAGAAATAAAATCACTCTGGTCGCGCAAGAAGGCGATCTAAGCTATTGTCGCGAGATTTCTGAAAACTCTGAGATTATTACAATCGGCCAGGACAGCCTGGACGACGGCGCCGAAGTTATCGTAAGAACTAACGGCAACGGTAGCAACACTACAGAACAAACCGCAAAAGAGAACTGAAATGAGCCTTCCAAGAACCTCAATTAGCAGACCAATTTCGGTAACAATGCTGATGCTGGGCATGGCCCTGATCGGCATCGGAGCCTTTTTCACCCTTAACGTTGCCCTGTTCCCAAACATCGACATTCCGATAGCCTTTGTTCTGGCCCCTTATGCCGGCGTCGATCCGGCTGAAATCGAAACGATCGTCACTAAAAAAATCGAAGACGAAATCAACTCGGTTGAAGATATCGACAAGATCGAATCTTACTCGTCAGAGGGCATATCACAAACTGTTATCAACTTTAAATTTGGCACTGACCTTGATCTGGCAGCGGTCGACCTGCGCGCCAAGGTTGATCAGGCCAAACGCAATCTGCCCCGCGACATGGAACAGGTAACGGTTTCTAAAGTTGACATCAACTCGTTTCCTGTGCTGAACATCGCTCTCGGCGGCAATTTTGACCTGGTTGAACTGAGACGTATCGCTGACCGCGAAATTAAACCGGCATTTCAGCAAATCAGCGGCGTTTCTAACGTTGAGGTCAAAGGCGGTCTGCAACGCGAAATCAGAATCAAAATAATACCAGAACGGCTGCTGGCATACGAACTGACTATTGATGATGTCATTACTGCGGTGAGCAAAGATAACCAGAATACTCCTCTCGGCAATATCAACGAAGGCTCATTCAAGTATCTTCTGCGCTCAGAAGGTCAAGTTAAAAACCCGCAGCAGCTCGGGCATATCATCATCAAAGAGATCAACCGCCGACCGATTTATCTCTCAGAAATCTCGACCATTGAAGATCTTTATAAAGATATTGAGACAACTTCGCGCATCAATGGCCAGCCTTCGGTAACACTTGAGATAAAAAAATCAGCCGACGCCAACCCGGTTTTGATATCAGACGCGTCCCAGGCATTGATTCCCAAACTGATTGAAAAATACAAGGGCCGCCTCACCATTACTGTTGGTAACGACCAGACCGCTTTTATCAGAGATACAATTCAGATGGTCAAAGACAATGCCCTCATGGGCGGCCTGTTTGCGATCACAGTGCTTTTCATGTTTCTGCAGAACTATCGATCAACGATTATTATCGGCACCAGCATTCCGCTCGCCATCGTCTCGACCTTTGGTCTGCTCAGTCTAAAAGAAGACATTTCTCTCAACCTGATGACATTGGGCGGCCTGGCTCTGGGGATCGGCATGATGGTCGACAATGCCATCGTCGTCATGGAAAACATATACCGCTTTTTCGCCGATAACCCTGATGGCGACAAAAAGGAGCTGGCAGCCAAAGCTTCTGAAGAAGTTTTCATGCCGGTTATCGCGTCGACAGCTACAACGGTTGCGGTGTTTCTGCCAATCGGCTTTGTTCCGGCCGTAGTTGGCGAGATATTTTTTAACATGTCGCTGGCTATCGTGTTTTCGCTGCTGGCATCACTGTTAGTCGCAATAACCTTTCTGCCAATGCTCTGCTCAAGATTTCTGGTTCTCGATGGCATGTTCATTGAAACCATAATCATGCGCATGTACAAAGCTTTGCTGAGATGGTTTCAGAAGCACCCGATCAAATCGCTATGTGGGGCCATGGGTCTCTTTTTAGTGCCGGCAATTGGTTTTTATACTGGCCTCAACAATCCGATCATCCAAAAAATCATTGAAAAGACACCATTGGCGGGTCGTTCTTTCAACCCCGCCGTCGACAGTCTGCTGGCTGCGACTGCATTCATATTGATTTTGGCGCTGCTTCCCATTGTGGTTGCAGCGTTTTTCAAGGCATTCAATTTTGTTACTTCAAAAATTCTCTTTCCAATTGTCGACATAGTCATAATGAAACTGCTGCGCGGCCTGTATGTAAAGGTGCTAAAAGCCCTGCTGCATCACTGGTATTTTCGCCTTGGCTACAGTCTGCTGGTTCTGGCGCTCTTTGTTTTCAGCCTGACGATGCAGCCGGCCATGACGTTTTTTCCCGCTATGGACCGTGGTGAACTAAGCGTTGATTTTGAAACACCTGAAGGCACAAGCGTCGAAAAAACTGACGAAATAACAAAACAGATCGAAAGTATTTTTCTGAAAATACCAGAAGTCAGCAAGGTTATTACCAACTCAGCAGTCGGAAAAGGTACGCTTGCTATCAAGCTCACGCCGAAAATAGAGCGCACAAAAACTACCAACGACGTTGTTCGCGAAGCGCGCGAGCAGGTCGAGACTATCCCGGGTATTCGCACTATCAATTACAAAGAACCCTCAATGGGTAAGCCTTCGCGCGGAAAATCGATACAGATAGAGATCATGGGCGACGACTTTGCAGTAATCGAGGAGATCTGCCTGCAGGTTTATGATCGCATTAAAGATGTTGAAGGCATCAAAGACCTCGAAAACGGCATCAAGACCGGTCGCCCTGAATTCAGACTGGTGTTCGACCGCGAAAAAGTTCGCGACATGGGCCTGAGTCTGGTCAAAATTGCAGAAATGGCTCGCAGTCACATTTATGGCAGCCTTGCCGGCAAGTATCGCGAAAACAATGATGAGTTCGACATAAGAGTCGAAGCCGCCGACCTGTCGAAAGACAAGATCGCTCGCATCAAGGACCTCGAAATATCGCTTGAAAAAGGCAAATTCGTTAAGTTATCGCAAATTGCCGAATTCAAGCCGGCCAGCGGGTACAGCACCATCGAGCGTAAGAATAACGCACGCCGACTTATAGTTCAGGCCGACCCTGACCGCAGAGCCATCGGCGCCATCACCTCAGAAATCAGCGAAAAAATCAAGGACATAAAATTACCACCAGGATACACGATCAATTTTGGCGGCGAAAACGAAGAAATGCTCAAGGCATTCACTTACCTGGCAATAGCTCTGGTTGCATCAGTTCTGCTCGTTTATATGATCATGGCTTCGCAATTTGAGTCTTTGCTATATCCTTTCCTGATCATGTTTACTATTCCACTGTCGTACATAGGTGTTGTCGCAGGGTTGCGAATCATGGGTTTCGACTTCAGTATTACTGCGATGATCGGCATAATCATGCTGGCCGGCATTGCCGTCAACAATGGCATTATTCTGATCGAATACATTCTGCAGCGCCGCCGCGAGAACAATGACAGTGATATTGATGCGGCAATCGCTGCTGGAACTTTGCGCTTCAGACCGATTCTGATGACCATGTGCACAACACTGCTGGGCATGCTGCCTCTGGCATTGGGTATCGGAGCCGGCGCAGACTTTTACCAGCCGTTGGCAATATCTGTTTCTGGTGGGCTGCTGGTCTCAACGCTGATTACGCTGACATTTGTTCCTACAATATTCATCATGGCCGAAAACACACTCAGATTCATCAAGTCTTTCATGGCCGGTTTCACCAGTTAATCGACAATTGCCGCATGGTTTCTGATAAAGGCGGGGTTGCTTAAACCCCGCCTTTATTGTAAATTGGCTGCTCTGTAGAAATACAACATGCTTGAGCGCACGAAAAGGATTTTTATGAAAACGCAGCAGAATAAGTTCGATCTCTCGGTTACCTCTGAAATCGGCAAACTTGAGGGCGTTATTCTGCACTCGCCAGGCCTGGAAATCGAGAACATGACGCCCACTAATGCCGAAAGGGCACTTTACAGCGATGTTCTCAATCTTTCGGTTGCTTCGGTAGAATATTCACAGCTTCGAACTGTGCTAGAACAGGTCTCACGGGTATTTCAGGTCAAGACTCTGCTTGAGCAGGTTCTGCAGAATTCAAAAGTAAAAACCAGTCTGGTCGAAAAAATCTGTCAAAAAGAAGAAGCCACAGAAATACGCGACAACCTTCTTGAACTTGACGGCAAAAACCTGACGCGCTGCCTGCTTGAAGGCGTGCTCATGGAGAAAGACAATCTGTCACGCTTTCTCAACAATGAGCGCTACAGCCTGCGACCGTTGCACAACTTCTTTTTTACCCGCGATATGTCGGTGGTAATCAATGACTGGGTGCTGATTTCGCGCATGGCAAACAAAATCAGAACGCGCGAAGCCATGATTATGGAAGCAATTTTCGACTATCACCCGATGTTCAACGTTAAAACGCTCAGTCTGCAATCTGCGCCCCTGCAGCTTGACCGGGCACACATTGAAGGCGGCGATGTACTGGTTGCCCGCGACAATCTGCTGATCATCGGCATTGGCTCGCGCACCACTCCCGAAGCGGTTGATATTTTAATCGAACATTTCAAACAGCTCAAAAAGCCACAAAGCATACTGATCCAGGAACTGCCGTATGAGCCTGAATCATTTATTCACCTCGATATGGTCTTTACCCTGCTCGATGTCGACAGTTGCATGATCTACGAACCGGTAATCATGCAGCCCAACCGCTACAAAACAGTTCTGATCGAGATCGACAACGGCAAAGTCAAAATCCGCGATGAACAAGACCTGCTTTCGGCACTGGCCAAGCTCGGCATGCCCCTGAAGCCGATCAATTGTGGCGGCAGCTCAGACCCCTGGATTCAGGAGCGCGAGCAGTGGCACAGTGGCGCTAACTTCTTCGCACTTTCTCCAGGCAAAATAATTGGCTACCGCCGCAACATCAACACTATCGAAGAGCTTGACCGCAATGGCTATGCAATCATTGACGCTGAAGAGGTTGTCGAGAATAAGGTTGACCTCAGCCGTTATGGCAAGTGTGTAATATCAATAGATGGCTCAGAACTGGCCAGGGGCGGTGGTGGTTGCCGATGCATGACCATGCCCATTAAGCGACAGCCGCTCAATCAGTAAAAGGAACTGGCAATCTGCATTTATCCATGCGATAATGTAAAGGCGCGCAGCAGCGCACAATTAGCATCAGGATAATGTTTTATGGCAGTGTGGCATGAGCGGAACCTGAGAGAAAAGCTTACAGTCATATTCATGCTGGTGGCCATTTTTCTGGCCATGGTTTTTGGCGCCGAATCTCTGCTCAATGGCCGGCGCGAGGCTTTTGCCAGCGAACTGCTGAGCCGACGTCAGGTAGTCGTCGCCGAACTGGCCGCCAGAGTCGAGCCGCAGCTCTATCTTGCCCGCTCTATTCTTCCTTTACTGCGACTTTATAGCGAGAACAGCAAGGCCGACCTCCTCGCAGTGCGACAGGCGTACCTGCAGGAGAAGGGTCTGGACCTCGCATTTTATCAGTTTGACAATCGCGGCACTCTGCTGCAGACTGCGCCTGCCGGCGCGCCGAACCAGTGGCTGATGCGCAATCTCTTTGCAGCCATGCGCGAAACTGACCTCAAAAAAATGCCACAGCATCGGCGCAGTCTTGATAAAAAGCTCGAATTCGCTTTTGGCTATGGCAAAGACCTTAACTCTATTCTCGAAAACCCCGAGAGTCTTATCAGCACCGTATTTAGTGGCAACAACGGCATCATCACCTGGAGCAGCCGGCCGGAAGGCGGGCTGATAGTCGTCTGCCAGCAACTGCCGACAGACGCTGACATCTTTAGAACCCAGCTGCGAGATTATAAAAAGCTGGAAGGGCTGCAGCAGGTTGGCCTGCTTAACCAGAATTACAGCGACGATCAAAGCCTGGGTGCCCTTGCCAGAAAGAATCTTGGGGCTTCGGCAGTTGATGGCGGCAGCTTTGCCGGAAGGTTCTGGACCTTTGTCAGTTTACGCTCAGCCAAAACCATTTTCGCAGCCTTTTCTGAGCATGCCAACCCGTATATCAGAATACAGCAGATGACCAGGCTGCTTTTTCTGGCTCTGGCAGCTGCCCTGACTCTGCTGATACTAATAGCCGGCCAGAGCAGCACAATAAGTCTCAAAAAACTTGTTATCAGCATGTTCTTTGCCTCTTCGCTGCTGCCACTCAGCGGAATCGCCCTCACCGCGATCGACAACCTTGATGTATATACCAGAATTCACACCAACAAGGTGCGTTCAGCCAAAGAAGAAACGCTCAGAAACGTTGTCCAGAACTTTAACCGTTATCTGGCATCCTGCTCAAACAGTCTGCTCAAAATGACAACAGATCCTGGCGCCGGCGCGCGCGACCCTAGAACCGTCGCGATGGTTAAAAATATCGAGAACGCTTTCCCGGGTGCGCGCATAGTTTTGCGCAATGCCGCCGGCGAGCCGATGTATTACAATGGCACCGAAAGATCGGCCGGCAGAGAAACCGTTTTTAAATCGGTAGCACGGCGTATTCTCGAACGCTACGCCCCCGAACGGCTCGACGAGATGAAATATAGCGGCAATCCGTTCTCAGACGCACTGGTGCGCAAAGACGACATGGGCTTCGGCACCATGCTCAATTACCCTGATCGCCTGCAATTCATCAGCACCGGCAATTCTGATTTTCTGCTCTTTTTCAGACTGCTGCCAGCATCGGTCGGCAGCTGTACAATGGTCATGGTTGAACTTTCTACATTCAGCACGATAAAAAGTTATCTGAAAACTCTGCAGGCAAAGCCGATGGCAATAGATGGTGCCGCTCTTCAGATGGCTGCGTTCTACCCCGAAGGCTTTCGCTGGTCTCTGCCGCCGCTGGCCAAACAGCAACGCAATATGCTGGCACTGGCTGAAACCGCCTATGCCACCGGAAAAGCCCAATTTCAGAGGTATTATGGTAGCGAAAGCGGTTTCGCGCTCTGTCTGCCGGTCGCCGAGCTTGCCGACAACTGCCTTGTCGCGTTCTGCTCGGCAACCCCTCTTGACGACGAAATTTCCCGAATGAAAAGAAACATTGTGCTCGCAGCCTTGCTGGCTCTGGTGCTGATTGCCTCGATAGCATTCTGGCTTTCCAGCCAGCTGCTTGCTCCTCTCGCCCGGCTTGGTCATGGCATCACCGCCCTGGCTGAGCGAAACTTCGAAGTCCGACTGCCGACCCTTACCGGCAAAGACGAGTTCACCAGCCTGTTTGCGGCCTTTAATGAGATGATGGCCGAAAGCTATGACATGCAGATCGCTCACAACGTACAAGAAGGACTGGTGCCCAGTGAGTTTCCTGAACTTGCTGACTACTCGATGTTCGGCATGCTGCAGCCGGCATCTGATCTCGGCGGCGACTGTCTCGACTGTTTTGCGCTTCCAGATGGCAAGTTGCTGTTTCTGGTCGGCGACATTACCGGCCATGGCGTCGGCTCTGCCCTGATCATGGCCTTTTCAAGAGCAATTACCTTTCACTGGAGTCAGACAGCACAGTTGTCGCCAGTAAGCCTCACTGACCAGATAGATCATATGCTGCGCGAAAACCGCACGCAGCGAATGTTTATGGGCATAATCTGTGGAGTGCTCGATGTAGAAACCAATAGAGTTGAACTTGTCGTCAAGGGGCACATTTATCCTCTTAAAGTCAGAGCCGACAACACAACTGAATGGGTCGGCCTGCCAGCTTTCCCGCTGGGAATTGGCAAACCCTCGCACTCACAGTCGATCAGCATCGAGATGGCGCCAGGAGACGCGCTGCTGTGTATGACCGACGGCTTTCTTGAGGCCTACAATCGTAGAATGCGCCCGATCGGCTTTGACGGCATTGAGACCTGGGCTGTCGAAACACGCAGCGAAGATGCCAGAGTCTGGGTGGAGATGCTCGAAAAAAGGTTTCAACATTGGTGCGACAACCATCAGTCAGATGACATCTCGATTTTTATCCTGACCAGAAAGGGGGCAGATTGAGATGCGAGGTAGCAGCTATTTCAAATCAGTGTCTTTCGGGCGACTGACAACAATTTTCGCCGGCATCATGCTGCTGTTCGTATCTCTGACAGCCTTACAAACCTGGCAGAAGCTGAACCTTGAATACGACCGCAAAGTTATCAGCCAGCTCGAAGCAAGCCTTGATCAGGTGATCTGGCAAACTTCAGACGAAGCTTTTGTTTTCAACCGCTTCCAGGAATTTATTGATACAGCGAAAATGCATGGAATCAACAGTCTGCAGCTGCAGGAAAAGGTGATCGAATGCCGCGACCATTACCAGTTACCGGTCAAGCTGTTCTTTTATCAGAATGGTCTTCTGACCAGAGCGTTTTTTTCAGAAAAAACTGATTTGCCGCTCTTTACGCCGATATTACAGGGCATGCAGGCAACCGGAGAAGAATTCAAAGAGGCACAGCGCCAGTTGCATCAGATGCTTCTCAATCAGTTCGGTCCCGGGAACCGTCTTGAACTGGTGAAGCTCACAAAAAAGATCATCAAGCGCTATCGCGTAAAAGACAGCGACCAGTTCTATTACTGGAACGAGACGGAAGATGGCCTTGGCGTTTTCTTTATCGCCACCCACCCAAATACATTCCTGCAACGCTTCGCCAGTGTTTATCAGAAAAGTTTTGAGTTCGGCGCCGGCGACCCCGCGCATAACGACTGGATTCCGCCAGCAGGAGTGACTTCTGACCAGGTAGCAGCAGCCTACCTAAAAGCAGGTTTGAGCGGACAGAATCACACTGTGGCTTCAGGTCACATCTGGTATTTCATCACTGATGAGACCGGAATGGTCTGGTGTCGGGCCTTCAGCCTCGAAACCAGCGAAAGTCAACGACCGCAATGGGCGCTGGCCATACTGATTGCAGCATTACTTCTTTGCCTTGTCAGCCTGGTCGTCTATCTGAGTTCGCTTGTCGGGATTATTCCGGGCACAGTTGTCTGCAACTGGCTCGATTCGCTATCGATCAAATACCGTGTTCTCGGCCTGTTTTCGATGGCCTCGATTTTCCCGGTGATTTTCACAGTTTTGATCGGCGCCGCTTCACTGGCCGATCGCGCCGAAGTCATCGAAAATGCCATTGTCAGCGAGAGCCTTGCCGCTATTGAACCTCTCGAAAAAATGATCAACATAAGAATAGCGCAGTGCGAGCAGTTGGGGCATGACCTGCGCCAGGCCCTGACAACCGAACCGGCGTCAGAAGACCTTTTCATGCGCTATCTGCAAAAAAACTCAGTCCCCAGATTACTGTCGAGAATAGAAGTGCGCGACGAAGAGTGCAATACCTTGTTTTCAACTGATGACCGCGCAGTACACGGAGTAGCTGAAGCCATGGATGTATTCAGTCGCATTGCCATGAAGCTGCATTCGCCGGCACGTATGGGACAAGCGATCAACCGCGTTTCGCCGGCTGAGATTGTCAGCGAGTCGGTATTATCAACCGATGAAATCGGCATGGCCACCATTATCAGACAACGCGGGCGGCAATGGGTTTTTCGCATGGGCACTTTTCCGACCACCTGGTATTGGGATGCTTTTCCTGAATTAGCCAGCGGTCCGGCATTCATGTGCATAACCTCACAGCTGCAAACAGTCTATGAGGAGCAGGTCAAGGACGAACTCGTCGACAAAGCCGGCAATAAAGATTCGATAAGCATGGCCAGTGAAATTAATTACAATTTCACCGATTTTGCATTGATCCCGGAGCGTCCTGACGTCGATAGAGAGGCGCTACTTGCAGCTGCGCTGGCGAGTTCGAGGTCCGGGCGCGTTGTCAGTCGAGTGACAAACATAGGCGGGCGCCCTTTCTGGCTGGTTGCCAAGGCCGAGAAGAATGTCGGCACCCATGTTTTTCTGCATCTGATATCGCAACAGGAAAGACTTAACAGTCTTAATCCTCTCAAGTGGCGGCTGGCAGCTGGTGCCCTGATGGCCCTGATTGTTTCTCTGCTCGGCGCCATGCTGGTAACCCGACTGGTTGTTTTACCAGTTCAGGATCTTGGTGAAGGTATTAGTGCCATTCGCCTGCGCAACCACAGTTATCGAACTCCAGTCAGGCGTGATGACGAATTCGGCGCGCTGGCCAACGCTTTCAACAAGGTTATAAGCGAGCTCAAAGAGCTTGAATATGGCAAAATCGTCCAGGAAAGCCTTCTGCCACGCGCTCCAATCGTTCCTGACGGCTATGACATTGCGTTCTTCACTACTTCAGCCACCGATCTGGCCGGTGATTACCACGATAACATACAACTCGACGACGGGCGCCTCGCCATAATTCTTGGCGATGTTACCGGACACGGCATATCAGCGGCACTGGCTATGGCAATGGCCAAGGCAACGGTCAACCATACCGGCAAAGATGGCAAAAAATATCCACAGGGACTTATGGATTCTCTCAATGCCCTGTTCAGCAAAGAACTCAAGCCAAGACACAAATTCATGACCCTGGTAACAATTGTAATAGACCCAATCAGCGGCAAGCTTGAAGTAGACAACGCCGGACAGTCTTACCCCCGGCTCTTCTCGGCCGAGAAGAAGGTCTCAGAAGACGTTGCTATTCCATCGATGCCACTAGGCGCGATGAAAAAGCGTCGCAGCAAGGTCGAAATAAGGCAGATGCAGAGCAACGACGCGGTAATACTCTATTCAGACGGTATAATCGAATGCTCTGACAAATCTGGCGACATGTTTGGCTACGATCGTTTCAACAGCCTGTTCGATTCACTTATGAACCAGCGTTACAGTGCAGATGGCGCGCTTAAAGAGATGATGCGCCAGCTCGACGAATTCAGAGTGCCAGGCGCCTTCCCCGACGATGTAACCCTGGTTCTGGTTCGCAAACTCTAGTCATCTGTCAAACATGAGTTCAAAAATTCTATCCAAGGTATACTGCTCATTCCGGGCTCTCGGCGGGATCCCAACGCTCCGGCGATCCGCCTCATCAGTCACGAGATGACTGGAGCCTTTGCGTAAAATGCCCGCCTGCGCCCTTGTAACTTTACCATAGATGGCCGTATAGATATAATTACTGCCAGCAAAACCCTGCAATTCAAATGTGACGTCACGTATTCGGCGCATTAAAAAAACCGCCTCCGAAGAGGCGGTCTTAATAAGATTACGCTTAGAGATTAGAACTTATTTGCCGGCCTGAGCGCGAAGCTCATCATATTCTCTCTTGGCCTTGTTCATGGCATCTGCTACTGCGAGAGCATCTGCCTGGCGGCTCTGTCTGATCATTTCATTGTAAAGCTTGTAAAGTTCCTGGTATTTGCTGTAGGCAAGAGCAACTTCAGATTCATAGTCGCCTACGACAGCCCCAGCATTGCCACCAATCACCACGACATCTTCACCACTGACCGGAGCTGCGTCATTACCTACGGTTGCATTGCCACCGATAGTAACCGGGCCGCTGAAACCACCGACTGAAGAGCCGCCACCAGTTGGCATTGCCAGCTCAGGCAGATTGGCCTGACCGCGACCGAACATGCCTGCGATCTTCTGTGCAGCCCAGTTACCGAGGTAACCACCTATCATACCACCGGCGATAGTACCTATCGGGCCGAGAGCTGAACCAAGAGCGGCACCCACTGTAGAACCGATTGCCTGGCCGGTTACACCGACCCAGTCAATACGCTTGAAAGCTTCTTTGATCGAAAATTTACCATTTTTGAGATCGCCGGCAAGGTAAGCACCCATAGATGAGCCGACGATTGAGCCGAATGCCGGGGCGAGAGCACTGAGAGCGCCGCCAACAACCGGTATTGCAGTCAGGAAAGGCACGAAGAATGAACCTGCAGCAGCGCCAACAACTGCACCACCCACACCACCGACGAATTCGGCGCTGCATACTGTTTTAAGCGCTTTTTTAACGCTGGGCTTTTCACCGCGCATAATCTGGGTTGCAAGGTCAACACCTACGGTGATACCAGCAGTAACCAACAGATTCTTGGCGCTGAAGCCAGATTTAAGACTGTCTTTAACATTCTGGAAACCCTGCTGGGTCATGCCTTTACCAGTCTCATAACCAGCGCGGAATTTATCACCAACGCCGGGCTTGCCACCTGACTGAGCGGCATCGTCAGCAACAGAACCAGCGGCACCAGCCTGGGCGACGTCGTCAGCAGTAGAACCAGCGTTACCAGCCTGAGCAACGTCGTCAGCAGTAGAACCAGCGTTGCCAGCCTGAGCGACGTCGTCTGCAGTAGAACCAGCGTTGCCAGCCTGAGCGACGTCGTCTGCAGTGCTACCGGCCTGGGCGATGTCGTCTGCCACTGAGCCACCGGTAGAACCTGCGGGAGGATCCATAAGGCCGCGTTTGACAGCTTCTTCATGAGAGATGAAGCGGCCAGTCTGCGGATCTCTGGGATGTCTTGAGGGATCCCAGGTTGTTTTCGTAGTTGAAGAAGAAGAAGACTGAGTAGTAGTGGTCGATGAACCACCTGCCTGAACGAGATCGTCAGCTACCGAGCCAGCGGCTGAAGTGCCGGAATTGCTCTGACCTGTAGTCGGCTTGTCAAAAGGCAGTTCGAGCTGCTCATATTTGCCACCACTCTGTGATGACTGTGACGACTGCGATGATCCAGAGGTGCCCTGAGTTGCCTGGGCAACGTCATCGGCCACTGAACCGGCTGTGCCGGTGGATGCATTGCTGCCTGAAGAAGTGGGTTTGCCTGTGGTCTGAGAAGTGCTCTGCGCAACATCATCAGCTACCGAACCACCTACAGGAGTTCCGGCGTTCTGAGAAGACTGCGAACCGGTTGAAGGCTTGCTGGTGCTTGATGACTGCGAACTCGAAGAAGAAGATGAGCTGCCACTTGATGTCTGAGCACCGGTTGATCCTGTGCTACCGACAACGCCGGCTTCACCGAACACCAGCTTGGTATACTGGCTCATCTCGAGAGCAACCGGTCTGCCATTGACAAACCTGACGTTGTAATGGGTAATCTGTGTACCCGATCTTACCGACACCCACTGACCCGGGGTTACGTTGAACGTTTCGCCCCCAACTCTGACTGGAATGGTCTGCGTAGCAGCCATCAGAGGAGCCTGGAAAACCAGGGTGGCCAGAAGTATGAGGCACATAACACTACTGAGAACTCTAAGCGTATTTTTTCTCATATACTCACTCCTTCTGGAAACTCGACCATAAAACTTAAAACTATATTTCACCGGGTGTACCGGTTAACTTCTTATAATTCTAATGATAGTTTGGCTTTTAGCAATAGCTCCAACAAAATTTTGCAAAAACGCAAATGATTTGCAAAAATTTCACCAGAAATATGACAATTATTTGGCGACAATGCTGTAATTAACTTTAGATTATACTGACAAATTCATTCTGCGCAAGCAGCATGACGCTTTTTTTTAATTTGTTAATTACAGGACTAAGTGAAGGTTGACCGGCACTTAGTCCTGCAAATTCAGGGGTATCTGAAGTTATGCTTTGCTCTCAGGTATCTTGCTGGACTGCTTTCGCGCGGGCTTTCTGCTCTTTTTCGCGCAACTCATTATAAATGGAAATTGCTTCGGCAATTTCGCCAGAGGCGCGGCAGTCGATGCGCGCAGCAGGCTTACCGTCCTGCAGACTGCGCAAACCTTTTACCAATGCGGTTATTGGCGACACAAGGATATAGGCTGCCAGTATTCCGGCCAGACAGGCGATAATACCGACCACCATAGTAAACAGTGTAGTCGAGTTCTGTAAACGCTTGAGCATTTCGCTGACCGCTGTTTCCGGCAACCCGCTGCAGACGCCAAGACCGGTTTTTTCCATGCGAAAAACGGCCTGCAGATAGCCAGCACAACTTATCAGAGAATCTTCTCGGGTGAGCCAGTCGCGTTCTGGCGACAGATCAGCAGGCATGTCACCTGCACTGAGCAGCACCCTTCCCTCGGCATCTATAAGTGCGACATAACCGTTTGGATGCGGCTTGAGTGTATTCATCATTTCGAGCAGCTTAAAAGAGGTGTCCATGGCTATGCCGCAGCTCAGCAAGCCGACGACAGAGCCGTCAACATTAGTTACCGGCACGATAAAAGAGTTCATCAGGGTTCCGGTTGCCGATTTAAAAAAGGCCGAAAAAACCGGAGTCCTGGTTGCAAGGGCCCGCACCAGATCGTGATAGACTTCGTTGGTCTTTTCCTGGTCGGCATAGTTAAGGAAATTTTCGCCGGCGTAACGGGCCACATCGCGGCCGTCGGCATATGCAGCGGCTTTAAGCGGGCCTTCTGGTGCAAAGTAGTAAATATTGTTAAACAAGGCCGACGAATCTACCGCTACCTGCAAAAATTGCTGAATCGCATCACTATCAGATGAATACAATACCTGATGACGGCTGATGCGCATGATTGCACCTGCCGCATCGTCGGCTTTGCCATTCAAACTTGAGCCAATAGTGGTTGCGATATCACGCATCGACCTGTTGAACTGATCGACAATTATTTTGCGACTTTCAAAATAGTTCAAAGAACCAGCGGCGATTACCGAAAAAATACTCAACAGAATGAACAGAATGGTAATCTGAAAATACAGACTGAAAGAAAACTTCATTACTAACCAGCTTCCGCAGTTTGCCGTGACAGCAGCTGCAACAGTAAAGTATGTTTATGCACAACAAATCAGGTGCAAGAAATGTAGCTGCTTGTTTTAGCACAACAGGCAGCTTTTAACAACAACTAATCTGCAGAAAGTTTAATAGACGCGCAAAGCTGAAATTTCTCTGATATCTTCGCTCAGGGTTCCGCTGACGACTTTCTGACAAACCTTCATACTGCCGTCGGCGAAGCTTTCTACTTCGATAAACCCCGGCAGATGCAGGCCGGTATCTATATCTGGTTGAGGTGGACAGAAATAGCCAGGATTGGCAAAAACATGGTTTTTGAGGCTGCCACAATACATATTGTGGGCGCTGTGTGTATGCCCCATTACCACAACTCTGGTGTGAGGATTTCTTATTACATGCTCGCGGGCAAAGTGTGTCAACCCATCAAAGGCGACTTCGGCTTCACACAGAGCATCATAAAAGTTGTCTTCATTGATCAGGTCGGGATAAAACCTGGCGATACCGTCGGTGTTGACTTCGGCCAGGCTAGCATTGCCTAGTTTAAACTCAAGCAGATTATTGCGATTGTGCTGCATCATCATTTCGAGAATTATGCTGGCCGGATTTAGCTTTTCACCCTTTTTCAGCTGATTGAGCAACTTCTGCACCAGCGTTTCGAGCTTGATGCCAAAACTTTCGAGGTTAGTTTCGCAGCAACCTGCTACCGCCGCGGCATCTGAGCGATGAACACTGGCGATTCTCTTCTGCAGGTAATGGCAATAAATGCGCGTCACAAAGTAACCGAGAGGCAACGGCGCCAGCGGATTGGCGTCATTCTGCGACGGTTTGTTGAAAAGGTCGTGCTGGTTGCCATGCTCGGCCCAGATAGCGCCCTGCATGTAATAAGTGTTGGCAAGAGCCGTCTTTTCGTTATCTGAACCGTGACCAGGCAGAATTTTTCGGTCGGTAAGATTCGCGAGCAGGCGATTTACTTCGCGCAACTCGACTTCCATATCATGATCACCGTTAACATACCTGACATCAACCGTATCGAGCAAACTGACAAAGTCGCCGTCAGCATGCCGAGTAAAGATGGCAGGATTCTGGCGCATGATAAGAGCAAGATCTGGCGGCGAAGAAAAGGGGGGGTAATTCCATAAATCAAACCAGTCGCCAAGTATCACAAGCTCGTCAATGTGATTTTCACCAGACTGAACATAGCGCAGAAAATTCTTCAAAAGCGGCTCATGCACGCTTTTTTGATACCAGTTGGTATCGACACCGGTTCCTATGTGCAAATCGCTGACAAACACTGTTCGTCTCTGCATTTTGAGCCTCCCCCCAGATCGTTTTGCCGCGGCGCAAATCGCCGCTGTTCTCTATTTCGTTCCTATCTAAATATAACCTTTTGTGCTAGATTTGTAGCAATATTTTTAACATCAGTATTCATTCGCGGAGTCACTTTACTATGTACCAGGAAAACGTATTGTTCGCTTTCATGCTCACCATGCTGGCGGGCCTGGCAACCGGCATCGGCAGCCTGCTCGCTTTTTTTTCAAAGTCAACCAACAAGCGATTTCTCGCGGTCGCCCTCGGCTTTTCTGCCGGAGTGATGATTTACGTATCAATGATAGAAATCTTTTTCAAGGCCAAAGATTCTCTCGTCGCCAGCATGGGCGAAACTAAAGGCTATGTGGCGACTACAATAGCCTTTTTCTGCGGCATGTTGCTGATTGCCCTCATCGACAAGTTCGTGCCGGATTTTGAAAACCCACACGAAGCACACGAAGTTGCCGAACTCAACCAGTGCCCGGAAAAAACTGCGGCCAAAGAACCTTCTAAAGCTGCGTTGCATCGCATGGGCATCTTTTCGGCGATCGCCATTGGTATCCATAACTTTCCGGAAGGCCTCGCCACTTTTACCGCCGCGCTCAAAGACCCTACGCTCGGTGTCAGCATCGCAATCGCAATTGCCATACATAACATTCCAGAAGGAATAGCAGTTTCTGTGCCGATTTACCATTCGACCGGCAGCAGACGCAAGGCATTCATGTATTCATTTCTGTCCGGAATGGCTGAGCCGATCGGCGCCATGGTCGGCTACTTTCTGCTCATGCCGTTTTTTAACGACACCATGTTCGGCCTTCTCTTTTCCGGAGTAGCCGGAATTATGGTTTTCATCTCGCTAGACCAGCTGCTGCCTGCCGCCGAAAAATATGGCGAACACCATCTTTGCACATACGGTGTCGTCAGCGGCATGATGGTAATGGCCGCCAGTCTCATTCTTTTTTCCTGACAGACCGAGTTAGTCCTGTTTTTGTTCAAGTCTTGCCAGACGCGATTCGACAGCGGCAAGTCCTTTAATGACCTCATTAATGCCGGCAGTCAGCGTAAAAGCTGCTTTCAGAGTCGCATAGGCTATAATCACCAACAGCAGCAAAATCAAAAGGTAGGCAACCACAAAAACTTCAACTGTACCGAGCATTTTGTTTTACTCCCGTAAGCATTGAGAATTACTTGCCACCCTTGAGAGCGCGATCAATCAGCACCGAGGCCATTGGAATAATAACCGCCGAAAGCAGACCAACCACCTTGTTCATGTCGAATGGCCAGGTGTTGATTTCGTGTAGATAGTTTCTGATTTCAAGCAGGTTGCGCACCTTATGGATGTTTTCTTTTTCAAGCCGCGGCCGAGCCAGCAGGCTGTTAAGCTCGTTTGAAACCAGGTTAAGCTTGCGATCCTTTTCTCTGATCATCGCCCGATGAATGTTATAAATCGGCCAGAACAGGTAAAACAGTATAGCTATGCCGAACATCGAAAACCACAGCGACAGCAGCGAAGAAAAGTTCCAGCCGCCGATATGTCGCGCTGTTATGCTGCAAATGTAGGGAAGTACTGCGAAAAGCGTTGTCTGCAGAATGAACTTGCCAAGCATGCGAATGCCAGAGTCTTCTTCCTGGATAATCAGAATGCGCAGGTTGAGATCGCCGAATTCTCTTATAAACATGGCAAACTTGATAAAATAAACAATCGCCGAGGCGCTCCAGAAAAGAAAACAAAACTCATACGCCAGGTAGGCGAGCCGCCCTGATTCTGTGGTAAACGGCATGCCAATCACCTGACTGTCACCAATAACGGCTGCCGTGCAGATCATCAGCCCAACAAAAATTGGCATTCCAGATGAAAAAACGCGGGCACGCACCTGCAAATAATATTCTTCGCTACGTTCGGCGCTCCACCCGGTGATCACCGGAATCTCAGCCCTGAAACGGTCTAGCAGCTTTTCGAACCACACTATACCAGCGGCCGAAAAGAACATCTGCAACGCATTGAACATGAAAGACACCAGAAAGATGCGGTCTTCCTGGCCAAAAGTCCAGTGCAGGGCAATTATGATGTAAAGCAGCATACTCAGGGCAAAGTAAAAGGTCCAGTAACCAACCCGCGGAAACCTTGCCGCCAGGCGGCTTTGAAACGATACCGGCGGCAGCGCAGGGGGGCGCACGACTGATTCTGTTCTGACGAGAATTTCGTCGGCGACGACTGCCGGCTCAGCCCTGCCATCAAGCCATTCCTGGCAGTGGCAGCATTTAACCGCGCCGGCAGGAATCTCGCTGAGACAGTAGCAACACTTGTTTATCTGCGCTGCTGCACTTTTTTCATTGCTCATTCTGGTGTCCCTGACCCGTGACATTCGGCTCGAATTCTGCTTTAATTCAACTTACCAGCTTATTGTAACATTGAATCTGGTCTTGTCATCAAAGCCATAAACATAGGTAAACACTCGATAAACAAGATCTACCGCCCGATCGACATCTTTGCCAACCATGGAGTTGAACGACCGCTGTTCACCAACTGCTTCGCCATCAGGCGAATCAAAAATACTGGCAACTTCATCGCCCACGCCAACTTCGCCAAGTACCTGGCGCGCGCGCGCCAGCTCGTCTTCGTCCAGCGCCTGAAAGGGCAGGTCAAAAACCAGGCCGCTGCCTTCGTCATAAGCGAACTGCACGAACTTTTCAGTCTCAGGTTCTTCGAGAATGATAAACCAGCCCTCGCCGATATTTTCCAGAATCAATCTGATAGCGCTCTCTACACGTTTTTTCATCATTACAGCCCCTTATGCGGATGCACCATTCTATACAAATGTGTGTACAAAAACAACTGCGCCTGAAAATTTTGCCGAATTTACTGAACCTGTGGCGACAAGCATGCCAAAGGCATGATTGCCCCCGATCAACAGACCTATGCAAGATACTGCGTTAATATTGACACGAATACAAGTATCTGGGTTATCCCTGGTTATCCGGGTTTTCAATCCAACTGGTGTGACAGCCTGATTCCTCATATAATCTCGTATTGGGCATAGCAAGGTATTCATTTACATTCTAAATGTGATAGAGTGAATGGTTCTGTGGAAACTGCTGCTAATAGAAAAAAATAGATTTAACAGGTTGGTAGATATGAACAAAAATGATCTTTCTGAATGGTACAATCCGTCTCAGCAAAACACATTACAGGATTCCGAGAAACAGCATCTTAAAATACTGGTAATAGAAGATTCAGCGCACGATGCTGAGCTGATTATCAGGAAAGTCAAAAAATCCTTCCAGAACATACATTGGATGCGGGTCGAAACCGCTGATGAAATGCGGGCGGCCCTTACCAATAATGACTGGCACATTGTTGTTTCTGATTACCGACTGCCTGGTTTTGATGGCATGGCGGCTCTTGATATTCTGAAACAGCACAATCCGGAAATTCCGTTCATCGTCGTTTCGGGGGCGATAGGCGAAGACACGGCTCTCTCACTGGTAAAGGCAGGTGCCAGCGATTACCTTTTTAAAGATCATTTAACACGGTTGCCACACGCAATTGAACGCGAACTGCGCGATGCAAGACAGCTGAAAAAACATGAAGGTGACCTGGAACAGCTTAATGTTCAGCTCATGCAGGCGCAGAAAATGGAATCAGTCGGCAGACTGGCGGGTGGAGTAGCTCATGATTTCAACAACATGCTCGGAGTAATTCTCGGACATTCTGAGATGGCAATGGACCTGATAGAAGAGAATCACCCGATTCAGGAAGACCTTCAGCAAATTTTCAACACAGCAAAGCGAGCCGCGAACCTGACGAGACAACTGCTGGCTTTTGCACAAAAACAAGTTATCAGTCCACAAATTCTTGATCTTAATGAAACCATCGTCAGTGTGATGAAAATGTTGCAAAGGCTTGTCGGCGAGAACATTAATATCGTCTGGAAGCCAGAGACCAATCTCTGGAAAACTAAGATAGATCCGGCTCAGATAGATCAGATCCTTGCCAACCTCGCAGCCAATTCGCGAGACGCCACAACAGGCTCAGGCACAATTACAATCGAAACCCGCAATTTAATGCAAACAGAGAAAGCAGGTCTTGATACCAGACCAGAGCATATTGCCGAAGATTACATTTTACTCAGTTTTGCTGATACCGGCTGCGGTATGGATCAATCGATCATAGAGCACTTGTTTGAGCCATTTTTCACGACAAAGGAACAAGGCAAAGGCACTGGACTTGGCCTGTCTACCATATATGGCATTGTAAAACAGAACCATGGCTTCATCTGCGTCGACAGCTCTCCCCAGAATGGCACAGTTTTCCGCATCTATCTGCCAAGATTCGTGGGCGCAGAAGAGGTTGCGGATGATATTCTGTCGCCAATCCCATGCGGCAACGAAACGATTCTCCTGGTAGAAGATGAAGAAAGCGTACTCGCGCTAACCCGCCAGATGCTGAAAAAGCAGGGATATAATGTATTGGCTGCACAAACTCCTGAAGAGGCATTGCGGATTTTCGAACAAAATCAGGACAACATTCAACTTCTGCTCAGCGACATTATCATGCCATCGATGAATGGCTGTGAACTGGCACAAAAAATAGCAGCAATCCGCCCGGAAATAAAACTGCTGTTAATGTCTGGGTACACTGCTGATGCTATCAATGAGCGCGTGACCAGAGAAATAAACTTTGCGATCCTGCACAAACCTTTCACCATTCGAAACCTGGCCATCAAAGTTCGACAAGCTCTTGAAGACGATAAACAGGGGTCTGCGAAGGGGTCTTGACCCAACCCTGAAAAAGCCTTAACATTGGCACCAGGCGCTGATAATTTGGCTTGAGGGGAAAAATATGAGCAGAGTGCCGATCGTAACTTCTGATAAAGAACAGTATGAAAGCATTGCCAGACTGCTTGGCGAATATGCCAGCAGTTGTGAGCCAATTCACATCGACAAGGCAAGCCAGGCCTTGGACTACCTGGGCATCGAAATGCCAGAGCTTGTAGTTATCAATTTTGCTGACGATAAACTTGACACCGACCTGCTGATGAATGTTATCAAAAGCGATGCCTGGCTATTAAATTCAGGAATTATCGGACTGTGCGAATCTGTGCGCGCACTGCGCGAATCAGAAAAGCTGCGCAGTACGAACGTCATCGCTTTGCTTGAGGCGTCGCGGCTTGAGCGTCAGCTGCCACAGGTATTCAGCATAATCAGTCATAACCGCCACATGCTTTTTCAGCGCGTTATCGGGTCAGACCTCGGCAACATCATCAATTCGTCATTCGAGTTGAAGAACGACCTTATCGAGGTCAGTTGCTTTACCAACCTGATCTGCAATTATCTCTACAATCTCAATCGGATCGACATCATCAACAAGGAAAAGCTCAGCTTTGTGCTTACCGAAATGCTGATAAACGCAATTGAACATGGCAACTGCAACATATCTTATGGCGAAAAGTCGAGCTGGCTGCAAAATGGCGGCGACATGACCGAGTTAATCGACAAACGCTGCAAAGACGCTACTATAGCTAGTCGCAAGGTGTATCTCGAATACAACATCTATCCAAACCACACGACTTTCAGCATCACCGACGAAGGTGAAGGATTCGACTGGCGTAGCCTCAAAAACCCGACCCATGGCGGCGGCACGTTTAGCCTGCATGGTCGTGGCGTGACGCTTTCGCGCGATATGACCAGCAATATGGTCTATAATGACAAGGGAAATTCAGTTCGGTTCAGCTTCTACCATCAGGAGGGCGTCAATAATATCACGCCAGTTCTGTTTAAAAATCTGACCACAGCAAAATTTGAGGCCGGCGATACGGTATTCCGCGAAGGTGAACCCAGTGATTTTCTGTATTACATTACCTGCGGCCGCTATGAAGTCAGTGTGAACGGTGAAGTCATGACGGTGCTAACTCATGACGACATCTTTATCGGCGAAATGTCTTTTCTGCTCAACAACCGGCGCAGCGCAACCGTAAAGGCATTGTCTGAAGGCTCGTTGATCCGCATTTCCAAAAAAGAATTCGTTGCCGGCATCAAGGAAAAGCCTCACTACTCTCTGTTTCTTGCTCGCCTGCTGGCACAACGTATCGAGCGCCTGAACCAGCACCTCGGGCACCCGCATCCGTAAGTCCCCCAGAATAAGAGTTGTTTTCGGTTGCAGTTAAAGGCAAAGCAAAACATTTATTTAACTGGCTTAAACTATTTAAATAATTTGCGGTAATATTATCAAACGCAAAAAAGGAGATTACTCCATGAACAAATATCTGAAACTGTGCGTTCTCTTTGTTTTTATGTGTTCTATTATTGCTATCACCGCGGCTGAGACGCCTTTTAATGAGGGCGAAGTAAAGATCGAAAAATCTGGGCAAAGCGGGCAGACCAGCTCATCAGCCCAGGTCAAAGACGAGTCGCAAAAGAAGGCTGACGACAAATTTCCGGTGGCCGGAACGGTAGAAACCTCGAACCTGCGACTGCGCGAGTGGCCGTGGGGCAAGGTTACCGGCATGTTTTCAAGCGGAACAGCTATACAGGTTATCAGTGAAGAAGGTGAATTCTACAAAGTAACCGTTAATGGCCAGACAGGCTACATGCACAAGAACTATATCTCGATACCGGGCGCACCGGCATCGGGTGAGGAACCATATTACCCCGGAGACACACGCAACGGCGGCCACCTCGAAAAAGATGACCCGGCGACCAAAGGCTCGACAAGTGGCTCAACCAGTGGCACAACTGGTGGCAGCACCTCTGCCTCGTCAAAAGAAGCCGAAGCTGCGTTGGCCAACTTCAAGGGCGGCAAGCTCTCTCCGGCAGAATTCTCCAAACTGTTTGGTCCGGTCGCCCGCGAATCAATGAAAAGAACCGGGGTTCCGGCGTCAGTAACTCTCGCCCAGGCCGCGCTTGAAACCGGCTGGGGCGGTTCAAGTATCGGTGACGCCAAGAACCTGTTCGGCATCAAGGGCACTGGCCCAGCTGGCACGATCAGAGTTCCGACCAAAGAATTCCGCAACGGCCGCATGGTTACCGAATATGCCAACTTCCGCAAATATCACACCTGGGCGCAGTCAATCGAAGACCATGGTAAACTGCTGCAGAATGCCCGTTATTCACCAGCAATGAAGTATAAGAACAACCCCGACCAGTTTGCCCGCGAAATTCATAAGGCCGGCTACGCTACCGACCCGAACTATTCAAGTAAGCTCATCGGCATCATGAAGGCCAATAATTTCTACCAGTGGGATAAATAAGCCACAAGGAGGCCAGACTATGAAAACCTTTACAGCTCTGTTAACTCTTGCAGTATTGGCTTCTGCCACTCTGTTTGCCGGACTCGGAGTCCCGGGCGAAAGCAACCCGCTGCTTGCCAGCGCCGATATCGCCATAAATGCTGTTGCAGGCTATACTGTCGACAAAGTCAAAGACGTCGACGGCGTGCGCATCAAAGTGCGCGACCCACAGGGCAAAGAATTCTGGGTCAGTAATGTTCTCGGCGACCAGGAAAAGAAGTTCTTCTTTAACGGTCAGAGCAGCAATCTGCTGATTGCCGACCTCAACGCCGATCAGCAACCCGAAATTATCACCGCCGTGTCTTACCCGCCGCACAATGGCAGCCTGCACGTGTTTACGCTCGATAAAGATCAGCAGGGCTTTGTGCCAATGCAGTTCAGCAACCCGCAAACGAACAGTTCAAGCGAATTTCTAGCCAGCGATATGCTTCAGGAAGACGGCCAGGATCTGACCTTTGTTGACAACAACAGAGTGAGAGCCCTTGGCATGCTTTACCCAGAAAACGAAGGGGCCGAAGCCGTTGCCAGTTTCTTTTTCTACAAACTGTCTGGCGCTGCCTTCACCTTTGATGGCAGCGAACCTGTTCCGGTAGATAACTGACCACTGCAAGCCTCAGAACCCGGTCAAAAGTTCTGCAATACAAACCTGCCCAAAGCTTATTTGGGCAGGTTTGTATTTTAGCCAGACTGGTTTGCGCAAAAAACTGGCATAGTCTACCGAGGCGGCTTTATAATGCAGAAATTGTACTTTCAGCAAAGTATTCGGCATCAGAAGCGACAGTTGAGTTGCGGCAAAGATACTTTGCTGATCAAGTTTTCGGGCCAAACTATAAGACATTAAACCGCATTATGCAGAGGAAAGCTCGCATGGGATGGCAAAATGAAAGTTAGAATTGTCGAAGGTTACTGGATTTGCCCCAAATGCAATACCAGATGCCGCGGAGCGGATCAGGACTGTGATAACTGCGGCGCAGTGCGCACCGCCGATGTAAAATTTCATCTCGACAAAGGCGCTCCCGCAATAACCGACGCAAAAGAGCTTGAACTGGCCAGGTCAGGTCCTGACTGGATCTGCGGGTTCTGCGGCAACACCTCGCCGGCCGGTGAAAAGAACTGCACCGGCTGCGGATCTTTGCGCAGCGACGGAACAAAGCGCCAGACCGGCAACAAGCCAGAAACCCCAGACGGTGGCGGGAAAATAGCTAAAGAGGTTTCCCAAACACCGGCAAAACCTGAGGTGCCGCGCAAACCAATTTCCAGAAACACAAAAATCGGCTGCGGCATGTTTCTGCTGCTGCTGGTTCTCCTGATGATTGTCGACAGCTTCGAGAAGCCTGGTAAGATCGAAGTAAAGCAGACATTCTGGGAGCGAACAATTGAAAGAGAGCAGTATCAATCTTCACGCTCCAGCGACTGGCATGACCGGGTGCCGAGCAATGCGATCATCATTTCCAGGTCATCAGAGATAAGAAGATATAACAGCATTCCAGATGGTTACGAAGAGTTTGACGAAGACTATACGGTGCGCGTTCAAACCGGCGAACGGGAGGTCGAAGAAACCATCGACCTTGGCAACGGCAGATTCGAGATACGCACCAGGACCGTTCCGGAATATGAAAGTGAAACCAGAACGCGAAGAGTGAGAAGGCAAAAATATCGAAAAGAGCCAGTCTTCGACGAAAAGGTCACCTTCGACGTTCTCGACTGGGAGCTGATCAGCAGAGTAACGGCAACTGGCTCCAACAGTCTTCCTGAATGGCCAGACACAAAGGCTGTTACACGGGACCCGCCGCAGGAAGGCGACATCAAAGAACGCAAAAGAAAAGAATATTTTAGTATAAGCGTTCTGGTGCCCGGCGAAACAACGGAATCCAGCTATGACAAGATAGACAGCAAACCGATAACCTGTGAGCAGTTCATTCAGCTGGAGCCCGGAACAGTCTGGGACGTCACATTTTCAGGTCTGGGCCGACTGGTAAATATCAAAGGACTCAGCGACAAGTCGCTGCAATAGCAAACCTGCCGGCAACAGCTACCGGCGGCGTTGGCTGTAGAAGCGCAGGGCGCCGGGATGTGCGTAGCCTTCTGGGACTCCGTTCATGATCGTATCAATCGAAACATCATGCGCGCGCGTGTGGATGGTTTTGAGATAATCAAGATTATCAAATATTGTCTGACAAAGATTCGCGGCCAGGTCGTCAGAAAGCCGACTGCTGCAAACCAGCATTGCCATAAGCGCAACCGTTGTTACCGGTTCGGTCTGACCGGCGTAGGTCTTTGGTGGAAGGTTCAGCGCAGATAGATATGGCAGAGCTGCGGTGATGCTGGCGGTTTCCGCTGGCGAAAGCGAGATAATTCTTACGGGCTTGCGATGCTGCAGCTCGCTGATCATTTTAGTTGGCGTGCCGGCTATGATGATGGCCGCGTCGTAATCTCGGCGTTCCATAGCCTGCAGAGCCTCATCATACGAGATGTAGACCGGCTCAAAGTCATCTACGCCGATTCCGAAAGCCGACATCATCGCGAGAGAAGTGATGACGTTGCCGCTGCCGGGGGCGCCGACGATAACCTTGCGGCCACGCAACTGCGAGATGCTCTGAATATCAGAATCTGCCAGCACCACCAGTTGCACGACCTCGGGGTAAAGCGACATCAGAACGCGCAGCTGCGGGCATGGCCGGCCAGTAAAATTGCCAGTGCCTTTAATTGCCGCCGCAACAACGTCACTTTGCGCGATCGCCAGGTCGAGCTCGCGGCGCTGCATCAGGTGGATATTCTCAATTGAGCCACTGGTCGAGTGCGACATGACACTGACATGCTCAAGCCTTGTCGACCAGACGTTCGCAAAAGCATTGCCGAGCGGGAAATAGGTGCCGGTTGTAGCGCCGGTGCCCATCGCCAGGAACGTGACGAGGCGGTCAATCTTGTATACATCGCTGCCAATCTGCTGCGCGCGCGCAGGTGGGAGTGCAACCAGCAAGGCGACAAAGCACAGGACCAATATTTTCAGGGGTTTGTTCATTTTTCTGACACCACTCCCATTTCGTCTGAGTAAATAGAAGTCTGGTTGCGCCCATGTTTTTTGCATTCATACAGAGCCGTATCAGCTTTGCGAATCAGCTCGAGCGGATCATTGCCGTGTCCCGGAAATTCTGCAATACCAAGACTGACAGTGACGTGCAGCGGTTGATCTGAACCGGTAAATGCGTGGTTTTCGATAGCCGTGCGCAGGCGCTCGGCCACGACAAGCGCACCCTGAGCGTCGGTTTCGGGAAGCAGGGCGATCATCTCTTCGCCGCCGTAGCGTGCCGGCAGATCGATATCTTCGCGCAAAGAATTTTTAAACAACACTGCTACCTGTTTGAGCACTTCATCGCCGATCTGGTGGCCATAAGTGTCATTGAATTTTTTAAAATGATCGATATCGAAAAACAGAATCGAAAAAATCTTGTGGTAACGGCGGGCGCGCTTGAGTTCTTCGTTGAGCTTGTTTCTGAAATGCCGCACCAGAAAGAGATCAGTCAGACCATCGGTAATCGCCAGTTTGAACAGCTTGGTGTTATCTAGCACCAGCGCCGCCTGGTTTGCCATGGTTTCCAGCAGGTCGGTATCGCGCTTTTCGAAGTCGCGCCCATCTTTGCGGTTTACGATGTTGATAACACCGAAGGTAACGTTCTTGACCTTCAGCGGCACGCAGCACAGCTGGCCAACGCGGTTGCTTTCGCCCTCATACTGCTTAAAATCGGGGTGATTGTCAGGATCGTTTATAGTCAGCATCTGGCCGGTCTGCAATACCTTTCCGGCAATACCTTCACCGGGCCTGATGTTGATGTTTCGCTTAAAATCGCTGATCGGAAGAGTCTGGCCGCTGGCTTCATCCCAGATGCGCACGCGCTGCAGTTCAAGCACTTCCTGATTGTCGTCGATCAGCATCAGCGAACCACGCTTGGCATTAGCAGCCTCAATCGCCTTATCCATGATAACGTCGAGCAGGCGTTCGAGATCAAGCCCGATTTCGCCCATGCTGCTGCCAATCTGGTAAAGCAGACCAATTTCGAATACCTTGCGATCAAGCGCGATGTTACTTTGTTCGATTGTCTGCGCACGACTCTGCAACTCCTTGTAGGCTACCCGCAGCTCTTCCATTTTGCCGGCCAGGCTGTCGGCCATGAAGTTAAAGTTACTGGCCAGCTGCCCGACTTCATCGGTGTTGCGCACAGTGATACGCACATCGAATTTGCCGGCGGCGAGTTCGTTGGCGCCGCGAGTAACCTGCAGAATCGGCAGCGCGATGTTCTGCGAGATTATCAAAGCGATCACTACCGCGACGATAATTGTGAGGAAAAGTATCCAATAGAGATTGTGCTGAAACGTATTGACGAGCGAATAGACTTCCTGCTGATCCTGGCTCAACAAGACTTTCCAGCCGAGGCCGACCACGGGCAGAAATGAAGACAGTTGCGCCTGAGCAAGCCCCGGCGCATCAATGGCGAAAACACCGTATTCATTGGCGGAGATCCTGGTGCTCATCACCTTTACATCGTTGTCTTTAATATTTTCAGGATAGCTCAGCACGAGGCGGTTGTTTTCATCAAGCAGATACACGCGCGTGCTGCTTCCCACCACGTTTTCAGAAACAATGGTCGCCAGTTGCAGCAGGTTGAGTTCCATGACCAGCAGTGCGTAATTAAAGCCTTTGCGGTCAGTCAGCATTGCAACGAGCGCGACTGAACTGCGGCCATCGGCGCCAACCGTGCTCAGCAGCAGAAATGGACGATGCTGCAGAAGACCGGCTGCTTCGCCAAAATCTATTTCGTGCCTGATCGGGTTGCTGTTTGAAACACTGACGATCTGCTCCTGCTCATTGATGATATAGATTTTTTCGAGCGAAAGGTGGCGGCTGTCATGCTCGCGGATGAGCGTTTCGAGAGCCTTTGCGTCTTTGTCCAGCGCCGCTTCACTTCTTCGCAGCAGCTGAATTATTTCGAGCTGATGCGCGACAAAACGGTTCAGATCTATCGACGCCTTGCGGGCATGCGCGAGCGAGTTGTTTACAATGACGTTCAGCAGGCCATCAGAGGCATTGCGCAGCATGACGTAGCTGATGTAGATCATAGGTGTCAGCGTTATCAGAAGAAAGCTGACGATCAGCTTGGTCTTGATGCTGTTAATATATGCGAAAAATCTCTGCTGCCACACTGGTGCAGCGGTGGCAGTTTGCTCATTCATAATCAGTTTTCTCATTCATATTCTGTATCTTTGCACTTCCCCTGTAAAATCTCAAGCACTATTTTGCTGCTGGAGCTATACCGCGACAAGCAG
The DNA here is from genome assembly GCA_002839445.1 of Candidatus Riflebacteria bacterium HGW-Riflebacteria-1. Lineage (GTDB taxonomy): Bacteria > Muiribacteriota > Ozemobacteria > Ozemobacterales > Ozemobacteraceae > Rifleibacterium. The sequence goes on from PGYB01000001.1 coordinate 52,108, forward strand.
GCGTCGCAATCTGGATTCTGCGACTCCGCCCGAAGGCAGCGCGCAAAATGACAGAAAAGGATGCAACCGTCATGCGAGAAGTCACAGGACCTCATAGAATATGAGAATTGTCCGTGCGATCTTACCTCGGGTTAGTCACAATGTAGTCTCTGGGAACTCTATACTGAGAATAGGTTACAAAGTTTACACAAAATTAATGTGTATTTGCCAGAATTTTAATACCCCTCTGAAGATTTTTCAGCAAACATCTGAACAGCGGCTTTTAAAATATCGCGAAAAATCTTGCTGACAAAGCGTTTCACGCTCTTCGAAGAAATTGGCATCGTACTTGCTTACTAAATCCTGGCGCTTGAAAAAATAAGAGTTTTAATAAGTATAGGAGATCATCATGAAAAAGATTTTCGCAATTCTGCTGGCAGTAGCCGTTTTTGCCCCCGCATCTGCAATGGCTCAGTATAAACCCAATCAGAAGCCCAATAAGCCCGCATACAATGGCCCGGTAACCCATCCAGGCAGCAATCATGGTGGAATCCACAGTCAGCCAGGCACCAGCGTTCCGAATCATGGCAACAACGGTGGTTACAATAATGGAAGCAACAACAACCACGGCAACAACGGTGGTTACAACAATGGTAATAACGGCCACAGCAATAATGGCGGCTATAACAATGGCAATAACGGCCAGAACAATAACAGCGGTTACAACAACGGCAACAATGGCGGTTACAACAATGGTAACAACGGCGGCTACAATAATGGTAACAACAGCAACCACGGCAATAACGGCGGTTACAATCCCGGTCACGGTCACGGCAATCCTGGCAACCATGGCCCGGCAGTAAAATATGAACTGATGAACGCTCACCGCACAATCGAAAGAGCCTTCAGAACTGTTGAAAACTCATATTTCCCGATTTTCATGAGCCACGAAGACAAGCGCAGAATGGGTCGCGCCATCGGTATGCTCAGCGGCGAACTCAACAACATCATGAGACTCGTTGACCGAAGATACCGCGACGAGATCCGCGATATCGCCATGATCGTAGACCGCGCCAAGTTCGACATGTTCAGCGAAAACGACGTTCGCGGCGCTTTCAGAAAAATTCAGATGGCTGAAAGCCGCTACAATCGTTTGGCAAACAGTTTTTACAGAAGATAATGTAAACCGCCCTCCTCTCTTCGACTGGAATAACCAGTCACAAAGCCCGGCAGTTGTTCAGAACTGCCGGGCTTTGCTTATTGCGGATAACATCTAATGTTCACAATTTGAGGCCGAAAAAAATCAACTGCTCAAAGCTTCAAAAAGAGCGGCTGGTGAATCAGCAAAGTCGCCGATCAGCTCGTGGTCGGGGTAGAAAATTTCGATGGCATTTTCCTTGCCCTTGAGCTGAAGCTTGCCTACTGAAACAAGCTTCCAATCACCGCTTAGGCTGTTTTTAATCTTTTCACACAGCACAACTGATTTTCTGACCTTCCTGGTCATCGCCTCAAGTCTTGACGCGATATTAACGGCGTCGCCGATGATCGTGTAATCGGTTTTAACTGATGAGCCCATGTTGCCCTCGATCACCATTCCCTGTGCCAGGCCAAAACCGCAGCGCAGAAACCGCATCGGGCTCGCCGGGCCAGCGCTATCACGCTGTTCCTGCAATGCACTGATGATGCACAAACAGGCACTTAGTGCATTATCGGCCAGATCTGGCGAAAAATAGGCCATGACGCAGTCGCCAATGAACTTGGTTACCTCGCCGCCAAAATCAGATATGATCTTGCTGGAAATTTCGAGAAAGCGATTGAGCATCGCCGCCGTATCTTCAACTTCCAGCATTTCGCTGACCGACGAAAAATTCACCAGGTCAGCGAAAAGTATTATTCTTTCTACCTTACGAGGCGGCATGGTCAAAGGATTCAAGCCTTGATTGATGATCTGAAGAACCGCCGGCTGCGTGTAACGCCCGATAATCTGATGTGATTCAAGAATAGACTGAAGCAAAAGTCGCACTGGCCTGTTCAGCAAATCAACGCTGGTGTCGAGGTTAAAGTATTTCATCGACCAGTCCGGAAACATGCGCTCAATATTGCCAGACTCCATTTTCAGGCACAGCACGTCGCGATGGCGCTTGTCCTGCCTGATTTTCGCAAAAAGCCGGTCGACTTTTTCTTCTTCGCCTTCGAGGGTCTGAAAAAACAGACCGCAGAAATAGAGCAGCACACCGGTTATCTGCTGTGCGATATTGCGCTCGCAACAGTAAGCGTTGATTTCCTGAACCTCGCTGTCAGTCATCGGCGAACTGGGTCTGCTGATATAGGTGATCCGCTTCATAAAACAACACACCTCTATTTCGTCACACTTTATTTATCCCCGTCCGTTATTCTAACTCAGTCTGCCCACAAAAACAAAATTCTTCAGTCTTGCCGCAAAAGCACAATTCATCAGCAGCAAACATCCAGCCGGAAGCGAACCGGTTCTTCACAAGCAGATTGTGCCGACGAGCCTCAGGTTTGACTCGAACCGCCTGGAGTGATTCTTATCGTTCTAACTTATGTGAAATCACGCGGGCGACTGCGTATGATCGCCTATCTCAATCGCTGTCTTTGATCAGCTGATGGAAGCGGCCATACCAGTAGGCCAGCAGATAGCCGACCGGTGCGATGCGTGTCTGGTCGTCGGCACCTGTGACCAGCATGCGCGGTGGTTCCTGCCAGATGAAAATGTGCGGAGCGCGCTGATCGATCGGGATCAGATCGATACTCTGCCGATCATAACGCCCGAAACGGTCAGGCCACAATGAATGGCGCAAGCTGCCGCTGTGATCAAAGCGCCGATTTGTCTGGTTTTCGGGGTAAAGCTGCAGGGTGCGACGCGCGGCAACAACAAGTGGATCGTCATATTTGCGCCCGGTATGCGCAGCTTCGATGAAGTTGTACATACTGTTGCCCTCGTCGGCGATCGGTTCGAGCGCGCGCGGCAGTATTGCCAGCGCCGCCTGGCGCAACCGAGCGTCACCGGGCTGATCGAGAATGCCCATAAGCGCAAAAAAACCAAGATTACAGCCAACATAAGAACGCATGGTATCAGAAAATTCATCGAGGTTTGAGCCGGCAACAACACGCATTCGCTGTGCCCGCTTTTCGAGCTTTTTCGCAAGTTTATCAGCTTTGAACAGGCGTAGAGTCTGCGCCTGTGCTTCGAACTGGTCGGCTCTGGCCGCGAAAATCGCAAAGCTACCTGGTTCATGCAGGAACGCCAGGCCTTGCATCAGCATATTCGTCAGCCGGTTCGCAGCGCTGACCACCGGCACATCAGTAACCGGCTCCAGCCATACTGTCAGCGAATCTGGAACACCCGCCCGCATTGCCATTATCTGCACAAGTACGCGACCAACCGCCAGAAAGATGCCATGCAGCCGATTTTCGACAACCGGCAGATTGCGGCCCGCGAGAACATCTTCGAGCAATTTCGCAGTATCAGAAGCGATAACATGTAACTGGCGACGCGCAAGCAGTTCATCTGCAAAATATCTGGTCAACTGCTCATCGCCGGTAATATTGCAGGCGGTCTGAAACATCAACAGAGCGCGCAAAGCCTCGCCGCCTCTTACTGCCGGCGGCTTGAAACGCGAAACTATACGAGCCAGTCTCTCAGAATAAGGAAACGTCTGTGCAAAAACATTGGCCGGAAAATCATCGACCTTTGCCCATTCCTCTGGATTTATGCGATCCTGATAAGCATATTCAGGATTCAGATTAAAAGTTGAAGGCTCCAGACCGTTGATATTGGCCTTGAGCGCAAGATTGTTGTTCATCAGGTTATGCGTCGCGGTAGCGATCATACTACTGATTTCTTTTCGCAGATCGGCATCGCGAATGTGTTCCCAGGCCAGGGCGCAGCCCATGTATATGCCGGTATACTGATCGCGCGAGGTGTCGGCCTTGAAACAGAGATGGCTGTAGCTGCCAACTCCAGCGACAACATCGCGGCCATTGCCTAGTTCTTCGCGGGTGCCAAAGGCCCGGCCGATAAAGCCCTGCCGGCCCGCCATATCGTGCAATTGCACGAAAGCGCGCAGACACTTTTCGATATTATCGAGAGCCGCTTCATCGCGAGTCACGCGATAACGAAAAGCCTGCGCAGCAATATAAGCGCCGGTCCAGATCGTCGAATCACCGGCCGAACGATAACGCAGTTGCTCTCCGGCGTCGACCGGTTGCAGGTTGACGACCAGCCCGCGCGGCATATGCTCGCCCGCGACCAGGCGGTCAAACTTTGCGGCCTTTTCCCCCAGCTCACCAGCCGACACAACAACTGATCCTGCATACACAACGTAGGCCAGCGCCAGAAACAAGATCTTGATTCGCATTATCATATAATCCTCACTGCGCTAAATCTATACAAAGAATACCGCAAAGGCTTGTGCGTTACAATCTGACAGCAAAAACGCAGCAACAATCCATTTGCCTGTTCATGAGCACTTTACGAGATATTTAGCATGGACTATTTTTAGTATAAGCTTATCATGATGATCATACAGGTTCTTTTGAAGAGTTCTCCGCAGATTAAAGGATTATCGCAGATTATTCACAAGGCTTTATGTTTTTTTGCACTTATTCCTGAAACCATCTGCGCAATCTACGGATGCTCTGCCCTTATTCTCCTGTCTTTTCTAGCGTCTCCGCGCACCGACTCACGAGCACGATTTAGGTCCAACCCTGTCATTCTGCACGTAGCCAACGGCGAAGTCACAGAATACATCTTTCGCGGCCAGCTCTATTCTCTCAGCCTTCATCCGCACAATCGGTGGAATCTGCGCAATCTGCGGATGCTCCTTTCTTATTCTCCTGTGTTTTCAAGCATCTCCGCGCTTCTGCGTGAGCTTACTCTTTTTCTTCTTGTTCTTCTTGTTCTTCTTGTTCTTCTTTTCTTCTTGTTCTGCTTTTCTTCTTGTTCTGCTTTTCTTCTTGTTCTGCTTTTCTTCTTCTTTGCGTCTCTGTGTCTTTGTGCGAAAATCATTTCAACAAAGCCTGCTTGTATTTTTGAACGGGAATGTGATAGTGAACTTATAAGATTCATAACAGATTCAGAGGATCGCGAATCAGGAAAGGGGGCAGACCATGCGCCTGCTGCACACATCTGACTGGCATCTCGGCCGCTCGCTGATGCTTCTCAAGAGGCACGATGAGCTTACGGCCTTTCTCGAATGGTTGATAAAAACGATAGAAGAGCGCAACATCGCTACGCTGATCGTTGCCGGTGACGTTTTTGACAATACAACTCCGGCAACAGCCGCTCAGGAACTCTATTACCGCTTCCTCAGCCAGGCCGCCGCGACCTGCTGCAACAACATCGTGATTGTTGCCGGCAACCACGATTCACCAACTCTGCTCGACGCACCTGCGAAGATTCTCAAGGCAATCAACGTGCATGTGGTCGGCACTCCCGGCAAATTTCCCGAGAATGAAACAATAGTCCTGAAGAACCGCAACGGCGAACCACAGGCTGTAGTGTGCGCCGTGCCCTACCTGCGCGACCGCGATATTCGCAGGGTTACGCCGGGCGAATCTGTCGAAGACAAGGCAGCCGCACTTATCAAGGGCGTGCAGCAGCATTATGCGACAGCCTGCGCGAATGCCGAGCGACTGCGCCATGAGCTCGGAGACCTGCCGCTGATTGCAACAGGGCACCTGTTCACCGCCGGCGGCATAGCGGTAGAAGGCGACGGCGTCAGAGAACTGTATGTCGGCACTATCGCTCATTTCAACGCCGATCTGTTCCCGCTGTCAATCGATTACATGGCCCTGGGGCATCTGCACGCGCCGCAACAGGCCGGCGGCCGCGAGCATATCAGGTATTCTGGTTCGCCGATTCCCATGAATTTCTGCGAAGCGAAGCAACAGAAAAAGGTAATTCAGGTCGATTTCACCGGACGCAGACCGCATATAGAGGAAATCGCCGTGCCCTGTTTTCAACCGCTCGAGAAAATCTGCGGAGATCTCTCCGAACTGACCGGCCGCATCGCGCAGCTTGTCGGCGAAAACAGTAATGCCTGGCTTGAAATCGAATATACCGGCGAAATGATTGTTCCGAATCTCGACGATGAAATCAGCAGGGCCATCGCCGGTTCTGAACTGAAAGTGACGCGCACTATCAATCGCAACAATATCCATTTGCGCCTGACCGGCGATGAGACGCCGCAATCACTTGAAGGTATGAACGAACTGGCTGTTTTCGATTATTGCCTCAAAACCCGCAATGTTCCTGAAGAGCAGCGCCCGGAGCTTATTCAGGCCTATCAGGAAATTATCGGTGCAATCGTCGAAAATGACACCGGTAACGAATAGGAGTCGCCATGAAGATACTCGAGCTGCGTTTCAAAAACCTGAATTCATTGCAGGGTGAATGGAAAATCGATTTCATGGCGCCAGAATACATTGCCGACGGCATTTTTGCCATGACCGGCCCAACCGGATCAGGTAAATCAACCATTCTCGACGCGATCTGTCTTGCTCTCTACGGTCGCACGCCGCGCCTCAAAAACATCAGCCAGAGCAGCAACGAAATCATGTCGCGCCAGACCGGCGAATGCTTCGCTGAGGTGCTTTTCGAATGTCAGAGCGGCCGTTTTCGCTGCCACTGGAGCCAACATCGCGCGCGCCGCAACCCTGACGGCAACCTCGCCGCAGCGGCACATGAGATTTCCGAAGCATCTTCCGGAAAAGTGCTTGAAACAAGGCGACTGCAGGTTCTTGACCTGGTTGAGATGATGACCGGCATGGATTTCAACCGCTTCACCCGCTCGGTAATGCTTGCTCAGGGCGACTTCGCGGCATTTCTGCAGTCAAACGCGCGCGACCGCGCACCGATTCTCGAACAGATTACCGGCACTGATATTTACAGCCAGATCTCGATCAAGGTTTTCGAACGCCACAACGAAGAGAACAGTCGCCTGGAACAGCTAAACGCTGCGGTCTCAGGTATCATGTTCATGAGCGAAGAGGAAGAGAGCCTGACCGGCGAGATTCTCGCGCAGAAGCAGAACAGCAGCCAGGAGCTCAGCAAAAGCAACGCTGAGAACACCGCAGCCATCCAGTGGCTCACCGGCATAGATTCGCTGCGCACAGAAATAGCCAGACTGCTCGCCGAATCAGTCACAATTGACCAGCAGATCGAAGCCTTCAGTACAACCCGCAGCGCCCTCAAACGCGCTGATCAGGCGGCAGAACTCGACGGAGACTTTGCTGCGCTGACTACGACCCGGCAACAGCAGGCTTCTGACCGGAACCAGTTGCAGACATGCGAACAGGGGCTACCTGAACTCGAAAAAGCTCTCAACGTTACAGCCGATCAGCTGAGAGCCAGCGAGCAGGCTACTGCCGGCAGCAAGGCTGCCAGACAGTCAGAGGCGCCCTTTTTGCTGCAGGCGCGCGCACTCGACCTCAGAGCCGCGGAGCTTCAGAAATCGGTTACAGAATCTGAAAACGAACTCAAAAAGAGCGAAAAGCAGCTGACCACAAACCGCGAAAGCCTTGCCGCTGCCGAAAATGACAGCAGAGGCGCGCAGGCTGAACTTGAGGCGGTCAAAGTCTGGCTCAACACGAATGCCGGCGATGAAAAACTGGTCAGCGAATTTTCGGCTATTTCTGCACAGATCGGTAATCTTGCTGAATTTTTCAAAGACCGCGCCGCGGCCGAAAGCGCTGTCGAAGATGGCGAAAAACAGCAAAAAAAGCTTGTCAAAGCCTGCCAGACCAGCGAAAAGGAACTGCAGACTGCAAACAAAGAATACGAAGCCGCACAGCAAGAAACCGGCAAAATTACAGAAGCACTACAGAAGCTTCTCGAAGGACTGCCAATCAGCGAATATCACGCCAGACGCGAAGCGCTGCTCGAAAAAAAATACCTGCTCGAAAAAATCGCCAGCCTCGAAGAAGAACGCAAAACACTGCAAGACGGTCACCCCTGCCCGCTTTGCGGCGCAACCGAGCACCCCTATGCTGCTGGCAATGTTCCGGCAATCAAAGAATCAGACAAAGAAATCAAGCGGCTTGCCAAGCTGATAAAAACTGCCGAGACCCTCGAAATACAACTCAAAGAGCTGCGCGACAACGAAGCGGCAATAATGCAGAAACGCAGCGAAGCTGAAGGCAAGCTCACCATCGCTGCACACGAAAATGCGACGCACGAAAAGGCTTTTGGCCAGCTGGCAAAAGAGCTCGAGAAAACCGTCAAGAAAGCCGAAGAGGCGAAAACCAGCGTGCTAAAAAATCTCGGAGAATACGGAATCACGGAGCTTCCCGAAGGTGATGCTGAAGAAATTCTAAGCACTTTGCGCTCGCGCCTGGTGAAATGGCAGCAACAGCAGAAAAGCAGCAACGAAATCGAAACCCGGCTGCACAAACAGAATGCCGAGCTGCAAAACTTCGCCGGCATTATCAAAACTCTCGAAGAATCAGTTGCCGCAAAAAAGGCTGAGCTGATAGCAAGGCAAAAGAACCATCAGCTGCTGCTGACTGAACGACAGCAGCTTTACGGCGACAAAAATCCCGACGTCGAAGAGGCTCGACTCGATAAACAGCTGAGTCTCGCCGAACAAACCGAAAAACAGGCCCGCGAAAAGCACGAGCAGGCCGGCAAAGCTCTCAACCATCTTAAGTCACAGATCAAGACGCTCGCTGACAGCATAGACAAAAGAATGGAGCAGCTTGCAGCACTGGAAAATGGCTTTGCGCTGAATCTTGCCCGTAAAGGTTTTGCCGACGAAAAAGACTTTGCGGCATGTCGAATGTCGGCAGACCAGCGCAACCAGCTCAAAAACCGTGCCGATGAGCTTGACCGCAAAAGAACCGAAATTATTGCCCGCAAAAGCGATCGCGAGAGAGTTCTGACAGACGAGTTGGCGAAAAATACAACTGAATCTGGCCTTGATACTCTCAAGCAAACCCAGATAGAGCTCGAAACCGCACTGAAAAGCCTCGGTGAGGAAATCGGCGCGCTGCGCCAGAAACTGCTCGACAACACCAGGGCAAAAGAGCTGATCAAAAGCAAAAAAGCCGCTATAGATGCCCAGCGCACAGAATGCCATAAATGGAAGGTTCTCAACGACCTTATCGGCTCATCCGATGGCAACAAATTCCGCAAGTTTGCCCAGGGCATAACCTTTGAAATGCTGGTCGAGCTGGCCAACAACCAGCTGCACGATATGACCGACCGCTACATTCTGTTGCATGACCGCGAGAATCCTCTTGAACTGCAGGTTATCGACACCTGGCAGTCGAGCAGGATACGCTCAACCCAGAACCTTTCAGGCGGCGAAAGCTTTATTGTCAGCCTGGCTCTCGCTCTCGGCCTCTCTAAAATGGCCAGCAAAAAGGTGCGCATCGACTCGCTGTTTCTCGACGAAGGCTTCGGCACTCTCGATGAAGACGCACTCGAAACCGCCCTCGAAACCCTGGCCGGTCTGCAGCAGACCGGCAAGCTGATCGGCATCATCTCGCATGTTCCATCGCTCAAAGAGCGCATCAGCACCCAGATCACCGTAAAGCCCGTAGCCGCGGGCCGCAGCCGCATCGAAGGCCCCGGCGTCACCGCAGCCTGAATGGAGATGTTTCAAGATGAAATGGGAATCAACCCGGTTTGAAGGCTATCAGAGCAATGCGTGTTTCTGGTGCCAGAAGAAGATTCCCCTCAAAACTGAGGTTTCCCCTACTGGCAAGGGGATGTGGGATCGGATCGACTGTACCATCTGCCGGATTCCCGTCTGCGATCGATGTGGGCAAACTTGGTGGGTAGGAGATGGAGATATCGGATATCGCTATCGTATCTGCCAGCCTTGCCAGAAAGACTATCCCGAATTCGCCACCCGGGAAACCATTCCTGAGGCTCCTGTCCGATCAAAGTTTTGCCATCACTGCCAAATGGTCACCCAGGATGAAACCATCCATTGTTCCTACTGCACAAAGACTCTCTGTAAGAGTTGTACAAAAGCCTGGGAAAAGAAGCCGGTCTGCCCCGATTGCCTCACGGACCTTCTGAATCGGCCGCCCTGTGCGTCCTGCCATCAAGTTCCTGAATATGAAGCTATCACGTGTCCCACCTGTGGCAAAAAGGTGTGTCGTTCGTGCTCCACTTATTTCGACAAATCTTATTGCCAGTCCTGCGCCAAAGCGGTCATTGATGCTGCCCCCAAGTGCCATGCCTGCAAGAAAGCCATTCCTCAGGCCAGTGAAAGGAAGGGGGATATCTGTGAGTCCTGCAAGAAGCTATTCTGTGAACAATGCATTAAAAGGACGTATGATGTGCCAAAACATATCCGCTGCTTGTCATGCGAATATCGTCATCTACGAAAAATTGATCAGGCCCGGCGAGACTTCGGGCGAGAACTCAATCAGCCAAAAACATTCTGGGACCTCTTGAAAAAGTTATTCTTCGGAGATCCTTGATTCGTGTCCTTTCGGCAAACTTTCTTGAAAAGTTGGCATTGATGTGTTTTTGCTTTTCGGAAAGCTGTACCTGTGTCAGTTTTGATCGGTGTGACTCAATGAAAGCAGCTCGGCAATCTTGCTGCTGAATCGCCCGCTCTTTAAGAGTGTTAAAGTTGATACCCAAAGACTGGGCTACAGATGAAAGCGAAAAACAGGCCGACAATTTTGCCGCACTGGCCCACGGTTCTTCCGGGGCGCGCCGACTGTGCACGCCATTTGAAAAGTGGCTGCAAATACTAAAATTTTCTGAAAAATATATGACAATGAATGAGTTACCCGATTAACTCGCTGACGAAGAAGATGTTGCCATCGTCTCAGCCGCATCTGGGGAAATGTTCCCTTGCTTTTGCCGCAAATTTCCGCATCAATTGATTGATAATGCAACCGAAAGTGCCTTAAAATAAAGGTTTGCGAAGATGGCATACCTTGTGCTATACACATAACAAAGAAAATCAGAAATGAAAGGCTGCACTATGACTAAAATAAACCTTCTCGGCGTCTTCATCTGGGTCGCAACGTTAGCAGTAATGACCAATATCAGCGACATGAACAGTTTCGGCTTTATCAACATACCAGCGGCATTGTGGGTCGGTCTCGGAGTGGCTGGCGCACTGCTGGTCAGCTATTTGCCGCAGCAGAGTCGCGGCGAGCGCTATAAAGCAGCAGCTCACGGCGCGTGGTATGCCGGAATCATTTCTTTTGCAGTTGGCCTGGTTACAGTGCTTAATTATCTGGACGACCCGGCTGCGATAGGTCCTAACATTGCAGTTGCACTGCTGAGCATACTCTACGGCTCAGTCATCAGCCTTGTCTGCCATTCTCTTGCCCTGCGTCACGAAAAAGCAGCAGAATAACCGCAGCTGGCAGCCACCAGATCACCGCAGCACTGCCTCCATACCAGTAGCCGGCCACAGGATCGCATGCCGGAAACCAGCTCGTGCACAACAAAAACGCCGGGCCACAGAGCAGCATGTCACCCATAATGACGGGCCAGATGTGTCGGGAACGCTGAGCCAGCCCTGAGAGCCACCAGCCAGCTGCCAACGCAAAAAGGCTGCCGTATGGGTCTGCTGCCAGGCCACCCCGAAACATTGCGTATATAAGGGCGGGAGCAAAACGGCTGGCAAATTGTTTGTGCCACAGCCTGGCGGCAGTCCATGTCACCGTTCCGAAAGCCGCAGAGCCTGCCAGAAACAGCAAGACTGCAGGCAGAATCTGTGGCAATCCAAAGCCAACCGGCTGCCAACCGGCCTGCCACGCTGCCAGCAATGGCGGCAAGGTTCCAGCAACCAGAAAAACCACAAAAGTGCCGCATTTAACCGGCACCGATAGCAATACATCGGTCGTTGAATCAGACAACCGCGATAACCCTGAACCCTGAGATTCCCAGCGGCGCAGCTGCCATGATAAAGCCAGCCACAATATTATCACCAGTGTTTCCGCCAGCAGTATTCGATACAGATCCGGCAATGCTGCCAGCCCGCCGTATGGGATCATCGAAATAACCAGAAAGCGCAAAAACCAGCTGCCACCAAGCCCGGTCAGGCCAAGCACTGACCATCTAAAAACAAGGGCACCAGCTGATGACAGCTGCCAGCTTTCCCGCAGCTTTGCCACAATCGGCGCACGCAGATTACTATAGACCGCAACAAGTAAAAGAGCTGACCCCAACGCAACAAGCCAGGCGAGCAACGCTACCGAACGATTCGGTCGCCAGGGCTCGCTCGCCGAAGGCCGTTTCTGTAGCGATTCACCCTCCAGCCTCTCTAAATCAAACTCTGCAGCTCTCGCCTTCGCAATCAACGTGCGAAAAGCTTCGTAACCGGGCTGAGCATGATTAACGCCGCGCAGCCAGCCAAGGCCATCACGCAGATTCCCTTTGCCAAAACTTACTCTGGCACCGTGCATACGGGCACGATCAATCAAATGTTTCTGCATATCCTTTGTTAGATAGCGTTCAGGAAGATCTTGCAACAAAGGCTGCACTTCCAGTATTCCACGATTGTCGGCAAGCCAGGTGAGACGCTCAGAGACTTCTTCGACCGGCAGATTTTCGAGAACACGCTGGCGGCTGAAACGCTCTTTCCACTCAAATTCAAATTTTTCAAGTGGCCGACCGGTAATAATGGGGTACACAGAATAAAAGGGGCGCGCTAGGCGCAACCCGTTGATCATCTGTAGAAAAACGGCTTCACCGTGTAATTCGATAAGCAACGCTGTTGCCTCGCGCGCGTGCCATTCAACCGCAGGACCCGGCCAGGAAAAAGCCGGCGACACCACGTGCAGATCGACCAGGTTACGTTCTCGAATCATGGCATATCTGCTCCAGCCAGTATCGTCGCCCATCGGTTCGCCGGAAATATATTCAGAAAGTCCTTCGTTCAGCCAGCGCGGACAATCAACCGGCAGGCCGGGAATCATAGCCCAGAGCAGATACAGATGGGCCAGTTCGTGCCCTGCGGTGCGCAGAGGCTCTTCGCCTTCAAAGTCTATGCCGAGAGTGAAAGGGTTGTCAAAACGGCCATAGGTGTCGAAAAGCTCACGCATTTCGACGGCCGGCAATGGCGGCGAACCAGGCAGTAATTGCGCAAGCCGGTCGATAACCGCTGTTGTCGAACCGACCCAGTCTTCCACAGGTTCATCTGCTGGCAACCTGAACCGCAGGCGGCCAACGTTGACTTCCTGACACGCCTCTCGCAGCTCATTCTGACCTGCTGCTTCGTATGAAATTCTTTCTACTTCGTTCTGGCTGATCAGCCAGCGTGGCGACAGCTCAAAAGCTGCAGCCGCCAAAGACAGCAGGCCGCAAAACTGCGCGATTAAACCGGCAACCGGAAAAAACACCAGCGCAAGCACGGCAACCCATAAGAGTTTAAGCCAATGTTTATAAAAAATCGCCATTAATGTTCCTGACTGTTGAACAGACATAAAACAGCCCACTGAAAAGTTTGTAGCAAAACCCTATGCATTGTAACATAACAGATCAGGCCAGTCTTCGCCCGGCAAAGGATGCCTGAAATTTGATTTATTCTTTGCCAGAACAGTGTATGAAAATGTATAATGCGGCTGAAAATTCACACGAAAGCGCAGCCGAAAATCATGTCTGACCAGAACAGTAAAGATTCGCCGCGACAGCATAAAGTGCCTTTTACATCGCCATTTCTGCCCAGGAACCCAAAGGTTGTCAGTGTTAAAGACGGTTATGACCAGTGGTCAGAGATCTACGACGACGAAACGAACGTGCTGATCATGCTCGAAGAGCGCTATCTGCAACCCAGACTGGCGCAGAAAAACTACCGCAACATTTTTGACTGTGGCTGCGGAACCGGCCGACTCGCGCACTGGCTGCGCGGGCAGTTTCCAGAGGCAGAAATCTGTGGAGCGGATTTTTCCGAAGGCATGCTGAAAAAGGCGCGCGACAAGGATATTAACAGCAGAATAAGCTGGCACTACGCCGATCTGAACCAGCCGGTTCCGTTTCTCGGCGGGCATTTTGACCTGATCGTTTCAACCCTCGTAATCGAACACATCAACTCGCTCGACAACTACTTTGCCGAAATCAAGCGGGTTGCAGCGCCTGGCGCCGACATTTTCATCACCGGACTGCACCCGGCTATGCATCTGCTCGGCATCTCTGCAAGATTTGAGAATCAGGCAAACGAACAAATCCTGCCAGAAAGCCAGTGCCATAGCCTGTCAGCAATATTTAACGCTGCCGTGACAGCCGGACTGCAGGTAACGCGGATCGAAGAACATATAGCTGACGCCGAACTTGTTGCCCAGGCAATCAAGGCCGAGCGCTACCTTGGTATTCCGCTGCTGTTCATCATGCAGATGCAGCCCGGGCTCTCCAAAGTCTGAACTGAAGAAAGAGAGCAAACAACCACAAAAGGTTGATTTTTGCCGCTGAATATTGCTAGCTTGAAGATGAACAAATCAAGAAGCACTATTGCGAGGTAAATATGTCGAAAGCCAAAGTTTTTGTCACCAGAGAAATACCGCAGGCTGGCCTGCAGCAGCTCAAACAGCATTTTGCCGTCGAGGTCTGGCCAGATTACGCGCCGCCAACAAAAGCGCAGCTTATCGAAAAGATCGGCGATGCTGATGGCATGCTTTCACTGCTCAGTGACAAAATCGATGCCGAAACTCTGGCAGCAGCGCCAAAACTCAAGTTTATCGCGCAATACGCTGTCGGCTACGACAACATCGACGTTGCCGAAGCAAGTCGACGCGGCATCTGCGTCAGCAATACGCCGGATGTTCTGACCGAGGCATCGGCCGATTTTGCCTTTGCCCAGCTCATGGCGGTGGCGCGCCGTGTTGTCGAGTCAGATAAATATGTGCGCAGCGGCCAGTGGCAGGTTGCCTGGCACCCCTCGATGATGCTCGGCTACGACATCTATGGGACAACCATAGGTATCATCGGCGCCGGCCGCATTGGCCAGGCGTTAGCCCGCCGCGCGCGCGGTTTTGCAATGAAGGTGCTTTATTACAGTTCATCACCCAAGCCCGAATTTGAAAAGGAACTTGGCGCCAGACGCGTTGAACTCGACAGCCTGTTTCGTGAATCCGATTTTGTCAGCCTGCATGTGCCGCTAAATGCAGGCACTCGTGGCCTGATCAATGCCGAAAAGCTGTCACTGATGAAGAAAACCGCGTTTCTGATTAATAATTCGCGCGGCCCGGTTGTTGACGAAAAAGCACTGTATGATGCCCTTAAATCAGGCAAAATCGCGGGGGCGGCCCTCGATGTCTTCGCCAGCGAACCAACTCCGGCTGAGAATCCGCTGCTGACACTCGAAAACGTAGTGGTCGCGCCACATGTTTCAAGTGCCAGTCACGCTACCCGCGCCCGCATGGCTGTGATGGCCGCCGAAAATCTCGTCGCCTACTTTGCTGGCAAGCGCCCCGCCAATCTGGTCAACCCTGAGACTTTCAAAAAATAGCCACTGGCAAGCCCGATAAAGTCAGCGAACGAATTCTACGCTGACGCTGCCCTTGCCATCGCTGATAACTTTCATTTCGAGGCCAGGCTTGGGACCATGCAGATTGCAGCCAAGATATTCTGCGTATTGCTCAGCATCCTGAATCTCATCGTAAGAGTCTTCAAAAGTGCGGTGCAGCTTGATTATCTTTTTATTCTTGAGCACAAAGCAGCTTTCATACCAGAACTGACCGGTTCCGCCGCCGTTTTTTGTCATTCTTTCGTGCGAATCTATGGCAACGCAGCCAATATCAGAAAAAGCGCAGACATAGCTTTCGCTTACTGTTCCGAATATGCGCGTCGCCCGAAACAGTTGTTTGCGCGTGCGATCAAGCACATAATAGCGCTTGACGCCGTAGTAGATGGCAGCGAGCAGAATCACCCAGGCAGCGCCCATCATCAGAGCATTAAGCGGTTCGAGACCGTTATCTCGCGAAATTCTCATCAAAAAGCCCAATGGCAGAACGAGGCCGAAAATCACGACAAAAATTTTCAACATCTGATCAATGGGTTTAATTATCTCAAGCCTGGGCAGCTTCTTTATATCAAACTTCCCGGTATTTTCCATAAAGCTGTGCAATCTCCGGTCCCTTGAATTATGGCCTTTTCTAGCGATCTTGTTACAGTTTACCAGAACTATGCCTTTTGAGAAAACATGATTTTGCATTCGACAAACAAATAGTGCATTATCAGCGACAATCAGCTGATGAGGCAAAGCAATTCCTGCTTGATCAAGTGCGCGCTTCAAGCAAATCGCGTTGACACAAAATGCACTATCGGGTAGGCTTGGGCTGTGAAAAAGAAAGCAAATGACGGATTGATTCTTGTCGCGCTTTTCTGCCTGATCGTCGCAACAGCCTGGAAAGCGGTTTCGTCGCCACAGTTTATTATCGCCACTGTCGCCATCACAATCGGTGCCGGCATTTTCCGCGCCTGGCGCCGTGGCATTTTCCGCGAGTTCTTAACGCTGCTACGTTTTTTTGGCAGTCTGACCCTGGGCTGGTATTTTTCGAGTGCTGTTGGCAAAATGCTCGGACTGCCGCTCGCGCTGGCTTCGGTATCAGGGTTTTACCTCACATTCATAGTTTTGCTTGTGGTTTCGGGGGCTCTGATCAACTGGTTGAGTAAGGAAAATGCTGAGCCGTCGATTCCGGAAAAGATGCTCGGCGGCCTGTTGGGCGGCTTTGAAGGACTGATTCTCGCCTGGGTTCTGGTATTCACGCTTTCGATGCTGCCAGGCTCAAAAATTTCAGCCTATTACCCGGAGATGTCACAGTTTACCAGACCAGTAGAAAACCTGCTGATGCCGGTCATGCCAACAGAGGCTGCGAAAACCGTTGAAATGGTGCAGTCTGTGCAGCGAATGTCGCAGAATTTTAAGCTCGAAAAGGTTAATCGCGAAGCGCTATACGAAGTTATGGCGCCACTGGCCGAATTTCCAGAGCTTATCGCGCTGCAGGAAGACGAAAGTTTCAGAAAACTCAGTGATAAGCGTGATTTTCAAGCAATGCTCAACCACCCTGCCCTGCGCAACCTGCTTGAAAGCGAAGAATTTCGCCAACGCATACAGAGCATCGACCTTAAACAACTTGAGCGCGCCATCATTCCGCACATTTACGAAAATCCGACAATTGGAGAAAACCATTGAGCGACTTCCACCGCGACCTGCTCGCTATTACCGCCAAAATAAGCCGAGGTGCTACGCTCGAGCAGGTATTTGTCAGCTTTTACGAAGCCTTCAAAACACACGTGCCTTATGACCGGATTGGGGCAGCGATTATCACCGACAACCAGGCCCTGGTGCGCTCAATCTGGGCCCGCGCCGAATATCAGCCGCTGCGGCTCGGTCCCGGCTATCAGGCACCGCTTGCCGGCAGTTCACTGCAAACAATAGCCGAAACCGGCAAGCCGCGAATTATCAATGATCTCGAAGCCTATCTGCGCGAAAAACCCGGCAGCCATTCGACCAGCCTGATTATCAAAGAAGGTATCCGCAGCAGCCTCACCTGCCCGCTTGTCGCCGATGGCAAGCCCATCGGTTTTCTGTTCTTCTCGAACACAACCCCACACGCCTATGAGAACGCCCATGTCGAGCGCTTTTTAGAAATCGCCGAACATCTGTCGCTGGTTGTCGCAAGAACTCAGACGCTCGAACACCTGCGCCAGCTCAACGAACTGAAGAATAAATTTCTCGGCATAGCCGCGCACGACCTGCGCAGCCCTCTGGCAGTGGTGCAGAACTATATCGAACTGCTTGAAGATCCCGAAATTTTTGGCGATGCTGAGAGAAAGAAACACATTCTCGGTCGCATAAATGCTGTTACCACACGGATGCTGAACCTGATCAACGACCTGCTCGATATCAGCGCCATCGAGTCGGGGCAGCTGAAAATTGAACGTCAGCCAGTCGATCTCGTCGCCTTTCTAAATGAGGCGCTGGTAAACCATGTACTTACCGCGCGCATGAAAAACATTAAAGTAATCGGCGAGATTCCGTCAGCCCTGCCCGGCGTTGAAATTGATGCAAAACGCATCGCGCAGGTCATCGACAACCTGATCAGCAACGCGGTCAAATTTTCGCCGTCAGGCACCACTGTTACACTGCGCGCCAGCGAAGAAAATGGCGGCATCAGAGTCAGCGTCACCGATCAGGGCCAGGGAATACCAGAAGAAGAACAGAAAAAACTATTTCTGGAATTCGGCAAAACCAGCGTAAAACCAACCGATGGCGAAAAATCCACCGGGCTCGGCCTTGCCATAGTCAAAAAAATTATTAACGGGCACAGCGGCGAGGTCGGCGTCAGCAGCCAGGTTGGCGCGGGCTCAACCTTTCACTTCACTATTCCGGCCAGCAGTTGAGAACGGCTGACAATCCTTGACCTGCTGCTGACAATGATGTATTTTCGCTCGTAGGAGACAATCATGACCGCAAAAACAATTGATGCGCGTGGACTGCTTTGCCCCAGGCCGGTAATGCTGGCCAGGCAGGCTCTGTATGAGTCATCTCCCGGCGATGTTCTCGAAGTTCTGCTCGACAACGCTACAGCGTGCGAAAATGTCAGCAGATACCTTCAGGGAAACGCCGAACAGGTAACCACCGCGACTGAGGATGGCGTTTTTCGGATAAAAGCTGTTGTCGCAGAAACAGAAGCTTGCCCGGCCTGCGCGCCGATGAATTTCGAAAAGCAGCCGCCGGTCGTCGCCATAACCCAGGCCGGCATGGGACACGGCTCCGAAGAGCTTGGTCGCATTCTCATTCAGGCCTGCATCAACGCCCTGCCTTCGATTGAACCACTCCCATCAGCTGTGGTTTTTTACAACAGCGGCATACAACTGGCATGCGAAGGCTCGCCGGTGCTGACCGCCCTCGCAGAACTCGATCGTAAAGGCGTTAAAATACTGGTCTGCGGCACCTGTCTCGACTATTTTTCGCTCAAGGAAAAGCGCAAAGTCGGCGTGGTTTCGAACATGTTCGAAATCCTCAGCACTCTCGCAGCCGCCGGCCATGTCATAAATCCATGAGCTAATGACAAATTCAGCACCATACTACTTCGACAACGCCGCCACTTCTTTTCCCAAGCCTCAAGAAGTGGCCAAAGCGATAAGCGACTATCTGAATGAATCTGGCGGCACATACGGGCGCGCTGCGTATCCGCGAGCTTTTTCAGCGGCGCAGACTGTCGAACGCCTGCGCGACCGCATGAGCGCGGTAATCGGTACCAAGCTGGTCGACAATATCGTCTTTACCTCATGCGCTACTATGGCGCTAAATACCGTCATTCAGGGATTTTCATGGAAAACCAGAAAAGTTATGCATACGGCGCTCGAACACAACGCCGTGATGCGCGCCCTGAGCATGATGCAGAGCAAACATGGCCTCAGCCTTGAATGCATGCCCGCCCATGGCGATGGCAGCATCGATCTCGAACTTCTCGCGCAAAAAGATTGCTCAGACGTAGATCTGGTTGTGATAAACCATCAGAGCAATGTTAACGGCGTTATTCAGCCGCTGGAAAAACTGCGCGCCATACTCGGCGCTGTTCCGATACTTGTCGATGCCAGTCAGTCGCTCGGCACAAGCCTGCTCAAGGCCGATGAATGGGGACTCGATTTCGTCGCCTTTACCGGCCACAAAAGCCTGCTCGGGCCAACTGGCACCGGCGGGCTTTTTCTGCGCAATCCCGGTCTGGTCGCCCCGCTGCTCTACGGCGGCACCGGCAGCGCATCTGATAAATACGAAATGCCAGAAGCCATGCCCGACCGCTTCGAAGCCGGCACTCCGAACCTGGCAGGATTATGCGGTCTGCTGGCCGCTGTTGACCACAAACCGACCGGCCGCTACCAGATGCAAGATCTTGCACTGCTGCTGGAAGAGCTGCGCAAAACGCCAGCTATTTCAGTATTCGCGGCCAAAGATTTTTCGCGACAGGGTACAGTCTTCTCGGTCACAGCTGCAAATCTTGAACCGGGTGCCTTTGGCGACCGGCTGTATAAAGAATTTAACATTGAAACAAGAACAGGCCTGCATTGCGCCCCGCTGGCACACCGCCATCTCGGCACCTTTCCCACCGGCACTGTGCGCTTTGCCTTCTCGCCATATCATCAGACAAAAGACTTCGAGTATCTGCTCGAAGCGATCAGAAAGGTGGCCCGATGAACGACGATCTTCTGCTTTTTAACACCACACGCGCCGTTATCAAGGCTGAGGAATTCTGCCGTGGCGCCGGTATTCAGATTAACGTTGTCGCGGTGCCGAAAGATATCTCTCCTGAGTGCGGAATGGCGCTGTCAGCACCCGCCGGGCAGGGCGGCGAAATTGCGCGCAGACTTGGCGAAAACGGTATTAACGCGACAGTCCATGCTGATCCCGCCGCCAAGTGCGGTTTCGACCTTCTCAGCACGGTTGAGCAGGGAGGCTGTTCGGCAAAACTGCCGGCCGACCTGCTTAAAAAGGCTATTGCCAAGCTGGCAAAGTCTCAAAATCCCAACCTGCTGGTCGGCATTGATACCTGCGATGATGCCGGAGTCTACAAGCTTACCGACGAAATCGCGCTGATCGACACTACCGATTTTTTTCCACCGATATGCTCTGATCCCTTTGAATTCGGGCAGATTGCCGCGACCAATGCTTTGAGCGACGTGTTCGCCATGGGCGGCCAGGTTCTGACCGCGATGAACCTCGTCATGTTTCCAGCTGAAGGGATTCCGTTTGAAGTGCTCGGCGAAATCCTTGCCGGTGGCCTGGATAAGGTCACTGAGGCAGGCGGCGTAATTGCCGGAGGCCACACAATCGCTGATTATCCACCGAAATACGGGCTGGCAGTTACCGGAACTGTTCACCCTGACCGCATAATTGCCAATCATCAGGCTTCTGCTGAAGAAATGCTGGTATTGAGCAAACCTGTTGGCACCGGCACTCTGGTTGCCGGTCAGCGCATCGGCGAAGCGGTGCCGGTAGATTATCGTGCCGCGCTCGAGATAATGAAACAGCTTAACCGCAAAGGCGCTGAGATCATGCAAAAATACCGTGTCAGAGCAGCAACCGATATCACAGGTTTTGGCCTGCTCGGTCACGCGCTGAATATAGCGCAGGGCAGCCGTCTGCAGCTCAGAATCGCAGCAAAAAAAGTCCCCCTGCTGTCGGGCGCGCGGCGGCTCGTTGAGCTTGGCTGTATACCAGGCGGGGCACTACGCAACCTCAAGTATGTCGAGAGCTCGACAGCCTTTGCTGCAAATGTCAGCTACGACGAAAAAATGCTTCTCTGTGACCCGCAAACTTCTGGCGGCCTGCTGATGTGCGTCAAGCCGGACTGCGTTCAAGACCTGCTCAAAGACCTTCAAGCCGCCGGCTACGCCAGCGCGGCTGTCATAGGCGAAACCGCCACCGGCTGTCCCCCCGCACTGTTTGTTTACTAATTCTTCTATCACACATAAATTCACGTATTGAATTATTGGTATACCGCACGACTCAGCGGGCCATTCGCCACAGCCATTGACAAAAGCGACTTTGCGGCATTGTTTTAGCCACCCGAATTTTATTAACGCCCACTTAGTGGCTTTGAGCCCTTGTGCGAGTAATGACCTGAAAGCAAAGCTCGCGGCGAAATCTGCATCTAACCCCTCTTGCGCTTGATGAAGCAGGGTTTGCGGGTAATGATTGCAAGCGTCGCGGGCAGGTATTTTATCTTGCCACGTGCTGCTGTCTATGCTAATTTAAGAGTAATTTCAGCATTATTTTACAGTAAAGTCTAATTTTCAGAGGAGAAGAATTAAGTGAGCAGTAATAAACCGCTGTCCGAAATTCTCGACATCGCTATCGCCAGAGAAGAAGGCGCGTATTTTTTCTATCTCGACCTCATCGAACGCGCCGAAGGCAAAGAAGCCAAAGAAACCATGAACTTCATCGCCGAAGAAGAAAAAAAGCACCGCAGATTTCTTGTTGACTACAAAAGCGGCAAAAAGGGCAAAACGGAACTGTCGATGGCAACTCCGATAGATTATAAAATTGCCGAGCATCTCGACGAAGTCGACCCCGACAAGCCTCTCTCCAGCACCGACATTTATCTCATCGCTGCTCACCGCGAAAAAAGATCGAACCAGTTCTACACCGAACTGGCCGCAATGCATTCAGACCCTGAAATCAAGAACCTTCTGCTGAAAATGGCTTCAGAAGAACTTAAGCACAAAGAAAAAATGGAATATCTCTATTCAAACACCGCGTTTGCTCAGACTGCCGGCGGCTGATAACACTGATCTGACTGAAAGATTCCGTTAGTCTGCTGTTCTTTTAAATCTGACCAGTTTACAGTATGAAAGGAAGACGAACTTGATGATCAATGCAGAACTGCGCGAACGAATAGAAAAGCTCGCAGCAAAATACCCGCACCGCGAATCAGCCCTCATGCCGGCCCTCACCTTGGCGCAACAGTCGAACAAGAACAATCTTACCGAAGAATTGCTGCACGAAGTGGCCGACCTTATCGGCGTAACCAAAGGCAAAGCCTATGGTGTGGCAACTTTTTATACGATGTACAACAACAAACCTGTAGGCCAGTATCACATACAGGTCGACACCAATATCCCCGCAACCCTTATGGGCGCCCGCAATATCTTGCAACATATCGAAAAAACTCTCGGGCTGAAACCCGGAGAAACCAGCAAAGACGGGCTTTTCACTCTACATGAGGTCGAATGCCTCGGTTCGTGCGGTACCTGCCCGGTAGTTCAGGTCAATGATGTCTACTACGAAAACATGACCGTCGCGAAAGTAGATGAGCTGATCGTTTCTCTCAAAAAGGGCATACTGCCGCCAAGCAAGACTGAATACAATTTTGCCACCGTCTGCAATGTTCTGCTCAAAAACCGCGGCGTCGAAAACTCAAGATCGCTAACAGTTTACAAAAAGACTGGCGGTTACAAGACTCTGGCCAAGGCACGCGGCATGGCACCGGCAGAAATAATTAACGAAGTAAAAATTTCTGCAATCAGAGGCCGTGGCGGCGCTGGCTTTCCAACTGGCGTCAAATGGGGATTTCTCGCCAAAAATACCGGCAAACCCGTTTATCTGGTATGCAATGCCGACGAGGGCGAACCCGGCACCTTCAAAGACCGCCAGATCATGGAATACGACCCGCATCTTCTTGTCGAAGGCATGGCTATTTCTGCGCTGGCGCTTGGCTGCAAGCTTGCCTTTATCTATATCCGCGGCGAATTCGCCTGGATAGGCGATATTCTCGAAAAGGCCATCGAAGAAGCAAAGGCTGATGGACAGCTGGTTGACCTTGATATCATCGTTCATCGCGGTGCCGGCTCTTATGTCTGCGGCGAAGAAACAGCCCTGATTGAATCAATAGAAGGCAAGCGCGGGCAACCCCGCATTAAGCCGCCGTTTCCGGCCGTCGCCGGTCTCTATGGCTGCCCGACAATCGTTAACAATGTTGAAACCCTTGCCAGTGTGCCTTTTATCATTGAAAAAGGTGCGGCAGAATTCAAAAAATTCGGAACTGAAAACAATTTTGGCTTCAGAATTTTTGGCATCAGCGGCAATGTCAACAAGCCTGGCACCTATGAATACCCCATGGGAGTCACATTCGACGAGTTAGTCAAAGCAGCCGGCGGTGTTAAAGGCAAGCTCAAGGCAGCTATTGTCGGTGGCCTTTCGGTGCCGATTCTCAGGGCCGATGAACTCAAGGGACTGATCATGGATTTTGATTCATGTATCAAACACGGCACCATGATTGGCTCAGGCGGCATGATGATTATCAACGACGAGTTCTCGATTCCCGAACTGGCGCTGCGCACGATTGAGTTCTACGCGCACGAATCATGCGGCAAGTGTACCCCATGCAAGCAAGGTTCAAAGACCCTCAAAGAAGCCCTTAAGAAAATTGTCAAACGCAAAGGCACACGCAAAGACCTCGACACGGCATTGCACATTGTTAATACCGTGCCCGGCCTCACTCTCTGCCCGGTCGGCGAAGCTTACAGCGTTCCGGTCAAGAACATGCTCGAAAAATTTCGCAGTGAATTCGAAGCTCTTCTGGTCAACTGACCGATAAAACCAGGCCGCAGGTGCATGTCACCTGCGGCCTTTTTATTTGTAACAATTCGTACTATTCACAAAAGATTCGTTCACAGCCAAAGACTGGACACAAAAGTAGCCTTTGTAATTGCCAGCGACAGACGATTACGATTAAGACGCGCAGGATGCGCCAGTGCCAGGGCGCCTGAGGGTACAAAGCGCCCAGGTGCGCGAACGAGCACGAAAAAATGTATAACCGAACAATGCCGAAGGTAGCTACGAACGAAACAAGCAGAATTGCTATAATCTGCGCCAATCATCTTAATCTGCGGATAACTCTTCTACTCTAGAAATATTCTACGGTTACTTTTTTCAGGTGGCGGTTTTCGATGAGCTCGGCAATGTCTTTTACCAGCTGCACGCGCATCTTGTATTGAAAATCGTAATGAAATTCGTTTGAGGCCGTACCGACAATGAATTCGACAAGATCGGCATTAAAAATCAACCTCGCCATTCTTTCGGCAGCGCCATCCTGCAGGCGAAAAGCAATTTCATCACCTCTGAGCAACCGTTCAACCCGTGAAAGCGTCATGACTCCTTCACTTACCAGATCAACGCCCGCGAGCTGGCTGATTGGCGGCATACCGTCATTAAAACTGATCATGGTCTCAGAGAACTTCAGCTCAAGCTCACGCGCGATAAGTTCAGAGGTCGTGCCACCCGCGATCACCCGGCTGCCGGTTGCTGCCGCGAATCGTCGGGCAAAAGCAAAATCGCGCTCACGGTTACCCGGAGCGCCGGTGGCGACCAGCATGCGGCGTGGCTCACGAAAATGTACTGTCAGATGACTTGCATCATCTTTAAGCCCGCTCTTGTCATTCATTTCTGCCTTGTTAACAATCTTTTCAGACAGATCACGCGCCGAAATCGCCGGGCAATCGCGAAGCGCCTTCTGCGAGTAGGCAATAGCTCCATCTCTGCCCCACTCGCTGGTCCGACCAAGCCCTGACTGGCTGATTCCATCAGAAAAAGCAAACAGGCGGTCATCCATTTCAGGCGTAAACTTCGCGGTAGAGACCGATTTGCCGGCATAGCGCGTCGAAGCCAGCTCAACGCTCTGCCAGTCTAGCTCAAGAATTTCAGCACGGCGCAGCACAAACGGTAAGGGATTGTCATAGGCAATGAGGCTCACTGTGCCGTCTCCCGCCATATCAACGATGGTAAAAGTCGCGTAACCCATCTTTCTTTCGCTGCATTCTGGCAGGATGTTGTAGATGAGCTCATAGGCCTCGGCGATCGACTTATGCTCACAGACAAAGTTCAGCGCCATCGAAGCCGTGAGACTGGCCAGAACATTGGCCTTGATGCCGCTGCCCATGCCGTCTGACAGCACCACGACGCGCCGGTTCTCTTCTTTGATGAAACGCTTGAGAATAACGTCACCAAACGAATGCTCGCCGGCTTTGGCCTTCTGGTAATGCCCTATTTCAATAAAACAAGCAGTCATATTACTTGTCATCTTCAGAGAACAGCTTGATTACAGCGCTCAGAGCATTTTCTGTGCGAGAAGCGTTCTCGCCGAGAAGATTGGCAATCTTCTGCACCGTTTCGAGATTTTCGCGAATTACCTTTTCTGCGCGCAGCTTGACTTCTTCTTTTCTGACATCAGGTGCTGACAGGTCGAGAAGAATGGCTCCTGTCGTCTTTCCGTGTTCAATTGAGTAAAGCGAAAGCTTGATCTTTTTGCCAGACCATTCAACATCGCGACTGTACGTCTCTTCGCCGCTCCTGATAAAATTAGTAAACAACGAGTGCGCCGAAAACATTTTTGCGAGGTCGGCACCCCTGAGCCCGTGTGAGTCAAATATTTCGACGATCTCCTCGCCCATCATCGCGGCAAAAGCGCGATTAGCCTCGCGAATCTTGAGCCGTTCATCGACGATAACAAAGCCCGAAGGCACTTTCTGCAGCAGGGAAACCGACAGTTCGGCAGTCTCTCTGGCCTGCGTCAGTTCTTCGCTGTGCCTGACCCGCTCAGTGATATCAAAGATAACACTGACAAAGCCTGATACATCGCCAGCCCGGTCGGTTAAAACCGACTTGTGCAGCTCGATCACCAGCTCAGAAGTGTCGGACAAAGCAAAACGTGTCTCAACGACCTGGCGACCACCGTTTCTGATAAGGCTCTGGTTGATCTGCTGATTAATTGCTTCAAAATCGGGAGCATCAATGCATCTGCTGATGTCACGGCCTTTTACGGCACCAAGCTTTTTGCTGATAAGGGCTTCAAAAGCCCGATTACAGCCAGCCAGCAAACCCGAGCGGTCTTCATGAAAAATTGGAACAGCGATCGAATCTAGCAGCTCCTGTTGAAAGAACAGAGTTTCACGCAATTCACGGTCACGCTTTTTGAGCTTCTCGATGACTTTTTTTGTCAGCTCAACGCACATGGTCGGCCTGGCAACGCCATCGAGCATGGCTGCAGCAAATTCCCGACAGGTCTTGTAGCCGCAGCCGCCGCAGTCAATTTCACCGGCCTTATCAAATATCTCGATAAAAGTAAGCGCCTGCTTGAGCTGCTGATCGCTATAACGCTGGTCGCTCATGCTTTCTGTCCTGCAAATATTTTTTCAGCAAGAGCTGTCAGTTCGCCAAAATCGACAGGTTTCTGCATGACCGCCCTGACGTTGGGAATGTCGATGTCGAACAATTCCTGACCAGCCTTTGCGATAGACGAAGTAATGATCACCGGAATCCTGATTTTCTCATCAAGCAGCTGCTGGGCGAACTCAAAGCCCTCATCAGCACGCTCCATCATAACATCGAGAATGATCAGATCGGGGGCAAATGTGTCTATTTCACCGCGACCTTCAGTAGTGTTAAAAGCGGTATGTACATCGCAGCCGCGACTTCGGAACAGCGCTCCGTAAGCGGTCAAAAAATCTATATCATCATCGATGATCAGGACCTTCTTGCTCATATTATCTCCAGCATCTCTTTTGCCCGGCAGGCCACCCAACTTAATTCTTATTGTCGAGAGTATAAACTTATCTTCATCGCAGCTCAAGCAACTTGTCGTTCCGCGTCTCCCTGCAGGCTTACGCTAACGGCAGAGTGATCAGAAACCTGGTGAACGTATTGCCTTTTGCCTGATCAGCGTTAGATTCGACGGCTATCGAACCGTTGTGCATCTTGACTATGCCGTAACAGATCGCCAGACCGAGTCCGGTGCCCTTGCCCATCTCCTTGGTCGAGAAAAAAGGCTCGAACAAGCGCTTCTGGCTGTCTTCATTGATGCCAGTTCCGTTGTCTTCTACAATAAAGCGAATTGAGCTATCGGTTATAGAAGCACTCAACGATATTTTGCCCGAAGATTTTACCGCATCAATAGAGTTATTCAACAGATTGACAAATACCTGGGTCATCTGGCTCTCGTCGATAGAGACCTCTTCATCGGGATGAGTGCAGGAAATCATAAAATGAACAGTCTTTGGCATAATCAGATTTTTCTGTATCGATTCGACAAAGTTTCCGAGTCTGACGGTAATCTTGTTGATCTGATTCTTTCTGGCAAAATTGAGCAGCCCCGAAAGGATCGTCTTACAACGGCTGGCCTGGGTAGCTATTGTTTCGAGATCCTTATACATTCGCGAAGACGGGTCGCTCTCCTCAAGCAGAATATGACTATACATCAGCACCACGCCAAGCGGGTTGTTAACTTCGTGTGCGATGCCTGCCGACAGTTGCCCCATGGTAGCGAGCTTCTCTGACTGCTTGAGCGCATCTTTTGTGCTGGCAAGCTCCTGGTCTCTTATTTTTATAGTTTCCAGATAGCCTTGCAGTCGCTCAATGGTCATCGAATAAACTGTGACTGACAGCACCAGAATAATCAGCAGCGCAACAAATAATGAGCCGTAGATCAGCTGGCGCATCAGTTGCAACGTTTCGTCGCGCTGGTTGGCAAATGCCGCGATATAGAGCTCAAATTCAGGAAAGTAATCAAACGCAACAATTTTGCTCTCGCCATCGCTGGGCGACTCAAACCGCATCAACCCCTTTTTCTGGGTGATCATGGCATTGATGATTTCCTGGCCGGCCCAGTCCTGCTCTGCACGCGGGTGCTTGATGACAATCTTACCGGTCTTGTCAAACACAAACGGGTAGCCTGAATGACCGATATCGAGCTTCATAAACTTGAGCGACAGCTCGCTCAAATCCTTTTCTCTGGCGCCAACAAAAATCATGCCGATGATATCGCCCTGGTAAATGATTGGCTCATAGCCGGTTACATACCAGTCGTTAACCACGTAAGCCCGCCCAAAATAATGCTCAGGCGTATTGACACTATCTGCTATCGCAGAATCAAAAGGGATTACCGTGCCGACAGCCCGCGCGTTGTTGCTGTTCATGACGTTAGTTGAGATTCGCACATAGCCGGCATCGCACTTTTGAAAAATTGTCGCCTTGCTGCCAAGTATCCGTTCTATCTGATCGACGAAATCATGATTTTCATGCAGCAGCACATCGCCAAGATACCACTTGTTAAGCATCACTGTGCGGTTCTGGCTGTCATCAGGAAAACGCAGAAGAAATTCAACCTTTTCGTCAGAAACGCGAAACCCATTTTGATTGAACAGGGTCTCCATTACGCGCAGATCTTTTTTGGCTTTTACCAGCTTTAGTTCAGACTCGCGCTCGAACATCAGCATCAGTGACTTGACTTCAATTTGCAGGTAGTGTTCAACCAGCTTATACAGCTTCTCTTTTGAGATATACACAGAATAGCCGGTGATTGAAGCCACCGACAAAATGATGATGAGAAGAATCGGAACAAATACCCGTATTTTTATGGAAAAATGCGTCAGGCGCATCCTGATGAGGCGCCTGACTGCCTGCCACTTAATCTTTGTATTCGCTGATGATTTTGCCTGCATCCTCAGGTTTTACCCCCCCGTAAACCTTTTCACCGATCATAACTACCGGTGCAAGGCCGCAGGCACCGATGCACCGCAGGGTATTCAGTGAAAACTTACCATCCGGAGTGGTTTGCCCATTCTTGATCTTAAGCTTTGTCTCGAAATCACCCAGAACCTTTTCAGCGCCTTTAACATAGCAGGCGGTTCCCATGCAGATCGAGATCGGGTATTTGCCTTTCGGTTCCATGGTGAAATACGAGTAAAAAGTCACCACGCCGAAAACCTTTGATACAGGTATGCGCAGCTGTTCTGCTACAGCCTGCTGCACTTCTGATGGCAAAAAGCCAAAATGGCCCTGTGCCTTGTGAAGAATCGCGATCAGATCATCGGGATCATTTTTGAATTCACTGCAGATCTCGACAATCTTTTCCTTGATAATTTGCTGGTTAATACTGCATGTCATGTCTTTATCTCCGATGCTCCTAGTCAATGGCTATGGCGTTGAATTTGCATTTCTGATAGCAGGCGCCGCATTTTATGCACTTTTCCTGGTCAATGAAATGCTTCTTTTTCGGCTCGCCGAGAATCGCGTCGGCCGGACATGCGCGTTTGCAGGCCCCGCAGCCGATGCAGTTTTCTTCGATAACCAGATATTCAAGCAATGCCCGACATCGTTTGGCACGGCATTTTTTATCAACAACATGCTGAACATAATCGTCGTAGAAATTGTTGATGGTTGACAATACCGGGTTTGGCGAAGTTTGCCCAAGACCACAAAGAGAAGTGCTCTTGATAACCACGGAGAGTTCTTTGAGCCGGTCAATATCCGCCATAGTCCCACTTCCATGCGTTATCTTGTGCAGAATGTTGTACAACGCCTTATTGCCTTCACGGCAGGGAACGCATTTACCACAAGACTCTTCCACGGTAAACTCCAGGTAGAACTGGGCAACCGCGACCATGCAGTCGTCTTCATCCATGACGATCATGCCGCCAGAGCCCATCATCGAGCCGGAAGCAACCAGGCTTTCATAATCAATCGGAGTGTCAAGATGCTTGACAGTAAGGCATCCGCCAGAAGGACCGCCGGTCTGAACCGCCTGAAATTCCTTGTCATCAAGTATGCCGCCGCCGATATCGTAAATCAGTTCTCTGAGTGTTGTGCCCATGGGCACTTCTACCAGGCCGACGTTTTTGACTTTGCCGGCCAGTGCGAATACCTTGGTGCCCTTTGATTTTTCGGTGCCAATCGAAGCGAACCAGTCAGCGCCTTTGTTGATTATAGCTGCCACGTTAGCGAAAGTTTCGACATTGTTCACGTTGGTCGGCTTGCCACGGTAACCCTTGGTCGCCGGAAACGGAGGTTTCGAAACCGGCTCGCCACGATGGCCTTCCATCGACTTGATCAGCGCAGTTTCTTCGCCGCAGACAAAGGCTCCGGCGCCGTATTTCAAATAAATCTTAAAATTAAACCCGGTGTTCATTATATTTGAGCCGAGCAGCCCGGCTTCTTCAGCCTGCGCAATCGCCGTTTTTAAACGCTTGATCGCCAGTGGGTATTCAGCTCGAATATAGATATAACCATCTTCGGCGCCAATCGCATAACCGCAGATGGCCATGGCTTCAAGAACAGAATGCGGGTCACCTTCGAGCACCGCTCTGTCCATGAACGCGCCCGGATCGCCCTCGTCAGCGTTACAGACGACAAATTTTCTGTCAGACTGCGGCTTCGCTGCAAATTCCCATTTCATGCCAGTCGAGAATCCGCCGCCGCCACGCCCACGCAAACCTGACTTTTTGACGGTCTCGACCACAGCTTCCCTGCTGCCGCCTGCCAGACATTTTCCCAGAGCCAGGTAGCCTTCGCGGGCTATGTAATCCTGAATATTCTCAGGATCGATTACACCACAATTTCTCAACGCTATTTTTAGTTGTTGTGCTTTCACGATCTGCTGACCTCTAAAATGCCTTCAATCTGCTTACCGCCCTTGATGTAGTCATTGACTATTTCGTTCGCCTTTTTGACATCAACTTTACCAAACATCACAGGGGCTTTGCCGGGCAGCGTCACTTCGACGGTGGGCTCAGAATGGCATAGTCCAGTACATCCTGTAGACTTAATGATGAATTCCAATGGTTGCCTGGGCATTTCTTCGGTGAAGAAGTCCAGTACCGGCTTCGCGCCAGAGGCGATACTACAGGTCGCCATGGCGATCCGGATGATAACCTTTTTGGATGCAGCCTGTTCAGCCTCTTTGCTGAGTGCTGACTGCAGAGCTTTGAGCTGTTCTACGTTTGTTACTTTTTCCATGGGTCCGCTTCCATTCCCCGGCAGGCTGATCAGCCGGCCAGCTTTTTACACTGTTTTACAAGTTCGCCTAAATCAACGGGTTTCTGCATCACCAGATTAGCACCAAGGCTGTTCAGATCAAAATTCATCTGGCTGGCGTCGGCTATTGATGAACACAGGATTACCGGTGTATTGTTACCTGTGCCACGCAGGTCGTTCATAAAATCAAAGCCGCTGTCAGGCATTTCCATCATGACATCGAGAATAACCACATCAGGCTTCTCGCTCAGAAGCTTTTCCATGCCCTCTTTGCCGGTCATAGCCGAAGTTACCGTCAAGCCATTGGCTTCGAGAGCGGTTTTATAGATCGTAATAAAATCGATTGCGTCATCGATAATCAGAACTGTTTTTGACATTTTAATACTCCTTGCCTGTCAATTCGCGAATATGCAAGAACACCGTTTAAACCTGATTAAAAGACTGCTTTATGATGGGAAAAAGCGGAGAGCCACATTGCTGCGACTCCCCGCCCGAGAGCTTATCAGGCCTTTTCCAGTTTGCACGCGCAGACTTTGTATTCGGGAATCTTGGCTATCGGATCAAGTGCGTTGTTGGTCAGCACGTTGGCCGGAGCTTCCGCAAAATGGAACGGAACATAAGCTGTTCCCTTCGGGATTCTCCTGGTCACAAAAGCATTGGTGACAATGCTGCCGCGGCGAGTGGTTACCCGCACCTTTTCGCTATTGCCAATACCCATGGCTTCGGCATCTTCAACAGAAACCATTACCGACGGACCGGCCAGATTGTTCAGACCATCTGACTTTCCAGTCATGGTCGCGGTATGAAATTGCTGCAGAATGCGACCGGTAGTCAGGTAGATCGGGTATTCGGCATCAGGAACTTCGGCAGGAGCCTTGAACGGAATGGCGAACATTGTGCCTTTGCCCTTGGTAAAGCGGCCGATGTGCAGAACCGGAGTGCCCGGGTGCTCTGCCGTTGGGCACGGCCAGTGCAGACCGCCCTTGCTCAAGCGGTCGTAGTTGATACCGGCATAGCTGGGCGTGCACTTTGCCATTTCGTCAAAGATTTCGCGGGCGCAGGTGTATGACCAGTTCTGGCCCATCTTGTTGGCGAGCAGCTGGTGAATTTCCCAGTCGTCTTTCGCTTCACCCGGAGGTTCAACTGCCTTGTAGAGCAGCTGCACTTTGCGTTCGGTGTTGCTGAAGGTGCCGATTTTTTCAGGCCAGGTGGTTGCCGGCAGTATGACGTGCGCAAGTTTAGCGGTCTCGGTCATGAAGATATCTTCAACAACAATGAATTCAAGCTTTTTGAAAGCCGCTTCGGCGTGATGTAGATCAGGATCGCTCATCATCGGGTTTTCGCCCATGATGAAGAAAGCTTTCATTTCGCCCTCGTGCGCCTTGTCAATAGCAACCGTCATCGGCATACCGTTGTTGGCATTGAGCGAGCAGCCCCAGAACTTCTCGTATTTGTCTTTCACTTCAGCATTGGTGACCTGCTGATAAGCAGTGTAAACCACGGGAAGAGCGCCCATATCGCAGGCACCCTGCACGTTCGACTGACCGCGCAACGGGTTGACGCCGCCGCCGACTTTGCCCATGTTTCCACACAGCATCTGCAGATTGGCGATCGACTTGACGTTGTCGACGCCGGTGGTGTGCTGGGTTATGCCCATACAGTAGTAAACCGCCGCCGTAGGAGCCTTGCCGAACATTTCAGCGATTTCTTCAAGAGTCTTTGCCGGTACCCCGGAAAGTTTCTCAACGTAATCTGGCGTGTATTTTTCGACTTCGGCCTTCAGTGCTTCGTAGCCTTCTACGCGCTCGGCGATGAATTCCTTGTCTTCCCAGCCGTTTTTGATGATAAGGCTCATCAGACCATTGAGCACGGCAACGTCGGTGCCGGGCCGCTGCGCAGCATAAAGAACCGCATAGTCAGCCATCTTGATCCGCTTGGGATCGATGACTATAATTTTCATGCCTTCCTTCGCAGCCAGTTTCAAGCGGGCGGCGATAACCGGGTGGCATTCAGTAGTGTCAGAACCAATAATAAGAGCAACGTCGCTCTTCTTCAATCCAGCGATATCGTTTGTCATAGCTCCAGAACCGAATGATGCAGCCAGACCGGCCACAGTGGAGCTGTGTCATAATCGGGCACAGTGATCTACGTTGTTCGTTCCGATCACCGTGCGCATGAATTTCTGGAAAGTGTAGTTCTCTTCGTTAGTCACTTTCGCGGAAGCAAGACCCATGATCTTGTCAGGGCCGTGCTTGGCTTTAATATCGTTAAGTCTGGTTGCTACCAGGTCAAGGGCTTCATCCCATGTGGCTTTTCGGAAAGAGCCATCGTCATTGCGAATCATCGGAGATGTCAGGCGGTCGGTGTGGTCAACGAAATCGTAACCAAAGCGACCCTTAACGCACAACATGCCTTCGTTCACCGGTGAGCTTTCGTCGCCGTTTACCCGAACGATTTTGTTCTGCTTGCGGTCGACGTGAATTTCCATAGTGCAGCCAACGCCACAGTATGGGCAGACCGATTTAACTTTTTCGGTCTCCCAGTAGCGGGCCTGACCGGCAACCTTTTTCTCAGTAAGTGCGCCAACCGGGCATATCTGCACGCATTCGCCACACTGTACACAAGTTGATTTGCCCATGTCTTTGCCATCGTCAAAAACGATTTCAGTATTGGCGCCGCGATAGCCGAAGTCGAGAACGTCATTGGTGACAGTTTTCTGACATGCAGCAACACATCTGCCGCAGGAAATGCACTTGTTGTGGTCGACTTTTACAAATTCGGAGCTTTCATCGCAGTGCGGTTCAAGATCTGAGAATACCAGCGTCGGACGCTCGATCCCCAGATAGTAGGCGGCATCCTGCAGTTCGCATTTTCCGTTCTGCGCACACGACAAACAATCATGCTTGCCGCTCGAAAGCAAGAGATCGACGACCAGTTTTTGAGCCTGAAGAGCCTTCTCGGTTCGTGTCGAAACTTCCATTCCATCGCGCACTGCTACCGAGCAGGACGTCTGCAGACCCCTCATTCCCTCTACTTCAACTACGCAGACGCGGCATTTTCCGGCAACTCCGACCTTCTCGTGGTAACAAAGCGATGGAATATAAAGTCCATGCTTTTTTGCCACCTGAAGGATGGTCTGTCCGGATTCGGCTTCGTACTGCTTACCATTAATGGTAATGAGCATTGAACCCTCCTGTGAAAATATTCCCAAAAGCATTACCGTAACACCAGATACCATAGATTATTGAACTAGCCTTGTCAAACAAAATCTGCCTTTCTCACCCGGTCTCTGTACCCTGCATCAGATTTGCTCTCTTCGCGTTCGCTTGCCTATAAAAACCGAAATCTCGCACAGGGTCTCGAAGCCACAAAGAAGCATTAACAGTCATTTTTATCGTCATAAACGCCAGCAGAATCTTTGTCGAGAGGGTTGTCGAAAAACCTCTCCAGTCACAAACCCTTGATCTCAGAGCTGATCAGGCATATTACTGCATGTTCACCTACATTATTGATACTGCAAAAACAAAAGCGACACCCAACATATACCGCTTACGCGGGCTCTCGGCAGGATCTCAACGCTCCAGCGACTCGCTTCATCGACTTCTCAATTGCTGGAGCCCTTGAGTCCCTATGTGCTCGGCTCACAAGCTTACGCTTATGAGATGCCCGCCTACGCCCTTAGCGAGGTAAACTAACCGTGTTTTTGAGTAGGCTTTATTTATGCAGTTATCAATAAAACCCGCGGCATCGATGTAATCACCCGGGCGCTTCCCTCCTGATGCGCCCGAGTAGCACCCACATCCTGTGGGCGACTGCGGCTCTCTCTTCTTCTTTCGTTGACTTTTGCGGGCTGATCAGTTATAAAAAAGCCTGACGCATCCTGCGATGCATCAATCTGGAGGGGACGGGACTGGTGTCTCAGCTGGTCTTCAAAACCAGTAGCGGGCGGATAATACCGTCTGTGGCAGGTTCGATTCCTGCTCTCTCTGATGTAATATGCAAAACACATTAAGACTGCTTCCCAGTGTTGACCGCGCGCTGCAGAACGAAAAGATCGCTGCGGCAATCGCCATCTATGGCCAGGAAACGGTTAAGGACGCGCTGCGCAAAACTCTTGACGCCATGCGCAAAGAGATTCTCGCTGGCATGCTTTGCGAAATCGCTGATGCCGACGCCCTTCTCAATGAAATCGCCGCAAAAGTCATAGATAGATGCCGCTTCATAGATCGGCCGTCACTCAGACCTGTTCTTAACGCTACCGGCATTCTGATTCACACCAATATGGGCCGCGCGCCGCTTGGCAAAAAGGTATTCGACGAAATTTGCGCTACTGTTTCTGGCTACTCGAACCTCGAGCTAGACCTTGCCACCGGCGACCGCGGCAGCCGCAATGTTCACGTCTCTGCACTGCTCAAACACATTACCGGCGCCGAAGAGGTAATAGTCGTCAACAACAACGCCGCCGCGCTGGTTTTGGCGCTGACCACCCTCGCCAAAGACCGCGAGGTTATAGTTTCGCGTGGCGAACTGATTGAGATCGGCGGTTCATTCCGTGTTCCAGATATCCTGGCTGCTTCCGGGGCGAAGATGATCGAAGTCGGTACAACCAACAAGACCCGGCTTTCTGATTACGCGAACGCCATTACCTCGAACACCGCGATATTTTTGAAGGCCCACCGCTCAAACTTTTCTGTCAATGGCTTTACCGAAGAAGTTGAGCTCACTGAGCTGGTTAAACTCGGCAAAGAG
This sequence comes from Candidatus Riflebacteria bacterium HGW-Riflebacteria-1, assembly GCA_002839445.1. Classification (GTDB taxonomy): domain Bacteria; phylum Muiribacteriota; class Ozemobacteria; order Ozemobacterales; family Ozemobacteraceae; genus Rifleibacterium. The sequence continues at coordinate 88,086 of PGYB01000001.1, forward strand.
CGCAACATCATCGTATTATACGATCTCGGCTCAGGCCTTCTCGTCAAACCCTCGACACTACCGCTTGAGCGCGAGCCCGATGTAAAATCGTCGCTGGCAACCGGCGCGGATCTGGTCACCTTCAGCGGCGACAAGCTGCTCGGCGGTCCGCAGTCTGGAATTATCTGCGGGCGTGGCGAGCTCGTCAAAAAGCTTGCAAAAGCACCACTGATGCGCGCCCTGCGCGTCTGCAAATTGACTCTGGCCGCACTGACCAGTGTTGCCAGATGCTATCTTGATGAACGCACCATGATCGAGTCTCTGCCGCTGTTCGCGATGCTCAACATGACTCCCGAACAGCTGCAATGCAAAGCTCAGCGCCTTCAGCAGATCTTGCTTGAACAGGGTGTCGGTGCTGAACTCGTCGAAACAACGGGGCGCAGCGGCGGCGGCACCCTGCCCGACCTCGCCATCAAAAGCTGGGGCGTTGCCATCGCCTGCGACGAAAAGTCGCAGCAGAAACGCTCTGATTTCGCCTCTCGCCTTTATCATGACCTGCTCGCGCTTGAAAAGCCGGTGCTTGCAATACTCAAACAGGGCGAACTGGTATTTGACGTTCTTACACTCGACGAAGAAGATTTTGCCAGTATCGCCGCAGCGCTGCGCAGTTTGATCAACCCGCAAAGTTGCCGGCAATGAAGCACCTGATCATGGGAACGGCGGGTCACGTCGATCACGGAAAAACAGCTCTGATAAAAGCTCTCACCGGCATTGAGTGCGACACCCACAAAGAAGAAAAAGCACGCGGAATTACCATTCATCTCGGGTTTGCCTGCCTGAACATGCCTGACGGTGGCAAGATCGGCATCATCGACGTGCCTGGCCACAGTGATTTCATTCACACCATGGTCAGCGGCGCCAGCGGCATCGACTTTGTATTGCTTGTCATCGCCGCCGACAGCGGTGTCATGCCGCAGACGCGCGAGCACCTGCAGATCATGGAAATCCTTGGTATCACACGCGGCATAGTCGCCCTGACCAAATCAGACCTGATCGAAGACGACCTGCTCGAAATATGCGAAATAGACATCAGAGAACTGCTTGAAAAGAGTATGCTGAAAGATGCACCTCTGATCAGAGTCTCTGCCAAAACCGGGCAAGGCCTCGAAGAACTTAAGACCGCCATCTCCAAAATGTACACAACCTCTCCCGGCCGCTCGTCTGAGGGCGTTTTCAGGATGTACGTCGACCGCATTTTCAGCAAAAGCGGTTTCGGCACCATAGTAACCGGAACCGTTATCGGCGGCCATCTAGAAAAGGAGGGCGAAGTGGTTCTGCTTTCTGAAAACCCCAAAAAGCTGCGGGTCAGAAGAATCGAACGTCACGGCGAAGAAGTCGCTTCGGTGCAAGCCGGCGACCGCGCTTCGATCAACCTCGTCGGCCTCGAAAGAAGTGATTTTGCACGCGGCATGGTCATCTCCGACCGCGAGCTCAAATCGACAATTCTCGCCGATGCCACTTTGCAGATCCATGCCGACAAATGCAAGCTCGGTCTGTGGTCAAAGGTTGTTTTTCATACCGGCACCTGCGAACAACAGGCACGCATTCACCTGATCAACAGCAACAAACTTGCCTGCGGCGAAGCGGCGATCGTGCAGATTCATTTCGACAACCCGGTATACCTGCAGCATGGCGACCGCTTTGTCATCAGAAACTCGTCGTGCGACCTGACCATCGGCGGCGGCGAAATCATCGACGCCGCGCCGCTGCACCACCGCCGCCGCCCCGAAAAGCTGGTTAACGAACTTGAACTCGTAGCAAAAAACAAGCTGCACGAACTTGTCGCGCTCGAACTCAAAAAGGCAAGAACCCCGCTTACTACTGGCGAAGTTGCTCGCAATCTCAATGTTTCCGGCAGCAAGATACTTAAACTTATCGAGACGAAAACCGTAAAAGGCGTGCTGCGCTTCGATACGCGCGAGGGTCCGGCGCTGGCCCTGCAGTCCTGGCTCGACGCTATCAGAACCGACATAATTACCGCCGTCGGCGATTACCGCAAAAGGAACCCGCTGTCTGCCAAAGGCATCAACCTTGATGAATTGCGCAGCACTCTCAAACTCGAAAAGAGCGGCGCGACCGACGATGTTCTTCTCGCCGTTGTCAACGGACTTGTCGAAAAAAGCCGGCTGCGTGAGAACGCAAAAACCTGGCTGGCCGGCGACGATAACGGTGCTGTCGATACCAGGCTGGCGCGCAAAGTCGAGCTGATCGAGAACTTTTTCAGCAGCTGCGGCAGGCAGGCGCCCCTTCCCAACCAGCTCAAAGAACTCGCCGACCGCGAAAAAATCGCCGAGAAAGAACTCAAGGCGATCGTACACCACCTCGTCAGCAGCGGTCGCATCGTAAAAGCCGAAGACACGTACATTCATGTCCGCATCGTCGACGAATGCCGCAAAAAGCTTATAGAACGCCTGTCAGGCAACAGCGAAGGCATCAAGGTCGCCGATTTCAGAGACCTGATCAACGGCAACCGCAAAATCTGCCTGCTGCTGCTCGCCCACTTCGACGCCGAAGGCACCACGCTCCGACATGGCGACTTCCGTATTCTCAAGCCCTCCGCGCCGGCTAAATAGCTTAAACACTCTGCTAAAAGCTAATACAAGACGATTTGATTATTGAAACGAACTTATTAAACTAATGACTAACACAGAGTATCCCATTGCCCGAAGAATGATGGCTGTGAATTTGTTCATTTACAGCATAGCTCTTGTTGTGACGGTCTGGCCAATATATTCAAAGAACTTTGCCGCTGAAAAAATCTCGGGAATAGTGGGACTGAGCACCCTCCTGCTCTATCTTGTCGGCGGCGGAATTCTGTACTTAACCAGGCCCTTTTCAGGCAAACTGAACAGCGACCAGGTTATCATCTTTTACAGCGCGCTGCTTTTCACCTCGATCACCATCATCAAGTGGGCAGTGTTCTGGTATTGGAGCATCAACCCGATGCTATTGCCGGTAAAATACGAAAAATGGAATCTGATACATGAGATGGTCAGCTTTGCAGTAGCAGGCGCCGGTGCTTATCTACCAATCATAATAAAGCAAAAACAGACCCAACAGAAGCCCTGAATGGACTGTTTTCGTTATTCATTTTTCGGCCCGCTTCCTTGAGTTTCGCGGGATTCATGGATTAAAGGGTAATATGCCTTTGCCGAAAATCTTGAAACCTGCCGCAACGAGCAGTCTGAGCCACAATTACTTACGACCCGTTGACTGCTGGCGCTGAAAAGGTGTGCGTTTGAAAATTTCCAGCATTTCATCGAAAGTCTTGCCGGTCCCTGGAATTACAGTATCTGCAAGCGGGTGCTTTCCTTGGCCCATGGAAGGTGTCGCGCCACCACCAAATTCGCCTGCCAGCTTTTTTGCGCGGGCCGGGTCGGTCTTTTGCAGCTGCTCGAAATTCTGGCGGGCAAGTTTCAGGCATTCTCTGATCAGCGCCGACTGAGCCTCTCCATCAAGGGGTTTAAGCTCTGAACTTTTTGCATAGGCCGTGATCGCGTCGGCAGTTCGGCCTTCTTTTGCAGCAAGCATTCCAAGCATATACCAGGCATCCGCATAGTCAGGGCGCAGACTGACAGTCTTCTGCCAGGCCGTTCGCGCCTCTGCCGTCTCACCGCCGTTATACAGAGACATCCCGAGGTTATACCAGAGCGGCCCGTTATCCGGAATCAGCTCGATAGCCTTTTTAAGCTCAACCACCGACTCCCGGTATTTCTTCTCGCGCCCAAGCGCCACCCCTCTTTTCATCAATTTCTCAGCCCTTGCAAACCTCTGCTCATAAGTTTCTGTAGACTTTGTGGCTGTATCAGGCAGCTGAACATCTTGCGCAAAAATGCTGCAACAGAAAACTATTAACATCAGCATTGGCAAAATAGCTCCTGATGACAATCTAATGCTATTCATAATTCCCCCTATCAAGGCTCGGCTGACGTTGTTGAGATAAATCACTTTGCCGACTGCTGCTGAGACTTTCACAAAAAGAACAGCCTGCACGGGGTGCCTGATGCCAGGCAGGGATAAAGAAACAAAGTCTGCTTGCCGCATCTGCATAATAATACTTTGCTGACTATCTCTGTAAGCAAATCTTATCAGAATGCCGCGCTATCAGCAATCTATTGATCTGGCTTCAGAAGAAAGTTGTTCGACCTGTCGATAGAGGTTATGAATGTCGGTGAGCAAGCCAAGGCCGGTCAAACCGGATACTTCGTAAACCAGGGTGCGAGCGGCCTGAACCGATTCGACGCGGGGAATCAGAACTATAGCACTGCCATCGTGCAGCTGCATTAGCACTTCGCAAGCTGGGTTTGCCGGGTCGTCTGCATCGGCTGCCGGAGTGAGAGTGGCTGTTTTGAGTATTCTAATTTCGAGACCGGCAGCATCTGAAACATGATAAACCTGGGTGCGTCGCAGTTCAAACCATGGAAAAAGATTTTCTATGGTGATCATCTGGTCGAAAGCATCGAATCGAACCTTGCGCCAGGCATCACGCACGTATTTGTATAATGTCACTGCGGCCAGCACGCGAAGCAGATTGAGAAAGATGGTAAAAAACAGCATGAATCCTTCGAACGGGTCGCGAATAAGCGCATGCATGCTGATGCCGGTAGATATGAGCAGCGGCACCGCAAGACAGAGTGAAAGAATCGCCATCAGATAAAACAGCAGACCGCGCTCAAAAAAGATTTTAAAACCGCGGTCAGGAGTTTCTTCAAACGCGAAAGTATGCTGCCAGACGCGCGCCTGCACCCGAACGGCTGCCGGGTATTCATGCGTTCGCGCAATTCCGCTGTTGTTGTTCTTATCATCCATGTCTGGTGGTGGAGCAAAGATTGTGCCAGGAGCCTCAGCGCTGATTCCGGCAGAGTATATCAGAACTGCATTCAACCAGCCGCATAATTGCGCGACAAAATTGTCACGCTTTGCAGCTTTTTGTCATAAGTGTCTATTTGCGTCTGACATATGACAGAATCAGTTATAAAAATAGCAGGTCTGCGATTCTGCGTTAATCGTTTAATCTGCGGATTCTCCCCTCGCGAGATTTGTCTTTGTTTCGGCTTTCTGTAGCTGACTTTACAGCCTGGGAACAGTTGTAGCGAATGAGGTGGAAATAAAGTCGGGCTCATGGTATTTTGGCTGCAGAAACCCGCACAAAAGGGTCAATCACTACGCGCAGGAATGGAGAAGATAAATGTCTGACGAAATCAAACTTAATCCTAACAGGGTAGCGAGTTTTCTTAACAAAAAGCCGGAAGATTTTACCAAGAAAGATATCATGCACTTTGTCGAAAAGAACGATATCAAAATGGTTAATTTTCGCTACATCGGCGGCGACGGCAAACTCAAGCTGCTCAACTTTGTCATCAACGACCGCAAATATCTCGATAAAATACTGACCTGCGGCGAACGCGTCGACGGCTCAAGCCTGTTTTCGTATATCGACCCAAGTTCGAGCGACCTCTACGTCGTGCCGCGCTACAAAACAGCCTTCGTTAACCCGTTCACCGAGATTCCCACGCTCGACATTCTCTGTTCATACTACGACAAGCACGGTGAAGCGCTCGGCATCGGGCCGGCGAACATCCTGAAAAAGGCCCACAAAACCTTGCAGGAAAAGACCGGCATGCAGCTCGAAGCCCTCGGCGAACTTGAATACTACGTTTCTTCCGAACTCGACAAAATCTACACGATTACACCGCAGAAGGGCTATCACGAATCGCACCCCTTCGCAAAATGGGAAATGGTCAGAATCGAAGCGATGAAGGCCATTTCCGAAATGGGTGGTCGCATCAAATACGGTCATTCTGAAGTCGGCAACATCGTGTCTGGAGACTGGGAATACGTTCAGCACGAAATCGAATTTCTGCCGGTCAACGTCGAAGACGCTGCTGACCAGCTGGTCATCGCCAAATGGGCGATCCGCGAAATCGCCTACAAATATGGTCTCGAAATCAGTTTCGCGCCCAAAATCATTGTCGGCCACGCCGGCAGCGGTATGCACATTCACGCCCGCCTGGTCAAAGATGGCAAAAACATGATGGTCGATGAAAAAGGCAGTCTCAACGATACCGCCAAAAAGATGATCGGCGGCTGGCTTGAGATGGCACCTTCGATCACCGCCTTCGGCAACATGGTGCCAACTTCGTTTCTGCGCCTGGTTCCGCATCAGGAAGCCCCGACCAACATCTGCTGGGGCGACAGCAACCGCTCAGTTCTTGTGCGCGTTCCGCTTGGCTGGAAGGGCGTCAGCAACATGATCTTCGACGCCAACCCTCAGGAACCCAAAAACAACGATGTCGACCCGATGAGCAACCAGACGGTGGAACTGCGCAGCGCCGACGGCTCAGCCAATTCGCACCTGCTGCTCGCGGCCATGACCACTGCTGCCCTGCGCGGCCTCGAAAATCCCGATTCTCTCAAAATCGCTGAAAAGCTCTATGTCCGCGGCGATGTCGGCAAACTGCAGAAAGAACTCAATCTGCCGCAGCTGCCGTCTTCATGCTTTGACGCAGGCGAACAACTACTCAAAGCCCGCGACCTCTATGAAAAGCACGAAATCTTCCCGCCGGCAATCATCGAAGGTGTTGCCAAAACCCTGCAGTCATTTAACGACAAAGATCTCAGCGAAAAACTCTTCGGCGACGGCGACGCGCTGATGAACGTAGTCAAAAAATACCTGCACTGCGGCTGACCCGGGCACTTAATGCTGCGCAGCCCGAACAGGCTGCAGCACCGCAAGCAAGCGTAAACAAAGGGGCTGTCTCATAGGAATATGAAACAGCCCTTTTTTCAAGTAACATGTCACCTTAAAACGAAGCAATCTCTTTATCAGAGATTGCTTCGTTGTTTTGCTTCAGGCCAGACATTGTCATAAATCGTATCGATTAGGATTACGAGAACCGCTGCGCTGAGCACGACTATAAAGACCGCGTGTGACAGGCAGCACATCGCGATTAAAACATACCAGGACCGGAAGTATCAGCAAATCACTCTTTGACAGGCAGCACGTGGATAGCCTTGATGACGAGATATACTTCGTCGTTCGGCTTGAGTCCGAGCTCTTCGGCTGATTCGGTAGTAAGCACCGAAGACATTACAGCCGGGTCGGTCACGTCGAATTTAACCAGCGACATGACATCGCCCTTCTTAACCGACTTTACCCTTGCTTTGATAAGATTTCTGGCACCATATTTCATTGTTACTCTCCTGAACAGACATTTATGACTACTTTTCGCTGATGGCCGAGAGAGTGGCGCTGATGCCCTTTTCAGCCAGCATCTCAACAAAAACTTCCATCATGATACCCCGGCCGCTGATTTCACGCAAATTATTGTGCTGCCGCGCGGCATCGTCCATTTCGCCGCCGCAGTAACCGGCGCAGGTCAAGTTTACGCCGCAGCTCGGGCTGCCGTCGACGCCGACGATTTCCTCTATGGCATAGCCGTTGGCGAGGTAATCCTCGATCTGCTGCATATACGGCTGCAGAATATTGCGGCAATGGCTGCGGTAAAACGGCGTATCATACTGCTCTCGCGTCATTCCCCAGCGCTTCAGCCCAAGGAAAGTTGTCTCGGGGCATGGCAGCTGAATTATGCCGCTGCCGCGTCGAATGTGCCCGCAGACAAGCTCTTCGAGCGCGCCGGCATACTGCGCCAGCCCGACAACCTTTGCGTTCGAATTCAAAATACAATGCGCCAGCAGAACCAGCCTTTTACTTCGCTTCATAACACCTCACCACCCATCGAATAGCTTTTGCGGCCACCCGGGCCGGTAATGCAACTTTCGCAGCTGCGACTAACCCAATGCAAAAAACGTTCGCCGAATTCCGTTTTAGTTAAAAACCAAGTGTCAAACAGACAGATTTGCATAACCCGGAACATTATTTCAATCATCGATCAATTCCTAGCCTTCTCATCAGATGGCGCTATGATAGCAGAGTTTCCCGAATTCTGCCCAGCCGTTCATCTGCCGACTGCGTGTCACTCCTTAATCTTTTCTTCTACGACTACCGCTTGCGCCACCAGAACCGGACTCAGAAATTCATTATGACCTGATTCCTCTGCGTCGCGAACTTCCTGTTCGCTTCCCTCAAGATCTCGGCAATATGTCTCGCGCATGGCGACAGCTGCGAGTGCAGCCGCAAAACTGGCGGCCAGAAACACTATAAAACCGTGATGAAAAGCCGCATCTGAATAAACACGAACGCCATCCAGGAGTTTTCCATCCCAGCCTTTCTCCAGCAGATAGCCAATGAGCGATTGAATCACACCGGCCCCCAGAATACCACCGTTTGCTGTGGCAATTGCCAGGCCCGAGGCACTTGCAGGATTAGATTCCTTGACCACAGTAAGACTAAGAATGTTTGCAGAAGCAGCTACACATGCCAGAGTAATAAAAATTACCGCAAGAGTTTCCGGGACAGGGCCACCCGGCCAAAAAACGATGAGACCCCACATGAGAACCGAAAATACTGAGCAAAAAACCATAAGAGGTTTGCGCTTGCCCAGCCAGCGATCCGAGAGGGCTCCCACTACAAACGCCCCAACAGTGTAGAGAATTGACACTACCAGCATGGTGTTAGCCGCCTTGATTCGTGTCCACCCATAAACCTGCATGAAATATGGGACCCCCCACAAACCAACGAAAGCCACATAACCGCCAAAGAGACTGAAATGGACAAGAAACCCAAGCCAGGTCTGGCGATTTCCCCATACAATCGGAATAAGCTGCCGGATGGTCTGAAGTGTCTTTTTAAAATTAACCGGCTCTTCTGGCTGAGTTTTCTTTTCTTCTGGTTTGTCTGCTGCAAAAAACCAGATCAAAAATGCAATTATGAGACTTGCTGCCGCGCTGATTAAAAATGGCGTGCGCCACCCCCAAAACTGTACCGCTGCAGCCAGTGGCGTCGTTGCAATAATAGTTCCGAGGGTGCCAACTACAGCCAGCAAACCCGACATCGTCGCGAATTCATTTGGGCGAAACCAGACTGATTGGGCTTTCATGGCGCAGACAAAAGGTGTCGCAACGCCGATTCCAATCAGAAAGCGACCAAGAAATGCCAGGTTGTAAGTTGGAGCCATTGCAAAAATTAGAGACCCCAGCGCAATCATAAGCGACCCTGCAGCTGCAACCCGACGCGGGCCGATTGCGTCTGCAGCAGCTCCTACCGGTATTTGCAAAGCCATATAAACATAAAAATACACCGAAGCCAGGCCGCCGATTGCACTTGCGCCAACGGCGAATTCAGACATAAGAAAATCTGCAACCACACCCGGGGCAATCCGGTGAAAAAAAGAAATGATGTACGAACTGCTTAAAACTATCCAGACAAGCCAACGATAAGACATTATGCGCTCCTGTAATACGATAGAATAACTAATTTGATAATTGAGAATAGGAGGATTACAAAGGAAAAGAAAAACGAAAAGCGCCAAAAACCATAAGAACGACTCCTGTATTTTCGGAAAGGAAGTCTCACTGGCAGACTTCTACCCGGTAAAATCTGGTAGAAGTCATTAGCCTGGTTTGGCGCTTATGGGGGACTTCATCCCCTGATGCAAAAAATGTTAACAAAGGCAAACAGCAAAGTCAACAGGTAGCATCATTGAAACAAAACAATCGGGCTGATTAACAGGATGGCAAGATGGGCACACATAAAAAAGCCCGGCTGACAGGAATGTCAGCCGGGCTCGAACTAATGGTTCTAGAGATTATGCTTTGGCAGCCTCTTCTACTTCCTTGTGGCCGGCATCGAATTTTTCGTTGCCGATAAGGAAGGACAGAATAAGGCCTACAGCGAGAACGCCGGCGCCAGCCCAGAAAGTGTAAAGAGAGGCCTGTGCCGGGAATTTATCCTTGATAATACCGGCAAACTGCGGGCCTACGATACCAGCTGCTGACCAGGCGGTGAGAATGATACCATAAACGGTAGGCATCATCTTGGCACCATACACATCTAGAACAAACGATGGCATTGTACCGAATCCGCCACCGTAGCAGAGCAGAATGTAACAGAACAGCAGACCAAAGATCCAGGGGTTACCAACATAAGCAAGGGCTACGAAAACCAGGATCTGAGTGCCCACGAGCAGGCGGAAAGCCTGAACGCGACCGATTTTGTCGGAGAGACCGCCCCAGAAAAATCTGCCCAGGCCGTTGAACAATGAAGTAATCCCGATCAGAGTTGCGCCGAATCCGGCCAAAATCTTGATAAGGTCATTCAGCTGAGCCGTTTGTTCTGCTGTTGGAGCTGCAAGAGCTTTAAGTTCTCGAACAACGCCATACTGCGCATCACTGCTGATATAAAGGTCCTGAAGGAGCGGTGACTGGAATCCGATAATCGCGATACCTGCGGTAATATTGCAAAAGAAAATCAACCACATGATGATGAACTTCTTCGACATGATGTAGGTCAAGGTCGGGTGAATTACTTCTTCCATAGCCTTACCAGTTGCAGAAACCGGTGCCGGAGGAGGAGTAAAGCCTTCTGGAACGTAACCGGCCGGTGGGTTTTTCATAAATGAACCGATCGGAATAGTCAGGACCAGAAAAATGACGCCAAGATAGGCGAATACCATCATAACGTTGCCCTGGGTGTATTCCATAAGCATTGGCGCGAAAATTTTGGACATCAGAAGAGCGCCGAGACCAAAGCCCATAACGACCATACCAGTGATGAAACCCTTTTTATCAGGGAACCACTTGGCACAGGTCGCAACCGGAGTAACATATCCGAGGCCGAGACCCGAACCGCCGATTAAGCCGTAACCGATGTAAAGAAGAACCAGCGAATGAACGTTAAGAGCATAAGCTCCGAGAAGATAGCCGATGCCAAACAGTGCACCACCACCCATGGCCAACTTGGTCGGGCCATACTTCGCCAGGTTAATGCCACCCCATGCTGCTGCCAGACCCAGTGCGCAGATTGCAGTACTAAAAGCACCGGCAACTGCTGCATTACTCCAGCCGAATCCATCTACCAATGGCTTCTGAAAATAGCTCCAGGCATAAACGGTACCGAGACACATCTGAAGCAGTGTGCCCATGATGGCGATCAGCCAACGATTGTGGGTCTTCTCTGAACTCATGTCGTCATCTCCTGCAAATTTAACATTATCAACTCAAAATAATTTGAACTTGAACGGGCACGAGTGTATCATCTTGTTACTTTTTTCGCAAACTATATTTTCACAGCTCACAAAGTAGTATTATACTAAAATATGACCATTACCAATGACTTTACTCACAATTTAATTGTTAAACGCTTCGAACATGGCAGCGTTGCAGACCGCGAAGAGAAGGTGGTCGCCGAGCGCTCGATCAGCCTGTTTGTCAATGGCAACGAAACAGTGCGCCTGATGGCTCTTCCCGACCAGATCGAAGAACTGGTAACAGGTTTTCTGTTCAGTGAGTGCGTTATCAGCAAGAACGAAAACATTGTACAGATCCAGTTTAACCCGGCCGCGATGTCAGTTGAGGTTCGGCTTGCTGAGCATATTCAACCGGTATTCAACGACAAGATCAGATCGGTCACCACCGGATGCGGACGGGGACTCACCTTTATTTCCGCGTTGAATTCAAGTTTTTTCAGGCCAGTGACCGCTGAAACAACCATCAACCCGCAGACAGTAATTGATCTTATGCGAAAACTGCAGCGCAAATCGTCACTGTTCCATGACACCGGCGGGGTACATTCGGCGGCAGTGGCAGTTGCTGACGAAATACTATACAGCGCCGATGATATCGGCCGCCACAATGCAGTCGACAAGGTTCTGGGCTGGCTGATCAGATCAGATCGGCTGACTCAGGAAACTGAAAACTCTGGAATGCTTCTGACTACCGGCCGACTATCTTCTGAAATAGTAACCAAAGCGGCACGAGGCCGATTCACCTTTCTCATATCTCCGTCAGCGCCTACATCTGGAGCAGTTCAGCTGGCCAACGACCTTGCCATAACTCTTATCGGCTTCGCACGCGGCGAGAGGTTCAATGTGTACACCCGTTCCGAGCGGGTTCTATTGCCATGAAAACAACTGTTGAACCCTTTGAAGCGGTAATTCTTGCTGGTGGTGCCAGCAGCCGACTCGGGCAACCCAAAGCACTGCTCGACTGGAACGGCATCCCACTCTGGAAGCATATTGTCCGCGAAGTAGCCAGCGTCGCCGAAAAGGTTGCCATAGTAGGCTTTCCTGAGCCGTTCGCAGCAACCGATCTGGCGGTCGCCCGTTTTATCGAAGACCCGATGCGCACAGGACCGCTCGGCGGTCTCGCCATCGGCCTGCGCAACGCCGGCACTGAAAAGGTTTTTGTGATGGCCTGCGACATGCCTTTTGTCAGACGCGATGCCATTCTAGACCTGATGCGCAACTCTAAAGACGCTGACGTGGTTATTCCGAGAACATCAGACGGGGTTCACCCTCTGTTCGCTGTATATTCGCGAAAGTGCCTGGCTGCGGTCGACGCGGCTCTGGCAAGAAACGAACGGCGCATGCGCTCATTTCACAGCGGCCTGCACGTGCGTGAATTAACTATCGCCGAAGACAACCCGACCTGGAAAAACGTGCTGATAAACATCAACACGCCCGCCGAACTCTCACGGGTTCTCGGCAAAAGCACTTGCCTCCAGCCGAGCGTCCTCTCTCCCACCCCATCTTCTTAATCGTGCTCGTCGTAATCGGCATCAAACCGTCATCCTGCGCGCAGTCGCAGGATCCAGAATGACAGAGAGAAGGCCATTGAATCTTCAAACAAGGACTCGTCATACCTGAGCCCATCCCCAAAGCATCTACGACATGATAAAGGTTTGCCTTCTCACCGAAATTACTGCCCCAGCCGAACACCCTCTCCCCCAATCCATCTTCTTAATCTTGCTCGTCCAAGATCTAAGAGCACAATCTCGGCACAAACTACACCAGGCAGGGCCTGCTTCTCCCATAAGAATAATCGGCGCAATCACCCGGGCGCTTCCATCCTGATGCGGCCAAGTATCACCCACCTCCTGTGGGCGACTGCGGATTCTTCTTATATTTTCTGATCGGTCAAAAAATAGCGCTGAAAGGCATTACAGTGACCTGTTCGCCTGTGCTAACACTGCCGCTGTCGTGATCAAGAATGATAAAGGCATTGGCGCGGCTCATCGAGCTTAAAATTCCTGAGCCCTGCTTGCCGGTAGTTTTGACCTGCCACTCGCCCTTTTCGTTACGGCTGATAATTGCGCGCTGCACCTCGGTTCGTCCGGGAAGCTTGCGCAGATCTTCGGTTGCGCACGCTTTAAAAGTCGGCATAATCGGCTTGTCAGTAACTTGCAGCATCTTTTCCAGCGCCGGCAGCACAAAGAAATAAAAGGTAACCAAGACTGCAACAGGGTTACCCGGCAAGCCAAAAAATGCGGCATTGCCGATGCGCCCAAAAGCGAACGGCCGACCTGGCTTGATGGCTACTCGCCAGAAATCGACTTTTCCTGAATTTTGCAGCGCCATTTTGGTGTAATCTGCCTCGCCGACCGAAACACCGCCCGAAGAAATAATCACATCAGCGTGGCAACCAGCATCATTAAAGCTTTTCAGCAACACATCAACATCGTCGGGAAGAATGCCAAGGTCGACAACCTCAACATCTGGTCGTGCGAGAGCCGCCATAAGGCTGTAACGATTGCTGTCATACAAGCCGCCGGCACCGAGACTCTGCCCTGGCACGTAAACTTCGTTGCCGGTTGACGCAACAGCGATGGTAAGCTTGCGATTAACTTCGACTTCAGAAATGCCAAGAGCGGCCAGCAGCCCGATATCTGGCGGCACAAGCAGACGACCTGCCGCGAGAACGGTATCGCCGATCCTGATGTCTTCGCCGGCCTTGCGAACATTTTTGCCAGCGCGGCACCGGTTATCTATGTTTATATAACCGTTTTCAGGTTCAACATGTTCCTGCATGATCACGGTGTCAAGCTGTTCAGGTATGGGAGCGCCAGTCATTATGCGCAGACATTCGCCGGCTTCAACAACTCCGTCAAAAGGCTGGCCGGCAAAAGCAACATTCTTTACAGCCAGCTTTTTAAAGCCCTGTTCGGGAATATCGCGAGAGTGCAGCGCGTAGCCATCAACAGCAGAATTAGTAAAAGATGGTACATTGAGTGTTGAAGTTACTGATTTATGCAAAGTCCGGCCACGAGCCTTTTCGATGAGCAGACGCTCACAGCCATCAACGCCAGGCAACCCCGACAAAACCCGCGAAAGCGCCTCGTCATAGGGCATCAGCCCCGACGCAAAAATGTCGTTATAACTGGATTGAGAGCATGTCATTCTGGGATGTCCGAGGCATTGGTCGATTTTGCCGGTAATTGGCAGTGGCAGAAAATACCACGTTCACTGCAGAGAGTCAAGATCGTTTCCCCTTGGCATTCTCTGCTTTCTGCATTTGAGGCTATGCACCTGTGACCTATGGCTTCAATAGTCTGTTATGGTTCGTGACTATCTTTCTGGTTAGTAATCAGGATTTCGTCAGCACTCAGTTGCAATTAGACTGGATTGGTGGAGCCGCTGCTCAAGAGACTTACAAATAAGTAATTGAGCGATCTCCAAAAAGAACTGGAGGATCAAGTATGAGATCATGGATACTCGGCCTGTTGCTTTTCGCGCTTATGAATTCCACTATCTGCTTTTCTGAACAAAGGCATTTTGTTTCAGGGCAATCGTTGGGAACTCTGAAACTCGGCATCTCTGAGAGAGAAGCCAGAAAAGTTCTGGGTTCCCCGGCCAAAATCCTGATCAAGAAAAACCGCATCGTCTGGAAGTATCAAAACCTTTCCCCTATCGATTCAAGTGTTACAACACTTTCCTTTGAAAAAAGAAGCCTGACCCAGATCGAAACATCCAATCCCAAGGTGCTTTTCCAGGGCAAACCACTTTCCGAGTGTACAGTCGCCAATTTTCTGACGGAATTCCCTGAATCAAAGCGAATTTTCGTGCAGCTGCCAGATTATTCAGACCCCTCGATCTACTACTTTGACAGCAGAAACGGCATCGGAATGTCGTTTAACATCAGCATGGGGAACAATTTTGGCAAAGGTTCTGCCGAAGAAATGGCGCTCGAAACCGTCTTTGTCTTCCCGTCCGGCTACGCCCCCATTTTCCCGGAAGATCCCATAAAAGAAGATCAGTCCGTAATCGCGCCGGGCGTGAGCATTGGCAGAATAGCCATCGGAACATCTGAGGACGCTCTGGACACTATTGGCGACACGATTTTCGAAGACGAAAAAGACGGCTTTATCACAATGTATGTAGGTGAGAAGCTTGTCTATCTGGCCAACGGAAAGGTCGCCCAGATTTCGACCAAAAACTTCTCCAGCTCGGTAGGCAATAAAACGCCGCTCCTGGAAAGCCTGCATGAGTTTTTGAACACCTATCCGAACGCCAAAATCGCGATCAGATCAATCGGAACATCAAATCCTGCGGCATTTGTCTATGATGTCGGCGAGGGAATTGGCCTGTCATTTGCTGTCAGGCACGACCAGATCGTCAAAGGCTTCTTTTCAAAAGAAATTGTGCCAGCTTACCTCAGTGGCTCATGTATTTTCGTGTTTCAAAAGGGCATGCAGCCGCCAGTTTTGCAAGGGATAAACGAGCTTGCTCAGCCAGACTTCCCGCTGCCAGCAGACGCGCCCGTTACATCTGCAGTAGTTGCTCCTACCGGGAACTCCGACATGCCATACTTTCTCGATGAAACCTCTTCTGAACCAACCAGAGCCTTTCTGTCGCTTCCTTTGTTTTCGCGGACATTTATTGGCTGGGAGGCTAAGGAAGCTCCTTTGAATATCTCGGTGGGCGATTTCATTACAGGATTGTTTCCTGACGAGAAAATCCCCTGGAAAAAATCAGGAAACAACGTCTTTTCATTTTCTGTCGAAACGGCAGATCGCCTGATAGAAGCCAAAACGCAGTTGTCATTGTCGTTTGAAGTTAAACAGGACCCTCAGCGCGCTTTACTCTTCACCCTGTTTGTCGATGGCCGCGAAGTGCAGGGTAGCGAATTCATCAGCACCATTACCTCCATGACCCATTTTGCCTTGAAAAAACGCGGCGCGCGACTTACGACGGTGAATTGGAAATAAATATCAGGTTGTAAAACGGGGCTACGAACCCGAATTAAATAAGGAGAAAATCTCAGTGAAAAACGATACGCAATTGCAGGCAGACATCATGGAAGAACTCAAGTGGGAGCCAACAATTCAGGCGGCAGAGATCGGGGTCGCGGTTAAGGACGGAATAGTGACGCTGAGTGGCAATGTAGACAGTTTTGCCAAGAAGTGGGCAGCCGAGCGCGCGGTCAAGCGGGTTTTTGGCGTCAGAGGCCTGACCGAAGAAGTAAAGGTCAAGCTGATTAACCCGTTGATTCTAAAAGACGAAGAGATCGCTGATACAGTAGCCAAGGTTCTTTCATGGAATTCCGGCATACCGCAACACCGTATCAGAACAGTCGTGCAGGATGGCCACATCACCCTCAACGGTGATGTAGACTGGAAATATCAAAAAGAGGCAGCCGAAGATTCAGTGCGGCACTTGAATGGGGTAACCGGCGTCACCAACTGGATCTCGATTAAACCCGCAACGCCGGCGGTAAAAGAGAGCGATGTGAAGAACCGAATCGAAGGAGCCTTGCGCCGCAACGCCAGATTGTTACTGGCATCCCAGAAGATTCAGGTAGAAAGTTCTGGAAACAGGGTCGTTCTCAGTGGCAGCGTTGGCTCATTAGCAGAGTTTGAAGAAGCAGAAGCATCAGCCTGGTCAGCTCCAGGTGTAACAGAGGTTGTGAATAACCTTACCGTAACAGGCTAGCCATTGCGAGGAGGGCGATAGCCCGACGCGGCAACCTCTTTGAACATGTATAAGAATGTGACAAACAGCTAAAGGTCTAACAATGTAGTAATTTGCAAACGGGGGGCACCTCAAGGGTGTCCCCCGCTTTTTTATCGAGAAACGTGATCGCTGCATAACTCCTGCCATCCCTCACACACAGGCTATACAATTACTCAACAATCGTCGCCTATCCGGATTGCGAAAAAAATCACTAAACTAATTGACAGAACGTTCAGAGACAATTATACTAAAGTTGTGAAATCTTGCACAGCGTGATTTTTGTAACAGCTTCAACAAGCAAGGGCGCTTATGACCAGACCACAACAGACTATTTCAGAAAAAACCATTGAACGACTCAGTGTCTATAGACGCTACCTCAAAGAACTGCAAAAGCAGGGTAAAGAGAGAGTATACTCACACGAGCTATCAAAGCTTGTTTCAGGCACACCAGCCCAGGTCCGCCGCGACTTAATGCCGGTAGGCGGCAATGGCTGCTCCAGCAAAGGCTACGAAGTCAACCTGTTGATCGAAGAAATCGCAAAACTTCTTGACTGCAACGACAAACAAAACATTGCGCTGATCGGCGCCGGCAACCTTGGCCGCGCATTGCTTGGCTATCTTTCAGGGTCACGCGACAACTATGACATTGTCGCCCTTTTCGACAATGACCCCGAAAAATACGGCCGGGTAATCTGCGGCAAGCGCTGCTACTGCATCGATCAGCTTGCAGAAAAGATCAAAGAGTATAAAATCACGACCGCCATTCTGGCAGTTCCTGGCGAAGCCGCCGAGGCTACCGCTGAGATTCTTATTGGCACTGGGATCAAGGCTATTCTTAATTTTGCCCCCAAACACATTACAACCAGCAGCACTGTATTCATCGAAACACTCGACATCACAAAGGCACTGGAAAAAGCGATCTACTTTTCCCGGAAAAATACATAGCAAAAGGAAAATCACTATGAGCGTGGTAGAAAACATCATCAAACAACACTCCAATCCAGGGCGCGACTCGCTAATCCCTATCCTGCAGGCTGTCCAGGAGCACGAAGGGTTCATCTCGCGCGAATCGGTCATCGAAATTGGCAAGGCTCTTGATCTGCCGGCGAGCAAGATCTATGGCGTAGCTACTTTCTACAACCAGTTCCGTTTCAGTCCGCACGGGAAATGGGTTGTCCAGGTCTGCCGCGGAACCGCATGCCATGTCAAGGGCAGCGCTGCCCTGCTCAGCCGCATTGAACGCGAACTCGGCATCAGCGCCGGCGGGACCACCAGAGACGGCCTGTTCAGCATCGAAGTTGTCGCCTGCATCGGCGCCTGCGGGCTTGCCCCGGTAATCGCGGTGAATGGCAACTTTCACGCCAAAGTATCCCCGGATGATGTACCCGAAATACTCCGGAACTACCGCAACCAGACCGTGGAGGGAACAAAATGATGAACATGAAAGACCCCTGCTGTTCAAAGTGTCACCATTCAAACGAAACTCCCTGCCCCGATCTTATCGAATGCAGAATCAGCGGCCCGGTTTGCCATGACAGCAAAGAATGCCGTTCAAACAGAACTGCTGCCCTGAGCCTGATCAGGCGCTACAAGGTTGAAAAGCCGGTGATCTTCGTGGGGGCCGGCACCTGCGGGCTTGGCGCTGGCGCCGGGAAAACCCTTGATGCCGTTAAAAACTGGCTGAAAGAAAACAAAAAAGAAGCCGACGTGCTCGAAGTCGGCTGTATCGGAACCTGCATGCAGGAACCGATGATGGATGTTCAGCTGCCGGGCCAGGCCCGTGTCAGCTTTGGCGAAGTTACCGGCGACAAGGCTGCCACAATACTCGACAAAGTTTTCTCTGGAACCATCCCCGAAGAACATCTGCTTGGACAGTTCCCAAACGCAGAAAGCAAGAGCTGGAAAGATGTGCCGGATTTTTTTGAATCCGCCTTCTTCAAACCACAAACCAGGCGCGTGCTCGCCAACTGCGGCGAGATAAACCCTGTTCACATTGAAGAATACATGGCGCGCGGCGGCTACCTTGGTCTGGCCAAAACCCTCAAATCGCGCACACCGGCAGAATCATGCAGTATCGCCGAAGAAAGCGGCCTCAGAGGTCGTGGCGGCGGCGGATTTCCGACCGGCAAAAAGTGGCGCTTCGCTCTCGAAGCACCAGGCGACAAAAAATATCTGATCTGCAACGCCGACGAAGGCGACCCGGGCGCGTTTATGGACAGAGCAGTCATCGAGGGCGACCCGCACCGTCTGCTCGAAGGCATGATGCTTGGTGCCTATGCAATCGGTGCCAGCAAAGCCTACATCTACATCAGAGCCGAATATCCCCTGGCAATCAAACGTCTCGAATGGGCAATCGCCGAAGCGCGAGAATGGGGTCTGCTTGGCAGCAACATTCTCGACAGCGGCTTTAAGCTCGAAATGGTTATAAAAGAAGGCGCTGGCGCCTTTGTCTGCGGCGAAGAAACCGCCCTGATCAACAGCATCGAAGGCAAGCGCGGCATGCCACGACCGCGACCGCCGTTTCCCGCTATTTCAGGCCTGTTTGGCTGCCCCACCGTCATCAACAACGTCGAAACTCTTGCCAACCTGCCAGATATTTTCAGAAACGGCGCTGCCTGGTTCAAGCAGATCGGCACCGCAAACAGTCCGGGAACCAAAGTGTTTGCCCTCTCAGGGCGAATCGTCAATACCGGCCTCGCCGAAGTCGCCATGGGAACCCCGCTCAGAAAGCTGGTTTTTGATATCGGCGGCGGTATCGCCAGAGGCCGCAAATACAAAGCGGTTCAGATCGGCGGGCCTTCCGGCGGCTGCGTGCCAGAGCAGCACCTCGATGTAGAAATCGACTACGAGTCACTTAAAAGCATCGGCGCCATGATGGGTTCCGGCGGACTTGTCGTCATGGACGAAACCACCTGCATGGTCGATCTCGCAAAGTTCTTCATGGACTTCATTCAGCGCGAAAGCTGCGGCAAGTGCATTCCCTGCCGCGAGGGCACGAGAAGAATCCTTGAAACCCTCAAAAGCATCACCGAACGGCCGAAAACCAGTGACAAAAGCTCTGCACTCGACCGTTTCAAGGCAGTCATGTATATGGAACGCCTGGCAGGTGTCATCCAGGATACCAGTCTGTGCGGACTCGGCCAGACCGCACCGAACCCGGTCCTCTCGACTCTGCGCTATTTCCGCGACGAATACGAAGCGCACGTTTATGACCGCAAATGTCCAGCTGGCGGCTGCCACGATCTGATGAACTTCAGCATCAACGCCGACAAATGCGTGGGCTGCACCCTGTGCGCCAAACAGTGCCCGACCGCAGCCATCATGGGCAAGGTCAAGACACCCCATTACATCATCCCCGATAAATGCATCAGATGCGGCGCCTGCTACGAAGTGTGCAAGTTCAAGGCAGTGGTGAAGGAGTAAAATCATGATAAAAATCGAAGTAAACAAACGACAGGTCGAAGCAAATAAAGGTGAACTACTCTTAACCGCCATCAGGCGCGCGGGCATCAAAGTGCCTACCCTCTGCCATTTCGAGGGCCTGCCACCATCCGGCGCCTGCCGACTGTGCGTTGTTGAGATGGATGGTCGCCTGATTCCCAGCTGTGCAACAACAGTAGCTGATGGCATGAAGTGCCAGACCCACAGCTCAAAAGCAGTTAGAGCACGCAAAACCATCATAGAACTGCTGCTCGCCGACCACCCTGACGACTGCCTCTATTGCGTCCGCAACGGCAACTGCGAGCTGCAGACCCTCGCCGAAGAATATGGCGTGCGCACCCGTCGCTATCAGGGCGAAAAGAGCACGTGTCATCTTGACGTTTCCAGCCCGGCTCTCGAACGCGATCCGGCCAAGTGCATTCTCTGCGGAAAATGCGTGCGCGTCTGCGAAGAAGTGCAAAACGTTTCTGCCATCGACTTTGCCGGCAGAGGCAGCAAAACCAGAATCGAAACCGCGTTTAACGAAGGTCTCAACATGAGTTCTTGCGTATTCTGCGGTCAGTGCATCAAGGTCTGCCCGACCGGCGCCCTGCGCGAAAAAAGCTCAATAAAAGAAGTCCTCGAAGCCATCGCCGATCCCGATAAAGTAGTGGTCGTGCAACACGCTCCGGCAATCTCGGTATCTGTTGGCGAAGCATTTGGCCTCAAGCCTGGCTCAGAATGCAGCGGTCCGCTTAACGCTGTCCTGCGACGAATCGGCTTCGACAAGGTTTTCGACACTTCCTTCACCGCCGACCTGACAATTATGGAAGAAGGTTCTGAATTCCTGGCGCGCCTAAAGGGCAAAGGCAAGCTTCCGATGATTACCAGCTGTTCACCGGGCTGGGTCAAGTTTGCCGAAGAATTCTATCCAGACATGCTCGACAACCTTTCTTCGTGCAAGAGCCCGCAGCAGATGATGGGTGCGGTCATCAAAAACTACTACGCCGAAAAGGCCAACATTGATCCCAAAAAGATTTTCAGCGTATCGATCATGCCCTGCATAGCCAAAAAGTTCGAAGTTACCCGGGAAGAAATGCTGACAGACGGCGTTCCTGATATTGATGCGGTTATAACTACCCGCGAACTCGTCAGACTGATGAAGATGCGCGGACTCGATCTTAACAGCATTGAGCCCGAACCGGCCGACAATCCGCTCAGCCTCAAGACCGGCGCCGGCAAAATTTTTGCCACCAGCGGTGGCGTTATGGAAGCGGCGTTACGCTCAGCTTATCATCTGGTCACCGGCAAAGAGCTTGACAGCCTCGACATTAAAGCTGTTCGAGGTCTCGAAGGCCGCAAAGAAGCCAAAATCAACATCGAAGGCACCGAAATTGGCGTCGCAGTTGTCAGCGGGTTGAAAAATGCCTCTGACCTGCTCGATGAAATCAGAGCCGGGCGCAACGACCTGCATTTTATCGAAATCATGGCCTGTCCGGGTGGCTGCATCAATGGCGGCGGGCAACCAATCGGCGTTACACCAGAAGCTGTTGCCGGCAGGATGAAGTCGCTGTATAGTATAGATAAGAGTGAAAAATATCGAGCATCGCATTTGAACCCCGACATACAGAAATTGTATAAGGAGTATCTTGGTGAACCGCTCGGTCACAAGAGCCACAAGCTTTTGCACACGCATTATACAAAAAGAGACGTGGTGAAATAGACCGGGTCTCAAGGACAGGCTGATGACCAGAACAGTTAAAGAAGGTACCATCTTCACCATTCCTGAACGGTGCAGAAAATGCTATACCTGCGTAAGAACCTGCCCGGCCAAGGCGATCAGAGTTGTTGACGGCCAGGCAAAAGTTATCGACGACAGATGTATTGGTTGCGGCAACTGCGTTCGCGTGTGTTCGCGCAAAGCCAAGCAGGTTCTTGATTCAACGGCCTACTGTAAAATGCTTCTCTCGCGAGAAGAGCCTGTCGCCGCGATAGTCGCGCCGAGTGCCGCAGCCGAGTTTCATGAGTTCGATAGAAAACAGTTTGTTGGCATGCTCTTGAAACTAGGATTTGATCGAGTAAACGAAGTGGCATTCGGCGCCGACCTCGTCGCTAAAAAATACCGCGAACTTCTGCAGCACAACGCGACCGGGCAGTCATACATCGCGACGACCTGCCCGGCAATAATAAACTTCGTCGAGCATTATCACCCGAGCCTGCTGCCGTCTCTAGCTCCTCTTGTCAGTCCGATGGTAGCAACGGCGCGTGTCGTCAGAGAAATCTGCGGACCAGATATAAAGATCGTCTTTATCGGCCCCTGCACCGCCAAAAAGTGCGAGGGCTTTGACGCGAACCTCGAAGGCGAAGTCAACTGTGTTCTCACTTTTGTTGAACTCCGCCAGATGTTCGCCGAAAGCAATATCGATCCCCAAAGCGTTGAACAGGTCGATTTCGCGCCACCCTGGGGCGGAACCGGCAGCCTGTTTCCGGTCGGCGGTGGCCTGCTGCAGGCCGCCAACATCACCGAAGACCTGATATCTGACGATGTTATCGCAATAAATGATCGCCGGCATTTCGTTGAAGCTCTCAAAAGCTTTGAAGACGGCACCCTAAAAACCCGCCTGCTCGAAATTCTCGCCTGCGAAGGCTGCATCATGGGAGCAGGAATGAGCAATGACGCGGCATCGCAATTCAGCCGCCGCCACCGCATCGGGCGTTACACACGAAAGCGCCTCGATAAAATGGATCTGCCGCGCTGGCAGGAAGACATCGAACGGTTCTCAAAGCTTGATTTTTCACGCAAATATCAGGCCCGCGACCAGCGCCAGGAAAACCCTGATAATGAAGTAATCAAGATGATCATGGCCGAAATGGGCAAGTTTTACAAAGAAGACGAGCTCAACTGCGGCGCCTGCGGTTATGACACCTGCCGCGAACACGCTCTTGCCATCTTCCACAACCTGGCTGAAAGCGAGATGTGCCTGCCTTATACCATTGGCGAGCTCGAAAAGGCGGTCGGTGAACTCGAACACAGCAACAAAAAGCTCTCTAACATCCAGGAAGCGCTGATGCACGCTGAAAGACTGGCGAGCATGGGGCAGCTTGCTGCCGGTATCGCGCACGAAATCAACAACCCGCTCGGCGTGATTCTGATGTACGCGCACCTGATGCAGGATGCCTGCCAGGAAGGAACTCGCGCCAAGGAAGACGCCTCGGTAATCGCCAGTCAGGCCGACCGCTGCAAGAAGATTGTTGCCGGGTTGCTCAACTTCGCCCGCGAAAACAAGGTTTTAAAAGTGCCGACCGACATGAACACGCTGGTCAACGATTCACTCAAGCTCGTGCAGATCCCTTACGACGTCAAGGTCGCGGTTGTTAAATGCGAAAACAACCCGGTTGCTGAAGTAGACGGCGACCAGGTCATACAGGTTCTCACCAACATTATCAGCAACGCGCTGGCCGCCATGGAAAGCGATGGCATGCTTGAAATAACAGTTCTTGGCAGCGAAGACAAAGTAAAAATCGCAGTAAAAGACAATGGCAAGGGTATCCCGAAAGAGAACATGAACCGTGTATTCGAGCCGTTTTTTACGACCAAGCAGCTTGGCAAGGGCACCGGGCTTGGCCTGGCAGTTACCTACGGCATAGTCAAGATGCATAGTGGCGATATCAAGGTCGAAAGCAATGCCGATCCGACGCAGGGTCCCACCGGCACGACCTTTACGGTAACCCTGCCCCGCCACGCCAATAAAGACTCAAGTTCTAACCACTTTATCAGCTAAAACAACCTAAGAAAGGGAACAAACATGCAACAAGTCAAAACAGTCCTTCTGGTCGATGATGATCATGATTTCAGAATACAGCAGAGAGCAATGCTCGAAGCCCTCAAATACAATGTAGTAGAAGCCGAAAACGCTGCTGCTGCGCTTGGCAAGCTCGAAAACCCGACACCAGATATCGCAATTGTTGACCTGATGATGGAAGAACACGATACTGGCTTCACGCTCTGCCACAACCTGAAAAAACGCCTGCCCAATATGCCGATCATCATGGTAACCGGCGTGGCCGCAGAAACTGGCGTGGCATTCAACGTTAAAACCCGCGAAGAGCATCGCTGGATCAAGGCCGACGCGCTGCTTGAAAAGCCAGTTCGCGCTGAACAACTGCAGCAGGAAATTAAAAAATTACTCAAGGTGTGATCTATGAATCAGTTACAGGTGCTGGTGATTGACGACGAACCAGGAATGCGCATGGGCGTCGAAAGAACGCTTGACGGCCAGAGACTGGAGTTCTGGGGAACCGATATCCTCGATGTAGCGGTCGAAACAGCCGGCACCGGCGCCGAAGGCGTCGACAAGATTCTCAATGGCAAAATTGATATCCTCTTTCTCGATTATAAGCTGCCTGATATGAATGGCCTCGAAATAATCGAAAAGCTGGGCGAGCGCGCCAAAGAACTGATTATCATTATGATCACAGCTTACGCCTCGATCGAAGTGGCGATCGAGGCGACCCGCAAGGGTGCATACGACTTTCTGCCCAAACCTTTTACTCCAAATGAGCTGAGAACGGTTACCCGCAAGGCAGCCGAGAGAATTCTTCTCGCGCGCAAGAACCTGCAGCTCGCCCAGGAAAAGAAACAGGTACGTTTCGAATTCATCAGGGTTCTTGGTCATGAGCTCAAAGCACCCCTTGGCGCCGTTGAAGGCTATCTCGACCTGATGAAAACCAAAACTCTCGGCGACAACCTCGACAGCTACATGCAGTTTATTGAACGCAGTTCTCTGAGATTGCAGCAGATGCGCAAGCTTATTGTCGACCTGCTCGACATGACCAAGATCGAGTCAGGAAAAAGAGACCGCAAACTTGTGCCGATCAATCTGCGTGCTGCTGCCGAAAACGCCATCGAACTCGCCACCCCGGCAGCAAATGCCCGAAAAATCAGCATCAGCCTTGAATCACCCGCCGAAATCATGCTTATGGCAGACTCTGGCGAACTCGACATGATTCTCAACAATCTTATTTCAAATGCCGTCAAATACAACCGTGATGAAGGCCAGGTGTTCGTCAGGCTGCTGCAAAGCGCCGAACAGAATATTGTTATACAGGTTGCCGATACCGGTATCGGCATGTCGGCAGAAGAACAGCAGAAGCTGTTCAAAGAGTTTTCGCGCATTAAAAATGCCAAAACCGCCAACATTCTTGGCAGCGGTCTCGGCCTGTCAATCCTCAAGCGCCTCGCCGAAATGTACAACGGCAACATCAGTGTCGAATCAGAACCCGACAAAGGTACGACCTTCACCCTTGAGATTCCGGCTGACCAGCAGCAGGCAGAAACGCCAGTATAAAGTTCGCTGCCACCCGTGATTCTTGCCAAGTAAGGCCTTCCCGGCCAATTTGTTGCGCGTTGCGAATGACGATTCTCAACAATCCTTTGTCAACATGGTCTCCAGAGTCGCCAGGCATAACCTGCGCAAAAAACCCGCCTGCGCCTTTTTAACGCCTATATGTCAACGCTTTACTCAGCGTCTGCGACCATCTTGAGACCATCTGCGCAATTTGCGCTCGAAGCCTTCTTTGGCCGCTTTGCGTCTTGGCCTTGCTCGCCAACCCAGAACTCTGTGCCTCAGTAAATTTTTGCGAGTTTTTCACTGGACTTGCCATTATGCACCGAAGCGCTGTGAAAAAAGCGACAGCAGCCGATTTGAGCATCAGATCAGGCTTTGAGCTTTATTTCACAAAAATAAGTGAAATATAGCTCAAAACAGGTGACAGACGCATTTTTTTATGCTAGCTTTAGATTATCCCAAAGGTTGTGCAAAATTTCACATTTAATGAGGTGTACTATGGCTAAAATTCTGCTCGTTGACGACGACAAAGATTTTGTCGAAATCAACAAAATATTGCTGGAAAAAGAAGGCTACGAAATCCTCGTCGGCTACAATCCAACCGAAGGTCACAAGCTTCTTAACAGCAAAAAACCCGATCTCCTCATCCTCGATGTAATGATGGTCGAGCCTGACGACGGCTTTGCGATGGCTCAGAAAATCAGACGAGAGAAGAACAACATTCCCATCATCATGTTGACCTCGGTGGCAAAGGTTACCGGCATGAAGTTCGACAAGGACGAAGAAATGGTCCCGGTGAATGAGTTCTTCGAAAAACCTCTGTCAAGAGACAAACTGCTTAAAGCCGTCAAAAAATACGTCAAATAATACATCGACA
The DNA here is from genome assembly GCA_002839445.1 of Candidatus Riflebacteria bacterium HGW-Riflebacteria-1. Lineage (GTDB taxonomy): Bacteria > Muiribacteriota > Ozemobacteria > Ozemobacterales > Ozemobacteraceae > Rifleibacterium. The sequence continues at coordinate 114,617 of PGYB01000001.1, forward strand.
CAAGGAGATATCTGATGCTCGCCTCAGAAAGAGACCAGTTAAAAGCCGAAATTTTCAAAATGGCAAAAAAACATGACCAGCACCGCAGCGGTCTGATCCCTGTTCTACAGCATGTGCAAAACGTCAGTCGGCATATTTCGCCAGAAGCAATGCAGGACATCGCCGAAGCTTTCAAGATTCACCCTGTTGAAGTTCAGGGCGTTGTCAGCTTCTACTCATTTCTTTCAACCGAAAAGAAAGGCAAATTCATTGTTCGCCTGTGCCGCACGATCAGTTGTGACATGGCCGGCAAGGAAGCGGTAGCCAACCAGCTCGAAAACGAGCTCGGCATCGAGTTTGGCGAAACCACCGATGATGGCATGTTCACTCTTGAATTCACCAACTGCCTCGGCATGTGCGATCAGGGCCCGGCAATGCTGGTGAATGAAGATATTCACACTAAAGTCACTCCCGAAACAGTAGCCGATATTATCGACAACTACAGAAATCGCTTCGGTGCCCATGTTACCCAAGGAGAACACGCATGAGCAAGACTGACAAAAAACTCGTAATATTCTCTGACATAGACGTCGAAAAGGCTTTGAAAAGTGCCCTGCAAAAGTCAAGACCAGATTTAATCAATGAAGTGCGCGATTCAGGACTCAAGGGTCGTGGCGGCGCCGGCTTTCCGACGGCCGTAAAATGGAACCTGGCTGCAGCAGCTCAGGGCGACCGCAAGTTCGTCATCTGCAACGCTGACGAAGGCGAACCTGGCACCTTTAAAGACCGCCTGCTGCTCACTGATTATGCCGATCAGCTTGTTGCCGGCATGGTTCTCGCCGGGTACGCCGTTGGCGCGAAAGAAGGTATCATCTACCTGAGAGCTGAATACGCCTATATCAGAAAAGACCTCGAAGCTACCCTCGAAAAAATGCGCGGCAAGAAATTGCTCGGCAAAAAGATCGCCGGCAAGGATAATTTCGAATTTGACGTTCACATCCACATGGGTTCTGGCGCCTATATCTGCGGCGAAGAAACCGCTCTCATCGAAAGCCTCGAAGGTCATCGCGGCGAACCACGTAATCGCCCGCCGTTCCCGGTAACCGTCGGCTATCTCGGTTGCCCGACCTCGGTAAACAACGTCGAGACATTCATTACCGTACTGCACATCGTCGAAAAAGGTGCCAAATGGTTTAAATCATATGGCACCGAGAAATCGACCGGAACCAAGCTGTTCAGCGTATCAGGCGACTGCGATAAGCCTGGTGTTTATGAGCTTCCCATGGGCATTTCGATTAAGAAACTTCTTGAAACCGTTGGCGGCGAAGACGCCAAGGCTGTTCAGGTTGGCGGCGCATCTGGCACCTGCGTACCCCGCAAAGATTTTGACCGCGTCATTGCTTATGAAGACGTCTCCACCGGCGGCTCGATCATCGTGTTTGGACCGTTCCGCGACATGCTTGAAGTTGCCGTTAACTTCATGGAATTCTTCTGCGATGAATCATGCGGCCAGTGCACTCCATGCCGCCTCGGCACCGAAACCCTGCTCGAAGGGCTCGACATGCTCGACGAAGGAAAGTGCTCACTCAAATACCTGCGCGAACTCTGCTCACTCGGCGAAACCATGCAGGTTTCCAGCAAATGCGGCCTCGGCCAGAGTGCGCCCAATGCCTTCCTGTCGATCGTCGAAAACTTCAAGTCTGAAATTTTCGATTCCAGATGCACCTGCAGATAAAGGGGAGTTAAACAATGTCTAACAACGAAAAAAACACAAAATTCGGTTCAGATCGTGCTCCCGCCAGCTCGGTAGCCTCTTCTGTCGAAGTTGCGAAAAACGAAAAAGATCTCGGAGCCATGGTCGCCATCAATATTGACGGCAACGACCTCAAGGTTCCTTTCGGCACAACAATTCTTGATGCTGCCAAAAAGCTCAACATCAAGATTCCAACGCTCTGCCACCACGAAGACCTCAAGGTCGCCGGCGTCTGCCGCGTCTGCGTCGTCGAAGTAGAGGGTCAGAGAACTCTTCAGGCCGCCTGCGCCTACCCGATCACCAGCCCGATGAGCATCAAGACCTATTCGCAGAAAGTTCGCAAATCCCGCCGTCACAACCTCGACCTCATGCTCAAGCACCATGTCGGCGAATGCTATTCCTGCTTCCGCAACAATAACTGCGAACTGCAGACCCTCGCCAAAGAATACGGCGTCGACCATTACCGCTTTGGCCACGACACCGAGCCACATCACGACATCGACAGATCAAGCTACAGCGTCGTGCGCGACATGAACAAGTGCATTCAGTGCCGCCGCTGCGTTAGAACCTGCATCGACCTTCAGGAAGTTGGCGTTCTCGAAGCGGTTAATCGCGGCCCCGATCTCGATATCGACACTTTCGCGAGCATGCCGCTCGGGGAAGTAGTCTGCATTAACTGCGGCCAGTGCATAAATCGCTGCCCGACCGGTGCCCTGCGAGCAAACGACCCCTCCGACGAAATCTGGGCGGCCATTGAAAACCCAAAAAAACACGTGGTTATTCAAACTGCCCCCAGCCCGCGCGCGGCTATTGGTGAATGTTTCGGCCTGCCAGCCGGCACTTCGGTAACCCGCGAACTCAACACTGCCATGCGCCGCTGCGGCTTTGACAAGGTTTTCGACACCAACTTCACCGCCGACCTCACCATCATGGAAGAAGCTACAGAGCTGCTGATCAGGCTCAAAAAAGCCCTGGTCGACAAGGAACAAGTAGCTTTCCCGCAGTTCACCTCATGTTCTCCGGGCTGGGTCAAATTTCTTGAACACTTCTACCCTGAATACACCGACTGCCTGTCGAGTTGCAAGAGCCCGCAGCAGATGTTCGGTTCGATCATAAAAACCTGGTATGCCGAGAAAGCCGGCATTGATCCCAAAGATATCGTCACCGTCGCTCTCATGCCCTGCAGCGCCAAGAAGTTCGAATGCAACCGCCCCGAAATGCAGGACAGCGGTTATAAAGACGTCGATTACGGACTGACCAGCCGTGAGCTCGCACAGATGATTCAGGAAACCGGCCTTGACCTGCCAAACCTTCCACCCAGCGACTTTGATGACCCGATTGGCGAAGCAACCGGCGCCGGCCTGATTTTCGGCGCTACCGGCGGCGTTATGGAAGCTGCATTGCGCACCGCAGTCGAAATAGTAACCGGCATCAAAACCGAAAAGATTTTTGAGAACCTCGATATCATACCGGTTCGCGGTTTCGAAGGCGTAAAATACATGGAAATCAAGGTTCCGGCAGCCGGGCCAGTTCCACCGATTCTCAGCAAGGCTCTCGGCGGCCTCAAAGATTTCAGCTTCCTCAAGGGCGCGACCCTGAAAGTCGCGGTTGCTCATGGCACTGCCAATGCCAAGAAAGTCATGGAAGACATCAAGGCTGGCGGCAAGTTCAGCGAATGTCACTTCATCGAATTCATGGCATGCCCGGGTGGCTGTCTCGGTGGCGGCGGCCAGCCGATTCCGACCTCTCCTGAAATCAGAGCGGCCCGCACCCAGGCTATTTACGCCGAAGAAAAGACCCTCTACTCAAGAAAGTCACACGAAAATCCTGCAGTTGACCTGATCTACAAAGAATTTCTCAAAGACGGTCCCTGCGGCCATAAGTCGCACAAACTGCTGCACACGCATTACACAAAGCGCGGCTGCAAGATCGTCTAAGCTCCAACAAAGCTAGAGCCCCTTCGGGGGCTCTTTTTTTTATCACATCGGTCAGACCGCCAGGACAGGTTGCAGCTAACGTCATTCTTTTAGCGTAGAAACAAGTATTGGCTGCTCTCTACCCTTCACGTGGAGTGGGCCGATCAATGCTACTTCGTCTGTGTTCAGGCATGCAGCTTCAAGAGTGGCCTGAGAAAAAAGTGGCGAACGCCCGACCGACTTGGTTTCACTTTCCAGGCGGGCAGCCACATTTACCGTATCGCCAATTACCGTGTAATTTAAGCGATTCTCAGCACCCATATTGCCGGCCACGACCTCGCCAGTGTGAATACCCACGCCCATCGCAATTTCCGGGCGGCCCTCCTGGCGCAATTTTTCGTTTAAAAGTTTGAGTTCCGAGTGCATTTCACGGCCACATTCTACCGCTCGTCTGGCATGATCCGGCAAGCTGACCGGTGCACCAAAAATAGCCATTATTGCGTCGCCAATGAATTTGTCAATGACGCCCCCGTGCTTTTCGACAACCTTGGCCATGCAGTCTAGATAGCGGTTAAGAAAATGCAGAACTTCTTCGGGCTGCATCTTTTCACAGGTCGTGGTAAAACTTCGCAAATCTGTGAACAATACGGTGACTGTTCTGATTTCGCCACCAAGCTGAACAGTTTTGCCACGCAACAGCTCCTCGGCAATCTGGTTTGACACAACTTTGCCAAGCAGTGACCTCACTTTTTCCTTTTCCTCAAGACCTCTCGCCATGACATTGAATGAATTCGCCAGCATGCCGATTTCATCGTCACGTTCAACAGCAACTTCGGCAGTCAAATCGCCGGCAGTTACACGGCGTACTCCCTGCACCAGTCTTTCTACCGGCTGAGTTACCGTTTTAGCAACTGTCTTGCCAAGAAGGAAAACGACAAGAAGAGCCAGAAAAGCCAGCAGGGCAAAAACTCTCTGCAGCTGCCGCAGCGGCTGCAAAGCCCGCTCCAGAGATGCGTGCAAAAGCAGGCTGCTGTCATCTCTCAGGTGTAGCGAATGCAGCTCATCATTCATCACAACCTGAAAGTCCTTTTGGTCAGACGATCTGCTGGCAAGCGCGATTTCGACAGTATTTCTGGCATCTGGCCCAAGCGAAGAGGTTACCACAAGCAGCTGACCATCGACTTCTTTAACCAGACTGACTCCAAAGCCAACAAAGCGCTCGAGAGATTTAACCAGTTTTTCATCCATCTTGAAACCGACACAAAGCCAGGCAACAGGTTCCGGGGCAAGCAGCGGCACAGCAACCATGCGAACCAGACCCTGATCACGACTTATGACCCACGAACCGGGTTCACCAGCTTCGATTGATTCTTCAAGCAATTCAGGATGCTTGAATGGCTTTCCTTCGTCTTCACCCCGCGGCGTCTGAACCCTTACCGGCCAGTCATCCTCATCAGCGAGAAGCAGGATAAAATCTGCATGAATGCGCTGCTGCAGACTTAATAGAGCAGATCTTATTGTTTCCCGGTCATCGGCAAAGTAAGTCTGCTGAAAAGCGTAATCGCGAGAGAATAGCGAAGCCCCCTGAATCAGCAGATCGCTGCGCTCAAGGAGAAACTGCTTCAGAATAATCGCAGCATTACGCAGATCATCTGTTGCACGCTCGCGGGCGGCTCTGGTTATTACCCGGTCGATTATCAGGAAACTGCTGACCTGGACAATGACAAACAAGCTCAAAAACGCCAGCAGCAGGCGATTACGAAACGATCTTTTTATAAACATCAAGCTGGCCAAGTATCAGTACCCCGACTTTTCTCTCGCACGGTCACGAGTTTTTTTCCATTCACGGCGAAGGCTCAGAGTGAAACTCTCATTTAAAGCAGCACCATCAGTGAGATTAACTTCGCGCACCATAAGTCCGCCTTTGAGGCGCGGATGCCAGACCTCAAGTCGCCAGGCTCCAACCGGCAAGTCCTTGATGGCAATCACTCCAGTTGCGTCACTCAGGGCAAAGAAAGGAGTGTCAACAACGACGATGTAGCCTTTCATCCAGTCATGAATGTTACAGCCCAGAGTTATTACACCGGGATTTTCGAAGACAATCGGCCGCGAGGCACCTGTATACAGTGGCAATTCGAATTTTTTCGCTTCTGAAAAAGAGTAAACATGGTGAGAAACGCTGTCGCGATTCGGAAACAAAATCTTGCCACCGCGTTGAATAATAGTAACATTGGGTTTAAATTCCTTGTCGATCTGTTCCAGCTCGACGGGTATTTTAGACATCGCCGGGACAGCCTGCCCCGACAGCGGAATTGCCGAAATAACAGCCTCAGCAACCGGTCGGCCGCGGTCATCGAGAAATCTCGCTTCGATTTCCCCAGCAAAAGCCATAAGTGGCATTAAAAATATGTATACAACAATAATCTTAATCAAATATCTCATATTGCTCTCCATTGTTAAGGACGCTATTAGTCGCGATAGTCAAAAGCAAACACGGCAGGTTTTCTTCCATGCAGAGCGACGATTTCATGCACGATGCGCCAGACTTTGAATTGGAGGCTCTGATTAAACGGGTTCGCCGCCCAGAACTAGTCCAGGAAAACACAGTTGCGAGCCTCGGCTCTCTAATCCGCTGGAATAACTGATCTGAGCTCTCAGGTGCTTAACGGCTATTCAGATCAGCAATTCTTTATGTTCTATTTTTACCTGGAAATAACAATAACGTTTTTTTTGTAGAAGTCCATCAGATAACGCTAAATTTGCGCGGCATGCCTCATTCATTCCTGCAAAAGATGAAATCCAGACCATTCAAGTCTAAGGCATGCCGGTCGATCGCCCTCTGATGCAATTCTGATTTGACAGATTGAGGGGTTAAGTCGTAAGTTATCAGATACTGTGATATTGAACGGGAGCGTCGCATGTCGGAAGAAATGAGTTGTGCATCCTGCGGATTCGCCAACAGCATTGCCTACCGCTTTTGCCGACGCTGTGGAATGCTGCTTGAGGATTTTACCGACGAACCGGAGCAAAAACTCGAACTGAATCTGCATATTCCGCAAAAGTCCAAAAGCCCGTTCACCTTGATTGAACTGCTGATCATTATAGCGATTATCGGCATTCTAGCAGCAATTGCCATCCCAAACACATCAAGAAGAGGCCGTTACTCCGGCAACGCCAGGCAAAAAGCATGTATGGCCAATATGCGCGTGATCATGGGCGCTGTTGAGATGTACAACATGGATTCCAACCAGATGATGCACATTGTCGACAGCGAAGCTTTAGATCGCCTGGTTCAGGGCAAATACCTGAAATCACCGATCATAGGTGCCGAGAAAAATTGCACATATAGCTCGATTGGCGACATATCGCAAGATGGCCAGGTTGCATGCAGTGTACACGGCACGATCGATAGTCCAAAACCTCTTGACTAATGAAAAGGCTCAACCATGCCAATGCCTGACAAAACAGTAAAACGCTGGGAAGAAACCGAAAAGCTCCTCGGCCGCTTTGAAAGTCCCGCATTCAGCACTATCACGCCAGCAGATGTCATGCGCCTTGGTGAGCTCTACACCGAGCTTATATCTGACCTGAACAAGCTGACGGTGTCTATTGACGACCCGCCAGCCCGGGCGCGCGCCAACCATCTTGCTCTAAGGGCTTATGGCACTATTTACCAGAAAAAATCAATGACCTTTGCTGATCTCGTCTGGTTCTTTATCAGCGGATTTTCCGGGATTGTCCGCAAACGCATTCATTTTGTCATCGCCAGCCTTCTGCTGTTTGTTGCCGCCGCGCTGGTAGGATATCTGTGCATTCACGAAAAATCACGACTGGTAGACCTCGCAGTACCGCCAGCAGAGCAAATGCGCCTGAAAACTCTGGCGCTCAGCGTAAGGCCAAACCAGCTGCCTCCGTTACCGCGAGAAGGCAGCTTCGGGCTTTCCAGCGCGATTATGGTCAACAACATTCGCGTCTCGATTATCGCTTTTGCCACCGGTATTTTCTTTGGTATCGGAACAATTGTAATCCTGATCAAAAACGGGCTGATGCTCGGCGCGCTGGCTGCGCTCTACACCGACGCGGGCCTCGCCTACTATTTCTGGTCACTCATTCTGCCGCACGGCGTTATCGAACTGGCCTGCATTTTTATTTGTGGGGCAGCCGGATTCATAGTTGGTTACGCCCTGATCAATCCAGGATCATATCGGCGCAAAGACTGGCTGGTAAAAGAGGGAAACGATGCGATAAAGCTGGTAGTCGGCAGCATACCTCTACTGATAATCGCGGCACTGATCGAAGCTTACATCACGCCGTCATACCTGTCGGTCCCAATAAAGCTGGCGCTGTCAGGGCTGTTTCTGATGGTTCTGATAACTTATCTGGTAGCAGGATCACGACTCAATCAAAGCTGAGATCGCATTTTGACCTGCAGATAATGCGAAAGCAGGCTTGAATTAAGCTGCTGTGGCGTAATCAGCATGGTCGCGATGCCAATCTTTTCGATATGCCTGCTCAGCCCGGCGACGCGCTCGATCATATTGCGCGCCACCACTTTGTCATAGACAGCATCAACGTTTTCAGGCACGGCGTCGGCAATTTCGCGCAGCTTCGGATCCAGCACTGAAACAACGGCGGTAAGATGTTTGCGGCTGACCAGCGGCACCGCAGCCAGCATCTTTTTAACCGCTTCGCCGGAAGTAAGATCAGTAATGATCATCAAAAGCGAGCGACGCAGCCTGGTTGCGCTGATGGCGCGCAACACACTGTCGTAATCCGGTTCAACCCGGTTGGCAGCAATAGCGTAAAGATGGCGCAGAAATCTGTAATAATGAGCCTTTCCACGACCAGGCGGCAGAAAAACATGGGGTTTGTCAGAAAAGGCCAGCAGACCGATCTTGTCGCCCTTCTTCATAACCTGATACCCAAGTATCAAAGCAGAATTCACCGCGTGGTCAAGCAGGGTAATGCCGTCAACAACCGCGCCCATTGAGCGACTGCAATCGAGCACGACCACAACCGACTGATTGACCTCCGACTGGTATTCTCTGGTGATAAGCTTGTTTTTGCGCGCACTGGCTTTCCAGTCTATTCTTCTGAACTCATCGCCCATTACATATTCGCGCAGACTCTCAAAATTACTGCCCGTGCCGCGTCGGCGCTCGGTAATCATTCCAGTTTCGGCATGCTGCATATTCTTCATCCTGAAATCAAACCGCGAAATGCTGGCAATATCGGGGTAAACCTCGACCTGGGAAGTTTCGCCAAATTCCTGCTGAAACACCACCAGTTCAAGCAGTCCGCGAAACCTCACTACCGTCTTGTTAAAGTAATAGCAACCCCGACTTGAAGGTTTTACCTGATAGCTGAAGCTTTTGCTGGTACGCTGATCCAGCTCGAGCGCATAACTGCGCCGATCACCGGCAAACTCGACCGGAAACTCGTCAACCACTTCGAGAGAAAGCGGCCGATGCGAATTGTTGGCGATAACAATTTCTACCCGGTTGTCTCGACCAATAGACAACTTGCGTGACATCCGCCTCTCTATTGTCAAATTTTCAGGGCGGGGAGAAATGACAATATCGGTCATAACCAGCGCCAGCACGATAAAGTTATAGATCAGCCACAGAGAAAGAGCGCCAGAATGAGATTTCACCTGCATCAACGGCAATGTGCCAAACAATAGAAGCAGCACTACCCGCGTCGTAACCATGACCCGACACTCTACCAGAATATCGGCCAACGAGCGCGAGCCAGGGTTTCTCTTGCGCCATAAACGAAAGAGATAGGCGAGAAGTGCTACCAGCAAAGCCAGCGGAACAATCACAAACGGGAAAAAAGCAGCCAGAACCATGCCGGTAAACAATACCAGCCCTTCCCTGAGTGTGGTCTTCCTTTGCAATATCACCTTGGAACCTTTATGCGTCCGAGCATGGTTGTCAGTGCGCTGTCGGCGTTTATTCCCTCGATTTCGGCCTCAGGTTTCAGTATCACGCGATGGCGCAAAACCGGGCATACCATTGCCTTAACATCGTCAGGAGTAACAAACTCGCGACCTTCCATAAGTGCAGCCGCCTTCGAAGCAAGCAGCAAACCGATACTGGCGCGCACACCGGCGCCAATATGAAAATCAGACCAGTTGCGAGTTGCACGCACAATATCGGTTATGTAATCTATGACTGGCTCTCTGGTCTGTACTCTTGTAATCGCTTCGCGGCACTCCTTGATCTCTTCGATATCGGCAACCTTGGAAAGCCCGACTTTTTTGATGTTATCAGAGCGAAATCCAGCCTCAAACTTGCCAAGTATGCCGCGTTCAGCCTGTTCTGAAGGATAATCGAGCAATATTTTAAAGAGAAATCTGTCGAGCTGTGCCTCAGGAAGAGGATATGTGCCCTCATATTCCAGGGAGTTCTGTGTTGCCATTACAGTAAAAATAGCCGAGAGTTCGAAACAGTTGCCTTCAATGGTGACCTGACGCTCTTCCATGCACTCCAACAGCGCCGACTGTGTCTTTGCCGGGGCGCGGTTAATCTCGTCAACCAACACCAGGTCACTAAAAATAGGCCCTTTGTGCACATGAAACGCACCGCTTCGCGCGTCGAAAATATTAGTGCCAAGCACATCAGAAGGCATAAGATCCGGAGTCATCTGAATGCGGCGAAAACTTGCCCCTATTATCTCAGCCGCAGTTTTAACCGTAAGGGTCTTTGCTGTTCCAGGTACACCTTCCAGCAAAATGTGACCCTTTACCAGAAGAGCCGCCAGCATAAGATTAACCGTCTCATCCTGACCGATGATAACCTTGCCGATTTCGGCACGTATACCTTCAAAAATCTGTTTTACCCGCGCCAGTTCAATCATGGAGTTTAAGTTCCTTTCTAGCCCTTTCAAGGGTACGCACCACGCGCAAAAGCACGCCCGGCGAGTCATCGTTTTTATTAAGAATCCGCTGTATATCGAGCTCTACGCGACTGAGACTGTCGGCCACTTCAATATTGCCAGCACGTATCGCTACTACAATTTCCCTGAACTGCGCCATGGGAGCCAGCCCATAACGTTTGATAGCAGCAGCAGCAAAGCCATAGAGAATTTCAGAAAGAGCGTGACTGACGTTATGTCGCTCCGCCAGGAGCTTGCCAAGATTCCTGACATAGGAAACATTGCGCAAATCAGGGTCAGCCAGCACTATCGCACGCCCAAACCGTCTTCCAGTCGAATAAAAGTACACAGCCAGCGCCAGTACCATCTGCAGAAGAACCCAGCTGATCGGGTTAGCCTTAACCAGGCTCCAGAACGAAATATGGTCAACCTTCTGTCGTGCCATATAAGTTCTATGACGCGGCACCATTCGACGCGCCCGCACCTGTACAGGTGTGCTCGGAAACGTATCAAGAATCGAAAGATGTTTTCCCACGGCAAGATGCTCCACCATGCGGGTAACCAGCACCAGATTGTCACGTTTCTTAAGCCCAAGGCCTGACAAAAAATCGGCGTGCGCCAGCACTATCATACGCCCAGAGCCACGAAACGACATAAAAACCGTGCAACCGCCCATCTGCTCGGGCATAACAGAAAAAAAGCTCATGCCTGGCTGGCGATGAATAGCTTTGCGGCCAGAACTTATTGTTTCGATTTCATCGAGATAAGGAAGGCGTAGCTGCAATTCCTCAGGCAACTCCTGTTCGTGCAGGCTTCTTTCAATGCCAATGTAACGGTCGATTCCGCTGTTGTCGGGCAAAAAGAAAACCAGATTGCCGCCAGCCCGAACCCAGGCAAATAAATCGCGAAACATTGTTCTGTCAAGTTCCTGCGGCGGATCTATGACCAGCAAAAGTTTACGATCTGACGGAACATCCTTGCAGAAATCAATAGAATAACCCAGTTCGGTAAAATAATAATATAAAAACGGCAGGGGCTTTAAATAACGGGTTGTCGCCGCGCCCTCTTCGACAAGTTCAGGGCCATCATTTTCAGTTACCAGAACCTTCTCGTCAGTTTGCGAAATCGAAAAGAGGTTTATACCCCACATGGTAAAAATAAAAAGACAGAGCAAAAGAATCGAGTAGCCTCTGATGAGATGAAGAATTTTTCTACTGTTCATCTTTTGAGCTTCTCCAGATCAAGATAAAACAACCTGAAAACTTCGAAATCCCGCTTATCTGGGCTCTGGAAACCATAAATGAGCCGGTCAAATAATGCCAGAGGAGCAGTAAACATCGAATGCAACTGCCTTTCAACCAGCAGCTCGCGAAGATATTCGCCATTGGTGAGACTGTCACGATAACTGATTACACGACGCGCTTCCAGCAGCAGCAACGAACCTATCGTCAACAGACGAATCGCTTCAGCATAATTACCCTGCTCGGCCTCGCGCAACGCCCTTTCGTATACGGTTTCACTGCGCATACGATCTACCGGTAGATCTTTTTCGACAATATCAATTCGAGCCTGTTCTTGAGCAACCTTTGTTCTCAAATTCTTGATTATCAAAAATATGATAATCACAAAGCCTGCTGTTCCAATGCCCATCATGATCCAGAAAAACATGCTTGCGCCCTCCCCCGCCTTGGGCTTAGGAGGCGGACGTATCGGTTCAGGCTGTTTTGGCGGAGGCGGCGGTGGAGTAGGACTGACGCGCGACGGTTCCGCTGGTCGCGAGACTTGGGAACTGGCAGCCGTCTGTGTCTGAGCGGCAGCCTGCTGCGGCCGCTCAGAAGAATGCGTTTGAACTGATTGCTGACCTGCTGCGACAGACGTTTCAGCGCCTTGCGTCGTTCTGCCAGACGTTCCAGAATTTGCCGCGCCACCACTCACTATTCTGCCGGAAGACCCCGAAACACTGCCCGCAGAGCCTCCTGCAGCAGAAAAACCAGATCTTGTTGAACCACCAGAAGAACCACCAGAAGAACCTCCAGAAGCCCCCCCGACAAATCCTCCTGACGACTGCCGTGCGCCGCTTCCCGAAACAGCTCGCACTGAGCCCTGGTAACCTTGAGCAGAAGACTGGATTCCGGTGAGACTTATCGCATCACCAGGCTCATTAACTACAAGACCAGGCCGACCGAACCGGGCAACCGATTCATCGAACATTACATCGCCAGAAACACGAATCTCACTGGTCCTTCCAAGCGCGCGATCAAGAGCGTCCTGCATTTCCTGGCGCGAAAACGCTTCAGCAGGGTAGTCTGAAGAAAGTTCGACCAACATGCCATTCAGCGTATCCACCATGTTTACGTAAAGAAGCCTGCGACGAGCTTCAGCCTGCTCTCCGGCCAGAGCCTCAATCACGTCAGCAACCCATCTCATATCAACAAGAAACATCCGACTGCCCGATCTTACACGGGTTATAGCTGCAAGGCGCATAATCCGATCGCCGAGAGAATGGTCTATCTTATAATCGTTGTTCACAGACAGCACTTGCGGCAAATGTCTTATCACCATTGAAAAATCATCAAAAGAAACCTCTTCAGCACAAAGCAGCGAGGCCAGCACCATAAGAGCCACTATCGAATATTTAATATATTTCATAGAAGCCTCGGATCCATACTGAGTCGGGTAAGCAAAAGGCGATAGCCGATTACAAACGGGTCTATCAGAGCATCAGCCGCGATAAAATAACCAAAAATAAACACAATCGGACCATTTATCCATTCAGCAAATCCAAGCAACCACATGAGGCTTGCAATGCTGCTCAGAACAACAAAATAAAGCACAGCCAGAGTCGCGCCCAATTTTATACTCACCCAGAAATTGCGACTGTACCCCGACAACCAGACCACCTCTTCGGAATCCTTGTTTCGCAGCAGTATAACCGGAACTGAGCTGGATGAATGCAACCATGCGGCGAGCCAGAAAAAGCCAAGCACACCAAGAAGCGCACCGATTGAATTCAAGTTGAAATGCCACCAGAATACGCTCGACAAAATGAGAGCGTAAAGAACCGCCTCAACCAGTCCGGCGCGCAGAAGCGGGCGATAAAGCTTGCGCCCCGAGAATTGCCGTGATTGCCGCCTGACACTATTATCGGGAAACCCTGCCAGAAAGGCGTTTCCGGTAGATACCCAGACAAGAGGGCGCCAGAATATTTCATAGATAAAAATCAGCAGGCAGATAAGCCATGGCTGCGAAACTATTTCCAGCAAGGGTTCATAGAAGGGGCACAGAAAAAACAGCGTGACCAGTGAAAACTTTGGAATTGAAAACAGAAAAGAGTCGCGGACGACTTCTGCCAGATTGCGGCGCATGATGAAAACAACCTCATCAAGCAGCTGCATGAAGCTTTTAATGGCGACAGTCTGCGGCAGAGCCTGAGTTTTCAAGAAACTGCGCTGCACAAGGCCTTTTTTGCCGGCTTCGCTGCAAATGCGACGAGCCGAAGACGCAACAATCTGATCAGCATCACCTGTTAGAGCAGCCGCCACCTGAAGCGCACGAACGCCACCTATCTGCTCGAGAGTTGCGATGGCCTGCCGACGACGCGACACCTCGCTGCTCTCAAGATTATCGAGACAGGCCACAAATCTGGCGTCTGAGTTATCTGTCAATTCAACGGTCACTTCGGCAACACTTCCTCAGTAATTATGACGACTGTACCGGCAAACAGATCGCCGATACGCTGATGTCGATCAGTAATCAAAGTTGATAACAAACCAGCCATAAACATGAACGGCATAAAATCAGCAATGCGCAGAAAATTGCGCAATAACGAACTGAACAAACCAACACGCTGGCCACTTAATGTGACGACTCGCAGATTATAAGCCTTTTTCCCAGGGGTCTGACCATCGGCGAACAATTCATAATAGGTATAATAGCCAAAAACCAGGGCAAAAAGAACCATCATATGCAGCCCCTGAAACAATTGTGAACTGTACAATCCACGGTGATTCATCCGAAAGTTTTCCACAAAAAACACAAATCCTATGTGAACAAAAACCAGGATAGTCATCTGCAGCAGAACGTCATGCACAAACGCGGCAGCACGGCTGAACATGCCAGCCAGAGGTACACGAATCTCAGCATTTTCAGGTGTGTGAATAACCAGTTCCTGGGGCAAAACTACCTCCCGGGCAACATCATGTTGCCGCTATCAGATACTATTCAGTCCAGAAGGCAAACTCATTGCCGCAGGGCTCGGTAAAATGAAACCGCCGGCCGCCAGGAAAGGTGAATATCTCTTTGCTGATCTTTCCGCCAAGCCGGCAAACTTTTTCGCAGGCCGACTCGAGATTCGAAGTGTAGAAAACCAGTAAAATGGAACCATTAGCCGTACTCAATCGCTTCTCGGATTCAAAAAAGCCGCCTTTCATGCGACCATCATCAAAACATGAATATGCCGGTCCAAAATCTTCAAATTTCCAACCCAGGAGCGCGCCAAAAAATTTTCTGGTCTGCTCAATATCAGAAGTCGGAATCTCAATGTAATCAATCATATTTTCAGTCTTCATGAGTATCTCCTATAATCTCTACTTGAAGAATTCAACTGCAATTTTAGTGCACACCGCCGCATTGTTTCGCACCAGCGAAATATTGGTCTTAAGACTGTCGCCCCCAGTAATTTCATTTAGACGCCCCAACAGGAACGGAGTTACCTGTTGCCCCTTGACGCCATGAAGATCAGCATCAGAAACCGCCTGCGCGATACAGGCCTCAATTTTATCACGATCAAGGGCATCGGCCTCTGGAATAGGGTTTCCCACAAGTATACCACTTCGATAACCCATGGCAAGAGAAGTCTTGAAAATTGCAGCGGCTTCGCCCGCAGAATCAACTCTTACCGGCACCTTAACCCCGCTTCTTGCATAATAAAAAGCAGGCATCTCGTCTGTACAATACCCAAGCACCGGCACACCCATTGTTTCGAGATATTCCATAGTAAGCGGAATATCCAGTATTGCCTTGGCACCAGCTGAGACAACCAGAACAGGGGTTTCGGCGAACTCACGCAGGTCTGCTGACACGTCCATACTTTCGGCCGCACCACGATGTACACCACCGATGCCACCGGTCGCAAAGAATCTTACTCCAGCCAGAACAGAGCAGATCATTGTTGCTGCAACTGTAGTCGCGGCATGTCTCCCACCGGCCAACAATGCCGGAAGATCACGCCGCGAAGCCTTGGCGATATTTTTGTCGGTGGCCAGAAATTCCAGTTCATCTTCAGCGAGCCCCACATGAATCTTACCATTCAAGATCGCAATGGTGGCAGGAACGCCACCATTGTCGCGAACAGTCTGCTCAAGCAATCTTGCAGTTTCAACATTTTGAGGGTATGGCATACCATGCGAAATAATAGTTGATTCAAGTGCTACTACAGCTCTGTTATCGGCAATTGCATCGCGAACTTCGCGGTTTATTACAAGACTATGTTTAAGCATGTTTCCCTCCAGGGTTAAGAAGATCTGACAAGATACGGGCAGACAAAATTAACACACTGTTCGCTGCAGCTGCAACGCCCGGCAACCACCATCACTGCCCAATGAGGAACTTCATAGGCATCACCAAGACTGGCGATAGCCTTTTCAATGCTCAACTTGTCAGCGTCAGACAATTCAACAAGGTCAGAAGCAAATTTAGAAGAATTGCACCAGTAGACATAGGTTATTTCTGGCCAATCTGTTAACGACAGGGTTGTGCTCTGCGAGGCTCTACAGTTGTCACAAAAAATTGCCAGGGCGCTGCCGTCGGGCAGGAGCTTTCGACCAGCGCAACCGCAATCCTTACATGGCCCGGCAAAAATGCGGTATCCGGTAAGCTGCGGTCGGTCAGGCATTGGATCTTCTGATTCTCCAAAGCCGATGAAAACAGGCTTAGATCTGATTTCTTCAGGCATAAAGCTCCATTCACAAAGCGACACAATTCGCCGGCTTAACCCCCGGCGTATAGAACTGGCCGCACACTTGCCGGCAAGATAATGCGAATTATAACCCAGATTAGCATAAATTACTAACCCCCACAAGACCAGTTTCAGTCAGGTCATTACCTGCAGACTGTTGCAAAACTGTCTTCGCAAAGACCTCTAAACAGTTCAGCAGCCTTTAACCTTGTGCCAGGAATGACACCCGAATAAGGCTACAATTTTATATCATTTTTATGATAACGCCTGTTTGGCAAAACCTAACAGACAAAATTCTACCGACAATCCTGACTGTGTTACCTTAATCACAGCAACCAGACAATGAAAAATTTCCATATAATCAAGAGCATTATAACTAGTCCTCTGTCACACATGACTTCAAGAATTGAATTTTTGGTATACTGCTTATGCCGGGCTCTCGGCGGAATCCCAACGCTACAGCTATCGGCAGACGNNNGCTCTGCATAAGCACATCCCTGTGCAAAAAAGCTTACGCTTATGGGATGCCCGCCTACGCCCTTGTAACGTTTTCTATCAATGACAACTTTTAGACACATTTCTTAAGGAGTTAGCTATACAATTCAAATGTGCCAGAGGACTAGTCCTCTGTCATAGATGATTTTAATAGTTGATCCCTGGTGATATTTTCCATGTGGACGCCCGGCATAATCGTTCGGACTTTCACGACAGCTGCTGACTGCTGATAATTTGAAGCAAGTGTTGTCTGGTCTCCTGGATCAAATTTTTGAATTCATTTATCCCTATGACCGGTCCCATTATTTTGTCGTAGCCGGAGCGACTTAAATAACTATTAATAATATTTCACAAACAATAAAAGAGCTCCTCGACGCAAGCACTATCCAAACAAAGTAAAAACAAATCTTTATTTATAAATCAGAAGCAAAGCAGCGGTAAAAAGCCGATTTTAAGTATAAAAAATAATTATTTATTTATATTTCGGCGAAATCAACCATAATTGTTCGCGGATTTACCTGGGAATTTCAGCGTAACAAATGCAATAAACAAGCTCAAAAACAAAGGAGTTTGTGATATCACCTTACGAATGGGCAAAAAAACAGGCGGCTCTGCAGACATTGCAGAGCCGCCTGGGCGACTGATCTACTTAATTATCTCGGTCTATAGCCAACTCCACGCTGCAGCAGGGTGTTGATTCTGCCGCTCATAGGCGATCCAGAGCCGCTGTAGTAGGGGACAAACTTGAATTCAGACTCATCATCGCTGCCTGCATCAATTACAGCCGCAACAGGCTCTTCAGAAACCTCGGCTGTGATCGATGCCTCGACAACCACGCCAGAAGCATCAGGCACCGGTGCCGGGGCGTAAGAACCTGCATCATAAGAGACCTCTGATGCGGCGACAGCGGCGGGAACAACCGGAGCAACAGGACGCGAACCTGCATCAAGTCGACTGCGAAGGCTGGCCACAGCCAGGCGCAACTCTTCGATACTGTGCGAACGATGAGCGGCAGCGGCTTTTTCAAGCTCAGGATCAGCTTCAATCGCAGCCATACGGCCACGGCGCAGCTTCGCCATTTTTGCCAGAGCAGAAACAAAAGGCTTTTCAGACGCCAGAACCGGCATTAAATCAGCTTCAGAATTTGATTCTGATGCTGGCTGCCCAGATACGGGCTCAACCGCATCGACGAACAACCCGGCCGGCAGTCTGGCAACGACCGTCACCAGCGCAACATCTTTGGGGGCGCCAGCAGAAACGATCTCTACGTTGCCACCACTTATCTCCAGCTTCAGAGGAGTATTAAACCAGTTCCATTCCGGCGGAACCTCATTTTCATAAGCCTCTTTAGCAGCCTCTTTAGCAGCCTTGCGAGCTGCGCGGCCTTTTTTGGAGCTGACTTTGCCTGTAGAGGCTGAAGAATTGGATGTTGTCAAATCCTTAGCCAACCGAGGGGCCTCACTGACCTTTTCTTTAACCGGTGCCGACAGAGCCTGTTCAACAGAAGTGCCTACTGGTTCAGCCTGAACCGGCTTAACTTCAGAGACCGGCCTGGTTGGCTTCACTACAGATGCCTTTGCTGGCGCAGTAACTTCTTTTACCTTGGCAGGAGCCGGCTTTTTAACTTCCAATGGCATTGCCGGAGCTTCGACCATATCTGACGCCTTAACAGCCTCAACGGCCGGGGTCGGGGCTGGGGCTGGGGCATTTACCGGTTCTCCAGCTTCAAGCTCCTGGACTTCAGGAGCACTTACGACTTCGACGGCCACAACAGGTTTCTGCTCGATTTTCTTGCCAGACGATGCCTTGGCACCGCCCTTTTTGCCAACAGGCAAAGACGGGGGCATCATTGGCGCCTCAAGCGCCTCTACTGCTCCCCTGAAGGTGTCTCCAGACCATAGCTGAACAGCCAGAAAGCTGGCTGATAAGATCAATAATACGCCCAGTGCCAATAAAAATGGCAACCCAGGCTGCCTTTTAAGCAGTCTCATCGGTGTTTCCTCCCCTGAAAAGGGTGTTTGCGAGATTTTCCGATTCGGCATAATCAACTAACAAAACCAGATCAATTGTCAAGCAATTAGTGATAATTAAAACAGATTGTCAGTAACTATGTCGAAAGATCAGTTCGTGATAAGAAAATCTCAGAGCAGACAATTTTCAGGCGAGACCCTTAAAGAGTACGGTGTACTCTATTTTTTCATGCGCTCAAGATACTCGCCAGTGCGGGTATCCACTCTGATCATTTCACCAGATTCGATAAACATTGGCACGTTGACCACGTGACCGCCGGCACAGACAACTGGCTTGCTGTTGCCGCTGGCAGAATTGCCCTTCACGTTAGGCGGAGCCTCAATGACTTCGAGATCTACAGAAGGAGGCAGTTCGATTCCGATTGCCTTTCCTTCGTATACCCTTACATAAAGCTCCATCTGTTCTTTGAGAAACTTAAACTGGTCGCCGAGAATGTCGAGTTCCATTTCCATCTGCTCATAAGACTGGAGGTCCATGAAATGCAGAAAATTGTCAGAAGCGTAAAGATATTGCATCTGCTTGGTTTCAACAGTTGCCTCTTCTACCTTTTCAGTTGTCTGATAGCGCTGCATAAATATAGAACCACTCTTAAGACTCCTGAGCTTGGCCTGCGCCATAGCACGCCAGTTACCCGGACGAACAAACTCGACATCTACAACCTGGCACAACTCGCCGTTATAGATGACTACCATTCCTTTTCTCAGGTCATTTGCAGTAATAGCCATATATATCTCCCCTGGCTGGAATTTTATCGGCAGATTATAGCATAATTTGAACGATTAGACTTAAAAAATCAGGTACAGAACACAATTTTGTTTCGCGCGACCGCCTATCATCAAAACGATAGAAAGTCGCCGAAAACACAGATCACTCAACGCCCAGCATATCTATAAACTGATTATCATATTATTGCAGCGGACTTATTATCATTTTTTAGATAAAAAACAACTTAAATACAATTTAGTCTGGTATTTATTTCAATTTTGGCTGGTTTTTATTTCAAATGTTGCGAGCATTTTACCGATACCCTATGGAGAGATTCACAGATATTCGGCAGGCGCTGCGCAGCAGTCGCAGGCGCGCATAAACCGAACGCAGGAGGCAGTCAGTTGCTTACTCTCATCGCTCAAGGCTTTGTTCAAGGCATTACCGAATTCTTACCTGTATCAAGCTCGGGTCATCTGACCCTGATGCAGCATTTTTTCAACTTTGATGACCCCGATGCAAACCTCCTCACTACCGTCGCGCTGCATTTTGGCACACTGCTTGCCGTAATCTACTACTTTCGGGCTGACCTTCTGCCCTATCTGACACCATCCGGCTGGCGCGATGCTGCCCGCAGAAAAATTGCCACGCTTGTCGTAATCGGAAGCATACCTACGGCCATCATCGGACTGACTTTCAAAAAACAGTTTGAAGCAATGTTCGGCAACCCGACAGCCGTTTGCATCGCTCTTTTTGTGACAGGGATTTTGCTGCTGACCTGCGAAAAGCTCAAAAAAAGCGACAATCAGCAGAGTATCGAGAGCGCACCTCTCTGGAAAGCTCTTACCGTAGGTTTTGTGCAGGGTCTGGCCATCACTCCCGGCATTTCACGCTCAGGCTCAACGATTGCTGCCAGCCTGCTGCTCGGAATAAAAGGCGAAGATGCGGCAAAGCTTTCCTTTTTGCTTATGATTCCGGCTGTTAGCGGCGCAACTCTTCTTGAAGTAAAAAAGCTTGCCGAAGCCGGGCTGCCCGCCTCTATAAATTACGGTGCGCTGGCAGCAGGAACTCTCGTAGCTACCGCAACGGGTTTTCTGGCCCTTAACTTACTGGTCTATATGATCAAAAAGCAGAAACTATCATACTTTGCCTACTATCTCTTTACAGTTTCAGTAATCAGCCTGGTTCTGATTCAATTCGCGGGGAAATAACGAGGAAGCACCAATGAGCAGCAAAAAAATTCTTCTGCCAGAAACCGGTATCAAAGAACGGACAAAAAGCAGAAAGCCGAGAAGCGAAAACCAGGAACGCCGACCAAGACAGGCACGCAGCGGCAACACCAGAACTTTGCCGACAACTATTGACGCGCGACAGAGAAGCGAGGCGATAGGTCTGGTACTGGTTGGTGTCAGCGCTTTCTCACTTTCTCTAATTCATTACCTGAGCTCATCACAAATCCCGGGTCTGATCAACACCTTCATGGTGTATTTCGGAATGGGCGTTTATATTTTACCGGTCATGATCGGTATGCTTGGGATTCAGCGTTTTATGGAGCGCCCATTTACCAATATCGGCTGGCGCATGGCCGGGATTTTTGGCACAATGATGTTCGGGCTTGGCCTGCTCGGGCTTGAAGGCGGCAAGATTGGCGTTTACTCGCTTGATATGTTTGCCAGAATCTTCGGGCCGGTTCCGAGCAAAATTCTCTTCGCGTTTTTACTTCTCTCATCAATGATATTCTCACTGGATATACTCTACAAGGATCTCCTGGCCGCGGCTCTCATTCTGGCAAGTCTTACAACAAGATTTATATTTTTCTGCTGGAACGTCACCCTGAGTCTGCTGTCAATGATTATCGGCGCGGTAAAAACGACAGCGGATCTGCTGGCTGCGATCTATGGCCGTGTCAGACAATTCTTCTCAGAACAGAACATAGATCCGGCAGCACAGCTGGGCAAACTGCTTTCGTTCAAGCCCAGAGTTGCCACCGAGCACGTCGGAGAGCTCGAAGACCTCGAAGACCTTGTTGAAGATGACGAACCGGTTGTAACCAACAAGAGTGCCGCTGTAGCTCTCAACGAAGAAGAGGCAACGGTAATTCCGGTTCCGCGCCATTGGCAGGATAACAATGAATGCCAGGCAGATGTTAAAACGGCTCCAGTCGAAGCGGCCTGTCAGTTTCAGGTTTCGCATATAGCAAATCACTGCGTTATTGTTGACGCCGGCAACGGCGGGGTTTTGACCACTCCCCCACCCCATCGGGAAATTGACGCGGAAGGCGAAGATGACTTACAGGTAATAGTGAGACTTGAAGATGATGATGAAGAAAACGCAGATGAATGTGAGTATGATGAAGAGTCTGCAGACTGCGACGAAGAAGTAAAGACGGTACACAAACCTGTTTCAGCAAAGGTTTCTCGTGAAACAGACACTGATGAAGAGCCTGTCTATCTTGAAGACAATCGCATCGACCAGGAAATAAAAACCGACAAGTTCGCCAGTCAGCCGGCAAAGCCGGTCAAGTTTGCCGAAGCTTTACTGCCGCCTATCGACATTCTCAAGATGCCGCCGCCGCGAGATAATCAGGAGTCGAAATCTGATTTAAGCCAGCGGTCAGCTTTTCTGATCAAAACTCTCGATGAATTTGGCATAAAAGCTACGGTTATTGATATTGTCGAAGGCCCGGCGGTATCAAGGTTTGAAATCAAGCCCGCGCCCGGTGTTAAAGTTTCGCGCATCACCACGCTGATCGACGATATCGCTCTGGCACTCGCTGCCCCGGCTATCCGCATTGAAGCACCGATTCCTGGAAAGTCGGCACTGGGCATCGAGATACCCAACACCAAGCCAACCCCGGTATATTTTTATGACCTGCTGAAAAACGAAAATTTTGGCCGCAATCAGATTCCGCTCAACCTCGCACTGGGTGTAACCATCAATGGCAAGCCGGTCTTTGCAGATCTCTCTGAAATGCCGCATCTGCTCATTGCCGGTTCAACTGGTTCCGGCAAATCTGTGTGCGTTAACACCATTATTGCCAGCATCCTTTTTCAGGCCAGAGCTGATCAGGTTAAATTCGTGATGATCGACCCGAAGATGGTTGAACTCTCTTCATACAACGGAATTCCGCACCTTATCGCTCCGGTGGTTACTGACCCGGCCAAGGCATCTGCAGCGCTGATGTGGGCGGTTGAAGAAATGACCAGGCGCTACGAAATACTTGCCGGGTGCGGATGCAAGAAGATTTCTACTTACAATGAAGAACTTGAACGCCTCAAACAGGAAGTCGACCAGGATCTTGAGCCAATGCCGTTTATTGTCATCGTTATTGACGAACTGGCTGACCTGATGATGACCGCGTCAGCCGAAGTCGAAGGCTCAATCTGTCGCCTCGCCCAGATGGCGCGCGCCGTTGGCATGCACCTGGTTATTGCCACACAGCGCCCTTCAGTAAACGTACTTACCGGTCTGATCAAAGCAAACTTACCAACAAGAATTGCCTTTTCAGTAACATCTGCTGTAGACTCTAGAACTATTCTCGACGCAAAGGGAGCAGAACGTCTTCTCGGAAAAGGAGATATGCTGTTTATCCCGAAAGGGCGCAACAAGCCATTGCGACTGCAGGGAGCCTTTGTATCTGACCGTGAATTGATGGACCTCATTGAATTTGTCAAAAAGCAGGGCCAGCCGGAGTATATGGACATTGCACCAACACAGTCAGATGATGACGAAGACGACTGCAGCGAGGAAGAGGCCGGCGGCGACGCTGATTCTCCGCTGATACAGCAGATATTGAAATATCTTGAAACTCAGGAAAAAACATCAACCAGCATGCTTCAAAGAAAGTTTAGAATCGGTTATAATAGGGCGGCCAGAATTATGGATCAGCTTGAAGAAAAAGGGCTGGTCAGCCCCATGGATGGCGCAAACAAACGCAGAGTTCTCATTGGAAGGAGTAACACTCAGGTATGACCAAGGAAATATGCCCTTTTCTGGGTAAACTGAGAAACGACAAGAGCCCGGAAGGCAGCTGCATACAAGAACAGTGCATGTTTTATCATGCTCAGGACGCACGCTGCATCTTTCTGGAAATCGGCACCGCTTCGCGCGAGTATCTCGATTCGCTCAAAAAACTGGCCGAACAGAATGAGCTGATACTTATGAAAGAGCGCGTCAGCATGTTTTCGGAAGACGAAAAACAGGAGCGCGTCAATCTCTACATCAGCCAGGCCAGCATTTACAAAAACAAGGGGCTGTTTGAAAGAGCTCTGCTTGACTATAAAAAGGCGATCATACTCGACCAGCAGAATCCGATAGTGCATAAGGCTCTCGGTGACATTTATTCGGTTCAGGGCATCTTTGATGAATCGATATCATCTTATCGCCAGTGCCTGAAGCAGGAGCCAGAAGACGGCGAAACATGGATCCGCCTTATCCTGCAGTATCGAGCGCTTTGCTCAAATATGCCAGACCGCGAGCAGCGTTATCAGGCGATAATTGAGAAGATCCGTGAAGATCTGCGTTCAATCGAAAGCGAATCAATGGCCAACTGCATACTTGGCAACGCCCATCTGATTCTGCATTCACAAGACACTGAAAAGTTCATTGATCAGCGCCAGGAAGCCCTCATCATGATGGAGCGCGCGCTTGAAATCAATCCGAAAAACCTCTGGGCTCACCTTGGCATCAAAGATCTGCACATATATGATGGCAAGTATGAAAAAGCAATCGAGCAGTTGCTTGCCGCCCTGGATCTGATCAATGATGACCCACGCCTGAATTTTGAGCTTGGCGAATGTTACCTTATTTCACAGGCCGAACATGCCATGATCACTGAAGAGGCGCTGGCCAGCGCACACAGCAGCTATCGCCGCGCCCTTGAACTTACCCCGGGCTACGCTCCTGCCTATTTCAGACTTGGTTATATCAGCGAACAGAAAGCAAATTACGACCAGGCTATAGAATATTATCAACAGGGCCTAAACATCAACCCGACCAATGTTTTTGCGCATTTCAGACTCGGCAGCATTCATCTGCTGATGGGAATGCTCGAGCTCGCAGTCGCCAGATTCCGCGAAGTTATCGAGCTGTCGCGCAATCGCACGCATGACATCTATCAGGAAGGCTACCTCTTCAACAAGCTGCGTTTCTTCAAAGAAGCGAACGCTCTTGGTGCGTGGATCGAGCTTGGCAAGATCTACGTCAAGCGCCGCCAGTATGAAGAAGCGTTTGAAGCCTTTGAAAAAGCCCTCGAAATCGACAAGTCAAGCCCGCTCGCCATAATGAACCAGATTGATCTGTACAAAATCAGGACTTCTGGCAGCAAAGATGCAGAAACTCTTTACAACAAGTTTATCGAGCAGTACAAAAATTCTGCGATGGTCGACTTTCAAAATCCGGTTGCCCATTTTGCGCTGGCCTACGCCTGCCAGGTGCTGCCTTCGCAGCTTCCCGAAAAGCAGGAAGAGCGCCTCGAAGAAGCTCTCAATGGCTATCAGATGGCGATCAACCTCACTCCCGACTTCAAGTGGGCTTATTGGGGCCTCAAAAATTCGTATCTCACCACTTTTGAAAACTCAACCCCGCTTTACGACCAGGCACTTGAGTCGTGCAAACTGGTTACCGAACTCGACCCCGAAGACCCGCGCGCCTACTTTGAAACAGGCGATGTTTTCTGGAAAATGGGAAACCTGAGCAAAGCTTACGACTATTTTGCGCAGGCTGCCGAAAAAGACAAAACCTATATTCCCGCTTACCTGCACATGGCCGAAATCAAGTATACCGAAAAGCACGAAGAAGAGGCGATCAAGCTTTACCAGAAAGTTATCCGTATCAACCCGAACTTTGCCCAGGGATATTACGAGCTGGGTCGCGTCTATCAGGATATAAAAGAAACCGAAAAGGCTCTTGCCAACCTGCGCAAGGCTGTTGAACTCGACATTGATTACACCGAAGCGCACTTCGCGATCGGCAGGATCAGCTATGAAGAGAACCAGGATGAAACCGCAAGAATCCGGCTGACGCGCACGATCGAGCTGGCGCCGTCTCACGACCTCGCACATTATTATCTCGGCAGACTGCACCACCGCAATGGCAGATACCAACAGGCTATTGAAGAATTCAACAGCGCCATTACCCTGTCGAATCAACCAGGCCGCATTCAGTTCGACCTCGCCATGCTCTACGCAGACTCTGGCAACTGGCAGGAAGCGAAGACTATTCTCGAGCAGGTTCTTGAGCATGAAAACAACTTCATTGACGCCATTATCCAGTATGCTTTGACTCTCGAACACCTCGATATGCTCAAAGAAGCAGAAGAAGAATATCTCAGAGCCATAGAACTGCAGCCCGAAGGTCTGCGGGCGCATGAAAACCTCGCCCGCCTTTATGAGTCAACCAACCAGATCTACAAGGCCGAAGATGAATTCCGCAAGGTCGTCGAAATCAAACCTGATCACGTGGCGGCGCAAATGTCGCTGGCCAAGATCTATATCATCAGAGATCTGCACGACAAAGCCCTCAACGCTCTGCATACCGTGGTCGACATTCAACCAGACATCTTTGAAGCTCACCTTGAACTCGGCAGAATCTATCATCATCACAATTCGCTCGAAAAGTCGGTCGAATCATACAAGAGCGCGATTAGAATCAGGCCTGAGGCTCCGCAGGCGCACGTTGAACTGGCTGAAGTCTATCTCAACATGGAAAAGAGCGGCAAGGCAATCGAAGAATACAAAAAAGCACTTGAGATAGACCCGTCGTTGAGCGAAGCACTCGCCAACCTTGGCGACCTCTATAACATGTCTGAACAGTACGAGCTTGCCGGAAACTGCTATCGCAGGCTGGTCGAGATGGATCCGCAGAATCATTCGGCCAGATTCAAACTCGCCGAAACCTGCTACCACTGTGGACAGCTTGAAAAGGCTCTCGACGAATACCTTAAAGTGGCCGAAATCAACGAGGAACGTACCGACGCGCTGGTGCGCCTCGGCAAGATTTACGCATCCCTCGAAAAGTGGGAAGACGCGGCGAAATACTACGCGCGCGTTTTCGAAACCGATCCGCAGAATTCGCTTATTCATCTCGAACTCGGCAAGGTATACGACCATCTCAACCGCCTTACCGATGCTCTGCGCGAGTTTGAAGCCGCGCTTGAACGCGAACCCAATAACCCCGAAATACTTACGCAGATAGGCCTGATGCATCGCAAGCAGGGTAACCTTGACCTCGCCATTGAACGCTTTAATCGCGCGATACAGATCGACGGCAGCAATCCTCTGCCACACCGCGAACTGGCAATGGCATATATTAACAAGGGGCGTGTTGACAAGGCGATTGGCGAATTCAAGGAAGCGCTGAATTACGAACCCGCCAACATTAATGTAAACATTGAACTGGCAAAGGCTTATGCAAGCCAGGGCATAATTGACGAGGCTGTCGAAGCCTACCGCAAAGTTATCAGTCTCGATCCGCGCAATTCAAATGCCCATTTCGAGCTTGGAATAATCTACTCGACCCAGGGTCTGAATGACAACGCGATCAGTGAGTTCAAAACCGTAATCGGCCTCTCGCCAGATCATAAAAGAGCTCACCTCGAACTGGGCAGGCATCTGCGCGACACCGGCAAAATCGACGATGCGATCGACGAGCTTCGCAAAGCAAGCCAGCTCGACCCCGAAAACGCGGTTATTTATTACGAACTTGGCGATGTCTACTACCAGCGTGATGAATTCCAGGACGCCATGGGCAAGTTCAAACGCGCCCTTGAGCTGCAGGATGACTATGTCGACGTTTACCAGAAGCTGGGCACAATCCATGCCTCAATGGAACTATGGCAGGAAGCCAAACAGTTTTTCGAAAAGGCGATTGAACTCGAAGCCGAGAACTACTCGCTGTATCGAGAACTTGGCGAAGCCTGCGAAAAACTGGAAGATGTCGAAGGGGCGATTAATTCATTCGAAAAAGCTCTTGAATTCAAGCCCGGCGACCTCAATATCATCTACCGTCTCGGTGCGCAATACAAGCAGAAAAACAACTTTGACGCCATGGTCGTTCTTTATGCAAAAGCTGTTGAAGCAGCGCCCAAAAATGCTCTGTTTTTCTTCGAGCTCGGCGAAGCCTATCGTGGACTTGGCCAGCAGAGCGAAGCGGCCAGCAATTTCGAACAGGCACTCGCTCTCAACGAAAACCTGATCGAATGTATTTATGCACTGGGTGCGATTTTCTGGGAGCACCAGAATTACGAAAAAATGGTGCGCCTCTACAAAAAGGCTATCAATCGCTATCCGACCAACAGCCGCGCCCACTTTGAACTCGGCAAGGCCTATTACAAGCTTCTTAAGGTCGGTGACGCAATCGATGAGTTCAAAAAAGTCATCAACCTTGATTCAAATCACCAGGAAGTTTACTTTGAGCTCGGCAGGCTGTATGTAGATAATGGTATGCTCTCAGAGGGTGCCGAAACTCTGGAAAAAGCAGTTGCTGTCACTCCAGAAAATGGTGAAGCACACTTCCTTCTCGGCAAAGCTTATGAAGGCCTCAACGACAAGACGAAGGCGACTGAAGCCTTCAAAAAAGCACAGGGACAGATGGAAGAAAACTACGAAGTTCTTCTCAGGGTTGGCGCTGACTATCTTGAGAAAGAATCATACGAAGACGCGCTGAAACAGCTGACTAAAGCGACAAAATTTGCCGAAGCCGGCTCCATGGTTTATTTCCTGCTGGGAAAAACCTATCGTGGCATGGGTAAAAACGAAGATGCGGTCAAGGCCTTTGAAAAAGCAGATGAACTTATGGAAGCCGAGGAGGGCGATGACTGATGCCAGTTTCTCGGCCAGGCACAGAATCAGAAAAATATATGACACAGCTTAAGGAGACAGGCGAATGATTAACCGCTGGGAAATCCTTCTGGAAAAAGGGCAGACATACTTCGAACTGCAGAATTACGAAAAAGCCAGCAAGACACTCAGCAAGGTTCTGGAAGAAAAGCCAGACTTTGTACCGGCAATGAAGCTGATGGCCGACTGCTATCAGCAGCTCGACAACAAGTCCGAAGCAATCAGGACTCTCGAGCATATCATTTCGCTTTCGCCTTCTGATGCCCCGGCATTGAATACTCTCGGCTCGCTCTATCTGCAGACTGGCAGAACCGACCAGGCTATCGAGATTTACGACCGGGCAATCAGCCTTGCGCCAGACAACAAGGAGCTGCAGTTTGATCTCGGGCAGCTTTATCTGCAGCGAAATTCGTTTGACATGGCTGAAAAGCATTTCAGTCGGGCAATCGACATTGACAAAAAATTTACCGGCGCAATAATTGAACTGGCTCGCCTCAAGATTACCCAGAATGATATAGAAAGCGCTGTAGCACTATATCAGCAGGCTATCGAAAACGATCAGGATAATGCTGTTCTGCACGCTGAGCTTGGCGAAGCGTATGAATTCAGCGGCCTGTATAACGACGCGATGATGGAATACCGCAAGGCCGAGTATCTCGACCCCAACAATCCTGACATCCACTTCAAAATCGCCAAAGACCTTGAGTCGCGCGGAAAATTCGAAGAAGCTCTCGAAAAATATCAGGCGGTAAAAGAACTCGACAGTAAAAATGTCGAACTATATTATCGCTGCGGCAAACTTTATCAAAGGCTTGAATTGAATGATGAAGCGCTGCGTGAATTTGAAGCCATCGCGCGCATGAAGCCTGACTGGCTGGAAATAAGATACGAACTGGCCAGCCTTTATGGCGCACGCGGCGAATATGATCTGCAGATAAAAGAATTCGAAGCAATTGCGGCACACGACACTACTTCGCCTGAGGTCATGAAAAGTCTGGCGGCCTCGTATGCCGCGAACGGCAATCTCAACAGGGCAATCGAAGGCTACCGTCAGGCGCTTGAATCTTCGCCAGAAGATTACGAGATCCTTGAGCGTCTTTATGAAATCGTGCAGTCCGGTGGTGATGCGACTCTGTGCATTGACGCCCTTGAGGCTCTTAGTGTGAGCATCCCGGAAGACTCAGAACTGGCGCTTATCTTGGCCAGAGCCTATGGCGAAAAAGGCATGATCGAAGAAGCCAACGCCTATTATATGCGTATTCTTGAATTAGAACCGAACCGCAGCGATATAAAAGGTGAGTTGCGCTTGATTTATCGCAGCAAAGGCATGGTCAGCGAAGAGATAGATGCAATCAACACCCTTCTCGAAACAGATCAGGCCAACGTAGAACTGCTTAATGATCTTCAGGAACTGCAGATCGCCAGTGGTAGAGACCGCGATGCTGTTTCGACTCTGCTTCGCCTGCATCAGCTCACCCCGTCGTCAAAATGGTTGAACATGCTCGGGCCGATCTATATCAAGCTTGGTTTTGTCAGCGAAGCGATTACTTCTCTGCAACAGGCTCTGCAATTGAACCCTGAGGATACCAGTCCGCACGAAATTCTTGCCGACATCTACAAACAGCGCGGCATGAACGAAGACGCGATCAGGTCATACAGCGTCATTATTCAGCGCAATCCCGATAATCTCAAGGCACATCTTGATCTTGGTGATCTTTATCGTGCGCTGGGCAGAACGCATGACCAGATATCCTCTTTAAAACAGGCTATTGCTCTGGGCGCACGCGACCCACGGCTATATCTCGAACTCGGCAGCAACCTTCTGCAGGAAGGTGACAGCGAGAATGGCCTCGCCTATCTGCAACAGGCGCGCGAACTTTCCGACACAACGCCCGCCTTTTTGAACACGCTGATTGACATTTATCTGATGCGAAACTTTCATCAGCAGGCGCTTGCTGAGCTGGAAAATCTTCGGCAGCAGACTCCAGAAGATATTTCTCTTTACATCAAGATGTCGCGCATCTATCAGAGCCGACAGATGTTTGAAGAAGGCCTCGAAATTCTCAATCAGGCTCGCGTGGTATCCCCGCAGGATGTCGCAATAACCATTGAGATTGCAAGACTATACATGGCCTGCGAAGACTATTCGAGAGCGGTTGAAATTTTGCAGGAAGCGCGGCAGACGCAGCCAGGCAACACCGAGATAAGTTCAATTATCTCTGAGGCCTACGCCCGCACCGGCGACCATGAAATGGCAATTCTTGAGCTGAAAACTCTTATTAACAATGATCCGGCGAACACCTCGGCCCGCATTCAGCTTGGGCGCGTCTACTCTATCACTAATATGATAGATCAGGCCAGCATGACGTTTAAGGACATTATTGCCGACGAACCAGACAACCCGGTTGCAAGAACCGAACTCGGCTGCATCTATCTCAACATGGGCAAGTCTTACAACGACGCCAGCATGATAGAAAGCGGTATTACAGAGCTCAAGACCTCTTTGAAGCTCGACCCGCAATCGGTAAACGCCCATTACGAACTGGGCAAAGCTTACCACGATCTCGAAAAGGTTGACGAAGCCCTTAAAGAATTTATGCGCGTGCTTGAGCTCGACCCACTTCACATTCAGGGCAAAGAATACTACAATTCTCTGGTCAACGTTAAAGTCAGTTATCAGGCCAACGAAGGCATAAAACAGGCGAGAATCTTTTCAGAGCGCGGCATGTTCAAAAATGCTGTGCTTGAATATGAAAAGGTCATTGAAATTCAGCCAGGCAACCAGGTTGCCTGGTATGAGCTTGGCAACCTGCACTTTACGATGGAGACTTTCGACAAAGCTCTTGAAGCTTTGATCAAGGCCAAAGAAATTGATCCGGAACAACCGGAAGTCTATATCTCTCTTGCGCAGACCTACATCAGAACCGAACAACAAGACGAAGCATCGATCGAGTTGCAGGAGCTGTTAGGCATGGCACCGGATCATTATAATGGCCTGTATATGCTTGGCCGGATATTCCAGGACAAGGGCTGGGCTGACGAAGCCATCGAAAAATACGAGGCGGCGCATCAGGTTGTTCCAACTGAACTTGAGCCAATACTCCAGCTCGGTATACTCTACCGTGACAAAAGTGATTTCGACACGGCCAGATCATGGTTTCAGAAGGTTATCGAAATCGACGCCGGGAACATGGTGGCCTCAGACTTCTTTGCGAACCTGTCTGCATCACAGCGCAGCCAGGAAATCGACGAAGCCTTTGGCAAAGCCGCCGAAGCCGAAAAAGAAGGCGATGTCGACACGGCAATCATGCACTACGACAGCATAATAGACCTCGACAACCACAATCTTGATGCCAGATTCAAGCTCGGCTCACTTTATGAATCGAAGAACATGTTCGATGAAGCAACCTTCGAATACGAGCAGGCAGTTGCGCTCGACAAAACCGGACGCTACAGGGAGCTGCCACTTAGACTTGGCAATCTGCACATCCGTAAGGGCAAAATCGTCGAAGCGGTCGACGCACTTACTATCGCCAAAAAATACTTCCCAACAAATGTTGACATCAGAATTGAACTGATAAGTCAGCTCAAATTCAAGGCTCTCAACAATTTCAGTTCGCCAGAAGAGCTGCAGGAATATAACCAGTCCGTTCGCGCAGCAGTGGAGCAGGGTGAAAATTACTGTGACTGGCTTGAACTCGGCCTGTTTGTGTCTAAGGGCCTCGACACTGGCATTGACGAAGAAACGGCTATAACCCAGGCAATAGAATCATTTCAGAAGGTTCTTGAACTCGACCCGGGCAATGTATTCGCGATGACCGAACTTGCAAAGGTCTACCACCGACGCAATATGCTTGCAGACGTAGAAGCGATCTACAAGGAAATTCTCGACAGAGATCCCGAAAGCGCCTATGTGCACCGCAAACTTGGCGACCTTTACCAGAGCCAGGGGCGCTTTGCAGAAGCGATGTCAGAGCTTCGCCAGCTGCTTGAGATCGAACCCCTCAATGGCGATTACCACATGAAGATTATCGACATCAGCAAAGAAATGCTGGCGAAGGTACAAGATCGCGACCGTCAGCTGGCAACACTTCTCAAGGATTACCAGCTGAAAGCCGAGGCGAACCCAAAGGATACTATGGCAAACTTCAGCCTTGGATACGCCTTTATTACCCTCGGTTCAGGCTTTACACCAACTGAAGAAGAGCAGCAGAAAGCTGTTTATTACTTCAAGCTTGCCAACAGCTGTGACCCGAATAACCTCTGGCCTTACTGGGGCCTGAAAATTGTCTACAGCAAGCAGTCTATAAGCGGCAAGCACATGTATGACGAGGCTATAGCCATCTGCCGAAAAGCGCTCAAGATCGACGAGAATAGCCCGCGAGCCCATTATGAGCTTGGCGAATCTTACAATGAGAACTACCAGATCAACATGAAAAACGAAGCGATGCAGGAATACCGCAAGGCAATTCAACTCGACCCGAACTACATTGAAGCACACTTTCGGCTCGCCAGCATCTACCGTGTCAAAAACATGTATGACCGCGCCAGTGAAGAATACAACAAGGTTATCGAACTTGATCCAACCGGACCTCTGGCCAACGATGCCAAGCGTTCGCTTGTTCATATCGAACGCTCAAAGGGTGAATCATAAAGTAATCAGTCATAAAAAACTGCCCACGCTTCTGCGCGGGCAGTTTTTTTATGGGCACTTGACCTGGCCGCCAGATAATAGTATCATCCTGCAGAAAGCCGGTTAGCCGGCATAATTCTGCATGCAAAAGGATACTATCCGTGAAAAACTTCCGCAGAACAATGCGCCATTTTATACCGTCAATAATCTTCAGTGTTATTTTTACTCTGCTTTTCCCATATTCAATCGCGGCCCAGCAAACCGAATACAAGGTCCCGGAACATTCCATGTCGTATCTCGTCATGGCGCAGGCTGATGCTGCCTCGCAAACTTCCACACAAGCAGTAAAACAGGATACTAATCTGACGGCCTCAGACCGCAAAGACCTCGAACCAGAATTCGAATCTCAGACAGTAGAATCTGCTAGAATACAGATCGTTCCTGAGCCAGCAGAACCTGGGGTAAAAATTCAACCCAAAGCATCGCCAGCGAAAAAAGCGGCCGTAAGAGTCGCTGCAAGCCCAAAATCTGCGATAATTGCCAAACCGGCTATAAAAGAGTCTCCGGTCACAAGCGACGAGCGAACACTTGATGCAGATTCAACCACACGATATGACACTCCATGCTTCTCAGACGCACTGAGCAGAATGCAGCAAAACAAAGCGCACCGAGAAGCCGAAGCCGCCAGACTTGGCATCGTGCTGCCCAGTCAGGGTGGCGATATGGCCGCAGTTTCTCCCAGCCTGAGCAAAATTCAGCAGACTCTCAAAACGATCATGACAAGGTGACAGTCAGCACCAGATCAATACTGAACCAGTAAAGTATCGAACGGCTGCAGCTCAATATTCTGCTGCTCGCCTTTGCGACAAACCGCTTCTAAATCTACCGCTAGCCTTACGACTTCGAGTCTTGAGCCATTCAACTGCCGGCGGCAGACAACAGACCGCATGCCCTTTTCAGGGAGCCGGATTTCAGCATTATCAAGCAGATCGCACACCGTCATTCCTGGCTTAAAATCAACCAGCAGCAGCGGTTTTCCAGGCATCTCAATCCCTACCACCGGCTTTTTATCAAAAATTTCGCGATCAAAAAGCACCAGACAGTCACCAGGGTAAAGCATAAAGTCGTTTGACTTGTCACCGAAAGCGAGTTGCTGCAACAGCACATCTATCGATATGCCGATAACTTCGTATCTGTTATCAGACCGTCCTTCCCTTAGCAGCTCAGCATAACCCAGAGCGATGTTTTCAGGAAGCGGCCTAAGACAATCAATCAGATCAGAAATCTTCATGCCGGACTGATGGCTAAAATTGCCAGACACATTTTCCGGAAACCGCACATAAACGTTTGCCGGGCGAGAACTGTCATTTCGCAAAACGCGAATCCGGTCGCCTGCTTCAATATTAAAAGCCGGCACATCTCCTCCTGCCACAACATCTGCAGAAAATGCAATTATCTGCCGCACACCAGCAAGCCTGGTCACCTCAACCTGCCAGCTGCCTTCGCCAGAATCAAAACCACCGGCCAGATCCAGAGCCATGGCAAGCGTCATTTCTCCCTCTTTCAGCTCAAAAACAGCGGGAGTTTTAACGCCCCCAGAAATAGCCACACGCGGACCACAAGGCAAAAACACTATCTGCTCACCGCCGTTAAAAATAAAATCGTCGGCAATTCGACCTTCACGCAAAAAGCTGTAAAGATCATATTCTCCAAGCAAGGTTCCGGTCTGATAAACCGCAACGCGGCGCAAGCTTCCGCTTGAAGACGGCCCGCCGCCAGTAAGCACTGCTGCCAGAAGGCTTACCGGGGGAGACAGAGAGTATTCACCAGGATTGCTGACCTCGCCGGCGACAATGAACGAAACTTCTTCAACAGCCTCATTGTCTTTGCTGACTTTTTCTACGGCAACCACATTATGCAATTCTTCAACAGATTTTGAAAACTTTTCCAGCCCATACACTTCTTCACCCTGGAAAGCGGTTACCTGGCCGGCAGCAAGCGACTCAGATTGAGCCAGGGCGGGAGTATCTGCTGTCAATTCCACAGCCATAACGGTCGAAGAAAGCGACACGCCAGCTGCAAGCATAAAACCCGCAAGCAACAACTGACAGGCAATCGCCTGTCGGCGAATTGTCGAATTAGCCATATTGATATCCTCCCCCAAAAAGCATCCAACATGCTTTTCGGCACAAAGACAAGTTTTCTTATGCAACATTATACACTGAGAAAAGAATTGCACAGCCATTTTTCTGGTTCGAAACCAAAACCTTCGCTGCTGAAAAATTTTATTCCTCGCCTCACTTTAATAACACCACCGCAAATAAAGAAAAGAAAACAGATCTGCCCAGACCTGATAATGTTGTTTAGAATAGAGCTAACCATGCGAAAAAAGAATTTTCAGTTCGGACCAAAATCACTTAAAAGATAATATAATCACATAAACGCGAACACAAACAACCCGTCATTACTATTTAATTGATAATAGATGCCGACGAAAGACAGTTCTTGTCTTGTGAGCTTATAACAAAGCACATGAAAGGCGCGGCGAACAACGCCGCGAGTGCTGCTGGCAGTCTATCAACAACGAGTAACTGGTGAAATTTCAGATTACTTGCCTTTTCTGTGCCAGAAAGGTATTCTATCACTATGAAATTTCACCTGATTTCACTCGGTTGCAACAAAAACACCGCGGACTCAGAGCGCATTGCTAACCGCTTTGCCGCTGCAGGCTGGGGCTGGGCTGAAAAACCAGACGCAGCCGATTTGATCATGATCAACACCTGCGGGTTCATCAACGATGCCAAAGAAGAGTCGCTGCAGACAATCATGCAGAACATCACACTGAAAAGCGCCAGACCAGGCGTAAAGGTGTGTGTGTTTGGCTGCCTGATCAAGCGTTACCGCGCAGAAATATTGAGCGAAATCCCAGAAATCGACTATTTATATGAATTCATGAGCGAAGACCAGCTCAACTCACTTGTCTCACTCAATCAAGCAAGCAAGACAGCTCCTGATTACAGCCAGAGCTGGCGATTCTTCACGCCCAAACACATTGGTATCCTCAAAATCGCTGAAGGTTGCAGCAACCGCTGCTCTTACTGCGCGATACCAGGCATCAGAGGGCCTTTTTATTCACGTACCCAGAGTGATATTCTTGCTGATGCGCAACTGCTTGCTGATTCCGGAGCACGTGAAATCTCGGTCGTCGCACAGGATATAACCAGATACGGCAGCGATATCAGCGGCAAATGCGATCTGCCAGAACTGGTCAAAGAGCTTTCAACGATCGAAAACCTCGATTGGATCAGATTACACTATATGCACCCTCGCGGACTCAGCATTAAGCTGATAGATGAACTCTACAGCATCAAAAAGGTACTCCCCTACTTCGACATACCTTTTCAACATATCTCAAAGCATATGCTTGAGCTGATGAACCGTAACACAACGCCAGCGCACATGATCAGCCTGATTGAGCACATCAGACGCAATTTTCCCGACGGAACAATCAGAACAACATTTATTGTCGGCTTTCCCGGAGAGAAAAAGCGCGATTTTGACAAGCTCATCGGCTTTATCGAAGAGCACCCGCTTGATCGCGTCGGTGCGTTTGCCTACTCGACAGAAGAAGGAACGTCGGCCGCGACAATGGCCCCGCAAGTCAGAGCGTCTACGCGTCAGGCTCGCCTCGACCAGCTCATGACACTTCAGCAATTGATTGTTGGCGAGCAAAACCAGCGCCTGACTGGCAAAACAATCAGTGTTATAGTCGACGAAGTTCTCAGTGACAGGGTTCTGGCACGAACGCCGGGCGACGCCTACGAAGTCGACAATGTAACGACTATCATGGGGAGTCACAATCTTAAGCCTGGCGACATAGTAAAAGCTCGCATCACGCATGCAGATTCATACGACTTCACCGCGGAGCTGGTAAAATGAATCTGGCGACCAAACTTACCCTGGCACGAGTAGTGGCGATACCATTCTTCATGTTTGCCTTCTTTTACCGCGCGCCAGGAGCCAGCCTCGAAGGCGACTGGGGTAAGGCTGCAGCAGCAATTATCTTCATACTGGCCGCAATCACCGACTACTACGATGGCTACCTGGCAAGGCGATACAAGCAGGTTACTACTTTTGGCAGATTTATGGATCCGATTGCCGATAAATTGCTGGTTTCTACAGCATTGATTGCGATGGTAGAATATCGCGAGATCACGCACACTGCAGCATGGGTTGCCATAATAATAATCGCACGCGAGTTCGCGGTAACAGGCCTCAGACTCATCTGCGCCGAGCGCGGCCAGGTAATTGAAGCCAGCGGAGCCGGCAAGCTTAAGACCACGACACAGCTTACCGCAATTATCACAGCTTTATGCTTTTTAAGTATCAGGGTATTTTTGCTCACCTACGCGCATCATGACTGGCTGGCCCAGCTGATGCAATTTTATGCTGCGACAATACAGGTTCTTATGATTATCGCGGCAGTCACCACGGTGTATTCTGGATATGACTATTTCAAAGCGAATTGGCACTTCCTGGACTAACAGCTCGGCGAGTATCGGCAGCATAAAACTGTTGGGATCCTGCTTTGGACTCGGCTACATAAAAAAAGCGCCGGGCACCCT
This sequence comes from Candidatus Riflebacteria bacterium HGW-Riflebacteria-1, assembly GCA_002839445.1. GTDB lineage: Bacteria > Muiribacteriota > Ozemobacteria > Ozemobacterales > Ozemobacteraceae > Rifleibacterium. The sequence goes on from PGYB01000001.1 coordinate 152,426, forward strand.
TGGCAGCCTGCCGGGCATTGCGCTTTTTCTGGCGACAAGGAACTTTGGCGCATGGCCACAGATTGGCCTGTTTTTCACGTTTTCACTTATTGCCATTGGAATTTCTGAGCGAATAGAGAGAATCGACCGCAGCATTGACCCTGAAGAAGTGGTAATAGACGAGGCTGTCGGCATGTGGGCGACACTTCTGTTCATCTGGAATGCGAGTTTTGGCACCATTCTGGCGGGCTTTATACTTTTTCGCCTGCTCGATATCTTAAAGCCTTTTCCGATCAACCTTTTTCAGACTTTTCGCGGCGGAACAGGTATTGTTGCCGATGATCTCGCAGCCGGCATGGTCGCGAATCTTATCTTGCGAGTACTTCTGCTCAACGGCATTATTTAATTCATCTGAGCACCTGGACTAGTCCTCTGTCACATTTGAATGGCATAAGTTCGATTGGCAATATATGCGTCTAAAAACGGCCATCTATAAAAAGCTACAAGGGCGCAGGCAGGGTTTTCATGAGCGAAGACTTTTTGCACAAGGACGTGCTTATACAGAGCTGCGCAGGATAGAGCAGCTCTGAGAGCCAGTCTGCCTTGACGCAACCACGACAACTCGAAACTGAAAGTTTTGTCTGGCGAGAGTTGTAGCGAATGAATTCCTGCCGAGAGCCCGGCATTAGCAGTATACCATGAATCGAATTCTTGAACTCAAGCGTGACAATTGACTAGTCAGGCAAACAGACTTTCAAGACAAATGGCAGGCGCCGTAAAAAACCGCTCTGATTATCTTCAGGTCAACTGCCCTACCTGCGAAATTTTGACAAAAAAAACCGGCCACCAAGGTGGCCGGTTTTTTAAGAATCTGGTTTAGAAAACGATTGGCTCGTCAACAACCGGAACGATGTCTGAGTGAATGATGGTTACATAACCGGCAGTCATGTCGCCGGGCATGGTCAGCGCAGCTTCACCTTCGTCATTAGTGGTAGCAACACGAACGTTTTCAACGCCTTCGGTGTAAACGGTTACACGAGCATTGCTTACAGCTTTGCCGTCTTCGTCTACAACGTTAACTTTAACAGTTACTGCATCACCATTGCGGGTGGCTCTGTTTTCGGCTTTAACTTTGGTCGGGGCTTTGAAGCGGACCAGAGAAGTGCCATCACCGAAAAGGTTCCACTGCTCAAGCATCATAACGCCTGATTTGGTGGGTTCTGCAGTATAGAGTTCGAGACCCTTCATTACGCCGTTGAAGAAGATTCCGCCGGTGGTCTTGTAGACTTCGTTAGCGATGAGGTTCTTGTTGAATTCAGCCTGAACGTGGATCGGGGGAACCCATTCCATGTTAGTGGTTGCACCGGCGTAAGATACTGCACCGGCCGGAGCTTCGATGTTACCTGAACGCATCCAGGCTTCGCCGAAACCAGTGTAGTTAACGAAACGACCGTTTACGCAGGCGACGTCCCAGATGATGGGCATCATCCAGCCGTTTTTCAGCTGACCAGCGTTGGTGTTGCTGAAGCGGGTGGTTCCCCAGCTGGTGCCGGAGCCATGGCCAAGATAGTTGATCAGGCTGAGGCCTTTGTTAACGGCATCGCTAACCATGGCAGCAGTTGCACCCGGATCATAAGCGCTGGAAATTTCTGTGAACATCTTATCAAGCAGAGCTGTGCGAATCTGTTCGATATAAACCTTATCGGTCGGGTTACCTTCGTTAGAACCGATACCGAGAGCTCTGGTATACCAGGCTTTGTCAGTGGTCGGGAAACGTTCGTAGTTTACGAACTTGGCAACCTGATAGGCAACGTCTTTTTCAGTGGTAGCAGACAGGCGGCTGATGATTGCATCCGGAACGTGATCGTCGCCAACTATTTTTACATAGCAGGGGTCAGAGTCAGCGCGTTCTTTAACGCCTTTGTTGGTCGGGATCTGTTCGGCATCGCCAACCAGCATGATGTGAGTAAGGCCATTCTGTGCGAATTCATCTTTAATGAAAGCGTGAATTTCGGTATTGGTTTTGCCAACTTCGCTAAGGGGAACGAGCTTAACATTGATACCGATTTTCTTTTTCCAATCTACGAAAGGCTTCATGGCGTTCATGAAATCGTCGTAGCAGATGATGAGCAGGCGGCCATTCTCGTCGAGACGTGGCAGGCGGCGGGCGGCTTCTGTGTAGTTAACAAAAGTGCTCTTGTAGATCGGTTCGAAAACTTTGCTGATTGGGCCAGACTTCTTGAGAGTATTCTTGGAAGTCTTTTCATCGGCATTGATTGAAACCTGAAGTTTCTTGTGGATTTTGAGCTTGTTCTGAACAGGATTGTACTGAACAGAATTGATGATCATGTTTACGCCACGGATGTCGCGGAAAATGAAGGGTTCGCCCATTTTAACAAGGTCTTTGTCAGACGGATACCAGGCATCAGCGCTGTAAGCCGGACCAAAATTGAAAGGTACGGATTCGATGCTGATGTTGCGGGTGAAATTGCCTTTGCTGGGCACTACACGAGCGTCAAGTTCAACGATTTCGGATTCAAGGCTTTTTACCTGAAATACGGGGCGACGAGCCGGGTCTACCATAACCATTGCGGTATATTTTGGCAGGGTCGGTGCATCTTTTTCAGATGAGAGAGAAGATTCTGGAGCAGTGACCAGATAGGCCTTAGCACCGAGAACCTGAGATTCAGTCAAATCAACCTTCGGACATTCGACTGTGAGAGTGGTTGAATAACCACGAGAAGCGCTAGCAGACACCCCAGCGGCAAAAGCGGCGCCAGAGCCGAGCAGACTAAGAACAACAAACAAACTGGTAATACGTTTCAAGCTCTTTCCTCCTAATTACTTATCATACTTGTAAAAGCTTAGTTTCTTGATTATACGGAATGGTACCCCGAGGCGCAAGAGTTTTGGACAAAAAAAATAGTTTTGTTACACTTATTTTTCTGGAGTCTTTTTAAAAGCGGGCTGCCTATTGAACACTACACAAAGAATGTTCAACAGTGCATGTTTTTTGTAACGCCAGCACTAGGAAACTTTGCGACGACGACGGCGACGGCCTTTGCGGATTTTCTGCGGGGGTTCCTGTTGGAGAATCGATAAAAACTCGTCGCCAAGCAGCCTTGCCTGCCATTCATGTAGAATTTCGCTCTGAATAAGCTGACCCATGCTTTCAGGCCGAACTTTTGCCAGATCGTAGAGAGCATGCGTTGGCGCCAGAACCGAAGCCGGAATCTGCATCTTGTTGGCCAGGTCATCGCGAATTTCGCGCAAAGCTTTGGCCAGCTCGCCTTCCCAGGCGTTCAGAAGCTCCTGGCGATCGCGCGGCCTTGGCGGCGGCTCAAGGCCTGAAAGATCGGCCTCCATACCCTCTCTGATTGCAGCCTGAATTTCTGATGCATGGCGATTGAGAAAGTCTCTGCTGATGTGTTTGATTACAGTCAGTCCAGATACGGTTCTCGGCATTTGTCTGGCAATTTCAAGAAGAGCCAGATTGCTGAGCAGCATAAATGCAGCGCGGTCGTGGCGCTCAGCGATCTTTTCGCGTAGTTCCCACACCGAGCGAAGAACAGCCAGCGAACGCTGAGAAAGGCGTGAAGAGCCCTTGATGCGAAACGCGTAGGGATTGCGCAGCGGTGGACTTGACTCTCTGGCTTCGCGGGCGATGTATTCGCATTCCTGCATGGTCCAGTCCAGGCGCCCAAGATCATCGAGTTCGCGAACCATGAAGTCAAAAATTGGAACGAGACATACCGCGTCAAGAAGTCCATATTCAATCATTGCGGCAGTCAAAGGGCGGCGCGACCAGTCGCAGCGCTGCAGCCTCTTGTCGAGGGTAAATCCGAGATACTTTTCGGTCAGGGCACGCAAGCCTAGTTCGCGCTGACCGAGAAACTCGGCAGCTTTGCGGGTGTCAAACATGCGTGGTATAAAAATGCCGAGATCACGTGCCAGCATTGAGACATCATAGTCTCCGCCATGAAAAACCCACATGCATTTGCTCTGAGCGGCAAACGTCTGAAAGCTTGAAAAATCCTTGATTTTTTGCGGATCAACGATCACTGCTTCGGTTCTGGTCGCGATTTGTATAAGATTAACTCGCGCATAATACCGATAAAAACCGGCAGACTCAACATCTACAGCGATAATATCGCTTCCAGTTGCGCGTTTTAAAAAACTTTCGAGCTGTTCAACGGTTTCGATAACCGTAGCGTTGTCAATAAATGTATGATAATCGAATTCTGGTTTCATCCTGTTCCTGATTGTGTGCGACTGTTTTGGCCAATACAAGGGACAACAAAAATATCACATCTTGCCGTGGTTAAGCACCATATTTTTTATTTTATCCTTAATTACCTGGAAAATCATACTATTCTCAAAAAATTCGCTCACGGCAAAAGAACAGTCCTCTGTCACAGTTAAACAATGTTTAAAAACTGTCATTCGCGCTTAGAATAGCGAAGACGCAAAATCCATGTTCTTATTGCCATTCTGGATCCTGTGACTGCGCGCAGGACGACCAGATGTCGATTACGACGCGCAGGATGCGCTATTGCCAGGGCATCTGAGGATTAGACTGCTCCTTAGGTGGTGTTTCTATGGCCTTTGGCAATTAGAGAAGCGCATCCCGCAGAGTTGCCAAGACGGCGCGCCCATGTGCGATTACGAGCACGAGCTCGAGCACTAGCACGAGCACGAGCACGAGCACGAAATAACATACAACAGGACAATGCAAAGGGATTTACGAACGAGATAAGTTGAATATTACTTGTGGGTGAGAATATATCTTCCGTCCCAGCCTTCTGGTGGGGGAGTCTGCTTGTATTCGTTGCAACGGGTAATATATGTTCTGCTGGGCCCGTCATCAGGCCAGCGCACAAGAATTTCTTCAAAAGTCGCTATGGCTTCGTCCCATTTGCGGTCGAGGTGCAACTGAATGGCGCGATCATACATTGCGACAAGTTCGCTCCAGCCCGGTGGTTCCTTGCCGATTTCGCTTACCAGTTCAAAAACTTTCACCGGTTCCTTTTTACCTTTGACCGCCAGAAAGTCAAGAAATCTGCCGGTAACCGCATGCTTTGCCTTTTGGTAGGTCGCGTCGCTGACCATAAGCATGGTGCCGTATTCCTTGTTCGCGCCTTCCAGGCGTGAAGCAAGGTTAACACCGTCGCCCATACAGGTAAAATTCATCTGCGCCTTTAAAGAACCCATGTAGCCAACAACAACATTGGCAGAGTTAATGCCGGCACGGGCAGAAACTCGCGGCAGACCTCGCGCCTGCCAGCCGATCTGCAGTTCGTTGATCTTGCGCTGCATGGCGATCGCGCACAGACAGGCGCGCACAGCGTGATCGTCCTGCTTGCGCGGGAAATTCCAGAATGCCATTACCGCGTCACCGATGAATTTGTCGAGCGTGCCGCCGTATTCAAACAGCAGATCTGTCATTGCACCGAGATATTCGTTAAGCAGCACTACCAGTTCTTCTGGGGTAAGAGCTTCTGATATTGAAGTAAACCCGGCAACATCGGAAAAGAATATCGACAACTCGACCTTGTCGCCACCAGGTTTTACGAGTTCGGGGTTATCAAGCATGTATTGCACGACGTCAGCAGCAACAAAGCGCGAAAACATGTCTTTGGTTTTTTGCGCACGTACGCGCTGTCGCACATAGTTGGTCAGCGTTGCGATAGCCCAGATCGCGGGGTAACTTATCAGCAGAGCAGAACAGTTAAACATCTGGCGGGCAATATGATAGGAGTTGTAAGAATGCCAGAAAGCGCTGATCATGAAGGCAAAAGTCAGAAAAGCGCCGGCAACAGGAGTCAGAATATCGAGCAGAAAACCCAGCAGCAGGCACGATAGGAAAAGAGCTATAGCAGTATGACGACTATTGGGGTGGCTGATATAAAGCTGATCGAGAATGTTGATGATCGCGTTAGCATGGATTTCAATTCCCATCAGAGGTTCTTTTTGTACTCGATAAATAGTTTGCAGATCGAGCGGTGTCGGGAAAAAGTCAAAGTCACTTGCCTCGAAAGGGCCTGCCAGGAGAATCTGGCCTGACTTGTTCTTGCTGCCAGCGCCCGCCCCCAATATTCTGGCATGGGCGTTATCTGGTTGCAGCGCCGTTTTTTCGGGCATTGCTCGCGAAAATTTCTTAAGGGTTTTCCGATCAAAACATTCATAAAATGAAACAGAGCCAATCGCTGCACCTTTACTGCCACGCACAGTCGAACCGACAAAATCGATCAGCATCATGCCGCTGCTGGTCACAGGTATGCGACGATCGTGGATAACCAGAGGTCCGCCAAAGGTACCAGAAGCAACGCTGTCGTAGATATCGACCAGAGCCCTGTTCATCTCATCAGAATATGAGGGCTTTTTGTCGGGGAACTGGCGATCGAGTTCGAGCATGGCAATCTTAAGGCTGAAAGAAGGCAACAACTGCCTGGTCTGCTCATTCAGAATAAAGACCGGAGCCGCAGTCACGAAGCTTTTGCTGCCAACACCCATGTCGATCATGGCAGTTTCAGCATTACCCGTAACAAACTTTGCATGTGGCATAATCGTGCGAGTCACAACTTTGGTGCCGGCTTTGGCCAGTCTTGCGGCATCGGATGCAGTATCGGTCTCAGAGGGCGTAATCGCGACTTCTTCGCGCAAAGTATGGGCTGCCAGAATAATTTTGCTCTGGCTGGAAGCAATTGCATTAACCAGCATGGCATCTGTTTCTGGTCTTTTGTCACCCTGCAAAACAAAGTCAAAGCCGATTATCGCGGCCGGTTCGATGAGAAATTCACTGGGCGGGTGCTCGATATCGGCATGAAGTGAAATGCTTAATACATTGCCTGGCCTATCATATAGATCAATGCTGAAGCGGGGAGACAGACGGCCAATGTTCTCCAGAAGATTCTTCCAGCAGTTGAGAAGATAGAGAGCATCAGCGCCCATTTGCTCGTTAAAACCGGCATTCGCGTGATCCCCAATACCGCCTGCTGCACAGCCGCCAAAAAGCTTGTAGTCAGTCTGATCTTCAGCGTCAACTGGTTCAGGGGTATTCTTATCAGGCGTTTCAAGAGACTTTTGAATGTATTCCTTTAACTCTGGGTCACCCCAGTTGATTGCCAGAGTAGGCAAAAGGAAAAATTTCTGGTATGAGGCTGTGCGATCAAGTGTTGAACCCGACAGGCTGGTAAAAAAATTCTTCTGCATCGGGTTCCAGAACACAGACTCAACCTTGATCAGGCTGCTGAAGCCATGTTTATCAGGGTTGTTCTTAAAAAAGTCACGAATGCGGCGACCGGTAGAATGCCACTGTGTCTGATCAAAAATTTTGTTTTGGGTTGCTGACGCCGGTTCAGAGGCATCTAAAAAGGAACCCCACTCGTCATAGCCGGTTTTAAAAACTAGATCTGTTATCCCGGAAAACGTTCCGATCTCGATGCATAAAACGCGTAAGCCGCGTCCCTTATCTTCTGAACGCCTTTTAGCAATCTGGTAACCGCCGAGAAAACGAAACATTGAGGCAAATTCATCACGGTCAGGATTTTTTTCGAGAAGCTCTGATGTCGCCTGATCTTTTTTGACAATCCAGACGCGTGGGTGCTCCTCAGATTTGCTTTTGTCATACTCTTTCGACTGCAGCCGCATCTGCAGAATCATTGAATTGAGCTTGGCATCGGTGTCGTTCAACGCTCCCGACATCATTATCATTAGCGAAAGCAGCGCGATTGAAAATCCAGATATCAGGCCGGTTCTAAGGGTTTCGAGAGATTTCGTTGCTGCCGAAGCGATAAAGATCGATTTAACAGCAGATAAAATTGCCGACTTGCTCATAACACCTCTCTATAAGCTGCGATAAATCCGATAATCCATCTCCGGGAAAATGTTATCGCGACGCTCGACCTCGCGCAGCCAGTTCTCGCTGATACTGCCTTTTCTTATATCTTCGTAAAGCCTGGTGAATCTGAAAGCATGGTCCTTTGTGCGTTTGTGCGCGTAACCAACTGTCGTGCCGGTTTTCATGATAAAAGCCCAGTCTGAAGACTGCAACAGCATCAGCTCACGGGCGGCCTGATTCAACGCGCGCAGCTGCAACCCCGAAGCTTCCGGAAAGCTGTTGGCAAGCTCGATCATACGTTCAGACGCCTTGTGCATATGTGGGTATATCCAGGCATTGCTTTCGTCAAGCCAGACTTCGTTATAGCCCTTGTGGCCCCATGACGAAAGGGATGGCGTTGACTGCTGATTACGCGGGTATTCATCGAGGTAATCAGAAGGTGTGGCCAGTTTTACGATCTCGCTTTCGAGTGCAACTTTTCGCAATACATGGTGAATAAAATCGGGGCCCTCATACCACCAGTGGCCAAAGAGCTCAGCATCGTAAGGCGATACCACTATCGGCTTACGTTCCATATTGCCGGCCAGATACTCGATCTGACGCTCGCGGCACCAGAGAAAGTGCGCGGCATGCGCGGCTACGCGCGCCATGGCTTCCTGGTAATTATAAGGCTCTTTTTCTTCGATTTCACGCGAGGTAATGCGATGATACTTGATGCCGGTGCCCAGTCTATGCCCGGATTCATGAATATATGGCCGGATGTAATCAAGGTCGAGATCAAAACCGATGTCGCGATAAAAATCGCGATAAGCCGGGTCGCCCGGGTAGCCTTCGTGCGCCGACCAGACCTGGCGACTGCTCTCGACGTCGCGCCCGAATGCGACCACTCCGGAAGTGCAGGCTACCGGCGCGTAAACACCGTAGGTTGGTCGCGGGTCAGCGTAAAGAATACCGTGTGTGTCGGTAAAAAAATAATCAATGCCAAACTCTTTAAGAATCTGGTCATCACCGGGGTTGTAAGCGCATTCCGCCAGCCAGATTCCGCGTGGCTGCCGGGCAAAATGTTTGTGGTAATCACGCACCGCCATGTCGATCTGGGCGCGCACAGCCTCTCTAAAGTCGTTTATTAGCGGCAGAAAGCCGTGTGTAGCGCAGCAGGTTATTATCTCAAGCACCCCGGCGTCCTGAAAACTCTTAAAGGCGCGCACCAGATTGCCCTGCCAGCTATTGAAAATCTTGCGAATGCGATTGAATTTTTCGCGGTACATCAGCGCAGAAGTGTGAAATTCAGGCTGCCAGCGGGTTCGGTCAACTTCCTTTTCAGCAAGCTCTTCGAGAAGGGAAAGGTGTCGCGAATATCGCGCGATCAGCAGGTCATCAGACAGCATGTTGACGAGAGGCGGAGTGAGCGTCATGGTGATGCGAAATTTGATGCCGTCAGCACAGAGTTTGCCAAAGACGTCGAGCAGTGGCACGTAGGTTTCGGTGATTGCTTCAAACAACCACCGTTCTTCCATCATGTCGGCGTGTTCAGGGTGGCGAACGAAGGGGAGGTGAGCATGCAGTATAAGAGAAAGGTAGCCGGTAGTGTTCATCACGTTTTGTCAGTTTTTTTTGAGACTGACAGCTGCTTTGATAGTTCGTGTTTTTCTGGTGCGAGGGTCGGTGGCAAGGAGATCGATGCTGTGCCCGCTGTCAAAAGGCAGAGCCAGCCGCAGACTGAATGAGCCATCAGGCCGCACGCGCAGCGGATTGCCCTGAAAAGTCAGTTCACAACCAACCTTTACGCGGCCGTACACGATAACCTCGACAGCTGCAACCAGAAATATGTCGTCGTCTTCGGCGGCTTCGGGCCTGCCGCTGAAACTGCTGACGCCAGCGGAAGTCCAGTCTGAAGAAGACGGCATCGGCGAAGTCGGCATGGCAAAAGAGCCTGGCATGGCAAATGAGCCAGGCATGGCAAAGGACGATATGCCACCAGGCAGCAACGCGGCTTCAGCCGAAGATGGCATTTCTGGCGGAACCAGGCGCTGACCGGCCAGCAGATCTGAAGATCCCGGGTGCGGAATGCTTTCCCCGGTTACACTTGAAAAATAGACATATTCAGGCTCGGTAATTCTGGCAATACCTGGTGCCTCAGGCCTGTCAATAAGTTCATGGCCACCGAGTCTGTCTTCCGGGTCAGGTGTTGCAACCGGTTCTGGTGCAATCGGAGCTGCCCAGCGTCCGGCCACGCGATCTGGTGGCGTCTGAACCAGGTTCGACAGTGAGATAAAGGTGTAGCCTTCGGTCGGGCTGTGCATGCCAAGTTCAACCTGATAAACTGACTGCGGGCTTTCAAGATAAATATACCAGTTGCGGGCATGTTCGCTGAGCTTGATCTCTTGCGAGAAGCCCTGCGAAACATTGTGCAATCTCAGCACAAAATGCGAATGGGCAAACTCAAAAATACCGACTTCGAGTTCTAGCCGTTTAAGTTCGACCTGTGGGATTTCCCAGTAGGCGTAAGCCCAGTGTGGGTCGCGAATCTGCATGACAATTCTGGTCTCGCCATATTCTAACGGAAGCTCACCGGTCAGCTCGTCTTCACTTACTGTCGAAGGGCCTTCTAACCCGGTTACCGGCTGAAAAATCGGCACTTCCATGGTGGTTTTAAGTGAAGCATGGCGTTCAGAACGCTCTTTTTCGATTTGTTCGGCTTTTGAAGAGGGTTTCTGGCGACTGCTCGTTTCAACCGGAATAGCCACACCGTCTTTGAGAACCGCAGCGCCCTTTTTATTCTTGGACGGCGGAGCGTCATCGGCTTTTTTAGCAAAATTATGGGCAAGTCCCTTTACCGCAGAATCAGACGCGGAGGTCTCGCTGGCGGGCTGGACATCAGCTGGCGCAGTTACCTGCGATTCCTCAGCTTTTTTTGCCGGGCGGCCGCGCTTTTTGGCTACAGACACCTCATCGGCAACGCCGGGTTCAGTCTTCTTTTGAGCGACTTTTTCGACAACTTTTATTGCGGCTTTTTCAAGCGCTTTTGCCGGGCGGCCGCGGCCTTTTGTCGGCGGCACTTCAACCGGTTTTTCGGCGGCTTCTAATTTTTTCGGCGGGCGTCCCCTGCCCTTTTTTGTTGAAGATTCTTCAACAGTAACAGGTTTTTCAACAGCTGGGCGCTTTGCAGCTTCGCCTTTGTCCTGGCTCATTTTTGCAGAACTGGCGTTCGTTTTACTGGCTGCAGATATTTTTACAACTGGCTTTGCTGCCGTGGCCTTCTCAGCCGGAGTTACCGGAGCAACAGATTTTTCGGCGCTCCGGACTGCTTTTTTTGCCGGCTCTATCTTCGAGTTACTGGTTGGCTCTTTCAGAAAGGTGTTGGCTGACGAAGTCGAAGCCTTAGAGATCTTTGTCGACTCTGCATGACTTGATTTGGCTGGCGAAGGCGAAGTCTTTGAGCTCTTTGCCGGCTCTTTCTGCGGAGTTCTGGCTGGCGCAGTCTTAGAGGTTTTTACGGCTGTTCTTTCAGTCGCAGCTTTTTTATCTTTCATTGCAGGCTTGTCTGCTGTGGTCACAGCTAAAATGTCTTTGCCTGGCACTGCAGGTTTGGCGGGTTTAGCAGACTTTTCTGTTTTGGCAGTTTTGGTGACAACATCTGCAGAATCTTTGCTGTTAGCAGCTTTTACTGCTGTTTTACCAGGCATTGAAGCGGCCGTGGCTGGCTTAGCAGGCTTGTCTGCTTTTGCGGGCATAGAAGGGATGGTGGATTTTTCAGACTTTGCGACAGTCTTTGCCGGTCGACCTGCAGTTTTTTTAGTAGTTTCTGCCGATTTTACAGCCGATTTTGCGGATGCTTCAGCCTTTTTGGGTGCTTTCTGCACGAACGGCAGCAATGCTTCGATCAATTTTTCTTTTGTGCTGTTTTTGCGCACTGCCAGTTCAAACTCTTGCGCGAGATCATACAACTCTTCGCGGCTCAGTTCCTTGAGGTCTTCCCCAGAAAATCTCTTTCTCATACCACGCTCCCAGGTCTATGTACAGAAATTCCGCCAAGGCGATTCGAATATGATAGCAGAATTCATATATTTTTGCGCGAATTAATTATCGTCGAGGAAACTGTCTAGCAACGCCGGCAGAAACACGAGCAAAACATAATAATGTACAGCCATAAATAAGCCAAACGCATAGCCAAAAATCTGAAAAAACATAGTATCTGTCCTTTCTCTTCGCTAATCCTGCTGGCGCTCAATCTTGAGCTGTACACCAATGTTTGAAAACAGAGTGACTGGCCGACGGCCGTCGCCATATAGATCCTGGACAAAACCATGTGTCTGATTGATCGAGGTAAAGGCAACTGAGTATTTAACTTCACCAGAAACAAAACTCAAGTTTTTCTGATCAATTCCCTCTTCTGCGGTAAACAGAAAATCGCGCTGATCGCTGCCCTGCCCAAGGGTTATCGAAAACACCTCGAAACGATCTGGCGGTATGCCAGGCCGCTCATTGATTGCGCGCAGAGTGAACGCTGCGTTTTCAAGCTGTCGCGAGATTGTACCGGCATTACGAAAATCAAAAGCTTCATTGAACAGTAGAGTCGTTTCCTCACCATACACCTCGTTAAGCGCGCTGGCCGGCTTAACGGGTTCCACATAGGCAGTACGCCGCTGCGTAAAAAGCTCAAGTTTTTCGTCAGCCTGACGCGCCTGGTCTGATTCAGGATAAATAATAGTGATCTGCTGCAGGGTCTCGATCGATTTTTCAACATCGCCGCGCAACTCAAGCAGAGTCGCCAATTTTAGCAGTCGATCAGGCTCACGTTCTTTGCTCTCAGATAAAAAAGTCAGGTATTTTACGGCATCTTCGATGAGACCTGATTCATCCTGGGCCATCAGCGTCGGCATAAGTCTGAGACTGGCGAGATAATCGTCAATGGCATCACGAATGTTGCGGCGGCGATAAAGATCCATCGCGCGCTTGAACAGTCGGGTCGCTTCTTCAGTCTGCGCCAGCTCGGGAAGATGTTCGAGCTTCATAATCGCGCGGCTTGCCAACAATTCTGGCAACTTCCCCTGTACAGCCTTCTTATAATTATAAGTAGCGAAGTCAAAGCGCCTGATCGCCTCAAGACACTCACCAATACGAAAATGCAGACGTGCCTTAACTTCTTCGCTGGAAGTCATGCTCATGCCTTCGTAATAAAAGATAAGGGCATCGCGATAATTATTGGCACGAAACAGCTCTTCGGCTCTGCTTAAGCAATTATTCAGCGTATATGGCGCAGTTATGCCTTCACTGCGGGTTTTGCCGGCGGAAGATGCCGACAAGGGGGTCAGGCAGACCGCACACAAGAGAGCCGTGAGAATGCTTTTTTTCATCATACTCCCGAATCAGAAGGCGCCAGAAAAATTTTCAGGAGCCAGTTTTTGAAGGATAAAATCATTATTGCGCGTGTTTGGCACCATCGCCAGCAGAACATACTTTTCGGCGCCAGCTTCGATGCTGCTCCGAATTTCTTTGAGCAACGGCACCAGATTAAGATCGCCACTCTGGTAGAGGCCAAGATTCAGATAGGTATTGCGACTGGCTTCCTGGTAGTCTTTCAGTGCAAAATTGAAACGCTTCAGACACTTTGCGCTGTAGTTGTCGTCTTTATCTTCAACGCTCTGGCGATATTCATTGCGCGCCGCGATGTATTCTTTGAGGGCTCGTTCCATGGCTTCGCGCCGGGCGCCGAACTTGTCGAGGCCAGGCAAAACCTGATGCAAACTGATTATTGAAATCACGTCATCTAATTTCTGGTAAGTATCAACAATGTTGTCGCCTTCGAGATGGGCTATTCCCACGTCATAAGCCAGCTTGCAGCCAAACTCGCGCGCCAGCTTGCGGAATACTGAAAGCGAGATGCCGCCATTACGCAGATGCAGCGATATCGAAGAACTGGCAGCCGCGGCGTACAATTCTTTGAGTGCTTTCTTGAATCTTACTTCGGCCTGGGGATCAAGAAACACGCCGGGTTCAGACACAGGCACAATAACATCTTTAATAGAATGCCGGGCAGCCAGTTCGATAACCGGCAGGCATTCTTCGACAGACAGATTGTAATAGGAGGGGTGCCCCTGAATAGCCGAGGGCAGCGCAAGATAAGCGGGTTTAAAATGGGTCAGATGGGTGTTCTTGACGGTTCCGCGCGGTGCCGGACGCGGCGGCCGGGTTGACTCATCGACTTTAGGCTCTGGCGGCAGGTCAAAATAGACCGGGGAATATTCTGGCAATGTGATAATGGTTTTTATTGACAGCGATTCGGCCTTCTGCAGGATCTGCTCAAATGCCGCTGCATTCTTTTTGAGCCCGGGATCATTGACGCGCAGATCAAGAAAATTGAGTTTGCCTCGCCATTTGGCGAGCGAGCCATTTCTGCTGATTGAGATAGACGGGTTCAGCGGATCCTGGCCACCACCAATTGCCTGTTCAACATATCCAAGAAAGAAAGGGATTTCATTATTTTTCATAATGCGCATTTTACCACATTTCTACTAAACCCTCAATAAATCAGTGCGAAGATGCGTTTTGCTTTAACAGCGCCTGCACTTCTGATTCTGCAACATATTTTGACGTGCCACGCAGGATTTTCAGATTTGCCAGGTATTCAATGCCTTTTGGATCTTGATGCATACTCAGCATCGCCTTCTCAATCTGCGTTTTCAAGCTGGCATCAAAATCAGCACGAACAACCAGCGGGTCATTGGCAATCGGCCCGGTGCGCGCGATGACGCGTAAACCTGTGCCACTTTCGTAGACCAGATCTGAAGAAAACACGGCGGCGGCAGAATAACGCCCCGCAAGCACACCGACAATGCTTGAACGGTGGCTTTGTGTGAACACTACCTCGCTGAAAAATTCGAGAGGCTTTATACCTTCTTGAGCCAGATATATGTTCGGGAAATAGAACCCTGAGCCTGAGTAGCGATCAACATATGCAAAACTGTGGTCACGCAGATCATGCACCGTCTGAAACTCGCTGTCTTCGCGCACAACGATCTGTCCACTGTAGAGAACGCTGTCATACTGCACCGGCCGGCAAATTACCTGCCAATCCCTTTTTCCGCGAAGTTTTTCGAAAGACGCGTGTGAAAACCAGGCAATATGTATTTTACCCAGCTCGAGCAGACGCGCGAGGCTTTCGTAGTCTGGTACAGTCGTCAACCTTACCGGTCGCCCGATTCTCGATTCAAGATAATCACAGACAGGCTGTGTCTGCTCTCGCAGCTTATCAGCCTGAATAAAGGGAATGACGCCCATATACAAAGGCGAAACCTCGGCAATAACCGGAGTAAGACGGATCATTTCGGGTCCGGAAGCGGCAAACCAACCAAACGGAACCAGCAGAACCAGCAAAACAATTATAAAAACAGTAATCTTCATACGGGTATTTCCTCACAAATTTCGAACCTGACCAGTCGGCTGCGGGCAGCAAGAAGATGCTCATCATCAACCGGAACTCCACGCTCAGCTGCCAGCTTTTTCAGAGCACCCAAATCGGCCGGCATGGCAAAGCCGCTGTCGACAAGAGGCACAATCAGCTGAGCAAGGTTACGACCAGCTTTGGCTTCAACATACTCAGCTGCCATGCCGCGGGCGTAGGCTTTGCCATTTTTCAGCTCATTGATACTTCTGCTCATCGGAGCCGGTTCAGCAGAAAAACAGGCCAGAAGGCTGACAAGAGACCATGCTCGACCACGCCATTTCTCCATGGCATTGCCGCTGACCTGCAATTGCGCAATAACGATGCGCTCATACCACAAAATAGTGACAAGCCATGCCGCTGACAGCATAAAACCCGCATGTTTCTCGGGTTCTTCGAGCGTGCCGCCGGCCAGCAGACCAAGCAGGGGTGACCACTCTGGCAAGCCGGGGCCAGCGAACTGCCCGGCCAGTATCATCAGCGGATCTATCGTCAGATCAACCTGATCTGCGGCATTCATGGTGATACAGGCCTGCATCAGCCGCACCATTTCACGATCAGATTTTTCGAGCAACGAAATAAGATTACGGCGCTGGTCAAGATTGTCGAGGCAAAGGATGGTGGCCAACAATTCGTGGCTGTCCTGATGACGGCCTGATCGCAAACGGGTTGACAGCTTTTGCCGCTCTTCGGCAGTTATGCCGGGAAGCAGACGGCTGATTCTGCTGATGCTGTCACGCGTTGAAGCTGCAAGCAGTTCTTCGACCTTTCCGGCAACTTCGCTGTTATCGTGAAAAAGCATGTTCTCGAGAGCAACGACAGCCGCGGGTGTTTGGATACGCGCCAGAGCTGAAGCGGCATTGCCGGCGACAACAGTTTCTTTCGCGCTGGAAAGCGCGCTGAGAGCCGGTACGAAAAGAGGCAGACCGAGTTCACCCATAACCGCCGCCGCCGAGGCACGCATGAGATCGTGCGTGTCGTGAGCCATTTGCGCCAGTATGCTCAGGGCTCGTTGAAGAACGGCGGGCTGGCGCGCCAGTCTTATCGTGCTGATAATGGCGCTGGCACGCACGCGATGATGTGGCGAATCGAGAAATGGCAAAACAGTTTCTTCGCCAACCGCTGGCGCCCTAACTTTGCCTATGGTTTCAAGAATGTCGGCGCGAAGGCGTTGATCTTCTGTGTTATTGAGAACTCGCTGAATATGCTGTGCCGAAGCCTCGGGCGACATCTGCAGCAGGTTGCGGGTAATAGCGGTAAGGCAGCGCGAATCAGTTTCATGTTCGAGCAAAGGCAGCAGCAACTGTGTTGCCGTGGCGGTGGGCAAGACAGAAACCTCTTCTACAGCCTGGCTGCGAATTCTGGGATTCTCATCCGTCAACAGCTGCTGCAGTTGCTGAAGACGATCGCTATACTGTAAAAAGCGCAGCGACGAAATCTGATCTTCGCCAAAATCAATTTGACGGTTGTCGATGGCACGCCGCAGTGTCGCCAGATACGCACGATCGATAAGATAATGCACGAGCGCCATTACCAGATAGACCCCGGCGGCAATGAGAAACAGAACCTCGTAAGCGATAGAATTGCGCACCAGCAACAGAAATATTCCGACCAAAGTCGATGAGACAGAGCAGACAATCGACATGTCACGGCGGTAATAAACCCGCTGTTTCTGAGGAATGACGCCCATGAGAATCGTTGTTGCCGGCACCGTAAAATTCTTGCTGTTGAGAAGCACAAGAAATTGAACGCTGGCAACTACCGCGAATTTCATATTGAACGAGGCGGCAGTGCAGAGAATTGTCAACAGCAGCGGCATGGTTGCGAGAATTTTGCCGATCGAAAAAGCGGCAAACACTCGGTGCATGACAAAAGTCTGCAGGCCGATTACGGCGAAGTCAGCAGAAGCTCCAAAAACGCCCATAAACGCCGCAAGATCGTTTCCCGAGGCGAAATAGCTGGTCAGAGCCGCCGCGAACAAAAAATCGACTAGATATTTGTTAAACAGTATCAAAAACGACGACATATTGAGCAGGCGCGCCAGCGGGTGTTGCAACGATGTCTCGCTCATCGGCGCGTTGGTTTCAGGTGATTCTCCGGGAAGGTCGACCTCGTCGTTTTCGGCCAATCGAGCCTGTTCTACCGGCTTGAGCAGCCACAGAATTATCGCTGATAGAAGAATGATAATTCCGTTGCCGACCAGCAGACCTCTGATACCGACAAAATCGAGAACAAACTTTAGCAGTAACCCGCTGAGAATGAAGCCAAAGCTGCCCGAGGCATAGATAACCGGCGTAAAGCGCCGTGACTCGGCGACTGAGAAAAAATGATTGAGCATCGCGGTAAAGGCTTGCGTAGATACGAGATCAACAAGCATCGCCAGCACCAGAAAGCCCAGCAGAAGCGGGGCAGAGGTTACTGGAAAAACAAATGCGGCGGCAAAAGAAAGCGCGGCAGCGGGCCAGTTCGCCAGAGAAAGCAACCAGTGCCCCTCATAGCCGACTATTCTCGACATAAACTGGAACTGAAACACTATAAAAACCAGGTTAACCAGCAAATATACCCAGGGCATCGAACTGGCGCCGATATTTGCAAGAAAAGTTGTCAGAACCGAGAGATAGAGAAGGTTATTGCTGGCCTTGAGCAGCATGAAAAAGCCGGCTACCAGATGCGGCAGGTTTTCTTTGCTGGCAATAGCATTCGCGTTGATGACCGAAGCGGTAGCCTGAGACATTATCAACGAGCCCCCGGGTCGGACGGGTCGATTTTGCCGGGCGGAGTTTCGTTCCACTCTCTATGCCAGATGTCGTCCATCATCCGATGCTTTTCCAGGGTATTAAGCATGTCATTAAATGCCTGCGAAGCCTCGGCAAGCTCATCTTGCCCGCTGACTTCAACACGATGGCTGACCACACCGCTGGCAACATTGCGAATCGCTTCGACCAGAGTGCTGATGTCTTCTGCCATCGAGCGCGACATAAAAAATCCGGCGGCAACCGCTAATACGAAGGCAACTACCAGCATGAGCGCGAGATCTAGCAACAGCTGGTTGAGAAATTCCAGAACCAGGTGACGTGGCCGGGCAACCAGCAAAAGACCTTCTGAACCAGGCAGCGCCGAAACCGTACCAAGATAGGTTATGCCAGCCAGGTCGAGTAGAATGCTCTCGATCTTGCCGCGCGCTACTTTTTCAATATTGATACCGCGCAACCCCTCTGGCAGACGCCCCTGCGAAGAAAGAACGTTGCCGTGACGGTCGAGAAGAATGAGAACATCGCTCGCGGCAATCGGAAAGCCACAGACAATCTCGTGAATATCTGGCGAAGAAATGCTGATCGAGCAGCTGATAACGCCAACCACTTCTTCTGGATTGACAAAATCATAGATCGGAACCATCAGAAACAGCATTTTTTCGTGAAATTCTGCGGCATCATTGCCAAAAAGCGTGGGTTGACGCGTCGCGACAACCCTGCGAAAACTTTCGACATATCCAGCATCCGCCGCGGACTCTATAGCACCAGAAGCTGGCTGCAAGCCGATTTCGTGGTGATTGCGCACCGCTTTGAGAATTATTTTTCCGGCGCGGTCATAGATGTTGCAGCCAAAATAAATCTTCTGCTGGTCAAGAAAATCCTGAACAATATGGATCTGTCTGCCGTGGCGCATAGACTGCATCTCAGGCATACTGGCCATCGACTCAATTTGAACACGGTAATTGTTAAACAGTGAATTGAAGCCATGCAGCAAAGACTGCATGGTGCTTTTTTGCGCCGCAATAGTCTGTTTAAGCAGATCTATGCGCACCTTGACCGCCACGGTGCCGCCAAGCAGAAACAGGGGCAGCACAGCCGCCACGATGGCGGTTATAACAATACGATTGCCAATTCGTCGATACCAGGCTATTCTGCCGGATTTTTCATCTTGCATTGCCATATTTCCTCGTCAAAACAACAGGCTGCAGCCATTTTATACATAAACTCCAGCCACTGCAACAGACAATAAGCAATATCCAGCATGTTTATTGCAGCGAAGGTATTGCACCAAATCGCTAAAACGCAAAGAAATCAGGGGCATGATAATGCCTGACCTTTTGTACTACGATTACAAGAACGATTACGATTACGACGCGCAGGATGCGCTAGTGTCAGGGCGCCTGAGGATACAAAGCGCCCAGGCGCGAGCACGAGGACGAAGACGAAGACGAAGACGAAGACGAAGACGAAGACGAAGACGAAAAAAAAGCTAAGTATTTTGTGTCAAGTTGTCGATAGGTACTGAAGATAGCACTAAAAATGCACATTCTTCAGGAGGCACGGGCATGAAGCTTAACCAACAGGAAGCTTACTACATTCTCAGCAATCTCGAAACCTTTGTAAGTCGCTTTGAGTCATCAACCAGCAAAAAAGTAACCCCCGGAGCGCTGCAGATTATTCAGGAATTACTTACCGAAGCATCTTTTCCGGTCGGCATGGACTCAAACAACCTGCACTGAAAAAGAAAAAACGCCCCGCAGACGGCATTGCCGCTGCGGGGCGTTTTTTCTTTTATCAGTTAAAGTAAAGGATCATTTGGCCCTTCAGTATATGACAACACATCAAGCCTCAAATCATTTTCCCCACGATCGACAGGCAACTTGTTGTTAACATTAACGACTTGAATTCGGATGCGCACGAACTTGGTTCCAGCATTGTTTTCAAGATAAAGATCATAAATGGTGCCTACCGACAAGATGTAACTGTAGCCATCATTACCCATTGGGAGCGCGGGAGTCCATAAATCATTCCAAAGCCAGCCATTTGTAGATAGACAGAAAACCTGCACTTCATCACTAGGAACAGAAGAGCCATCGCGAGGTGTTTGAAACAGCAAAGGCAGGGCATTGCTATCACTGGTCATTGAATAACCAGGAATCGTTGGGTCTGGGTTCAGGTTAATTCCGGCAAACATAAAGGGGGCAGGTGCCGAAACACTTGCCGCGAAAAAAATCGAAGCAGGAGGCGGTACGCTCCCACCCTCACTGACAAGCGATTCTATAGAGAATTCTTTGTAGGTGTGGCGGAAATACTTATCGACGACTTCGACTTTGCCATAAAAAGTTTCGCCAGCGCCTGAGCCTGGTGCGATACCTGAAATTACTCCAGTGCGGCTCAATGTCACTCCTGGCGGCATTGAATAGAGAATAATTTCATCGGAATGCCAGCGAAATTCATACGGTGCAACGCCGCCAGACGAGCTAACCTGCATTGGAGTAATTGTGTCGCCAACATTATAAGATCCGAGGAAAGTGTTAGTGTTGGTAATAACCGGATCGTTGCGCTGGTTAAGCGAACCGTCGCTGTTGAATCTGGTCAGCAGGCGCTCGATCTCAGAAGGCTGAGCTGAAGTTGGAGTATCGAAATAATCATACCCGACCTCGCCGATGCCCAGTGCGTAGTATTCTACCCACTTGTCGCCTTCGGCTGGAAATTCGCTGTCAACAGAGGTAAAAGTGAGTGGCACAGCTGTATAGGTTTGCAAAGGTGTGACAAAACCGGTCACCGGATTGCCGATGTTGATAGTTATGTCAATTTTAAAGGGTTTGCCATCGACGGTATAAGGATAAGAAACGCTTCGACTGGCGCCGAAGGGGTGTGACTTCTCAAACAGCTTAACCGGCTGGCCGTTATTGAAAATCATCATAGATGTGCTTTCGACCATCCTCATCCAGAACGCGCCCTCTGAATCAAGTCCGTAATGCACAAAGATTTCGGGCTCAACCGGGGGGGCTGTCTGGGCACGAAGACTGAGGCGGCTGCCACGCAGATTGCGCTTAACCCTGTTAACAATACTACTGGCAAGGCTTCTGCGCGACGTCGCAGAAGGAACAAATCCCTCATAACCTGGCTCGCTCGGCTCGACATAAATCTCATAGAGTTCGTAAAAAGTAATGCCATTTTCGAGATATGGCGACAAATAACTGGTATCCATGCGAAGTGGTAACACTTTACCAAAGCTATCTTCGAGAGCAAAAATCTTCCGTATGCCGCCATCCAGCTTACTGTAGCTGGCAGCGACAAACTCTGCCGCGGGTTGAGGCGTCGGAACGATCGGTTGGACATATCCGCCAGCCTGAGGCGCCTTGTTGGTCATTTCTTCGATTACCCAGCGGCCATCTTCGCGCACCATCCTGAAATACAGCCAGTATGGCTGACCGCTATGCAGCATGTAATAAGCATATACATGCGCCAGATCTGAAGAAGGCTGATCGATCAGATCAGAGGTCACGTAAAACTCGTATTCCTTATTGTCATTGGGGTTGGTGATGTCTTCGCCGAAATCCTTCACCATCAGGTAATATTCGATCGGCGCAGCCAGCACAGATTGCAGTTTTTCCTGATCATTCGTGCGACTGGCCGCCATAAAGTCGTTAAGGGTTCTGGTTATGCCGACGACGTCCTTTTCGACCGGCACTGATGAAGCGCCACCGCCGCCACACCCCAGAGCTAATAACGAAACCATCAGAACCATAAGGACTGATATTGTTTTAATTTTATACATCACTTTTTTACCTCTTGTTATCCTGTCGAGCCAGATCAGAAAGTGTATTCAAGACCGCCGAAGAACTCGGTCACGGTCATTGGTCTGGCGAAATCCCACAGCAGCTCCTGAGAGAGCGAATCGAATGAACGGTAGTAGGATTTCTCCCATGAAGCTCTGAGGCGCAATTTAAGATCGCTGCTGATAATATAATTGTACTGCACCTGCGTGATCGGCTGAGCTTCTGATTCCCAGCCAGTCAGCACATTATTGCCATTGCGGAACGAGAACTTGCGCCAGCTCTGGTCGACTTTCCAGTCATACGATCCAGACTTCGCGAACGAAAAATTCAGACCGCTCAAAAAGTATCTGAAATCGCGATAAAACGACTCGTCATAGAAGCGGGTCAGGTATTCGTTGTTCCAGGTCAAGTCGATCTTGCTTTTCAGGCGCCATGAGAGTTTGGCGTTGAAAAAGTTTTCTCTGAAATCCATTACTTCGCCGACCACGGTCGTGCGCATGTGGTACGTGTCGTCAATGCGAACCTTAAAGTCTTTGTTGTAGCTCTTCTGCCACATACCATGCAGTTTGTGGTTCTTGTGAGCCCTGATCTTGGTATTTTCGTCGTTGTAAATATACCGGTAATCAGCCTGGGCACGAGTATCTTTGTCGATTTTGAATTTGGCAACAGCGAACAGATTTGCTTCGGCGTAGCCACGCAGCTCGTCAGAGCCATAATTGCGTTTCTGATACTGGCCTTCAAAGCCATAAGCGAGACTGTCGTGAATTGGCAGTTCGTAGTTGGCGCGGAAATAGTTATCGTAATAGCTTGTGCGATAAAGGTTAACCGCTTCCTGGTCATAATTGCGGCGGTCGAAGGTATTCGACAGGCTCAATTCAGATTTATTGCCAGAATAGCTGCGGTTATATTCGGTGTAAAGGTTGAAGTTATTGTAGTCGAGATCGTCGACGTTGCGATAACTTCGCCAGTTGCCCTTGAGTTCTGCGAAGATGGTGCCAAAGCCCTTGAACCAGGTTTCCTGATCGCCGACATTTATCTGATGGAAATCTGAGCGCGCGTATTGCGGGTAAACGCGGGTCTGGTAACCGATATTGGCGAGTCTTTCGCGCTTGGTCCAGCGTTCGTTGTAGAAAGCTTCAACCAGGTTATTGCGGTAGTCTTTTACGCCGTTCTCGGGATACCAGGCATGCTGCAATGTGTTTTTCCAGGTCCATACGTGGTCCTGATCGACTTTGTGCATGTAGGAAAGGGTAAAGTAGTTCTCGTGAACAGGCTCATTGCGTTCGCGAATGAGGTAGCGGTCTTCAGCAAACAACTGGCGCTTTTCGTCGAACTTGAAGGTCAGAGAGAGCCTGCCCTGTCTGAGATTGTTTGGCAGAGCAGTTTCGGTGTTGACGTTAGGCACGGCATTGGTCTGCGTGCGATAAATTTCGTTGCGATTTCTGAAGTCCAGCTTGAGAACGCCGCTGATATCGATGCGGTTGTCTTCATGCTTGTCGGTGGCAACAGCTGTTGTTTCAGTTTTTGCAGCAGCGGGCGCGCTGGCGCCAGGTTCGCTTTTTCCTGCAGAAGAATCATCAGCCGCCGGGCTTTCTTTGGTCTTATCGGCGGGTTTCTGGCCACGATACATAAACTTCTGCAGGTAGGCATCGCGCACACTGCGATAGAGGTCGTCAATGCGCGAAAACCCTTCGAAAAGCTGGGCGCGGTCTGCCGGGTAATCGGCTGACACGCTGGTAAAGAGATCTTCCATCAGGTCGTAGCGCCGCTGAACTCTCTCGAGAGTTTCTTCGGCCTCAGCCTTAATGTCGACGCCGCGAGGGCTGTCAGCAGCGATACCCAGGTTTTCCATGCGGCGGTCAAGCTCTTCAAGCCGACGCAGCGAATTTGAGAAATCAGGCTCATAGCGGCGAAACGCGTCAAGAGCACGTTCACTGGCCGCTGAAAGGGCAAATAACGGGCTGCCCAGAACTGTAATCGCGAGTATCAGAATTGCAACAGTATACTTGTTCATATTTTTTCCTCCGGGAAGCCTTATCGGTTAAGCATGTGATTCAAATCGTCTTCGAGTTCCTGAATATGCCGCTGCAGTTCTTCGGCGACTACGCCAAGCTGCTGAAAACGATCGCTGATGTTCAGCCACAACGCATCCATTTCTTCCTGTTCATTGGTTCTGGCGGCAGATCCGGCAGTTGAACGCATTGTCGAGTCGTATTTGCGCTGCGCTTTGTTGTAAAGCTTTCTGGCATTGGCAAAGTTGCTCATGATCGCGATAGACGCTTTCAAGCGAGCTTCCTGAGCCTCAATCGCCTGCCTTGAGATTGCGGCGGAGACTGGAGAAACAGCCGAGAGGCTGTTGTAACTACGAATGCCCTGCTCAAGAGTCACGATTGATTCTGATATTTCGTATTCGATCTGCTGCATCTCTGTGATGGTCGAAGTGTCGACTTCTACTACAACCAGGGATTTAAGCATCGATGCAATCGTGGTCTGCTGGTCGGCAATCGCTTTCAGAAGAGCCTGTGCATCAGGAATAGCACCATTCTCGGCAAGAATCCTTGCTACACGCTGCGATAGATCGGCGAGACTTATCTGAGCCTGGTTGCAGGTATCAGCAGATTCTTTGAACCAGTCCTGGGTCTGGTTGGCAGAATTGCTTGAAAGAACGGAGCGAATCGAATCAAGATCGCTGACGACCTGCGCAAGTTCGGTTCTGATCATTTCGAGCTCGGACTGAAATTCGTCGCTGATAGCCGAAGTTCGGAACTGGTAGCGCATCATGCGGGCAGCTTCGGCCTGAAAGCTGGTCTGAGCAGCAATAGAAGAGGACATTTCCCTTATCAGAGAGTTCAACTGTGCGCGCTGGTCGTTGCTGAGGCCTTCTGTTTCCATGGCAGCATCAATTCTGCGTTTGGAGTTATTGAGCACCAGAAGGTTCTCCATGACGACGCCGACAAAGCGTTCAGCTGAGGTTCGCAATGCTACGGCGTCGGCAAGCTCGACCTTTTCCTGGCCCATCAGATTCTGGAAGGTTTCATTCAGCTTGCTGTATTCAGCGGCTGAAGACTCGTTGATGTTTCTAAAAATCTCGGGCAAATCGTTGACATCAATAGATTCGCCAAGACGCGAAAGATCTTCTTCCCACTTGCTCTGCTCAGCCTGAATATCGATCTGAATCTTTTCGGGCTTGGCATCTTTTTTTATGACAATCTCTTCGCCTTCTTCAACGATAAATTCTTCACCGGTTTCCTTTACCCGCACATTGGCCTGACCACGCATGACGGCCACGCGGTCTTCCTGGGATCCGGGGTCACTTGAACAGGTGATGTTTGTGCCTTTGATGCCGGCTACGGCCTGTGCCATTTCGACTTCCATCGAGCCGTCGGCAACCATCTTCTTGAGGTTTACCCACACGTTGCCAGCAACCAGACCGACTTTGCTTTCGCGCTCATTGGCGATATCAAGCACTATGACGGTGTCTTCTTTCATAACGAAGGTGGTCATGTCAGAAAAACTGAGAATCGCACCGGATTTTGGCAGGGTACGAATGCGATCATCGTGCTTTAAAGAGGTTTTCAGCTCGGCAAAAACATAAGCATCGTCGTCGTCTGAGTTCTGGCGAACATTCACTTCGCCGTGCATGTCACCAAACCTGACAATAGCGTTTTCATTCTGAGTAAAGCCGGGTGAAAGAGAAAAAACAAACGCAACAAACAGCAGGAGCAGACCAATCCGCTTCATATCTATGAAACTCCTCGTAAAAGCATTCAATTTTTGTCTATAGGGTGTAGCTTAAACACTTGTTGTTAACATGCTACAATCTGCAGGGTCAAGAAAAATATTGGCGACGCTCACTCTATCTGCAACTTGCAATATTCGAGTTCGTTGAGATTAGCTCAGATGGCTTTTTGGCCACGGACGGCTTTATACATTTGCGCCACAGGAATGGCGCACAAATGTGCCGCCTTCGGCATACCGCTTCGCTCGCAATGAGGCACCCCAGTCTGAGCACGTCAAGGTTCTGTCCGCTTCTATCCTTATGTTCACCGGCACTTGGCCACCTATGTCAGAGCCATAAGACGGGCCTGAGCTGATCTTAAATTTGCACAATATTGCAGGGCCCTCAGTTGCTCCGCAGCAATTCTCGGTCAAAATCAATCGTCATTCTGCGCGGAGCCTTCAGGCGAAGTCGCAGAATCCACTTTTTAGCTCTTTTCTGGATCCTGCGACTGCACTCCGCTTCGCGCAGGATGACGAATAAAAAAGCTCCTGCCAAGGCCGTAATGGCCAGACAGGAGCCTTTATTAAATCTGTTTAATCTTTACTTCAGATAAGTACTAAGCTGACTTTCGAGATCTGCAATGTTTGACTCCAGCTCGGTAGAAACCGCGCCGAGCTGCTGAAAGCGGTCACTGATATTCTGCCAGGTCTGTTCAATCTCTTCCATCTCGGCCGTGCGAAATTTTGCGCCGCTGGCAGCCTTCATGGTTGTTTGATACAGACGTTGCGCTTTGAGATATTGCCTTCTCACTTTGGCAAAATTGTCCAGCACCTTGACCGAAGACACAAAGCGCTTCTCTTTCTCGGGCAGTGTGGCACCGCCCAGACTGTTAAACGCAGCAATTTCGTTCTGCAGAACCACCATCTGGCTAGAAATGACATCGTCGATCTGCGAAAACTCGGTAATTGTCGCTGAATCGATTTCGACCACAGCGAGCGACCTGATCATGGTTGCAATTGAGTTGCGCTGATCAGCGATGTTTTTTAAGATTGCCTGAAGCTCAACAGAAGTCGGGTTCTGGCTTAACAACTCGCTCACCTTCTGCTGCAGTTGATCAAGAGCGCTGAGAGCCGCAGCACAAGCCTGGGTGGACTCTTGAAACCAGTCCTGGGTCTGGCCGGCCGGGCTAGCAGAAAGAACGGCCCTGACAGCATCAACGTCGGCGGTGGCTTGTGCCAGTTCAGTGCGCAACATTTCGAGTTCGGCGCTGATGTCTTCGGTTACTGACGATGTCTTAAACTGATAGCGCATAATTTTTGCAATTTCATTCTGGTAGCCTTGCTGACGAGCCATTACTGCGGCGACATTCTTCAAGTGACCGGCCAGCATAACTCTATTGGCAGCAGTAATATCGGGTGTCTGCAGAGCTGTATCAACCTTTCGCCGAATACTTGCAAGAATAAGTGCGTCTTCCAGGAGTACACCGACAAAACGCTCGGCACTCATACGAATTTCCATTGCTGATTCTGGATCAACTCTTTCCATTGCAATGAGGCGTCGGAAAATTTCGTTGATTCTGGCAAATTCAGACCCCTCACTGTCAAGAATGCCTCTCAATGCATCCGGTATCTCGTTCATCTGGATCTCTTCGCCAAGCCGCGAGACCGCTTCTTCCCATTTCTTCTGTTCGGCCGCAACGTCGATCTCTATCTTTTCGGTCTTACCGCCTGATTTGACGATGAGTTCTTCACCTTCTTTAACCTCTACTCGTTGCTGTGTTTGCTTGATCAATACTGAAGCTACACCGCGCAAAACCTGAATTCGATCTTCGCCACCCCTGGTCGAACAGGTAATATTTGTGCCTTTGAGACCGGCGACCGCCTGGCTCATTTCGATTTCCATTGAGCCGTCAGCCACCATTTTTTTGAGATTGACCCAGATATTACCGGCTACCAGGCCAATCTTGGTATTTTTTTCGTTGGCAATGTCAAGAACGATGACGCTGTCTTCTTTCATGACGAAAGTCGACATGTCGGAAAAGCTCAATATGGCGCCTGATTTTGGCAGGGTTTTTATGCGGTCGTCATGTTTGAGAGGGGTCTTGAGTTCGGCAAATATGTAAGCATCGTCGTCTTCTGAGTTCGGGCGCACATTTACCTCGCCATGCAGGTCGCCAAACCTGACGATCGCATTGTCATCAGCGGCAAAAGCAGGGCTGAAAGAAAGCAAAAACGCGACCAGCAGCAACAAACTAATCCGTTTCATTATTGCGGGACTCCTCATCCTAAAGCTATCTGTGGCTTAATTAATGTCTTTAACTTTAATAGCTAACACGAACCTGCCGCCAGGTCAAATATTTGCTGCTGTTAATCTGCGCGCGCGAATTTACTTGATCGTACGGGCTACAGAACCGGTGTTTCCGGCATTGTCAAGCACCTGCAAGGTTACTTTATGATTGCTGCCTGGTGGCCTGACCACGTAGATCTCTGATTTATCAGGATCTGAGTAGACCTCGGCTTTTTTGCCGGCGACCGTCGCGCTGGCGCTCAAATAATCAACCCCTTCGCCAAGGTCAGAGACCTTGAACACGTATACCGGGCCGAGGTGATATTCGCTGCTCTTTCGAGAATAGCTGAGCACAGGCGCGATAAGGTCTTCGAGAATAACATAGCTGCCACCGGCGCGGGTGGAAAAGGACAGCGCGCCCTGTTCAACCTTTTCGCCGTTGTGAGAATAGTTGCCGCCAGCAGAAACGTTATAGATACCGAGTTTCTGCATGTTACCAGAATAGTTTTCGGGATTGATGGTAACTTTTACCTCGGCATCAAAAACCTTGTCAGTGGGCGAAAGGGTCCAGATAGCACTAAAAGGTCTGAGATGACCGCGTTTTGCATTGCCGCCCGGAGCTGCCTTGTGATCGCTCTTTGTCAGACTGCAGAACATCGGGAAATGCAGGGAGTTTTTGGCAAACACCGCTTTTGCACCCGGTTGCATCGCCATGGTTGCGCCGTTAGAGTCGATTAACAGAGATTCAGCAAGAACTCTGGTATCACCGATCCAGGCGCCACCCTGCCAGCGTTTATCTTTCGGAAAAGCGATCTCGATTCTATTGCCAGGCAAAAGCGCTTTAAGCGCAGCATTTGCTCCGCTGCCGTCTCGACAAAGCACAACGCCGGCGCGGGCTGCAGACTGCTTTTGCGACTTCCCCAGATTGCCAATGACTACCAGTGTGTGTTCTGTCTGTTCAAAATGGCTGAATACAAAGCCAGTCATTTCTTCGGCGCTGATTGCATTGCTGAAATCAACAGACTGATAGACAATGGCGCCGGCAGCAGAAATGCGGTTACCACCAAAATCTTCGGCGGCAACCACAAACTCGGTGCAGGCCGGGTCGGCAGCACCGGGTTCAAGCAAGCCACTCCAGGCGGGGTAGCCTGCCGCAAAATACAGAGTGTCAAATGGCCATTTGAACAGGGTATAAACATAACCTGTTCCTTTCTGGTTCGATTTGAAATAATCGTAAACCCAGGTGGCCTGTCGGCTCTGCTCGTAACTGTAGCGCTGAAAAACCCTTTCGAGCAGTTGTTTTCCACCAACCTTGAGACTGACATTCTCGACACCATAGCTGTTGCCATCGCCGTTTGTGTCAGAAATTCCCGCCTGCAGGCCTATTTTGCCTGATACCGCAGGAACAGGAGCCAACTTATATGTGGTGGCAGACTTTTTTTCGAGTGCATAGCGTTTTGGCAAAAAACTGCCGTCGATTACGCAGGCATGCGACATCGGTTCAATATAAAAGTGATGAAATGACGGAATAATGCGGTCAACAGGGCGATAGCCAAAGAGCGCCGGCGCCAGGGGTTCGTCAGAAAAATTGCGTATTTCAAAGTGCAGATGCGGCGGACCGCTGCCGCTCTCGCCAGAAAGTGCCACCACCTGCCCCTTTTTAACCGGAAAGCGGTCGGCGCCAAAAAAATCGTTTATACCATGCCGACTGCCCATTTTTTGGAGCTTGGCGTCAACATAATCCTTGAGCGGGCCCTGAAAATCCTGAAGATGGCCATAGACAACTCTTGCATTAATGCTCGGATGATCAATGTAGAGCGCATAACCATAGCCGCGGTGCTGCACCCCGACTCTCGAAACGAAACCGTCAGCAATTGCCAGCACTGGCAGACCATTCTTGCGTTGCGTGCGCAGATCAATGCCGGCGTGCAACCGCATGCCACGAAATTCAGCGAAGCTCGAACTCTGTGAAATATCTATTTTAAGCGGCCAGACCACCGGTTCGGCGGCTGACGCGGTGCAGAACGATAACACCAGCAACAGACTACAGATGTATTTCACAGCAGGCTCCTTGATTAATCACTTATTGCCAATTCGCAGACAACTATTCCGAGTGAACAGAATACCCTCTGCACACTCAAATTGCAACCCGGCGACAGTGCCTTTCCGGCAACAGTATGCACAGAATCTGATTGTTAACTGATTCGGGCAGCAGCAAAAAATTGCATTCGCTCAGGCCTTTCAACAGCTGTTTATGCTTTTTTCTTTAAAAAAGTACTAAGGCTTCGGAAAAATCATGACGATAGAGATAATGGGAAACTATAAAAAAAATGAAAGGAGGTGAAACAATGAACAACGACCTTTTAGCAGGTATTTTAGTTGGTCTTCCTGGCGAATTGCCGGTAAGCAGGTCGAAAAATAGCAACAACCCTTCAGAATCAGGCAGTTTCACGCTGCTTCTGCGCGACCGCATAGCAGAGGAAGCTACGGCTGGCATGACCGGAGAAGTCGCCAACAATAGAAGAAGCTATTCCGTTGCCGGAACCAATGACATAAACCCGTTTCTGAGCGCGAGAGTCTACTCTTCTGACAACAGAGCACGCAACGACGCACTGCTGCCTGTGAACCGCGAGAACCGCTGGAACGTGAAAGCAATCAAAACTGTATCTGCAGATAAAGATGCTGCTGGATCCGTCGATGGAAGTGCTTCAAAAAGGCGTGACGCCGAAAATGCAGCCAAAGACAAAATTACAGAATCGCAGCAGAGCGCCAGTGCTCGAGCCTCTTTCGCTAAGGCGCGTGAAGATGCAGCAACCGAAGACAACGCCGCAACAGCTGCTTCTGACAGGCGCGAGACCGCGGCTTCTGAAAGAAATGAAGCAGTAGTCTCCGAAATTGATGAAGCAAACGTTCTGGAAACTGTTGCAGCTCTGGCGGCCGCTATTGAAGAAGCCAGTCTCTCGTCAGATGAAGCAGCGATCGTTAACGCTGATGCGCTGTCTGAGGCTGCAGCTGAAAAATCAGAAAACGCTCAAGTTAACGCAGATGCTGAAAATAAACTTGCCGTAACAAACAGCCAGCAAACACTCACGACACAAATAGCCAGAATCGAAGAACTGCTCGGGGCATTTTCTCCAGAAGTGAAAGCGGCGATGATTGAAACCTTGCAGCAGCTTTCGCCCGAAGATCTTGAGATTGCTGCTGAGTCTTCAGCTGAATTCTGTCAAAAGCTGTCTGAACTGGTGAGCGAGATGCCAGATTCAGCAGAAAAAGACAAGTTGCTGGGAATGCTTGAGTCAGCAGAATTTCTGCAGATGATGCAGGCATTGTCAGCTCAGAACAGTAACTCAGCGTCATCAGATCCGACCGGCCTCACCGCGGACAAAGCGGCTGAGAATATGGTCGCAACAAGCGACAAGGCAACTGCCGCTCAAAGCGCGACAGCGACAATTGACGCGCAGCAAAGCGCCGACAGTAACGCGGCTATGAAGTCTGAAACAGGCGACGATGAAATCTCCACGAAAGAACAGGACCAGGCAGAGCGCAGGGAAACCGCTAAGAATACCAGTGACAAGAATGTCGACACGCAAAAGAAGACGGTGACGTTAGAGCAGGAAGGCGGTAAAGAGAGCCTGCGCGAAGAGTTCAAACGTCTGAACCAGTTGTCTGATAGCAGTTCTACTGAGAATCAGCAACCGGCAACGACAGAAGAACCCGCACTCGCCAGCAAAACCGGCCACCCGACGACAGCCGCACCAGCAGTGACTCCAGAACAGGCAAAAACAGCGATTGAAGAAGCAGCGAAAAAGTTCTTCACTCTGTTTAATGAAAAGGCAGCTGGTGGTGAGCGCGCGGCCACAGCCGAAACCTACTCTCCTGAAGCGATTAAACGACATTCCGGCATGAGCAACAATAGTGCAGGCAATGGAGGCAACGGATTTTCCTCACATACCGGCACTCCCGCAAGTTCAATGAGCGCAGCCAGACCGGCAACACCAGTTCCGGCCGCCAATCAGATCTTCAGTCAGATGCTTGAAAAAGCAGAATACCTGAAGACCCAGAATGGCAGCAAGGTTCTCAACATGGAGTTCGACCCCGGTGAGCTTGGCAAGCTCGAGATGGAACTTACCTCCAGGGATGGAACGGTATCAGCTCGAATTTCGGCCGAAAGTGCTCTCGCCAAGGCGCAGCTCGAAGAACTGGCCCCCCAGATCAAAGAGCAGCTTCTTAACCAGGGCGTAAATTTGACCGAAATAACTGTGGACATTTCGTCGAGAAATCCCGATGAAAGTAACAGAGATCAGATGTCTGGCGGAAAAGGCAAATCCAGTCGTATTCAGGCGGCAGAAAAAGAAGCTGCCGAAGCGATTATCAGAAAGAATATTCTGCCAAATCTGAGACGGGCTGCGCTTAATATCAAGGCAGTTGACCTGACTGTATAGGAGGCAATAGATGGCTATCGAAACTGTAAACATTCCCGAAGGCGGGTTGAATCTGACAACGTCGAGAACGCCCAAGTCAGAACTTGGCAAAAATGACTTTCTCAAACTTCTGACGCAGCAGCTCAAAAACCAGGACCCGATGAATCCGATGCAGGACATGGACTTTATTGGCCAGATGTCGAGCTTCAGCTCACTCGAGCAGATGATGAACATGAACAAATCGCTTGAATCATTCATAAGTACGTTCTCGTCGAACTCGCAGACCCAGGCAATGATGTATCTCGGCACAACTGTAACGGTTCAAAATAGCAGCATGAGCGAACCCATGACAGGGGTGGTTGATATGGTCGGCTTCAAAAATGGCAAGCCATATCTGAAAGTTGATGATCTGGCCTTCGACCTTACAGACGTCCAGCTTGTAAGCCCGACGCTTTACGAGGTTCCGCGCGCCTGACGCATTCAGGCTACTTGACAACTTAATCTGACTTGACGAGGCAAATCATGGATCCCAGACTGATGATCGGTCCGCAAGGGCCGCAGCTGACGGGAATCAGGCCTGCGAAGAGCGGTAGCGCAACCGGCAGTCTGCCAGGCGCAGCGACCTTCGGCGACCTTTTCCAGAAAGCTGTAACCGAACCGCAACAGTTTCGCATCAGTGCCCATGCCCAGAAGCGCCTCACGGAAAGAAACATCAACATGAACCCTGCCCTGGAAAACTCGCTTAAACGAGCATTTTCAGAGCTTGAAACAAAAGGTGCCAGAGATTCACTGGTGATTACCAAAGAGGGCGCCTTTGTCGTGAATGTTCCGAGCCGCACGCTTGTAACGGTAATGGGAATTGATGAAATGCGAAACGGTATGGTGACCAATATAGACAGTGTGAGTATGAAGTATGGATAAGGAGCGAACAAAAGTATAGAGATGATAAAAATAGACTACAAGACATAGGAAGCAAACATTTCGGGAAAACGCAAAGATCAAAAAACAAAAACAAATCCGAAGAATTGGCCGGACCCCTCCCGGGGAAGCCAGAACCGCCCGACTGACAGAAGGCGGAAACAGAAAAAACGATCTTTGCCAATCCCAGCGGATTGGCCGGCGAGAGATTCCTGCATGAGGCAGGCTCTTCTCTCCCGGTTGACTGCTCCACTCTTCATGGAGCTACCGGGGCGACGATGGAACTGAGCCCGCGGTTAACGGCACATTAAGCCGAAAAGAAGAGGAAATTGTGCTATGATTAGATCACTTTTCACGGGAGTTACGGGTCTCAAGCAATTTCAGACCAAGATGGACGTTCTCAGTAACAACATTGCGAACGTCAATACTACCGCGTTCAAGCGCGGCCGAGTAATGTTCCAGGATCTGTTCTCAGAAACGCTTCGACATGGTCAGCAGGCCTTTGGAGACTACGGCGGACTCAACCCGATGCAGGTTGGTCTCGGTGTCAGCAAAGCTGCGATCGATACTCTTATGGATCAGGGTGCCATTGAAGGAACCGGCAAACAGACTGATATCGCGATCGAAGGTGCCGGATTCTTCTCGACCAGAGGCTACGACGGCAACCTCTACTATACCCGCGACGGCAACCTCAACATCAATCCAAACTACGACATGGTAATGACCAATACCGGTTTCAAGATGCAGGGCTGGCTGGCAACACAGGACACAAAGACCGGCAATCTTGAAATGAAAGAAACCGGGGTCGTGCCTTATGACATCAACATTACCAAGTATCTCAAGAAACATGCGCATCAGACCAACGAAATAACCTTTTCATGTAACCTTGACAGCGCATCTCAAGAGCGCGACATCGAGTTTGGCCTTGATACGTTGACTTTCAAAAACAGCAATGGCCAATTTGAGAATTTGCAATTCAAATTTAAAAAGCTGGACTCAAACAACTGGATCTGGTCAGCAGTAGATGACACCGAAGGCAATGTTGCCACCGGCACCATCAAAACTGACGATGACGGCAATGTTCTCGAGAGCACAGTTGAACCGGCCGGCCCGACTTCTTCGGTTGCCCAGCCCTATTTCACATATGACCCCGATGGTAATCCGCAGCCGGCAACAGCCACCATGCCGATCAACGCCATTTCTAATTCTGGCGACGGCATCAGTTCTGGTGTTACCGCTTCTGGCACTGACGTTAAGAATGAATCAGTTCAGGTCATCTTTGATGGCGGCGACCCGACCAGAGCAACCTCCTATCGCGTGGTTGGCTCAGAGCGCGGCTTTATCGGAGCCGGCACTCTCGGTGGCACCCAGGCTCGCGTTGAAGGTGGAGCCGTAACAGCCTTTGGCACCCATTGGACACCGGCTAATGACACCACTTTTGACATTGCCGACAATCAGTTCACCCCGCCAAGAGTGGCAACAGTAACCTTTACCAGTGGCACCACCTATTCTAACGCAGAAATTGTCAATAACATTAACACTGCCATGAAAGACAATGGCGTGCGCGCAACTGCTTATTACGACGCCATCACCCAGAAATTTCAGGTTGTCAGCAATGATGTCGGCAGCAACCGCGCGCTTGAAATTCTCAATGAAACTGGCGATTTCGCCGACCTCAATCTGCCGGTTGGCGCAGTTACCGGCACAGGTGGCTCAAGGCCAGAAGTATTCAGCGACCTGGCAACAGCGCAGGCCAACAGCATGGAATACGATCCTGAAAACGACCGCTGGGACCCGGCCAGCGACGTCAGCCTTACCATCACTGACCGCAACGGTCGCACTGCCTTGATCAACTTCAGCGACATCGTGGCCGGCAACAACCAGATCTACACCCGTGGCGCAATCCTGGCAGAAATCAACTCCAGACTTGCCCAGGAAAATGTCGCTGCTACTGCAGCCTTCGCAGACACTGACAATAATGGCAGCCCCGACCAGCTGATAATTACCGGCAATGCTTCGGGTTCAGGCGAAAGAGTTATCATCAGTGGCACCGGCTTCGAACAGCTGGGACTCACCGCTGGCAGCTACGCGGGCACTGCGTCTGTCAGTGAATTCAACTACGGTGGGCTTCAATTCTCACTGACCGAAGGCAACAACCCCTGGCTGCCTAATGAAACCATGAGTTTTGTTACTACAGCCGAAAAGGGTGCCTCAGATTCAGTTAACATCATGGTGCCGCAGCCCTCAAAGAACATGCTCGAATTCGCGGCAACAGTAAACGGCGAAACATTCAAAATCAGCGGCGCGGTGAGTGAAGGCGCCAAGCATGCCACCAACATTATCATCTACGACTCTCTCGGCAGCAAACACGGCCTGGTCACAAGCTGGGAACATACCAACTCAGAGACTATGGAGTGGGGCTACAAAGTCAGCTATTCTGACGATGACGTTGAAGTTGTGCGCTGGCTCAAAGACCCCGCTAACAACATAAAAAAGCCTGAAGAGCCTACGAAAGAAGACCTCGAACGTGCCAACGACGCTCTGATAACTAACCGCGAAGGAAAAATGTATTTCTTCAAAAACGGCAAAATTGACGAGGGGCGCTCTTATATTCCCCAGCTCAGCATGACGCCGCGCGGCAGCAATCCGATCAGCATCTCTCTCACGACTGAACTGATTACCCAGTTTGACTCCGACTTCTCAACCAAAGCGGAGTATCAGGACGGTTACGAAATGGGTCTGCTTGAGCAGATTTACTTCGAAGAAGACGGCATCATCAGAGGCGTGTTCTCCAACGGACAGAAGCAGCCGATCGGCCAGATGGCCCTGACGACCTTCAACAACCCGGCTGGTCTTGAGAAGAACGGTAAAAACCTCTATTCATACGCGCCGAACTCCGGGCAGCCGGTAGTAGGCAAACCCGGCATGATGGATCGAGGTGTCATTGTGGCAGCCTCGCTTGAAATGAGTAACGTAGACATCTCAGAAGAATTCACCAACATGATCATTACCCAGCGCGCCTTCCAGGCCAACTCAAGGGTAATCACCACCTCAGACGAAATGCTGCAGGAAGTAGTAAACCTGAAGCGTTAATGAACGACAGTAACGGAGACGACTTGATATGATCAAGCTTTCACGCATCAATGGAATCCCTTTCTATCTGAACGCTGAGCTCATCGAGCAGATCGAGTCGTCTCCTGACACTGTTATCACTCTTCATACCGGCAAAACGGTAATGGTTGCTAATTCAATTCAGCAGGTCATTCACAAGGTAATCTGTTACAAGCGCCGAATCCATACACAGCACATCAGAAGGAAAAGTGCTTCTGGTTGCGTAACCTGAAAGAAGTTTGCAATATCCCATCCCGTTGAGCACTGCGGGATACGTGGTTCTAATGGCCAAAGGCCATAAAAGCCACCTAAAAAGTCGTTTTGTGCATTGACTTGGCCGATTTTCTCATGGTAGGTTTATAAATTATGTCATCCAAAACAAAACTGGTTTTGATTATTTTAGTTGTATTAATTATTGCCCTGGCTGTAGTAGGTATTGCCTATGTGACCAGCAAAAAAGCTGGTGTAGGGCCAGACGGAGCACAGACTCCGCCACCAACGCAGGGCGAAATAGAAACAGCCCCTAAAATCGGCAGGTTCGATCTTGGCGAATTCATTGCAACTTCTCGTGACGAAGAACTCCACTATATCAAGATCCAGGTTGAAGTCGGCTACATTGGCAGTCTTGAAAAAGAACTTGAAGAGCGCAAGGCCGAATTGCGCGACTGCATCACCAATATTTTAATGAAACTCAACATACAAAGAGCCAAAGAAGATTACATAGACCGCTTCTTACATAAAGACATAGAAAGAGAACTCAACAGAATTCTGGGGAAATCAACATCTGAGAGCCGCATTGTCAGTGTTTTTATTCCGACCTTTCTGATCAACTGAGTTAAACAGGATGTTGCATAGAACCGGAGCCCTAGAATGGTAGACACCCTTTCGCAGAGCGAAATCGATGCACTGCTTTCGGCATTAGGACCCGCTGAAGAAGACGATTCAGCGCCACCGCCGCCACCGATGCAGACAGATGGTGCTGCCGAAAAAAGGCCCGCAAAGGAATCAAGGCAGGCAGCGCCTGCCAGTGCCTCAATGTTCAGCAGCTCATCAGAAGAGCGCAAAGATGGAAAGGTAGAGCGCAAATACGATTTTAAGCGCCAGACCAAGTTTTCCAAAGAGCAGCTCAACACAATTCAGCTGATACACGAGGCCTTCGTCAGGCTTATCGGCACCGATCTCTCTACCAAATTGCGCGCGTATGCCCAGGCCACCATTGTTTCGGTCGAGCAACGCACTTTTGAAGAATTTATTCAGTCGATCTATAATCCAACATTTATAACGGTATTCAGATCCGACAATCTTGACGGCAAAGCCCTGATCGACATAAATCTCAACGTTGTATTCACGATTCTCGATCGTCTGCTCGGCGGCAATGGCACGCCACTTGGCATTCTCAGGCAACTGACCGAAGTCGAAAAGCAGATAATGCAGAAAATCATGGTCGGCGTCATTGACCGGCTTCGTGAAGCATGGATCAACATTATCGACCTCGCACCGGTAATCGAACTGGTTGAATCCAATCCACAATTCGCCCAGATTGTTCCACCAAGCGAAATTGTTGTGTCGATTACCATAGAGATCAAAATACACGATGTTACCGGCATATTGACGCTGTGTATACCTTATAACACTGTTGAATCAATAGTTTATAAGTTCAACGCAGCGTCGTGGTTTGCTGCCGTACGCAAAGAAACGGCACAGACCAATGTCGACGCGATAAGCCATCAGGTAAAATCCGTGCATCTGCCTCTTGTAGCAGAACTCGGCGCAACCATAGTAACCCTGCAGGATATTCTCGGGCTCCAGCCTGGCGACATCATGGTTACTGACCAGCTTTTCAAGAATGACCTCAATATCAGAGTAGGCAACCGGGTAAAATTTCGTGGCCGTCCCGGGGTATTGGGCAAAAAAATGGCTATCACAATTACAGAAGTTTTTGACCCCCCTGACCAGGAGGAGGAATTGAAGTGAGCGATATACTAACGCAAGAAGAAATTAACGCATTATTGAATGCCGGATCTGGCGGCGATGATGCGGCACCTGAAGCTCCCGCAGCGGAGGCTACGCCGACAGGGCCCTCGGCAGCAGCTTCTGCTGGAAGTTCAAACGCTAGCGCCTCTTTCTCTCAGGAAATACTTGACCAGCTCGCCGAAGTAGCCAAGATTTCTCTTGGCGCGACATCGTCTGTTGTGCAAGTTCTGCTGAACAAAGAAATATCTATTGAACTCGAGCAGGTAAGAGTCGAAGGTTTCGGTGAACTGGCCGCAGAATGCGGCAGCGAAGAATATGTAGTTGCCAAGATCGCTTACGTGGAAGGTTTCGACGGCAACTCATACCTGATGCTCAAGAAGACAATTTCAGCTCTTATCGGCGACCTGATGATGGGTGGCAGCGGAGTTGATGCAGAATTTCAGGAAATGCACGTCTCAGCCGTAGGCGAGATGCTGAATCAGATGATGGGCAAAACGACAACCGCCTTGTCTGAGCACTTTAAAAAGCGAGTCGACATCTCTCCGCCAGAGGTTCTGGTGGTCAGCTTCAGCGATGGCCCCCCGGCCATGCCTGATTTCAGCCCAAACGCAATGTTTCTGCGCATCGGCTACAGTCTTAAAATCGGTGATCTGGCCGAAACCGAAATGGTTCAGCTGCTGCCATCTGAATTTGCCAAGTTGATGGCTTCTGACTTGAACAAGCCAAAAGAGCCCGCCAAAAAAGCGCATCCGGCACCGCCGCCGCCAGGAGCGGGCCTTGGCGGGCAGCAACACGGGCAAATGCCTCCACAGATGCCGGGAATGCCACCGCAGATGCCGGGACAACCCGGTATGGGAATGCCTGGCCAGATGCCAGGGATGGGAATGCCAGGTATGAATATGCCAGGACAAATGCCAGGAATGGGAATGCCGGGAATGATGCAGGGTCAGATGCCAGGTATGGGCATGCAGGGCCAGATGCAGGGCATGGGCATGCAGGGCCAGATGCCGGGAATGGGTATGCAGGGAATGGGTATGCCCGGCATGGGAATGCCAGGTATGGGCATGCCCGGAATGATGCAAGGTTCTCCAGCAGAATTTGGCATGCTGCAAATGCCGATGGGAGTAGGGTTACAGTCGAATATCGACCTGCTGCTCGACGTGCCTTTGCAAATAACAGTTGAATTAGGCAGAACCCGTATGTTAATAAAAGATGTTCTTGAATTGGGTATAGGTTCTGTAGTAGAGTTAAATAAACTTGCGGGTGAATCCGTGGAGGTATTTGTTAATAACAAGCTGATAGCAAAAGGTGAGGTGGTTGTAATCGATGAAAATTTTGCCGTCAGAATTACCAGCATTATCAATCCACAAGATAGACTACAAGCTCTCTAAGGAGACTTCCGGTTAGTATGGGGAAAACAATTCTTATAGTAGATGACGCAGCCTTTATGCGTATGATGATCAAGGACATTCTCAGCAAGAATGGCTTCGAAGTCCTTGGTGAAGCGCAGACTGGCAAGGAAGCGGTTGAGCTTTATCAAAAGCTCAAACCGGATCTCGTAACCATGGATATTACCATGCCTGAGATGAATGGTATCGACGCGGTAAAAGCGATCAAAAAGCTTGACCCCGCCGCGCGAATCATCATGTGCAGTGCCATGGGTCAGCAGGCCATGGTTATCGACGCCATTCAGGCCGGGGCGCGCGATTTCATCGTCAAGCCTTTTCAACCGAATCGCGTAATCGAAGCCGTGCAGAAAGCACTGCGTTGAAAGCAGTCTCTTCGTGTCTTATTTGTTATCGTGAAGCATAAATTTTTCAGAGCTCTACTGTTTGCATTGTTTGCCAGTATTTCTTCTGCATCAGCCGAACCCGTTGCTACAGCCAGCAACGGGTTTTTATCTGCAGCGAACGCGACGACGGAACAGAAGCAGTCTTTTGTGTCAGACTATCCGGCGGCAGCGACCAGCACACCTGCCAGCGCCGCTGAAGCGCCACTTCCCTTTTACCTGGAAGGCCCGGTTGCCTCGATTACATATCTGCCGACATCTGATCCACTTAGTTCGACGTTGCGCATTGTTTCATCACTGTTTGCAGTAATTATTCTTGCCTTTGCCCTGTCGTGGTTCATTCAGAAAAAAACCGGCTTTGGCGGCAACGTTTTTGGCAAGGTGTTGGGAGTGCTGCCCCTCGATAATCGCCGCATGATCTATCTGGTTGATGTCATGGGCAAGGTTCTTATACTTGGAGTTACCGACAGCAACATCAACATGCTCGGAGAAGTCACTGATAAAGACACTCTCGACTCCCTGCGCCTGCAGAATGACAAGCCAATGCCTGGTATGGAACGCCTGTTTGCATTTTTGCGCCCGACAGCAGACCATTCACAGACAAGCCTTGGCGAAGAAGACCAGCAATCGCAGGGAAAAGCGCAAACAGATCGCAACCATGAGCGTATGCGCAAGCTCAACGAGCTGCTGGTAAAACGCAACAACACACCTGAAAACTGATTTTTTTTCGGTCTTGCGTAATTGTGCACCATATTGTATAAAATAACGAGCGGAGCTGTGCCCTACAAAATTTTGCGCTCCGCATTCACAATCGATGCACCAAAAAACTTTGACTTTATGCACCCGCGCCATGTTTGCAGCTGTGCTGGCAATCTTTGTTCTGACCATCACGACGGTGCATGCCCAGGCACAGGATCTCAGCAGTCCGCGCGCGCGCGTCAATCTTGAAGACAGCACCGACATCGATCGTATTCAGCGCCAGGCGACGCCTTTTCCGATTCCGGCTATAACTATTCAGGTTGACCCTTCGCGCGAACGCAGTCAGCTTGGCACCGGCCTGCAGGTCCTCATACTGTTGACCATTCTAAGTCTTGCGCCATCGATACTCATCATGCTTACGAGTTTCACAAGAATACTCATTGTTCTCAGCTTTGTTCGGCGTGCACTGGGAACGCAACAAGAGCCGAGCAACCAGATTATCATCGGACTTGCTCTGTTCATAACGTTTTTTACGATGTCGCCAGTCATTGATCAGGTATATCAGAAAAGTTTCGTGCCATACATCAATCGTGACATCAACTATGTTGAAGCCTACAATCAGGCAATTTACCCTATTCGCGAGTTCATGTTCAGACACACACGAAAAACCGACCTGGCATTGTTTGCCGGCATGGAAGGTGGTGCCAAGCCACAGACCAAAGAAGACTTCAGCACACTCGCGCTGATCCCTGCATTCTTAACCAGTGAATTGCGCACAGCCTTTCAGATGGGAGTCGTCATTTACCTGCCATTCCTGGTCATAGACATGATCGTCGCCAGTCTTTTGATGTCAATGGGCATGATGATGCTGCCGCCGGTAATGATTTCGCTGCCTTTCAAAATACTTTTGTTTGTAATGGTTGACGGCTGGAACCTGGTTATCAGATCGATAGTATTGAGTTTTGGCGGCAACGCATGACCGAATACACTCTTTACCAGCTGTTTAAAGAAACATTTATGCTGTCTCTGGTTTTGTCGGCGCCGATTTTGCTGCTTGGGATGATTATCGGGGTTATGGTAAGTATTTTTCAAACCGCAACCTCGATTCAGGAACAGAGTCTGACGTTTATCCCAAAGCTTTTGATCACAGGCCTGGCCATGATCTGGCTTGCCCCCTGGATGTTGACCCAGCTGATGCAGTTTGCCATCAAGCTGCTGGGACAGCTGCAGACCTTTGCGCGCTAGGCAAGGCGAATCATGACCGAAGCCGCGTTTCTCAATGCCGTCGGCATTTTTCTGATCAGTCTCGTCCGCTTCAGCGGCTTTTTTCTGAACATCCCGGTTTACTCTGAAGCTATTGTTCCGATGCAGGTTAAAGCCGGACTGTCGGCGCTATGCGCCCTGATAATTCTTCCACACCTGATTCTTACTCAGACATTACCTGAACTTTCGGCGATTGAATACGGCCTGATGATTCTCAAAGAGCTTGTCCTCGGCTATTCGCTGGGCTATGTGGTGTTGATATTTGTCAGTTCTCTACGCCTCGGCGGGCAGATAATTGGTATGCAGGTCGGGTTTTCCTTCGTTCAGGTTGCTGACCCAACTTCAGGCCAAGGGCTGGGCATTGTTTCTGAATTTTTTCAGCTCGCCGGCACCCTTACCTTTCTTTTTCTGGGCGGGCATCTGGCGGTTCTTCAGGCATTTTTTCACAGTTTTGAAATGGTATCGCTGGCTGGCATGCACCTGAATGGCAGCATTGTCGAAGAAATAGTACTTTACAGCCGCATGATTTTTGTCTGCGGCCTGCAGATAGCCATGCCAATAATCGCGGTAATTCTGGTTGGCGACGTGGCACTTGGCATAATTGCCCGCACCGTTCCCAAAATGAACATTTTCCAGGTCGGTTTTTCTTTAAAAATTATCGGTGGCCTGGCAATGCTGATAATCCTGATGCCCTTTCTCGGCGACATTATAAAAAATCTTATCGGACTGAGCATGAACCAGATCAACCTGCTGCTCAGCAAGATGGGCTGAGCATGAATACAGGCTTGCAGGCGTATTCTGACTCAGACCTGACTAAAACAGCTGTATTGACTACGCTCAGCCTTATCGATCGCGACTTTGACCTGCAGCTGTTTGCCGGCGAAAAAACTGAACCGGCAACCGAAAAACGCAGACAGGAAGCCGTTGATCGCGGCAACATCGCGAAGTCTCAGGATCTCAGCTCGGTTATTGTTCTGCTGACCGGTTTTCTGATGCTCAGATTCTACGGTCCACAACTGTTCGGAATGTGCGGCGAATACATGCGCTACATCTTTTCTCAAGCAATCTTTACCAACCTGACCCTGCCCGACACCCTGATTCTGTTGAACCAGTTCATAATCATCATATTACGCATCATGACCCCGTTCATGTTCGCGATAATGCTCGGCTCAATCGCCTCAAACCTTATTCAAACCGGCTTTTTGTTCAGATTTGACCCGTTGATGCCAGATATCGAGCGATTAAACCCGATCTCAGGCATACAGAATATCTTTTCATGGAAAATGGTCGCCGAGCTGGTCAAGTCTATCCTTAAAATCCTCATTGTTAGTTACATACCCTATTCAACCATTCGCGAAAACATTCCGATGCTGGTCAGATTCATACAGCTCGATCCTGTTCCTGCAATTATAATACTGCTCAAAACCGCCTTTGCCATGTCAATCAAGATAATTCTGATACTTCTGTTTCTGGCTCTTGCCGACTGGGCCTTTCAGATATGGCGCCATGAAGAGAATATAAAGATGTCAAAAGACGAAATCAAAGAAGAATACAAACAACGCGAAGGTGACCCGCGGGTAAAGCAGAAGATTCGCGAAAAACAGCGCCAGGCATCGACAAGGCGCATGATGGAAGAAGTGCCAAAGGCAACCGTTGTCGTAACCAACCCGACCCACATTGCCTGTGCCCTGCGCTATAATCCAGACAATGACAATGCACCAGTCCTGGTTGCCATGGGCACAGGATTGATCGCCAGAAAAATCAAAGAAATTGCTGCTGAAAATAATGTTCCCATAATAGAAAACAAACCTCTTGCAAGACAGCTTCATAAAATGTTAGAAGTAGGGGACGAGATACCCTCTGACCTCTACAATGCGGTGGTCGAAATTCTGGCCCAGGTTTATCGTATGAAAAATCGAACTGCCAGTGCATAAGCCGTATCAGCTTTAAGGGCGTATCCGAGCATCAACTGACACGGAGGGCAGCTTGGCAGACAGCGTTTCTGGCGGCATAAACCAAATACCATTTGCTGATCTGCTCAAGAGCAAAGACATTATCTTTGCATTTGGCGTAGTTCTCATCGTCATTATGATGGTAGTGCCGCTGCCATCGTTTCTGCTGAACATATTCCTGACGCTTAATATCGCGCTGGCCCTGATTATTCTGCTGGTTTCCATTTATAACAAAGAAGCTCTTGAATTCTCGGCATTTCCAAGCCTGTTGCTGATTGCCACATTGTTCAGACTTTCTCTCAATGTCAGCTCGACACGAATTATTCTCTCTGGACGCGGTGCAACAATCGATATCATAAAATCGTTCGGCAACTTTGTTGTCGGGGGAAATTACGTCGTCGGTATTGTAGTGTTCCTTATTCTGGTTCTCATTCAATTTATTGTAATCACCAAAGGTGCTGAGCGCGTTGCCGAAGTGGCCGCCAGATTTACTCTTGACGCAATGCCGATCAAAGGGATGGCAATCGATGCCGATCTGAATGCCGGAGCCATTGACCAGGAAGAAGCGACCAAGCGCCGCCTCACACTCAAACGCGAAGCTGATTTTTACGGTTCCATGGAC
This sequence comes from Candidatus Riflebacteria bacterium HGW-Riflebacteria-1, assembly GCA_002839445.1. Classification (GTDB taxonomy): domain Bacteria; phylum Muiribacteriota; class Ozemobacteria; order Ozemobacterales; family Ozemobacteraceae; genus Rifleibacterium. Next base: position 196,983 of record PGYB01000001.1, read on the forward strand.
GGTGCGAGTAAATTCGTTAAAAACGATGCGATAGCAGGCATCATTATTACCATCGTCAACCTCCTCGGCGGCCTGGTAATCGGCGTTTTTCAGCGCGGCGAATCTGCCATGGACGCTCTGCAGGCCTATGCACTGTTCACCGTGGGCGATGGCCTGGTCACACAGATTCCCGCTCTTTTGATCGCTACCGCTACAGGTATCGTCGTGACCCGCGCCAGCTCAGATTCAAGCCTCGGCCAGGAAGTCAGCGACCAGTTGCTTTCCAATCCGCGCGTTCTTGGCATTGGCTCTGGTCTTCTCGGCTTTCTTGGCATGATTCCAGGCTTACCCAAGTTCAGCTTCATCTTTCTTTCAATAATTTTCGGGATTCTTGCTTACGTCGCCCACAAAACAGATGCCGAACTTGAGCAAAAAGCCATAGACAGCAAGATCGCCGAAGAAGAAACCTCAAAAACCGGCCCTGAAGACGTATCTTCACTGCTTTCGGTCGACCCACTCGAGCTTGAGATTGGCTACAACCTCATTCCGCTCGTTGACACAAATCAGGGCGGCGACCTGCTTAACCGCATCACGCTTATAAGACGCCAGATCGCCATTGATCTTGGCCTGGTTGTGCCACCGATTCGTATTCGCGACAACATTCAGCTGCATCCTTCAACCTATTGTTTCAAAATCAAGGGCGTTGAGTTTGCAGCGTACGAGATCCTGCCTGATCAGTTTCTGGCAATGGATTCAGGCAACGCGACCAGCAAGGTAGACGGAATCCCGGTTGAAGAACCAGCTTTCGGCCTGCCAGCAGTATGGATAGAGAGCTCAAAGCGTGACCGCGCCGAGATGGCCGGTTACACGGTGGTAGATCCATCAACTGTAGTGGCAACACATCTGACCGAAATTATCCGTAAAAACGCTCACGAGATACTGGGCCGCCAGGAACTGCAACAGCTGCTTGACAACGTAAATGAAACCTATCCGCTGGTGCTGAAAGAAGTCGTGCCAGACGTAGTCACACATTCAACGCTGCTCAAGATCCTGCAGAACCTGCTCAAAGAGAATGTTTCGATTCGCCACATTGTAAACATTCTCGAAGCTTTGGCTGACTGCAAAGGCATCAATGAGGTAGACACCCTTACAGAAATCGCACGTCAGGCGCTGTCAAGACACATCTGCAAACCACTGCTCGACGATACCGCTACTCTCAAAGTCATATCGCTCAATCCTCAGCTTGAGCAGATGCTCGGCAATGCTTTACAAAAAATCGACGGTTCAGTGCAACTGGCGATTGATCCGACTTCAGCACAACGCCTGCTGGAAAGCATCAGAACAAAAATCGATGCGGTCATGCAGGAGGGTATCGCACCGATAATTCTTTGCAGTTCGGCTCTCAGACTCAGTATCAAACGCCTTACCGAGCGTATAGCACCCCGTCTAACCGTATTGTCATACCAGGAAATCCCCACCACCATCAAGCTTGAATCAGTCGGCCTGATATCTCTGCAGGGCTGAAGATGAGCACCTAAACACTTATGAATGACCAGGCAACCACACTCCGCAAATTAAAAAGACTGGTCGACCAGTCTTGCCCGCCGGCTCCGATAAATGGTGAGACCTTTTTGTCTCAGATTATCAGGCCTTCTCCGTTCGCAACTGTGACTCTGATCATACCCGATATCGCTGACGCGACGTTCCCCCCGGTGAGCAGCTGGATTTCTGGCCTGATGCAATATTCACCGCGATCATGCTTCTGGGACCAGGCAGCCATGATCGACCCCGACACTCTGCCGCTGACACAGGTCAGACTGCGCTACCCGGTTCCAATTAGAATTGAGGCCGGGCTTACTCCTCTGACGATAATGCCGTATCAGCCAGACTTCAGCAGCCTGGTCGACAAGCCCGAAAATTTGCGCATTGACTTTTTACGTCATCTCATCCGAAGCCTTAAAAGCTCTTCTGAAGTATGGATAAGCATCAACGCCCGCGACGTTAAAAAGTATCAAACCATTCTGCACGCCTCTGATGCGGTCTGCGTCATGGTGCCGCAGCATCCTGACGCGCTTTTCAAATGCTATGAGATTGTCAAATCCATACACCTCTCCGGATATTTTTCGCCGATTGGCCTTCTTGACTTCACCCAGGAGAAAGCCGCACCAATGGAGAGTTCCAGCAGCAAAATAAAAATAGTTGCTAAACAGTTTTTGGCGCTTGACCTGGTAGCCTCAGGGATGGTACTTTCTAACTGCACTTATATCCCACCAGAAACAGACGCCGGACTCCGCGGCCGAATTGCTGTCGTCGACGAAGGTTCAAGGGATTTTCTCTACTGCCTGAGCGAGAACCTGATTTATCTTATCCCAGGAACATTTTAAACAATGACTGAACCTGTAATCAAGCCGATTGAAGCTATTATCGCGGAAACGCGCAAACAGATTCAGCCGTATGTATTCAAACGCCTCGAAGCCCGCACCCCACGCAAAGCCGGCGAAAAGATCGCACGCACCATAACCGTCACTTCTGGCAAAGGAGGAGTCGGCAAAACCAGCCTGGTAGCCAACATAGCTATCTGCCTCGCCCAGTCAGGCCAGCGCGTTATCATTCTTGATGCCGATCTTGGACTGGCCAACATCGACGTGGTTTTTGGCATCAGGCCGCGCTACAACCTCATGGATGTAGTTAATGGCGACATGAACATTGACGAAATCATGATCCAGGGCCCGAGTGGCATTCAAATTATTGCCGGCGGTTCAGGGGTTTCAGAGCTGGCACAGCTCGACCAGGAAAAATCCCAGAAGCTTTTCAACCAGCTGCGCTTTCTCGAAGACAAAACTGATTTTCTGCTCATAGACACTGGCGCTGGCATCAGCGACAGCGTGATATCTTTCTGCCATGCTGCCGACCAGATTATCGTGATAAGCACCACTGAACCAACATCTCTGGCAGACGCATACGGAATTATCAAAATCATCAGCGGGAAAAGGCCTGACAGCCATGTATCGTTGCTGGTAAACCGCGTCGACGAAGAATCCGAGGGCGTCCAGGTGCACGAGCGCGTTGCACGCGTAGCTGCCGAATTTTTGCATTTCCCGGTGCACCATCTCGGCACCCTGCCCCAAGATCGCAATATGCACCTGGCAGTTCGCCAGCAGACCCCGCTCATGTTGTTTTCACCCATGTCGCCAGCGGCGACGGGCATCCGAAAAATTGTATCACAGTCTTTTCATGAAATACCTGAAACGGTAAGTCGTGATGGCATCGAAGGATTTTTTACCAGACTGACCAGATTCTTCAAAGGAGGTTCAACGCAGTAGATGAGCTACCAACAATACGAAAAACTGCTTGGCGAAACCTTTTTTGAAGCGAACCTGAAAGCCGAAAACAAATACGGCAAAGGTAATTTTGAGGTATTGACATCAAAGCGGGTAAAACACCCGATCTATCTTGGCCTGGGCACAAAAGAGCTGGTAGAACTGACGATCGGAATACTCGATCACAAGGTGCCAGTTCGCCCGCCCGCCGGAGCACCCTCCCGGCCTCTGCCTTCAGTAGAAATAAGCGCGCCCAGAACTATTTTTTCGAGTCCGGCTGGCAACGAAAGTCCCACTGTCCGCACAACAGCACCGTCACCAGCGGCGCTCCCGCCACGCACCGCGGCATCTACGGTCAGCACTGCTGACAATCAGATGTCCAGGCCATACACTCCTGGCATCAAGGCTTACACCTCGCAAAAATCTGTTCATGACATGCGACCTGTCCACGGACTGAGATCAATTCAGGAAGGTGACGAAGATCCGCGGCCGCAAAAAGTCAATGATGCAGGCCTTGAACCTCACCAGATTCAGGATCTGTTATCAGAAATTCTGGCTGTAAAAGACGAAAGATATCGTCGCGAAAAGATGCTGCCAAAACCGGAAAATCGCACCAGAAATAAAGTCGTTCAGCATGAACCTGCCAGTGACTCTTCGCCTGCAGAAATGCGAGATATTGTCACCGCCATGGAGTTACGGGTAAACCAGATTTTTGCCATGTTGCAGAATCTGAACCGAGAATCTGGCGAAGTTCTCGAACGCAAGCTGCCAGACCTTCCGCAGGGGCTTTTTGAAGTCAAAAAAAATCTTCTGGCCATGGAAACGCCGCCGGAAATTGCGGATCAAGTCATTTTTGACCTGAAGGATTATCTACCATCAAGTGCTCTACGCTACCCGGAAGAAGCTATTCGCGCCACCTGCAGCTGGTTTGAAAAAAAATTGCGCTTTTCGCCAGAAATAGAATTCAAGCGGAAAAGCGGCCCAACCATTGTGGTATTGATTGGTCCAACCGGAGTAGGCAAAACAACGACCATAGCTAAACTCGCGGCATCTTACGGATTGAGCCAGACCCACCAGCGATCAATCGCCCTGTTTACACTCGACACGTTCAGAATTGGCGCTGCCAACCAGCTTCAGCAGTTTGCCGACATCATCGGCGCCGACATGGAGATACTCTACAAGCCAGAAGATATTGACTCGGCCCTGCCACGCCATCAGGACAAAGATCTGATAATAGTCGACACAGCAGGCAGATGCCAGAAAGACACCGAAGAACTGTGCGAACTTAATTGCTTCATCGAAAAGCTTCCATCGGCGTTAAAATATCTGGTACTTTCGGCTAACACAAAATACTCAGATATGATCGACACCATCCGTTGTTTTGGCCGGGTTGGTTTTGAGCATCTGATTTTTACCAAAATTGACGAGACCAACACATTCGGCCCGCTGCTGGCGGTTTTATTTAAAACCGGAAAATCACTCGCCTACATCACCAATGGTCAGAAAGTGCCAGAAGACTTTCGCAAAGCCAGCTTTGACTTCTTTAATTCGCGCCTGTTCCCGGATGCCGAATTTTGAGGCATACCGATCACTCTACTTCTGCGTGAATGCATATAATTAGTTTTTATTTTATACCGATTTACTGTATAATACTTAATCCATATGCAGCATGCTGACGAACAATGATATGAGCCGAGGCAATTGATGGACATCGATTTATCCCAATACATGGGGATGTACGTCGACGGTTCGCGTGAGAACCTCGACCTGATGGACAAATTTCTCCTCGCCCTGGAACAGGATCCGAGTAATCTCGAGGCTGTCGGCGAGATATTCAGAGCCGCACATACCCTCAAGGGAATGTCGGCAACCATGGGCTTTGAGAAAGTTGCCCACCTCACCCACGAGATGGAAAGCATTCTCGATCAGTTGCGCAATCACCAGTTGGAAGTAACCCCGCCAATTATCGACGTAGTTTTTGAAACCTTCGATGTATTGCGCACACTGGTAAATGACAGTATCGAAGCGACCGACTCGAATGTTGACATCGAGACCATCGTAAGAAAGCTTCAAGATGCCGCAAAAGGCAAAACGGCTGCCAGCAAGGTCGAAGCGAAAACGGTAACAGCAGAAGAAAAGCCGATATTGCCAGAAGTGAAACCAGCACAGGAATCTGAAGAATCCCAACTGGCTCTTGAGCTTGCCGATATCTCGATGAACGAGTTTGAGCAGCAGTTATTGATCGAAGCACACCAGCACGGATCGAACATTCTGCTCATGGTGGTTACACTGGTTGCCGACTGTCTGCTCAAGGCGCCGCGTGCCTTTATGGTGGCCAGAAGTCTCGAAGAGCTGAGATGTGATGTTATCAAATCGGTTCCAGAAACCAAAGACATCGAAGAAGAGAAGTTTGATCTTTCGTTCAAGATGGTTATGTTGGGCGAAGCCACAGAAGAAGAAATCAAATACGCGATTGAGTCTATCTCAGAAATAGAATCAGTAAAGGTTTCCAAGCTTAAGCCCGAAGATTTTGCTATGCAGAATTCGGCACCATATGTTGCGCCGGCGCCCCCCGAACCGCCAAAACCTGCGCCGAAACCTGCCCCAGCGCCGACGCCAGCTCCTGCGCCAAAAGCTGCACCATCGCCAGCCCCCGCTCCGACACCTCGCGCGGCCTCGACACCACGAGCAGCCCCGCCACCCGCTCCAGCTCCTGTGGCGGCACCACCGCCGCCACCTCCGCCGCCACCAAGACCGCCGGCAGCGCCGGCAGCTGGCGGACCACCCAAGCCACCCGACAAAAAGAATACTGCTGCTGCCGCCGACAAAAGAGGCAGCCAGACTGTACGCGTCGACATGAAGCGACTTGATGACCTGATGAATCTGGTCGGAGAACTGGTTATCAACCGAACTCGCCTTGAAGATATCGGCGCGGCACATAAGCTTAAAGACCTTAATGAAGCCCTTTCGCGCGTTTCGCAGATAAGCGCGTCTTTGCAGAGTGTTGTCATGCAGGTGCGCATGGTGCCGATTGAACAGGTCTTTGACCGGTTTCCACGCATGGTGCGCGACCTCGCCAAGAAACTCAATAAAAAAATCAATCTGGTGGTCGAAGGCAAGGAAACCGAAATGGACCGTACTGTTATCGATGAAATCGGTGACCCGATGGTTCATCTGATCAGAAACTCGGTAGACCATGGCATCGAGTCGCCAGAAGACAGAATTGCCCGCGGCAAGTCTGATGTTGGTACGATCACTCTGGTAGCCAGACACGAAGGTAACAATGTTTTGATCGAGGTTGTTGACGATGGCAAAGGCGTCGACCCGACAATCATCAGCCGCCTGGCTATTGAGCGCGGGTTGTTCACGCCAGAACAAATGGCCAAGATGCCACCCGAAGAAATTATTAAAATCATCTTTCTGCCCGGCTTTTCGACAGCCGCAGTGGTCAGCGATGTCTCCGGACGCGGAGTTGGCATGGACGCGGTTAAGGCCAAGCTTGAAGATCTCAACGGCGTTCTCGAACTCGAGTCAAAGGTTGGCGAGGGCTCACGGGTAACCATCAAGCTGCCGCTCACGCTGGCAATTCTTCCCGCACTTATGGTTAAAGTGGGCGTTGAAATGTTTGCAATACCGCTGGGTTCGGTGCTTGAAACCATGGATATAACCAAGGCTGACATCAATATCGTGCAGCATCAGGAAGTAACCCTGCTACGCGGTGAGGTTCTGCCGATCATCAGACTGCGAAACGTGCTCAATGTTCCGACCACCGATGAAGAGCGCAAACAACTCGATGCACGAGTGGACGAACTGTCCATGGTGGTATGCGCTTCTGGCGAAAAGCGCGCCGGATTCATGGTCGACGAACTTTTTGGGCAGCAGGAAATCGTTATTAAATCGCTCGGCAACCTGCTCGGAGGTCTTCCTGGCATCATGGGTGCTACCATGCGCGGCGACGGCAGCATTGCGTTAATTCTTGATATACCGTCGTTTTTCCAGAAAGGTCAGACACTGCAATGACCTTAAAAGCATTTGTTGATCATGTTCTGCATAAGGAGGTCAGAGGTTGAACCTCGATCTTTCCGAATATATGGGTGCCTATATCGATGGTGCCCGCGAGAATCTCGACACCATGGACAAGTGTCTGCTCAGCCTTGAGCAGAATCATTCAAATCTGGATACAATCGAAGAGATTTTCAGAGCAGCCCATACTCTTAAGGGCATGTCTGCAACCATGGGATTCGAGAAAATAGCCCATCTCACGCACGAGATGGAAAGCATTCTCGACAAGCTGCGCACCCGGCAGATTGAGGTAACTCCCGCGGTAATCGATGCAATTTTTGAGACTTTTGATGTTCTGCGAACGCTGGTAAACGACAGTATCGAGCAGACCGACTCTGGCATAGACCTCACCGAGTTGTCAGCAAAGCTGTCAGGACTCGCCAGCGGAGGAGGAGCGCCGGCACCAGCAGCGGCTCCGGCAGCTTCAGCTGCCTCGGCGTCGGCCGCGATGCACGCGAACACTGGTGGAACCAGCGTCGACATTAGCGACATGGGGCTGAGTGATTTCGAATTGTCAGGTCTGGCAGAAGCGAGCGATGCCGGTCGCAACGTTCTGCTTTTAAAAATAGCTCTGGTTTCCGACTGCCTGTTAAAAGGGCCACGCGTTTTCATGGTTTTGCGCACACTTGACGATCAGCAATGCGACATTGTCAAAGCACACCCCGAAGTTAAAGATCTTGAGAACGAGAAATTTGATAAGTCGTTCAAGATGATCCTTATCACCGATAAATCGGCTGAACAGATTAAAGATGCTCTGGAATCAATTTCGGAGCTCGACACAATAGAGCTGATACCGGTGGTTGAATCTGGCGACTTTTCAGGATCAGCGCCGCAGGCCGCAGCACCAGTTTACGCGCCACCGGTTGAAGCGCCGCCACCGCTGACATCTGCTCCTGCTCCCGCGCCGAGAGCAGCGCCAGCGGCCGCACCAGTTCAGGCTGCACCAGCAAATTACGAAGTTCATAATCCGATGGCCGGCGCTCCGGTAGTGCAACCGGCTTCGCAAGAGCCACCTGCCGGTGAAGCATCGCCCGAAGATGAGGAAGAAGCCAAGGAAGTAATCGAACTTGTTCAACTCGTCACTTTTACCATGGCCGGTGAAACATATGCACTTGAAATACAACAGGTAGAAGCCATTATCAACCTGGTACCAATCACCAGAGTGCCGAAAGCACCAATGCATATAGATGGAGTAATCAACCTGCGCGGCGAAATTGTTCCGGTTATCAATACCCGCCGCCGCCTGCGCCTGGCTGAACTGGCACGAAGCGCCAGCAATCAGATCATCATACTTGCTTTTGAGGAAGAAAAAGTCAAAGCAGGCTTTCTGGTAGACAGCGTCCAGGAGGTTATACGCCTGCCTGAGTCGGCAATTGAACCGCCCAGCCGCGTCAGCGAAAGTGTTGATGTCGAATATCTGCGTGGTGTTGGCAAAATTGACAACAAGATAGTCATCATGCTTAATGCCCACCGCATTGTATTCGGCAAACAGGCCGACGAATAGCGGAAAAAAGCAAATCTGGACTAACGATTATTTTTAAGCCCGGAAAGAATTCTCGCTGCCGAGTTGCGCACCATATCGTTTTCGTCCTGACTGGCTTCGAGCGCGATCTGATTTAACCCCTGAATTGGCAGCTTGGCCAGCGCTTCTAAGGCGTTCAGACGATTGAACCACACATCATCTTTAAGAAGCCGGCGCAGCGCGAACTCGGCCTGGGCAAAGCCCAGATCTCCTATCGCGTCTATGCTGAAAAACAAGGTATCACGATCTTTCAGAATATCAATGAGGGACTGCACAAATTTTTCGTTTTTCAGCTGCCCCATGGCTCTGATCAGGTTGATTTTTACTGTTTTGTCAGCAGTTTCGAGTTTTTTTATGAGCAGTTCCGGGTTAAGATTACCAAGCTTTGAAAGGCTCTCAACCGCAGCTCCTCGCACCTGCATTGAATCATCATGCAATGTTTTCAGGAGCGGCTCAATGGCGCTGGCCTTGCCAGTAGCGCCAAAGGCCTCAACAATTCTCTTTCTGATAAACCATTCAGAATGGCTGGCATGCTGTTTGAGTATTTCTACGCTGGGCTCGCTGGCAATCATCCCCAGACCTCGAATGCAGTAGAGTCCGCGCTCAAAAGGCTCTGCCAGAAGTTCTTCTGAAAACAACTTTAATGCTTCGGGATTGCCGGTTTCAGCGAGGAATTTAAGCACCCACATGCGGCGATCTGCCCCCAGGGTGCGATACTTTTCGAGCATCTCGTGAACCAGAGAACGCTGATGAATCAGCAGGTATCTGATACTGGGTGAAAGCTTCGCCTCATCAGGAAATTCAAGAAAAAAATCAACGAGAATCGCATCAACCCGCCGCGAGGACGGCATCATCGAAATCGCTTTAATTGCCGGCAAAACCAGTTCTGTTGCAGCAGAAGAAATACCGGCGGCAAGATTGTTAATAGCCGGCTCGTATTTGAGAGCACCTAAGATAGCCGCTGCCTCGATAAAAAGCTTCGGCTGCTCAACTCTAAGACTCTTTGTGAGAAAATCAGAGCCAACCTGCCCAAGATGTTCGGCGAATAATCTGGCGACCAGCTGACGGGCAACAACTCCGCCGCTCTGCAGCACCTGGCACAAACTGGCCATCTGCTCTGGCGTCGGCTGTTTAAGGTGCGGTAGAACAACGGTAAAAAAGCTGTCGGCATGACCAAGAGCATCTTCAAGAAAGCTGGCAAACTGATTATTATTCATGGTCTACACTCAATTGGGAGCCGATATCGGGCCTTCATATTTTTCGACGAGAAAGTTTTCGCGGCCCACAATCTTGCCGTCTGCTTCAAATTCAAAAACATAGTTACCAGGCGCCGGAAATGCAAAATTGCTCAAAACGATCATTGATCTGGCGACAAGGCCGGCCTGACCCTGAATAGGCGCAGAAGGTCGCACTTTGGGAATCTCAACACCCTCTGGCGGGATAATGTTCAGGGACACATTGACCTTGCCAGTAATCTCGCCCCATTCAATAAAAAGGCACAGCTTGGCAAACGGCAGCGGAAAGCTCTGCACCAGCAATTTGGATCCAAGCACGCCCATCAGGCTGACTCTTCCGCCAAGCTCCTGGCGAATATCTTCGCATATCAACACGCATTTATACTTAAGACTGCTCATATTTGTTTCCTTTCAGTAACTCGGCCAGCTGGGCAGATAGCCCTTAATCCGTTGCCAGCCCGGTGTTTTTACGATAATCAAGATAGCTTCTCAGAATGAGGGAAGCTGCGACCGCGTCGATCACTTCGCGCCTCTGCTCGCGCCGCATGCCAGATTCGATCAGCGAGGCTTCGGCAATTTTTGTGGTCAAACGCTCGTCAAAGAACTCAATCGGCAGACTGGTCTGTTTTTCGAGCTCATTTTTATAATATCGCGCCCTTTCACAGGGCTCGCGCTCAACGCCATCGAGCGAAACCGGCAGGCCAATAACAACCCGCTCGATCTCTTCTTTTTTCAGCAGAGCGACAATTTCGCTGACCGCTGTTCTGCCGGCTTTTACTACCGAGAACGGCGAAGCTGCGATCTCAAGTCGATCGCAGGTTGCCACGCCAATTCTCTTTTTGCCGATATCGAGAGCAAGAATTTTCATCAGCCGTTAAGAGCCTGAGTGATCAATTTTTCGGCCTCAATGAGTGCCAGATCAATTTTTTCGGAATCCTTGCCGCCGGCTGTTGCCATATCAGGCCGGCCGCCACCGCTACCGCCAGCTATCCTGGCGACATCCTTGATGAGCTTGCCGGCGTGCATGCCCTTTTTGACCAGGTCGCCGGTAATCTTGAGCACAAAGCCGGCCTTGTCGCCGCCGCAGGCGAGGAGAACCAGAGTCTTTTCGCCGGCATTGCCGACCAGTTCATCAGACATTTCCTTCATTTCATCGACACTCAGACCGTCAGTTCTTGACAAAATCACTGACATGCCGCCAATCTGACGCGCGCTGGCCTTAATTTTATCAATACGACCATGTGCGTCTGATTTTCGCATACGATCGAGTTCGCGGCGCAGTTCACGCATCTCGTGCATCAGTTTTTCGGCTTTCTGCGGCAGGCTTTTCTGGTCACATTCGAGAATCTGGGCCAGTTCTCTTTCGTGATGCCGCAGATCGTGCAACACATCGAGAGAGGATTCGCCAGTTACCGCTTCAATGCGGCGAACACCGGCGGCAATAGAAGATTCAGATGCAATAGAAAACAGGCCTATTTCGGCAGAATTGCCGATATGGGTGCCGCCGCACAATTCTTTTGAATAATTTCCTACCGAAATAATACGCACGCGATCGCCGTATTTTTCGCCAAACAGTGCCATGGCACCGGTTTTAACCGCTTCTTCATAGCTCTTTTCATCGACATGAACATTATGCGCAGCGAGAACCTGCTGATTGACGATAGTTTCTATTTTCTCAAGATCAGGTGCGCCAATCGACGCAAAATGCGTAAAGTCAAAGCGCAGACGGTCAGAAGAAACCATTGAACCGGCCTGTTTTACATGATCACCAAGAACCTCACGCAGTGCTTTATGCAACAGATGAGTAGCTGTGTGATTGCGCATGGTCGCGCGCCGGCTGCTCACATCGACCTGCATCTGCACAGAGGCGCCCTTGGCAAATGTCGGCGCGCCCTGCCAGTGGCCGATATGCAGATACACGCCTTCGGCTGATTCCGTGGTGTCTACTACAAACGCGGCAGAACCGCTGATTATCTGGCCTTTGTCGCCGACCTGACCGCCCGATTCAGCGTAGAAAGGTGTTTTGTCAGTTACGATGAGAACCTGATCCTTGGCAGCAACCACATCAAGTACGGTTGCGGTATCGCTCAGGGTTTGGTAGCCAGTAAAAACGGTCGGCTGGTAATCGCCGGGGTTTACTGCCTGAAAGTTGACAAAGGCCGAAACAACATTAGCACGACCGCGCTCGCGTTGTTTTTCGAGCTCAACATTAAAGCTGGTTTCGTCAACCCTGATTTTTTCTTCCATGCAGATTTCGCGGGTCAGATCGAGCGGGAAACCATAGGTATCATGCAGAAGAAAAGCCCGTTCACCGGCCAACAGATCTTTCTTATCGGCCTTCAGCTGCTCAATATATTCAATGAGCTTGTCGCTGCCAGTCTTGAGAGTCTGCAGGAAACGTTCTTCTTCGTTGCGTACGATTCTGATTACGTGATCGGCGTTTTCTTTAACTTCGGGATAATCGCTCATTATTTCGGCCACGGTGGGCACAATCTGATGAAGAAATGGCTTTTCCTGGCCAAGATAGCTGTAGCCAAAACGCGAAGCGCGGCGCAGAATCTTGCGCAGCACATAACCACGCCCTTCGTTACCCGGCAGACCGCCATCGGACAGCGCGAACGACAAAGCTCTGACATGGTCAGACACCACTTTAATAGCTGTGCGGATTTTTGCTGATTCATTGAAGCCATGACCGGTTATCGACTCGACCTTGTTGACAATGCCGATAAACACGTCATTCTCAAAGTTGTCGAGTTTGCCCTGCATGATTGAAGCCAGGCGTTCGAGCCCCATGCCGGTATCGATGTTTTTGCGCTCAAGAGGTGTAAGCGTGCCGTCTTCGGCGCGATCATACTGGGTAAAAACCAGGTTCCAGAATTCGAGAAAGCGCGCACAATCGCAACCAGGCGAGCAATCAGGGCTTTTACAGCCAACTTCAGAGCCCTGGTCGATATAAATTTCGGAACAGGGGCCAGAAGGGCCGACGCCGATTGTCCAGAAATTGTCTTTATCGCCAAGCTTGACGATGCGGTTGCGCGGCACGCCGATGTCGCGATGCCAGATTTCGAGGGCCTCATCATCACTATGATGCACGCTGACGTAGAGCTTGTCAGTGGGCATATTCATTTCTTTGGTAATGAATTCCCAGGCCATGGCGATGGCCTCTTTTTTAAAGTAGTCGCCAAAGCTGAAGTTTCCCAGCATTTCAAAAAAAGTATGGTGCCTTGCTGTGTAACCAACATTTTCGATATCAGTGGTTCTGAAACACTTCTGGCATGAGGCGGCGCGCGACAGATCTTTTTTCAGGCCGAGAAAATAAGGCTTAAAAGGAGCCATGCCGGCACTGACAAAAAGAATTGTCGGATCATCCTGTGGAATCAGGGGCGCAGACTTTTCGACCTTGTGATTGTTTCTGCCAAAGAAATCGAGAAATTTTTGTCTGATTGTTGCGGTCTTCACTGGTGTCTCCTGGGTTATTGTTCGACGGATTAATGCTTAATCAAATTTTGCATTGAGAATTCTAGAGTAGATGCGCGTTACAAAGTTTCGCTGCTTTATCGGCTTTTTGTCGGTATCGTACATTTCGTGCATCGACAGCTGAATTTCAACACCCTTAACTTTCTTCAGATCGCGCAAACCATTGGCAGCCGGGTTTGACGGGTGATAATAGTGCGGCCGCAGGTAATTACGGTAATCTTCCATGCTTTCGTCAGCATAGCGATTACGAAAGATGGTGCCATCGGTTCCCCATACTTTGAGGTAATTCATCTGCTTGGTGATCAGTTCACGCCGGGTGCCACCGTCGACCTGGCGCGTGACCGTCTTGGCATCAGTGCTGTCGCCATGTTTTTCTGGACCATTGTAGGTATAGGTAACCCGCTCAAATCCGCTGCCATCGCGTTTTGGAATTATCATACTGATTTTGTGCAGCAACGCGTTTTCTTCGTCAAACAAGCTGCTCTTGAATATTGTGTCGAGTTCAACGACTTCTGTCATTTCGCGCAGGTCGCGTTCGATGGTCATCAGGAAACTGCGCGCTTCATGAAGCGTATCAAGTGACTGTCGCTGTCTTTCGAGACTCACAAAAGTACGATTCAGCATGGTGTAGCCGAGAACAAGAACAATTCCGAAAATCATGAACGAAATCATCATTTCGACCAGGGTTACTGCGCGTTTGGAGTTTTTTGCTGTTATACTGTTCATTGTTTACCTCTCAGGGCTTGTTGAGCATCGCCGGGAACGATGCATTCAACCCGGCACCAAGTGTTTCGTCACCGAGTATAGTCGCGAGTTCAAATGACTTTTCGTTATCTTTTTTGCCCATGACTTTTTCGATAAACCTGACAATGACCCTGATGCGCACGCGCCTTTTCTGCAGTTCATAATCAGGAACCGTCGGGTCGGGATCAATGTTCGGGTAAAAAGACAGGCGCGTTTCGCGGGCATATTCAACGCCCGGTGTATTCCATACCCCGTTAAGCTCAAGTGGCAGAACAACCTCTTTGAATGGGCCTTCTCTGGGGTCTTCGGCAGCAATTTCAATGATCTGCCGCAATTCGCCAAAAGGGCGACTTTTAAACTCTTCAACCTTTTGCAGAGCCAGATTGCAGGCGACTACTTCGTTAATGCTCTTGTAAGTGACCTTTTCGGTGATACCAAAAAGCAGAATTATTGGCAGCATCACCAGAGAAGCGACTGAAAGAGCGACAAGAATCTCGACAAGCGTGACTCCCTTCTTCCCTGGCGGCGAGGCATTTTCAGAATAATTATTCAAAACAGGTAAACTCCTTCCGGTAACTGGCCGATAGTTATATCAAACAAGATTTATCGAGGTCAAACAAATGAAAGTCAACAAAAAGCATTTCGGACTGATTATCGCATCGCTGATGGCTCTTTCTTTTAACAGCCAGTTCGCTCAGGCAGCCCGCAAAACAACTGAAGCGTTCAAACCCGGAAAGGCCTATGCTTTCAAGAAAGTTGGCAAAGAATACATCAGACTTCCGCAGATCAACCCTGGTCCGGTTGTGGTCAAAAAAACCGGTGTCAGAATCGACCGCAGCAACATCTACATTGGCGGTTATATCGTAAATACCACTGACCGCGAAATCAAACATCTGCAGATCTTTCCATCCTTTGCCGATCAGAGCCTTAACAGCAGTGAACTGGCCGAGAAACTTAACCATAAAGAAAACAGCCTGGCACCCCGCGAAACCCGTCGCTTCGTAATCAAGCGCCCGGTTTCAGAAGTAGCCCCTCTGCTCTCACACAGTATCCCGCTGAATGACAACTGCATACTCAATTGTCGCGAGGTCGAGAGCTGAGCTGTTCGACATCAGAGATCGCCGCATCCCAGTCAGGCCCCTGTGAATCAGGGGCTTGTTTCTTCATGAGATGAAAAACGTTCAAATACGCGTCTTTAGCTTTCTCCGGCATATTTTTGCGCTCGTATACTTTTGCCAGAGAATCGTAGGCATAGACGATCACATCCATATCCTGACGCGAAGCGCCCTGACTGTGCAGCTTTTCTTCGAGCAGACGCTCAAGTTTCATTATGCCAAGATTGTCAGAATCTTCGAGAGCCATTATCGCATCTTTAAGCTGCAACGAAGACGGAGAATTCAGGCGGCTGCGCAATTCTTCGCGCTCCTGCTGAAAGCGGTCGGCAACTTCACGAGACGCTTCGTATTTTTGAATGGCCATGATACGGCGCTGTTCGCGAAGGTCTTTGGCCTCAACCGGACGACTGAGAGCTTCAGTTTCAGTGGCCAGGCCCATTTTTGCCATCTGCTGTTCATGTTTCGTCTGCAGATCGCGTGATCCAGCAGAGAATCGCGTCGGTTTCAAAAAAGAGAAAATGCTGCCGCCGGATTGTCCTGCAGCAGGTGTTGCCGTTGGATCAATTACTTTCGAGCTGCTGAAGTGGTAAACGACCAGTACCAGCAGAATCACGACCAGAGAGAGTGCCCCGATCAGATGCGGATTTTTGTGAAGGGGCGCTACTGGCGCTTCTGGCTTTTTGCCCGGCGGGTTTTTTAATGGATAAAGCGGTCTTACCATGCTTGTCATCCTTGTATGCGATTCACATTTTCAGGTGGCTGTTCCCTGATCTACAGAGTGTAGTATACCAGAGAGATACTCGGGTGTCCATTTTTACGGCAGATCAATATGTCGCGGATCAAACAGCATATTGCGGCGCGAACACCCGCCACCATCGGTTATTTGTCAGCATCAACCAGTTACTTGACCATAAATCTCAACTGTGTTATAAATTACTTAGAGGTCGCCCAAACAAAATAAAGCGACAAAGATTTTACCGGAGAGCGTGTTGATAACCTCCCAGAGCATAAAACAAACCTACGATCGCTTCAGCTCACTTTACGATCTGGTCTTCAAGCCATGGCTTGGATTTGGCAGAAACCGTGCAGTTGAGCTCCTTTCCCCCAGCCCAGGCGCAAGGGTTCTTGAGATTGGCGTTGGCACCGGCCTGAGTCTCGAGCACTACCCGCCCGACGTTGAGGTTCTCGGTTTCGATTATAGTTTTGGCATGCTCAAAGAGTCGCAGGCAAAGGCCAAAGAACAAAGTCACTGCCCGGTGAACCTGATGCAAATGGATGCACAAAGCATGGCTTTTGCTGACAATTCATTTGATTACCTCATGAGTGCCTACGTCTTGACTGTGGTGCCAGACCCCCGAAAAGCGGTCAGCGAAATGTTCAGAGTTGCCAGACCAGGAGCGAAAGTTGTCATCATTAATTATATCTGCAGTAAAAACAAGCTGATGGGTATCATTGAAGACATTTTTCACCCTGTTTTTGCCAGACTGGGCCTTTTTACGCTCAAACACGATCTACCGGGCCTGCTCAAACAGCACGGTGCAAAAGACATCAGAATTGAGCCCACCTCGTTTCTGCGACTGCACCACATCGTTTCCTTTACCGTTCCAGCCTGAATGATTTTTCTTGTTCAGCCGGAGCACCGCCCCAGATTTCTGGGGCAAAGCACAGACACAAACCTGTGTTAAAAATTAAGAAAGCCTGAGATTTTCACTTTGCGCTTTCAAAAAACAAAAATGGAGTTTATTTGTGACCAGAGACAACAACAAGTCAGAAACCCTGGCTAAGAAAAGCATCAACAGCGAAGCTGAATTCACCAGAATCAAAGAAGGCATCAAGGCCCACCCAAGCCGGGTTCTTGAGAGCATCAGACAGAAAGTCGGTTCTGGCGACTGGAAACTCGCCGAGATCGATGCGCCAATCGACGAAGGAAAAGACTGCATCGACCTGGTTTTCAGCTCTCCCGATGGCAAAAAAGAAAAGTATGTCATAATCGACATTTCAGTGCCTCATCTTGGTGTTGGCCAGAAATATGCTTTACCCGGAAAAGCCAAACTCTTTCAAACCGAACGCCAGGTAACAGCCGCACGAATAAAGAAAGCAATCATACTTATTCGCAAAGGCACTGAAAGCATCAGCACCAGCCCTCTCAAATTGCGCTGCCCAATAATCGAAATTTCTTACGAAAGCGTGGTCAAAGAACAACCGAAACCACGACAGGAAGAGCAGCAGGCAGAAAGAACCAGACCGGAAAATCGTACGGATAATCGTTCAGATAATCGTTCAGATAATCGTTCGGATAATCGTTCGGATAATCGTTCGGATAATCGCACGGACAATCGGCCACAGAATCGCAAAGAGCAGCCTCAGCAAAACGCTACAGACACCAAATCTACGGGAACAATCAGCAGCAGTGGCGTTTCTCAAGAATTATTGTTCGCTCTCAAAGAAGCGATCGTGCACGAGTGTCTGTCGACCATGCACAAACGCTGCAATAAATACATTCGCAAAGGGTTATGGCGCTGGATCGAGCGCGAGATCATGGATCCCAACGTTCACTTTTATCTGATAATATTATCAAGTATTTATCAAGGTAAGACTGGCGAAATTCTCAGTCGCAGATTCAAGACGCCAGAATCTTACTCCAGCAAGCCAGAAGAAGTAATAGATGGCATCTTTTCACGAGAAAACAGCCTGGCTGACGAAATCAAAAAATCTGCCGAGCGCCACCAGAGAGCTCTCACCAAATTTCTTGCCTGCTTCAGTCAGACGCCCCCGTTTGAGTATCTGAAATCTATTTTTCTCAAAGAATTCCGCACACATGCAGACGGGCTCAAGGCGAGAATGACCGTATATTCAACCCTGCAGCAGCTGCTCGAAAGATGTGGTTTCGAAGGCGAAAAAGAGGTACGCTACCCGCTCGAAATTCTTGATGAACTCAAAATCTTCCAAGGCATTTTGACTGGTAATTATGCCAGTCTCAGAACTGATAACGCCGCCAAAAAGCTCAAACATCTCGTTCCACAGATCGAATGGACAGACGAAGATATTTATCTGCTACGCAACCAACTTGCCAAGGCACTGAATCTGCCAGCGCAGGAATTCAACCTTAACGCCTTTCTGCCACAGGCCTTCTTTCACGATGCCAGACACCTGGCAGAATCAAGAAAAGAAGCGATCCGAGCACCTATCAACCAGAACCAGAGACAACCTGCAAGAGAGCCAGTCGAACAGAGACAACCTGCGAGAGAACCGGCCGAACAACGACAGCAAAGGCCAGCGCCGACTCATAGGCCGCGCGAAGTCGTCGCCGAAGTTGTTCAGGAAGAACCTATGCCGCATCGCCCCCGACAAAACCAGTCACATGTGCGGCACGCTTCTCTAGAAGATCAGCCAGAACGGCAAGAAGAAGCACCAATGCCGCGAAATCGTGAACAGCCACCGCGAAGGCATGAGCGAAGTGAACCCGATGAACCGGTAATAAGTGTGCGTAATCTGGTTGATGCCCAGAACACCGGGCGTGATGATTATGCAGATCCGCACGACAAAAGAAGACCTGGTGAGTGCGATGAATCGAAACACCGCTATTTTGAAAACTTTGGCGGGCACCTCGAAGAAGACAGCGACGCGATCAAACTAGCCCTGGCAATGGATCGCTATAAACTCGAAAAATCTGCCAGAAAATCTGAAGAACAGCTCGTTGTAAAAGAAGAGCCTGATGATCTTGAAATGCTCGGGGTCGTTCCTTCAAAACCCAGGCAGAGCAAGCCCTACATGGACATGAACCCGAATCCACCACGCAAACATCTCAGCGGTGAAGGCAACAACAATGCCAGTCCGGCTGCAGCAAGAAACGATCGCAAGCGACGCTTTTCCAAGAACCAGGGGCAGCGCAACAATCGACCGCGCCGCCCTGCAGGCCCGGGAGCGAGCCGATGAGCCGACTGCCACCACACATGATCAAACGCATGATCTTTATGTTCTGCGTGATGTTTCCGGTACTGCTTTATGCTGAGTATACCGGCCGCAATTCAATTGTGGTGGCCGGCCTCGCTGGCGGCGTTTCGAGCGGAGTCTCGGTAGTGCTGTTCCCTGACCCCGAACATCTGAAAAAAATAAAAGCTGATGACGAAAAAGAAAAATGACGTAGTTATCGGACTTGACCTGGCTCAGAAACTTGGCATCAGCGCTTTTGACGGCAGCAGCGAAAAACTGCTGTTCAGCGAAAGCGTTGCCCTTTATCGCGGCGACACGCAAAAGCGACTGCTCAGGCTGCGTGAGTATCTGTGCGAGATTTTCGACCGCTATAATCCATCTGAAATTGCGATAGAAGATGTGTTTCTTCCGGCCCGGACCTCGCCACGCACTCCAATCGCTCTTGGCGAACTACGCGGTGTCGCGCGATTGTGTGCTGCCGAAAGAGACCTGCCAGTCTTTTTTTACCCGCCACGTCAGGTAAAAATGGCAATAACCGGCTACGGCAACGCCAGCAAACAGGATGTAGTTCACTGGATAGAAAATGAGTTTCAGATCAAGGTTAAAGACGACAACGCGGCCGACGCAGTCAGCATTGCCTGGACTCACATCATGATGCGGCGATTTTCCCTGCAAAACCAGCAACAATAAACATCTGCCGAGATTTGCAAAAGCCTGCGGGTTATGGTAGACTCCATCCGCGGGTCTTTGCAGTATTATCGCAAAGTTAAAGCATTAATCACATTTTCGGAGTTATTCTATGCAAAGTCGTGTTAAGTGGTTTGATAACGTCAAAGGATATGGATTTATTGAAAACACTGATGGCCAGGACATATTTGTCCATTACAAGCAGATTGATGGCGATGGCTACAAGACACTGCGCGAAGGCCAGCAGGTCGAATTCGAGCTTTCTCAGGGCGACAAGGGCCCACTGGCAGTAAATGTCAGAATTCTCTGATACAATTGCGACAAACTCAGGGGGCGTTTGCAGACAAACTGTACGCCCCCTGTTTTATTATTCAGCCTCATTGAAGGGATAACGGACAATGGAAGAACTGAAACTGAACCAGACACAGGAACAACGACTACAGGTAATCGAAGACCTGCGCAAGGATGGCATTGACCCCTATGGTGCCAGATTTGACCGCACTCACAGCGCCGAAGAAGTAAAGGCTTACTTTGCTGATGCGGAAGCAAAGGTCGAAGAAAAAGAGCATTTCGCTACCGACCCGGTAAAGATTGCCGGCCGCATCATGTCAAAACGTGATCAGGGCAAAACCGCGTTCATTCATATCGTTGACCAGTCCGGCAAAATTCAGCTGTACATTCGTAAAGATGCCATTGGAGACGATGCCTTTGCCATGCTCAAGAGATTCTATGCCGGAGATATTATCGGCGTAGAAGGCCCGGCTTTTCGCACCCGCACCGGGGAAATTTCGGTAAGAGCTGAAAAGATAACCATTCTGAGCAAGTCAATGACTCCGCCACCCGAAAAATTTCATGGTCTGACCGATGTCGAGCTGCGTTATCGACACCGCTACGTCGATCTGATGTCTAACCCGGAAGTGCGCGAAACCTTTATCAAGCGTAGCCAGATTGTGCAGAGCGTAAGAGAATTCATGACCGGCAAAGGTTTTCTTGAAGTTGAAACGCCGATGATGCACACAATAGCCGGCGGCGCAGCTGCACGTCCGTTTGTAACGCACCACAATGCTCTCGACATGCAACTGTTTCTGCGCATCGCGCCGGAACTGTATCTGAAGAGACTACTGGTTGGCGGTTTTGAAAGAGTCTTTGAAATCAACCGCAATTTTCGCAATGAAGGCATATCGATCAAGCACAACCCTGAATTCACCATGATGGAAGTTTACCAGGCCTACGGCGACATGGAAACCATGATGGAACTCACCGAAGAAGTGCTTTGCTACGCTGCCGAAAAGATTTATCCAGATCTGCAGGTTCCTTATCAGGGTCAGACACTGAACTTCAAGCGCCCATGGCGCCGCGTTCAACTGCTTGACCTGGCAAGAGAAGCATCGGGCTGCAACGAGCTTTCTTACGACTGCCCACGCGACCTGGCAGCGGCACAGGCCCATAAGCTGCATGTAGCGATCGAACCGAACGACAGTTCAGCCAAGATCATTGTTAAGATCTACGACGAAAAAATTGAGTCAACACTGATAGACCCGACCTTTGTCTACGGCTACCCCAAAGAAACTTCGCCACTGGCAAAGGGCAGCAAGGATGATCCGACCCGCGTTGACCGCTTCGAGCTCTTCATGTATGGGCGTGAAATGGCCAATGCGTTTTCTGAGCTGAATGACCCTGAAGAACAGCTCAAGCGCTTTGAAGACCAGTTACATCAGCGTGAAGCCGGCGACGACGAAGCGCACCAGATGGATTCCGATTACATAAACGCACTCAGATACGGCATGCCTCCGGCAGGCGGCCTTGGCATCGGCATTGACCGCGTGGTTATGCTGCTGACCAATTCTGCTTCGATTCGCGACGTAATTCTTTTTCCGACACTGCGCCGGCGCATAGCTGGTGATCAGCAGGAGCTCGTAGAACAGAGCCCAAACGAAGAAGGCGCCCAGACAGCAACTGAATAAAGCCCGGTAAAACCAGGTAAAATTAACAACAAAAAAACCGCTCATCTGAGCGGTTTTTTTGTTGTTGTCTGATTTGAAATCAGTGCATATTGCGGCGCAACTGCCTTACTCGTTCTTTAGCCTGCTGCATTCTCAGATGAGCGGCCTGAACCTGCTGGCGGTTACTGCGAGAGTCGGCCATAAGACGATTGTATTCGGCAAAAGCCTGGTAATACAGTTCCTGGGCTTTGGCCAGATCATTTATGCCGCTGAATTCGCCAACTCCGCTGCCGGGAATTTCGGGGGCGGTTGCACCAGAAGTAGGAGCTGTGCCCGGCGAAGAAACGCTGACATTCGGCTCGATTGAAGCAGAGGGAGCTGGGGCTGGAGCCGCCGCACTCTGCGCACCGCCGAACAGGCCCGAAAACCAGCTCGAAATTCTTCCCCAGAACGAAGTGGGATTCGAAGTTGTTGTGGTGGTGGTTGTCGGCCGGGTGTTAGACGGCTGACCGGTTGTGCCGGCAGTAGCGACAACCAGGCCGACCTGAGCGAGATAATCATACAGCGCGCGGCTGACGGTGCGCGAACCGCCATTCACGTAGTCAAGAATGTCGTTGAGAGAAATTTTACCCTGGCTGTTGTTAACCAGAATCTTTGCCAGCGCGACTTTATCATCTGGATATAGAGCGGCAAACTTGCTACAGAAATCACGAAGCGAGAAATGCGGTCCAGTGCGCGAAATCGCATTAAACACTTTGTCGCGGCCAGAAGTGATACCACCAAAGCTGTCATAGAGAACCTTGGCAACAAACAATTCGTTGCGGGCCATCTCTGAGAAGCTGTTATTCTGCAAAAAAGCAAGAGTGCTGGCGCTATTGAGGTTAAAAGAAAAAACCATACCGCCATTTTTCTGGGCTGCAAAGGCATTAGCCCAGCCTTCTACCCATGCGGTGTTTTCGTTGGGCAGAATTTCGTCGAGATAATGCTTGTTGTCGTCACCATAGTCGAGTCCACTGAAACGATAGGTGCTCGGGTAACCGTTGAGCATTGCAACATGGCCAAATTCATGCACAAACAGAAAGGTCTTGCTCGAATCTGAAGAAAAACTGTTTATGTAATTATACAGGTTCAGATTGTAGCCACTGGAAGTCTTCTCGGTGTAAGCGGTAACATTGCGGTCGCTCACTTTGAGGTTAAGCGGTTGCGCCAGATGCGCGGAAGTATCACGGGCGTATTCAAAAATTGTCTTGCCATCTGGCAACTTGAGATTCAGGTAATTGCGCCACGACGAACCGACAGGAAGATCGTTCGGGCTGTTGAGTCTGGTTGTACGATAGCCGAGCTCGTTACCATAAGAGTCTTTGATTACCTGTTCATAAACAAGATTAAGACCGCCCGCCAATACCGGCATGGCGGTCAGCATTATGAAAGCAAGTAAAACCAGCCAATGTCTGGCGCCAGATCGAGCAGAGAGTGTTTTGAGCATATTTTTTCCTGCCATGAGGGTTAATTATAAATCAATTATATGAATCATCTCGCCGTACGTCCAGTCGCTCAGCGCATTATTTTTGTTTTTTTGTAAAGATTCTGACACATAAACTGGATTTGCCGGTATAATATGGCGATGAATCCGATTATCAACGGTTCTTTACGAGTTGCACTGGCTGCTGTTATCTGGGGAGTCGCCTACCCTCTTACCAAACTTGTGCTGGCCGACACCCCCCCGGTGCAACTAGGATTTCTGCGCTTTCTGCTGGCCGGCCTGATTTTTATGATTTCAGAACGCAGCATGCCATTGCATGGTGTCGAGCCCGAAGATCGAAAGTGCTTTTACAAACTGGCATTCTGGGGAGTTTTTCTGCTTATTCTCGGCATGAACTTTGGGCTGTTCTGGGCGCCCGGCATCGCCGCGTCACTGCTTTCTGGCACTCCCCCACTATTTACCGTTGTTCTGGCGGCAATTCTTCTCGGCGAAAAAATGCGGATTTCCCAGTTTGTTTCGATTGGACTGGCGCTGACAGGCTTGGCGCTGCTCGGCGGCGATGTCAGCAGCAGCCAGGAGGGCCTGCTTCCCTGGCAGATCTGGGTCGGCTGCCTGCTCACTCTTATACCGCAGTTTTCGTGGGCGATGTATGGTATAACCGGCAAGCGTCTGAGCGCGAAATATCACTGGCGAACAATTTGCCGCGACACCTTTATGCTCGGCGCGCTTATGCTGCTTCCGCTGGCAACTATCGAAGCCGCTGTTACCGGCTTTGGCATTTGGAACGGTCAGACGGTCGCGATTCTGCTTTATCTGGCGATATTTAACTCGGTAGTCACCTATTCGCTCTGGAACAGCGCGTTGAAGCTGATTCCGGTTGCGCTCGCCAGTTTTCTGATTTATTTACAACCTGTATCAGGAGCGATTCTTTCGTATTTCATTTTTGGCGAGAGTCTTGGCTGGAATGGCGTTGCCGGCACTGCGCTGATTTTTGTCGCGCTGACGCTTGTCTTGCTGCCCAACACCAGAAGCAAAAGTGTAGAAAAATCAGCAGTTGCTCAAAACATTGGCTGAGAGTAGAATCATGATCGACATTCACCTCAGGAGCTTTTCAATGCCCTTCACCAGAGTAGTTTTTTTCATCGTTGTATTTTGCCTGTTCATGAATCCTGCTTCTGTTCAGGCCGTGACTCCACAGGTAAGACTGCCCGAATGGAACCGCACCAGCTTTGCTATTGCTGAATGGAAGCCGGATCAGAGCATACTGGTGATCAGCGTTTCTATTGAGGCAAATCAAGTGGGGCTGAGCAAGATTTCATCGCAGCTTTATGCTCCAGAAGAGCTCAATGTTCCGGTTAACCGCCACGAACGCGAGACTCTGGCAAAGGGCGACAAAGTTGTATTCATGCACAAGATCAGCGTTAAAAAAGGATTTTCAGGTTGGTTTGAACTTGATGTCAGAGCGCTGCCCGATCGGGCAGAAATGATGGCGCTGGTTGCAAGGCAACATGCGGACGCGCCACTTACCCGCAAAATCCTCGGAGAAGAAGTCAACACTATTGAACGGCCATTGCAGATCGGCACTTCTATGCCGATTCTGCTGCGTGAAGACGCTGCTCTCAGCACAATGCCTGAGGTGGCTTTTACAGAAGAACTCGAAAACGGCGACAGAAAGTATTACCTGTGGTACCCGCCAGAAGGACTGGGCAAAGGCATAACCGCCGAAGGCCTGAAAACCTACTCGGCAGCACTGCGCACCGCCAGTCTTGCCAAATCAGAGTCAGCTGCCAGAATGCTGCTGCGCAAGTTCGAAACCAGTAGCGAAGCAATCGGCATCGAAAAAGCGAATGGCGAAACCTTTATGCTGCCGGCAAAGGCAGCCGCTGATCTGATCAACGCCAATCAGTTGACCATGCGGGCTGTGTTTGGCGCAAAGCCTGAAATTCTCGAAGAACACCTCAAAGCAATGCGTCCGGGGCATACCAGACCTTTTCTTTACTACAACCTGGCTGTGCTTGAGAACAGCCAGGCAAAGCGAACAGCCGGCAAACATCTTGAAAATGCTCTGGCCGACCAGCCAGCCTGGCCGCTCGCCAAAAAGCTTCTGAAGCAGCTGAAGAAATAAGGAGACGATAGATGCTCTGGTTTTTCGCCTTTACCGCCGTTGGAATAGCTATTTTTGCTTTTTTTCTGGCACTGCGCAAGTTTTTTGCCCTGCCGCTGCTGCAGCTCTTGGGCGGCAGTGCTGTTCTGGGCCTGTGCGGCCTGCTGGCCGCCAGAACCCGATAACAAATCGCCAGGAGAATCTCTGGCAGAAACTACTTTCAGTCGCTGGTTGTAGAGATCGCGCCAATTTCAGCAGTCTCAGCAGATTTGCTCTATTCTGCGCAGCTCTGCATAAGCAAATAATTGTGCAAAAAGCCTACGCTTATGAAACATGGCGTTTTGTCATCAACCCAGACCGTTTGCCTGCAGCCAGCGCTCGGCATCGAGCGCTGCGACACAGCCGGTTCCGGCGGCGCTGATCGCCTGCCGGTAGTGCGGGTCGGTAACATCGCCAGCCGCGAAAACGCCTTCGACCGAAGTGGCGGTTGACGGAGTTTTTACCTTTATGTAACCCTTAGCATCGATTTCAAGGGCATTTTTGACGAAACCGGTGTTGGGTGTATGTCCGATCGACATGAAAAGACCTTTGCACGCATAATCGCTGAGCTGCGATGTTTTAACGTTTTTGAGCTTTACACCCTCAAGAAACTGGCTGCCATAAGCCTCTTCGAGCACAGAATCAAATATGATTTCGATCTTGGGATTGTCGAAAGCACGCTTCCGCATAGCCTTGCTGGCCCTGAATTCATCACGACGATGTATAAGCAGCACCTTTGAAGCAAACCTGCCCAGATAGCAGGCCTCCTCGATAGCTGAATCACCGCCACCGACAACCGCGATAACCTGGTTGCGAAAGATCGGCAAAGCGCCGTCGCAGGTAGCGCAGGCCGAAATGCCTTTACCCCAGAATGTTTTTACGCTTGGCAGATCAAGCATTATTGCACTGGCACCGGTCGCGATAATTATTGAATGCGCCGTGATAGTGCGTGATGCGTTGCTCAGCGTGAACGGGCGACTCGAAAAATCGACAGAATCAATGTCTTCCATGATAAATTCAGTGCCAAAACGCTCAGCCTGCTTGCGCATGCGGCTGATAAGCTCCGGGCCATCAATGCCTTCGGGAAAGCCCGGAAAATTCTCGACCTCGGTAGTTGTCATCAACTGGCCGCCCGGCTGACCGCCCTTCATGAAGCCTTCGATAACGACAGGCTGCAGATCGGCGCGGGCAGCGTAAATAGCTGCAGTAAGCCCAGACGGGCCAGAACCAATGATTACCAGTTTCTTTGCCATGATTGTTCTCCTGAAATTCGTATTGGTATGATTTTGTGTGATTATACAATGAAGCCGCAAAAATTTTAACCCTGATAATTAACCAGTCAAATTTCGGGCGCAACTTTGCAGATATGCTAGAATGATGCAACATCTTCAAGCTGGTGATAACATTGATCAGACTAGGGCTGTGCTGCCTTTTCAAACAACAACCGATAAAGTTTTCTACGACAACCGCCACTCATCTGCTCAAAATGAGCAGAGAACAACAGTTACAAAAGCTTTCGCACCTGTGCCTGAGCAACGCCGAAGCGCTCAAGCATGCCTACAGCTTCTGTGCAGATGCCGGCATTGGCTGCTTTCGCATCAACAGCCAGATTCTGCCACTAAAGACTCACCCGCAAATCACTTATCGCGTAGAAGACCTGCCAGATGGGAAAAAAATAATCGCAACCTTCAGCGAATGCGGCAAACTGTTGCGCAAACGCTGTCTGAGAGCCTCTTTTCATCCTGATCAATTCGTCGTGCTGAATTCACCTAATCCACAGACTGTTGCCAGTTCAATCGCCGAAATTGAGTATCAGAACGAAGTTGCCGAATGGGTCGGTGCCGACGTCATCAATATTCACGCTGGTGGTGGCTACGGCGACAAAAAATCAGCTCTCGCGCGATTCATCGCCGCCTTCGCGCAGCTGTCGACCGCGGCAAAAAGCAGACTCACCATTGAAAATGACGACAAAACCTACACACCCGCAGAGCTCCTGCCCGTTTGCCGCAAACTAAAAATTCCGCTTGTCTATGACGTTCATCATCATCGCTGTCTGCCAGACAGTCTGAGCATCAAAGAAGCGAGCGATGCTGCTCTGGCAACCTGGAACCGCGAGCCAATGTTCCACCTTTCCAGCCCGATTGAAGGCTGGAGCGGCAAACAGCCATATCGACACCACGACTACATCGATCCTGATGATTTTCCTGAATACTGGCGCCGGCTCACCGTAGATTTTACCATCGAAGTAGAAGCGAAAGCCAAAGAACTTGCAGTTCTGCAACTTAAGGGTCAACTGGCAAACGACGAGTAATGCCGCAATGGATTTGCGTTACGTCATTTTACGTTCAGATATTACCTGCTAGAGAAATGACAGCGTCTTCTTAAATTGCATACCTCTGAAAAATTGGACGTTGCAGCGAGTTCATGGCAATCACTGCACTTATAAAACCTGACAGGTCTATAAAATGTCCGACTGAGAATTCCCAGGTGATATTCGCCTCCACGAGCCAAATAGATAGTGCCTGACGCCTGGGTGAAAAATTGTAGTATAATCTTGACTGCGGGTTGCGCCCGTACACTCATGGCAGGAGCTACCAATGAAAAAACTGATGTCTATAGTATTGTTTGTGATACTTCTGACGATGCCTGGCTGGGCTGACAATGCCGATCTCTCTCCACAGGAAGCATACGGCCGCATTTTTTCGAGTAATGCGGAACAGGTCAAGCAATACTTTGCACCAGAGTTTCTCGCTGTGATTTCTGCCGAAAAAATAGTTGAAATAGGCAAAGTTTACGTCAACGCTCTGGGTGCTTATAAAAACGCGAAATCCGCAGACAACAAAAAGCATCTTCTCGAATTTGAAAAGGGCACCGCCGAATCATTAATCATTATCAATGCGAACAACAAAATTTCTACCCTGTGGTTTGGCGCTCCAGAGATTTCTGACGACAATCTCGCGGCGGTGAAACAGGCTTTTGAAAAACTGACAGGCAAGGTTTCAGTCTGCCTGCTCCGGCATGACCCGGCAAAAAATGCCCCCGAAGAAATTCTGACTCTTAACGAAAAGACGCCTCTTGGCTGTGGATCAGCATTCAAACTGTATCTGCTGAAAGCGCTGGATGAATCTGTCAAGCAGGGCAAGCGCAGCTGGGCAGATATAGTTGAAATCCGCGACGAATGGAAATCGTTTCCGACCGGAATCTTACAGGACTGGCCTGCCGGCAGCCGGCACACTCTTGAAACCGTTGCCGGCCTGATGATATCGCTCAGCGACAATACCGCCACCGACCATATCTACAACCTGCTTGGCGAAAAAACTCTGCGCGAATATTTTCCGGCGAGCTGCGTCGATCTCTTCAATACCGGGCACCTGCTCAAACTCAAGTTCTTTTTTCCGGCAAAGGCTCTTGAATTCACTAAAGCTGACGCGGCGGCAAGAAAGGGCATTCTCAATGAAATGAATTCAATCAAGCCTTCTGAAATAGCCTCATACTCAGCGATTTATCAGATCGAAAACCCTGTATTAGTAGAAGAACTGGAATGGTTTATCAGCACACGTGACCTGTGCGAAACGATTTATTCAATGCGCGACAATCATCTGCTGCGCATAAATCCCGCCGCCGGCCTGGTAAGTAAAAATGACTGGCATATTGCTGGATTCAAGGGTGGCAGCGAACCTGGCGTGCTTAACTATACCTGGGTGCTGCAGAAAAAAGCCGAAACACCATTTTACACCTTGTCGTGCACCATTATTGACCCGCAAAAACCAGTAGACGAAAGCAACTTCAACCAGTTGGTATCGCGCCTGCTAAAACTGATCGAGAAACTCTAGCGGCATTTTCAGGCATTTCGTCAGCCCGTACATTGACGCTTTGCTGTTTC
Organism: Candidatus Riflebacteria bacterium HGW-Riflebacteria-1; assembly: GCA_002839445.1. Classification (GTDB taxonomy): domain Bacteria; phylum Muiribacteriota; class Ozemobacteria; order Ozemobacterales; family Ozemobacteraceae; genus Rifleibacterium. Next base: position 226,509 of record PGYB01000001.1, read on the forward strand.
ATTCTTATAATCATAAGAAAATCGACAATTACGGCCAACGATGGAGGTCGCTATGAAAAATAGAATCTTGAAACAATCAGGCATCACACTCCTGACCGTCCTGCTACTCGGAATGTTCAGCACCGTTCTGTTTGCAGAAAAGCTGCAGTACGAACTTGAAATGGCCCGCATGAAATACGAGCGACTGTACAAACAGTATGTCGACTCGCTCAACAATACTGTCACCGGCACCAAATCTTCTCTTGCCGAAGAGGTTGCCGCGGCCAAGCGCCAGTATGAAACAGTAAAAAAGCGCTTTGAAATCTCGCAGTCAACCAAAGACAGTGTCAAAAAAGCTGCTGATCAGGTTAAAGAAACTGTCGAAAAGGTTTTTTCAAGCGGAAGCAGCGAAGCATCTGCTCCAGTGGCCGAAAGCAGCAAGACACTCCCCGGTTACGACGGGCAGAAAATCAGCATAGATGGCGATAATTACTGTGGCCAGTTTGCCATGACTTCGGCATTCCATGGCATGGGTATCCCGCATGACCCACAAACAGCCTACAAAACGACTAACCCGGCCGGCATTTTCACCTCTCCACCGGCCATAGTTGAATATCTCAACATGAACGGCGTCGATGCCATACAGCGTCATAACGCCTCGCTTAACGACCTGACGGCAAAAATTGATGCCGGGCTACCGGTAATTGTGCTGGTAAATTCCGGCAGCGGAACTCCGCACTGGGTAACCATTTACGGCTATACTACCGACAGCAGTGGCAACGTTACCGGTGTTAAGATGCGTGACTCTTACTGGGGCACCAGCAGTGGTCACACCATGGATATCGAAAAATTCAAAGCAGCCTGGAGCGACCCGGTCGGCAATAAACTGCCAAACAGCCTCCTTGGCTACTCAAACCTGATGATCGACATCAAAGGGTCACGAACAGCGGCACAGTCACCAGCAGCTTTCAACTTTAATTTCAACACAGCTGCCGAAGATAACATGGCAGGCGGCGTTAATGATGTCGTAACCGGGTTTAAGCGCATAGCACCGATGCAGCTGGCCGGCGGTATTGTCAAATGCGTTCTCGGAATTCCCGGCACCGTTGTCAGCGTAGCTGGCAAGGGCATCAGCATAGGCGGCGACAAAATCATCGACTGGGGCAAAGCAAAGCTTAACAACGGCGGTTTCGGCAACACTCTTCTTGGTGGCAGCGCGGTTGTAGCTGGCAGTGTGACCAAGGCCGCCGGCTGGGTAGCCAAGGCTTCCGGCAATCTGCTCTCAAGCGTTGCCTGCGTAGCTGGTAACTTTACCAAAAAACTCGGTTACGTTTTCGCACGTTGAAAAACTAGAACAAGCTTTCTCACAGAAAGGCCGGGGCCAATGCCCTGGCCTTTCTCTTTTTAGGCCAGAGCGGTTGTTATTAAATCTCGTTTCAATTAGTATGATAAAAAATTCTGAAAGGTTGCAATAATGGGAAAAAACAAACTGACCAGGCTGCTGATGTGTCTGTTGGTGTTTTCTCTCTCAGCAGTGAATCACATTATGGCCCAACAAGGTTACCGAGTTCCTGACAAACAGGTGGTAAGAATCGTCGACAAGCCCAACCCGCCGCAGTTCACCGTCAACCCGCAGGGCAAAACTGCGCTGCTTGTTGAATCAACAACTCAGCTCAGCCTCGAAGACCTCGCCGAACCTCAGGCAAAGCTCGCCGGAATGAGAATTCTCACGCGCTACAACATTCCCAAACGCAGCTATTTCGTGCAATCGATACAGATGCTCGACCTCGAAACCGGAAAAACCACGCCAATAAAGCTCCTCGAAGGCAGAAAATTCGGGCACCCTACCTGGTCGCCCGATGGCAAGCTTTTCGCCGCCGCTCTTTATCAAAAAGGTGGCTCAGAAGTCTGGGTTTTCGATCCATTCAAGGGAACCAGCAAACGCCTGTCGCCGCCCCGCCTCAATCCGGTTCTGCTGAGCCCGTTCTGGTGGAGTCGCGACAGCAAAACCCTCTATGTGCCGCTTTGGCCAGAGAAGCGTGGTAACCCGCCAGAACCTCCGTTGTTACCCGAAACCCCTGAAATCCAGGAAACCAGCGGGCGGGTCTCACAGGTGCGTACCTTTCAGGATCTCATTCAGACCGACCATGACGAGCGCTTGTTCGACTATTACGCAACCGCGCAGATTTATCGTTACAACGTCGCGACCGGAAAAGGGTCCAAGGTTGGCGCACCGGAACTGATAACCAGCTTTAACAGCTCTCCAGATGAAAAATACTATCTGGTAAAAATTCTCGAACGCCCATTTTCACGAACAGTCACCGCCGGGCGCTTTGCTCACCGTTATGAACTCTGGGATCTCAATGGCCGCCACATTAAAACACTCGCCCAACAACCAGCCGGAGAAGATATTCCGATAGAAGGTGTTATCGAAGGCATGCGCTCGCCTTTCTGGCAAAGACTGCAGCCGGCTACATTATGCTGGATCGAAGCTCTTGACGGCGGCGACCCGAATCGCAACGCCGATTTTCGCGATGTATTGAAAGCGCACGAAGCACCGTTTACCGACGGACCACGCGAAGTTATCAGATTACCGATGCGCTATTCCGGGCTAGACCAGCTTAACAAGCCAAACATGGCAATAATCTGGGATTACGACCGTGACACCAAGTGGGTTAAAGCCCGCATTATCGATATGGGTGGCAGCAATGTCGCGTCAGAGTGTCACACTCTGTTTTCGCGAAATTACTATGACCAGTATAACGACGAAGGCACTCTGATTTACCGCACCAGCAGCTCAGGAGAATCGCTCGCGATTCTCGAAGACGAAAAATGGGTTTATCTTGATGGCAAAGGTGCCACGCCAGATGGTTTACGCCCGTTCATCAGGCGCTACAACCTGTTCAGCGGTGAAAAGCATGACATACTGGTTTCTGGCGCAGAAGCATTTGAAAGCCTTGTCGATTTTGCTGACAACGACCTTAAGAGCATCATTACCGGGCGCGAAGACGTCGAGACGCCCCGCAATTATTTTATTCGCAGCATCAGCAACCAGGGAACCGGCGAACCCAGAGCGTTAACCTTCTTTGAACCACCGGCGCCTGAACTGGCCAATGTTAAGAAAGAGCTGGTTAAATACGAACGCGATGACGGCGTGCCACTCTCAGGAACCCTCTATTACCCGCTGAACTACAAGCCGGGTAGGCGCTACCCCGCTATCGTCTGGGCATACCCACGCGAATACACAGACATAAGCACTGCCGGGCAGGTGCGAAGCGCTACCAATCTATACGCGCGGATCAGCGGCACTTCGATTCTATTCTTTCTGCTGCGGGGTTATGCTGTGCTCGACAACGCGACAATACCGGTAGTTGGCGACCCGCTGACCGCCAACAACACCTTTGTCGAGCAAATCAGTGCCGGCGCCAGAGCAGCTGTCGACAAGCTCGTCGAACTCGGAGTAGCCGACCGCGACCGTATCGGCATTGCCGGTCATTCTTACGGGGCATTCATGGTCGCCAACCTGCTGGCGCACACCGACCTGTTCGCCGCCGGAATCGCGCGCAGCGGCGCCTACAACCGCACACTGACGCCGTTCGGCTTTCAGGGCGAACGCCGCACTTTCTGGGAAGCACGTGATATTTACACCCAGATGTCTGCCTTTACCCATGCCGACAAGATCAAAAAACCGATTCTGCTGCTGCACGGCGCCGACGATCCGAACCCGGGCACCTTTCCGATTCAGAGCCAGCGCATGTTTGGCGCGATAAAAGGGCATGGCGGCACCGCGAGACTGGTCGTGCTGCCGTTCGAAGGGCACAGTTATGAAGCGCGTGAATCAATTCTGCACGCTCTCGTCGAAATGTTCGAGTGGTTCGACACGCACGTCAAACACCGTGGCCGCAACCTCAAGCGCAAACAGCCAAAAGAAGCCCCACTCGAACCAGTAACTATCGCCGACTGAAAATTTCCATCTGCGAGCAAAGCCGTCTGATCTCATCGTCTAAAACATTTGTCACAATAATCATCCTTGTCCCAGTGTTTCGGATTATTCTTGATATATTCGCAAATCCGCTGCAACGATTCATTGTCACGAATGATCACATCATAATAGGATTTTTGCCATTTGAATTGTTCATTGCCGGCGCGATGAATCAATTTTGACGACGTTGTTTTAAATGCGCCAATCAATTCCGGAATTGGTTTGATTTTTCCGTCCCGTTGGGAACGGTCGATACAATTCCCCCGTAGGGAACGGTTGTTACAATTCCCCCGTAGGGAACGGTCGTTACAATTCCCCTGTAGCAGGGAACGGTCGCGACCGTTCCCTACGGATGCGGTAATCCATATTATGCCGTGAAAATGGTTGGGCATGACACAATATTCATCGATCTGTAAATAATCGTATTGATCAAACAACCATTTCCATTGTTGTTCCACGATCAAACCGTATTCATTCAATTGCATCACGTCGCCTGCAATAATGCCAAATTCATTTTTGCGGCCATGGACGCAGATCGTTATAAAATACGCGCCGGATGTTGCATAATCGTATCCGGCCAACCGTAACAACTTCCGCTCACGAATCACGTTTCAACCTGATTTTTGCCGATCCTTGGCACGCCTACGGGTTTGGCAAACGCATGAGCAGAATGTCAACCGGCAGATTTTCGTATGATTCGATTCTGAACTGAAACTCTTCGCCACCGCCAAAAGATGCGGGCTGCTTGAGAAGATAGTAGGCAGTACCCATAGCAGGAACGCTGAGAGAAATCGGCGTGGATCCAAGGGTGACAACTTGCTCTGCGAGGTCGAGATTGACGGGCTTGGTAAATTTATAGCTTTTGTCTACCGTGCTGACACTGGTCAAACCTTCTTTTCTGAGGCTTTCGTTGATAACGGCAAGCGAAAATCCCTTCGCCAGTTCGGCAATAGTCTTCCCGTATACCGCTTCAATATTGCTGATTCCGGTTGAGGTGCTTTGATTCATGGCCTTGATTTTCTCGGCGCCATACTGCTCGAAAAGATAATAATTAAACAGGCCCTTTTGCCCATAATGCCCCAGCACGCCGGCCCAGCTTGTTAAGCCATAACCGTGTGGCGAGCTTTTTGCCCATGAATCAAAGCGAGCTTCGTAAACCGAGTCTTGCCCTCGGGCAAGGCGGTAACGCGCCTCTGAACCAACCGAAAGGCTCTCATCAAGCCACATGGCTTCGAGATACGAGTCTTCATTTGCATTGAAATTACTGTCGTCAGGAAACCTGAAAATATCGTTCGGAAAAATTTTGGCCGAAAAGTTGATCGCGTGCTGCATTTCGTGGGCAATGGTCTCCCGCGAGTCCATGCGCCATTTTTCGCCGGTCGATGTGCTGTTTGCAAGTGCATGAGGAGTCCAGATGCCTATCATATCGCGTTGATTAGAGTAATCTTTGTAACCATCCTTGGTCGGGTTCATGTGCAAGGTGTTAAAAAGGCCGGCAAAGCCAACACTCGGGTATACCGGCGAAAACACAATAGAAAGACGACCGTCGCCATCGATATCATATACTTTGCCGTATTGCCCGTTCATAAGCGGGTAAATGTAGTTTTCGAACTCAGTTACCATGTGATTGAGGTCGTCTTCGGTAATGGCGTATTGCCCTTCAACTGCACTCAGACCGCCTACAGGGTAAGGATTCTGGTCAACAAAAATCTTGCAGTGATCAGTCATGCGCACCAGTTTACAGCTGCGCTCCTGGTAGGCCTGGGTAAACATATACGAAACAATTATGTTCAGCTTAACAATATCGCCGAGTTTTTCGCCAGAATGATCACTGGCGCGCAGGCTGCGGTTCTGGCGCAGGCCGGCAGCAGCACCGGCATTGCGCAGGCTGGCGACAAAGTCGCGGCGCATTTTTTCTTCGAACGGCAGCTGCCGCATTCTAGCCTCATCAAGAGCACTGCTCTGTGGTATTGTCGAACGCTGCGAAGCGCGCAACGCCTCTTCTTTGGCCTGAGCCAGCAATGAGCCCGACAACACGTAAGATTCAGGCCGCAAATTTATCGGTTGTGAATTAGCAGAAGTGTTTACCACTACCAGGGCGTAGTTAACGGCTGTGCCACTTTCAACTGGCAGCTTAATCGAAACATTGGCTGAGCTTGAGTTGTATGAGTAAACTGAGGCTGGCGTATTAAGTGTATTAAGGGTGTTTGGTGCCAGCACCGAAGTTTGTGAGTAGTCGGTTCCGGGTGCGGACGGGTTTCCGCCACCACCGCCACCACATCCCACGGTCATGATTATTAAAAATACCGCGATCAGAACGGTGAATAACTGAGCAAATCTGTTAAGCATATATTTGTACAACCTTGTGGCTAAATTCTTAGAATAATATATGCGGAATCGCATATTGTTCCAGCATTTTATCATACTTTGTCTTACCTGACAATTTTGATTAAGCACCGACAGTAATAATCCATTTGCCTATTCATGAGGACTTTGCTAGATATTTCGTTTGGAATATTTCTCGGACAAGCTAATCATGATAATCATACAGGCTCTTTTGAAGAGTTATCCACAGATTAAAGGATTATCGCAGATTATTCAGGAGCTTTTAGATGTTTTTTTTACATTCATCCTAAAACCATCTGCGAAATCTGCGAAAATCACCCGGGCGCTTCGCCCCGGGGTCCCTGCGGGATAGGGCTGCTCTAACGGCTGCAGTCATAAGAGCAGCCTGATTCTGATACGCCCAAGTATCACTCAAGCATCCTGTGGGCGACTTTGAAAAAATGCATGGATAGAGTAAAGCGAAATACCTCAGAACTCTCTTCAGCAATCAAATGGATTATTACTGAAATTTGCATTGCCCTCTTACGGCATACCCTAAAATATGCTAAAAATATCGCATAAAAAAATACAGGCAGGAGACCACAAATGGGCAGCAAAAACTGGTTGAAAATGTATGACGCAGTAGTACCCCATGAGATTACTGGTGAAATCCCCTCTCTGGTCAATTTTATTGACTCGGCGGCCACACGTTACGCCGACCTGATAGCTTTGGTCGATGGCGAGAAGCGGACTACCTACCGCGAATTCGTGCAGCAGACCGGAGTGATTGCCGGCAACCTTCGCATTCAGGGCATCGAAAAGCAGGATCGCATCGCGATTTTTCTGCCAAACCGGTCTGAGACCATACTTTCGTTCTGGGGTGTAATCAGAAGCGGTGCGATTGGAGTCATGACCAACCCCCTTTACATGGAATCTGAACTTGTTCACCAGTTCAACGACTCTGGCGCGCGTTTTCTCATCACCAGCGAACAGCTCTGGGCTAAAGTGGCTCCGATTATGGGTAACACCCGTCTTGAAAAGGCATTTATCATAACCGATACCGGCGAGCAGCTTGCACAGATTGTTGACAATCAACGCGTATATTCATGGGAAACTCTTCAACAGAGCAACGCCGGCTACAGCTGTAGCAACATCAACCCGCGTGAGGATCTCGCGCTGCTTCAGTATACCGGCGGCACCACCGGGGTTTCCAAGGGCTGTATGCTCACACACGCCAATCTCGCCGCTAATGCTCTGCAGAGCGAAAAAATGTTTCACGTGCTGCAGCCCGGCGTAGAAACATTCGTCGGGGTTCTACCCTATTTTCACATTTACGGCCTTACGGTAACCATCATTCTGCCGGTTCTGATGGGCGGCACTATGCTGCCACTGCAGCGCTTTACGCCCAAAGCTCTGCTGACCATTATCGAAACAGAAAAAGTCACCTGCATGGCTTCTGCGCCTTCGATTTTCAATGCCTGCCTGAGTCAGAAAGACATCGACAACTATGACCTGTCAACTCTCAAACTTATCATATCTGGTTCAGCGCCTTTGCCGGTAAGCCAGATGGAGCTGTTCGAGCAAAAAACCGGCGCCAGAATAGTTGAAGGCTATGGTCTCAGCGAAACCTCGCCAGTCACCCATTTCAACCCGATTACTGGCAATCGCAAGCCTGGCTCGATCGGCCTGCCGCTACCTTCTACCGAAGCGAAGATTGTCGATGTCGAGTATGGAACTCGCGAAATGCCAGACGGCGAACACGGCGAAATAGTTATTCGCGGCCCGCAGGTCATGAAGGGTTATTATCAGCAACCCGGACAAACAGACATGGTGCTGCGCGACGGCTGGATCTACACCGGTGATATCGGCTACCGCGACGTCGAGGGCTATTTTTATGTCACCGACCGCAAAAAAGATCTGATCATCAGCGGTGGTTACAACATCTACCCGCGCGAAGTCGAAGAGATTCTCTTCAAATACCCCAAGATCAAAGAAGCAGTAGTGGTCGGCATGCAGCACCCTACCCGTGGCGAAACGCCAAAGGCTTTCGTCGTTCCAGTCGAAGGCGAAACCATCGACCGCAAGGATATCATAGACTTCTGTCGCAAAAACATGGCTAATTACAAGGTTCCGCGCGATATCGAGTTTCGGGACAACCTTCCCAAATCAGCTGTTGGAAAAGTATTACGCCGCCTCCTGCGCGACGAGACCCGCGCCTGAACCATCTAAGCCCGTTGTCACAACTTAGCAGACAACTTCAATTTCAGGCATACTGCGTTTAGCGGGCTATTTTTAGACTCATTTTTGCCGGCTGAACCATGTAATTCAAGTTTAAAAACGTAACAAACAAACACAAAATCATGCTTTTGTGACGCAGTTACAGATTGACAATCACAACGCCGCGGTTTAGCCTTGCGGGTATGAATCAGCAGGCGCAAACTCACACACCACAGAAATTTTTCATAGAACTTCTCAAACCATATCGCCGGCATCTTTTTTATGGCTTTCTTTCTCTGGTTATCGTTGATATTGCTGACATTCTGCCGCCGATCATTTTAAAATTGGCTATCGATGCGATAGAGCGCGGCAACGAAGTCCGCACGATATTTTACTGCGGTATCGCCCTGATCGCAACAGCATCAGTGCAGGCTGTATTCAGGTTTTTCTGGCGCCAGTTTTTTCTCGGCACTTCACACCGCTCCGCCTACGACCTGCGCAAGCAGCTGTTCAAGCACCTGCTCAAACTGCCCTTTCATTATTTCAGCCGCACCCGAACCGGCGACATCATGTCACGAATGACCAACGACATCCAGGAAATCCGCTTCATGCTTGGTATCGGCATTCTGGTGGCCCTTGATGCCTCGTTTTATTTTCTCACCGTGCCGTTCATCATGCTCTGGTTGTCGCCCGAACTCACATTGATTACGATGCTGCCTTTCCTGCTGATTCCAGTGATGGTGGTCATGGTTAAAAATTCGATTCATAACCGTTCTCGCGACGTGCAGGCACGGCTATCAGATCTCTCGTCAAAAGCCGAAGAAAACCTTTCGGGAATCCGCGTGGTAAAAGGCTTCAGAAATGAAGAGAGCGAAATAAGCAGGTTCAACAGCTGCGGACTCAAGTATGTAAGCGACAAAATCAGACTTGCCAACGTAGAATCTTTGTTTCACCCCGCGCTGGACATGGTCATCGCGACTGGCATGGTAGTCCTGCTGTATTTTGGCGGAAACATGGTTATTGCTGGCACCATTACCCTTGGCTCGTTCATGGCTTTCGAATCATACATGCTCAAGCTCAGCTGGCCAATGATGGCCATTGGCTGGATCATCAACATCTACCAGCGCAGCATGGCATCGGCAGAACGCTGTCTGCAGATTCTGCGTGAACCGGTTGCGCAAAGTCTCGTCGACGTGGCCGATCCGTCTGCAAGTTCTGCTGCAATGGCAGTCGAAAAGCCGGTTGAACCAGCGTCATACGATATCGAGGTGAGTGACCTCTGCTTCAGTTATCCTGGCGCAAATCAGCCGGCACTTAAGAACATCAGCTTCACATTGCCAGAAGGCAAAACACTTGGCATCACCGGCCCGGTTGGCTGTGGAAAAAGCACGCTGCTGCGCATGCTGATGAAAATGTTCACGCCAGATCATGGGCAGATAAACATCGGCAAAACAGATTCGCGCCACATTGATCTGCTCGCGCTGCGGCAGTTGTTTGCTTATGTCCCGCAAGAAACGTTTCTGTTTTCCGAAACTATTCGGGAAAATATTCTGTTTGCTCTAGACAACAAAGACCAGAGCGAGCAGGCGAGAGATTTTGCCGCACTGTCTGGCCTTGCCGGCGACCTCGAAGAGTTTCCCGGCAAGCTCGAAACCATGCTCGGAGAGCGGGGCGTAAACCTTTCTGGAGGTCAGAAGCAGAGAGTTTCGCTGGCACGCGCGCTGGCGGCGAACCGGCCGATACTGGTGCTTGACGACTGCACCAGCGCCGTCGACACTGAGACTGAACAGCAGATACTTAATTCACTGCGCAAGCAGAGCCAGCGAAGAACCTGCATAATTGTATCGCACCGCATGGTCAGCCTGCAAAACTCTGATCTGATCATATATCTCGACAATGGCGAGGTAGTCGAAACCGGCAGTCATGAAGAACTGTTGCGACTGGGCGGCCGCTACGCACGGGCCTGGGAACGGCAGCGCATCAAAGCGCAACTCGAAGAGAGCGTATAAATGGAAGAATATTTTAACGAAGACGACATAAAGGCACCGCTGTGGGACACTGGCCTGGTGCGGCGCATGATGCCCTATCTGCGCAACTGGCGGCTGCACTTTCTGGCCGCAGTTGTTCTGGTGCTGGGCGGAACAGCTGTGCAGATAACGCTGCCATTGTTGCTGGGCAAGTCAGTAGACCTTGGTATCAAGATCAAGAACCATGAGCTTCTCTGGCTTTATGTAATGCTATATGGCGTCGCGCACCTGTCATTTTTTGTCATATCTGCCGCGCGCAACTGGCTGCTGCAGTATACTGGCCAGCAGATTCTGCACGAGCTGCGCACACACCTGTTTTCTCACATTCAGAAACTACCATTAAGCTTTTTTGACCGCACTCCGGTCGGCCGTCTGGTCACCCGCATAACCAATGACGTGGCAACACTGGCAGAGCTTTTTTCTGCTGCGCTGATCAATGTCAGTGGCGAAGTCTGCGTGCTCATCGGGATTGGCATCATGATGCTGGCGCTGCATTGGAAGCTTGGACTGGCGGCGATGATTACCTCTCCGCTGTTGTATTATGTCGCCTGGTTTCTCAAGGTCAAAATGCGTGATGCATTCAGACTTTCGCGCGTAAAGCTGGCCATGATCAACGCGTCGCTGGCCGAAAACGTCTCGGGAATGAGCGTGATTCACATTTTCAACCAGGAAAAGTCACGCGAGGGCAAATTTGACCAGATGAATTCAGAGTTGCGTGAAGCCGAGCTCGACTCGGTCTTTTACAATTCATTTTTTGTGCCCTCAGTCACGGTCTTCAGCGCCATTACCATGGCTATAGTCACCACTTATGGCGGCTGGCTGGTAAGCCACGGCGAGATCAGCATAGGCCTGCTGATAACCTTTATTGCCTACACCCAGGCCTTTTTCGACCCGGTGCGCCAGATCAGCGAAAAAATATCAGTTTTTCAAAGCGCAATGGCATCAGCAGAGCGTGTTTTCGCACTGCTTGACGAGGCTCCCGAACCCGATCTTGACAGTGGGCGAGAATTCACAGTTCTGTGTGATGCAATAGAGTTCAAAGACCTTGATTTTTCATACAATCAGGACAAGCAGATTCTCAAAGGGCTGAGTTTTACGATCAAAAAGGGCGAACGAATCGCGATTGTCGGGCATACCGGAGCCGGAAAAACCACACTGGCAGCTCTACTCAAGCGTTTTTACGATTACCAGGATGGCCAGATACTTATCGACGGAATTGATCTGCGCGAATTTTCAAGATCATCGCTGCGCCGCCGTATAGGCCTGATTCAGCAGGATGTCAACATATTCTCAGGCACTATTCAGGACAACATTTTTCTGGCCGAAGGCAGCTTTGACCAGGCAAAACTTGACAGCATAGTCAGGGAGCTGCAAATGGAAACACTCATCAACAAGCTTCCGGATGGCATAAATACTCAGATATACGAGCGCGGCAGCAATATTTCGGCAGGTCAACGCCAGCTCATCGCTTTTTCGCGCGCACTGGCCACCGACCCTGAAATTCTCATACTTGACGAAGCAACATCTTCGGTCGATTCTGAAACTGAAAGCATAATTCAGCGATCAGTGCAGCTTCTGACCAGCCAGCGCACAAGTCTGATAATTGCCCACCGCCTGTCGACTATACGAAACTGCAGCCGAATTCTGGTGCTGCATCACGGGCGACTCGTCGAGCAGGGCACTCACGAAGAATTGCTGGCGCAAAAGGGTCACTATCAGAAGCTTTATGAACTACAATTTGCCGAAGGGGATAAAACATGAAAGACGTTGACGCCTTTATTGAATCGCTGCGCCAGGCCCCAGCAGGAAACATCTTTAACCCATGGTGGCAACATGACGACCTGCACGACGACTACTCAAATTCAGCAGAAATCAGACGACATCACCTCAAGTTCTATCTGCTTGAGCGGCTTGAGAGCTGTCGCTATCTGCTGGTTGGCGAAGCGCTCGGTTACCAGGGCGGTCATTTTTCAGGCATCGCCATGACGTCTGAGCGCATGTTGCTGGGACATCTCAGCAATAAAGGCATTCGCCCCGAACATGTGTTTACGCGAATGGCGCCAGTCCGAACCAGTCGCGAGGATGTGCGTAAAGACGGCTTTTCTGAACCAACGGCAACCATCGTCTGGGGGCATCTGCTCAGCGCGGGTATCGACCCTTACACATTCACCATCTGGAACGCCCTGCCCTGGCACCCCTATCATGCCGATAAAGGCATGTTGAGCAACCGCACGCCGGTAGACCGCGAATTTACCGCCGGCCTGCAGTGTCTGGAACGACTTCTCGATCTTATGCAGCCTGAAAAGATTATAGCTGTTGGCGAAAAAGCCGCATTGCAGCTCGAAAAGCTCAAAATAGATTTTCACAAAGTAAGGCACCCGGCCAATGGCGGCGCCGGCAAGTTTCGCGAGCAGTTCACCGCACTATGCGGCATTCCACGCAACGATGCAAAGGACGCAAACGGCCGCAATTGAGCTTTGGCAATTTGGCCGAGATCTGTTATAATTTTGCATGCGGCGCTGCCGACAAGATTCTGTCACTCTCAAGGAGCTCAAGATGCACAACGAATATCACCGCTGGTATAGTCCCAACGTCGGCCACGACATGCAGTTAAAGGTTTTTGGCCATTATGGCAGACCGCTGCTCGTTTTTCCATGCGCCGGCGGCAGCTTTCATGAATTCGAAGATTTCGGCATGCTCGACACGGTGCGCGAGCACTTAGAACAGGGACGCCTCAAGATTTTCTGTGTCGACAGCCTGGATAATCAGTCGATTCTGCGCCGCGAAGGTCACATGGGCGACAACATCTGGCGCCATGAAGCTTATGACAAATACATAGTCAACGAAGTAGCACCCTTCATTCGCAATCATTGCCAGAGCAATATAAAAGTAGCTCTGACCGGCAACAGCATGGGCGCCTATCACTCGGTCAATTTCCTGCTCAGGCACCCTGATGTATTTGACGCCTGCATTGCACTTGCCGGCGTTTACTCGCTCAAAGAAGTTATCGGCGACTACTATGACCAGAACGTCTACTACAATTCGCCGCTTGACTACCTGCCAAACCTCAATGACGGCTGGTTTATCGACCAGATTCGCCAGGCAAAGATCATTATCTGTTCAGGTCAGGGGCCATGGGAATACCCCGAAGACGCCCGGCGCATCAAGCAACTCTTTGAGCAGAAGCATATTCCGGCATGGGTCGACCTCTGGGGTCACGACGTAAATCATGATTGGCCATGGTGGAAAGTAATGCTGCCCCATTTTGTTTCCCATATTCTTTAGCAGCAACCGGAAAATATTTCACCGATGAAACAACCAGACTACGCTGCCTACGCCAGATTTTACGACTACTTTGAGCTGGCCGGCTGCGAAGAATCTGAAGAGCTCAACATTTTTCTTGCTGAGTTGTTCAGAATCAACGGTATAAAAACAGTGGTCGATTTTGCCTGCGGCACTGGTGCCCAGGCTGTTGGCCTGGCGCGCAGCGGCTATACGGTCACTGCCGCTGACCTCAGCCCCGAAATGCTTAAAATAGCCCGCAAAAAAGCAACTGAGCTGCCGGTTAAATTTAAAACTGCAGACATGCGAAAGGCTGAACTTGGTTGCCATGACGCCGCCATCTGTATTTTCAATGCTGTCGGACATCTCACGCGCGAAGAGTGCACTGATTTTTTTGTGCGCGCCCGCAACCACCTGAACCCGCAAGGAATTTTTGTGGCTGACATTCTCAACTTCAAGGCGATGAACGGCAAAGCATTCGCGCAATATCGACGCATGCGCCGCGAAGCGATAATTGACGGGCTTCTTGTTCAGCACGTTCGAAATTGCACTTTGCTTAAAGAAAGTCGACAGCTGCGAATTGAGTCTCTGACCAGATCTCAGGATGGCAAAAGTGCACCACGTGAAATTCGCGATGACTGGCAGATGCAGCTTTACGACAGCGACGAACTCTATACCCTTCTAAAATCGGCCGGATTCAGCGAGATCAATTTTTTCGGCCCGGTCGGCTGCGAATTTGACGCAGAGACAAGCGATAGTATTCTGGCAGTATGCCAGAAATGACCAAATAAAAAGGAACTAAAACCATGACTACTGCCCGTGCAAGACACATACTGGTAACGACAAAAAAAGAATGCCTGGAACTGCTTGAGCGCATTAACAAAGGCGAAGCATTCGACATCATCGCTGAGCAACATTCCAAGTGCCCATCAGGCAAGAAGGGTGGCGATCTCGGCGAATTCAAACCCGGTATGATGGTCAAAGAGTTCGACAAAGTGGTGTTTTCAGGCAATGTAGGAGAAGTGTATGGCCCGGTGCAAACGCAGTTTGGCTATCATCTTATCGAAATTTTGAGCCGCAGCTGATCCTTGCTGAAACCCGGTAAAAGTATTGGCAAAATCAGTGGTGAGTAATATACTGAGCCTGTCCTTATGCTAGAGAGTTGGCTTTTAAGTTAGGAACCGTGAGGAAGGATTATGAAAATCACTGTCTGGGGTTGTCGCGGAACGCTGCCTACACCAGGTCAACACACGCTTAAATATGGCGGTAATACGACCTGCCTCGAAATTCGCAACCGTGCAGGCTTTTTGACTATAGTTGACGCCGGCTCAGGAATACGATATCTGGGCAAAAGCATAATGCAGGAAAAAAACGTTGACGAAATGTGCCTGATGCTGACCCATTCACACTGGGATCACCTTATGGGCTTTCCGTTTTTCATCCCGGCGTATTTCAGCAAATTCAAGATCAACGTCTGTGGCGTGCAGTCGGCGAGAAATTATATGTCGCAATCCCTGGCAAGACAGCTCGAAGCGCCTTACTTCCCGGTAAATTTCGACCAGCTCAAAGCCAATTTTAATTTTTCCTGCAAAGGGCCTGGCTGCGAGAGATGCAATCATATGAAGGTGGAATCAATCAACCTCAGTCATCCTAACGGCGGCTTTGGCTTCAGTTTCAGTGAGAACGGCCGACGCTTTGTTTTTTTAACCGACAATGAGCTTGGCTATCGGCACCCTGATGGGTTACTGCCAGAAGACTACGTTGAATTCGCGCGAGATGCCGACCTTCTCTTTCACGACGCGCAGTATACCGAAGAAGACATGGTCAAAACCCGCTCATGGGGTCACTCTACTTATGCCGAGGCTCTTGACCTCGCGATAAGAGCTAACGTAAAGAAACTCGGCCTTTTTCATCACGACCCCGACCGCACTGACAACGAAATAGACCAGATGGTCAGCGAACTGCAGGCAAAGGCAGCCGCCCGATCGTCACAACTTGAAGTCTTCGCTGTTTATGAAGGCATGCAAATAGAACTGGAGTGACAAATGCACGTTAAACCTGGAACCCCTTATCCACTTGGCGCAACCTGGGATGGAAAAGGAGTAAACTTTGCCCTGTATTCAGAGCATGCCGAAGGAGTTGATCTCTGCCTTTTCGATCTCGAAATCAGCGAGACCCGCATTGCTATTCGTCATCGAACAGCTTTTGTCTGGCATATCTATATCGAGGGCATAAAACCAGGTCAGCATTACGCTTACCGCGTGCAAGGCCAATACAGGCCAGAAGCCGGGCTGCGTTTTAACCAGCGCGTTCTGCTTCTTGACCCCTATGCAAAAGCGCTGAGCGGCATAGAAGACCACAAAAGAGGCCTGTTTGCTTATAACCTGATGAGCCCTGGCAAAGACCTTGAAGTCAACATGGATTATGCTTCGGGCACGCCATTGGGTATTGTCATTGACAGCAGTTTTGACTGGGAAAACGACCGCCCGCCAAGACACCCGTTTCATCGTTCCATTCTCTACGAAACGCATGTAAAGGGAATGAGCATGCTGCACCCCGACGTTGCGCCTGAGATACGAGGCACCTACGCGGGAATGGCCTCTGAGCCGATCATCAAACATCTGCAGAACCTCGGCATAACTACCATAGAACTGCTGCCTGTTCATCAGCATATCGATGATCCTTTTCTCTACGACAAGAATCTTAAAAATTACTGGGGCTACAATACCCTGTCGTTTTTTGCGCCAGAAATCAGATACAGCGCTGACAAGAGCGCGGGCGGACCGGTTCGCGAATTCAAGGAAATGGTTAAAAAGCTGCACCGGGCCGGGCTCGAAGTAATTATTGACGTGGTTTACAACCACACCTGCGAAGGCAACCATAATGGCCCGACCATGAGTTTCAAGGGCATAGACAATCCGACCTATTATCGTCTGGTCAAAGAAAACAAGCGCTACTACAAAGATTACACCGGCACCGGAAACACCATCAACGTGGTTCACCCGCAGACGTTGCAGCTGATAATGGATTCGCTGCGCTACTGGGTCAGTGAGATGCACGTAGATGGTTTCAGATTTGACCTGTGTTCGACACTGGCCCGTGAAATGCACTACTGGAACCAGCTTTCAAGCTTTTTCACCATCATTCACCAGGATCCGATAATCAGCCAGGTAAAGCTGATCGCCGAGCCATGGGATGTCGGCGAAGGCGGCTATCAGGTTGGCAATTTTCCGGTGCTGTGGGCAGAATGGAACGGCAAATACCGTGATGTGATTCGCTCGTTCTGGAAAGGCGACGGTGGCTATGCTGGAGAAGTTGGCTATCGCATTACCGGCAGCAGCGATCTTTATGAAAACGACGGCCGGCGGCCTTATATGAGCGTAAACTTTATCACCGCGCATGATGGTTTCACGCTCAAAGACATGGTTTCTTACAACGACAAGCATAATCACAACAACCTCGAAGACAACCGTGACGGTCACAACGACAACCGATCATACAATTATGGTCACGAAGGTGAAACTTCGAATCCCTACATTAAAAAATTGCGCCAGCAGCAGATGCGCAACCTGATCGCCACGCTGCTGTTTTCGCAGGGTACCCCGATGTTGTGCGGCGGCGACGAGATCTGTCGTACGCAGCACGGCAACAACAATGCATATTGTCAGGACAACGAAATCAGCTGGCTAGACTGGAACCTTAGCGAAGAAAGCCGGCAGATGCTTGAATTCACCAGCAAAATAATCAGCATACGCCGCGAACACCCGGCACTGCATCGCACCAAGTTTTTTCAGGGCAGGCAGATCAGGGGCAGCAATGTACGCGACATCATCTGGTTCAGACCAGACGGTGGCGAAATGGATGATGAAGACTGGACAAGTCCTAACACACGTGGTCTGACCATGTTTTTGTCAGGAACCGGTATCGACGACGTTGACGAGAACGGCATACCGCTGCAGGACAACAATTTTCTACTGATGCTGAATGCTTCAGCGCGTGATGCTGATTTTTATCTGCCTCGGATTGAAGCGAAGTGGGAGCTGCTCATCGACACGGCTAATCCTGGCAAAATAGAAACCGGGAACTCAAGCGCAAGAACCCAGATGCGGGCACGGTCACTGAAGCTCTTCAGATGTTGTCAGCCGGTTGTTCCTCCTGTTGCCCCTGCCTGATCACCTGCATGATCGACGCAATTAGAATTTGCTTATAATGTAATTTTCCGGTACAATAACGCGGAAAATATTCATTGGAGTAAGCAGATGAAACGTTTTTTCGTTGCGTTGATGGTTTGTTGCCTGTTTTCAGGAAACCCCGGTTACGTTTTAGCCGAATCAGTCGACATATATTTCGGCCCCGAAGGCGGCTTTAGCCGTGTTAACCATTCGCGCGTGCTTCGTTTCAGCGATGGCAGCACAAAACCGGCCACGCTTGCCAATTCTCTGATGCACCGCATCGATCAACTCGAAGCTGGCAGTACAGTTAAAATTGCCATGTATTCGATGAGCGATTACCAGACACTCGACTTTTGGCTCAAAGCCACAGCCGACAAGCAGTTGAGCTGCAAACTGCTGCTCTGCGGCGTATCAACCTGGTCGGCCAGCAGTCGCGATCGTATCGCGAAAGCCATAGAAAAAGCGGATCTTGCCGCAAAAGAAGCCGGCAAGCCTTTTGACTTTCAACTGGCCGCGGTAACTGCCGAAGCGATGCAGCGCAATGGCCGCGAGCACACTCTTGAAGATGGCAAAGTAATTTTCGGCACCATGCACGAAAAGTTTGGTATATTTTATCGACCCGGCAACCCGGTTCCGCACAGCAGTTTCAACGGCAGTGCGAACATCTCGACAACCTCTGACAAGATTTATGCCGAAAACCGTGTATTCTTCAATGATCAGCCAGCAGTTGCCCGGCAGTTTGCCGAAGAATTCGCGCGACTGTGGAACGAGTATTCAGAAATCGTTTATGGCAGATGGCTGCCGGAAAAGTATATCGAAACCAGCCACGTGCCTGGATATGTCAGGATTGTATTCAACTCAGAACCTGTTGATGAACTTCTGTTAACCAGAATCGACAGCGAATTGATCAACCTCATTCATCGCGTCGAGGCCTCGGGAAGTCTTGACCTGGCCATGTTCAGCCTGACCCGCCTTGAACTTGCCGAAGCAATTTTGAAATCAGCCGAGCGCAACCCCGGCGCGCGCTTTCGCCTGCTGCTCGACCACGCGCAGCTTGATGACGGAGATCCTTTGCAGAGCAAGATGGCACCATGGCTTGAGCAGAAAGCTGCCGAACTTGGCATCAAAAATATTCAGGTGCGCTACCGCTTTCGCCGCAACGCTTATGGCTTCAGCAGCGAAGAGAAAAAACCGATTTTGATCAGCTATTTAAGCCTGTTTTTTCACCACAAGAACGTTACCGTAAATGACAAGGAAATGGCGATCGGCAGCTATAACTGGTCTAATTCAGCAGAGTTTCTTAATTTCGAAAACGTCATGTTCTTCAACACATTCTACAAAGACCACCAGAAGGTTATCAGCAGCTTCAAGGCTGAATTCGAAACGCTGTGGAACTCACGAATGCCGTCTGAAGTCACGAGCCCGCGCAAAGGCGTGCCGCAGACAGTTACATTGGCCGAAGGCAAGGCTCTGCACCAGCAGCTGCTCAAGACTCTCGGCAAAGAAGCGAACTACAAAGTTCTGGCAACTCTCGACCGCGAAGCGTTCAAAACTTTTGACCAGATCGTTGAAGAAACTGGTCTGGGCGCCGCGCGTGTCAAGCAGAGCATACGAGCTCTCGAAGCCGATAAATTCCTGGTCAAATGGACAAAGGATGGCGTAGAGGGTTATTCACAGGCCGACTAAGAGGCAGACAAGGCAAAAAAAGCTATGCAACCATTCATTATCGAACGCTCACTTATCGCACAGCTGCCGGCAAAGACCGACACAGATCTGCAAAAAATTGCGCAAGTTCACCGCATCAACTGTCTGGCAGGACTGCTGAGCGCCCACCATGGCTGGCTGGGCGCATGCTTTTCGAGCATGGAACTGCTGACCTGCATTTATCATCACCATATCAGCGACCCGCTGCAGCTCATCACCACCAGAGCTTCGCTGCACCTGTCAAAAGGGCACGCGGCAATGGCACAGTATGCGATTCTCGCGGCGCTCGGCTGTTTTGAAACAGAACGATTGCTTACCTACAAGCAGTTTGGCGGCCTGCCGGCGCATTGCGACCGCAATATCCCCGGTATAGACTCAGACAGCGGTTCTCTTGGGCAGGGCCTGTCAAAAGCAATTGGCAACGCGATAAGCAACAATGCGGCCGGCAGACGCTCGCCGGTTTTTGCGATAATCGGCGATGGTGAGCTTCAGGAAGGGCAGGTATTTGAATCTCTGCTTACTCTTAAAAAGCTCAGGCCATGGGGCTGTATACCGATAATCGACCGCAACTTCCTGCAATCTGACAGCCAGACGGCAGACATCAAAGACGCTGATGACTGGTCTGCTGTTTTTACCGGAATAGGCCTGCGGGTAATCGAAGTGAACGGCCATGTTGTCGGCGAAATTAACAAGGCCATCTGCACGCTTCTTGAATCAGAAGAGCCAGGTATTATCATTGCGCACACCAACAAGGGCGGCGGCTGTAAGCTGACCTCAATGCAGCCCGACACTCCACGCCGCCAGGGCATCTGGCATGGCAGGATTCCAGACCATGATGAATACTGCGCAATAGTAGACGAGCTGGTTAAGCAGATAGACTGCCCGGCGATTCGCGACAGCTGGGCAAAGTGCTGTGAGAAGCTGAAAGTTGACAACAGCTCAGCAGAAGTCGGTGCCACTGCCGACAAGCCTGTCGAGAATAACATCAGAATATCAACCGGCGCTGCCTTTGGGCAAGCGCTGATCGAGCTTGGCGAAGCCGACCCTGACATCTATGTTCTTGACGCCGACCTCGAAAAGTCGTGCCGCCTTACCGAGGTAGCCGCAGCATTTGGTAAACGCTATCTTGAAATAGGCATCAGCGAACAGGACATGTGCTCAATTGCTGCCGGACTTGGGCTCACCGGCAAAATCGCTGTAGTTAACACCTACGCATCTTTCTATAAACGCAGTATTGACCAGATTTTTGCCTGCGCGACCGAAAAAGTGCCGGTAATTTTTGCCGGGCACTATGCCGGTATCGACTATTTTACTGATGGAAAAAGCCATCAGTCGACCAATGATATTGGCCTGATGCGCGCCATTGGCGAAATTGACATTTATGAGCCGATCGATGCTGACAACACCAAAGAAATACTGTGTCACATTATTGAGTCGATGAAAGCGGAAATCAAGAAATCAGGCCGCTGTCGACCAGCTTATGTAAGGCTGCACCGCACCCCCGGCGACAACTTTTATGCTGACCCATTCGTTGCCGATGAACCCGTGGTTTTTACCAGCGGTTCAGAGATCATTGCTGAAAACCTGCTTTTCACCAGCGGGCCACACATGCTCGAAACAGCGTGCTCGGCGTCAGAAATTCTCGCAGAAGAAGGCATTCCGCTCGATCTCGCGGCAATAGTGCATTTTTCCGACAATAAAAAGCAGCTCAAAGACCTGCTTGGCGCCGCCAAACGCGTTTTTGTGCTCGAAGACCATCGCCGCGAAACTGGTCTGGGGAGCTTTATTGCCACAATCGGCAAACTTTCGCCTGTATGTATTGGCATTCGCGAATACACTCAGTCAGCATTAAACCTTGGTGAAATGCTGGCTCACCATAAGCTTAACGCTGAAACAGTAAGCGAAGTTGTCAGAAAAGTGGTTAACTGCAGTCACCACAAATAGGAGCACCAGATGCCAGAATTCAAGTTTAATCACAACAACATAAACGTTCTCGATCTCGAAAAGAGCCTTGATTTTTACAAGAGCGCGCTCGGCCTGGTCGAAGTTCGCCGCCACAATGCTGCAGATGGCAGCTTTGTTCTGGTCTATCTTGGCGATGGCACTGGCGGGCACCGCCTTGAGTTGACCTGGCTGCGCGACCGCAAAGAACCATACAATCTTGGTGAGAATGAATTTCATCTCGCCTTCACCACCGATGATTTTGATGCCGCACATGAACTGCACAGTCAAATGGGCTGTATCTGCTACGAAAACCCGGGCATGGGCATTTACTTTATTGCCGATCCTGACAATTACTGGCTCGAAGTCGTTCCTGAAAAGAGAATGCGTTGACCAGGACATAAAACCAGATGCTCAAACTGTTCAAGCAAAAACGCGGCGCACTGCAGCCAGTACACCTGATTGCCATCATTCTGCTGCTGACCTTTGTCGGCATTGCAATTTATTATTGGCAGCAAAGTAAGGCTGTCAGGCCACCTGATGTATCGCGGCCCGCATTTATTGCGATAGAACCGGCCCTGGCCGAGCAAACTCGCCTGCATGAAAACAAGGTTTACGGCGGGCGACCGCTGACAGCTTCACAGACCAGACTGGTGGTTCTGCCTAATATCGGTTTCTACGCCGGCTACTGCGATGAACGCCGCAACCCGCTCTGGGTTGCCTATCGCCTTGATGCCAAAGACTTTGAGCACAAATTGAGCCGTCCCAAGGCTTTTAAGATCGACCCACGCACCCTCTCGCGGGTGGACCCGAAAGAATACGCCAAAAGCGGCTATGACCGCGGGCACATGGCGCCAAACTCGGCTATCGCAACGCGATATGGCAGAGATGCACAGCTTGAAACCTTTTACATGAGCAATATCGTGCCGCAAACTCCCGAATTGAACCGGCGCGTCTGGCAACGCCTCGAAAAGCTTGAAGAAGATTATGCCAACAATCGTGGCACCATATGGGTTATTGCTGGCCCGGTGTTTGACGAACATATCAAAACTATTGGCAACAACATAGAAGTCCCTGACGCATTTTTCAAAATCATTATCGACGAAGAGCAGCAGGGAATCAAGACTCTGGCTTTTCTCATACCGCAAACAGTAACAGGCAAAGAGCCTATCGAGCATTTTTTGACCAGTATTGATGAAATCGAAAAACTGACAGGTCTCGACTTTTTCTGGGCATTATCTGATGAAGCTGAAAGCAGGCTTGAGTCTGCAGTGCCTGCAAAACTCTGGTAGCCGGAGGCGGCAAAACGAATGAATACCAATAAAAAGAAACTCGCCTTTATGCTCGGTGGTCTCCTTTTCATGTTCGCCCTGCTGTTTTATGTTTTCGGCGGCACCCATGACGGCATGTATGCAACAGCGGTGATAAAGAGCATCGTGCTGCAAACCGAATTAGACCCCGACTCACAGGAAAAGGTTTACGCAGTTGACCTTGAGTTCACTGCCGGCCCATATTCAGGCCAGACCTTGAGCACTGAGCACTTTGAAGCGCCGGGCTCGGCCTACAATCTTGATCTGACCGTTGGGCAAACGGTTCTGGCTGTCGCCGACAACCAGGAAGGACAGCTGATAACCGGCATAGACGAAAATTACAAGTCAGGCCGACTGTTGTTGATATCGACGCTTATACTTTTTCTGATCGCTGCTGTCGCTGGCGTAAACGGAGTAAAGGCGATGCTGGCGTTATTTTTCACGCTCATCATTATTTTTGCTGTCATGGCCAAACTGTTGCTGCACGGCTGGCCGCCGATACCACTGACCATTCTTTCTGCACTTGTCATCTCAACAATCAATCTTGGGGTTATCGCCGGCAGAACGAAAAAAGGCGTCATTGCACTGATTGGCACGGTAAGCGGTGTAATTCTGGCCGGCTTATTTGGCTGGCTGGCTGCTGTTCTGCTCAAGCTTACCGGCTACACAGGCCATGAGACCACATATCTGCAGCTTCTCAATGCCGAAATCGACTTGCGCGGACTGCTGATCAGCGGCATTATTATTGGTGCACTTGGAGCAGTCATGGATGTGGCTATTTCAATTTCATCTTCTCTTCTCGAACTTTCTCTTGCCAATCCAGGCTATGACCGCAAAAAGCTGTTTGAAAGCGGTATGAATATCGGGCGCGACATAATCGGCAGCATGGTCAACACGCTTATTCTGGCTTATACAGGCGCTTCATTGACTTTAATTTTGCTGTTCGCCATTCAAAAGGAAGACTTTCCGCTGATCAAGATAATGAATATGGAATTTATCTGCGCAGAGATTGTGCGCTCGCTGGCCGGGCTTTTTGGCATGGTATTGGCTATTCCGGTCACAGCGGCAGTCGGAGCCTGGATTTATTCGCAGACAACCGATAAATCAACCAGCCGGCAAAGCGTGTCTGACTCAGTTACGATTGAATAAAGCAGTTTTTCTATGTTAGTCTGAAAGAAACCAAGCAGGAGATCAAACATGTTGGAATCAAGAGTCATGCTGTTAAGTGACTACGCACAAAATTACGTCGAAAAAGGTCGAAAAGCAGCTGAGAAAAAGGGATTCTGGGGACTCATGATAAACTCTGTGGCGGGCAAGCAAAAACTAGAACGCAAATTGACCGCTGGAATAGGCGATGAGCTTCAACCAGCAGACCTTGCAGCCGAAAATTTTGCGCCATTCTGCAAAATTGATGACAGAACAATCCACATCAAAAAGCACGATGGTGAAACCTGGGTAGCAATCGAAGAAGATGGTGAACTCTGGGATCTTGCAGACTGGGGCGAAGATTATTGCTTTGTAACCCGGTTGCTGGCCGAAGTTTATTTCATGGTCACCCGCGATGACTTTCATATCGATGAAGACGAAAAGACAGTGTTTCAGGCGCTGACCGGCTGTCTGGAAGCAACCGACAAAGAGGTGAGCGATGCCCGCAACCTTGTCTACTGGACACTTCTCGACAACGTAGTAGAAGACGAAGTAATCACTGACGAAGAACACGAAACCCTTGCCAGAATTCGTAAAGAGCTTGAACTCGATGATACTGACGTCAAAGATCTACACAAGAAAATCATCAAGGATTACTACGAGATCGCCTGTAAGTTCAGTGACGATGGGCAACAGCCAGATTTCGATCAGCTCGAAAACATCAAGGAAATGGCGACTCGTCTTGGCGTTACCGTGACTTTTTAAGCCCTGCCAATGGATGATTACAACGTAAATCTCGTCTGCCTGGACTCCGCAGATACTGACCGACAGCTTGTCGGCCTGGCGTATTTCGCCGCCTGCGATGATCGCCTGCTGACAGATGAGGCGATGAACAAACTGATTTACCTCGCCGAGCACGGCCATAAACACGTCTCCGACGTTGCCACATCGATAATTTCACAGGCGGTGGGGCGACGAGAGCAGACAGCGCTCAAGCAGCTGCTGCTCAAGAAACTGCAGGCCGGCAATGAGGGTCAGGTCAGCCTGCGCGATCTTGAATGGAGCGTGAAGCTGCAGACCAGAGAGCTGAAACATGCTCTCGAAGACTACCTTGAACGCTGTTTTGAGCCCAATCACATCTCATGGCTGGTCAAAAACCTTCCTAAATTCTACCCTGACCCCGAGCAGCTGAGTCTGCTCAAGTCATTTCTGGCTTATGGCGATGACCGCGTTGTCAGCAATACGATTGAAGGCATCGAGGCCCTTAACGCTCCCGACAATGTTTCGCTGTTTTCGCGAATGCTCAGTCACGCTTCGCCGCGCGTACGCTCAGCCGCCGCCGAGGCAATTGCCCGCGTCAACCCCGAAACTGCACGCAAAGCGCTGTCAGACATGCTCAACCGACCAGAGCAGGTCGAGTCAGTCAAGGCGGCCTGCCACGCTATCCGGCATCTGCCAGGGCGCGAGTTTCTCGACCTGGCCCTGCCGTTGCTGAGTAATCGCAAAGTCAGGGATGAAGCAGCAAAAACTGTGGCAAACCTTGCTCTCAAAAACATTTTAAGCCTCTTTGACCACGAGGTATTCAGCAAGCACGCAGATTTGCGAGCCAAAATCGCGAGTTCGATCATCGAGCTGCTGCGCGAACAATGCAATACCAGATTTTTCCCGACTTCAGGCAGCGAAGATGTCGAGCAGGGAACCTGCCGGCTGACCACCGGAGAAACCGGCCTGTATTCTTTTGAACCGATCATTTCGCCAGAACAGGCGCAACAGATTGCCGAAGAAAACAAAAAAGGAAGCATTGGCTTCTTTTCGCGGCTGATTTATCGCCCCAAGCCAGAAGAAATCCAGCTCACATTCTGCGAACAGAGGTTGCACCCGTTCTGGCACATAGAGTGCGAAGCCAGTCTTGACTATATCAGATCAAGACCGCTTTCTCTCGACCTTGAAGATCAGGTGAGTGAAATCAAGATTGGCGACCAGCTGTTCAAGTCGACAAAGAAGCGGGTCGATTTAACCGTCGAAGAGCGTTGCCTGGTAAAGCAGGCCATCAACAGATTTGTCGACGCCACAACCGGCACGCATGTCGACTTTAGTGAAACTTTGAAAAAGGGAAAAGCCAGAGCTTTGATAATAGATGAGCCGGTCAAAGACGGTTTCAAAATCATACCCGCGAGAATACGTGCTTCGATTCTGATCAGAGACATAATTTTTGCATTCATGAAGCCAATCCAGGCGCTTGAGATAATCGCGCAGGGGCTTAAAATATCCCGATTAAACCTGTATTTCAGACCAGTTTACGCATTTGAATTCAACTGGGTTGGCCGCGACCAGAAGGTTATCTTTGAAATAGACGGTGTAACCGGCAAATTATCAGAAGGACACAGCTCTGCCGAGAAAAGTTCGGAAACTATCAGCGAGGCCAAACTGTTTGACATAGGCGCAGACGCGCTCGGACTGGTTATTCCTGGCGGCGAAATCGCAGCAAAACTTGCAGCAGCTTTTCTTGGCAAAAAGAAGTAATTGAGTGTTATAATTCGGCACTATTTTCAAATATCCCGGAGGAACGGATGACGATTCTTGGCAAAGAAGCCATTTTAGAAGAAATTAAAAAGGGCAATATCAAAATCGAGCCTTTTGACGAAAAAATGCTTGGCCCGGCCAGCGTAGACCTGCATCTGTCAAATGCTTTTCGCGTATTTGTGCATCTGCCAAACGATCTATGCATGACCGACGACATGGATTTCAAAGCCGCTACCAAAGGCATTCAGGTTCACAATGGTGACACACTTACCGTAAAGCCAGGCCAGACAATCCTCGGCATAACCAGTGAGAAAGTGACTCTCGGCAACGGCCTTTCCGGGTGGCTGGAAGGTCGCAGCCGCTTTGCCCGTGTCGGCCTGCTCGTACATATCTCGGCTTCATTTATGCAACCTGGCATATGTAATCATCAGGTTCTTGAGATATCGAATTTCGGTCCGATTCCTCTCAAGCTGATACCGGGCACGCCAATCTGCCAGTTTATTTTTCAGCGTTGCGAAAGCCCGGGCAAATACCATGGCGTATTTGCCGGCCAGACTCCTGACAATTTCTGGCTTGGCTAATAGCCGCCGATAGCGAGACGTTTTGCGCCTTCGTGCCAGACCAGAATGGCTTCTTCGCGCGAAACGCTTCGGCTGCTGAATTCTTCGATACCCTTTTCCCGATAATCGTAGCCTGGCCAGTATCCGATCAGAAAATTGCGAATTTTTCCAACGACAAATTCGCCCTGTTCAATAAACCCGCCGTGCGCGGCATTCTTAATGATAACCAGCTGGCAGTGAGTTCCGATGTTATTTTTTATGGTCTGCGCATAGGCTGGTGGACAGATAAAATCAGTTTCGCCAGCCAGCACCAGCGTTGGCGCCGTGATTTTTGAGAGTTGTGAAATCACGTTATACCCCTTGAATTCGTTAAGGCGCAGATACTCCCTGAATTCGCGCCGAGGCTGATGCACAGTTGTCAGCCACGCCGAGTTCCAGGGCTGGTAATCAGGGCCGGCCTGAACAGCGGCCACAGCCTTTTCATCGAGCATCTCAGATGTCTGCACCAATAAAAGAGCTGGCGGCAAAGACTTGAAAGCCTCATCGCCTTTTCTGCCAAGAATAGAACCCAGCAAAGCATCGAGTATGTCTGAGCGACCAGTAGTTGCTATATCCTGCACCATGTAGGCAAGAATGATCTGCCCGCGCAGAGCGTAGGTGTAGTTGAGAATCAGCGACAAAAATTCCCGGCTGGTAATTGGAATGTTGTAAGCGTTACTGACCTCGTTGTTATCAAACTTCTGAATGCTGGTCAGCATGTTCTGCCTGACACCGGGCAGTTTGCTGTCAAGCACCGTCAGCATTTCAGAAAAATTCTTGTGCATGTGAGTAAAATACTGGTTGCTCGGCGAAGAGTCGTGTATTATCAGCTTTGAAACCCGATCAGGATACATAATTGCGTAGGTCAGCGCGACCATGCCGCCGTAAGATTCGCCCAGAACGGCAATTTTGTCTTTCTTTATAACGTTTTTGCGCAGTTCTTCAATATCCCGGCAAATATTCTCGGTGCCATACATTTTGACATTTCGCCGTTCGAGAATGTCGAAGTTGAGACCCGAAGAATTGCCGGTGCCGCGCTGGTCAAAGTAGTAAATATCAAAATCAGTGCGCAACGCGTAAAACCAGTCTTTAAGGTAGCCACCCGCAGCTGTTGCCCGATGAAAAGAGTCGTGCGGCATGCCGGGACCACCGTTAATCATGACAATTGCCTGCGGGGCCGCCGTCGTTGATTTCAGTTTTTCCCAGTAGATTTCGAGCTTCTGGCTGGGGCTGAAATGGTAGTTTTCAGGCACCTGCAGCTTTCCCCAATCGTAGATGTGCGGGTTGGGCAAAACAGCAAAGCAGGCAGAACAAAGCATCAGCAGACCCAACGTCAGCAACTTCTTCATAAACCCGCTCCTTTATTGCGTGAATAAAGCCACGCACAATAACCAACGCTCAGGCGCAAAAAGCCCGACCGCAACTACGACAATCTTTCGCCGGCTTTGTCACACCGGCAAATTTTCCTTTGCTGTTGTCTATAGACGGCAAGACCTCACTACAGCATGTACACCAAAACCTGTTTTTTTCAAGCAGTATTTTGCTTGGAGTTTGCTTGAGCCTGTTGTAGACTAACGGTGATGAATCACAAGACTACAGGTAAAAATCATCTGCTGACACAGACATGCCGGCAATGTCACAGCGCGCTGTCGGCAAAAACTCAGGTTTGCCCGCTCTGCGGGCTGTCGCGGCCAAATTACAACGAGCTTACCGCACTTGAGAAGCAGTATCTCGAAAGTGCGCCCACCGTGCCCGGCAAGTTTCATAACATGTGCGAAACAGTGAAACCTGACAAAAGTCTTGGCAAAAATATTGCCCGCGAAATGCGTAACTATCTTGGCAACCCTGAACAAAGCTGGCTTATGTGGTTATCAATGCTCAGTGTGGCTGGTGGTGGCGCCATGCTGCTCATGCAGATCGCCTTTCCCCTCAGCTTCATGCTGTTCTGGGCTGGCATGGTCTATACCGGGTTTGACGCGATCAACTTTATGCGGGCAGTTGTCGTATCTTTTCTGGTACATCGCCTGCAGATGAAAACCGGCATGTCTCCCTATTCGGTACATTTCAAAATCGAAGACCAGCTTATGCAAATGCTGCAAAGTCTACAGCTGGTGATCAATTCATTCTACGAAACCGACTGGACACGAACCGAAACCGACAAAAACAAGGCAATAGACAACTTTGTCAACGCTGCCGCAACGCTGACTGGCCGCATTAAAGTCTACGCCAACCTGTCGCTCGAAACCGCGGCAATAATCTGGCGCAATAATGTATACGCGATCGTTGCCGCCAATAACAGTTTTCAGGAAAAAGCCGTTGCAGTTGGCAATAAAATACGTGAGGCAGAAGCGCTGATTCTGCGCTATCGCTGGTTGAACCGCCTGACTCAGGTCAACGACCGCCTGCAGGAGCATATCGCAGCGATAAACTCGGTTGGCGCGAATGGCAATATCCAGCTGCGTCAGGAGATTCTTGCAGAATTTCTGTTATCATCCTATGGCCCGATGGCAGAGCCGTATTCTGGCGGGTTTGACAGTGTTCCTTTTGAGCTGCCGTTCATCATGCGGTTTTTCTGGCATCAGCAGCTGCCACCTTTTCCGCTTTCCGGAGAAGAGCTGTTGAGCGAAGTTCCGGCAGTTGCCGACTTTTTCGAGAGCATCCAACAAGTTCGCAAACTCAAAGCCAAGCTCGAAGAGCAGATGATACTTGATTGCGCATCAACTGCGATAGACGATATTTCAAAGCTTGACAGCGACCAGACAACCATGATTGAGGCGCAGCAGCTGCAAAGATTTCAGCTGTATGCGCAGTATCTCGATGTTCCCAAATTCAGCCCTGATTCAGATGAACTGCAGAATCGCATCGATAAATTAAAAGGTCAGCTGCGTGTTGCCATGAGCACAAAGCCAGGGCTATAAGTTTTGCAGCCGATTTATTGCGGATTTTCTCGACAGGCGAGTATAATAAAAAAATCTATAGAGTGCGCGAGGTGTAATATGCAACGTTCTTCACGCTTTGTTCTGTTGTTGGTAATAGTTCTGGCTTTTGCTGGAATGGCCGCAGTGGCTCATGCCGACGTCGAAAAGTGCTTTAAGGAAATCAAGGGCAGCACTTTTGACCCGCAGGCGAAATTGCGATTTCTGCCTGAAAATGTAAATTCGTGGTTTGCACGCTGGTATATTCTCGACAATGCAAAAAAATCCATAGATATCACCTATTTTATCGTTGAACAGGACATTTTTGGCATGAGCATGCTCGGCATGCTTCATAAAAAGGCTAAAGAGGGCGTAAATATCCGCCTGATGGTTGATGCTCGCGGCACCAAAGGGCTGACCCGCAAGCTTATCGGCCAGGACATATTGCAGGAACTGATCAAATTTAAAAATGTTCAGATAAAGGTTTTCAACCCGGTTCATCGCCGTCTGACCTCTTTGTTCGATGATCTGCGAAAGATCACTGCATCGAATCATGACAAAATCATTCTCGTCGACAACGAATATCTGATCACCGGCGGCAGAAATATTTCGAAGAGCTATTTCGTCGATCCTAAAGATATAGCAACTGTTTATCGCGATACTGATGTTCTGGTTCAGAGCAACAAGGTGGCAAACCAGGCACGTATGGCTTTTGAAGAAGAATTCAAAGCCGGCGGCAATTTTCACATCTATAAAGACCTGTTCGGAAACGCCGACGACATGGCAAAGCATCTTGATCTTGCCTACACAGCTATGCGCCGTCATATAACCGGCGGCGGCCTGTTTAAAACACCGATCGCGAGTGTTTCTGCAAAAACCAACAAGCTTCTTGAAGCCTATAACAAAGAGCTCAGCACTTATAAAAACATGCAGCACTACGCTTCGTTCAAGCTTTTTCAGGGCGAGCGCAGCTACCCGACACGAATTCTCGACAAGCACTCAATACATGGCACCCGCAATGATATTACCAAAAACCTTTCGGCCCTTATGGATGCCTGTCAGCGCGAAATCATCATTCAGAACCCCTACGTGGTTCTTACCGATGAAGCCAGAGCAGCGCTCAAAAGAGCCAGTGATAGAGGCGTAAAAGTCATTATCCACACCAACAGTCCCATGAGTTCAGACAGTCTTCTTACTCAGGCGATGTTCATCGGTGACTGGCGCGGTATTCTCAAAGATATGCCCAATGTCAGAATTTTCGGTTACAAGCTTGCAACCAAGCTGCATTCAAAGGTATTCGTCTTTGATCGTAGCGTTGCAGTAATCGGCACCTACAATATGGACCCCGTCAGCGAGCAGATCAATTCAGAAGTCATTGCAGTTACTCTGTCTAAGCCTTTTGCCACACAGGTGGCCCTGCGCATCATGTCAGATGTCGGCCATTCGCATGAATACAAAATTAAAGTTGACCGCGATGGCTCTGTGACAACAGTATTTGGGCCAGAATCCCACTCTGATAAAAAGGTAATCGACAAGTTGAACATGCTGCAAAAACTGCAGTGGCTCAGACCGCTTATCTAAGCAATACCTGTTGCCTCCACGACGGCTGCCGCAAGGCAGCCGTTTTTTTGTATTCTGCCCAACAATGCCGGCTATAAATATTGACTTCACAGCGAGATCGTCGGATAATTACAGAAAAGCAGTGAAACAATACTAGAATAGAGAGCAGGAGAGCTTTTTGAGAGACGATTATACTAGAAAACTGTTGGTTTTCTTTTGCCTGGTAACAGCCGGGACATTGCTTAATTTCATGCCGTTTACCCTTCATTTCAGGGTTGACCTGATATTTGGCGGTATTTTTGCACTGATCGCGCTTTACATGTTGCCAGCCCCGGCAGGCATACTGGCGGCAGTCATTATCGCCTCTCCTACGTTCTATCTGTGGAATCACTTTCTCGGAATCATCATGTACAGCGCAGAAGCGATTTTGATTATTCTTCTCATGAGAAAAACTGGTTTTCACCTGCTTTTTTGCGCAACCATCACGTGGTTTTTTCTGCTGCCGCCGTTAATTTACTTTAACATGCAGATGAGCGGAATATTTTTTCCGCTGGCGGAGCGACTATTCATTCTCAAATATATGGTCAATGGAGTTTTCAACGCTGCCGTAGCAACCGCGCTGATTTTTCTGCTAAAACTCAAGGTAAGCGATAAGAAGCGCCCCGAGATAGAAATGCGGGCATCAGAAGCCGTTATCAACGTCTTTATCATCGTAACGGTAATCCCGCTCTTGATATTTACTCTGCTTGAAAGCAGAATACTTTCGGCATCGGTGTTTGCTCAAATACATTCGCGCCATGAAAACCTGCAAAGATCAATTTCTTTGCTGATAAAACAGTGGCACGACCAGCATGTCGCGACAATCAGGCAGATTGCCTTTATTTCCAGCAATCCGGAAAATGCAGCAGAGCTCAAAAACAGCATTACGGCATTTTGTCGCGCACAACCAGGGTTTAATTATATCTACTTCACAGACCCTGACGGGAATGGACTGGCCTGCATCCCCAATGACGGCCACAACGGCGAGGCAAGTGTCAGGCATGAGTTTTCAAGCTTACAGTATTTCAAAACAATTGTAGACACAGGAAAACCTCTGGTATCAGGAATCACCACTGGCGATGCACTTTGCCCTGATCCATCGATTGTTATTGCAGAACCGGTTTATCAGCAAAACAAACTGGCAGGATATGTTGCCGGCGCACTGAAGCCGCACTCGCTGGCAACCCAGATACAACATCTGCTCGACAGAGACGTTCAGATAATATTACTGGATGGCAGCAATAAAATTGTTTACGGCAGCAATGATTCGCACATCGGCCAGAAGCACGACAATCACTTAGAGCGTGCTGTCTCGATAATGGGCGGCAAACTTACGATAATTCCTCCTGAACAGTCCATGCCAGCGGCCAGCAGTTATCGAAACTCCATGATTCTTCTCGAAACACGGCTGACAACTCCGTTGAACTGGAGCCTGGTAATAGAAGAACCGATGACCGGTTATGTCGACCAGCTCTTTGAGTTGTCTTTAAGCCAGTTTTTAAACATAGCGATTCTGACACTTTTTCTGGTAATGCTTTCAGGCCTGATCAGACAATATTTTACCGTTCCTCTGCAGAATCTCTCAGATTATACCAGCGCAATTGCAAAAAATGGCTTTGCCGGAATAGATACCTCGGCGCCAACCAGCGTTGTATTTGAGATCAGACAGTTGATTGACAATTTTGCGGCAGCTCTTGCCAGAATTATAGAGTCGCAAAATCAGGAAAAAGCAAAGAACCAGCAGCTTAAAACCACGAATGACATGCTCAATGAAAAAGTAGCCCAGCTGAAGCAGTCTCGTATCGCTGTCGAAAAGGCCGAAAAAAGCTTTTCCATGCTGGTTGACAGCTCACCACTTGCGATTATTATTGCCGATAACAATGGCAACATCGACTATGCCAATGCTGAGTTCACACGCAATACAAGATTGAGCGTAACCCGAACATTGAATCTTAAAGAGCTGTTTAAACAATTCAAGCCATTTGGCAGAGCAGGCTTCCCGATTTCGTCTTTTCTCGAAAGCCTTGCGAGACGCTACACTGGAGCCAAACATATCGACACAGGGGAGTTGTGTCTTGCCAGCAGCCAGAGCAACAATATTTTCAACTGTGTCGCCACAATTATCGAGTCGCGCTGCATAGTAATTTTTTCAGATATCACTGAAGCTGCTATTGCGGCAGAAGAAAAGCAGCGTCTCATCGAACAGTTACAGCTTGCACAAAAATTTGAGAGCCTCGGCACACTTGCCGGTGGCGTAGCGCATGATTTCAACAACATACTGATGTCAATCATGGGTTACGCTGAGATAAGCCTGGCCGACTTGCCTAAATCCGGTCGACTATATGAAAACATCAACATGATTCAAACGGCCGCACAGAGAGCTGCTGAGCTCACAAAACAGATGCTTGATTTTACCGGCAAAAATGTATTCAAAATTGAAGCGATGGATTTTTCCGCCCTGGTCAAAGAAATGGCGAACCTTCTATCGGTTACCATCTCTAAAAAAATCACTGTCTATTATGATCTCAAAGACGGCATAAATGCATTGGGCGATCGGCTGCAACTTCGCCAGATTGCAATGAACCTGATAGTTAACGCCTCAGAGGCCATAGGTGAGAATGAAGGTCAGATAACGGTCCGCACGGGCATGCTTGACCGCGATAACAACCTGTTAAAATCGGCTGTTGTATCTAACCTCGATCCTGAAAATGAATTCTACGCATATCTTGAAGTAACCGACACCGGCTGCGGCATTGCACCAGATACGCTCGAAAAAATATTTGACCCGTTTTTTACTACCAAGTTTACCGGGCGCGGCCTTGGTCTGGCAGCCAGTATGGGCATAATCAAATCACACCGCGGAGCGATAAGTGTCGTTAGCGCTCAAGGCAGGGGCACAACCTTTGTCATAATGTTGCCGGCTGCCCACGAAATTATTCGCGAAACTCTACGAGAAGAAGCGATACCCGAACATGTTGAAATCAACGGCAAAATTTTGCTGGCGGATGATGAAGAAACCATTTTGTCTCTCACCGAAATGATGCTTGAACCGTATGGCGTAGAACTTCTGTGTGCCAGCAATGGCGCAGAAGCAGTAGAACTCTTCAAAGCGCAAGAGCATGAAATAGCAGTGGTAATCCTGGATATGGTGATGCCTAAACTTAATGGCGAAGAAGTCTGTAAAAAGATCAAGGCATTAAGTCCGGAGACACCGATCATAATTGCCAGCGGACACTCGCGCAATGAAACCATGCAAAGGTTCACCACCGCTCCGTTTGACGGCTTCCTGCAAAAACCTTTCAGAATGCAGGATCTGATCAAAGAAATCTGCGCCGTAACCAAAAGCGCAGCAGATTTAGAACGATCTCTTGCTCATAAAGAGCCCACATAGTCTGTTGGGGCTGTTGGATTTGACTTTTGGCACAAAAATGGTATCCTTTTAATGGTTACAATTTAAACTAATGAGGCACACATGCTCGACCAACTGCTTAACAGAGCTGAGAACACCGGCGACCTGAGTCTGGAAGAAATCGAACAACTGCTCAATCTCGAAGATCAAAGCGATATCGACAGCCTTTTTGCGTGCGCCTACCGGGTTAAAACCAGGTATGTTGGTCGTATTGCGTGGTTTCGCGGAATTATAGAATTCAGCAACATCTGTTCTAAAGATTGCTATTACTGCGGTATAAGACGCAGCAACAGCAAAACGCAGCGCTTTACAATTCCTGAGGCCGATATTATAGAATCAGCAGTCTGGGCCTGGAAGGCTGAGTATGGCAGCGTAGTTCTGCAATCTGGAGAGCGCAGTGACCCTGCATACATTGATATGGTTGAGCGACTGATCAAAGAGATCAAGGAGCGCACCAACGGCGAGCTTGGTCTGACCATCTCATTGGGCGAACAGAGCGAAGAGACATACCAGCGCTGGTTTGATGCCGGCGCACATCGCTATCTTTTACGCATAGAGACCAGCAACCCCGAGCTTTACGCCAAACTGCACCCAGCCGACCATTCTTTTGAGAATCGGGTTGAATGTCTGCGCAGACTGCGCAAGGTTGGCTATCAGACAGGAACCGGTGTAATGATCGGCCTGCCGATGCAAACTACTCGCCATCTGGCTGAAGACCTGTTGTTTTTCAAGCGCATGGATATTGACATGATCGGCATGGGTCCGTACATATTCCATTCAGATACGCCGTTGATCGGGTATCGAGCTGAATGGGAGATTCCCGCAAAGAAACTGCTGAATCTGGGTTTAAAAATGATTGCACTGGCTCGGCTGCTGATGCGCGATATCAATATCGCAGCGACAACAGCTCTACAGGCGCTTGAACATGACGGGCGCGAGCAGGGGCTTTTGGCCGGCGCCAACGTAATCATGCCAAATGCCACAGACACCCAGTATCGCGAAGCCTATCAGTTATATGAAAACAAGCCCTGTACCGACGAAAACGCCAGCATGTGCCGGGGATGCCTGCAACGAAGAATCGAAAAAATAGGCGAACAGATTGGTTTCGGGCAGTGGGGTGACTCTCCTCATTTTGCCGGCAGAGTAAAATCGTCAGGCCTCTGATTCTTGCTATCGTTCTTACAACAGGCTGGCCAAAGCGATTTGCTACTAAAGATTCCTGCAACAAACAATCTCTTTATGGAGGAAGAAGCCTGTGAAAAAATTGCTGATCATCGTGCTTTTTGCTCTGTTAGCTTCTATTCATCTAATTCCCAAGGGAGCTGCCATGGAATATCGCCAACTTACCAGCGAAGAAGAACGTGTAATAGTGCACAAAGGAACCGAGCGACCATTCACCGGCACATATCTAAACCACAAAGAAGCCGGCATCTATGCCTGTAGACGCTGTGGCGCCGAACTTTATCGCTCAGACGACAAGTTTGAATCGGGCTGCGGCTGGCCAGCGTTCGACGACGAAATCAAGGGAGCGATAACCCGAAATCCCGACCCTGACGGGCACCGAATTGAAATTGTCTGCGCGGCATGCAATGGTCATCTCGGGCACGTATTTTCCGGCGAAGGTCTTACCAAAAAGGACATACGCCATTGTGTTAATTCGGTATCGCTCGCCTTCGTTCCGGCAGTTGTTACCAGGCAAGAAAGCGCAGTGTTTGCTGCTGGCTGCTTCTGGGGCGTCGAACATCTTATGAAAAAAATGCCGGGGGTGATCAGTGCCAAATCGGGCTATACCGGAGGACGCACTGACAACCCTGACTACAAAAGCATATGCACAGGCACAACCGGTCACCTTGAGGCTGTCGAAGTAATCTTCGAGCCTGGCAAAACCAGCTTTGCCGACCTGACCCGCCTGTTCTTCGAAATTCACGATTTCAGCCAGACTGACGGGCAAGGGCCAGACATTGGCGAACAGTATAAATCAGCAATATTTTTTCAAAGCCCTGAACAGCATAAGATTGCCGGCGAGATCAGCGCGCAACTTCGCAGCATGGGTTATAAGGTGGCAACCGAGCTTAGAGAGGCGGCAAAATTCTGGCCAGTCGAAGATTATCATCAGAATTACTACGAAAAAACCGGCAAAAGCCCATATTGTCACATCAGAAAAAAAATATTCCCGTAACCGACCGCACCAGCCCCGGCAAAAGTCTGTATAGATCACAGTAATTCTCCATTTGTTTACTGAAGAGGGTTCTAGAGGTATTTCGTTTTACATTTCCATGCATTTTTCCGCAGATTCGCGTAGATTGCGCAGATGGTTTTCGGATAACGGCAAAAAAAGCATTTAAAAAAACTCCTGAATAATCTGCGATAATCCTTTAATCTG
This sequence comes from Candidatus Riflebacteria bacterium HGW-Riflebacteria-1, assembly GCA_002839445.1. GTDB lineage: Bacteria > Muiribacteriota > Ozemobacteria > Ozemobacterales > Ozemobacteraceae > Rifleibacterium. The sequence goes on from PGYB01000001.1 coordinate 264,022, forward strand.
AGGATAACTCTTCAAAAGAGCCTGTATAGATATCATGATCGGCTTGTCCGAGAAAAAATCCAAAACAATATCTCGTAACGCCCTCATGATAAGGCAAATGGATTGTTACCGTACAGATCAGCCAGATGTTGACTTACACGGCAAAAAATAATAACCTGACTGATGTGCAGATAAACTGTACAATTTTCAGCCAACCAGGCTAAAAAGGAGCCATCAATGGCAGTAGTTAAAAAAGGCGACCTGGTTTTCGTTCACTACACTGGCAAATTCGACTCTGGCGAAGTATTCGACACCAGCGCCGACGGTAGCCCACTTTATTTTATCGTTGGCGAAGGCGATATCATAGAAGGATTCGAGACTGCAGTTCTTGGCATGAGCGTTGGCGATAAAAAAGCCATCGTACTTTCACCAACACAGGGATACGGCGATTATTCAGAAGAACGCGTTATTACCACCCAGCGTGAGAATTTCGGCGATGAATTTGAACCGATCAAAGATCAGCAGCTGGCACTGCAGATGGAAAATGGCGAACGGGTTATTGCAACTATCGTAACATTTGACGATGAGTCAGTAACTCTCGACATGAACCATCCTCTGGCCGGCAAAACCCTGCACTTCGACCTTGAACTGATGGATATCAAAGATGCATCAGAAATGCCAATGTCAAGCTGCGGCGATGGCTGTTCAAGCTGTTCTGGCTGCGGGCACTGATTAAAAATAACCCGGGACGAATGTGCCCGGGTATTTTTTTTTGCAAGGAAAAATTGCTATGCGTAAACTCATGATCTGCAAACTGCTGCTCCTTTTCTTATTTGTTTTATCAGTATCTTTCGCGGCAACTCCAGAGTATGTCTATGTCTCAGCAACCAATGTGCGCATTCGAGACACAGCGGCGACTTCTGGCAATGTAGTCGCAACTTTACCGTTGGGCACGTGGGGCAAAGTCCTTGCGGTATCAGACAAAACAGAGACTCTACTTGGCAAAACCGCGCCATGGTATAAAATCAGCACCGACACTCAACAGGAAGGCTGGATATTTGGTGGACTGACTCAGCCTGCCAGCCAGGACGAGCGCTTTTCGGCAGCGCTTCAGATCGTACAGGCGCAGACCAGCGCAGACAAAAAATCGGCGGAAGATCTGATGCAGACTCTTGCATTCGTCGAAACAATCAAAGAAATGGCCTCGCATTCGCTTGAGAAGGCCCAGCTCGAGCTGGCGTTTCTGGTTACGCTCGACCGCGTATATTCGGCCCTTTCCATGGCAGGCAAAGGGGCTGACAGCAAACACAAGGCGGTAGCGTCTTACCAGAATCTCTGCTATTACCATGAACCAGCCGGGCAACACTTTGTTAAGCCTGAAACGTTCTGGGAACTCGCCGAAAAATATGCCGACATCGTCGAGGCAGCCGAAGAAATCGCGTGGGCTGCTGCGACGCAGACGCTGCCCGGCGAAACCGAAGGCGACCCCGACATGATGATCTACTTTTATGAAAAGTCTTATGGGCGTTACATTGAGAGCTACCCTGAGGGCAAACACTTCGAGCAGGCTCTTGAAGCTGGCGTTGGCATTATCGATTATGTCGCAGAAAATATGTCATATTACGAAAAGGCAGAGGACAAGGCTAACCTCAAGAAAAAGCTGATCTGGTTTGTCGATCTCGCGTCAGTTAAGCCAGAATCAAATGCCAGTAAAAAGATGGCAGTCAGCATGAACAAAATTGCTGACCGGCTCAGAAACTGAGAACGCACGGCCACCGGGCTGATAAACACCTGCACCAGCCTCAATCAGTTGAATATTGCCAGCCCAGAGTTCAGTATCATCAGTCTGCGGCGCCAGCACAAGCAGACGCCGACCCAGGCGTGATGCCCACGCCGCCGTTATCAGCGCGCCGCTGCCAGCGTCAGCCTGAACAATAGCAACGACATCAGCCAAAGCTGCAATAATTCGGTTTCGCGCCGGAAAAAAGCTGCGCTGCGGCTTTGCGCCGGGCATCATTTCTGAGAGCAAAACCCCTGAACGGGCAATTTCGGCAAACAAACGAGCATTTGCGGCAGGATAGACGATATCGAGGCCGGTCGCCAGTATTGCTGCTGTGTAAGCGCCGATAGCGAGCGCCTTTTTGTGGGCAACCGTGTCGGCTCCGAGGGCACCGCCACTGACTATGGCGTAGCCTTCTTTCACCAGCTGGCACACCATTTCTTCTGCCGGCCGGAAAGCTTCAGGCGCGAGTTTTCGCGCGCCGACCACAGCAGCAAACCTGAGCGGCCTGATCTCGCTGCTGCCAAACAAAACTGGCGGCGGTTCGCCAAGATCACGCAGCTGTTGCGGGTATCCCGCTTGCGAGTAATACCATCCCAAAAATTCTTTGCTGGCAACCTTGGCAAGAGCGTCTTTGATCAACAGCGTGGTAGCTGACTTAAGGCGGCTTTGCCGCTGCAGATCTGGATTCTTGTCATTGCCTTCTGCCAGCCAGCTGGCAAGAGCCAACGAAGGGAGGCGATGAACATCGAGCAGGCGGCGAAAAGCTGCGGCCCCTACCCCCTTGTGGCGGCTCAACTGCAACGCGGCGGCAAATTCCTGCAAAAAAGTTGTATTCATCATTTTATTTATATTCTACGCGTTAAAAACAAAAATGAAAAGAACGTGCAAGACTCCCACTACTGCGGCTCTCCCGCTAAAGTTGACCCAAAGAGCATTTGATGCTATAATCTCACTTATCAATTCACACTATAAAGGAGGTTTCTATGGCAGAGTTGATTCTCAACGCTGAAGTAAGAAACAAAGTTGGCAAAGAAGACGCTAAGAAGCTCAGAGTAAAGGAACTTATTCCTACCGTAGTCTACGGTAAGGATGTAACCCCTCTGCATTGTGCTATCAGCAAATTACAGATCGACAAGTTGCTGCGCAAGGTTAACCGCAACTCCCTGATCACCCTGAAGCTTTCCAATAATGAGTCAAAGCTCGTTATTGTTAGAGATCATCAGAAACACCCGATCAGCCACGAGTATGTGCACCTTGACCTGCAGGCCGTCGACATGAAGCATCCTATCAAAGTAGATGTAGATCTTGAATTTGTCGGCACTCCAATCGGCAAAAAATCAGGTGGTGTTTTCAACAGCATGTGCAAACAGGTCAAAATCGAATGTTTGCCAGGCAAGATTCCTGACGTAATCAAGCTCAACATCGACAACCTTGATGCAGGTCAGTCGCTGCACGTATCTGACATCGCAGCTGGTGATTTCAAGATCTTAACAAACTCTAAAATCGCCCTGTGTCAGATCTCGCAGATCAAAGACGAAACACCTGAAGGTACTACCGCTACGCCAGCTGAAGGCGCCGCTGCTGCTCCGGCCGCTGCTTCCGCAGCCAAAGCCGCCGCTCCAGCTGCTGCCGCAGCTAAAGCTCCTGCAGCTAAAGCTGCCGCTCCAGCTGCCAAAAAGGCTAAGTAATTTTGCTAAAATTAAGCAACTTGTAGCTGATCAGGCCAATTTAATCCGCACATTATGGGATTACTTTGGCCTTTTTAAATTTGCGCCGATAATTGACCATATATAGATTAAATATCAGGAGTCATTTGATGAATAGTTTCGAAGTCGGTTCTCCCATCGTACACCCAATTCATGGGGCAGGAATTCTGAAGCAGATCGATAAAAGACAGGTGAGAGGCAGGCTTCTGAGCTACTATGTGATAGACTTTCCTTATAGTGACCTTGGCTCGGTAATGGTGCCGATTGAGATGGCCGACAAAGTCGGTCTGCGCGTTATCAACAATAACAACAGCATTGACGAAATTTTTACTTCTCTCAGCGAATCTTTTTCAGAAGAAGAAGAAGAAGAGAGCAAAAGTTTTCATCAGCGCTATCGTGACTATCTCGAAAAAATTCAGAGCGGAGACCTGGTGCAGGTAGCAAGAGTCTATCGACTGTTGTGCCGCCGCAGCATGGTTAAGCCATTGGGCACCAAAGACAAAGCGCTCTTTGAAACCGCTCGACAACTGCTGATCTCTGAGATCGTCTTTTCGAAAGACGTCATTGACTCCGAAGCAGGAGCCATGCTTGACGAAGCAATGGAAGACATGATCTTCTAACCCTGATTATCCTGATTTAACAGGGGCTGCCGGAACTTCCGGCGGCCTCTTTTTATTTTTGCCAAATGTGTTTTTTACCAGCCCTGGTAATTTATTTTTCAATTCATAAAAAGTCAGGATTCTGCCGAATCTTATTAAAGAGAATCCTGATGATAAACAAAAGATTTCTTATAATAGTTGCAGCATTGTGTGTTGTCTTTTTTGCTGGCTCTGAAGCCTATATGGCCAGCAGCGAAGACGACAGAATTATGCACAGTCCGATTGCACCGATCTACGGCCGCAAGTCTGAAGCTAATTTTTACTCAATGCTCAACAATTCTGGCCGCGAATATCGTGGCTGGGTAAGAGACGGCCGCAACTACCTGGCCCGCCGCGAATACGAGCAGGCAATATGGGCGTTCAGAAAAGCGGTTAAACTGCAGCCAGCTGCCGAAGAAACAAGGTTTCTTCTGGCGTGGACTTACGAGAAACGTGGCCTTGAAGGCCTGCCCGGCGATTCTACCGACTGGGATGCTCTTGCGATAAGAGAATATACCGCAGCAATCGAACTTGCTGACCATTTGCCGGCCCGCTTCAATCTCGCGCTTCTGCACCGTCGGCATGACAGATTTACCGAAGCTAGACGTCATCTTGAGCACATTGTGCTGATTGACAATAAATCTTCGTTGGCAAAACGCGCCAGCGTTGAGCTCTCGGCATTATTCGCCCAGGATATGCGTCCGCGCAGCATTTCAACGACATTCAGAGACAGCAGCAATGAATAAGCGCAAAGCAATAAAAACTGCGTTTCTCAGTGCCGCCGTCTGCCTGGCCGGTCTGTCGTTGAGCAACATCACGATAAAAGCCAGCAATGACAGTGTCGAAGAGCGGATTTATCAAAAAGTAACAATCGCCGCTGAAAAGGGCAAAATCAAAGAAGCCAAAGAAGACATCCAGCGCGTGCTCAAACTGAATCCTGGCCATACTGGTGCGCTGTTTCATGCAGGGGTCTTTTCGTATGAGTCTGGCAATCTCGACAATGCCGAAAAATTCTTCAAAAGAGTAGAAAATAATGCCGAATACGGCAGCAAAGCGCGCCGCTATCTGGCAGACATGCGCATGGCACGCTATCGCAAGCGCTTCAAGGAAACTCTTGACATACATATCACCGGCGAATCATATGAACCGGCGCTCAAGCTTTGCGAAGAAGCTATCGCCGAAATGCCTGACAACGATGAGATAATCTTTACGGCAGCCTATTCGGCGGCCATGTTGAACCTGCAGACAAAATCCGAGTATTACGCCAAAAGCTTTGGTGAAAAAACAAAAGACAAAACATTGTCGGCTGAGCTCAGTGCCTTTGTTGACGCGTGGTTTTCGCATCCATACGATCCCGAAATCGCGCTCGAAAAACTGCTATCACTTTCCAGCCGCCGACTGGTCACGAACCCGGTAAAAAAACGCATCAAGGAACTCATTCTTAAACTCAGGATGAATGACAAATTTGAAGAGTTTATTCGGCGTGAAATGGCGTTGCCGGGCGCTGACGTAAACAGCCTGCAACGTGAGCTCATCAGCTTTCTTATCGACCAGAAGCAATATGAAAAAGCTCTGCAGCTGGTTAACAGTCGACCAATCGACTCGCTCGACGACAATCTGATCTACATCAGAATATTAAGCGAGACCGCTCAGGAAAAGAAAGCAATGACCGCGACCCGGCAATTGTTGAGTGTGTATCCTGAAGAGCTGCGACTCTACGACGCATGGATACACACATGGCTGATGGCCTACGACCGACTGAAGGCAATACCGTCAGGTCAGGATGAGGGCGGCAAGGACATCAGCGAAATGGCAGACGAGATCATTGCCCGCCTCAAACCGGGGCATCTGGTAACCTTGAATCCAGAGTTACTGCTAAACATGTTACGCGTAGCGGTCATTATCGATAACCAGCCGCAAGTAAAGCTCATAGCGCCTGAAGCGGCCAGAATAAATTTTGACGAAAAGCTGACCGCGTTATTGATGGAAAGCGCAGATGAATTCATAGTTAACGAAGCAGTCGGGGTTGTAGTGAATTTGCTGGAAAGCGCGAGAAATCAGCGACCAGACGATCACAATCTGCATATTAAACTTGCCGAGGTTCATCTGGCGTCGAATCCAGAAATATCAGCAAAGATTCTCGAATCACTGCTTGCAGAAAAACCAGATATTCTCAGAGCCTTTCTATTGTGGACCGACAGCCTGAATCTTATCGGTCGCGCAAAAGATGCAGAAGAAGCGATTTTAAAAAGACTTGAAGAACCTGGCATGAGCGAACTGGTCAAACGCCAGCTCAGCGCCAGACTCGAAGTTCTGCGCATGCAGAACACCGGCGAGACTAATTATCAGGAGGAAGAAAAAGCCGACGAGCCCATACCAGTTGCCGATTTTTAAAGCAGATAAGTTATCAGAAGACAAGAAGGAGAAAGCATGCTCATAGAAATTTTCACCAATGGAAGCGTCCTGATCGATGGACAGGACAGCGGAAGCTATCGCGCCGAAGAGGTTCTCTACGACTACCTGGTCAATCCGGCCGGATTCAAGGTTCAGAATAAGAAAACCGGCAAAAAAGCCGCCTGAAAATATTAAAACCGCCGTATTCGAGAGTGAATACGGCGGTTTTAATATTTTAGTAATCTTTTGCCAGGCTGTGATTTACCAGCGTTTTATTGGCAGCTGCAGCGACTTATGAATGCTGATCATCGCCAGGATTTTTACCTTGCTTGCCAAGAGCCCGTTCAACAACATATTTGTTGAGGAGTTCCCAGGCTTCATTGCCTCTGGTGAGTTCGATAACTCGCTCAAAAAGAGTTTTGGCTTCTTCGGCCCGGCCAAGCTTTTCAAGAAGCTCACCTTTGGTGCACAATGCCGGCGGGTAATCAGGATCAGAGGACAACACCTTTTCTATTTCATTGAGGCCCTCTTCGTATTTGCCCAACTGAAGAAGGGCATCACAATAATTGTTTCTCGCCTTTGAATCGTTGGCGCGCATGCTGAGGGTAACTGCCCACTCTTCGGCGGCTACATTGAAGTCGTTGCTGTCATAACTGGCATTGGCGAGATTATAGTGGTAATCAGGATCATTGGGATTGAGTTCGATAGCCTTTTTGAATTCTGATATCGCGCTGCGCAGGTCACCGGCGGCCTGATGTGACAGACCAAGGTAGTGGTGAGTGTCTGCGGCATCAGGGTTGATGCGAACAGCTTCATTCAGGGCCTTAATCGCTTCGCGATAAAACTGCTTCTGATAGTGATGATAACCAATATTAAAATAGGCGTGATCAAAATCAGGCTTGACCTTGATAGCTTCGTGCCAGTAATGCACTGCTCTTTCGTGTTGATCTAATTTGTAATAGGTATTGCCGAGGTTATACAAAGCCTTGTAATAAGTCGGGTCTATTTTCAGGGCAGTCTGATACTGCTCAATGGCCTTTTCGTATTCAGTGGTGCGAAAATAGAGATTACCCAGTTCCTTGAAGTTCTCAGGATTCTGGGGTTCGCCCTTGATCAGTTCAGTCAGTTGTTCCAATGTTTTTTCCATGTGTTATCTCGCTGGATTGAGTTTGATAGATTTCCCGGCAGGGATAATTTTTCATTATTTTAGGGACAGGGTCGGTGCCTTTATGGTACAAATCTTCTGACATATTAAACTAAACCAGATTACTGTGCAATAGCGAAAGTCCAATAATGAATATTTTCTTACAGCATGCCGTGGGGGCAAAGAGGTGCGCGTTGCCGTGCACTCAAACTGCCGTTCGCAAACAGACACTTACAGAGTAACAAAAGGGTGCAGCAGGAGGCAACCGATGACTGACAGCAAAAGCGAAAAACAGGCACTTACTGAGACCAGAAACCCGCGTACGATGTATATCGACCGTGTTTCGACACGCGAAGCGGTTAAGATTTTTATCAACGAAGACATGGCGGTTGCCAAGGCGGTTGAGGCCTGTAATGAAAGCATTGCCCAGACAATTGAGCTGGTTCTGGCGGCTTTCAGAAAAGGTGGCAGACTTATATACACCGGTGCCGGCACTTCGGGGCGCCTTGGCGTTCTCGACGCCTCAGAATGCCCGCCGACTTTTGGCGTGCAGCCTGACATGGTGATGGCTCTGATTGCCGGCGGAAAAAAAGCGGTTACTGACGCGGTTGAAGGGGCAGAAGACAATGTCGACGCCGGCCGCCAGGATCTAGAATCAATCAAATTCAGCAAAAACGATATCCTTATCGGCATCACCGCTTCAGGAACTACGCCCTATGTTACTGGTGCCCTGAATCATGCGAGATCGCTGGGCGCAGCAACTGTGCTGCTTACCTGCAACCCATACGGCGAGCTTCCGCAGACCGATGTATTGATAAATCCTGCGGTAGGCCCCGAAGTTATTACTGGCTCAACCCGCCTGAAAAGTGGGACAGCCTGCAAGATGGTTCTCAACATGATCTCGAGCATAAGCATGATCAGAATGGGCAAGGTATTCGAGAACCTCATGGTTGACCTGATGGCGACCAATATAAAACTGCGCAAGCGGGCGGTTCGCATTGTAATGGAAGGCGGCAGAGTGCCCAACTACATTGCCGAAGCGAAGCTTCAGGAAGCCGAAGGCGACGTAAAACTGGCAATTCTGCTGGCACGCACGGATCTGGCGGTCGAACAAGGTCGTTTAAAGCTTGAGCAGGCCGGCCGGGTTCTCTACAAAGCACTTGGAGAAATAGATCATGAATAGAAATTATTTATTACTGACTCTGACTTTTCTGGCCCTGTTTACGGTTGTTGGCGCAACTGGTGAGGCAAAGGTGCCTGCTGTGAAGATCAGGGTCGCGCAGTATGAGAATAAACTGGGTTTTGTTATGCCAGATGGCGGCGAGTGGGTCAGTGGCAGCAAAAAGGGCAAAATCGCCGCCGGCAAAGAGCATCGTATCGAAGGAAAAATGACCGGCGCGGCAGTGCGGCGACATCATCTTATGGTAGGCTCCGCCGGGATTAACAAGCCTGAGCTGCTGGCAGAAGTTGAAGGTCGCTTTGCCAAATTTACCACCCATCGTTTTATTGCTGGCAACGAGCCACCGATTGGGTTTCCTGACAACCGCATAATTTTTGTCGGCGTTGGCATTTTTGCAGATGAGGCCAAAGCAAAAGAACAGCAGGACAAACTGGCAGCTGAAGGCATTTCTAGCTGGATATTTTATGAAAACATCCGACCGGCAGTGGGCAAACTGGCGATCTACCTCGGCAAAACGAAACTGTGTGAAACCGACAGTCCGTTTGAACTGAAGGGCACTACATCGACAACGCTGAAAAAGGCTGAATTTGCTAAAGGTTTTGGCTGGCATGGCTTTGAAGACAGGCGGTTCGCCGGACGCATCAATATCGGCTGGGGTTTTGAGAACGTCATCGACTGTGTTGAGCAGACAGATCTCGAAGCTCTGATTATCGGCATTGTGCCCTCAGAAATTTCATCTAAGGCGCCGTTGGCCGCGCTGCAGGCACAGGCTGTCGCCGCCCGCGGCGAAATGCTGTCAAAGCGGGGCACCAGGCATAACAACGAGGGCTTTGACTTCTGTTCTGAGCAGCATTGTCAAGTCTACAAGGGCCTGCAATCGGTAGACAAGTATATCGGCACGAGCATCAAGGATACTCGTGGCATGATACTCGAGAACCACGAAAACGGCATTCTCGACGCCGTATATGCTGCCAACTGTGGCGGGCACAGTTCTGCGAACCAGCATATCTGGGTATCAAATCCCGACAAGCATCTGCAGGGCGTCTGCGACACCAAAGAACCGCTCAATATTGACCTGACCGATCACAAGCAGGCCGAAGCCTTTATCCGCAACCCGCCGGAAGCCTGGTGCTCGTTGCCGGGAGTCGAAGGCGCTGACAAGTTCAGGTGGCAAAAAACGTTGAGCGCAGCAGACTGGAAAAAGGTCGAAGCAGCTGCCGAAGTTGGCCGGATTCGCAATATTGACGAGTTTATCAGAGAAATCAGCGGGCGTATCATCAGCATAAAAATAACCGGCAGCACTGGCAACAAGACGGTTTTGCGAGAACTCGCGATCAGAAAGCTTTTTGGCATGCTGCGCAGCGCCAATTTTGTTGTTGACTGGAAGCGCGACAAAGAAGGCTTTATCGTCGGCGCAGACTTTATAGGTGCCGGTTGGGGACATGGCGTAGGGATGTGCCAGACCGGCGCCCAGAGCATGGCGAAAGCCGGCAAGATTTTCTCGGCGATTCTGCTGCATTATTATCCCGGAGCTCAGCTGAAAAAGCTGTACTGATTAGCGGCAGGGGGTATATGAATGGCAGGCTGGTTGTGGTAAAATGGCAATATTATGAACAAATCACACTCCAGATTTATGCTGACCACATTTGGCTGCCAGATGAACCAGGCCGATTCACAGCGGCTTCGCGGCCTGCTGAATGCGATCGGCTATACAGAAACAGAAACAGAAGACGATGCTGACCTGATACTCTTCAATACCTGCTGCGTGCGTCAACACGCCGAGCAGCGCCTTATCGGCCGAATTCAATCACTGATCAACCACAAACGCCGCAATGCTGACCTGATTATCGGAGTTTCTGGCTGCATGGCGCAGAACATGCAGGCAGGACTTCTGGAGCTGCTGCCCCTTGTCGACCTGGTTTTCGGGCCAAACGATATTGAAGAGCTGCCGCTGCTGCTGCAGCGGGCGGCTATTGGCAAAACTCTTGGCAGTTTTGTCGGCAAGGGCGCTTTTGATGGCGACTCTGCTGACGGCATCATACTCGACCGCCCTTTTTCGGCAATGGTGAATATTATCAGGGGCTGCACAAATTTTTGCTCTTATTGCATAGTGCCATATGTGCGCGGCCCTGAGATAAGCAGGCCGCTACCTGAGCTCAAAGAATATATCAGCGACCTTGCCGCGCGTGGGGTCAGCGAGATAACGCTTCTTGGGCAGAATGTCAACGCCTATGGGCGCGATATCGGTCTGAGCGAAGGCTTTGCCCAGCTTCTCGAAATGATTGAGGAAATCGACGGCATAAAATGGGTGCGCTTTATGACTTCGCACCCGCGCGATTTTTCAACAGTTGCAATCAAGCGCATCGCGCAGCTGAGAAAGGTGTGCGAACAATATCATCTTCCTGTTCAGTCAGGCTCAAATCATGTTCTTGAGCTAATGAAACGCGGTTACACCCGCGAGAAATATCTGGCCCTGGTTGACGCAGTGCGTGAACAGGTTAGCAATGCCTGTCTGAGCACCGACATTATTTGCGGGTTCCCTGGCGAGAGCGAAAAAGACTTTATCGACACCCTTGATCTCGTCGAGAAGGTCCGCTACGAATCGGCATTTATGTATTTTTATTCGCCACGGGATGGCACAGAGGCTGCAAAAATGCCCGGCCAGCTCAGCGAAGAAGAGAAGAAGGGCAGACTGGCAAGGCTGATCAAAGTGCAAAACCGCATAAGTCTTGAAGAAAGTCAGAAGCTGATCGGACATGATTACGACGTGCTTGTCGAATCAAAGGCCGCGCGCGACGAGAACCATCTCGTCGGCAAAATGCGCAGCGGGCGGTCAGTCAATTTTCCTGGCGAGCAGTCGCTGATTGGAAAGTATGTAAGTGTGCGCATTGAAAAGGCCCGCAACTGGACTCTTTCAGGCACTATAGCGAACTCTAAGAAAGAAAGCTGAATGGAAATTCTTCTGCATACATGCTGCGGCCCCTGCCTTGCCGGATCATACCCGCTTCTCGAAGCGGGTGTTGGCGCAGGCAAAACCGCGCTGTTCTGGGAGAATCCCAACATTCACCCTTTTATCGAATATCAGCAGAGACTGGTTTCATTTAAAGCAGCGGCCGAGCACCTTAAACTCGAAGTGGTCTACGGCGACACCGCTTATGGGCTCGACAGGTTTTTGCAGGCACTTGCCAATGATTACGGACCAGCCCGCTGCGCCACCTGCTATCGCCTGCGACTCGAAGCCACGGCAAAAGCTGCTGCAAAAGCCGGCATTGCGGCATTTACGACCACTCTGCTGATAAGCCCCTATCAGAATCATGAACTGCTTATCAAGACTGGTCAGGAAATAGCGGCACAAAGCGGCGTTGCTTTTCATTACACTGATTTCAGGCCTGGATTCAGCAGCTCGCACGCTGCTGCCCGCGAGCTTGAGCTGTACCGGCAAAAATACTGTGGCTGTATTTTCAGCGAGCATGATCGCTACAAGAATGACAAAAAATATCTAAATCCGGTCGGTAAGTCGGGCGTTTGAATCATTGAACAAGCCTGCAGAAAGGGAGGGCGGCTAAAGAATGAACAGATCAGAAACAGAATGGCTTGGCGCCAAACCTGGCGGCATCAGAATGCTGCTGGCTCTGACTGTTATCTGTCTGCTGCTTATTCCGGTGGTTGCAGGCGCCGCGCGGCGCTCAGCAACGACAGTTGCTGCCGAGCCGATTTTGCGGGTCAAGATGGGCAGTAATCATACGAAATTCAGTGTAGCGTTTCCAGACGGTGGCTGGCTGCAGAACAAACGCGGCAAAAAGCTCAAAAGCATGCGAAGCGGCGAAACTTTTTCCTGGTCGTTGCCGACAAAAAAGGGCAAACGCGTAGACTACCTGGGTGAAAGCATTTATCTGTATGGTAACAAAAGCATTGTCAAATTGAACAACAGCCTATATCGCGGCTATCTGCAGGCTGATATAACTGACAAAGGCGCGCGGGTCATCAATCATGTCGGCATCGAAGATTATCTGCAAGGGGTTGTCGGCAGCGAGATCGGTTCGTTGTCACCGGCTGAATCACTGCGGGCGCAGACAGTTATCGCGCGCACTTACGCCTACGCGAGCAGGGGCAAACACGGCTCAGAAGGTGCCGATGTCTGCGATTCAACCCACTGCCAGGTTTACAAGGGTGTTGGCGCCGAACGTGCCACAATCAACCCGGCGGTACAGGCAACTCGCGGCATTGTCATGATTTCTGATGGCGAACCAATAGCGACACTCTACCACGCCAGCTGCGGCGGCATGACTTCTGACAATGACAAGGTTTATGGCGGCGCGCCGCGCAGTTATCTGCGCAGGGTTATCTGCCCGTTCTGCAAGGATGGCACAAATTTTCGCTGGTCAAGGTCAATAAAGACAGACGCTCTGGCAAAGGCCATGCGCGGCGAAAAAATAGTATTTTCCAGACTCTATGACGCTGAGATTGATGCTCCAGGCGCGATGGACCGGGTAACGAACCTGATACTGCACACAAACACCGGAACCCACAAAGTTCGCGGCACGACTGTCAGACGCCTGTTCGATCTGCCCAGCACAACATTTGTTGTCGGCAATCGCGGGCTGGCAAAAGAGGCGATCGCGGCGGCCGCACCGGCCAGTCCGCCTTCTGGTGCAAACCCTGAAAAAACGGTGGCTTCAATACGGGTTGCTGCGCTGGTAGATGATGCCAGCGAGGGCCCCCATCAGTTGATAATTCTTACGGCATCGGGCCTTAAACGAACGCTGCGGCCAGAGGAGGGCTGGCAAACAATCGGACTGCATCAAGGGGATGACGCAGTCAATAGCAGCAGCGAGATTGTTCCCCGCGCTGTTCCAGCTGCAAAACGCGCATCAACCGGCGGCCTTCTTGACCAGCTCCAGTTGTTTGGCAGAGGATATGGCCATCAGGTGGGTCTATGCCAGGCCGGGGCAATAGAAATGGGCAAACGTAACTGGTCATACCGACAAATTCTTGCATTTTATTATTCAAATGTTGCATTGCGCAGTCTTGATTATTGAAGTTTTTTTGGTTTTTGATTAAATTTGATTAAGAAACAGCCGATAGAACACTGACATTCTATAATTTTAAAGCCGTCACGGACTCTGGTCGTGACTAACTTGGAGGAAAGAGCGTATGGGATTGTTCACCTTTGGGAACACCAATACAGCGGTTGGCGTCGATATAGGCACCTCAGCTGTCAAGATTGTTCAGCTCAAAAAATCTCCTTCTGGCCCTGAACTGGTCAACTACGGGATGATGCCATTGCCGCCTGACTGCATGACAGAAGGTGCGGTGGGCGATCCCCAATCAGTTTCAGCCGTCATCAAGGACATTCTCAAGAGCCGGAAAATCAAACCGGAACGGACTTTCGTATCGATCTCCGGGCAGAACGTGATCATGCGCTTTACCAAGCTGCCGGTCATGTCGCCTGATGAACTTGAACAAACTGTGCGCATTGAAGCCGAACAGTATGTTCCTTATGCGATTGACGAAGTAAGCATCACTCACGCAGTATTGACCACTGTCGACGAAGAAGAAGACGGTGGTGGCAAGTATTCAATTCTGCTGGTCGTAGCCCAGAAAGACCTGGTCAATTCATATACTGACGTTCTCAAAAGTTCAGGCCTGAGTGCAGAAGTGGTCGATGTCGACACTATTGCTGCGCTCAACGCCCTTGAGAGCTCATACATGCAGACCGCCAGTTCTCAGGAAGGCGGCGAAGTTGTCGCGATCATCGATGCCGGCGCAAGAACCACCAACATTTCGGTTCTCAAGTCTGGCATTCTGATGTTCACCCGCAATATTCCGATTGCCGGCAACAACATCACCGAAATGATCAAAGATGTAATGAAACAGGAATTTGATCAGGCAGAGTCGCTCAAGGTCGAAGAAGCAGAAGTGAGCATCGGCGATGCCAGCGCCAATGAAATATCTGAAGTGGTTAAAACCACTGTCGAAGAGCTTGCCTCAGAAATCAGGCGTTCATTCGACTATTTCAAGGCACAGTCACGCGAACCACTGATTCATCGTATTATTCTCTCGGGTGGCAGCTCTAACCTCAAGAGCTTCAACACTTACATCAGCAACGAACTAGGTGTAGACGTGTTCATGGGCAACCCCCTGGAAGGTATTGCGGTTACTGCCGCTGATCCTGATGAACTCTATGACAATCTGCAGCAGTATACAGTTGCCATTGGGCTCGCTTTAAGAGGGGTGGTGGGAGACTAATATGATCAGAATTAACCTATTAACGGTCAAACGGCGCAAGCCAATTCAGATCCCGTTCGCAGCGATATTCTTCGTTATCGGCGTTGTTGGTATCGTCGCCGGCTTCATAACTGGCACCAAGCTTATCGAAGGCATGAACGACACGATAATCGAACAGCGCCAGAACCTCAAAAACGAAATTGCCCGCGAACAGTCTAAGCTCGATATAAAAGACCGTCTTCGCCAGGAACGCGGTAAAATAGAAGCTGACATCTCAAGACTCAAGCAGCTTTCTGGTGCAACTCTGCTGCAGTGGTCACAGGCTTTCAGCAACCTGACCAGCGTTGTTCCCGAAAAGACTGTCTGGATCACCAATCTGCGCATTGACTCAGACCGACGTGTTCAGATCACCGCCTATTCTTGTAACGAAGATGGCGCCGAAGAGCCTAAAACCGGTGGTCAGCTGACCAAGGGTATTCAGCAGTTCATTCAGGAACTGCAGGGGCATGAACATTTTGAAGAAGTCTTTCTGACCAGCGCCACCAAGAACATCTACGAAAAAATGCCGGTATGGCGCTTTGAAGTGAACTGTCGTATCAAGCGCGATCTCGGCGACAAGAATCTGGGAGGTTGAAATGAATAACTTTGCCGTAGTAACAATTTTCCTCCTGGTCATCGCAATTGGCGCCGGCGTCTTCTTCTACATGAACTACTACCAGCCAATGGAAGAAGAAGGCAAAAAAATCAGTTCTGAGATCGAAGGACTGCAGAGACAAAAAGCTCAGCTGGCCAACATCGAAGAAGAGATGGCAGAACTGCGCAACCAGATATCGAAGCTAACAGAGCAGAAGAACAAGTTGCAGATGGAATCAAACCAGCTCAACACCGTTGTTCCCAAGCTGCTGGACTCAACAGAAACCATCGCCAACAAGTTCAAGGTTAAATTCCAGGATATCCGCATATCTCCACTGGTTCGCGCCGAAGACTGGTCTGAACTTCCTGTAGAAATGACCATTCTGGGCACATTTAAAGACATTGGCAGTTTCCTCACCATCATGGAACGCCGCAAGATCATCAATCTGGCTGCAGGTTCAATGAACGTGTCAGTTTCAGCCGAAGTAGACCGTGACAGCAAAAGCCCTCTTCTCAGCGTAACGCTAAGTGCCAAGGTCTATATCATGGGCAGTGGCATATAAATGGAAAGGAGCCTGACTATTATGAGTAGATACAACCCAGCAAAATTATTGGGAATCATCTGTCTGGCAGTCTTCCTTCTCGCTGCTCCACAGGTTTTCGCGGTCGACGAGCTCGATGATTTCGGTGGACTCGACGATCTTGGCGGTGACACCGCGGCTCCAGCCTCTGCAGAACCCCCTGCTGGCGGTGGCGATGGCATGGTTGCCGAAAGCCCGACTTCAAGCGGTGGCGGTGCTATTGATGGCTCGAAACTGACTGAACAGGAGCAGGTTGACGGCCTGATTAACAAATTCTCATTTGTTACCGAAAACGCCAACAAAGATCCATTCAAGCCTATCGTTGAAAAGAAAGTTGTTCTGCCACCAGTAAGAACAGTTCAGCCGGTTGCCAGACCTCAGGACAGCAAACCACAGGCACCTCCGGTTAAACCGATCAAGGTATTTGTAACCGGCATCGTTGGCAACGAAGGTGATCGCCTTGCCGTAATCAGATTCGAAGACGAAGAGCACACAGTGAGCAAAGACCAGATCGTCGATGGCAAATTCAAGGTTGTCGACATTCAGAATGACCGCATTGTCGTGTATTCAAACAAAGAACAGCGCCGCCACACTTTCAAGATTGGTGGCGACGAAAAAGAATGACCTGCTAGCAGGTTACAGCCAGAAGGCTGCAACATACGCGCCTGAGAAATCAGGAAATCGTAATGTTGCAGCTTTTTTCTTTTTAGTTTTTTTTCATCAGGCGTTTCAGATTTTCAGACTTGCGCCGATAATGCCGACGCGACCATGCAGGCTGATAGCCTGACAGGTTGTGACGAAGCTTTACCAGACCATTAAGGAGTGTAGATATGAAAAGAGACATGAAGAGGAACTGCATGTGGATGACCTGGGGAGTGTTAAGTGTTATAGCTCTGCTGACTATTGGCTACAAGAGTATTGCCGCTGAGCTTGAGAAACAGAACGCCCAGGAGCGGCCGGTTGTCGTTGTTTCGCCAGGCGGGCAACGCTGACAGACCATTTGACACAAAAATTGGCGAAGATATTTCCCAAAACTGTCAAATATTTATCGCCGCTTGACGATATGAGAGCAGAATCTTGATAAATCAGCGTTAACCATTGCTCAAACCAGACTGTAAGAAAATCAAAAAAATTGCTTAACAAATTAACAAAACTTGTCGATGTATCAACTGACAAACCATAAATGGCACTTGTCGGAGATTTATGTTGTCGGACATTCCCGTTCGGAGGTATAGAAGAATGTGTTCCACGGGTTACACCAGAAAGAAAACTAATATCTTACTACTGTTTGCGGCTATTACAGTCGCACTGTTGTTGCCGGGCTCATTGCGAGCTGATGACAACATTACCCTCGATTTCCGGGACACTGACATTCGTCAGATCGTCAAGGTCATCGCCCAGCAGTCTGGAACTAACATCATTGCTGAAAAGAGCGTCAGCGGCCGGGTTACTGTCAAGCTGACCGACGTATACTATGAGGAAGCCATGAACCTGATCGCCAAAACCAACGGTTTTGCGGTTCGCAAGATTGGCAACACCTGGATTCTCGCCGATGAAAAGAAGCTAATCAACGCTTTTGAAAAAGGCCAGACTGTTACCAGACGCCTGCAGTATGCCAAAGCGGCTGATGTGGCCAAACTGTTCGGCGGCGCCGGCAGCGCAGCCAAAGGCGGCGTTACCGTAACCCCAGATGAACGCATCAACGCTCTGATCATCGAAGGTTCGAAAGAAATGATTGATCAGGCCAAGAAGCTCATCGAAACTGTTGACGTGCCTGTTCACCAGTGCATGATGGAAGCGAAGATCGTCGAAGTCAAAACCGACGCTACAAAGAGCATCGGCTTCAAGTGGCAGGGCAAGATTGGCAGCGACGGCGAATACTCGACTTTCGAATCACTGCCGGTCTTCTCGACCAAGGAATACTTTGCCGTGAATCCTGATTCTGGCCTTTACCAGGAAGCTTTCACCGGCCAGCAGGGCGACATGTTCGGTCTTGGCGACTTCTATCGCGAAAACCTTCTGTTCAAGGCAACCTTCTCGGCACTTGAAACCCGCAGCGAAAGTAAGGTTCTGTCGAACCCCAAAATCTCGGCAGTTAACGGCCAGGAAGCAGAAATCATCGTTGGCACCAAGGTTATCTACCCGGGCGGCGCTGACCAGCCTCCGAAAGAAAAAGATACCGGTATCAAACTCAAAATCACACCACGTATCAACGACGACGGCTACATTACTGTAGACGCCGAACCCGAAGTATCATTCGTTGAACGCTGGTCGAACAACAACATGTATCCGGTTATCGGCACGCGCTCTGCCAAGACCACTGTTCGCGTCAGAGACGGCGAAGAGATCCTCATCGGCGGCCTGATCAGAGACGAAGAAGGTAAAGAAAGCAACAAGATTCCGCTGCTCGGCAATATCCCGATCATCAAGAATCTGTTCAGCTTCAAGGGCAAAACGGGCCAGTCTCAGGAACTCATTATCCTGATCACTCCGCACATCATTGCCCAGAGCATCGAGTCTTCTGCTCCGACATCGCTGGTTCCAGCAGGAATGCCTTCAACAGCTGCCACCCCGCAGCCGGCATTCACTCAGCCAGCCGGCACTATCGACGATTCATTCGACAACGCTTTCGACACCTCATTCTGACAACTCCGACACAAAAGGGGCTGAACCTAAGGGTTCGGCCCCTTCTCCTTTTAGTCTGTTTAACGCATTCCGCGGGAAAAGCGCCGCGCAGCTAACTGCCTGGCAGGCGCTTCTGCTCCTCGCGAAGCCTGGCGAGACGCGCGCTGACCTGCTGCAAGGTCTCTCCGCCGGTCATTTTCACTAGCTGAGACGCCAGTTCTATTGCAATTATAGACTCGGCTACCACTGCTGCCGCGGTTATCGCCTGGGTATCAGAGCGATAGAATTCTGGCTGGGCCAGCTGGCCTGAACGCAGATCAACAGAGTCTACCCGAGCATTGGCAGGCAATGGCTTCATGTGAAAGCGCAAAAGCAGCGGCGCCCCGTTGCTCATACCGCCCTCAAGGCCGCCGGCGTAGTTAGTCATCCGCGACCAGCCATTTTTTGAGTCGTAAGCAATCGGGTCAGCGGCGGGACAGTCTCCAGATGCCTGTTGCAGAGCCATGCCAATTTCAACACCCCTGACCGCAGGTATGCTCATCAGCAACCCGGCAAGTCGTGAATCAAGGCGCAGATCGTGCTGGGTATGGCTGCCCAGGCCAATCGGCAGATTCCAGAATATGACGGCGGCAGTGCCACCAAGACTGGCATTATCAGAGGCAGCCGAGTCAACCAGTCTTTTCCATGATTGAATAATCGCCAAATCAGGCGTCATGAAATCATCGCCGCCGGCAGCAATCAATTCAGCAAGAGCAGCCGGACTCTGATTGTAGTCAATGCTTGCAGTAATTCCACCAAGGCATTCGACCAGACATAGTGATCTTACCTCTAGCGCTTCGAGCAGACAGCGCGGCGGCACTGACAACGCAGTGCGCATTACTGTTTCGCGAGCTGAAGCACGTTCGCGAATGTTTCGGCAATCACTCAGGCCGTATTTGACAATACCAGGCAAGTCAGCGTGGCCCGGCAACGGCACGTGGATGGCAGAGCTCTGGTCATGCGCCGCAAGAGACACCCCGTCGGCGCCAGGACTTGTGAATTCAGCATTGCCAATCTGTAAGGCAATCGGGGCACCAGTAGTATAACCAGCACGCAACCCGGCGGTTACAGTTACCTCGTCAGTCTCGATTTTCTGCCGCGCACCGCGTCCATAGCCGGCTCTTCGTCGCCGCAGCAGGCTGGCAAAACATTCGGGAACAACCTCTACTCCTGACGGCATGCCCTCGAGTATGCCGGTAAGCGCGGCTCCATGTGATTCGCCGGCGGTGAGATAGCGCAGGCCCATAGTGAATCTCCTGATAACTGCCAGATTTCTTCGCCCCATTTTAACGCACCCGGCAAAATAGCGCAAAATAACTCTCAAACAAAGGCTGCAAAATGTCGATTGATTTCCTGATAAAGAAAATAAGCAGATATCCCTAACCTTTGGCAGAAATTCTGCCGATATATCGTTTAGGGAAGGTATTATTTTGGCAAACTTGAATCCAACACTGGACAGACAGCATCAGGCCGCAGTAGAACTGCTCGGCCGCGAGCCGCGTACGCCTTTTACGATTAAGACCCTTTGCCCGGATGGCACACCCCAAGTGCTGATGGCAGACCCGGTTTTTAAGGAAGATGGTGTCTGGAAACCGTTTCCAGCTTTTCTGTGGCTGGTCTGCCCGCGACTCAAGAATCTGGTTGCCGATCTTGAACAGAAAGGTCAGGTCAGGGAATTCTCGCAAAAACTGTCTTCTGATGACGACTTCAAAGACAAGTTTCTGCATGGCCAGAATGAAATTGCCAGACTTCGGGTCAGCATGGCCGAAAAGATCTACCCAGGCGAGCTGCCTGAACATATTAGAGAGATTCTGAGCACAACGACCATTGCCGGCAGTAGAGATTTCAAGGGCGTAAAGTGCCTGCATTCACACCTCGCGCAGGAACTGGCTTTTCATAACAACCCGATCGGTGCAGAGGTGCTCGAACAGGTAAAAAATTGCAGCAAGACAGATTGCTGTGGCAAATACAACTCCATAAGGAGCGATCTATGATTCGCGGTATCTATACTGCTTCGTCATCAATGCTGTGCGAGATTGTCCGGCAGGACATGGTAGCGAACAATCTGGCCAACGTTGACACGGCAGGCTTCAAGCAGGATCAGGGCATTTTCAAGGAACTGCCGACAATGGTTCTGCGCAAGGTCAACGATGGGCAGCTTTACCCGCCCCGCCCCTTCTACAAGTTCCCCAAAATCGGCGAACTGGGCACCGGCGTCATTCTCGACGAATCATTCACCAATTTCAAGGCTGGCGCTTTTGAACACACAGGAAACGAACTCGACATCGCGCTCGAGAACGAGAAAGCATTTCTTGTGGTTGAGTCGGACAAGGGAACCAGATTCTCGCGTGACGGCATTCTGAACATAAATCAGGAAGGTTTTCTGACCAACATGCACGGCGATTATATTCTCGCCGACAGCGACCCAGTCGACGAAAACCCCGGCAACATCCTTGATGCAGAAGGCAACCTCAACACAAGACTGCAGAGAGTCCAGGTTGGCGAGGGACAAGCCGTAACCATAGACCGCGACGGAAGAGTACTCATCGACAATGTGCCGGCGTTCAGAATCGCCCAGGGCATGGCTGCTGACCGCAAGGCCTTTCGCAAGGAAGGCGCCAACAAATTCGTGCAGGCTTATGGCGAGGTAGCAAGGGCTGAGGGAAACATCAAGCAGGGCTACGTCGAAAAGCCGAATTTCAGCCTGGTCGAGGAAATGGTGCGCATGATCGAAGTATCACGCGCTTATGAAGCAAATTCTAAAGTAATTCAGTCTCACGATGGCCTTCTTGACAAGGCGATCAACTCGGTTGGCGCAACCAGGCGCTGACGCATAATCTGAGCGAACCGGAGGAAAAAAGCCTATGATGAGAGCATTGTGGTCTGCATCAACCGGCATGAAAGGCCAGGAGCTCAACATTGCCGTTGTCTCCAACAACCTTTCGAACGTTACTACAACAGGGTTCAAAAAGAGCAGGGTCGACTTTCAGGATCTGATGTATCAGACTCTGGCAGAGCCAGGCGCGCCGATATCTAGCGACAACACCTACCCGGTAGGCATTCAGCTCGGTCACGGTGTCAGACCAGTTGCAACCCAGCGCATGTTCAGCCAGGGCGAATTCCAGCAGACCGAGCAGCCGCTCGATGTTGTAATCGAAGGCAAAGGTTTCTTTCAGATCCAGCTGCCTAATGGCGACACGGCATACACGCGAGATGGCGCATGGAAACTGTCAGAGAATGGCACCGTCGTAACTTCTGATGGCTACACGGTTCTTCCCGGCTTTACCATTCCGCGCGAAGCTATTGGTATCAATATCACCTCGTCAGGTATCATTGCAGCCAAAATGCCTGGTCAGGTTGATCTTGAAGTTCTCGGGCAGATCGAAACCGCCAACTTCATCAATCCGCCCGGCCTAAAAGCAATCGGCCGCAACCTTTTCATTCCAAGTGGCAGTTCGGGTGAAGCAGTGGTAGGCATTCCCGGCACCGAAGAACTCGGCGAAATCGCTCAGGGTTTTATTGAAATGGCCAACGTAAAGGTTGTTGAAGAAATGGTCAACATGATCGTTGCCCAGCGCGCTTACGAAGCCAACTCAAAAACAATTCAGACCTCAGACACTATGTTGCAGATAGCCAACAATTTGCGAAGATAAGGTAGGCCGTTTTGAATAAACTAAACCCGGCAAAACGCACTGGCATTGCTGTTATCTGCCTTGCTATGGCGCTGTTAAGCTGCCAGCAGGTCAGTGCCGCCATAAGCGCTCCCAGTGCCAGAAGTCAGATTACTTCTCTCAAATCAATTGTGATGGTTAATGGCAGCGAAATCACTGCCGACTGCCTGATCAAAAGTGAAACCAGCGCACAGCTGCGCGAAAATCTTGCATCGATCCAGCTTGGGCACATACCTGATCCTCTCGGAGAACTGGTTCTAAGGAAATCAGACATCCAGCGCAAGCTGGGAAAGCTGGCCGCCAGCGTTGCTATTCCCGACTTCATTACTATCCGTAGAGCTGGCGCCATACTTAAAGGCGCTGATATCATCGAGCGCATAAGTTCGATCTGCCAGGAGCAGGTTGCCGGCGGGCTGGCAATAGACCTTTCGCGTATACCGGCAAACATTGTATTGCCGGGCGAACTGCAGAGCTGGGATATCAACACTAATTCAGATAACGTTCTGGGAATGCGCCTGTTCGTACTGACCGCGCAAACTGGCGGCGGCCCTTTCCGTCAGCTCATACAGGTTCGTGTCAGCCGTGTTGTCGAGGCAGCAGAACTGACAAGACTGGCCAAGCCGGGAGAGCTGATCAACGGCGAAATGATCCGAAAAAAGAAAATCGAAGTTAAAAGTGATCAGAGCAATGTTCCGCTAACTTATGAAGAAGCTGTTGGAAAGTGTCTTGGCAGGTTCAAGTCAGCCGGCACCGTATTGCGCAGCAGTGATCTGTCTACCGGCCCGAAAAACATCTGCAGCAAAAGCAGTTCAAGCAATAATCTGGAAACCAGCACAGAAAGTCGTGTAAAAACGAGCTCTCGCGATTCATGGCTTATCAAGCCCGGCGAAAGTGTTGATTTCCATTTCAACAGCGGCACTCTTACGCTTAAAATACCGGCAAAAGCTGTTCAGGGCGGTGGTGAAGGCGATGAAATCACTCTGATAAATCTGCAGAATCAGCGACGCATTCGTGGAATAATCAAGGACAAAGGCAGGGTTGAATATGCACAGAACTAGATCAATATTACTGGCTATGGCCATAGTGCTGGCTTTCAGCAATTCTGCTACAGCTGCCGGTTCGCTGTGGCTCAGCGGAAACGATCTTTATTCATCAAAAAATTCTCGCGAATACCGTCCCGGCGACATAATCACCATAGTTATTTCTGAAGAATCGAATGCCCAGTCAAAAGCTACCACAAACACTCAGAAAGACAGCACAGTTGAAGTCTCATCTGGTCCCGAAATCCCGATAGTCAAGAATCTGGTCAAAAATTTTGTTGGCAAAACCGAGAGTTCAAGTGAATTTGACGGCGAGGGCACAACAACACGTTCGGGCAAATTGACCGGTACTATTACAGCCACAGTTCTGGAAGTAATGAGCAATGGCAACCTGCTCGTCGAGGGCAGCCGCTCAATTGTAGTAAACCGCGAAACCCAGATCATGAAAGTTCGCGGTGTCGCCAGACCTCGCGATATCGACGCCAACAACATCATCAATTCAAAACTTCTCGCTGATGCCCAGATCAAGTTCGACGGCAGAGGCGTTGTCGGCAGAGTCAATCGCCCCGGCATAGTAACCAGGCTTTTTCAGAGCGTTTTGTGACTGTGCTTTAGTTTTTCTGCAAGCGAATAGCAAGTCGCTGCAGGCAAGTTTAACGAGCTGCCGCCCCAAAGCTGTTGGGGCGGTTTATTTTTTTGCAGCAAATTATGCACAATACATTGAACATGCATGGCAAAATCTGCTATAAATTTATAGTCACGCAAAGGAATCTCCTGTTTGTATATTCTTGGCATTTCAGCTTACTACCACGACTCCGCCGCATGCCTCGTGCATAACGGCAGTATAGTTGCGGCTGCTCAGGAAGAGCGTTTCACCCGAATTAAACATGACAGCAGGTTTCCTTTGCACGCGGTCAGCTATTGCCTTGAGCATGCCGGCATAACCATGCAGCAGGTAGACAGCCTGGTTTTTTACGAGAAGCCATTTATAAAGTTTGAACGCCTGCTTAAGACCTACCTGAGCTTCGCTCCGGCCGGCTTGACCTCATTTTTTCACGCAATGCCAATGTGGATCAAGGACAAGCTGTTCATGAAGTCCGAGATCGCGCACCTTATCAAAGAACATTTTGCCCAACTGCCCAAAGAAATCTTTTTCTACAAACATCACCGCTCACACGCGGCTTCGGCTTTTTTTCCATCGCCGTATCAGAAAGCTGCAGTGCTCTGCCTTGACGGTGTTGGTGAATGGGCAACAACTACCGCGTGGCAGGGCTCTGGCAATCAGCTCGACCAGCTGTGGGAGATCAGGTTTCCGCACTCACTCGGTCTTCTGTATTCGGCCTTTACGGTTTATACCGGCTTTAAGGTCAACAGCGGCGAATATAAACTGATGGGGCTCGCGCCCTATGGCAAGCCGGTTTACCGGCAACTGATTCTTGACAATCTCGTTGATGTAAAAGCAGATGGCACCTTTCGCCTTAATATGGATTATTTTGATTACTGCACCGGCCTGAACATGTTCAACGATAGCTTCTGCCGGCTTTTTGGCGGACCAGCAAAAAAAGCTGAAGCGCAGACTAGCGAACGCGAGATGAATCTGGCCAGGTCAATACAGGATGTCTGCGAAGAAATCGTGCTAAAACTCGGCACCAGCCTGCACTCCGAGACCGGCCTCGACAATCTGTGCATGGCCGGCGGCGTTGCGTTAAACTGCGTCGCCAATGGGCGCCTGCTGCGGGAAGGTCCGTTCAAGTCGATCTGGATCCAGCCGGCGGCTGGCGATGCCGGCGGAGCGGCTGGAGCCGCACTGGGTGTCTGGTTCGAACACGGCAAAAACCCGCGCCAGCCTTCGACGCCAGATATGATGCAGGGTTGCTATCTTGGGCCAGCGTTCAGCAACAGCCAGATCAAAGCTTTTCTAGACCAGCACGCTATTCCGTATGCGCAGATAGACGATCAGGCACTTTTTGAAACAATCGCCGACGATCTCAAAAGCGAAAGAGTCATCGGCTGGTTTTCAGGTCGTATGGAATACGGTCCACGCGCACTTGGCGCGCGCAGCATTATCGGTGACGCGCGTTCTACAAAAATGCAGACGACAATGAATCTTAAAATCAAATTCCGTGAATCTTTCAGGCCGTTCGCGCCATCGGTGCTTCGCAAAAGGCTTTCCGACTATTTTGATCTCAACTCTGACACACCATACATGCTGTTGACCGCGCAGGTAAAAAGGGAGCGCATGATCGAAACAAGCGATGAACAAAAATCATTCACCGGCTTAAAGCTGCTCAACGTCGCACGTTCAGAGATTCCGGCCATTACTCATGTTGATGGTTCAGCGCGAATTCAGTCTGTGCACCCCGAAACAAACCCTCGCTATCACGCAATGATCGAAGCGTTTGAGAAAATAACCGGCTGCGCCGTTATAGTTAACACATCTTTTAACGTGCGTGGCGAGCCAATTGTGTGCACCCCGCTGGATGCCTACAAATGCTTCATGCGCACTGAAATGGACAATCTTGTTCTCGAAAATTTTTATCTGAAAAAAGAAGATCAGCCTCGTGAAATCATTGAAAAACTGGGACTTGAAGCCTTTGCACCAGACTGAACAGATAGCCGCAAAAACCTTGTCAGACGAACGAGAACGCAGCAACGAACTGCGCAGTTTTGGCCTGCTTGTTGGCGCGGCGTTTCTGGCTATAGGCCTCTGGCCGATGCTGAGCCAGTCCGGAACAAGAATCTGGGCCATGCTGCTGGCAACTGTTCTTATTCTGCCAGCGCTTGTGCAACCATCATGGCTCAAAGTGCCGCACGCAATCTGGATGAAAATCGGCGCGGCGCTCGGCTGGTTCAATACCCGACTGATTCTGGGGATTCTGTATGTTGTCGCAGTAGTGCCGGTTGCTCTGCTTTTGCGCGTCACCGGCAAAACTCCGCTACAGCTCAAGTTTGACAAGACCGCAGCAAGCTATCGTGAAAAGCCAGATTCTGACGATGATCAGAACATAACTCAACAATATTAAAGAGGACCCGAAAATTGGAAAATCTCGAAAAATCAACGACCAGAACCGCTACCATAGCAGAACTACTTGGCTTTCTCTGGAAAAAGAAGCAATGGCTGCTGCTGCCGATCGTCATCAGCCTGTTGATGCTGGGCATTCTTCTTACCCTGGCCAGCTCATCACCGCTCGGCACCTTCATGTATACGATCTTTTGATCTCTTAATTTTTCTCGTGCTCGTTCTCGCACCTGAGCGCCCCGGCACCAGCGCACCTGCGTGTCGTAATCGTAATCGATTATCTCTATCTTTCTCTCTCTCTCTGACCAGATTTAGAAAAAGGATTGACCCAGTTTTTTGAAAAAGGTTGCTCTTGCAATACTGTTGCTTCTGATTGTGCCGGTGGCGCTGCTGGCACTGGCTGAACTCGTTGTTTATGGTGCCGGCTACGGTTACGATACCAGCCTGTTCATCGCGGACAAAATGCCAGACGGGCAGCCCTGCCTGCGCGTCAACTACCAGGCCGCCCGGCGATTTTTTCCAGGAAACCTGGCACGGCGACCATTGCCAGAAATCATGCCGGCGATCAAGCCAGACAAGCGCCTACGCATATTTGTGGTCGGCGAATCGGCAGCGCGCGGCGAAAGTCTCGCTGACTTTTCTTTTGCCAGAATGCTTGAGGCCGCTCTCAACAAAGACTCATCTGAGCAGGTTGCCGAAGTTATTAACACCGGCATTCCGGCGATAAACAGCTGGGTTCTGCGTGAATTCTGCAATGAAATCATTTCCTATAAACCTGATGCTCTGGTCATTTATGCCGGCCACAATGAATTCATCGGCCCATACGGACCTGCCAGCGTCTTCGGCCTGGCAAAGAACCGTGCTGCGGCCCTGGCTGGAATCTGGGCATCTTCACTGCACATGGTTCAGGCTCTAAAAACAGACCGATTGCCGGCTGAGCTGGCACGAGGCTGGCAGGGGCTTGAAATGTTTCTGAAAAACAGTATCCCGGCTGACAGCCCCGCAGTTATTGAATGCCAGAGTAACTGGCAGGAAAACATGCAGGATATTTTCAGAACAGCTCAAAAACACAATATTCCGGTTGTCTGGTGCCGGGTTCCTGTTAACCAGAGAGATTGTCCACCGTTCATGTCAGACATCAGGGGTCTCAGCCAGGCCGACCAGAACAAGATAAAAGCTCTAGGAGAAGAAATCAGCGAGGGTGACTTGTCAACTGCTGCCGGACTGGCCGGTGAACTCGAAAAAACAGCAAAAAACCATGCTCTGTATAACTACCTGGCGGCACTTCTGAACCAGGCAAGCGACAACAGAGGGCTTGCCCGAGACCTGTTCAGAAAAGCTGTCGATCTTGATTGCTTCAGAGTCAGAACCAGCGACCGCTTCAATGAAGCAGCGCATGAACTGGCAAAGCGTCATGGAGCACAAATAGCCTACGTAGACGATGTTTTTGCCGAACAATCAGAGCTTGGAACAATCGGTGAAGAACTGATCTATGACCACGTACATTTAACAGAAAAAGGGCATTATCTTGTCGCCAAAAATATTTACTATGCCATGACAAGAAACGTTCTAAAAAGCCGGTTTCCGGCAGAGCGCACTTTTCCCGACAAAGACGAACTACTGCAACTGCTTGGCTACAGCAGCGCTGACGCGATTGCCAACCTCGAACATATAATCAGCAGCGCGAACCGACCGCCATTCACCCTGCAGTATGGGCATAAACAAAGGCTGAAAAATCTCTCTGATGAATTAAAAAAGCTGCAGCAGAAGAGCGACAAAGCTGGTGATATCGCAATCACCAGCGCCTCGCTCGACCAGCAGCCATTTAATCAGCGAACCGCAACACGGCTGGCCATGCTGCTCAACGAGCAACCGCAGGCAGCCACAGCTCTGTTTGAGAAATCGCTCAAGCTGAACCCTTTCAACATCGACACCCTCAACAACCTGGCATCGTTAAAGATACAACAAAATCAGCTTTTAGACGCAGAAGCGCTGTTGAACAGAGCTCTTGAACTGGCGCCGGGATTTGCCCAGGCAAACTTCAATCTGGGGCTGGTTGCGGCGGCCCGCAAAGAGCCAGAAAAATCGGCAACACTCTACAGAACTGCTGTAGCAGCTGACCCGTCAATGTTTCTTGCCCTGCGCAACCTCGGTAACCTGCATTTTCGCAACCGCGAATTTACCCAGGCGAAACAGGCCTATGAAATGGCAGCAACAGCGGCGCCCAATGACCTGCCATCGCAGCTCGGTATCGGCAACTGCCTCATGGAAATGAAAGAGCCGACGATGGCTATTGAGATGTATAGACGTGCCGTCGAAGCTTTTGCCGATTCTCCCCTGCCCCGTTACAGCCTTGGCAAAGCTCTTGAAAGCTCCGGCAAACCAGCCGAAGCCACCAGACCCTACGAAGAAGCAGCAAAACTTGGCCATCTGCCTTCCCTGCAACAACTTATCAATCTTCAGCTTCAGGAAAAAATCGCGCTTGAAGCCGAACATTTTGCCAAACTCTGCCTGCTCGGCTGTGAGCTTACAGAATTCAAAGAACCCTGGTTCAACCAGACTCTTGCTATATCGCACGCACAGCGTGGTGAACTCGATGAAGCCCTCGGCATTCTGCACCGCGCCGCCACCCTCGCCCAGGAACAAGGGAAGAATGAACTCCTGCAGGAAATAAAAGCCAACATAGAGCTGATAAACACTTCCAGATAATTGACTTATCAAATGCTTTCAGAGCATCGATTTCTGGGAAGCTTTTCAGTCCTGGGAAATGTGCCAGTAGGGATTGTTGATGAACGGACTGGTGATAGCGCTTGAGATGGTAGTCGTCATCTCAAAAAACTTGTGTTCCCCGGTTTTTTCGCTTTTCTGGTCGGCGTTTATGCTTAGAGTCACCAAGAGCATCGGCACTGCCGAAGACAAAGGGTGCGCATACAACTCGAATCTGGCAGCTTTGACGTCTTTAAACATGATGTTCTGGCCGGCGACAGAGCGCATCAGACACTGTTTGTCCTCGTTGTTTTCTTTGTAACGATAAATACTATAATTTACCTGTTCGGTAGCCGGTTGAGCTACTCCTTCGGGCGTGTTATAGACATGCTTGAAAAAATGAATTTCTCCGTCGCTGATGATTACCGGAACAGCTTCGTTGCCTATGGTAAAGGCGTTTGCTTCGACAACAGGCATGCGCAGAGCCTTGCGCTTCTGCGCCAGAGTGGCCGTGGCGGCGATCTGTGGGCAGGCCGAGCGGAAATCGCGACGCAGAAAATTGATGGCATAACGCGCTCCCTGAAGTTCCTGCAGGTCAACGCCACCTCGGCTGCGCTGTTTGCTGACATAAGAAAACACCTGATAAGCAGTAAACATCAATAATGTAGCAAGGGCAACGCCAATAACCGCTTCTACCAGCGTGAAACCTCTTTGTTTATCTGCATGCCCCGACTGCATCAATATATCTCACTTTCGTCAAAAAGCAGGGTTGACAGCGTCAGTTTTCGCATTCTATCGGGCTCTGCTCCAATAGTTTCTATTCGGTCGGGAGTTTTGTTCTCGTTCCAATAGACATCGACTGTCAGCTTACGCATGAATCTGGCGTTTGGAATACCGGCAGGTACCGGGACAATACGAATCTTACGATAAAACCAGGCTTTACTGTATTCAGCCGGGTAAGTCCTGGTCTGCGGTTGCCATCCTGATGAATTATGAAAGGGGATCTTAACAGACTGGCTGGTATTCGGATCGACCAGAGAGCCTTCGAATATCTGAACTCCGCTACCCGTCGCTTCTGACAGCGAAATCGACTGAACAAGTTCAAGGGTCTCCTGAGCAATCTGCAACGCTCGCAGGTAGTTTTCTGCTTTGCTGGTTTCAACTCTGGTCGTAGAGGCAAAATAGATGAGGGCACCAAAAAAAACAAGACCAACACCGGTTGCAACTACAATTTCAACAAATGAAAAGCCGGATCGCATATAGTTGCAGCGTTTTTTATTCACCTTTCCCTCCGATAACGGACTGCGGCTTGTCGTAATTCTTCGCCATTGCCTGCTGCGCCTCGACAGCTGCAAATTCGGCCGCCTGCAGTTGCCTGATCTTTGTAACAGCAGTCCTGGTTATTTCAGGCTGTTGCGGAATCATGAAATCAAGCGGAAGCTTGTGAAAATCAAGAGAAAACGGCCGGTTGCCTGGAAACAATTCGTTCGGGAGATTGCCAAAGCTCGGTTTAAGCTGCTTTGCCGACGATTCGCCGGTTGCGGATTCTGTATCGTTTTGCCCGGTATTCCACGAAAAACCTTTGGTTCCGTAGCGAATTACCTTGCTTCCCGACTTTTTCTCGCTATCTGCCTTCGGCAGACGCCTTGCAATGTAAGGCGCTGCGATCAACAAAGTCAGGACAAAAGATGCCATAACAACCTTTATTAAAATCTTGCGCAAACCAGGATTATTGAGCATATTCAACCGCCAGCAATGATCTGGTCTGGCCCACACTGACCCTGACCGGATATTTCGGAACATACAGTTCCGGGTCATGAACTATTCTAAGAAATCCGCCATCTGGCATGCCGCGCATTTCAAAGAGATTGTCGACAACCAGATTGCCGACAATGTTTACACTTTTGCCTGCGAATTCGATACCACCTTCAGAGCTGGCTGAGGCCTGAGAGTTGTCATTGAAACAGGTTGTCGCAACAAGTGACGCATGAATGTCAGCCGACGGGCCATCTGCTGCGATAACAAACCTGCCATACATAAGGTAGATACCCAGAGAATCTTCACCTGAGTTGAGTGGCAAAAGGTCTCCGATCTGGCATTTCCCTTCACCCAGCACGATCTTTCCCTTGCCACGATATCTGTGAACACCAGATAGATCGAGAGCCTGACCGCTCTTGCCGGCAATCAGCGAAATACCGTCGAGATCCAGAGTTTTCTGGCCGTCGATTGTCTTGACACGGTCTTTGACGAACTCATCAGCAGTCTGATAATAGTAGGCAACGCTGCGTAGTGACTCGTCGAAGGCAGGAAACACATCGTAGCCCTCCACGCCGCCCTTGACCGCAGTCGGAGTTTTAGCCGAAATGTTGCCTGCGCCGAAAAAGAAATTATTGATCGAAAAGTGTTCGATAGGCATTGACATCAACCTGTCATTTCGCGAATCAACAGGTGGATTAAGAATTTTTCCGCTGAAAGTTTCGGGTGTTTTCTCGTAGTGCATTGCCACAGCCGGAAAGGAAACAGGCACGACAATATCTTTGAGATCAAAGTTTACTTCAATTTCATCATTAAATGCGATTTTGAAAAATCGCAAAAAGACCGGCCCTTCAACGTAAACTGGCGTATTACGAGCTTCACCAAAAAGTAACGGCATTTTTCCACCGTTGACCCGCATCGGGTTCGATTTCTCGACCTCTTCAAAATACTTGAAAATACCGACAAACGGATGATTACTGACAAACGCATTGTCTTTAGTAATTTTTGTATAATCGGTATATCCATATTGATATTTCCAATTGGCCATCAAGGTATTGACAAGAGATCGAAACGCCTCTGAGTTGGCAGGGTTACCACCCGACCTCAGAAAATCCTGATAAATCATATAGGGCATTGTTCCTTCCTGCTGTCCCTGTTCTCTGGCATCTTTAACAATCGAATTGTAGATGGTCAAGAGTTCGGAGGTTTTATGAAAATCTCCAGCCAATGATAACGAACCAGAAATTTTTGAGAAAGGAATCGCTGGACTGACGAAAAAGAGGTTGCCATCGCTGATTTGAGAAAGCTTGTTGTCTCTCATCCTGAAAGCTGCTGGTTGATAAAAAGAACCGAGCAGATATTTGTCTTTCTCGAAATCAAGATCAAGAATTACCGGCGGTGTTTCTGCGCTCTTACTGCCGTTGGGGAACTCAGGGCAAACTGGGTATGAGCGGTTACCCAGGTAAGCAAATGAGTATCTGCCGGGATCATCAGTGGTCACGCCCTGAACGATAATGCGCTTTTTGGGGTCATTGATCGAGCGGCAGAAACTCTTGACAAAGAGCGCGTATTTATCGATAAAGGGGTCTGAAAGATCAACTACCCTGATTTCACGACGTTCTTTTACTCTGGTTTCAGCAGGGTAATCGTGATACTTTGTCCTGGCTATCAGTTCAACATAGCCAAGATAAGCCGGGCGCGGTATTCCAGAAACCCGCTCAGTGATCACCAGGCTGATTTGCCCGGAAACATCGCCACGGCTGCCCAGCGTTTCTTCGACCAGCTGGTTTGTCATTTTGAGCCGACTTGCATCAAAACTAGCGTTAAAGATCGATTTGGCCCCAGTCACTGCGGGACGGGTTTTCCATAACTGATGGATGGCTTTGCCAACAGGCGTGTCTTTGTCGTTAACTTCGGCTTTTATAGAGGCCAACATCTCATTAACACCAGCCTGGGCCAAAGTTACCGCTCTTTCTTGTTCGATAGTTCGATTCAATTGCAGCACTGCGCCGCTTTTGTGCCGACTCAGACCGATAATCATCACCATCATCACCAGAGCCAGCACGCAAACGAGAAAAAGTATAAAGCCCCGCCGCCCGGAGCCGGGCGGCGGGCATGTCAATCGATCAGGGTCTGTCGGGCGTAGCACGTATCCACTCCTTTACCTCTGCCAAGAAGTCAGTTACGTGACGTTCAGAAAGCAGGGAATGCCATAAAAACTACTTACCAGCTGCCCCCACCGAGCCCAGGCTGCCTTGATGCTTCTGGCAACGGTTCCTCGTCGGAACGGTCATTACCGAGGGGGCCGAAGAGGGCGTCAGTAGCGCTGTCAATGCCGCTATTAACAACTCCAGTAGCCTGCGTTTTCGACGGAGCCAACTGATTACCGACTCCTCTTGAGAGTAAGCTCTTAACTGCCTGCGTCGCAAAATCACCGTCGGCTATTTCATCAAAGGCGCCACCGCCCATCTCCTTGACGATTCCACCAGTAATTTTTTTCGTGCCGTATTTAATTGCCTCACTGGCAGCAGCCTTGGCAGTATTTTTACCGATGACGACAGCATATTCTCTGTCACTGGTAATACCTTTCTCTCCTGCCTCAATTAAAGAATTTCCGGCGCCAATGAGAACGACAGAAGCAATACCGACCGCCTTGCCGGCTATATCACAGACGCCGGAGATAGAGGAAATTATCCCAGCAGCGGGAGCAGCAACAACAGTAGCAGCGCAGGCGGCAGCTATGACCTTCAGAGTCAGAGAAACCACGCCTAAAATAGCTCCGGTCTTGCTCATGACCTCACCGGTTGAAACAAGCTTTTGTCCGGCGCCGATGAGTGCATCCTGGTAGATACGAAGAGCATTGGCTCCCGCATCCATAGTGCCATGAACCTGGGATGGATCAGTCTTGGCGGCCGCTTCAAAATCGCCTTTCTTAAGCAGATCCATGGTTTTTTGAGCATCGGCCTTAATTTGCTTGATTTGCTCGTTGGCTTCGTCAATCTCGTCGCCATATTTCTTGAAATCTTCTTCTTCTTTTTGCTTCTTTTCGGCCTCGAGTTCAAGTTTTCTGGCCTCAGCTTCCTTTGCCCTTTGCTTGTTCTCGTGCTCTCGCAGTCTCTCTTGAAGGTCAAAGGCACCGCCGGTAAGCTTGTCGGCACCCCATGCCAGAACACCAGCTACAGGAGCAACCGCATTATCTCTGATCCATCTGGCAGCATCCTCAGCGGCACGGCGCGCCGCCTTGGCACCCGCCTCAGCTTCCTTCCAGGCGACTCTGGCCGCATCAATCGTGTCAATCACTATGCTCGCAGTCGTTTCGAGCTCACACTCCTTGATTGCCATAATATCGTCGTAGGTCTTCTGGTAGTCGGCAACAGCCTTTTCGATCTGAGCTTTCTGATTTGGGGCCTCAGCCCTGGCCATTGCCAGGGGGGCAAAAGGTTGCAACAGCAATGCAAATACAATCAGAACAGAAAAAAACTTGCGCATATGCCTGCTCATAAGTAAACCTCCATCTCTTTTATCTCCTGCTAATCTCTATACTCTAATTCTGACAAAAAGTTTTGCTAATTACAATCTTTATTGAAGTAATTTTGTACACAAATTTGCCGACCGTTTTTCGGATAACAGCAACACGAAATTAATGACGAGCTGGTGAAAGGTCTAAGTAATTGCCGGCAAAATGCCGATACAATTACTGGAGCCTGAATACCGGGCAATAAAAAGACAGGAAGAAGGCGCATGGAAGCAAACAGATCGCAGCACAACAAGTCTATTCTGGTTTTTGCCGTTGCCAGCATTCTACTTTTCATATCTGGCGCACAGAGCTCTGTCAAAGCCCAGGCACAGGTGAGGCTCAAAGATATTTCCCGGCTGAGCGGCAACCGTGAGTATCAGGTGCTGGGTTATGGCCTGGTAACGGGCCTTGATGGCACCGGGGACAAAAGTGCCATGAGCATTGAGATGACGCGTGGCATGCTGCAGAACATGGGCATGGAGTTAACCAGCGGCCAGATACAAAGTAAAAATGTTGCCGCGGTAATAGTTACCGGCATGCTGCCTTCGTATGGAAGGGCCGGCGAGCCTTTTGACATTACGATAAGCTCGATCGGCGACGCAAAGAGTCTACAGGGAGGTGTATTGCTGCCAACACTTCTTAAAGGCGGCGACGGGCAGGTCTATGCCGTTGCACAGGGAAAAGTATCAATTGGCGGTTTTGAGTCTGGCAATGCCGGAGGAGCAGCCGCAAAAGCCGGGCAGAAGAACCATCTGACCGTAGGCTATGTGCCAAACGGAGCGATAATGGAGCGCGGCGTTGACGACAGATTTGCCCGCAGCGGCAAGTTCAGCATTCTTCTTCAGGAAAAGGACACTATTCTGACGCGCAAGGTAAAAGAAGCAGTTGATCGCCGTTATGGAATCGGCTGGGCAACTATCGTGAACCCCGGCAACATCGAAATAAGGGTTCCATCAAGCATGGCTGATGACCCGGTCAGTTTCGCGGCCAACATTGAGAACCTTCCACTGTCGATAGATGAACCAAATCGTGTCGTTATCAATGAACGCACCGGAACTGTAATCATTGGCAACAGTGTGCGCATAAGCAAAGTTGTGATTTCACACAATGGCATAAAAATTGCGATTGACGACCAGAACAAAAACCAGAACGCCAACAATGCAGCTGCCCAGCGCAATCAGATACAGGGAAGCATGGTCGCAGTGCAGGGCGAAACGACAGTAGATGACCTAGTCGCTGCGCTTAACGCAATTGGTGCCACTCCCAAAGATCTTATTGCCATATTTCAGGCGGTTAACGCAGCCGGTGCCCTGCACGGTGAGCTTAAAATAATGTAAGTGAAGCATATTTTTAAGTTTTTTTGTGAATTTCTTGCTATTTTGCATCAGGGTATGGTATTAACTCTTCAACGTCTTGATTTTATCGTAACAGACAAGATTACCCCATGCGAGGTTCCCGACAACTATGGTTGCACCAATTTCAATAGAGGACAGGGATCGTGCTAATCAGCACCTGGACCGCTCCATATCGTTTTCGATGTGTGGCAAAATTGACCAGGCCATTGACGAAATAAAAAAAGCCATCTCAATCGACGGCGAATTTGCACAGGCCCATAATAAACTTGGCGACTACTACATGAAAAAAGGTATGGTTAAAGAGGCGGCGGCGGCTTACACCCGTTCACTTGAGCTTGAACCGGCCAATCAGAACTCAAGCTTTGATCTTGGCTGTTCACTTGCACATCTGGGCAAGCATGACGAAGCCCTTGAGTATCTGCGCAAGGCATTAGAGCTGAAACCTTCGCATAGCGAAATTTATGGCCACATTGGTCGTATTCTCATGATGCGTGGCGAACTTGAAGAAGCAGTATCTCATCTTGAGCGGGCAGTATCTGCCAGTTCTGATGACATCATGTCGAGCTTCACCCTGGCCTGCGCCTACCAGATGCAGGGTCAGACTGACAACTCGGTACGCCTTTTCAAAAAGGTCATCGATCGCTACAAAACCCTTGTAGATGTGAAAAAGAGATTTGCTGAAGGGCATTATTATATTGGCCGCTCGTATTTCTTTATGGGCGATCTGGACGAAGCCATCAAACATCTCGAAAAAGCAGTTGAATATGACACTGAAGATGTAGACTATCATTACAGCTTTGGCATGTTATACAGCGATGCTGATGCTTTTTGTTCTCTTGCTGAGGTGCAACACGCGCTCGGCAAATATTCTGAAGCGCGCGAAAACATGTATAAGGCGATCAGCCTCAGCCCTGGCAATCAGCACTTCGCTCGAATCAAATCACAACTTGGAATCTGATAAATGAGCAGTTTCTATATCAGCCCGGCATTGCAGAAAGATCGGCTCGCAGAGCTTCCTGAAGCCAAAAAAAAGGAACTCGGCAAGTTGCAAAAAGCCTGTTCAGACTTCGAGTCAATCTTTATGCATCAGATGCTGAAGGAAATGCGCAAAACAGTAAAAAAGACCGGCATGGTTCACGGCGGGCAGGCAGAAGAAATATTTGCCGACATGCTCGACCAGGAAAGATCAAAGAGCATGAGCATAGGCCTTGGTGACATTCTGTTTATGCAACTTTCACGCTCAATCGTGCCCCCCGAAAGACCTCGCTAAAGACCTGCCGACAACCGGGCGTGCCCCGGATATTTCTTTGGTATTCCTTGAAAGGAAAGCTATTGTGGAAAACCCATCATTCACCTATCTTCAGCTTTGCGAAGAACCTGTAAAAAACATTAAGGCGGTTGCCAAGGCTATGAACCTTGAAAACACCGAAAAAATGAAAAAGCAGGATCTGATCCGGGCTATTCTCAGAGGACAGCTTAAAGAACAGGGGTTGGCCCTTTCTGAAGGCGTTCTTGATGTTATGCCCGAAGGCTATGGCTTTGTAAGAACCAGAAGTTACGTGCAAAATGATGATGACGTTTATGTTTCGCCATCTCAGATCAAACGTTACGGCCTCATGTGTGGCGACACAATTGTTGCCCAGGTTAGACTGCCAAAAGACGACGAAAGCTACCACGCGATGTTGCGCATCGAAGCAGTTAACGGCGTCAATGTCGATCGCCTGCGCAATCGTGTTAGTTTTGAAGACGGCATACCGGTTTTTCCGACAGACCGCTTCAGACTTGAAACAGATCCAGATGACGTTTCTACCCGCGTTTTTGACCTGATCTGCCCGATTGGAAAAGGCCAGCGCGGCCTGATCGTGGCTCCGCCAAAAGCCGGCAAAACCACGCTTCTCAAGCAGGTTGCCAACGCGATAACTACTAACCATCCTGAAGTTCTCATGCTCATCCTGCTGATTGACGAGCGCCCGGAGGAAGTTACCGACATGCGTCGTTCGGTCGACGCCGAAGTTGTGGCTTCAACTTTTGATGAACATATAACGAACCACATCAAGGTCTCTGAGCTGCTACTTGAAAAAGCAAAGCGGCATGTCGAACTTGGCCGCGATGTCGTTATACTGCTCGATTCAATTACAAGACTGGCACGGGCATACAACATCTCAATGCCCTCGGCAGGTCAGACACTGTCGGGCGGGGTTAACCCGTTCGCGCTGCACAAGCCCAAGCGCTTTCTCGGCGCTGCCAGAAAGATCGAGCACGGCGGCAGCCTTACTGTAATTGCCACCGCGCTTATCGACACCGGCTCAAAGATGGATGAAGTGATCTTTGAAGAATTCAAGGGCACCGGCAACATGGAACTGCACCTTGACCGCAAACTGTTCAACAAGCGCATTTTCCCGTGCATTGACGTTAAAATGTCAGGTACCCGCAAAGAAGAGCTGCTCATGGATGCTGAAGATCTCAAGAAAATCATCATTCTGCGCCGGGCCTTTGACGACAAAAGTTCGCAGGAAGTCGTTGAAATGCTGGTTAAGGGTATTTCCAACACCAAAGACAACCGTGAATTTCTTGGCCTGATAAATCCGAACTACAAAAGTTCTGCAAGCAAGGGCAACGACTGACCTGATGACACCTACTCAACCATTCAGCAATCGCAATCGAGCACTGCTAATTCTTCTGGGCATACTGCTCCTTCAGATGAGCGTTCCGAGCGCAGACAGAGACTCTTTAAGTCTCAGCGCCTCTTTTTACACACCAGAAGAAGTCAAATACAACTTCTGGCAACCGGTCAAACAGATTTTCGCATCAACAGCGGAGCGCACTGCCGACCTCAGGGCGTCTTTGCTACCAGCCTTGCCGGCGGCACGGACCTTCAAAATAGTCAGTGTTACAAGCAAGAAAGCTACTTCAAGCAAAATCTGGCCGGTCAAAGGTGCAATATCTTCGGCTTTTGGCATGCGCCGGCACCCGGTTACCCAAAGACGTTCGTTTCATAATGGCATAGATATAAAGGCGCACAAGGGCACGAGCATTATTTCTCCGGCTGACGGAATTGTCGTGTGCGCAGCCCATGCCGGACTGCTCGGCCGCCTGGTCAAAGTTCGCACCGGAGATGGAAAAACCCTGTATTTCGGGCATATGAACCAGATAAAATGCGTTAAGGGGCAGCGGGTCAAACGCGGCACTCTGCTGGGCACAGTTGGCCGATCTGGGCGAGCTACCGGGCCTCACCTGCACTTTTCCGTATTGGCGGGTGGTCGTTACATTGATCCAACCAAGTATCTCGCGGCAAGATAAAGCATTTCTCAAACCTCCCGGCAGAGATGCCGATATGTTAGATGAATCATATTTTGTCTGACGGAGACTGATCAGATGCTTTTTGCCAGCAAATTCTGCCGGGCAGCCTTATTGTCAGCATTGCTGCTGACTGCAATGCCTGTGTGGGCGACAAATTTCAGTGATATTTCCGGCGAACAGCCCGCACCAGACAAGGCCCTGTCTGCCTACGAATCAGGCTACAAAAATTATCGCAAAGGGTTTTTCGACCAGGCCGAAGACAGCTTTATCGAGGCACTGCGTCTTGAACCAAACCTGATCAAGGCCCATTATTGGCTGGGAAAGCTGTATCGCGAACAGGGTCGCCTTGAAGACGCAATTTTTCATTGGGAAGAAGTCGAGCGCCTCAACCAGCTGATAAAATATCGACGCATCGCGCTGTCGCTTGAAAACAATGAATATCCTTCATACCCGCAGATGCTGCGAACGACCGAGAGAGCAACCCTGGCGCACGAGGCCTTTATGAAAGGTCGACATCTGCTTGACCAGGGCCACTGGGATGGCGCCGAAGTCGAGATTCGCAAAGCTGTCGAGCTATATGGCGGCAACCATCAGTATCTGCTGCAGCTTGCCAGACTGCTGTGGGACAAGGGCGAAAAACAGGCAAGCGTTAAATTCTACCGTGATCTGCTCGGCATGCGAGACGTCAGTCTGGAGCACTTTTCAGAGGGATTCAACCGAATGATCGCGGCTAACATGGATTACGTTGCCCAGCCGCTATTGCAGACGCACCTGTTGAGATTTGCTGGAAACGCTGAATTTGAAAAAATGCGCAGTCGGTTTAAGGCAGATAACAATCACGATGTTGTGGCAGCAGGCAAAATAGTAAAAAGAGTTGACGGACAGGTAATTATAAATCTCGGTATGAATGAAGGTCTGAGTCTCTCTGATGAGTTCAGCTTGAGTCTGCGCGCATTCAAAGCCGGCGCAGCTCTTTCAGATCCAGATACCGGCGTTACCATCGGACGCGCACCCGACATACCTTCTGCCGAACTTTTGCTGACCAAAGTTTATAAAAATACGAGCTGGGCGCTGATCCGAAGAGAATTTGGCCCAGGAGTGAAAGCAGGTGACCTGATTGAATTCAAAAAAGCAGCAAGGTGACGGAGAAAAAATCGTAGCAGCCAATCGCAAGGCTTTTCACGATTATTTTATCCTCGAAAGACTCGAAGTCGGCATCGCCCTCGTTGGCTCTGAGATGCGTCCCTGTCGCGAGGGCCGGGTTACTCTCAAAGACTCTTACGCAGAAGAGATCGGTGGACAGTTATGGCTGCATGACATGCATATCGGCTCTAACCCTTTTTCGAACCGGATGGACCATGAGCCTGAGCGAAAACGAAGGCTCCTGGCGCATAAAAGTGAAATCATTAAATGGGGTTACAAAGTCAGAACCAGCAGCATGACTATTGTTCCGCTAAAAGTGTATTTCAAGAACGGCAAAGTCAAAGTTGAACTTGGCCTGGCCAAGGGCAAAGCCAAATATGATAAGCGTGAAGCTCTGCAGAAGAAAGACGCAAAGCGCGACGCAGAAAGAGAACTGGGAGGACGCTACTGATGCTGGCAAATATTTATCGTAATAAAATGCCTTATGTGGCAATGGTGACTGCGATATTCATACTGGCAGGACTGGCGGGGAATGCGCAAAGTGGCTATATCAGCGCGCGCAGTTTCGCGGAGTCGCAAGGCATAGCCTACCAGTGGTTTCCGCTGCAACGCATTCTGGTAATGCGAAAAGGTCTGAAAACCGTTCGCCTGACCGTTGACGACACCAAGGCAATCGTAGACGGCAACGAAGTGGACATGGCGGCACCACCAAGAATCGATCAGGGCCAGCTGATGGTGCCGGCAACAGCCTTAACCCGTTTTTTTCTAACCAGTGACAGCACGACACCACTAAGGGTCAGCCCGCCAAACATAGAGGTTCAGCCCCCCCTTCCGCCAGCAACGCAACGACCAGAACCAGCACGCAGTCAGCCTATAGCAGCAACTCCAGCGCCGATAGTTTCCCCACAACCTGTTGCAATAACCCCGGCGCCAGTTTCGCCACCTCAGCCCATCGCGATAACACAGCAGACAAGTGACGAAGCGGTTCTGGTAGCACTAAGACACAGCATGCGCGAAGACCATACGAGGGTTGTGCTGGAATTCAGTAGTGACATCACCTATAGAACAGACTTTAAAGACGGCTTATATCGACTGACTGTTTCAGGATGCCGCAACCTGGTTCCCACACAACGCACGAACCCTTCTGGCAGAGATATCGCCAAGCTTGATATCAACAGCGGCCCTGATCGGAAAGGTCTGATTTTGAGTTTTTATCTTAACCAGAAAGAAAAACTACCCACAATTGAAACCGTGCGCGGCCCCTTTCGCATGATCATCTCATTCGCTTCGCCTGATGCGCAACAGATCGCCTCGGCGCCAGCAACAATAGTTGCCAGCGCCCCAGCCGTTGTCACCAGCGCAGCTCCGCCACCGGCCAAAATGGAAGCGCCGCCGGAGATAAACCTTGAGGTGCCAACAGTCTCTCTGAACAATGAAGAATTTAAAGGGCGCACAATTATAATCGACGCCGGGCATGGTGGCAGCGACCGGGGATTCACTTTCGAAGGCCGCCCTGACG
Source organism: Candidatus Riflebacteria bacterium HGW-Riflebacteria-1 (assembly GCA_002839445.1). Taxonomy (GTDB): domain Bacteria; phylum Muiribacteriota; class Ozemobacteria; order Ozemobacterales; family Ozemobacteraceae; genus Rifleibacterium. Next base: position 305,977 of record PGYB01000001.1, read on the forward strand.
AGAAACATATCAACCTGGCAATTGCATCTCATCTAAGCAACAGCCTAGAAAAAGCTGGATTCAAGACAATGATGACGAGAAGCAGCGACCTGGATATGTCACACGCGCAACGCCTGAGCATTGCCAACCGGCATGGCGGCGACCTCTATATTTCGATTCATCTTGGTGGATCAACTGACAGCACCAAGGCAGGTGTAGCCTGCTACAGCTACGGCAAAACAGGAACAGCAGTTGACGAATCCGCGCAAGGGTTAAGTTACGAAGCTGTGTACAGAGAATGGCTCAAAAACACCCGTTTCGATCTCAATAAATTCCTTGCCCGCAAAGTAAACGAACGCATGGTTGAGCATCTTAAAGTGCAGAGCCGTGGTGTCAAAGATCTTCCGCTGCAACCACTGCAATTCGTCATGATTCCTGCAGTTGTTGTCGAAGCCGGGATGCTTTCTGATAAGACCGAAGGCAAGAACCTGATCAGCGACAATTATCGCAAGGCAATTGCCCAGTCAATAGCTAACGCCGTCGTAGACTTCTTCAACGGCATTGTAATCAACCAGTAACGAGGAATTAAATATGGCAAACGCACGAAAACCTTCACGGCATAACCAGGAAAAATTACTGTTTGTATTGATGGGTCTTATCGTAGTCGGGCTGATTGTATCAGGCTATTTCTTGTTTGTTCGCAAACTTTTGCCAGAAATAGCGGCCATACCCGAGGCCAACAAGCAGGCCGCCCTGGCCGGACATGCACGACAGGTAGAAGCAAATGCCACCTCCAGCGTTGAAGAATTCATTCCTCAGGAAGAAGCACATTCGCTGAAAATTTATTTTGGGCAGAAGGGCAGCGATCTTCTGGCACCAGAGCAGAGAATCGTTCGCAAACGCACCATGCTGATAGCGCAGGCACGCCAGATTGTAGAAACAGTGCTCGAAGGCCCGGTAAATACGTCACTTTATCGCGTGATTCCGCAGGGAACAACTTTACGTGGCCTGTTTTTCGATTCAGGTGTTTTTATTGTTGATCTCAGCAAGGAGTTTGCCAACGTAAACAATTTAGGCTCATCTGAGCAGGTCCTCAGCATTTACTCACTGGTAAATTCGCTCACCGAACTTGACCCACGTGCCAAAGTGCGCTTTCTGATAAATGGCAGTGAACCAACATCCGATGCAGGACACATAGATATAACCCAGGCATTGACCAGGCTCAAAGAGATAAATGCCAGCGAATCATAAAATCAGCTCATAAAAAACGTATAAAAAAGCGGCGATCAGAATACGATCGCCGCTTTTTTGTTACTATTTTAGCCGCCCCAGGTAGAGGTAGCACAGCCATGCTGGCTGCAGAAAACTTTTTTGCCGTTAGGCAACCCTTCTTCGGTGCCTTTTACCCAGTCATAGATGCCTTCAGTTGGACACAAGGGAACACGATTACCACCCAAAAATGGTGTAAGATCAGCAATTGTCGAAGGGTATTGTTTGCGTTCAATACTATACAGCTCGGCCGTTCGGCTAAGAAGCGCCGAAAACTCGAAACACTTGTTCTGTCTCGCCAGCTCGCGTGATCGGCGGAAATTGGGTATGGCTATTGCCGCCAGAACACCAATGATAGCTATAACTATCATCAATTCCACCAATGTAAATCCGTGTTTTATTTTTTTGCTGTTCATTGACTTTATTATACATTTGCAAGAAATATTTTGCAAATCATATTTTTTTGATTTACTATACATGAACAACGAAAATGATCTGAAGGAAAATGGCTTCATGCTTAAAAAGACACTCGCCTTAGCAATGATATTGTTTGTCGGACTCAGCACTGGCTGTGTACCCAACAAGTTCCAGTTTGAGAAAGAATTTGGAAAGTCGGGTTCGAATAGAAGAGAATTTCTCAGTGCGACTGACATGGATCTAACTTCCAAGGGCGACCTCGTCATTGCCGACGCAGGCAACACACGCATTCAAGTAATCACCACCAACGGCGACTCAGTAATGGTTGCCGGCGAATCTGGTCGTGAAGGATACAAACTGCAGAGCATAACCGGCATTGGCGTAAATCCTTTGACCGACGACGTACTGGTCTGCGATCAACGCGGCAACAAGATCGTCAGATTCGATTCCGCAGGTGAACCCAACCTGAGAATCGTTGACAAGATGAAGTTCCCGATGGACGTGTGCATAGACCGCAAGGGCAACAGCTATGTAATTATGTCCAAGCAGTCCGAAATATACAAATACGATGCCAATGGCAAGTATTTAGCCACAATTGGTGGCTCAGGCAAGGCTGCGATGCTGTTTCCCACATCTATCCTGCTGCACAATGATCACCTTTTCATCACAGATTTTGGAGCCAAGCGCGTTATTAAGCTAGGTCTGGATGGTAATTTTGTCGGCGAGTACAAAGACAAGGGCGAATACGAAGAGATCAAAGGGCCATCTGGCATGCATATCGACAACCTTGGGAACCTGTACATTCTCGACCTTGGTGAAGTTCCGGTTGTTATTCTTTCCCCTGATGGCAAGCTGATCTCGAAGGTTGGCGATTTTGGCAATCAGCCTGGCCAGTTTCTTTACCCAACCGGGGTAATCGCCAAGTCCCCAGAAGAGATCTATGTTCTCGATAACAGTCGCAACACCATTCTGAACTTCAAAATGAAGCCTGAATAGACCAGCAATCACAGGCGCAGTGACTTTCACCAAGATTTTCCGCTTCACCGCGGCGCTGCTTATTTTCGGTTCAATCGGGATGTTCATCGGTTTTCTGCAATGGTTTGACGAAATGGCCAAACCATTAGGCACTGAGGTGCGAACCGAGATTTTCATTGAACCGGGCAGCAACACCAGACAGATTGGCGCCCAGCTGAAAGCTCGAAAAGCCATTCGCAGCGCGCTGGCCTTTCGTATTTATATAAGATTTATCGCAGTAGACCAGCGCCTTAAGCCGGGTGCATATTCATTTGCCGGCAACGAAACCCTTTACGAGGTGATTTTCAAGCTGCTGCGAGGTAACATGCCGACAGTCCAGGTTACAATTCCTGAGGGCATTACCATAGTAAAAGCCGCGGCAATTCTTCAAGACAGTGGCATCTGTGCTGCACCGGATTTTATCAATGCAGTTTCGAACCCACAGCTTCTTGGAAAGATATTCGCAGACTGGCAGCTTATTCCTGCCGCTGAGGGACTCATTTTTCCTGACACATACAGCTTTAATCGACCAAGTTCGGCAGAAAAAGTGGCCGAACGCATGTTGCGCCTGACCAGATACCAGATTGACCGCATTTTCGCCGAACCTTTGCCAGCAGGGCTAAGTCAGTATGAAGGCTGCGTTCTCGCCTCGATTGTCGAAAAAGAAGCCGCTCTGGCTTCAGAACGTGATGTAATTGCTTCAGTTTTTTATAATCGCCTGCAGCGCAATATCAAACTTGAATCTTGTGCAACCGTTCTTTACGCGCTCGGTTCACACAAAAACAGACTTTTGTTTGAGGATCTCAAGATAAATTCACCTTATAACACCTACCTGAATACCGGGCTGCCGCCCACCCCAATCGCAAATTTTGGAGCTTCAGCGATGAACGCGGTTGCAAAACCAGCCGAAACAGACTATCTTTACTTCGTCTCAGACGGAAATCGTGGTCACAAGTTCGCGCGCTCACTGAGTGAACACAATCGTTACCGCAACGAATTTTTCAAAATCCGAAAGAACGCCAGATAATGCAATCAATGAAAAAACTTTTAAAATCTACTTTACTGCTGTTCTGCTGCCTGATCACGATTAGCTCGTCTTCCGGTGCCACTGAAAGCGCCAGAATAATTTCTCTGGTGCCCTCGCAGACCGAGCTACTTTTCCATATGGGTCTTGGCAATCTGGTTGTTGGCACTTCAGACTACTGCAACTACCCAGAAGAGGCCAGAAACAGACCAAGAATTGGTGCATTAGAGCTGAATATCGAACGCATAATGTCTCTGCGCCCCACCCTGCTTGTTGATGTAAACAGCATGCACAAAAAGTACGAAATGCTGTTCGCGCAGCTTGGGCTTAATTATCTCAACTTTACAGTTACCCGTCTTGATCAGCTGCCGAAGATGGCTGAAGAACTCACCCGGATTATCGGCCGCCCCGAAAAAGGCCTGGAGTTTGCCATGTCCTGGCGAAAGCAGACAGCTGAGATGACCGGTCAGCAGAGTTCCAGCATGCCAAAAGTGTATTTTGAGATCTGGGACACACCCTTGCAGGCAGCAGGTGGCAGCAGTTATATCGGCGACATGATCAAGGCAGCCGGAGGAGAAAACATACTCAGCGATCCGGTTGATTTTCCTGTGGTCAACCCTGAAACCATTATTCAGGGTAATCCTGACGTGATCATAATTGCTTACCCGCTACCCGACCCGATATCTCTTGAGACCAGGCCAGGCTGGCAAAATCTCCGGGCAGTAAAAAATCATCAGATCCATATTCTAGACCAGGACCCCTTCATCAGGCCTGGCCCGCGTAATATCGAAGCTCTGCTGCAGCTGAAGAAAATTTTCGATAGTGCCTGCCGACGCTAGCGCGCCGCAATTTTGCTCAGGGGTTTATAACATGAAGGTTCACAGAATGCTTTATCTGCTTGCTTTTCTGACTGTCTGGCAATTTGCCGGCAATGAATTGCGCTGCGAAGCCGAGACACTGCATGAAAAACTCTGGGTTAAGCTTGTGGTCGCAAGTGACACTGCCGATTTTCGCATCAATCTTCCGCATGATGGCTGTCTGTCGATCTTATCAACTGTTCCAGGCCGCAAACAGAGAGATGTTTTGTGGGGACCGCGCATCATGAAGAAGGGCACCTATCGTCTACCCCTGCCTGCCGGACGCGTAGCAAATCGTTCAGGCTCGGTTGAGCTGTTCAATATTGAGATTTACGAAAGTCAGCAGACCGGATCGCGAGGAAGCGGTGAACGCCAGTTCAACAACCCGTCAGGAGTTGATTTCGACACGGTTAAGGGCGAGATTCTTATCGCCGACACTGGGAATGACCGCATAGTCAGGCTGGCCAAAGACGGCAGGTTCATTGCCCAACATGGGGGTTTTGGCCTGTCATTCGGCGACAAAAGCGAAGAACGCGAAGACAGTCTCGACGATCCTTACGACGTTGCTGTCGGCGGGTTTTCTAACTTCTACGTATCTGACCACAATAACGAGAGAATCTGCATATTCGACTCTTATCGCAGTTATAAGGGCACACTTTTCCCCAAAAAAGATGACCGCAGAAATCGTTTAAGCAGGCCGCGAGGCATCAAGGTTGACAGCGAAAACAACATCTGGGTAGTTGAAGGCAGGGCTGACCGGGTGCTCAAGATTTCGCCTTCAGGCGACAAATTATTCGAGGTCGGCGGTTTTGGCTGGAGCGCGCAGCAGCTCAAAGATCCAACCCAGATTGATATCAGCAGCGGCGGCGAAATCTATATAGCTGATCGCGGCAAGGGGAGAATAGCTATTTTTGATCGCCTGGGCTCATTTATCGGCGAGATCAAAGATCATCTCAAATCGCCGGCGGGCGTGGCAATAGACGAAGACGGCCTGATTCTGGTCTGCGACGATCAGACCAACGAACTGGGACTATACACGCCGCAAGGCATCAGATTACGCCATCTTGGCGAGTGTGATGGCACAAGTTTTCGCCGACCAGCAGACATCACTGTTACCAGCAGCGAAATCTACATGGCGGACAGCGGCAATCATAGAATACTTACTTTTCAACGAAAAAAAACCGGCAGCAGTGTAGCTTGGCAAGCAACCCCGGCTGTGTTAGAATAGCGCTACAAGAATAAATAGCAGGAGCGCAATCATTGAATCACCGTAAACTTCGAGTATTATGCTGCCTAATATTGGGCATGTCGCTCTTAATTATGCAAACCGGCTGTAGCAAAAAAAAGTCGCGGCCTTCAAAGCAGACGGTGAAGCTGTCTGAATCAACAAAGACTATCGCCCTTGAAGACCTGATGCCTAAGGCCAAATCTGTTACCGGCAAACTCAAATCGCATGTAGCTGAGAAGGTTCAGAACGAATACATGTATGGCACTCTTGCCGGCCAGTATGGAAAATTTGACACCGCCGAGAAATATCTGCGCAAAGCTATACGCATGGAGCCCCTGCTGATAGAAGCGCACCATAATCTTGGCCTCGCCTGTTACAAGCAGGGCCGAATCGACGAGGCTGTCGCGTCTTGGCGGCGCACTCTTGAGCTGGCGCCCAATTACGCAGAAACCTACTATAACCTGTCTATTTTTCTCTTTGACATGGGCCGCGAAGAAGATGGAATCAAAATGCTCAACACATGTATACGCTACGAGGCTTTTCATCTGAAGAGTCGCTACGCGTTGGGGCGCATAATGCAGCGCCGCGGGCAGAGCAAAGAAGCTATCAGGCACTTTCGTGCCTATCAGAGTCGTGATAAAGGCGACGTCAAAGTGCTGATCGCTCTGGGCGAACTTTATCTTATCGAAGGCCAACTTGATGCATCCCTCAAAGAATTTGAGACTGCTGCCAGAATTGACGACAAAAATCCCAACGTGCAGTATCAGCTGGGCGTAGCCTATCATCGCAGAGGCCTGCTTGATCAGGCGATACTGAACTATCGCCGGGCTGCCGAGTTATCGCCAAATCATGTTGATGCCTATATCAATCTTGGTGATATTTATTCAAGCCGCAATGAGCTTGCCTCGGCGCTTGCTTCCTACAACACTGCACTTGCCATTAACCCGACGAACAGTTACGCATCACGCAAGGCAAAACAGGCTGAAGCAAAGCTTCTGGACAAATAAGCTTGAGACTTTTAAAGAACACCGAACCCAGGCGCAAAAAGCACCTCAGTCCAGGCGAAAAAACCAGACTGGCAATACTTAGCAACCGCCTCAAAGTTACCCGTGAGGAAGCAGAGCGGTTGTTAGCCGGAATTGAAGCTGAAGTTGCTTCTGTTCTCGGCATACCAGCCACAGCGGTGGGCACAGAAACGGAATTTGCCGGCCGCGATCTTGACCTGATCCTCACTATCAACAAACAGAACATACCCCGGAAAAATCAATGAAGAATGTCACAGAATCAATCACGCACTGGGAGTTACTCGAGATCGAAAAACCGGCCCGTTATCTGGGTGGCGAGGTTAATCAGGCAAAGATAAAGACAAACCCGACTTTGCGCGTGTGTCTGGTTTTTCCAGACCTTTACGAACTGGGCATGTCGAACCTCGCTCTCAAGATATTTTATGAGACGCTGAACAATCACCCGCAAATAATGGCTGAACGAGCTTTTTCGCCATGGCCAGACTTTGAGGGGCTGTTAAGAAGAAAAGATCTGCCGCTTTACTCGCTCGAAACCGGCACGCCACTGCATGATTTTGACGCACTGCTGGTTACGCTGCCCTACGAGATGACCTTTACCAACGTGCTCAATCTTCTTGATCTCGGTAAAGTTCCTCTGCAATGGCGCGAGCGCGAGCAGGGACCTATAGTTATCGGCGGCGGGCCATCAGCATCAAATCCCCTGCCAATGGCGATGTTCATGGATGCGATACTGATTGGCGACGGCGAAGAAGCAATTATCGAAATCTGCGAATCGCTTATAAAGACAAAAAATTCAGGTGCTGATCGTTCGAGCATTCGCAAAGAGCTCGCGTTAATTCAGGGGATGTGGGTGCCAGAATTTGCCGGCCCGGTAAAAAAGCGGGTATTTAAGGGATTTGCCAACAGCGCACCACCGGTTAAGCCGCCAGTTCCGAATGTGCAGGCGACTCACAACCGGGCAGTGCTCGAAATATTTCGTGGCTGCATGCAGGGCTGCCGTTTCTGTAACGCCGGCTTTTATTACCGGCCAAAACGCGAACGCCCGGTAGAAAACCTGGTGGACTATGCCAGACAACTGCTGCACAATACCGGTGAAGAGTCATTGGGCCTGCTTTCACTCTCGACATCGGATTATTGCCGGCTCAACGAACTTATAACAGCGCTCGACCAGCAAAAACTTTTTCCCGAACAGAACATTTCGATTCCATCGCTGCGCATGAATGAGAGCACGATGAGCCTTCTTGATTCGACGCCACAGGTGCGCAAAGGTGGTTTGACTTTTGCGCCCGAAGCCGGCAGTCAGAGGCTGCGTAACGTCATCAACAAAAACATAACTGAAGAAGATATTATCAGCGTTATGCGCTCGACCAGCGGCTCAGACTACAGAACCGTCAAGCTTTATTTTATGATGGGTCTGCCATTTGAGACTGACGAAGATGTTGAAGCAATAGTCGACCTGGTGAAGAAGCTTGAGGCAATTGGGCGCGCCTGCCGGCCACGCAAACAAATTTCTTTGAGCCTGTCAGGGTTTGTACCAAAACCATTTACGCCGTTTCAATGGGCTGCCCAGGCCGATATGTCTGAGCTTCGCCGCAAGCGGCTGATTGTCACCCGCGGTCTCGAGCGTGGCGGCAGCAAAGTCTCATGGCGCGAAGAGTTTTTGTGCCTGCTTGAATCAGTGCTTTCTCGTGGCGATGAGCGCGTTGGCGAACTGATTCTTAAGGCCTGGCAGCTGGGTTGCCGCTTTGACGGCTGGCATGAGCACTTTTTGCGGGAAAAATGGGAGCAGGCGTTCGCCGAAACTGGTATCGACGCGGCTAAATATCTGGGAGAGCGCCAGATCAGCGACACGCTGCCCTGGGATTTCGTCGATTTTCAGACACCGCGCGCCTATTTTGAAAAAGAGTATCTGCTGGCCGCTGCCGCCGCCCGGGAGGGAACCAATGAATCAGCCAGCTGAATACAAAACCAGAATTAATTACAGCAAGACCCGCCAGGCGCGTTACATTGCGCATCTTGACACCATTGACGTCATTTGCAAGGCTTTGCGCCGACTGCAGCTTTCGTATGCAGTCACCCAGGGCTGCCACGTCCGGCCAAAAATATCTTTCGGGCCGCCGCTGCCACTTGGTCACGCCAGCTACTGCGAATATTTCGTCATCACCCTCAATCAGGAACCTGACGTGGAATGGCTTAAAAATGCGCTTAACAAAGAGATGCCACAGGGCATGGAGGTAATATCGATCGAGCATCCATGGAGCGATAAAAAATCGTCTGCAGGCGGCGAATGGGTGCAATATCAGCTTTATTTCAAATCGTCAGCAACGGCCGAACAGGCGCAGTCCTACCTGCTCAACCCTGATTCGTCGTTTGAAATACAGCGAAAAGGGCAGAACAAGCGCTACGTTCTCGGCAAGGCTGTGCAAAAAGCAGAATTGTCGGGGCAGGGCGACGCCTGGCTGTTGACTGCCGAATTCATTCAGGGGATCGCAGATGTGCCTTCGGTGTCGAAGATAGTCACCGCGCTTGCCGGGCACCTTGGCGCTTCCAGGGATGATTTTTATCTACTGGAAAGAACATCATTAAAAGAACTTTGAACAGGAGACAGACCAATTGAGTCGCAAAATATTAGTTAACATCGGCCCCTACGAATCTCGGGGCGCAATAATTGAAAATGGCAAGCTCTGTGAGCTGCTCTACGAAATTCAGGACAGCGAAAAAATAGTAGGCTGTATTTACAAGGGGCGGGTCGCCAACGTGGTATCAGGCACGCAAAGCGCCTTTGTCGACATCGGCATTCACAAGGATGCCTACCTCACGCTTACCGGCGTAGACAGCGGCGACAGTGATGACGACCTTAAAGATATCTACCGCAGTCCGATTCAGGACATGCTTAAGGTCGGGCAGGACGTGATTCTGCAAATTCTCAAAGAGCCGACGCCGACAAAGGGACCGCGCTCGACGATGACCATTTCTTTTCCTGGCCGCTACCTGGTTTTCATGCCAAAGGTCGACCATATCGGTGTATCGCGGCGAATTCAGCACGACCGCGAACGTGACCGTCTCAGAGCGATTGGCCGAAAAATAGCACCTAAAGGCGGTGGCGTGGTTTTTCGCACCGCATCAGAAGGTCTCGAAGAAAACGTGCTGAAAGCTGATCTTGATCTGCTGATCAAAATGTGGAACAAGGTCGAAAAGAAGATCAACAGTTCGCCACCGCGCACCATGCTGCACCGGGATATTCCGCTCACCATGAAAATTGCGCGCGACTTTTTCTCTGACGATGTCGACGAATTGATAATTGATTCAGAAGAAGGCTATCGTTCAATAATGGAAGACTGCGAGTTTCTCACTCCGCTGCAACGTGCGTCACTCGAATTATATAAGGGCAAAGAACCGCTATTTGAGAAATTCGGAATTGAAAAAGAGATAGAGCGGGCGCTCGCGCGCAAAATCTGGCTGGAATCAGGTGGCTATCTGTTCTTTGACAAGACCGAAGCGATGTACTGCATCGATGTTAACAGCGGTCGTTTTTCGGGCGGTTCAGATCTTGAAGAAACCGTATTCCGGGTAAACCTTGAAGCTGCGCGCGAAATCGCCAGACAAATCAGACTGCGCAATCTCTCGGGCATGATAATCATTGATTTCATCGATATGGAAGCGCCATCGCATCGTTCACAGGTTCTTAAAGCGCTGCGCGAGCACTTTAAAGGCGACCGCAACAAGCCGAATATCCTCGACTTTTCTGAACTGGGCCTCGTTCAGATGACGAGAAGACGCAGCGCATCGAGTCTCGATGAGATACGCAAAGAAATGTGCCCATGCTGTCAGGGTGCCGGCAAGATCGTTTCGGCCGCCAACATTGCCAACTGCATCCGCAAGCAGTTGAGCGAAGAAGCCAGGCGTTATCAGACCGAGAAGATAGTCATCAACGCACATCGCTTGGTTATTGATCTGCTGCGAGGTCGTGATGGCCGAGATTTGAAAGAACTTGAACGGGTAATCGAGCGCAAGCTTATTCTGAAACCGCAAAATGGCTTTGATCTTGAAGCCTGGAAGATAGAGCCGGTATTGGAGCGCGCCAGCAAAAAGCCTGAAAAGTTTCAGCCACGCGACCGCAAGTTTGACAGAAACAGAAGACCAGAGCAGGAAGCAGACGTTGCCGATAACAGCGCTGACGCTGAAGAAAATCAGACATCCGCTGAAGACTCGACTGTTGACAGCAGCAATGAAGCAGATCAGCAAAACAGTGAAGAGTTTATGCCCGACGACGATAACGATCTGTAAGCGAGGCGGCAAGAGGAGGCAACGATGAGAGTAAAAACCTTTACTCTGCTGTTATTGGTTATGAGCTTGTTCACGCCGGTTCTCGGCGCAGTTGAGCTCAAATACAAATTTCGACCCGGCAACGTCTACGAATACGACCACACAGTTACCAGATCATCTAAAGTAGCTGCATTCAAGACAAACTCGAGTCAGAGCCCGATCAAAACCTCCCAGAAATTCACTTTACGCGCTATCGACTTCCAGGAAGGCGCCCACATAGTTGACGTAATCGGTGCAGGTGGCGCTTTTCGCAGATATGTTCGCGAGAACGGTGCCTTATCAGGCGCTCCCGGCGAAACCGGTGAGTCGGTGCCATTTTTGCTGTCATTTCCAGTCGGCGACTGGAAGGTGGGCGAACGGCATCAGTTGCAGCAGACTATGACGGTTGGAGCGACTTCTGTGCCGGCAACCTGGAACATGCTGCTCAAGTCTCTTGACAATGACAAGCAGACAGCAGAAATACTATTCAACTGTTCGTTTAAATTGCCTGAAGACCGTTTGCGCCGCAAAGAATTTGCCATGAAGGGGCGGGCAATTTTCAATTTCGAGCAGGGCATTCTGCAACAGTCAGAATGGGTAAGCACTTACCGCTTTATCTTCAGCAACCGTGAAATGGCGGTTGGCCGCGAATTATGGTTATTTGAGCACCAGAGTTCCAGCGCACTGACCTTGGCAGCGAAGAAGGATTGAATCATGAAAAAGTTAGACAGCCTGCATCGTGAGATACGCACAATACTCCTGCTGACAGCTTTTTTTGCCGCGATCATGCCGGCTTTATCGGCACAAAGCGTGCGGCCATTTGATATCACTTCGCGCTTCAAGCTTTGGCTGCTTAACAATGAGGCGCGCGCCATGTCGTCACTCAAGTCTGACGAGATGCTGATAAGCCGTGTCAGTGCCCCTTTCGCCTTCATGCCCTTTGAATCTGCTGCGGTTGCGCAGGCAGAAGAGCGCATCTGGGCTATTCACCACAAAATATATGCTCTTGTCGATGAGCTACAGGAAATCTACAGTTTTGCCAAACATTACGGCAATGGCCGCTTCAGCATTCTTTTTAAACAGCACCGCCCGGAAATCTGGTCAGTGCTGCCCCTGCAGGTGGCGCTGCCAGGACTGATCAGCGTGGTTGCAGTTGAATATCGCAAGGCCTTTCACGCAGATCTGCTCAAAAGCCTGCAACTCGATGCCAGCCGCGACCTTGATCTTTCGGGCCGTCTGCAGCGCGCAGTTAAAAAGCTGTCTGACGAAGAATACCGTCTGTTTAATGATTATCTGGGCACATTTTCGGCTCTGTTTCCGTCTGACCCGACGGCCAGAATCATCAGTGCCTTTATTGAAAGTGGCAGCAAAAAGCAGTTCGCGGCCGGACTCAAGGATTTTCTGCAGCCGGTTTTCACTGCACCGGTATTCAGTGATATTAATATAAGCGCGGCGCCAGTAGAACCTGACGACCCGCTTGCCGAGCTTGAAAAACTGGCAGAAATGTCGGCGGGAAGCAGCACCACTCCGGAAACAGTTTCTGAAGCGACCGCAGACGCAGACGACAGCGATATTCCTGCTCAGCCAGCTACTCCGCAAGAACTCGAACCGCCGCCACCAGGCAGCGAAGATCTGTTCAAAATCTGGGATTGACGCTGTTAAAGCCGATCAGCGGTTGTAGTAGTCTTGTAGTTTGGGCGAAGCATTGCGCAGCTTTTTGAGCGCCTTTTCTTCGACCTGACGCACGCGCTCGCGGGTAACGCCAAGAATACGCCCGATCTCTTCGAGAGAACGCGGCACGCCGTCTTCAAGACCGAATCTCAGCTTAATCACGTTCTGTTCGCGTTCACTGAGCAAATCAAGAACGCGACAAATCTGATCGCGCAGAAGCGAGTCAACAACAGCCTCTTCCGGGCTGACCGCATCGTCATTGGTAATATAATTTTCGAGTGAGGTGTCTTCTTTGTTACCAACAGAAACTTCGAGTGAAACTGGTTCCTGGGTGAGACGCACAACCTCTTCGATTCTTTCGATCGGCAGATCGACCTTTTCAGAAAGTTCTTCGATAGTCGGCTCGCGCCCCTTTTCCTGAACGAAAATGCGCTGCTGCTTTCTGACTTTGTTAACTATTTCCATGATGTGAACCGGAATGCGAATAACCCTTGACTGCTCGGCAAGAGCACGGGTTATCGCCTGACGGATCCACCAGGTCGAATAGGTAGAAAACTTGTAACCGAGGGTATAGTCAAACTTATCAATCGAGCGCAGCAGGCCGAGATTGCCTTCTTGAATCAGGTCGAGAAAAAGCAGACCGCGATTTGTGTACTTTTTGGCAATGCTGACAACCAGCCGCAAGTTGGCGGTGATAAGTGCGTCGCGGGCATCCTGATCATTTTCAAGAATTCGGCGGGCAAAATCTTTTTCCTGCTCGTGAGTGGCAAGATCAAGTTTGGTCAACTGCTGCAGATAGAGCTTGACCGAATCGTCAAAAATGGCCTCTTCCTTGCGGCGTTCGCGCTCATCCTGATGGTCGAGGGGAACATCCTCTTCTGAGCGCTTACGATAAGGGGACGCGACTTTAATATCATCGACGGCGACCTTTTTTTTGGTCTCTTTATGGTCGCCTTTGCCTTTAATGTCGCCTGCCTTAACGGTTTTAGGCATTTTCCAGCTCCTCTTCGCAGCTGAACTTGCCCATGCTGCGAAACTTTTTATAGCGTTGTTCAATCAATTGTTCACGACTCATACTCTTAAGTATCGGCAAATGAGCCTCAATCTGTTTGACAATTTCTTCGGCAGAGCGCTGATGATTGCGATGTGCTCCCCCTAGAGGTTCTGGAAGAATGCCATCAATGATGCCTGCTTCGAGCAGATTTTCGGCGCGAAGTTTGAGGGCATTGGCGGCCTCTTTCGCCTTGGTGGGGTCGTTCCACAGAATTGCCGCGCAGCCTTCGGCCGAAATTACCGAGTAAACCGAGAATTCGAACATGAACACGCGGTCGCCGATACCGATGGCCAGAGCGCCACCACTACCACCTTCGCCGGTGACAAAGCAGAGAATCGGCACACCGACATCAGACATCTCGGCCAGATTGCGGGCAATCGCGTCGCTCTGCCCGCGCTCTTCCGCACCTATTCCAGGAAAAGCGCCCGGGGTATCGATGAATATCACTATCGGCAAGCCAAAACGTTCAGCAGTTCGCATCATGCGCAATGCTTTGCGATAGCCCTCGGGATGCGGCATGCCAAAGTTACGAAAGATGTTCTCGTCAGTGTCATGCCCCTTCTGGTGGCCAATGATCATGACTTTATGGCTACCAATACGCCCTAATCCCGAAACAATCGCCGAATCATCGCCAAATAGCCTGTCGCCATGCAGCTCGACAAATTCATCGCCGCACAACAGTTTAATCAGATCAAGAGTTGACGGCCGATTGATGTGGCGGGCCACCTGAGCTATCTGCCAGGGTTCGAGGCTGCCATAGACTTCGACCTTCAGGGCATCTACCTTATCGGTTATCGCCTGTATTTCGCGTGACAGGTCGACTTTGCCTGATTCAGAAATAGTCTGCAACTCTCTTATGCGTGATTCCAGTTCAGTGATTGATTTTTCGAATTCAAATTCTTTAGGCATGTTAGCTCCCGGCTCAGGCGCTCAAATAGCGAAGCATTCTCGCTACAGTCGATTTAAGAACGCGGCGATGTGTCACGCAGTCAACCATGCCGTGCGCAAGTAGAAACTCGGCACGCTGAAACCCTTCCGGGAGCTTCTGGCGTATGGTCTGTTCAATAACTCTCGGCCCGGCAAAACCGATCAGAGCACCGGGTTCAGCGATATTGATATCGCCAAGACTGGCAAAACTGGCTGATACGCCACCGGTAGTCGGATCAGTCATGATCGATATATAAGGTACACGGGCGCGATTGAGCCTCTTGATGGCTGCCGAGGTCTTGCCCATTTGCATGAGCGAATAGATGCCCTCCTGCATGCGAGCGCCCCCGCTGGCCGACACAATTATCACCGGCAGCTTTTCGGCGGCGCCGGTTTCGAGAATGCGCGTCAGCTTTTCGCCTACTACCGAACCCATGCTGCCGCCCATGAATTCAAAATTCATGACGCCCAGCATCATTGGAATGCCGTCTATGGAAGCGCGGCCGGTAGTGACCGCTTCATTAACATCAGTTTTGGCGATCGATTCTTTGAGGCGATCGACGTAACTTTTTGAGTCAACGAAGTTGAGAGGATCAATAGAGCGGATTTCGCGATTTACTTCGACAAAAGAGTTGTCATCGCTAAGCAGGGCTATTCGATCCCAGATTGGCATGCGCAGATGCTGATCACACTTGCTGCACAAATAGAGGTTTTTCGCGAGATCCTTGATCAGGAGGACCTCGCCACAACGGGTACATTTTTTCCAGAGATCCGATGGAACATCCCGTCTGGGACGGGTGAGCTTGTCAAACCATCCCATGGTTCACCACCACAAAAAAAGTATTATCTGAGTCATAAGCACAGTTTATACCAGATTTAACCAGCCAATACAAGTAGTTACAGGCAGTCTCTACGCAACCGGCACTGTCGCGCCACGTCGACCCGCGAGGCGCATTTCCAAAAGAAAAAGGCGCTGTATAAGCGGCTGAGCACTATCAGAAAAAGATTGTGGTCGGGCTTGCGGGCAAAAAAAACTGCCACTCTCTTTCGAGAAGCGGCAGTCTTGGAGGTTACGGTTGGGATCAGTTAAACGGTGCGGTTTTTATTTCTACCTTGCGACTGGTGTATTCTTTACCGGTAGACTGCTCTCTGGCTTCGATGTAAACAATGTATTCGGTATCAGCCTGCAGTCCGCTCAGGACACTGTCGTAGGTGGTAAGAGCCTGACCGCCTGAGAGCAGGCTGTCGTCGGCGAGAGAGTTGTTTGCTTTGCGCACGAAGTAAGCGGTGCAGATAGAGGGTGACTTAACTTCGAACTTGATTTTGCACTTGAACGAACCGTCATTCTGTATCACCAGAGTAGTAAAAAACGAAGTTTCGTCTTCTGCTCCGCCTTCTTCACCTTCGGTTGGGGCAGCGTCAATGGTTGAATTGATCTTGGCGAGAGTTGTGAAGGTGAGAGTGCCGAAAGTCGCTGAAGAGGTGCGGTTGCCGCTCTTGTCAGTGCAGATGATCTCATAAGTGTAAACGGTCTGTGGTATGAGGCCGATCAGATCGTATTTGTGGCTGGTCTTATAAGTCATGCTGACAGGAAATTCGAGGCGCTCGCCAGTCAAGGTGCGCAGTACGAGGCGACTCAGGCATGCTTCGTCTGATTTCCAGAGAATAGTGGCTTTAACATCAGAAACAGAGGTGACGACCCCGCTGATAATAGGCGGAATGTTGTCGCCGAAGCCTGGCAGGCCGTTTGTGCCGTGGCAGAGATGGCACAGGCTATTGTCTGTGTAGTTATGATCGGGGTTTCTTGAAGTGTCATTGTGACAGCTCAGGCAATCGGCCTGTTGCCAGCCCGGATGCATGTTATCGAGAAGAGGCGCGTTTGAATGACCATCAATAGTGCCGGTGCTGGGGGGAATACTTATTATTGGCGAGCTGATGGCACCGGGGTTCTGGGTTGAGCCATCAACCGGCAGGCCACCCGTCGGATTGGTTGTCTGATAAGCTCCGAGCGGGTTAAGGTTGCCGTTAGAACTCGATGAGCTCGAAGAACAACCGGCCGAAAGAAAGACAACTGCCGTAAAGAATAAGAGCAGAAGCCATGAATTCTCATGTAAGCGTCGGTAAGACTTCATACTGATCTGTAACCTCCAGAAATTGAGCTGATATAAAGTGCTCTCCCGTTGTATCGGCAGATTTGTTTATGTAAATTAGAAGTCTTTTAAAAACGCCGGCAAACCAGAATATGATTTTTATGCAGATTTTTTTGCAGATTTTGTTCACAAATATGCGAAAGCTGCCGAAAAGGTTGAAGATTTTACATCGTTATCTTATTCTCAGGACAGTTATGAAAGAAATCAGCAAAGCACTTGCCTGTATAGTCACACTCATACTCTCCGGCCTCTATTCGCTGGTCATGTATCCGCTGTATCTCTGCAGAAACCTGGGTTATCATTTCAGGTCGCCTTCGGTACTGTTATACGCCACTATTTTCTTTATCGTCGACCGCTACACCAAGCTGTTGGTGGTTAATCATTCGCATCAGCTTCCGATAAAGGTGATCGACGATTTTTTCACACTGACCTATGTTAAGAACCCTGGCGTTGCCTTTGGCTGGTTTCCCGACTGGCGGTTGCCACCCATCATTATGGCGCTGACCATGATCATCATCATCTCTTACTACAGTCTCAAACTGCCAGAAGAAGAGCGCCTGACGCGTTGGTCGCTGGCTCTGCTCGTTGGCGGCGCGATTGGCAATCTTTATGACCGCGTCGTTTATGGTTTTGTCGTTGACTTTTTCCTGTTTCATTTTGGCTCATTTGATTTTCCGGTGTTCAATATCGCCGACATCGCAATTGACGTTGGAGTGTTCATGCTGTTCGTAGACATCTTTTTCCTCAGCCCCGATGAAGATGAGGAAAACAACAATGAAAGCCTGGCGTCAACCTCGGCCTGACCAGGGATGTACCCGATACTTTTTTCGACGCCCTGGTTCAATGTCTACAGTTATGGCCTGTTGATAGCTCTTGGCTACGCGCTGGGAACAATCCTGATCCTCAGAGAAGCACGCCGTGAAGGTCTAAATAGCGAAGCAATTTTTGATATGCTTCTTTTGCAGCTCGTTGTGGGCATATGCGGATCAAGACTGCTGTTTGTTCTCGAATACACCCCGGAAAAGCTCAATTTTAAAGATTTTTTTGCGTTTGAGCAGGGCGGCCTGACCTTTTACGGTGCCGTAATCAGCAGCTTCATCTTTGACCTGCTCTATCTCAAGTTTCGCAAAATACCATTCTGGAAGGTCATGGACTGCATAGGGTTTGGCCTGCCGGCAGGCATTGCCGTGGCCAGACTTGGCTGCCTGATGAATGGCTGCTGCTATGGAACCAGCAGTGATTCCCCATGGGCAATGACTTTTACCGATGCCGGGCCCGGCGGCCATCACCCGACCCAGCTCTATGAGTCTCTCGGCGCCGTTTTTATCTTTTTGCTGCTCAGGTATTTACGTGCCTGGCGCCGCAATTATGGCGAAATATTTCTGGCAGGAACGGCTTTATACGGTATTATCAGATTTTTTATCGAATTTGTCAGGGCGGAAAATCCTGTGGTAATTGCCGGCTTGACCATGGCCCAGATCATAGGAATACTGGCTCTGGCAGCCAGCGCGGTCGCCTGGAAAAAAATTGCCGCCACAAAAGACATGCGGGTCATGCCAAACCTTGATACTGTTGAAATACGGCCACGCCATGATTAATGGAATCTATTTCGGGCTGCCCTACTACACTTACGGGATTCTGGTCCTTATCGCCTTTCTGGCCGGAATATGGCTGTTCAGGCGCAACGCCCGTCAACTGAGCCTTGCCGTTCCAGACCTTGTCGATCTCTCTCTGGTAATAAGCATTTCGGGTCTGATTGGCGCACGAGCAGCTTACATATTGCTTTTTCCCGAACAGTTCAGCACCATACGTGACTATCTGGCTATTCACGAGGGCGGCCTGGTATTCTACGGTTCCTTGATCGGCGCAGTAATTGCGACGGCAATATATTGTCAGGCTACAGGGTACAGTTTCAGAAAGCTGGTCGACCTGATTGCGCCAGCAGCAGCGCTTGGGCACGCAATCGGCCGTCTGGGATGCATCAACAACAACTGCTGTTATGGAGCAGTAACAACCACATACTCTATTTACCGTCTGCCTGGCGATCCGCCAGGGCAGTTCAGACACCCAACACAGATTTACGAGAGTCTGTTTCTGCTGGTTCTGCTGTTTGTTCTCAATCGCCTGCTAAGAATTTGTTACGCTGGAACATCAACTAAAAGCGGTCTTGTCGCAGGAATTTATCTTGCGGCCTATTCTTTTTTCAGATTTCTGATAGAATACATTCGAGGCGATTCACGCGGCGGCTTTTACACCGCCTATAATTTATCGCCATCTCAGATAACCGCAGTTATTCTGCTATTGTGTTCGGCAGCCTGTATCGCTTATGCTGTCAAATATCCTATTGCTAACCGGGGAAAAACCGATGAACAGAGTTGAAGAATGGAGTGTCGAAAGTGACTTCGCCGGCCTGCGACTTGACCAGGCCGTCAACCAGAAGTACAAAGAAATTTCGCGCACTCTTGCCCAGGAAATGATCAAGAATGGTGAGATCCTTATCAACGGCGAATCGACCAAGCCCGGTCAAAAGCTCAAAGGCGGCGAAGCGGTGCGTATTGCCATACGCTGCGAAGAGAAAGAATCCAACATAGCGGCCACCCCGCTCGATTTTAAAATTCTTTACGAAGATAAATATATAATTGCCATCGACAAACCCGTCGGGCTGGTCGTTCATCCAGGTGCCGGCAAAGAAAAAACAACCGTTGTGTCGGCCATACTCGGTCACACGAAACTCAGCCCGATTGGCGCCCCAACCCGTCCCGGCGTTGTTCATCGCCTTGACAAGGATACCAGTGGCGTGATGGTGCTTGCCAAGACACGTGAGGCACATCGCCGTCTGTCTGAGGCTTTTTCTGGGCGTGAGCTCGAAAAAGAGTATCTGGCAATCATTCAGGGCCACATTGTAAACCGCAAAGGCCGCATCGAAGTGGCTATTGAGCGCGACAAAATACATCGCCAGCGCATGAAAGCGACTTCGGCCGATAAGGGCCGCATGGCAATAAGCCTGTTCGAAGTGGTCGAATATCTTGAAGGGGCAACCCTGATTAAAGTCAAAATCATGACCGGTCGCACCCACCAGATTCGCGTGCATATGGCATACACCGGGCACCCGCTGCTTGGCGACACCACCTATGGCTCAAAACGCTTGCCAAACCACGCGAAACACTTTTTGCACAGCAGTCGTCTAGTCTTTCAGCACCCGATTACCGGCAAACAAGTAGAGCTTGCAGCGCCAGTTCCAGAAGAGTTCGCTCAGGCGCTGAGTGAATTACGCAGTAGTGCCCGGGCAACATAAAGGTTGTTTCGGTATCTTCACCTGCCGATAATTATGCAAGTAAAGATAAATGGTAAGGTATTACGATGAGAATAACCGATGAATTTGTAAGGCCTGACAGTCGTCGAGGCAATTTTGCGCTTTACGCCATAGTCTTTTTGTTATTTGGCGTCATTCTTTCTATTTTTATTTTTTTTCCACAGTTTTTAAACATGCAGTCTGGCATATACGGTATTTCGTGCCGCGAAATACGGGTTAAAATAAGAGCTGCCGTCGAAGAATACAATGTAAGCAGCACGAAAAGCATTATTCAGCCTGGCCAGAGAATCGACCTCGACACTCTCAAGGAAAAGGGATTTCTGTCTGATATCCGCTTATGCCCGCAGAAAGGTGAATACCGCTTTGACGGGATGGGCGCCATCTATTGTACGTTTCATATTTCGGAAGAGAACAAACACGTTGCCGAAAAAACAGACTCTGACACGCGGAGGGAACGACCATGAGCAAGCATAGACGAAGAACCTACCTGATCAAAACAGGTCTGCAGCTTAGATATATGGGTATCATCATCTCTACCATGCTGATGGTGGCATTTGGCGTCGGCTGGACTATCTACCATACGTCATGGAGTCAGATAGCCAACACCCAGGATCTGACGATAGACAAGCTGGCTGATATTTTTGATTCAGTTAACTCGACCCTGGTGCGCTGGATATTTGTATTTATTTTTATAATCGCGATATTATCGATATTTGTATCGCATAAAATAGCGGGACCGGTGTATCGACTCGAAGAGACAACTCGGGTTATCGCATCAGGCGACCTTACCGGCAAAATCTATCTGCGGCACGGCGACGAGCTGCAGGATCTTCAGGAAGCCTTCAACAAGATGTCAGACTCACTCTGCAAGATGGTAGCTAAAGATCGCGAAGTAATCGAAAAGCTTGTAGCGACGGGTAACCGGTTACGCGACACCATTGAGAAGAAAAATCTTGACCACAATGCTGTCGAAGCGATCAACAGTGACCTGTATGGCGTCATCGAAGAGTTGCGTCTTGTCACCAGCGGATTTAAGATTGATGAGTCTGACACCAGTTTCACACCACACTCAGAAACTGAAGCAGCAGATGCGCAAGAAACTGTCTGAGCTGCAATTTTTATCCTAAATTTTTCTGTGCAGACTGCCGATTTAAAGACTGTCATGCGCAAACATAAGTATTTTACCAGCTTTATTCTTCTCGCCCTGGTCGTTGTTTTTCTCAACGGCGCAAGTATTCGACGTTCGGTTGAGAGGTCTGTTAAAGATCCGGTGCCGAAAGGCCGGCCCAATTACGATGCAATGTTTGCCGATGGCAAGCTGAGAATAGCGGTATTCTGGGGATGGGATCACCCGCGCGACACAATCATGGGCTCTTTTCCTGCTTTCGAAACACTTAACGGCAAGCGCCTGTATTACAAAGGCAAGCCGGTGCTCATCGAGATCGGCATGATCACCCAGATTAACGAAAAGCCAAAAGCGATCTTCAAGTCAGCTCTTGAAGACAAAACTATCGACATGGTCATATATTCAGGGCACGCCCGCTACGGCAAGGGCATGGCCTTTGAATCGATGGAAGACATCTTCAAGTGCGGCAATGGCGACCTGGTCGAAGATCGGCACGTTACACCAGCCAAAGTTTTCAAGGCAACCGCAGATGACCTTGACGCGACAAATTTCCCGCAAAGCTACAAAATTGTCATGCTCAATTGCTGCGATTCACAGGGGCATTTCCGCCAGAGCTGGGCAAGACGCTTCAAAGAATGCGGGGCTCCCGTAGAACTTTTGACCGTTGAGTTTCCAGTTTTCAACATCGCAGATCACCGCCGCGTGCTTAACCTGCTACGCGATGTGCTGGCCTTTGCTGACTGGAAAACGATCAAGAAAAACTACGATTCAGAGATCCACCGCCGCAAAAATCGCCTGATAATCGACCCGGTATACAACCACAGCGATGATGATTTTGCCATGGACAGCGCCTTTTAATTACTTCCGCGCCGGCATTCGCCAGGCCAAATCCCCCGGCACACTTTTATGTCTGCTCTTCTTTTTGAGCACGAGCGCTTGTGCATATGCTCCCCGATCAGCCAAAGCAACGAAATCTTGATAAATGGTATAAGATAACGTGATTTGTTGAACCGCAGTGTTTTTTGCTGTACACTGAGCGGCATATGAACATTCAACAGCGCATGCTCAACCTGACCTTCACACTGCTTTTTCTGCTGCTGTGCGGGACAATTGCCTATCGCGTCGTTGAGGGTGACCACTGGACCATGCTCGATGGTCTGTTCATGACGGTAATAACTCTATTCACAGTTGGCTATTCAGAGGTCCACACTCTTTCCAACAATGGGCGCCTGCTCACGATAGTTCTGATACTTCTTGGCGGCGGCTTCATGGCCTATGCCGCCTCAACCATTGCACAGATGCTTTTCGAAGGAAAACTTCGCGAAATTTGGGGGCTCAAAAAAATGCGTAAACAGATCGACGAATTGAAGAATCATTACATCATATGCGGTGCTGGAAAAACGGCACAGGAGATCATTAAAAGCCTTAAGAACAGCGCCCCCAGGCAGTTTGTCGTCATAGACATTGATCACAGCCGCATTGACAAGTTGCAGCAGGATAATATTTTTGCGATCGAAGGCGACGCGACTTCTGATGAAATACTCATGGATGCTGGCATTGAGCGGGCAGCCGGGCTTGCGGTAACTTTGCCAACCGATGCCGACAACCTCTTTGTCACTCTTTCGGCGAAGGGCTTTAAGAGTGACCTCTTCGTAGTTGCCAAGGCAGAAAAAATAGACAGTATAGCCAAGTTACGCAAAGCAGGCGCCAACAAGGTTGTTTCTCCGAACATTATAGCTGGAGCCCGTATGGCGTCGATGCTTTACCGTCCATCGGTGGTTGACTTCATGGATGCTGCACTGGCAGGCGACAGCAAGGCAATGATGATGGAGGAATTCAGGATTCAAGGTCAATCCTATCTTGATGGCAAAGCAATTAAAGATGCCGAAATCAGGCAGCGCTCAGGCGCTATTATAGTATCGGTGCGACGCGACAATGAAACCACAGTGAATCCGCTGCCAACGTTCGTTTTTAAGGCATGTGACATACTTGTGGTTCTGGGTACTGATGAGCAGATCAAGAATTTTTCACCTTTAACAGTAGTTAAATGACCAGGATTGGGAGGGCATAATGAATTACCGATTTTCGCTAGTGGTTCTACTAATTTTCGCAACAGCAGCTGCTCTGTTGGGTGCCAGCCAACAGGAAATCACACAGATGCAGATGCGCAACAATATACCTGCGCAGATGCAAACACAGAGCGCAAACACTGATTATAACAGCGTGCCGGCGGCCACAATTAATTCAACGAATGCCTCAGAAAACCCGGATTTTGTGCAGAGCCAGACAAAAGCAGCAACGACCAGCATAAAAACGGTTAAGACGCTGGTTCCCTATGAAGACCTTTACAAGGTGCTCCAGCAGGATATTGGCAAGTATTTTATTTTGCCGATAGAAGAGTTCGAAAAGCTCAAATCGGCAAAAGAAGCCTGGCTGGCCTCAGCGAGCAAACCAGTTACTGCGCCGCCACCGTTGTCTTACCAGATCAATTCAGCATCAATAGACGGTCAGATTGAAGAAAATTTTGCGCGCCTGAACGTAACTTTCAAGCTCGAAACTTTTACCGACGCCTGGCATGAAATTCCTCTTCTCTGGGGCAGTCTCGCCGTTTCAGCGGTCAGACTGAATGATGCGCTCACTACTCTCAAGACCAGCTGGATCGACACCAACACACGTCAGGTGCAGTTTGGCAAGATCAGCAAGCGCAGCAACATGATGAACATGTATCAGGCTGCTTCTGGCGGCAGCGACAGCCTGAGCCAGAATAACTGGAAAGACACTATGTTTTCTTTGCCGGTATTTGGCAAGGGCACACACGAATGCCAGATTTCATTTGTTGTGCCGATTCAGAACATCGAAGACCTCTTTACCCTTCAGTTCAGCATGACGCGCATACCGCTCACCTTTATCGAGCTGCAGGCAAAGGATTTCATTCTTTCCATCGACAGCAGCAGCTTTAAGGATTTCACTGTCAGCGAGCAGCCGCAGGCAAAGGGCTGCACCTTCATTGGCTGGCTCGGCGCCAACAGCGACATCTCGATAAAATGGCGCAGAAGAGTTCTACGTGCAGCGATCATAGCAGATCCGGTCATTGAGCCAACACCCGACATCGACGCACCCGTTTCAACTGAACCAGCACAGGTCAAGCCCGATCGCGTAACTGCACCCATCAAACCAATTATCTACGCACGTTCGCAAACTCTGGTCACTCTAGGCGAGACCGCCATACATTCATACAAAATATTTGACTTTAAAATCAGCAAGGCCCCGGTAACCCAGTTCTATTTCAGCATTCCTGCCGGGGTCGAAATAGTTTCGGTAACTGGCGACCGCCAGGTCAACCAGCGCATGTTGCTTGAACACGGCCAGAGAAGGCTGCAGGTAGAATTTCAGGCTGGCCGCGAAGATGCCTGCCAGATCACTATCGCTTATGAATCTCCGGTAAATATGACCAGCGCCACGATAGGTATTCCAGAGGTTACTCCACTGCAGATAGAGCGAGAACTTGGAACCATAGCGATTGAGGCACTTACCTCAATTGAAGTGCAACCCGGAAATGATGAAAAAGAGCCACTCAAAAAAGGCGTTTTCCCGATCGACCCGCAAGAAGCTCCGGTGACAATCAAAGCACGCGCCACCATGCCCCTGCTGCTGGCTTATCGCCACAACACCAGCCCTACCGGCATAATGCTCGGAGTAAAGCGCTATCAGGATGTGCCGCAGCAGACAGTAGTTGCCGACAGTCTTGAGGTCAAAACGACATTTACCACCAACAAGACAAGCAACTCACTGATCAGCCTGAACATCCGCAACAACAACAAGCAGTATCTTCAGCTGCAGCTCGCTTCCGGGTCTGAGATCGTTTCGGCCTTCAGAGGCGGCCAGGCTGTAAAGCTGGTTGCCGGCAGAAACGACGGCAAAGTGCAGATTCCGCTTGAAATGAGCCAGGTAGTGGGCGAAACGGTTCAGCAGAACCTGCAGATATTTTTAAAGAACCCGGTCAGCGAAGTCAAATGGCGCGGCGGCCTGGAATTCTCGCCGCCGTTGATCGACATACCGATTTCAAGATTCACCTGGTTTCTCTATGCACCAGAAGACTACCATCTCTATGATTTTTCCGGCACGGTCAAAGACGCCAGAACGCGCAAAGACCCGTTTTTCTTCAGAGGTTTCATGCGCCTGCTTAAACTGGCGTGGGGAATCGTGACCAGCCCTGACGCAGTCTTTGGCATTGGCTTTTTTGTTTTTCTGGTATTGCTGATCGTGTCGAGAAAGCTGCTGTTCGCCATTCTCAAGGGCATCTGGGAAATGATCTGCGCGATTTTCGGCATGCTGTTTTCCGGCAGAGGTTTCAGGCTGGGCGAACTCATGGTAGTCATCGCAGTAATCGCTGTTCTGGCGGCAATTGCCACGCCCAATTTCCGCAAAGCGCGCGAACAAGCGCGCGATAAGGCCTGCATGGCCAACATCAGGGTTCTAACCGGTGCCGTTGAAATGTATAACATGGACAAAACACCGATGATGACTAATCTAAACATGGAACTCCTGATAAAGAACCATTTTCTCAAGAGCCCAATCATTGGAGCAGAAAAGGACTGTCGCTATGTAGCGAGCGGTAATCTGAACGAAGACGGCCAGATATACTGCCAGCTGCATGGAAACCTGGAAGGACAAAGACCTTCTGAAACAAAAGCAAGAACGATGGCAAGTGCTGATTATGGTGCCAAGTCAATGCTGTCAAAGAGTGATGTCGCAATGGAACAGCAGGCAATGTCAGGCAGATCTGCCGACGCACCGGCAGTCGGGCAGAAACCCGGCTTTGGTGCCGCCAGAACCCATGGCATGCTGCCAATCAACACCAAATTTGTCATGACGAGAAACTACTATATGCTTGAGCGCGATCTGGTTATCTGCGACGTGGCCAGCAATGGCGCACTGATCGCCAATTCAACCAGCCCGACAGTAAGAGTCAGTTATCTGCACAATTCTGTAGTGCGCTCGGCCGAAGTTATTGCCTTTGTAATAGCCTTGTTCAGCGGTCTCTACTTTGTTTCTGGGGCATTCTACAAATATTCTGCCAAAATCACTTTTGCCGGTCTGATAATCGTTCTGCTCTCAATCGTAGACTTCAAGATCGGATCAGTCGGAGACAGCGCGAATACCGGCCTCTGGTTAGCACTTGGCGGCGCGTTCATCTGGAAATTCTTCTGGATACTCAGTAAGCTCAATCTGTTCAAGAGTGATGGCAGCGACCAGATACCACCTTCGATTCCACCTTCGACACCAGGAACGAGAAAATTCAGTAATGGCGAAATGAACGCCGGCGATGTATTCGGCACCCGGCCTGGTGCTGGCTGCACCGGCATTAAAACACTGCTGCTGCTGCTTTTCATTCTGACAGCGCTGGCGGTTTTGCCACTGGCGGCGCAGGAAACTCGTGAAGTCAGAATCATGGCGCCATTCAAGGATCTGTCAAGCATACTCCCGACAGGAGAACGTTCTGTAATCATACCAGAGAGCGACTACCGCTATCTGACCGACATCAAGGTTCCTGAAAAGCCTGAACAGTTTGCACCACAGAGTTATCAGTTCGGCTCAGTAATTTACCGTGGACACATTGAGGAGCGCGGCGTCAGGTTTGTTGCAGAATACCGATTGCAGCTCTTTAACAAAGAATGGAAAAAGATCGAACTGCTGTCACCTGAGGTGATTCCATCAAAAGCGAGCATCAATGGGGCGGCGCTGGCGCTGACCCTCATGGAATCGCGAGGAATGGCGGCATACGGCTTTTTGACCGATGCAACCGGCAGCGTTGACATCAGCGTAGAATTCTTCGTGCCAATGGATTCAAGCGAATTCCGGCACACCCATCGCTTTACCCTGCCGACACTTCCGGTGTGCATATCCACGCTGCATCTGACGGTTGACGAAAAAGACTGCGAGGCCTGGATCGACCCGGGAGTTCTCGGCAAAGCAGAGCGTGTGGACAACAAGTCGATTTTCAAAGCTATTCTTCCACCAACGGCGGCGGTAAAGGTAGAGATTTACCGGACAACGGCACAGGCGGTTGCTGTAGAAACAACAGAACCTGAAGAAGTTGAGCCAGACAAGCCGGTGGTAATTGAAGAAAAGACCAGGATCAGCGTCTATCAGCTTGCCATGCTCTACTTCAGAGAAGGATTTGTCAGCGGCACGCATGTATTCGACATAGACATCAAGGGCGGCAGCGGAATTTCGAGCCTGAGCTTCATTCTGCCCGACCGCATCAGAATACAGAAGATTGACAACCGTCTCATCGACGACTGGAAAATCAACGAAGACAGTCAACCACGCAGACTGGAAGTAGTTTTCAAGTCGCAGATCAGGGGCAAAACCCAGCTGACTATCGAATATGAAGATGACATGCAGAATCTGAAAGACGAAAGTTATAAATTTGGCGAAATACACGTTGCCCATGCTGAGCGTTCTTCTGGAATAATCGGGATTGGCTGCCTGCAGACTCTTGAAATTCTTGCCAATGAAACGCCGCAGGGCTTTGATACGCTTAACCCGGCCGAGTTTCTCAACAATTGGAAGCTCGAGCGCCCCGAAAAGACGCCTTACGCATTCAGATTTGTCAGGTATCCCGACGGCGTTGCCGAGGTTGGGGCTCCGGATCCGACCGTTCCCGTCAACTATTCAACTGCGGTCGCGACGAACAGGTTGACCCTTACTATAACCCGCCCTGAAGATATCAGCGTGCAGACAGCAACGATTGATCGCGCAGAAGCGATGACCCTGCTCAATGAAGACGGTTACATGATCACCAGGGTTGTTTATGAGGTTCGCAACCATTCACAGCAGTTTCTCAAGGTTCGCCTGCCGAAACTCGAGAGTTACGAGACCGAACTCTGGAGCACCCAGGTCGCTGGTCTGGCGGTTCGCGCCGGCTTTGACAAAGAGAACGGTGTTTACAATCTGCCGATAATCAGTTCTCAGTCTGAGAGGGGCGAGTCAAGGGCGTTTCCGGTCGAACTGGTTTTCACAATACGCACCGGCAAATCGCTGCAGGCATTCAACCCGATAAAAATGGAACTGCCGGCAGCACACCTGCCGATCAGCGAATTGAGCTGGGTTCTTTATCTGCCGGAAGGTTATGAGCTGATGCGTGAAGTCGGCAATCTCGACCGCTCAGTAAAAGTATCTGACCTCAAGTTTCTCGACAAGCCCGATTACTTTTCGAGCGTATCAAGTGCGGTTAACATGCAGATGCGCCAGAAGGGCAATTATCAGCAGACACAGCAACAGACGCAGAGTTCATCAGAAAAGAATTTTGGCATGGCCGGCATGCTTCCGGTCAAGTTCAATATCCCGAAAACCCAGTGGGCGACGCACTTCACCATGTTGCAGATCGAACCAGACAGCAGACCACCGTTCATAGACGGCATGCTGGTCAACCCGCGCAAGGGCAAGGGTTTTGCCTTTCAGATACTGATGATTCTCGCCGGCATGCTGGCAGCGTTTGGACTGGTGCGTCTGGCTATAACGCGGCGCTACGGCTGGTTTATCCTGCTGGCTGTGCTTGGCATCATTCTTACTCTGGCGATCTACCTCAAGCTGTATCAGGCCGACCATTTCTTCCAGATGGGACTGTCGGCGGCACTGATCACCTGGCTGCTGTTCAGGTTCTTCGCCTGGCACCCGTCAGAAGAACAGAAGGGAGCCTGACCTTGCTTATTGAAGACCCGACGACCGATGTAACGCCAAAAGGCCATGGCAATGAACTTAAGGGCGTACAGGGCATGATAATTCCCTTCATTCTGCTCGGTTTTGCGCTCTATTTCTGGAACTCTGCCCTGCTGCTGCCCATCAAGTATCTGACCGTGTTCTTTCATGAGCTTTCGCACGCACTGGCGTCGGTTTTAACCGGAGGCGAGGTTGTGCATATTGAAATTAACTCGAACCAGGGTGGCCTGGCGGTTACCCGGGGCGGCTGGCGTTTTATCGTTCTCAGCGCTGGCTATCTGGGCAGCCTGCTGTGGGGAAGCTTGATTCTGCTGGCGGCGGCGAAAACCCGTCATGACCAGCACATCACTGCCGGACTTGGCATTCTGCTGCTGCTGGTTACGGCAATATGGGTGCGCAATCTTGAGGGCGTCATCATCTGCGCGCTGACAGGGTTCGGGCTGCTCGGCATCGCGGCTTATTCCACAGAAAAGGTCTGCGACCAGTTCTTGAAGTTTCTCGGGCTGACATCATGCTTCTACGTGCTGTTTGACATCAAGAGCGATCTGATTGACCGCTCAATCAGTGTCTCTGATGCATACAGAATCTCGGAAATGCTTCATGTGCCGGACTGGCTGGTGGGTGTTGTCTGGCTGGTAATTGCAGGTATAATAACCTGGAAAGTTCTTTACTGGAGTCTTGAAGAATAAAACAAGGGGATTGCTATGAGTCTGAATCTCGAACAACTGCTGATGCTACGCGACCTGCACATGAGCCTGGACGACCTGATCGAAGAACTGCAACTGCATCATGCCAACCTTGAAGCCGCGCTGGGCAAGATATATTTGTTTCTTAACCAGAAACTGAAAGTAGAAACCTTCTATGTAGAGACAGAAGACGAGAGCCTTAACCACCGCGTGTTCTGCTTTGGCCGCGGTAACGACGATATAAAGCGCAAAACGCCGCAGCTTCTTAAAATAGACCGCGCTTCGACTTTCACGACCCCAGGCCTCTTCTGGGTCGTTCAACCCATCGAGATGGGCAAAACCATAATCGGTGCCATAGGAATGGCGTTTGAAACCGAGTCAGCCCCGACAAAAGATATGGCACCTGAAATTCTCTACACCGTGAGCGAACTGCTCGATAACTTTTTCTTCAGCATTCATATTAATCGCCTTAAACACAGTCTGATCATGGGTATACAGTCAGCGCTGAAAAGCCATTCGATTGCCGACTCAATCGACGGTGCAGTGTATGTATTGAAAAAAGAAATACCATTTCGCAAAATGATACTGCTCTATTCAGACCATGAATTGACCGGTGTCAGCAAGATAAACTATCTGGTTTACGAAGATTACGCGAGAGTTTATGATTCGGGCGAAACACGACATCCCGGTCTCGATGATTTTGTCAAAGACACTGATGGCTGCCTGAGTGCCAATACCGACGAACTCAAAAAAGTGCTGGGCGACGACGATCTTATGGTTTCATACCTGCTTGACGGCCTTATCGATGAAGACCTGATCGGTAAAGTCATTTTTGTTCCTGAGAAGGGCGTGACTTTTTCGATTTTCTGCCGCGAGATTATTCAGGTGTTCACCGAAACTCTCAGACAACGCCTGGTCGACTTTAATCGCGAGCGCAACACTTTGCGCAAGTTCTTTTCTGACAAGGTTATTGCCCGACTGACTTCGGAGCCTGGCTACCACAAGCTTTATCTCGAGCCACGCGACACCGACATCGGCATTATTTTTGCGGACATATCTGGTTTTACCAAAATGAGCGAGCAGATACTGGTTACTCCCGAGCGCATAACCAAGTTTGTCGACACCTGGTCGAACGAGATCATCAAACGGGTGTTTCCGCTGGGTGCCTGCCTCGACAAACTGGTAGGTGACTGTATAATATTGCTGTTCGGGCCGCCGTTTTATTCTGGCACACCTGAAGAAATCGCGGAAAAGGTTATCAAGTCAGCAGAAATTATCATAGAAGTCACTCGAACAGTTTTCATGATGCCGGAATATTCAGACATCAGAAAGCACCCGGACTACGCGAAGTTTGGCGTGGCGATTGGTGCGAATTACTGCCCGGCGGTAGTGGGTCTGATCGGGCCGAATGACGACCTGACTGCTTTCAGCTCAGGAATGAATATTACCGCGCGACTACAGGGACTGGCTAAGGCGGATCAGATACTGGTCACTGAACGGCTGCAGGAACTGATCAGGCCGATGAATATGTGGCAGCTGGTTGGACCGCAGGCAATGCCGGTCAAGAACGTTGAAAAGCCGCTGGTTTATTATCATGTAACCAGTCTGGAGAAAGCCAATCAGGCAGGCCAGAAATAACCGGGCAAAAAAGCGGTTCGCACGAAGTCACAAAGGCACGGAAATGCAGGACAAGTCTGCGTATTAGCGGCTTTGTGCGGTCAGTCCGTATTTATAATGATACTATTCACAGAGAATTCGTTCACAGCGAAAAACTGGGTATCGGAGTTGTCTTTGTAATTGCCAGCAACGACGAGAACGATTATGGAAGGCTTAATTTGTCATTCTGCACGCAGCAAGGTCGCAGAATCCATGACTTTACCGGCATTCTGGATCCTGCGACTCCGCGCAGGATGACGATTACGACGTGCAGGATGTACTGGTGCGAGAACGAACGAAATAAGTAGAATTGGTATGATTTCGCAGATGTTGTGCCAGGGCTGAAAAATAAAGAAAGAAAAAATAGTGACTGCTAAAAAGACCGAAAAGGGCTGGTGGCTGTATATTATCGAGTGTGCCGACAACAGCCTGTACACCGGTATTACCAATGACATTGAGCAGCGCATGGCGAAGCACAACGAGGGAACAGCATCGCGTTATACCCGTGCCAGAACGCCAGTTCGACTGGTTTATCGTGAGCCGCACCCGGATCGCTCAAGCGCGAGCCGACGCGAATTTGCAGTCAAGCGACTGACGCGCGATGAGAAGCTGGCGCTTATCAGCACTGAAAACCATCTCTCTGCGCTTACCCGAAGAGATGATTAACGATTTAAAGATCCTTGCCAAGCAAAGGGATGTTCCTTGTCAATTCTTCATGAAAATCCTTCTGGCCGAAAAAATTCAAGAAATGAGAAGCAGGATTCACCAGGAGGCTCAAAAGTGAGCACGAATAATCCGGCGAGACTTCTTCTTTGCCTTGTAATCATTTGTCATGGCCTGCTCAGCGGGATGCAACGACCTCTTCATGCCGAGATGCCATCGCCGCCGGATATTCCCTTTTCCTTTCAGGTGCTTCCCAACGGGCTGCAACTCGTAGTGTTGCCCGAACCGAATGCTCCACTCGGAGTTGTCACCAGTCTGTTCCGAGCGGGTAGAAGGCACATTCCCCTTGCTAACAGTAATATTCCCCACCTGCTGGAGCATCTTTTCTTCTCAACACCGGACTCCGCATCCAATACCTTCGCCGATCACATGCATCGAGCAGTGGGAACTGGTTGCCAATTTCAGGGACTGACGACATGGACCTACACCTGCTATTCCAGTATCGTTCCTCCCGATGTTCTACCGTGGCTGATCTCCCTTGAAGGCTGGCGGTTCGCCAGGCTTCATGAGCGATTTCCCGTGCGTTGGGCTGCAGAACGAGAGGTTCTGGCCGCCGAAAACTGGGAACGAGAGAACGATCTCCCTGACCTGGTCGGGTTGGGAATGCAAGTCGGCTCCGGCCTACCCGACCTCTCGTGCGTTGATTCTTTAGTGGACCCGCGAACCATCGCCCTGCCAAACCTAGATCCAGCACGGAGAAGCCTCTATACATCACAACGACTGACCGTTGTAGTGGCCGGCCCCGTTTCTCCTGCTGCGGTCGCTACCTGGGTCGCCGAAGCCTTCGTCGGCCTGGCTTCCTCTCCGCTCTCTCCCTCCCCCCCTATTCGGCCATCCGGTTTGGGTCTGACACCAATACGTGTACCGAGCTCTCGTTTCAACGGCCAGTTCACCATCACCTGGCCCACACCCGAACGTTTCTCCCCTGAGCATCCAGCGTATCTGGTAAGCAGCTATCTGCTCAGGATGGCACCTGAACTTGTCGCGCGCCTTGGAACATCCCCGTGCTATCAGGAGTTCCTTTCTGAGCATTGCTTCCTCGATCTGCAGGAAGATTCCGGGTTGCACTTACTCTGGGGGCGACTGGCATCTGGAACCTCTGCCGAAAGGGTTGCTGAACAGTATGCGAAGCTTCTCACGGCTCTCGCGTCTGAAGGCCCAACCCTCCCCGAGCTCACCGCGGCCAAGACCCAATGGCAACAGGATGCTTGGCTGGAATTACAGACCTCTGAGGGGCGGACCAAACTTCTAGGGCTCGGAGCTGCTCTCGCCGGTGATCCGGCAGCGTGGCAACGTGAGTGGGCCGCCGTTGCAAAAGTCTCCGCATCGGACGTGCAGGCCTTCGTGCGGAATTGGCTGACTCCGGCGCAAGCTACCTTTCTGGTCTTTGTCGCTTCGGAAACCGAGCCCAGGCCAATCCTTCCCGATTCGTTCCCAGAAACAAGTTTCCCCTCGAAAAACCTCACCTTCACTCTGCCGCCACCGAATCCGGGAACTGCATCCATCCATATCACGAAGCACGAGCGCTTTGTTGCCGACAACGGCTTGGAAATCTGGGTTCTGGAGGATCCGTATGCGTTCGCTGGCCAGGCAGAATTGATCTTTCCGAGCGGAGTGGGGGCAGATCCTTCGGGGCATGCCGGCCTGGCAAATCTTACCGCTGCTTGCTTGTCGAGAAGCCTGGGAATGGGACAGCCGAGCGGAGAGACGGGGCCAATCTGCCAGGCCAGTGACGATGGGATCTCCTTTCAATGGGAAGGCTCTCCCGCCTCGCTAGCTCTGGGGTTGCAACGGATACGGTCCCTGATCTCGGATTGGCCATTCTCAGACACCGAGGTAGAAGCGGCCCGCAACGGACTGGGAATCAAGACCGATCTGCGGGTGATTTCCCTGGCCCGTCTCGCTCTTTTCGGTCCCAATCACCCATACAGCAGGCTTCCGGCTCAAGTGGCCTCCGAGGTGAAGACGATCACTCCGTTCGCACTGGCATCCTACTCTCTCCGGCTGCAGCCTCGCGGAGCCGCACTTTTCCTGTCGATTCGGCCTGACTGGAAGAACGAGATCAAGCCGTTGCTGTCCGTCGCCGGGGCTTGGCCTGAAACCGCTTCGGCAGCGATTCCGCGCATTCCGGCTCCAAGCCCGGTCGTTCCCGGAACCGTTGTCTGTTTCGAAAAGCCTCAGGCGTCGAAGCTCACAATAAATCATATCTGGCCTGGCTTTCCGGGTGGATCGGTGGAATATCTAGCTCTGGACGCCATCCACGAGGATATGGGCGAGTATATCTTGTCGAGCATGCGGCAATCTTTCCCGATTTACTCCTGCACTCAGACCCACTCCCTCTGGGCCGGCAAGGGTGTCGGCCTGATAAGTCTGGATTTCCCACTCGACCGTGGCGGAGCGGGTGTAGATGCTCTTCTGCAGGTTTTCCACAAGTATTTTCGCGACCTCGACCGAAGACGGAACCTGGTTCGCACGCTAACCTTCCGCAACCGCTTTTTCTTAGGAAAGCTGACCAGCCATCCACAGGGAAAAGGATTAAAAATGGCCATCCGAGCCTGGAGATTGGGAGTTTCGCTGGAAGAGTTGCTCGCACATGGCGAATATCCTGCAGACGAGGCGATAAAGCGTGTGTTTCCCGTCGATCCGGATCGCCTTCCTGGCTTTTTCCTTCTGGCCGGCCCCAAGGACGCCATGCAACAGGCCGTAGAAGCGTTTAAAAGAGCTGGAACACAATACATCCCCATGGGTGTCTCCAAACTGGACGCTGCGTTGAATCCTGCCGAAAATACTATCGAATCGATCCGCTGATTCTTGCCTGATTGAACACTACGTCCTGCCGCGTTATTGAGAAAGCCGGCTTTTCAGAAGTTTGCCGAAAGGACGCCAACGATTACGATTACGAAAAAGCGGAAAGCAGGGCAGTCCCGAATCAAAAATATTGATTCGGGTAGTTTTATAAATAAAAATCAGTGACGTTCGTCGACGATAGGTTTGAGTTTGCCGGTGCGTTCGTTGCGCGGAAGACCACCGGGGCGGAACCACTCGATGCTGATGGTCATCCAGTTATCTTTGAGTGATTCAGCGATTTTGTAGCTGCCCTTTTTGAGCGCGGTGATAATCTTGTCGTCAGGCAAAGGCTTTTCGGCTTCGAGGCGGAGCAGAAGGTGGTCTTTACCGGCAACATGGCGCGCAACGACTTGAAAAGACTGGCTTACCGGCAAACTGTTGAGTCCGGCGGCGACATCGACGGGCATCAGGTTGATACCACCGATGACAAGCAAGTCATCGCAGCGGCCGAGAAGTTCGAACGAGCGGCCGGAGAAGCCGCAACGACAGGTCGTTGCGGCCTGCCACCGGCCGAGATCACCGGTGCGATAGCGCACAACCGGCATCAGGATGCGCGTGAGGTTGGTGACCACCAGCTCGCCGGCGGCAGTCGGGTCGGCCGGCGGCCGCCCCGTCTCCGGCTCCAGAATCTCAACAAAGCTGTGGTCATCACAAACATGATGCACCGACCCGTCGAGATACTGACACTGCCAGCCCACCGGGCCTGTGTCGACACAGGCATACCCTGCCGACCTGATCAGGGTGGCTCCCACCGCCCTCTGCAGATACTCGCGCGTCTGCGGCCTTAAATGCTCGCCAGCATATAAAATCTTCTCTATTTTAATCGGCAATTTGCGCTTCTCGATCTCTTCGGCGAGATTGATGATTATCGAAGGCAGCCCGACCACCGCATTTACTGCAAACAATCTGAGATACTTCAAGATGTTCTCAATATCAGAACCACCACCAACAGGCAACTGCAAGCAACCGATATTCTCAAGCGCTCGACCCGAAACGTTGAAACTCGTCCAGAGATTACCGGCAATAAAAAGGTTGGCTACCCGGTCTTCACGACAAATCCCGGCATTCTTGAATATTTCAGCCAGCAGATCGGTTGATAACCGGTATTCATCATTCGAATAAAGCGTGAACTTTGGTTCGCCGGTTGTGCCACCCGACGCGTAAACATAGGCGTCGGTCATCGGCCCGGTCAGAATGTCTTCTGATGCCGGCGGCGAGTTACGGTAAAAAGTCGCGCGGTCAAGCAGAGGCAGGCGCATGAAATGCTCAAACCCGCAACCACCAGCCTTATCAAGCAAACCACGATAATAGGGTGACGGGTAAATTCTCGATAAAAAGTTCTCCACACGGCTTTCAGGTGTGCCGCGATACTCGACCCCTACCCACTCGACCAGCTGCCTGAGCATGAACACGCCATCGTGCGGCGCACCATCATGCCCTTCGCTCATGCCGCCGATCTCGGTAATTCTCTTCGCGCCAAGCTCCAGAAAGCTGTCGGCAAGCTGTTGCCTGGTTTCAGGAGTGCAGCACAACCCGACCGTCTGCAGATACGCCGCGAGAGGCCTTACTTGCTCAATCAGCTGCTCGCAGCTCTTGACCGTCTTGAAAAACAGGGTCCGGTTCAGGCACGAGACCTTGAAAACCGGGTCTTCTTCGAGAATCAGCGAAAAACTGAACGCTTCAGGGCACATCAGTCTGCCTTCGCCACGCGCCTGCATCATGCGCGCAATGTCTCTGACCTTGCGGATTTCGACCTTCTCGTCAAACCCGAGATTGCCAACCGGCAGTTCTTCTGACAGAGATACCATCTCGTCATAAAGCGCTTCCATCAGCAGATGCGTCTGTGCGGAAGAACCAAGAACATAAACCACATGCGGCGAAGAACACGCCTGCTGATCCCATAGCGAGAGATCCTGGGCCAGACCCTTGACCAGGTATTCAGGAACCTCTTTTTTCAGTCTCTGACCTTCTACAACAGCGAGAGAATAGCGCGGCCCGTTTTCGATAAGCTTTGTCGAAGCGCCAATACGCGCCTTAACTGAAAGCAGCGCATCATGTCCGCCCCAGAAAATCACTGTCAACTGGGCGTTCAACAGCGGCGTTTCGATCGACTCATCGCCGCCTTTCCAGAGAACAGCCGCCTGATTGGGCCAGATTATGCCTG
Organism: Candidatus Riflebacteria bacterium HGW-Riflebacteria-1; assembly: GCA_002839445.1. Taxonomy (GTDB): domain Bacteria; phylum Muiribacteriota; class Ozemobacteria; order Ozemobacterales; family Ozemobacteraceae; genus Rifleibacterium. Next base: position 343,137 of record PGYB01000001.1, read on the forward strand.
CCGGATCATGCTCTTTTATACTCTCAATAAATAACACCGGAAACACCGGGTCTACGCGACTCATCTTCAGAATATTCGCGTTCTTGGTGATTATGCCGCTGACCAGACTGTCAACCGCACCAACAAAGACGTTGCCGGCAGTCAGATGCAACAGCACGCCACGCGGCAGCGCACGCAGTTGATAATCAAGATGTGGCCGTTCAAAACCAGCGTCAAGAACCGCCAGATTGCCAAGTTCGCCCTTGAGTCTCTTTTCAAGGCTTTCACGACGACAGATCGCACTTATCGCCTTAAAACCCTGCTCTATCATCTGTTCGCTGAAATCAGTCAACTTCGGCAAAATCTCCGCGGCCTTGCGGCGCAGGTGATAATCAGGGTCTGCCCATGCCTGCGCAACCTGGTCGAGAATTTCCAGAATGCAGGTCAGGTCTGGTCTGGCCGCCACGGCGGCCTTTTCAAAGGCTTCATCGAGAAGCTCGCTGGCGGTATCGGCGTTTAGCCAGTTCTGGTCCTGCTGTTGTCCAAATACGTATATTTTCTGCTTTTTCATGCCTGTTCCATTACTTGAGTAGATCGAGCGCAGTCATGGCGCAGCCTTTGTGCTTGTTAAGACCGGCTCGGCCAACAATTCTGAACGTCTTGCCCGGCCGGCCGCACGGGCAGTTACCCTCGATTATCGCCTTGTCAGTCGTCAGCAGCGCAATCGACGGATAACTCGAAAGATAAGGCGTCATAAGGTATAACAACCCCTCTTTGCCGTCGCCAACCGGCTTCAGCGTTTCGGGTTCGACAGTCAGCGCGCGCGCGTATATCGGCACGTGCAGACGCCCGGCTTCACAGTCAACATAAGGAATGCCATGCTCGACCATGCCGAAAAGATCGCGCAAATTATGGCGCGGTATGCCAAGCACCCGCTCGACGCGGTCTTTAAAGAAATCTTTGCTGACTTCCTGATCTTTGTGCATCTTCCAGCCGCCGCCGGTAATAATATACGAGTCCTTGCCAAGATTCAGCGTTATGCCGGCTTCTTCGAGCCGATTGCACACCTGCCAGAGATAAGCAGGAAACCCGAGAATCCGCACCGGTTCTGGCCGTTTGCCAAAGGCGATCAGCTTCTTAACCGTAGCATCAAGGTCGAATTCAAAATCGTTGATCGCTTCTTTCCAGCGAATCGCGTAATAAACCGAACGCCGGCCGGTCAGACCAGTCAGGCCCTTATCGGAAAACGCAGTACCAACGTTGCCGGCCACCTTGGGATCATAGGTGAAACACAGGTAATTCACCTTCTGCTGATGATTTACCATGCCCAGCGAGTCAAAAATATTGTTGAGAATCGTCATAATGCGCCGATATGAGCGGTTATCGAGAATAATCGCGCTCTTGCGACCGCCAGTTCCCGAAGATGTCAGCTCGATCTTGACCTGCCGTTCAGGCACCGAAGCCAGCCGAAACTCTTTAAAAATCGTCACCAGCAGCGGTGGAATCTCCTCAGGCGCATATTCCTGCGCAAAATCAGTCAGTCCGCTTTCGCGCAGAAAAGCCCGATAATCCGGGCATTTCGCAGCATGCCAGCGCAGCGCTTCGTTCATCGCCTGGTCGAACAGCTTGTCGGTCGTTTTGCTGTGCGCAAAGGCGCGGTTAATATCAAACAACTGGCCACAACGTTCAAAAGGTTTTGCTTCAGCCAATTCTCCACTCCTCGTCAAAGTCAGGCTGGCAACGCACCAGCAGCTCATACCAGCACTTCATGAACGCATCAAGAAAGCGCCGGTTATTATCGACCAGATTCAGATCCATAAAATCCAGATTCTCAAATGATCGCGAAAACACCAGAAAATCTTCGCGCAAACCCTGGTCATTGATGCGCATGGCCGGGAAATAAGCGCACGGCAGAAACTTTGTGTCAAGTGCCAGGCGCTGCATCTCAGGCTTGAACGCGTTAACCAGTAATTCGATGTAGCGCATGCCCGATTTTGAAGCCGCCTCACAAAACCACATCATCGCATTGTGAATATCGCCGCCATTATAGCGGTAACCGACCATGACACCGTTGCCATCGATACGATTGAAGTTAACAAAAAAATCGGCGCTGCCATCGCGGGCCGAAAACAGCATGTTCGGGTCAGTAAACGGAAAAAAAACCTTCTGCATCAGGTCTTTATCCTGATATTGGTAGAACTTCCGACTCACCTCAGCGAGATCCTCGAGCAGGTCAAACTCAACCATCGCGCCCATTTTGCGCGGATCACGTTCGTCAAGAATCACTGTATGTGGCTCTTCAAGGTTCAATTCTTCGCGCGCGATCTTGTAAAAATCATGCAGTTCCGGAATAAGCATCGGTGACTGCCGACGATATTTCATTGAGTTGGGGCTCAGATACACTTCGAGTCCGTGCGTCTCAAAAGATTCGATTTTGCGCACATTAGGGAAAATGCCCAGCGATATAAAGCCAAGATGTTCGAGCAATACCTGCGGCGCAAAGCTTACTGTGCGTGTCGTCGCGTAAACCACATCGCAGACACGGGTTTTCTCGGTCAAAAGTTTAAGACCATGCCGGGTCATGGTGCGCATCAGATCCTGGCCGCGAAACTCATTTAAAATAGCAGCGGCGTAGGTTTTTCCGATCTTGTTCACCGGGTCGACAGCAAAGATTACCGAACCGATGAGGCGCCCATCCACCTTTGCCAGAAGCCATAAATAACCGGGGTCTTCTACCTTGCGCGCGATTATCGTCGGGTCAGAAACTTCAGGCAAAGGATATTTGCCTTTATAAACTGCAATGTAATGATCTATGATCGCCTGAATGTCATCTTTCGAGGCACTGACCATGTCTACGACTCTACGATCCTGCAGTTTAAGCTGCATCAGCAGTCCTTTCACGCCACAAATACTATGTTTATAAGACACCGCAAGTATAACTGCAGACACTGTTTAAGTCAATAGTCGAAGCCGTCATCGCACGCTCCCGGAGACGCGTATGCTGATATACCAGATTGCTTCCCGACGAAACCCAGCCAGAATGATCTACAAATACTGCACCCCGATCGCACAGTATCCCCGGAACAAGCCACCCACAATGCTTGACGCGACATTTTCTCCTGTCATTTCCTTGCCGTCTGAGAAAATCCATGACTGAATGCGAAAAAATCGCTCAGAATACTTTCGCAGACAGGCAAAACACTCTGACATTCCCGCTACCAGAACAGGTGACTGCAGTGAATGGCACTAAGCTAACGAAAGGTCTAAACGCAGATGTTTTACTCGTGCTCAGCGAAGCGGTGCTCGTGAGTCGATGCTCGCTGTATCCACAGGCGCCTCGACACTTGGCCATCCATGGCCTGCGTCGAACGAAGTGGTATCGTAATCGAAAAATCAACAGCGCAAATCGATTACGATTAGGATTACGATCATGAGCACGATTCACAAAATTTTGCTTCTTATCTTAGTGCCATTCGTGACTGCAGTCGAAAATAGTTTGCGGCTGTACATGGCTGAATGATTTTCGCCAGACGGCAGCTTGCTGATCGGTGCAATGCTTGTGAATCCGTTGACTCAAAATGCCGGTAGTGCTAGCTTCAAGGCAGATAAAATTAATTCAGAGCCAAAATTTCTGGCTGGCGACGCAAACCTTATCCAGCCAGGCAAAGGGAGGGTACATAAGCGCGATTATTGCGCTACCGCTTCGCACGACGAGTGCTCATTACTTCCAGCCTGAAAATTGACATCAACGGAGAGAATTATGAAACAGAACTGTATGAAAAGCTTTTGCCTGATTGCCATTATTGTTTTCAGCACATTTGGCCAGGCGTGGGCCGCCGAAGGGCTGCAGGCCGTCATCAAGACGACCACCGGCAACACCATCACCGTGACTTCGATCGCGCCTGACGGCCGCATCGAGTTTACCCCCGAAGGCGGTACAAAGACGAAAGTTTTATTCAAGGATATTGCCAGCATCGAATGGAGCTCAGACCCTCGCGAGCATACCATCACCACTCATGATGGCAAAGTTCAGAAAGTGACGCGTGCCTGGATATTTGCCGGCAATAGCGCCTACATGAGCTTCACCGGCACCGACCAGAATGGCGAAGATGCCAACGGTACTATTTCCGGTTCAGATATCGCTTCGATAGTATTCAGCAAAGCGGCGGCCACACCGGCACAGTCCGAAACCAAAGCAGCCGAAACTGCCGCAGCAGAACCGGCCAAAACAGCAAGCACACCAGCAGCCAACCAGACTGCCAGCACGCCAGCAGCAGATTTGACTGCCAGACCGAAGACGCCTTCCAAACGCCTGCCAACCGGCAATCTCGACTACTGCTACGATCAGATTACTGAGTTTGACAAGAATATCGATGTTATTATCGACAAATACAACAGATTCAAGTCACAAGGAAAGCTGTATGAGCCCTGCAAAGCCAGAGGAAGCCTGGATTCCTGGAACTGGCTGAGCCTGCAGATCGAAATTCAGTGGCTGTTCAGTGACATCATTGGCTATTATTACAGCGCACTGCAGGACGGTTGGGAAACGACTGACCCCGATGTTACCCCATTACATGAAAAAATTCGCAACGCCTTCAAAAAGGCTGAACAGGTCGGTTACTGGACCTGTGCCGATACAGCCGAAAAGCCCGACGCCGCCCGCCCGGAATTTTTCAAAAACTGGGACAAAATACGCCTCAATGCCTTCGAAGCCATGATTCTGACCACTCAGATGAACAACGCTCAGCAGGGTCAGGAACTCATGGAAGATGTCAAAAGCCGCCTGGCCAGCGCCGAAAAGTATTTCGCCCAGGAAGGTGCTGAGCCGCACCCGGCACTGCTTCGCCTGAAAACTGAAGTGGCCCGCCTCGAAAGCGAATGCGAATCTGCCTTCAAATCGGTCGGAAACGCCAAAGACGCTGCATATGCTGCCTGGGAAGCTCTTAGGGCAGAACGTCAGCGCCTGAACGACATTATGTACAAGATTGAAAACGGTCAGATTCATCCTAACGACCACGAAAGCTTCATCGAAGAACTTGAAAAGTTTGAGAAAACCGAGTCAGCAGTTATGCGCGAAAAAATCGAAGCTCTCGGCAAAACCTGTGGCAACAATCTTGAGAATCTTGAAGCTGCCATGGAAGCACTTCTCGGCAAGAATCCATCCGGCTGGGACTGGAGCGCCGAAGTTAAGCATTTCGACAAAATCAGCAAGGCCATCTCTCCCCTGCGCCAAAGCGTTGGCGAAGACATCGCCGGCATCGCCGAGCGTGACCTCAATGGCATGAGCTCTTTCGACGAAGCGATCCGCCCCACAATGTTTGAAAAGCTGAAAACGCTTGTTCAGCTGGGTTTGCGCTATGATCCACACAACTCCGCGCTGATTGAACTCGCTCCCAGGGTCGAAGAAGCCACTGCCGGCGACGCCGCCGCGGTTCAAAAGCAGATTGCCGAACGTCAGTGGCCCGGCGATCACAAAGGTTTTTCAGGACCCGGCACCCCAGCCGAGCTCAACCAGGCGGCGCTTGATTACTTCAACTCCACCTGCAAACCCACCGAAAAAGCTCTCAAAGCCTGCATCGTCGAGCCCGACTGGTATTGCTTCAAGCGCAATATTTTCGGCCAGCCGATACAGTGGGCGCTGACCTTCTGGGTTGCCGTCGATGTCGAAGGTGAAACCAGCAGCGATATCGTCTATGCCTGGAGTATTTCCTTCCTGACCGAAGAAAATGTCGGAGTTGAAAAAGCTCCTCCATTCAAATTGGCTGCCTTCAACATCAAGCAGAAAATGAAACGCGCCAACGTACCCGGCCTCTAATCGCTTTTCCAAAAAAGAGGGCAGCTTCAAGTCGAAGCCTGCCCTCTTTTTTTTACAAACTCCGCCCCAGTTGTTCACAAAAAATTGCAGCCGAAGCATAACTCGTTTATAATTGCCGCAATTTACCAAGTTGTTCACGGGAGGGCCAGCATGAATCAGGAAAACCACATTGTTGATGACGGCATCATTGCCGAAGGAGTCGAACTGCCGCTGGGCAAAAAGCTCATCCTCGGTCTGCAGCACGCCTTCACCATGTTTGGCGCCACAGTTCTGGTTCCACTGATCACTGGCCTTGACGTTTCGGTCGCACTGTTTATGGCCGGAGTTGGCACCCTTGTCTTTCATCTGGTAACCGGCGGCCGAGTCCCGGTTTTTCTTGGTTCATCATTCGCCTTTATCGCGCCTCTGGCGGCCGTAACCGGCGCTTTCGGCAGCGACGCCTTCAAGCCCGAAATGATGCCTTATGCCCTTGGCGGCGCTTTTGTCGCCGGCCTGATGTATTTTATCCTAGCCGGCCTTGTCTACGCCTACGGTTATCAGAAAGTAGTATCTTTCTTCCCACCAGTGGTTACCGGCCCGATCATCATGGTTATCGGCCTGAAACTTGCGCCGGTCGCCATCAACATGGCCAGCACCGGCTGGCTTCTCGCAATAATCAGCTTCACCATAGTTACCTGCGTCAGCATTTTCGCCCGAGGTTTTCTCAAGGTCCTGCCGGTTCTCTGCGGACTGATTGGCGGTTATCTGGCAGCAATTCTGCTGGGCAAAGTCGATTTCAGCCAGATGATGAGCAGCGGCTGGCTGGCCTGTCCGGGCTTTATCATGGCAAAATTCGATCTGCAGATAATAATGCTCGTCGCTCCCGTCGCCATCGCTACCATGGTTGAGCACATCGGCGATGTGCTTGCCATCGGCGAAACCGTTAAAAAACGCTTTATCGAAGAACCCGGTTTGCATCGCACCCTGATCGGCGACGGCCTGGCCACCGCCCTCTCGACATTTTTCGGCGGGCCGCCGAACACAACCTATTCCGAAAACACCGGCGTTATCGCGCTGACCAAAGTCCACAATCCTCTGGTCATGAGAATCGCTGCCGTTTTCGCTATCATCATGGGTATAGTACCCAAGCTTGGCTGCATTATTTCTACCATCCCCTCAGCAGTTGTCGGCGGCATCTCTATCATACTCTTCGGCATGATCGCGGCAATCGGCGCTAGAAGCCTGATCGAAAACCGCATTGACCTAAGTCAGCCGCGCAACCTGATCATCGTCGCCGTCATTCTCGTGCTCGGCCTGGGCGGCGCCGCGCTGCCCGTCGAAATCGGCTCAATCAGCTTCAAAGTCGAAGGCATGGCTCTGGCCGCCATAATCGGCATTTTCCTCAACAAACTCCTGCCCGAAACAACCTGCAAAGAATGATCTGCCGCGAACTCGATTAAAAGCGAGACTCCGAATGACAGCTGTCAGCGTTCGTCGACAATTCTGTAATGCGTTATTGTCGATATCTCAAATGTTTTCAAAACACTTTTTTTAACCAGAGACTTGAGAAGTTTTTCAAGAGCGCTTTTCAAGGGTTCTTTTGCCTTCTCCATTAATCCATAAATTGACAACTGGTCTTTCTTGCACTTGCAGAAAATATTGATAACAGCCCTCTCATCTCTACTCAGACTGCTGATTTTGCCTCTTAACCGTCGATGGATTTCACTTGTAAATTCCTTCTGCCTTTTTTTAAAAAACCGCAGCAGGTCGTTCAGCTCTTCTTCAGAAAGCTCGACATATACGTCCTCGTCAGACTCGTTGCATATCTCGTTATCAACGTAGCGGTTGCGCTTATAAATTGTTCTGCACCTGCGGCAGCGAATAATCGAAAAATAAAAACCTTCATCGTACAATACTCTGAACTTTTTGAATTCTTCCGGCGGCACACGATCAAGATGGTAATCAACCTCATAGTGACTACCTGTCTTTTTGCAGAATTCACATTTCTGGGAAGCTGCCGTCGCGGCTTCTGGTCGCTTATTCTTTTTTTCTGCCATAGCGTTCACCTGTGTAATGAGCTTAATATTCTCTGGTAAACGGTCACTTCGGTCTCGTTTGTTGATGAATAGGATCTGTTAGTATCATAAAGAAACTTCAGTGCATCTTCATCGCTGTTAAAGGTCGAAACAACCGGCGGTGTGGCACCTTCGATATAGTCTTCAAACAAATACGCCGCGCCACGGCACGAAAAAATAGAGTAGCCTTCCTTGTTAGAGCTATACTGATGCATTCCGGCCCGGAGATTCTCGATAATAGCTTCTTTTATCTTGCTTATGCCAGCGCTTTCAGACCTTTTGTCGTATTCAACCAGCGCCTGCGGGTCGATATGACTGGCTGTTTTGAGAAAACCTTTATCCAAAGCGATATCCAGTGCGGTCTTTCCCGAAGCGTCCCGAACATCTTTTCTGGCGCAATGATCTACCAGAGCCTTTACTACCAGCTCCTTGTCGCAGCGGACAGCAAGCAGCAGAGCCGTGTCGCCATCGGCATTCATAGCATCAGGGTCAGCTCCTCGCTCAATCAGGCAGATTGTGGTTCTTTCATCACCAGCCAGCTGGAATCTTGCGTTTACATGCAGTGGACTGTCGCCCATAGAATTGAGCAGATTCACGTCGGCACCAGCTTCAATAAGCAACTGAACTGCTTCGGGATCTACGCTGACCCTGGCAATCAGATGCAATGAAGAATTGCCGTCATTGTTCACCGCCAGCGCCGAAGCGCCATATTCAAGCAGCAGTGCGACACCTTCGCGAACCGGTTTGCCAGCACAGTATTTGAGTAGAGCGTTGTTGCCTTGAGAATCGCGATCGTCAGGCCTGGCGCCATGTGACAACATCAGCCTTAAATCTTCTGGTTGCGAGTATGCAACCTTGTTCAACCAGACTGTCGAAACATTACCGTCTGTATAATGAATTATTTCATTTACATCAGCGCCGCGTTCGAGAAAAAACCGCATGATATCGCGGTCGTAAATGTGGGTAGCAGATTGAAGCGCCGCAAAACCAAGTTTGTCATGCATGTTGATGTCGGCGCCGCGCTCAACCAACTCTCTAATCTTGGCCAGATCTGGTTTATTCGAGATACCAGCACAGGCATCAAGAAAGCACTCATTGATCTCAGCAGGCGTCAACTTTGTATAATCAACAGGCTGACCATATTCCCTGATGAATTTTTCCAGCGCAACCTGAGCATCTCGGTAGTGCTGCTTTGCAGTCTCATTACCCGCACCAGCTTCGATAATTATATGCTGAAAAACCTGACGCAGATCAGAAATTTTCAACGGAATGTCATTCGCCTGCAAAAGGTTTTCGCAGGCATCATAACGCTCAAAATAATCATCCGAAAGAACCGCTTCAAAGTCAGTCTGACTACCTTTAATTTCCATCTCGCCTCCAGATTTTAATCACATAGATCAACTGCCGATGCCGCAGCATTGGGGACAAGTGCATTTGGCATGCGCATCTCTAATTGCTGAAGCCAGTAAGAGCTGCCTGATCCCGCCGAGAGCCCGGAGCAGGCAGTATACCAGTTCTTGAACTCATTTGTGGAAAAGAAATCAAACACCGCAACCATTGAATCAGACCGTGACAGGCAGCGGCAAATCGGCAGCCCTGAGAGTTTCGGCGCTATGCTCCGGAACAGAACTGTTGATGTACATACCGGTACCCAGCTCAAAACCAGCCGCTTTTGCGATGCGCGGAACGATGGCCAGATACCAGTGAAATTGCGGCAAATCCGCTTCCTGTGGCGACAACGAACGAATGACAAAATTGTAGGAGGGATTGTGCAGCGCGGTGTAAAGTTTGCCCAGCACGCTGTTCAACAAGCTCGCCAGGTCGGTCATCGCATTCTCGCTGATTGTCGAGAAACACGCCGAGTGGACCTTCGGAAATATCCAGACATGATAGGGCGAGAGCGAAGCAAATGGAATAAACGCGACAAAGTGCTCTGTTTCAGCCACCAGACGTTTCTGCTCTGCTATCTCTTCGGTCATAGTTCTGCAAAACAGGCATTTGCCGGTTTCGCGATACGATCTTTCAGCAAGCTCAATACGTTGCACAACCTGCCCGGGAACCACCGGGGTGCCGACAATCTGCGAATGCGGGTGTTCAAGCGATGTCCCGGCTTCGGGCCCGTGATTCTTATACAGAATTACGTGTTTAACCCGCGGATCTTCATAAAAATTCAAAAAGCGGTTGCGATAAACCGAAAGCAGGTCGACAGTTTGCTGCGTGCTGTGAAAAGCCATAAAATGATTGTGCCGCGGCGATTCAATGATAACCTCGTGCCTGCCCACACCGTTGATTGTTCTGCGGGCATTATTAAGCGCAACCGGCTCACCAGTAAAAGACAGCGCAGAAAACTTGTTGCGCACTGCACGGATGCGCCAGCCACCTTCCGCATCAGAGATTCTAAACTCTTCGTCAGGAGCGATATGCTCGTTACCCCGACAAAACGGGCATGAATCAAGATACTCCGGAACACTGGCCTTGGCAGCTGCATCAGAAAAATTCATCGGGCGTTTCGAGCGCTCGACCGCTATAATCACCCAGTCTCCGGTAATCGCATTGTAACGAATTTCCGACATTGTTTTCCTCCCTGCTCTCTCAACTCATCGCTATTTGCAATTTTCAGGTACAGCGCCTTTAAGAGCGATTCTCTCTGTCCTTTGTTGATTCTATTCCAACTGCGTCATTTAGTCAAAATCCGTGCTAAAATCATCTTGGGAAACAGGAGGACTCATGAAAGAAAAGATGTTGGCCACAATACTGGCTATGGCTCTGATTTCAGCCGGCAACACTCAGACAATTGCGACTGAGCAGGAAATTGCATCGGGCAGCAGCATGCAAACTGTCGAAGCAACAATTGAGGACACAAAAGAGCTGCCTGCAATGCCTGTATTGGAGGAAACACAGAACATGAAATACATCATTAAAAAGTTATCGGTTCCTCATTGCAAGCGCGGCCCAGAGCGCTGCGAAATGTGCCTTAAAACAGCCGAGCCCCACTGGTGTCTGCTCGACATCGACCCACCTGAAAAAGAAACCATGCAGCGCCCGGTAATCGAGGTCGAAATCGACGGCGAACGCCTGTTTCTCGTTTATGACGTAATAAAACGCTTCGCATCAGAAGAAGAAGCCCGTCAATTCCTGACCACTACCGACCTATCCCCCATCAAATGGGCAGACTAACCCACTGTCAACATTGAATTCATAGTTTCGCTGGCAAAAACAGATGCAAAATTGCTTTTATAAAAGCCTTAACAAGGTCGCTGTTCCTATTAATGCTTGAATTATTGCCATGACGCCAATATACTTATCATGACACAACACAAATCATAGAATATCCAGACGCATTATCAAGAGAGGGAGACACCCATGCCCAGCAAGCTTTCAGAACTCAAAGGCAAGGAAAAAATCAGATTTCTCAAGGAAAAATACCGCGAATTACAGCTGATTAGTAAGCTTGATCGCGTCACCGACCGCTACCGTGTGCTCGATAAGCTTATTTACAAGTCGCTAAAGATACTCGTCTCCTTTTTCAACTGTGAAATCGGCGCATTTATGGAAGGGCAGAACATATCTCCCGCAGCGACCGAGGTGAATAGCGGTTTTATATTCGCATCATGCGTGAACGAGCACCCTGCAAGCGTTAAAGAAACAACCAGAAAACTGCTGAATGATTTCCTTCGCGAACCCAAAGGTGGTCTGATACAGAACTTTGAAAAACCCGATGAACACAAGAGCGAAATCAAGAATTACATCATAGTGCCGATGATTCTCAGAAATGACATTGAAGGCGCATTTTTGCTCGCCAACAGGTCTCAAGCCTTCGGCGAAAAAGACGTCGTATCTCTTCGAAACGCCTGCGCACAGCTCGACAATGCTGTTGAATTCTGCCGCTATGTCAGCGAAAACAAAGAGGCAAACCAGAGCCTGACCAGACAGAAACGCGAACTCGAAATCCTCTACGCCATGAGCCTGAGCCTCAACCATGGCTACGACCTCGACACACTGCTGCGCAAAATTCTTGAGAACGTCATGACTCTGCTTAAAATCGACCGCGCATCAGTCATGAAATACGATGCCAAGAGCGACAACCTGCAAACCATCGCAGTAATCGGCGAAAAGCAGAATTGCCGCCTCGCTCGGCTCGCCATGGGCAAAGGCATCGCCGGCCTCGTTCTCGCTTCCGGCAAGCCGATTTTTGCGCCGCTTGGCAGCGAAGATCGACGATTTCTGCCATTTTCTGACACCGGTATAAGAGTAAAAAAAATATACTCCTTTGCCTGCATACCCTTGGTCGCGAAAGACAGCGTGATCGGTGTCATCAACTTTTCGATGCTCTCACCAAAAAAATCAATCCGCCCGAACAGCCTCGATACGCTCTCGGTAGCCTCTAACATGATTTCACTGGCTTTCCAGCGCCAGGAATTCTATCAGATGTCGATCAAAGACGAATTAACCGGCCTGTATGCCTTCAGACATTTCAAGGACCGTCTGGCGGAAGAAAGCATGCGCTGCCGGCGCTACAAGATGGCTTTCAGCCTTATCCTGTTCGATCTCGACCATTTTAAGAGCGTTAACGACACTTACGGGCACCCATTCGGCAACGTCGTTCTCAAGGAAGTATCTGCAATTCTGATACAGAATATCAGAGTTGGCGTCGATATACCGGCGCGCTTCGGCGGCGAAGAGCTGGTGGTAATTCTACCCCACACCGACTCGGCTGGAGCCGAGATCGTAGCCCAGCGCATTCGCAAACAGGTTGAAAGTCTGGCGCTGAGAGCCAACGATCAGCAGGTTAAAATAACCATCAGCGGCGGCATTTCCTGCTTTCCGATGCATGCCGACGATGGTGAAACCCTGCTAAAAAAGGCTGATGAAGCCCTTTACGCGGCTAAAGATCAGGGCAGAAACCGCATTATCATCGCACCGGCACAGTAAGCGCTAAAGCAACACAAAGAAAGCAGCATAAGACTGTTCCCGCAGGAAATTCTAGTGTGCTCTTTGCTCTGACCAGCGCAGCAAAAGCATGTAGGCCGCTCCACGGCTTAACGCGATATTCCATTTTGACTTAGCTGCCGGCCACGGCGAAACAAAAAGATCACGTTGCCTGAACCCGTCGAAAACCTCATCCGGTGGCAACTCAAGAATCTTTCGGCTCGCGATGGCGTCACCGACTGCAAAGCTTTCGAGGCAGGCGAGAATTTTGCAGGCCATGCCCAGATTCAGACTGTCTTGACCGGCACAAAAATCATACAGCCATCTCCGATCATGCTCGTGAAGATCGGGAAACAAGTTTACCAGCCGGTTGGCAAAAGCTTTTCCCGAAATCGGCTGTTCAAGGCTATATTCATTGCCATAGCCACCAGAAATCTGGCCGCGCTGCCGCATGAATTTCAGCCCCGGATACGCCCAGTGCCCGACAATAGCCGGCGGTCGCGCCAGATTGGGGCCGATACTGACACCCTGTCGTGTCAGTTGTTGATGTAGCTCATCTACTGCGGAAGAATCTGAAGCCAGCCGGTCAATCGGCAAACGACGTTTCATACTGATGACCGCGGCTACACCGGCGGCCTGACCGGCCGCCATACCGACTGGAATCGTTCTGGCACTGCTCTGGGCCAGAGAATCAAAACCAGCACTGCGACCAACCACCATCAGGTTGCTGAAGCCAACCGGAATCAGACTGCGCAACGGAACGGCATACTGCTCTGGCTTTCCAGTTACATCGCCATGATGATCATGCACCTGCGCCTGAATATCGAGCGGATACGAGCCAAAACAGGCGCGATCGACAAAATCCCGATTTTCGAGAACATCATCAACTGTAAGGGTATATTGTGTAGCAATCTGCCGGGAAGTGCGAACATAGAGCTCCGGCGCGACGCCGGCAAGAACCGCTTCAGACATTCCTGCAATGTTTTTCTGCAGAAAAGCCAGCAACAGGGGCAACTCCGCCTCGGCCAGCTGCCTGGCCTCGCGCCGTGACTGCCGATCGAGCCCGTCAATTCCGAATACCAGCACGGCATTAACCAGCACGCTGCCATCGTTCTGACGTCCAAGATTGAGCCCGCGAACGCGCACTCGCTGTGTTGAAGGGCTGTACCGCTTAATTATATCGCCAAAGCCCCAGATACTTCGCCGGGTGCCGCCCAACAAGCCTCCTGGGTCGCTGTTTCCGCCAAGTGCCACGCACATTTTCTGCCAGCCAGCATCTGAAATATTGCCCAAGCGTAACACAAGCGTTGTCGCCATATTCCGAATATTTCCCCAGACATCTTCGCCGTAGTTTTTCCAGCCGGCACCGGCAGCAACTGCCAAATCGGCATCCTGCGTCGCGTCGATAAAAAACCTGCCACTTACAGGCGTAATCTGCCCATGATCGTGAACAATCTCTATGCCCTGCAACGTAACAGTCATGGCTTCGCTGGCCCGCGGTGGCATGATTTCTGCTGTCAATGTTGCCGACATTTCGCGATCATCAGGGCAAAGTGTTTGCCCAGGCCGGTAAAGTGGCAGAGTCTGCGAACCTGCCACTGGTAACAGAGTTAGTGCGCCCCTTATAACATCGAGGTTCTGCTCACGCGCAACCAAACGGTCAAAGAGCATCTCCACGACCTTGACATCGAACGAATTGTCATCGAGCTCACGATAAATTTCAGCAAAAATACCGCCATTTAAAGGTCGGCGCCGACTGTCGAGATTCATATCGATTGTATTCAACCAGCCACGCGTCATCAGCCCACCCAATGCCGGCCGCGTATCGACCAGCAAAGTGCGTGCGCCAGCTCTGGCAGCAGCGATAGCCGCCGCTATTCCCTCAGGATCGCCGCCAGCAACTATTACATCATATTGCTTCTGCGAAACATTAGAGTTCTGATATAGATTCTGAGCCGATCCGGGAACAACACGCAACACAAAGACCAATGCTATAAGCAAAAGCATTGCTCGTTCGACAGGCGCAGTCTGTTGCCGTAATTTTCTGGCAGGCTCCTGCCCGGCTTTAACAGTGCATGAAAATTCAAACATCCGATTACCCCCGCCACATTAGTACAGCCAGATACCAGGGCAAGCTTTTTTGATGGGGCTAACCCGGCATCTGAGAAGTGAAAACTCTTACGATCGCCAGATTACTTCGGCCGGACGCCTTTGCACAGTTCGCCTGAACCTGTATTTCGGGTAGCCGAGCGCTACTACTGAATGCAGTTGATGTTCATCACTCAGTCCGAGAAACTTGTGCCCGGTCTCGGCAGGATTAAACGAAAAGCCGATAATGCAGCTTTCAATGCCCATCGAATGTGCCATCAGCATCAGGTAGTCCATGGCGATTGCGCAGTTGTACCATCCGAAGTAGTTGTCTTTTCTGGCATAAGCACAGACTAAACTTGAAGCGCCGCGAAAAATCGGGTGGTCGCCGGCTTCATACCTGGCGAGCAAAGGCCTGATATAAAGCAGTTTCCAGAACATCGGGTCGACGCCACTGGCGAGCAGCTCATCCTGGGTTTTCCGGTAATAATCGATTACCGCCGCCTCATAACCTTCGATCAGACTGCGATCGGTGAGCACCATAAAAGAGCGATCCTGCTGATTCGCATCGCTGGGAGCATGTGCGGCGACATCGAGCAGCTTCTCCAGGGTTTCCCTCGCTACCGGCTTGTCAGTAAAATGCCGAACCGATCTTTTGCTGAGCAGAAAAGTCTCGATCATTTCGGGTGTCCAGGTCGCATCGATCGTTTTGAAATTTTCGGGAGTCATCTCAATGTGGCCAAGAGCGCCTGTAGGACAGGCCGATACGCAATGACCGCAACGAATGCAGCGACCATCTTTGGCGAATTCCGGAGGTTTCTTGCCTTCCTGTTTGATAATTGACCTGGCCGGGCATATCGAAGCACACAGACCACATGCCACACACTTTGTCGGGTCGATTACAACCAGGGGCTTTACCTGTCTGACTTCACCAGCTTCAGATGCATTGTTTTCTGTCATCATCGCTCTCCATTATTTGAATATTACACCGGCAACACTTATTATTAGAGCATCTTAAACTCTTGTCAACACCCACCCGCCGCTCTGCAAATTGCAACCTCAGCTGACAGCGGTGGCTTTGATCCATTCTCTGGCTGATTCAATATCGTAAAACAAGGCAAACTCTATTTTTTCGCGAATTGAAAAGCCGGCGAGACGCCTTTCCAGCTCAAGGGAATTGGGCCTCTTTTCGTCCATAACCAGCGCGCACCTGCCCCCGATATGTTTTCGATAAGCGGTCAGAAGCTCCGCAAAAACAGAGACTTCGCTCAAATCGCGATGCCGAACAGACAGACGCGCATCAACCAGCACAGAATAAACCCCGGCATCGTCAGGACTGCCAAAAGCCTCATGAAAAGCCTTTTCAGCCTGCTCTACCGTATTTATTCCCGCAAGCGTAAAAACCACAAGACGATCTTCTTTTTCGAATGTCACTCCCATAGATTCTCCTGTTCTGCAATCCTATCATCAACACCCCGCTAATTCAAGACTGCCCGAACCTGCAACTCCCGCGAAGTCACCTTCATCTTCAGGCAAATTGGCGCAAAACTCCAGACCGGCTCTTCTACAAATGCAATTTACAATTTAGTGACGCTGGCCGGCATATCTGGTAGAATAGCCTCCTATATTGTATTCGGAGACAATGATGCCAGTTACTTTCGAGAAAGACGACTACAAGTTCTTTTTCTATAGCAACGAGCATGATCCTGTCCATGTTCATGTCAGACATGGCGGCGGCGAAGCAGTTTTTGAAGTGGAGGCCCGCGTAGAGCTTCGCGAATCCAGAACATGAAAATGCTGGAATTGCGGAAAGCCCTTAATCTCGTGCGAGAAAATCGCGATCTGATTCTGGAGAAATGGTATGAGTATCATGGCTAATTCAGTTAAAGCATGTTTTGAAAACGGTTATATCGTCATCCAAATGGCTGATGGGATGGAAATCAAGTTTCCTGTAAGCCATAACAGACGCCTGGCATCAGGAACTGAAGAGCAGTTGAACAATATTGAGATTTCTCCTTACGGATTGCACTGGCCAGAACTAGACGAAGATCTGTCGTTTAAAGGTTTATCAGAAGGTAACTTCGGGCAGCATGCCGGAAGCAATGCCAATCGATGCAACAAGAAAGCGTCTTCGCGATAAGAGTCTGCCTGTGAACATTTTTTTCATAGTATTGTCTTAAACTCTACGGCAAACGAGGTCTCCCCTTGGCTAAAATAAACACACTCAACGGCTACCTTTGCGCTAACGGCTGGGAAGAAGCTCTCTGCCAGGAACTGGTTGCAGCAAAAGCTGGCGAACATTTTTATTCGCCGGCACCGGGTCTCGTTGTCGGAGAGTCAAGCTCTGCAGGTCTCAGATATGAACCGGTATTTGCCGGTCAGTGGTTCCCGAGCTGCATGGAAGTTGAAGGAGAGTCTATTGCCGATCTCATTCAGGCTCTCGGCAACACCCTCGATCCGATTCTCGACCAGAACCCGCTTCCCTGGACACTGCACTGTTTCACCCCGGACCTTTACACTGAAGACTCGACATACTATGAGTTTCTCAGCGGCCGATCAGCCCTGCTGCATGAAAAGTTCATGCAACGCATGGCAAAATACCGACGGCGCGCGCTTGAAAAATACGTTGACTGGTCGGCAATCGACGAGAAGCGTCCATGTCTGTTGATACAGGCTGTTCTGGTTGATACCGGTTACCTCTGGGTAAGTGCCGCCAAAAGACTTAAGACCGAATCAGGTCGATTCGTGCCGTTTATGCGCAGCAATTCACCCGGCTCGGTCGCCCATGACCCGCAGGCACCCTGCCGATCGTATTACAAACTTGAAGAAGCCTGGCAGGTAGCCGGCATTTACCCGCGCAAAGGCGAAGTCTGCGTAGATCTCGGTGCAGCACCCGGCGGCTGGACCTGGGCGGCTCTCAAGCGGGGCGCCCGAGTTGTTGCCGTCGATTTTGCCGACCTCAAACCACATGTCGAAAACCACCCGCACTGCGAACATTCGCTCGAAAACGGCTACGCCTTTATGCCCGCCAGAACCGTCGACTGGATGTTCTGCGACATGATTGTCAAGCCGCTGGCAACGCTTGGTCTTCTCGATCGCTGGCTCGAACAGAAAGCCTGCCGAAAGTTTGTCGTCAACGTAAAGTTTCGCGGCAAACAGCCAGAAAGCATTCTGACGGCAATTGAAGAACTCAGACAGAAGCACCAGATTTCACATCTGATTGTTAAGCACCTCTACTACGACCGCAACGAAATCACCCTGATCGGCAGCCTCTGACAAGCAGAATCAATCAGCTCTTCACCCAGTTTTCAGTTTTAAGAGACTTGATTCTGCTGAATTCTTTCAAGTTGTTGGTTACCAGTATGGCAGCAAAAAACTGCGCAATAGCCGCTATCATCAAATCATTCGGGCCGATAATCTCACCCTTTTTCTCGATTACAGCACGAAGATCAGCATAAACATAAGTCACCTGATCGGAGAATGGCAGAATTTCGAAAGGCTCAAGAAACCTCTCGACAATCTCGGTATTTTTCTGGAGATTCCTGCTCTTATAAGCACCAAGAAGCAGTTCGGCTTTAACAACAGCAGGAATGGCAATCTCTATCGGCGGCAAAGACAATAATCTGCGCTTGACCGACTCATGTTTGCCATTAAGAAAATAAATGCAGGTGTTGGTGTCGAGGCAGTACATCACAATTCCTCGCGCCGACTGTCACGGCTGAATGGAAGCTGGGCTGGCCGTTTGAAGGTAGAGTCAGTCACAGCACCGAAAAGATCTGCAAAGTCAGCGGGGTACGCCGGATCGAGCCGAGCGCGAATCTGCTCGGCAACCCATTTTGAAATAGAAACCCGCTGCCGGGCCGCAGCATTCTCAACTTTTCTGAGTGTAACCTCATCGATATACAAAGATATTTGTGGCATAAATCCTCCTGCTCTAAATATAGCCACGACCAGCCAGAGTGTCAAGTATACTTGCAAGTATACTTGACACTCAACTCACAAACACTGCGTTTTCGCGCAACAGATTGAATATCCCCCGGCGTTTTCGTATGATGGTCTAAATAATCTATATTGTCGTGATCGTATTTGTTGTCGAATCAGCAAATCTACTGCGACAGCGACACTGCAATACTCTGCATGGCTGACCAAGACGAAGACACACGACAAGCGAGAGAATCCCAGTATCTTTTGTTTCTCAAACAGCGGTAAAGGAGTTCTGGTTTTGCTAAAAATCTGAACTTCAGAGATATTTATAGCGTGCCTTCAAGGTTTACCGCGAAAGCCATTAGCAACTCCCTTTGAGTCTTCGTAATTTCGGAAAGCTTAGTCTTGCATTTTCCGCTATAGTGTATCGTTATCAGCAATTTTATTTCCATCATCAAACCTTTTTCAGGCCTGATTAATCCAGTATTCATGTTTTACCGTCATTTTATGTCAGTTTCTGATTCCTCGCCGGCCGATGGCTGACTGAACAGGATTAGCGCCACAGCGAGGATCAGCGCAATCGCATCGGGCACGAATAACCCCGGATAGAGGGCATACCGTGCCAGAATGCGAGGATCGATCTTGCCGGAAAAGTAGATAGACCAGATCAGAGCGCCTTTGAAGGCAAAGACGATCACAAAGTGCACCAGTATGGCTTTCTCAAGATTCGCTGAGCCCCATACCGTGCGAATGACTGTCCACAGCACGGCGGTGATAAACAGGACAGTGAACAGTGCGGTGATGCCCCCTCCGAGATCCTGATAATTCATCACCTGGCCGCTATTCTTATCGATGACGATTGAACCCTGCAGGTCGTTAGAAAGAATCAGGAGCGCCCCCAGCGAAAAGTTGATGTGAAGCAGTTGTGCGATAAGCCATCCGCAGCCTTTGAGCATATAGTTTATTTCCTTCCCTCCAGAAAATCCACCGGAACCGGCATGTTGCAGTCATATGCCGCGCATCAGATTTCCAGGGAGACGCGTGTTGTTCCAGTGCAAGAATACTATGCCCGATTTTTTAGAGTCAACAAAAATCCTGTGCCAGTATTTGATGAAAGATTAGACCAGGCCTAATACATCGCTTAACTTTCGCGAGCATGCTGGTTGAATTTTCCTGCAGCTATTGAGAAAAAACCTGTTAAAAAAATGTAACTGGGCTCTTGTACGTTGGCGGGCATTGTGATAACCTTTGCACATCTCACAAAACGCACCCGCCGGAGCCCATAACAGTGCCCGTAAACGAGCTGATAGAGCGCTATCTCGAATCGCTGGCCAAAGAGCGACTGATGTCGCCGAATACCGTGCGCGGCTATCGCAGCGATCTCGAATTTTTTAAAAACTGGCTGGCGCAGAATAACGTTACTGAGGCCGAAAATCTCGAAACACTCAGCCATGCGCTGTTGCGCTCATTCTGGGCAGAACGCCGCAACAACGGCCTGTCACCGCAAAGCATGCGCCGTGGTCAGTCGGCACTGCGCGGCCTTTTCAAGTTCGCACGTCGCCAGAAGCTTATCGAGACAAATCCGGCCGCAACCATGGACTCGCCAAGGCGCCAGTTGCCTCTGCCGAAAGCTCTAAGCCAGGAAGATATCAACCTGCTGCTCAACGCGCCAGATCTGCAGACTCTTAACGGCATGCGCGACCGCGCCATTCTCGAAACGCTCTACGGCAGTGGCCTGCGCGTATCAGAAGCGGCGACACTGACTATTGAAAATCTTGACCTCAACGCGCAGCAGGCGAGGGTAACCGGCAAAGGCAACAAGGATCGCATCGTTCCGCTGACACCGCTTTCCTGCCAGACAATACACGCTTATCTGCAGGTCAGAAACGCGCAGATGCCGCAGCAGAAGCAAAACCAGCACCTGTTCTTGAACAAGTTCGGCAACGCACTCAGCACACGCTCAATGGCCCGCATCATCGACAAATACGCGCGCCAGCTCGCGATGATGATGAACATCACACCGCATCAGTTCAGGCACAGCTTTGCCACCCACCTTCTCAACAACGGCGCCGACATCCGGGCAGTGCAGGAAATGCTCGGCCACGAAAGCCTGTCGACAACACAAATTTACACAAGAATCAGCAAAGAGCGTCTGATGCAGACCTACAGACTCTCGCACCCAAGAGCAGGAGACAGACATGACTTATAGAGGAACAACTATTCTGGCAGTCATTAAAGACAACGTTCTGGCCGTCGGTGGCGATGGCCAGGTAACTCTTGGCGAACAGATCATCAAAGCAAAAGCGGTAAAAATCCGACGCCTGAGCGCCTACCCGATCATTGGCGGCTTTGCCGGGCATACTGCCGACGCTTTCACTCTTTTTGAAAGATTTGAAACCCGCCTCGAATCAGCATCGGGAAACATGACGCGCGCAGCCGTAGAGCTTGCTCGTGACTGGCGACTCGACAAGGCCCTGCGTCAACTGCATGCCATGCTGCTCGTCGGCAATTCAGAAAAAATCCTGGTCTTGTCAGGCCAGGGTGACGTGCTTGAACCTGACGAACCAGTGGCAGCGATCGGCTCAGGCGCACCCATTGCCACAGCGGCTGCGAAGGCCCTTTTCCGAAACACGCAGCTTTCAGCCGTTGAAATTGTTAAAAAAGCCATGGCGATTACCGCTGAACAGTGCATATACACGAATAATGAGATTGTCGTGGAGGTTCTGGAAAAGTGAACGAACTAACCGCCGGAAAAGAATGCGAAATGACCCCGCAGCAGACCGTTGAAGAACTTGACCGCTATGTCATCGGCCAGCACAAGGCCAAACGCGCTGTCGCCATTTCATTGCGCAATCGCTATCGCCGGCGCCAGCTCTGTCGCGAGCTGCGCGAGGATATTCGGCCAAAAAATCTCCTCCTGATCGGACCGACCGGCGTCGGCAAAACCGAGATAGCACGCCGTATTGCCAATATTTCAGGCATACCCTTTGTAAAAGTTGAGGCGACCAAGTTTACCGAAGTCGGCTATGTCGGCCGCGATGTCGACTCAATGGTGCGAGACCTCGTTGAAGTGAGCATGAGCCTGCTGCGCACTCAGAGAATCGAGCATATGGGGCCGAAAGCGCGCGAACGTGCACACGAAAAACTGCTCGACGTCTTGTATCCCGAAGGTCGAAAATATCACCCGCTGAGTGGCTACGAAAAACACTCAGACAAACATGGCAACCTGTCGATGTGTATAGAAGAGACTGATTCTGTATCGGCAAAACGCCAGCAGCTATCGGAAGAATTGAAATCAGGCGAACTTGACGAAAAGGAGGTAGAAATCGACGTGAACGAACAGACGACACCGATGGTCGAAGTTTTCTCCTCCCAGACCGGCTTTGAAGAAATGGGTATTAACATGCAGGGACTGCAGAGCATGCTTGGCAATATGCTGCCCAGTCGACAGAGACGCCGCCGCGTAAAAATCAGCGAGGCCCGTGACATTTTGTTTCAGGAAGAAATGAACAACCTTATCGATCACGATGAACTGCAGAAAGAAGCGCTTAACCTGGCTCAGGAGAGCGGCGTTATCTTTCTCGACGAAATCGACAAGATTGCCTCTTCCTATACAAGCAAGACCGGGCCCGATGTATCACGAGAAGGCGTTCAACGCGACCTGCTGCCATTAGTTGAAGGCACCAGCGTAATGACCAAGTATGGTATCGTAAAAACTGATCATATCCTTTTCTTCGCTGCCGGTGCGTTTAACGTCAGCAAACCGTCTGATCTGATTCCCGAACTGCAGGGCCGCTTTCCGGTGCGGGTCGAATTCGACGCGCTCAACATTGAAGACTTCAAACGCATCCTCATCGAACCGCAAAACGCTCTGACCCGACAGTATAAAGCACTGCTTGGCGTTGACGGGCTCGAAGTCGAGTTCACTGATGACGCGATTGAAGCCATTGCCCGCTACGCTTTTCAGGCCAACGCCGACCACGAGAACATCGGGGCGCGGCGCCTGCATACCATCATGGAACAGTTGATGGAAGAAGCAGCTTTTGATGCACCACAAAAGCTCAGCGGCAAGTATGTCATCGACAGTCGAAGCGTCGAAAAAGCCATTGCTCCATTGCTCAAGAACCACGACCTGGCAAGATTCATTCTCTAATTTGAATCACAAGGGAGACCGAAATGTTTGAAAGATTGACCGGAACCGCCACCTTTAATCTTCTCGCCAAAGGGCTTGAAGTTTCATCAGTGCGGCACAAGGTAATTTCCAACAACATTGCCAACGTCAACACTCCTCTCTTCAAGCGCCAGATTGTCACTTTCGAAGATGAAATGGCAAAGGTTTTCGATGGCAAAATCGATCTGGTCGGCAAGCGTGAGAACAACGGGCACATTCCGATCGGCGAAATGAACTACCACGATGTTGGTCCGACCACTATCAAAGACCGTATTCATGTAATGCGCAACGACAAGAACAACGTTGATATCGATGTCGAAATGAGCGATCTGGCCAAGAACACCATGACCTACCAGATCCATGCCACCCGCCTGGCCGCGATGTTTGCCGGACTGAATGACGTAATCACCAGAGGAGGTAAAGCCTGATGGGTATGTTCAGAGCAATTGACACATCATCTTCCGGCCTGACCGCCGAACGCCTGCGCATGGACGTTATTTCGAACAATATCGCCAATGTTAATACCACCAGAACCGAAGACGGTGAGCCGTTCAGACGCAAGATGGTAATTTTCGAAGCGCGCAGCGCACAGGGTCGCTGGCCATTTCAGGATCGCCTGAATCCGCAGCAACCGGGCAAAGGTGTCAGAGTAAACGCTATCATGGAAGATATGGCGCCTTTCAAAATGGAGTATGACCCAAATCATCCCGATGCAGACGCCGAAGGATACATTCGTCGGCCGAACATCAACATAGTGCACGAAATGGTGGACATGATTACCGCTACTCGTGCATACGAAGCGAACGTAACCTGTATCAACTCGGCAAAGGACATCACCAATGCCGCACTGGGTATAGGAGGAAGAGGTTAATAAACAATGCGAGTCGTTGAACGAAATCCATGGGTAGACATCAACCAAAAACCAGAGAAACCATCGACCAATGCCAAAGAGCAATGGGGTATGTTTCTCGACAAGTTTCAGACTGCGATCGACGAGGTTGACGCGCTCGGCAAGACCTCTGGAAAGCTAACTCAGGATGCCGTTCTTGGCCGCGTAGACAATCTGCACGATGTTATGATTGCCGCAGAAAAGGCCAAAACCGCGATGAACCTAACCCTTGAAGTCAGGGGAAAAGTTATCGAGGCATACAAAGAAATAATGCGAATGAATTTTTAATTTTAGGTCTTTACAGAATCATTCTGTCGTACTATAAATAATCTATTAAACTTCCAGAGCCGAAAAACATACATCATACACAGGGCACAATCAGGGAGTAGGGAGTAGCAGACGATGACCGATTTTCTCAGGCAACTATGGGAACCGATTGCAAAATTGCCCAGAAGTCAGCAGATAGCGCTGGCACTTATTGTAGGCGTAGTAATTCTGGGTATCGCAACCGCCTCAATGTGGGGCACACAAAAAGAGTTTTCTCCGCTGTTTGTAGAAAAGCTCAAACTTGAAGACGCCGGCAAAGTAGTTGCCAAGCTTCAGGAGCTTAACATAGAATATAAACTCGGTGCAGATTCTACTGACATTCGCGTGCCCCTGCCTGACAAGTCATACATTCTGCTGCAGCTCGCCCAGGAAAAAACCCTGCCCCAGGCAAAAGCCGGCTGGCAGTCACTCATCGATAATCGCTCAATGTTTACCGGTCAAACACAGCAGGAATTCGACCTGAATTACGTGCGTGGCCTGCAGGCAGAGCTCGAAGATACCCTGATTCGCATGGGTCCTATCGAAGAAGCCAGTGTCAGCATCGTCAAGCCTAAAAAAGAAGTTTTCAAAGAAGATCAGCGTGAACCTTCGGCCAGCATTCTGCTGAAACTCCGCCCAGGTGCAGAAGTCAACCAGGACCAGGTGCGCGCCATTCGCGACTGGGTATGTTCAGCTGTAGAAGGCCTCAACCCTGACAAAATCAGAATTGCCGACACCGAAGCTCGTGACCTGACCAGGATCATCGAAGATGAAGAAGCGATGACCCTCGACAAGGTGCAGACCGCGCAGATGAAATACACAAGAAATCGCGAAAACCATCTGCGCTCAGAGTTGCAGAGCCTGCTCGAAAGCTCTTTCGGCTACGGACGTGCCATCGTCCGAGTTCGCCTTGATGTCGACTTCGACCAGAAAGAAGCGGTCAGTGACGTTGTTATTCCTCCGGTAGAAGGCATGAATTCAGGCCTTAAGCTCTCAGAAAAACTTGAAGAAGAAGAATACAAAGGCAAAGACCTTGTTGAAGATGGCGAGCCGGGAGTGAACTCGAATCTGCCTCCTGGTGCACCGGCTTATCCAGGAACTGAAAATTCTACCTGGAACGAATACAAACGCAACGCCGCCATTACCAACTATGAATTCACCAGATCTAAAGAAAAATTTGTTAAGGAACAGGGCACCATCCGCCGCCTGACCGTATCGGTTGTCTTGAACGATGACCCCGCCGCAATGGGCGCACTCGAAGAAAAGATCACCGAAATTGCCAAAACAACTGTCGGCTTCGACAAAGAGCGCGGCGACAAGCTCGCACTGATGGTATTACCATTCAGAAACGACGAACTTGATCGTGCCAATGCGGCCTTTGACCTGAAGAAACAGCAGGAGAAACAGATGTTCATGATCGTTGTAGGCCTACTCATGTCATTCCCGGTATTTCTCGGCCTGATTTACATTTTTGTCAGGGTATCGAGAGCCAGAGCTCTTGCCAGAGAACAGGAACGACTGGCTGAGGCAGCGGCCGAAGCTGAAGCTCTCAAACTCGCGCGCGACAACGCTTCTTTGCGCCAGAATGACCAGAAATGGCAGGATTGGGAAAGAAGATTCAAGGACATCAAGAACTTCTTCCCGGAAATTGGCGATCTCGAAGAGAAGAAACGCAAGGTGCAGGACCTTCGTCATCAGGCCTATCAGTATGCCATGAACAATGATGACATGCCGTCTGACTTCGAAGAAATGACGCCTGAAGAACAGTTCATCTATCGCGAAGCTTTCCAGAAAAAAGAAAATGGAACGCTCGAAGAAGGTTTCAACCGACTTGATACCCTTATCAAAGAACGCGACCGTGCCAGAGAAGAAGAACTCTCCAAACTCAATGAGCAGGCTAACGCGCGTGAACTTCTCGAAAAACGCGTCAGAGACCTGGTCAACAGCAAGCCAGAAGATGCCGTACAGGTATTGCGCCTGTGGTTGAGCAAATGACAGGAGACAGCAAGTGAACAGGGACGAAGAACTGCCTCCTCTCAAGATAGAAGACTTACCAATACTCGAAATACCCGGTCGGGCAAAGGCAGCAATCCTGCTGATATTTCTTGGCCCGGAAACCAGCGGCGCTATTCTGCAGTCGCTGTCAGATTCAGAAATTGAGACTCTGACCATCGAAATTGCCAAGCAGCGCAAAATTTCGACAGAAGATAAGCTGGCCGTGTTGTTTGAGTTTGAACAGCAGATGATGGCCCGCAAATTCTACGCCGAAGGCGGCCTTGAATACGCCAAGCATTTGCTTGAACAAACAATCGGCCCGGGCAAGGCTCTGGAAATCCTCGCCAAAATGGGTACTTCGTTGCAGATTCAACCGTTTGAAGCTGCGCGAACTGCTGACCCGACCCAGCTGGCAACGCTTATTCAGAACGAACATCCACAAACAGTGGCTCTTATCCTTGCTTACCTGCAGCCCGAAAAGTCTGCAGTCATTCTGCAGTCAATGACGCCGGATACCCAGGTCGAAATCGCCAAGCGTCTGGCTTTGATGGACCGCACCAGCCCGGATATCACCCGCGAAGTTGAAAACTACCTCGAAGAGCGCCTGTCTTCGATCATCGGTCAGGATTTCACCAGCGTCGGCGGTATCGATTCTCTTATCGGCGTGTTGAATGCGGTAGAGCGCGCTGTCGAAAAGAACATCATCGAAACCATGGAAGTTCAGGAGCCAAGCCTGGCCGAAGAAGTCAAAAAGCGCCTGTTCGTATTCGAAGACGTGGTGCTTATCGACGACCGCAGCCTGCAGCGCCTGATGAAAGAAATCGACATGAAAGACCTGTCAATCTCGCTCAAGGGCGTTACCGACGAAGTCAAAGAAAAGTTCTACAAGAACATGTCGAAACGTGCAGCAGAAATGCTCAAAGAAGAAATGGCCTATATGGGTCCGGTGCGTATGCGCGACGTCGATCAGGCTCAGCAGCGAATCGTGGCTATAGTAAAGAAACTCGAAGCCAGGGGCGAAGTAGTAATTTCGCGACCGGGAGAGGAGGAACTGATTGGCTAAGACGCAACTGGGACACAACACAGGCCTGGAGATACTCGCGAATATCATGCGGCATTGCGACGCCAAAACGAATCGTCATATTCTTGGCGGCCTGCAAAAGGACCTGCCGCAGGTTGTCAGCGAACTGCGCCGTCACATCCTTCTTTTCGACGATCTCGCTTACGCCGATGGCCGCGGACTACAGCGCCTTCTCAAAATTATCAGAATACGTGACCTCGCAATTTCATTGCAGGGTGCCCCGGCAGTGGTGCTCAAGAACATCGCTGCCAACATGTCACAACGAGCCCTCAACGATCTCAAAGACGAAATCACCCGGCTTGGCAAAGCGCGCGAGCAGGAAGTCGATGCCGCCAGAGACCGCATCATGGCCGTCGTTGCCGAACTAATAAAAGGCAAAGAATTGTTTATCAACCGCCCGAGCGATGATCTCGTCTATTAAGGGAACCTCATAACATGGGTAAAATTTATAAGCCGCATCAGATAAAAATCGACAGTCAGAAACCGATTTTCATCGATCACCGGCAGAAGATCGCCAAGCCTGAAGAAGATCTCGAACCATCAGAAGACGCTTTCGCAGTCGAGACCTTTCGTGCCCTGTCGCCCGAGCACCTGGCAGGTTCTGGCGAAAAAATCACGACGAAGAAGGCCCCGGAAAAAGGTGATCAGACCGCTCCGCCGGCAAAACCCGAAGCTGAAAAAACCTCGCACGAACCCGTCTCCTTTCTTTCTCCGGCAGCAAAGAAGTCACGGCATGCTGCCGCTCTTGAAGCAATAAAGATCAAGGAACTTGAGCTGGAAGCGCTCGAAGAAGAGCTACGAAACTGGGAAGAAGAACTTAAAGGCAAAGAAAGCAAGCTGACATCCCAGGAGCAGGACTTCAGTCAGAACATGCTCAAAAAGAGGCATGACGCTGACTCTGATGCCAATCAGAGCGTAAAAACTGCGCGCGAGACCGCCGCTACTATTGTAGAAACTGCCAAAGCTGAAGCAGAAGCGATCAAAAAATCGGCCAGGCTCGAAGTTGATTCAGTGCGCGACAAGGCCTACAAAGAAGGCTTCGCTCTTGGCGAAGAAAAAGGTATTGCTGCTGGCGAAAAACAGGGACTGCACGAAGCCGGGCTTGACTGGCATAATCTCATGCAGGAAAGCGAAGCGCTTATCAACGAACTGCAGACCAGTCGCATGGGCATTCTCAAGGCATCAGAAGAAGAGATGCTCAAGCTCGTTATCGCTTTCGCCCGCACAGTTATCAAAGTAGAACCAATAGCACAGCCCGAAATCGTTCTTAAAAATATCGACCAGGCTCTCAACCGCGTTTCTGAAGTCGACAAAGTGGTGCTGCGCATAAATATCAGAGATAAATCAATGTGTCAGGCGCATAAAGAACAGTTTATGGCTCGACTCGGCTCAGTCAGCGAACTGCGCATCATCGAAGACCCCACCCTTTCGCCCGGCGGCATCAAGATCGAAACCGGCGTTGGCACCATTGACGCCACCATCGAATCCCAGGCCCGTGAACTCGAACGCGCGCTGCTCAACAAGTTTAGAAAATCCCAGGCAAACACATGAGTGAAATCTCATTTTCAGACTACGCAGCGACTCTTGCCAACACTGATCCAATAAGAGTTAACGGCAGAGTAACTCAGGTTGTCGGTCTGCTGATTGAGGCGACTGGCCCGCAAAACCCGGTCGGCGACGTCTGTCATATTGTCACGCCAGGCGGCCCGCTGCCTTGCGAGATCGTTGGCTTCAGACGCGGCAGTGTTCTGCTCATGCCGTTGATCCACACCGAGGGTATCAGGCAGGGAAGCGAAGTTATTCCGACCGGCACACCGCTCACCGCGCCTGCTGGCGACGAAATGCTGGGACGCATGATCGACGGTCTCGGATTCCCGATTGACGAAAAAGGCGACCTTCCACCGCATTTGGCGAGAGTTCCCATCAATCGTGAGCCTCCCAACCCGATGACGCGCAAACGCATAAAAACTCCCCTCAGCACTGGTGTAAAAGTCATCGACAGCCTGCTGACCATCGGCGGTGGCCAGCGCATGGGTATTTTTGCCGGCTCCGGCGTTGGAAAAAGCACGCTAATGGGCATGATCTGTCGTTCATCACAGGCAGACATCAACGTTATAGCACTGGTCGGTGAACGCGGACGCGAAGTTCGTGAATTTCTCGAAAAAGATCTTGGCGAGGAAGGCTTGCGGCGCTCGATTATAGTTGTAGCTACTTCTGATCAGCCCGCGCTGGTTCGCGTCAAAGCCGCATTCACCGCAACTGCTATCGCCGAGTATTTCAGAGACCGCGATAAAAAAGTGATGCTGATGATGGACTCGGTAACCCGCTTCGCCCTGGCTCAGCGTGAAATCGGCCTCGCAGTAGGCGAACCTCCCACCACCAGAGGCTACACGCCCTCTGTCTTCTCGCTTCTCCCGAAACTTCTTGAACGTGCCGGCACTTCTAAAAAGGGCTCAATTACAGGTATTTACACGGTGCTTGTCGAGGGCGGCGACATGGATGAACCGGTTGCCGACGCGGTGCGCGGTATTCTTGATGGGCATCTTGTGCTCAGTCGCGAACTTGCTCACCAGAACATTTACCCAGCAGTAGATATCCTCGGCAGTATTTCACGACTTATGCCAGAAATTTGCGAAAAATCTCACCTCGACATGGCCGGCAGACTCCGCAACATTTATTCCACTTACGTCAAAAATGCCGACGCAATCAGCCTTGGTGCTTATAAAGCCGGTTCCGATCCTAAAATCGACGAAGCCATACAAAAACACCCACTGATTGAAGGCCTTATCAAACAAGGAATCAACGAAGCATTCCCTTTCGAAAAGTGCATTGAGGCATTGAGCAAAATTGTCGGTCAGGGCGGCTGATCATGGCATTTGTCTTTCGTTTTCAGCAGATACTGCAGATATGCCTGCACGAAGAGAACGAGGTCAAAACGCGACTTGCCCAGAAAGACGGGCAAATTGCCGGCATCAAAGCCGAAATCAAAAAATTTAAAGACGAATATGATCAGGCACTTGAACAGAAAATTCTCGACCTGCAGGCCGGTGCCATGACAAAGGTACAGATGTATCCGGCCTACCTTCTCAGATTGCAGAGAGCATGGGAATTTAATGAAGAAGAACTCGAACGTCTTGAAAAACAACGTCAGAAGATCGTTGACGAGCTCATGGTCAAGCGGCGCAGCCGCATGACCTACGAAAAAATGCGCGAAAAAGACGAAGCGGCCTACACCAAGGAAATGCTCAAAAAAGAGCAGAAGAAACTCGATGAATACGGCAATCGTATTCGCAAAACCGCAGGAGATAATGACGATGCTTGAAAACATGAATAAAATCCTTGAACGCATCGACGGCCTTAACCAGGGCTTCAAGGGCATGGCACATAAGCGCGCCAGACGCCAGCAACAGACCTTTGCGGCGGCAATGATCGAGGCCACCAAAACACCGGTATCCGCAGGAGTAAGCGCATCTCCGGCAACAAACCCGGCCGCCACCAATATTGCCAACAATATCAAGTCTGATGTTGAAACTCTGATTGACAAGTATTCAAAAGAACACAACCTCAGCCCGCAGCTGGTGCAACAGCTTATAGCGGTCGCCTCTGGCAACAACCCGCAGGCGGTCGATAGCAATGGCAATGCTGGCCTGATGCAGATCAAGCCCGAAATTTTCAGCCAGCTCGGCGGCCAGAACCCGCTTGATCCCGAGCAGAATATAAAGGCTGGCACCAAAGATCTTTCCGACATGTTGCAACGCAATGGCGGCGATGTATCGCTGGCACTCGCGGCATATAACAGCGATCCGGCAACGGTTAAGCGCTTTGGCGGCGTGCCGCCTTTCCCCTCGACACAAAACTTTGTCAGTCAGGTTCTTAGTGGACTTGGCAGCGACGACAAAAAAAAATAAGGAAAACTTTTCATGCCCGAAAAAAAAGAAGTTCCGGCAGTAGAACCAGTTCTGGCACAAGGGGCAAACAAGCCGGCCCCCGAAGAACAGGAACAGGAAGAAAGCCAACCCTCGCGAATATATCTCGCGCTCAGCCGCCTGATGTTTCTATTCCTGCTTGGTTCGCTTGGCGTAGCGATTTTTCTGTCTATTCTGACTGTCGATTTTCTTAACCTTTACTCGATTCGGCACCGGATACCCGAGAACTGGCGCAAGACCTGGCCATTTGAACAATACTTTGATTTCGTGCAGCTGCATCAACTCCCCGAAGAAGAACGCTACCAGCAGTTGATGCTGCAGGAGCAGGAGCGTTTCAACCGGCTGATCACCGAAGGCAGCCGCGACCTCGAAACCCGCGCCAAGTCTCTTGAAGACTCATATCGCGGGCTGATCAGAACCCAGAAAGAGCAGTATGGGCGCGAAATGGAAGAGTTGCGCAAACAGAAAGAAGCTCTGCTTCTTGAGCAAAAGAAGCTCACCGAAGATCGTGCAGATCTTGAAAAGCGCAAGGTGTCGGTTGATGACCTCTCGAATCGACTGGCCTCAGAAACACTCAATCTTGAATCAAGCCTGATCAGATTCATGGAGCAGGACAACCGTCTCGACCAGGTTCGCGGCATTGCCGCTCAGATGGAGCCAAAGGCACTGTCGACAATTTTTGACGAAGTGCCTGATGACAAGCTGATTTATGATATTCTTTCCGGGTTGCATCCACAGCATTCCGGCAAGGTGCTCGGACTTATGGACCCTGAAAAAGCCGGCAAAATTATGAAAATCGGCAATCAGCCGCTGCTGTTGCCAGAACCCGGGCCGTCAAGAACCTATGTTCCACCCAGCCTGCAAAATCTCATCGACGAAACTCAGGCAAATTTGCGTTGATTCGCTTGTCAGACGAGCAAAAACGCTATAGCATGGGCTAATGCAAAAACCATTTTTTAATCCGTTTTCTCACGGCTTTTTCAGATGTGCGGCGGCAACACCGCTGGTTGGCCTTGTCCGGCCCATGCATAATGCATCCTGTCAGATCATCATGCTCAAACAGTGCCATGAGAAACATGTGGGCGCTGTCGTCTTTCCTGAGCTGAGTCTGAGCGGGTACACGGCCCAGGACCTTTTTCATCAGCAAAGTCTGCTTGATGAATGTGAGTCAGCGCTTCTTTCACTGGTCAGCGCCAGTGCCACCTATGATCCTTTGCTTGTTACCGGCCTGCCTCTTATGGTATCCGGGCGACTGTTCAATTGTGCCGCCGTTATTCAGGGCGGGCGCCTTCTTGGTCTGGTGCCGAAAACCTATCTGCCCAACAACGGCGAGTTTTACGAAAAGCGACATTTTTCACCGGCAAAAGAGCTGCAGCACCAGTATCTGAACATCTGCAACCAGACCGTCGCCATTGGCAACGACCTCCTGTTTCGCTGCCAGGAAAATCCTGACGCCATTATCGGTGTAGAAATCTGCGAAGATCTCTGGGCACCGGTGCCACCGGCAAGTTTGCTGGCCATGGCCGGTGCCACAATTATCTGCAATCCATCAGCAAGCAGCGCGATCATCGGCAAGTCTGAATATCGACAACTTCTGTTAAAATCTACCTCTGCCAGGCTGCTCAGCGCTTATATCTATAGCGGCGCCGGTCAGGGTGAGTCAACAACTGATCTGGCGTGGGACGGCCACGCCCTCATTGCCGAAAACGGCACTATTCTGCAAGAAAGCGAACGTTTTGACCATTCAGGTTCGCTGATAATAAGCGACATCGATGTCGAAAAACTTCAACTCGAACGCATGCGCAACAGCAGCTTCAAAGATTGCGCGGTCGATTACCAGGTTGAATCGCGCAAGCTCAGAACGGTTGAATTTAACAGCAGCAGAGTCAAAGGCGACATCGAAATTCTGCGCGATATCGAACGCTTTCCGTTTGTTCCTGACTCGCCGATGTTGCGCCTGCAACGCTGCCAGGAAGTATTGAACATTCAGATACAGGGTCTGGCAACCCGCGTAAAAAGCTGTGGCAGCGAACGTCTCGTTGTTGGCGTTTCTGGCGGACTCGACTCAACGCTGGCTCTGATTGTTGCCTGCAAGGTGTTTGACCGCCTGGGCATGCCGCGCAGCAACATCATCGCCTGCACCATGCCAGGCTACGCCACTTCCGACAGTACAAAAAGCAACGCCCTCGATCTGATGAAGACTCTTGGTGTCGGCGCGCGAGAGATAGATATAAAGCCTTCCTGCCTGCAGATGTTCAAAGACATCGGGCACCCTTTTGCCAATGGCGAGAAGCTTTATGATATAACCTTCGAGAACGTTCAGGCCGGTGAACGCACGTCTCACCTGTTCAGGCTGGCGAACGCCAACAATGCCCTGGTGGTTGGCACCGGTGACCTGAGCGAACTTGCGCTTGGTTGGTGCACTTATGGCGTTGGCGATCACATGTCGCACTATAACCCCAACGCCTCAGTGCCTAAAACGCTGGTGCGCTACCTGATCAAATGGTTTATCGACAACAATGAATTTGGTGACAAAGCATCAAAAATTCTGGCTGATATTGTCGAGGGCCAGATTTCGCCAGAACTTGTGCCGGGCGAGGATCACTCACAGCCATCGCAGATCACAGAGGATACGGTTGGTCCTTATGAATTGCAGGATTTCAATCTGTATTATCTGCTGCGCTACGGTTTCAGGCCTTCAAAAGTCGCCTATTTGAGCTGGTGCGGCTGGGGCAAAGGCAAGGGTCGCTACGATTTTGCCACGATAAAAAAATGGCTGGCTGTATTTGTAAAACGCTTTTTTGGTCAGTCACAATTCAAACGCAGCTGTGTTCCTGACTCACCAAAGGTCGGTTCGGGTGGCGCTCTTTCTCCACGCGGTGACTGGCGAGCGCCAAGTGACGCGTCAGCCGAAATATGGCTTAATCAGCTGAAAAACAACACCCCTGAAAGCTGATTGGCAGATACTGTTTTTTCTGTTACAATTGAGCTAGATCTTAAGAGGATACAAAAAAATTCCTGTTTTTTACGAGCGTTTTGCTCTCCCGTCTTGCCACCTGCAACGCGGTTGAAGCATCAGTTCGTTAATCCCTGGCCCTCGCTGAAAAGTTTACTTTTCAGTAGACCTTGCAAAAGGTCGAGTAACCCAACAATATCCCTTTATGAGCCGCCCCAAAAGTGGCTCTTTTTTTTGGCTGCAACAACAGCCTCTCAGGGAATCTGGGCAACCATACCGCTGATCTCCTGCGCGTTTTCGTGCACCCGGCGCGTGGCCATCTGAACTTTACGGCGAAGTTCTTCGTACATCTTCTGGCGCTGGGTACGTTCAGCCTCAAGCTGAATCACAGCTCCAACAACCGTCTGAGCCGGAGCAGGCTTTTCCTTTGTCACGGCATTTGTCTTTTTCGCAGCGCCTGTCGACACAACAGCAACGTCAGGTGCAGTCCTGGCCACAATCTTTTTTTCTGAGACAACTATGGCAGAAGTGTCTTTCAGACCAGTATTGTCGACAAATTCAGTATCATGAAACAAAACCGTAACAGCAACGTCTTTGCGCGACTCAAATTCTTCTAAGAGCTTCTCATATTTGACTTCTACAGTTTCGTTTCCGTTGATCGGAGCCGTTTTTTGCGGCTCTTTGCGAACACGCTCCAGTTGAAAATTCTGTAGCCTGTTTCTGAGAGCGTTGATTCGCTCATTCATCTCTTTATTCGAAGTTCTCTGAGCATCAGCATCACTGGCTGATGCCAGAATAAGGCCAGTCAGAATCAACCCAATACCAAAGCTGCGCATTTCTTAACCTCCAGAATCTCTTTTGTTCTTCTGGAAGTATCGGCACGCAGCCTGGCAAACTTGAGAAAATTATATGTCGCTGCCATAGGCGCCAGGCTGACCATTGCGGTCAGAAGCCGAAATCAGCGGCGAGTCAGCTTTCAGATGATAATCATATTCGCTGGCATTGCCACCGACAAAACGTGGATCAGCATTGATTATCGGAGCCCCCAGCTGGTCACAGTTGCGGGTAGCCTGTAAAAATCCAAAGATATTATTGTAGACGTAGCTGCGGCCAAGCGTCTTTTCTTCAATGCCATAGCCAGTTCCTGGCTGCTGGCGGTTTACCAAAATGCAATTCTTCAAGTTCTGAACATCAGCGCCATCAACGACAACTCCGCCTGCCGCGTCAACAGTAATATACTGGAAATCGCCGCTGCAACCGCCGATCAACAGGCCGGTCTTCATCGACTGCAACAGACCATTGCGCAAACGCGGCGCCGTACGGTCAACGACCTTCACTGCTACTTCACGAACATTTCTGACATCGAATTCTGCCAGAGAAAAATTGCTGTTGCCTGCCAGACTCAGCCCAGTCTGACCACCTCTCACCATCACATTCTGCAGACTGCAGTTATATGTGCTCTCTGCCTTGAAACTGCTGTCGCAATCTTCAAATGTCATATCGAGCAAAGCAGTGCCGCTTGCTCCCTGCAGCGCAATACCGGTCTGGCAGTATCTTGCCGTGACATTATCAATCTGATAGTCGCCATTATAAATAGTCAATCCTTTTTCGGCGCCAGAAATGACGAGATGGCGCAGTATACTCTGGTTCTGCCCCGCACCTGGCACCATGCGAATACCATCCCAGTCTGTCCTGCCGGCCAAAGCAGCGGCCGAGATAAATCTTATCGGCTCTGCCAAGCTTCCCTCAGCGATAAGAGTGCCTTCGACAATCAGCTCGCAGATTTCAGGACGATAGCCGGTCCGCCCTTCATCGCTGCTGCTGAAACGTACAGTTACGCCGGGTTCAATTTTAATGGTTCGCCCGGCGGGTACGATCAGATCACCGTTGAGCGCAATCGGGCTCCAGCTCTTCTTCCAGACCAGGTCTTCGCTTATCCTGCCGGCCGGCACAATGTTGAGACTGGCCGACATCGATGAAACGTTACCATCAAGATCAACGGCCTGCACCGCGTAGCGATAAAGCCGCCCGGGCACGGTATCGTCGTCGGCAAAGCTTTCCTCTACCGCAAAGACCATGCGCTCGTCTTTGATCAAAGCAAGGTTGCCATCGCCTTCCCCTCGATAAACACGAAATCCGGATACCGGGTCGATGCCCGAATAATGCCAGCTTAAAACAGGTCCGCTGCTGCCCTGCGCCACCTTAAAGCTGGCAACGGCATCAGGTGCGCCGGCGATATCGCCATAAGGCACGGTTTTAAAGGTGCCCGGCGCCGAGATGAATCTTCGGCCATCGGCTGTCAGGCCTTCAACTTCGAATAAGTAATCAGCTCCGGGAAAAAGCCCGGCGAGAATAACCTGATGTTGCGCCAGCACCTGCGTCGGCTGAGTCTGAACCCGCGCGCTGTGTCTCTCGCGCCAGCCAATCCATACCGACATCGTTTCCTGGCAGGTAATGTCTATTACCGCATCATTGCTGCCACGACGCGATACGATAAAACTTATCATGTTATCAAGAGGCTCAAGCTTAAAGTTAATGCCCTCCTGAACCAGCCCATAACCCAGCTCTATGGTCTTTGACGCAAGAAAATACCCGTTTCTTTCAACTTTGAGCCGATGCGAACCGACATCAAGCGAAGTGAACGAATAATTGCCTTTTTCATCGGTCTCAGCCTTAAACAGTGATCGATGCGAGGTTACCACTGCGCCAGTTATCAAATGACCGTTCATATCAGTAACAGTACCCGAAACAACGCCGCGTTGCGTACCCATTTTGTTCTCGCAACCTGCGAGAAAAAGCGCGGCAAGCAGAAGCACCGCCAGCAATCTGTTCTGGCGCGATGCAAGATAAGCGCGAATGCATTTAAGCGGTTTCATGATTTACAACCTTGAGCTACCATAGCGGCCCATCTCTGAGCCATAATAGTCCTGCAGTCGCAGAGTAGAATCTGGCGCGAGACGATAGTCAAATGGATTGCCACCTACGAATTTTGGGTCAGTGCTTACAGCGCCGATACCGGCTGAACAGCCCTGATAGGCCGTAGTAAAGCCATAAATATTATTGAAAGAGTAATCAGGAGCAAGAAATGAGCTGTTGTTGATGCCAACGCCGCCTTTTTGCAGACGGTTAACGATAATATTGTTCGCAACAGTCACTTCGCCCACCTCGACGAGAATGCCATTATAAGCATCGATTGTGCAGTGGTCGATAAAGTTTTCACGCCGGTTAAGCAGTCTTTCGAATTTAACCGCAAGCCCGGTTTCGGCGATGATTAGAGTATTGTAAATCTTTGACTTGCCAAAAGTTCCAATAATGCCAGTCTGCAGACAGTTTATGTGCGTGCGGTATACCATCAGCTGGTCGTCGGCGTAGTCAGTAAAATTCTCGATCGCAGTGCCAACTTGCGAAAAATCAGTGTCATAAACCAGCACGCGACGGCATTTGCTGATCTTGAGCGCCACACCGGCAATCTCTTTGAAGCTGCAGCCCTGCAGTTCAAGTGTGTCTTTCAACCCTGCAAGCGACACGCCGTTTTCTGAGTGAGTTATCACCAGATTTGTGATCTTTATGCGATCAGCTGACACTTTTAATGCGTAGCCGCTGCAACCAAACATCTGAACATGATTTATCTCTGAAATACCGGTCATGCTCGACAAAACCCTGATGCCGGCCCAGTGATCGCGACGACCAGATCCCTGCAGCGGCCCGAATTTAACTGGGTTTTCAGCTGTGCCCTGCAAAGAAATTCTACCGTTTACCTGCAGTTCTACCCGCTGTTCATCAAGTCCGGCAGCAAATGCATCAGAGTCGGCGATCAAAAATTCACTGCCGGCGTCGGCCGAGAAAGTAACTCCGGCGGCGATAACCAGGTCAGAATAAACTGCTACCGGCGAATCAGCAACACTGATCTTCACATCGCGATTTATAATGCCCGGCACAAAGACCACGCCAGAAACTCTTTTGTCTGATTCGGCGCCATACGCATTAACCGCGGTAATCGCATAGCGGCAGAATGTTCCCGATTCAGCATTGATATCGGCAAAGACACGTTCGCGCAAACCGGCTGTGCTGTCGTTTATGCGCTGCCAGTCATCGTCATTAACCTTGCGGTAAACATTGTAACCCTGTGCCGAAGAACTCACAGCAGCAGCGTCCCACTCGAACTCAACAACTCCAAGAGAGGCAAGCGGGCGCAGGCGTATGGCAGATGGAGTATCTGGCCGGTCAGCATTGTCAGTCTTAAATGGAAAATCATACGAATAGTGGCTTATCGCCGCTTCGTCGATATACTGTACGCGAAAATGATAAACGGTTTCGGGCTGCAGATCTGTCAAAATCACGGCATGCTGTTCCGCCGGCCGTTCTTCGCGATAAATCGCGCCATAGCCCATGGTTGTGCCGTATTCAACATTGCAAATGACGCTGCGATAGGTGTTCCAGGTAATGCGCGCGCTTGTCGAAGCAACATCAGCGACCTGTACATTAAAAATACGGTGCGGCGCGTTGGCGCGGTCGAGTCTGATCGTTTCTATGACTGTAGCATCGCCTGATTTGATCTCGATTTGCCGCTCTTCAACGGCATAATCCTTGTGCATGATCACGATATTATTCAGTCCTGCCGGCAATTCAGAAAGATAGAACCCGCCATCCAGGCCGCTGTAGACTTTTTCATGTTCAGCAAAGATCGAAAATACCACCGCGTTAACCACAGCGTTTCCGCCAGCATCTATTACCCGGCTGCTCAAACTGCCGGTCTGCGATTGACGCAGGCCGCAACCTGAAAGCAGCGCCAGCAGTAACAGCATAACCGCCAGTATACCCGCTGGTATAAAATGTTTGCGTTCAGTCAGGAACATTTTCAGCTCCCACTGTCTCAAAATCATAACCCATGCCCTTGAGCGGGCTGCCAGAAGATGGCATATAGCTGTAACTTAACTTGGGAAACTCGGCGAACGGGTCGCCGCCCTCGAGAGCCGGACCACTCGCCTGACTGAACGATAGATCGGCTGATGCAGCCAGCACCGTGCCATCTGAATTCTTGTATTTGCTGGCCAGTGCTGTAACGTTCCAGACAGCGTTGTTCTGGATCGTTACCGTATTACTGGCTGTGGCGAAATTATAGGGAACCGTGCCGGTATACAGCACACCAATGCCATTGCGCGACTTGTCGACCAGCAGCAGATTGCTTCTGATAGTTGCCTGAGCGGTATCTCTGATCTCAATGCCAATATTTGCATGCAGCGTATTGCGGCGAACCTCGTCACGACCGCGGCAGATGAGGCCGGTGCCGGTTGAACCCCAGCCAACAGTGTTGTATCTGACAACAGAAGTTATGCCAGTGTTGCCAACATCAAGTCCGCTGACACCCGAAAAGCTGATCTGGTTGCGTTCGACTCTGGCATACTTGTTGTCGCGGCAGACGATGCCATAAATGCTTCGCAATACCTTGTTTTCAGTTATCGTTACATCAACATTGTTGTCGCGAATCAGCATGCCGGTGGTGCAACTGTCGATAAAAAGCTTTTCGAGAAGCACATCAGAGCGGGCCGAGGTGCACTTTATTCCCGCAGTCCGGCAGCTGATAAAACTCGAAGCGGTAATCTGTGGCAGTCCAGAAAGGCCATCAAGGCCATATTCAGCAAATGACAATTGCAGACCCTTGACCAGGCTCGCGCCGAGATCAGAAGCCACGTCAAAAATAATTCCCTGCCAGTCGCCGGCAGCTGGAGCGCCGCTGCCCGAGGTAATTACCACCGGTTGATCAGCAGTGCCTTGTATCATCAATGTTCCCTGCACTCGCAACTTGATAAGGTCGCCATCAGTAACTGATTCCCACTGGTTTTTCGGCGCTACAGTAACGGTAACGCCCTTGTCGATTACCAGACTTGCCCCTGGAATAACCGTAAGATCGCCAGTAAGATGATAAGGCGAGTCCTGAGCTCTCCACACGGCGTTCTGCGTCATTACGCCAGGCAGAAGAAATGTTGCAACCGCAGAGGGTGAAGACTCCTCGCCGCTGCCAGCCACCCTGGTAACGCGATAATAGTATTTGACGCCAGGGGTTACACTGTTGTCAGAATAGCTGTTCTGATTAACCGAGCCGGTCAGGTTAAAAGGTCCCTGCGCAGACTCGGCACGATAAATTTTGAATCCGGCAAAGTCTGCTGCCGTATCGCTGTTCCAGTCTATTTTGACAATGTTTGAATTCGACACCTTGCTGAGAAGCAGGCCTGTGGGCGCTTCCGGGCGCAAGGTATAAGGCGTGTTGAATGTAACCAGTGCAGACTCGATAGTGCGGCCAGATGCATCGGTGGCAACGCATTTGAGCCGATAGGTGCTAGCCGGAACCAAACCTGTCAGTGAATACTGGTGCGTAAAAATCGCTTCGGTATCGCTGAAGGTGGTTTCTTCGAGCAGGGCACTGCGACCGTATTTGACAAAGCCTCTCGCCTTCTGCCTGGTATAGAAAATCACCGAAGCAGAGGTCGAAGTAATCGAACTGACCTGTACGTCAAAAATATCGCCGTCAGATACCAGCGCAAATATCACATTTCCGGCTGTTTCGCCGCTTATTACCTCAACCTGGCGCGTCTGCGTCTGATATTTCTCACGCGACGCCTTCAGCTCTGTCGTTTGTGCGGGCAGAGACTCCAGCAGCCATTTCCCATAAATATCAGACATGGTCGAGGCTTCGGGAGCAGATATTCTTACGCCGCTCAGCGGGTTACCGTATGAATCGGTAACAATACCGGCAATCCCGCCACGCCCCACCGTCTCTGAGTTCATGCAGCCTGCGTGAGCGAGCAGTATAACAAACAGTAAAAGAGTCAGGATTATTCTAATTTTTTTCATTCACTCATAGTTCTCGGAAAAAATTGCAATAATCATTAGAAACAAAAGGTTGAAAGAAAAACAAAAATGGAGTTACATTTTTCAGGCGAATAAGCTATTGTGAACGAAAGAACTTGAAGATCACCTCGGGAAAGGAAAGTGTTGATGAAAAAGATTTCGCTCAGAGCCGAAGAAATGCAGGCTTCTCCAATCCGTAAACTTATACCCTTTGCAGTAGCGGCCAGAAAAAAAGGCATAAATGTTTTCCCGCTCAACATCGGGCAACCTGACATACCCACCCCGCTGCCGATTCGCGAGGCGATTCGCAACTTTGACCAGGAAGTTCTTGCCTACAGCCCATCTCAGGGCGAAGATTTTCTGGTAGAAGCTTTTTCGGGTTATTATCGCCAGAACCGCATTGAACTGGCTCCCGAAGACATCATCGTTACTACCGGTGGCAGCGAAGCAATCTTTTTTGCGTTCCTTTCGATCTGTGACCCGGGTGACGAAATCATAGTATTTGAGCCGTTCTACACAAATTATAACGGCATGGCCCTAGAAACCGGTGTCACACTCAAAGCGATCACCACCTATGCTGAAGACGGTTTTCAGCTGCCTTCTGTCGAGACCATCGAAAAGGCAGTCTCCAGCAAAACCCGTGGTATTCTGATCTGCAACCCCAACAACCCGACCGGCACAGTATATTCGGCCAAGGCACTCGAAGATCTCGCCTTTATCGCCAAAAAGCATAATCTTTATATCATCGCCGATGAAGTTTATCGCGAATTCACTTACGATGGCCTGCACCACACCTCGATTCTGCAGATCGATGGCATGGACCAGCACGCTATTCTCATCGACAGCATTTCGAAACGTTATTCGGCATGTGGAGCGCGCATCGGCGTTGTCGCCAGCCGCAACAAGGCTGTAATGGTCGCCTGCATGAAATTCGCCCAGGCCCGCCTCAGCTCACCCACCGTCGAACAGTGGGGCGCGCGCGCCGGCATGCTCATGGACCCCTCATATTTCACGCCAATTCTTGAAGAATATCAGCGACGGCGCGACACAGTAATGGCTGGTCTGGCCAAGGCCCCCGGCGTTGTCTGTGAAGTTCCGACCGGCGCTTTTTACGTTATCGCCAAGCTGCCAATCAAAGATGCCGACCGTTTTGCGCAGTGGATGCTTACTGACTTTGTCTATGAAGGCAGCACTGTGCTCGTCGCCCCGGCCGCCGGCTTTTATGTGACCCCTGGCCTCGGTCTCAACGAGATCCGCATCAGCTACGTGCTCGAAGTAGCAAAGCTCGAAAAGGCAATGACTACTCTTGCTGAGGCGATTAACCAGTTCAAGAAGGTCGAAGAAAAAGAATCCGCTTCAGAAAAGGCTGCTTCGGCCAATGCTTGATAACACCTGCACGCCGCAGATCTACGTTCAGCTCGAAGATCGTCCTGGCGTAAGCATTCCGGCGCAGGCAACGGCAGGATCTGCTGGCTACGATCTATGCGCCTGTCAGCAGATTTTGCTGAAAGCCCGCTGCTATGCCAAAGTTCCGACGGGACTGCGGCTGTCGATGCCATCTGGCTTCGAAGGCCAGGTCAGACCGAGATCCGGGCTGGCTGCCAAACACGGCGTTACCGTGTTAAACGCTCCGGGCACTATTGACAGCGACTACCGCGGCGAGGTATGTGTTATTCTTATTAACCATGGCAATGAAGATTTTCTGATAGAACCAGGCATGCGCGTCGCGCAACTGGTTTTTGCGAGAGTCATTACCGTAGATTTTGTTAAAACAGATTCTCTTGATGAATCGGGTCGTGGCGAAGGTGGCTTTGGCTCGACCGGCACAAGATAAAGCGAGGAAACCATGAAACGAAAAAAAGTTGCAGTTATAGGCTGTTGTGGCAAGATGGGCCAGGTCGTATGCAGATATCTTCTCTCTCATAATGATTACGAGCTTGCTGCCGGCATCGACTCCACCAGAAACGGAGACGATCTGGGTTCGGTTCTCGGCCTGGGCACAACCGGCATTCAGATATCATCAAACCTGCAGACAACGCTTTCTGAAGCGAACATTGACATCGCTATCGACTTTACAGTGCCTGACGCGGTAGTCAATAACACTGCGATCTGCCTGCAGGCCAAAATTGCTGTTCTGATCGGCACGACCGGTATCAACCAGGAAGACCAGATCAAACTCGACCACCTCGCCCGCAAAATGAATACTGCTGTGATGATCGTGCCGAACTTTGCAATTGGTGCGATTCTTATGATGGAATTCGCCCGCAAGGCCGCCAGATATATGGGTAATGTCGAGATAATAGAAATGCACCACCCCCAGAAGCTTGACAAACCTTCGGGAACCGCGATTAGAACCCGCCAGCACATTCTTGACGAACTCGGCATAAAAGACGAATCAACAGCTGAGCAGGTTCCGATTCATTCGGTGCGCCTGCCCGGCCTGGTGGCTCATCAGACAGTGATATTCGGCGATGTCGGGCAAACTCTTACCATAAGGCATGACTCACTGAATCGCGATTCATTTATGCCCGGAATCGGCATTGCCCTCTCTCAGATGAGCTCATTTTCTGGACTGAAGGTCGGTCTCGAAATCTGACGCTTATCAACAGACTGGTTTGCGCATTTTTTGCAGTCGTGCAAAAAATGTTCAAAAATTTTGTAAAATTCGCCGATAGCTCCTGAAGAACAAATAAAGTTATTAAGGAGCGCTAATATGATTCTGCCGAATACCCCGCTCTATCAGGCAAAAACCGACGCCGAATTCCGCATTCGCATGATCCAGCACATCAAAACAGCTTATAAAGACATTCTCGGCAATGATGCCAAACTGCTTGATCTGCCCAACGGCCTTGATATTGTGCAGGCAAAGATTCAGCAGCGTCTGTATGATATCAGCCGCGGCACAATAAACCTGATCAGAGAAGACGACCGCGACGAACAGCTCGCAGCCTGATTGTAAAAATTATAAAATAATCCCCCGTTCTGAGATGGCCCCGAAATCGGATTACCTGATTTCGGGGTTTTTCATTGCTGATCAGTTATCTCTTCAAATGGTGACACATCGGGCACTTCGCTGCGCGAAGAAGTGGCGGCAAAATGACGCCACAGTTCGCCAGCCCACAATACCAGCGAGGTTCCTGCAATTATCGCCAGCCAGGTCAAGAGCGAAAGCGGCTCAGTTCTGAACATGGCTCCACCATATTGAACAATCAAAAATTGAATAATC
The DNA here is from genome assembly GCA_002839445.1 of Candidatus Riflebacteria bacterium HGW-Riflebacteria-1. Classification (GTDB taxonomy): domain Bacteria; phylum Muiribacteriota; class Ozemobacteria; order Ozemobacterales; family Ozemobacteraceae; genus Rifleibacterium. The sequence continues at coordinate 387,325 of PGYB01000001.1, forward strand.
ACTATTGCCGGCATGATTATCATGAACCCCTTGTTCTCTCTGATACGGGTTAAAGCTGAATGGTGAAAACCAAGCGCCCGGGCATTGAACATATTCCAGACCTGCAGTAAAACGAAGGTCGTAAAAAATATCGACAATTCTTTGGTGTCAACCACGCCATCGCGCTGAAAATACTTTAAAAAGCCGATCAAAAACAGATAGAACAGGGCGCCAACCCCGAGGATATGCCGATACATCGGCGCTGAGACGATAAAGTCTTCGGACCGGCGCGGAGCGCGGGCCATGACCCGCCAGTGTGGAGGTTCGGTCGCGAGTGCCAGAGCGGCGAAGGTATCCATTATCAGGTTGACCCAGAGCATCTGAACAACTGTCAACGGCATCTTTATTCCGATAAACGGCCCGGTCAGTGCTACGCCCAGCGCAACCACGTTGATAGTAAGCTGAAACATTATAAAGCGCTGAATGTTATCGTAAAGCGACCGCCCCCACATAATGCCTTTAACAACACTCGGAAACGAATCGTCGAGCAAGATGATGTCGCTCGCTTCTTTGGCGACCGAAGTACCGGTTTTGCCCATTGCCAGCCCGACATTTGCGTGATTGAGAGCCGGAGCATCATTGGTGCCATCGCCGGTAACGGCTACAACTTCGCCGCTCTGCTGCAGAAGCCTGACCATTTTGAGCTTGTCAGCCGGGCGGGCGCGCGACAGAATTTTTATCTCAAGAGCCCGACGGGCGGCCATTTCGTCAGAAAGAGCCTGAAATTCCGTGCCGGTCATGTGGATCTGTTCTGCCCTTTCATCCGGCTCGATCAAACCGGCCTGTTTAGCTATTTCCCAGGCCGTATTCGAGTTGTCGCCAGTAATAATTTTAACCTTCACGCCGGCGCGCCGGCACAGATTAAGCGCCAGCGGCACTTCCGGCCTGATCGGGTCGGCAATAGCGACAAAGCCTAACCAGGTCATATTGCTGGCAACAGAATTCAGGTCGCCTTCTGGCTTGCGATCGATGCCACGTAAAAACGCGAAGCCAAGAGTGCGCATTCCGCGGGCCTGGCTTTGCCTGAGCTCAACAGAAATTTTGTCGGCAAAATGATTGATTGACTGCAGACCCTTATCAGTGAGAACCTCTGTGCAACGGGCAAGAACAAGCTCCGGAGCACCTTTAACATAGAGAATTTTTTCGCTGCCAGCACCCGACAAGCCATAAGAGCCCATCATCTTACGTTCTGTCGAAAATGTCCATTGCATTTCGAGGGCAAAATCCTGACGCAGACGCAGATAATCAATGCCAAATTCTTCGAGCCACATCAGAGCAGCGCCTTCGGTCGGGTTGCCTAACACCACCGTTTCACCGCCCTCTTTGCGGCTAAGGTTGGCCGTGCTGTTGGCCGCGATTGATTCGGCGACAATTTGTTCTATTGTGGTTGTCAGGTCTCGCGCCAGAACACCTGATTTCAGTGCCGGGAAATACACAGAATTCATAACCATTTTATTCTGCGTAAGGGTTCCGGTTTTGTCTGAACAGATTACCGTAGCGGCACCAATGGTTTCACAGGCATGCATGCGGCGGACAAGGTTATTGGCAGCCGTCATTTTGCGCATGCTGTAAGCCAGGCTCAACGTAACGCTCATCGGCAATCCTTCAGGAACAGCAACAACAATTATGGTCACCGCGATCATAAAAAACTTCAAAAAGTCACTGACCGCCTGCGAAGTCAACCAGCCAGAAGGTTCTTGTGGCAAAAAGCCACTCATTACGCCGGTAACGATACAAAGAACAAAAATCAACACGCCGGCGGCAGCAACCTGCAGCCATGGGCGCAAACCTTCGGCTTCGATTATTCTGGGCAAGCGAAGCTCTCTGCCTGCCAGCTCAAAACCGTCTGCCAGAATGGGCATCCAGACCCTGGCAAAGCCAATCATCGCGCTGATAAAGAGTATCAGCGAAAATCCCCACTGCGCCGAAGTCAGAACAAGATCACCAGAGCGATAGTCTCTGAAAACCAGGGCAAGAAAGGTCAAAAAAGCTATCGAAAAGCCAACGACGCCGATAAGTTTGCTCAGCCTTTCGAGCTGGCGATTTAACGGTGTCGGCTCGTCGCTGTCTTCACTGGCTGCTCGCGCTGCCTTGCCAATCTCTGTAGAATCGCCGACCGCGGTTATCTCTATCACCCCGTGGCCGTCATGCACCATGGTGCTTCGCAAAACAGCGTCGGGCGGGTAGGCATTGTCTTCATGGCTATCAGCAGCTTTTTCACTGACTACGGATTTGGCAACCGGCATCGATTCTCCGGTCAGCCGGGCCTCATCGATCTGCAATGAAACGGCTTCGAGAATCTTGCCATCGGCCGGCACTTCGTCTCCGGCCTCGAGCAGCACGATGTCGCCGTATACCAGATCTTTGATCGGCACAGTTGTAAAAGCACCATCGCGAACGACCTTGATTGGCGCCTCATCAGAAACCTGGTTGAGAATGTCGAACTCTTTTTCAGCCTTGTATTCATTGAGAAACGCAAGAGTCGTGGCCAGAAGAATGGCAATAACTATACCGATTCCTTCAAAATGTTCACCATTGATAAAACCAACCCCGATCGCAATCAAAGCGGCAATCATGAGTATTCTTATGATCGGGTCGTCAAATTTTTCGAGCAAAAGGCGCCACCAGGGCTCTCTCTCAGCAGGCGTGAGAACGTTGGCGCCGTATTTATTGCGATTTTCAATTACCTGCGCAGCCTTAAGGCCTTTGTGCGAGATAATTCTACTATGCTGCGAATTTGCCATTTATAAACTCCAGTTGTGAATGCGAGGCCGCTAATTATAGCCCTTTATGCCGATAACTTCAAACATTTCGACGGCCGAGGTTTTGCCCTTTACAGAAGTTTCTGACAGCTGCTCGACTTCAACGCGATCTCCGATCAACTCCAATGTTTTACGGCTGATTATTACATGCGTGTGCCTGCCAAGCTTGCTCATGCCTTCAAGTCTTGACGCAACGTTTACCGTATCGCCAATAACCGTGCGGTCCATGCGGCCCGGCGAACCAATGTTGCCGGCAATGACATCGCCAGAATTAATTCCAACTCCTATTTTTACTGGAAAAAGTCCGCGCTGAGCTCGTGCGTCATTGAATTCGTCAAGCGCGCGCATCATTGCAAGCGCACATTTAACCGCGTTGAACGCCAGATCAGCCGGTGTGTCTTTGCCAGTTTCAGATACGATAAACTGCGCCATTATCGCGTCACCAATAAACTTGTCGATATCGCCACCATGTTCTTCAACAACCTGGTTCATCACGGCAAAGTATTCATTGAGCAGTTTGACAACTTCTTCGGCTGAATTCGACTCTGAAATCGTTGTAAAACTGCGGATGTCTGAAAACAGAATAGTCGCTGCCACCTTTTTTCCGCCCATAAAAGCATCTTCACCCCTCACTACAGCATTTACCGCTGACTTTGAGAGATAGCGCGTCATGCGTTCACGCTCATCAAGACCTTTATTCATAGCATTAAACGACTCTGCCAGTTCGACAAGTTCGTCTTCTCCCGGCATGAGCAGACGTGTTTTGTAATTGCCGGCTTCGACCTGTTCAACACCGCGGCGCAGCAGCGCCACCGGCTCGATCAACGACCTGGCCATGATCTTGGCGAGAATGTAACCAATCAGCAGTGATACCAGAACAGAAATCAGTATAAATATACGCAACTGCACAAGCGAATTACTGATATCCGAGTAATCATACAGGGTGACCACTGAGTGCCTGTCGAGATTTGAAGGTCTGAAGCTGAAATACAGACACTTGCGCCGCTCTTTTTCGAGAACTACAGCATCCTTGACCGCTAAGCCTGAAAATCTTGTTGGCTCAGAAAGCCGGCCAAGGCTTACTGTCTCAGCGTTGTTCCTGAGATATTCGAACCAGGGGTCGGCTATGGCAGCTTCACGAAAATAAGTACTGCCACGCAGATTATTCGGGCCGTAGTACATCTGCACACGATTGCGATACTTTTTCTCCTGAGCGTGATTCTCGATCATCAGGCGCATGAACATACGTTCAAAATCACTATCCTTAACCAGAACCACTACAATGTATGATTCTCCGGTTGCCGGACGCGGAAACTCGCCAACAAAGAAACTCACACGGCGATCAGAAAACCTGAATTCAAAAGCCTTGTTCTCACGATATTTGAGTATACTCTGAATGGCTTCAACACTTGAGCCGCCCGTAGCCTCGATAAACAAATCTACCATGCCGATATCAGCCGATTTGCCGCGCAATTTGAGATTTCCGGTATATCTCAGTTTGATCTTGGCCAGAGATTGTACCAGCGGAACCATATCTTTGCCGGTACTCCGATCCATAGACATGTCAAATATCATTTCAGCAGCAGAATCAAGCACGTAAACCGCGGTGAGGTTGGTACGGCCGGCGTAGTAATCGATCAACTCTCTTGCCTTCTTCTGTTCGGCAAAGCAACCATTTTCAGTAAAATCAAGCGCCAGCAGGCGACTGCCAAGCTCATTGCTCTGCGTTTCAAGATAACGAAACGCGTAGTCGGTGTTTTCTTCAATACTCTTTTTTACGCCTTCGAGAACTTTGTAAGCCTCATTCTCGTAAATGCGCTGACGATCCTTAAGCAATTCACTACCGAGATGATAAAGGACCGCGCTCGGCAAGGCCATGGTCAGCACAAACAGCGCTATAATCTGCCAGCGAATGCTGATTGCCATACCCTGATTCTTGCGAAAACTCAACACAACAAATGCCGGCACAATCAACGAAGCCAGGAGTATGACCAGCAATAGAAAAATGTTACGCTGGTAAGCACGATCTATTTCGTGGCTCGATCTTGCGGTAATAAGTGAAATTCCGCCGTCGATACGGCGAATCGAAACAATAATACCACGATGCTCGTGAATCCCGTTGGGTCGGTTAGACAACCATTTAGCCCAGTAATCGCTATCAAGCGGAGAAAATGGGTATGGCAGATAATAGCTGCCAGCTTTCGGAGAGATAAGCCAGCCCGGCTTGATCCCACTGTTCATCCATTCGTGGCTTTTGCGCAGCATGATCAGCTCGAAAGCAAAAGTTGGCGACAACCGATCAAGATCTACCACCGCCAGAAACCCGGCGCCCGACTCCTGGCTCCCATAAAAGCCTTCGATCTTGTCGTTTTCCCAGTATAAGGCAACACGGCGGCCGGCGGCATCAGAGAATTCGTACACCTCTGAGGGCGTCTTTATAAGCGTGCCAATCTGGCTTGAATCAAGAAAATTGCGGGCGAGCATCGGGATGTTATCGATATAAGAGCGGTCTTCTTCTTCGCCCGGGCCTCTTGACATGCGCTGTTTCAATGTCGCAACTATTCGAAAATATGCCCAGCGCGGCAAAACCTCGTCACTGTCTGGCGTTACCCCGTATTGAGAGTCCCATTTAATCAGCTTGATACCAGGAACCAGCGCGCGCAACTTCTTTTCTCTGGCTGCCTGGCGCGCGATTTGCGCGGACTCAAGCAAATTCAGGGCGGCAACTGCTTCGACCGGCAGAGGAATTCGGCATAACCTGCGAAAATTTTGCAGAAAGTATAATTCAACTGCGGACTTGAAGTAAGGCACCTTAAAGTCATTCAGAATCTCACGCAACTGCATGCTCGTAGACATTTCAAGAGCTATGCGCGAAGAGAGGCCCTCAAGCTGCTGTCCGATTTCGCTGCGCGCCAATTCTGCGCTTGAGTTGAATGCCTCGCTTGCCTGTTGAACCAGAATCAGCAGCGGCATCAGCAAAAGAAAAACAATAGCAATCGACCATTTCCAGACGGGCAGAGGAGCCAGCCTTATTGCAGCCGGGTCGGTCAGTTGTGATCTGCCTGTTGTTTCCACGTATCGCTTCCGGTAATAGAATCGGCAGCGCAATGCGCCGCCGCGTTATTATACTATAGTTATTCACTTCCCCAAACAAAGTTGCCCGGGAGCTTTTTTTTGTCAGCAGACGCTTGATACGGCAAAATTTGTGATAGCATAAAAAGATAATAAAAAACCGTTAAGTGAGATTGAAATGCCTAGACAGCTCGCCAAATTTTTGAAATGCATGAATATTGTGGAAATAGAAGCGCTGTTGGCTCGCGAAGCACCTCTTTTTCTGCCGGCCGGAACAATTGAGGCACATGGGCGTCACCTGCCAGTCGGCACTGATACCATCTGCGCCGAAAAAATCGCCGAAGAACTAAGTATTAACCTGCAGGGAGCGGTAGCGCCATCTATTGAATACGGTATAACCAGCACGCTGGCACAAACTTCGCCGGCCAGTTTTTTTCCCGAAGAACTTTATGAAAAATTTTTTGAACAGATTGTCGAAAATTTTTACAACCATGGTTTCAAAACCATTGTCATTATTAACGGGCACAGCGGCAACCGCGACCCGATTAAAAGGCTTGTAAAGCGCTGCGTTCGGCAACACCCGATCGCCATATCGGTTATAAACTGGTGGCTGTTGTCAGAAAAATATGTCGAACCGATATTTAACACCAGACCTGGCGGACACGCGGCTGTCGAAGAAACAGCACTAATGCTGCATTTCTGCCCAACCATGGTTGACCCCGACAATTACAGCCCGAGCAGCGATGACTATGTGCCAGAAGACGGCATCTGGCTATACCCGCCGCCCGGCGAAGTTCTCTTAAGCCAAAAAGGTCAGGGTCAGCCAGTCTTTGACTGTGGCAAGTCTGCAGATTTTGTTAAAGCGCTGATCGAAGAGCTGACTGATCGCATTCAGCACTGGCTGAATACGATTAAACGCCTGCAGGGAGGGCTGCGCCCATGACCGGACTTGAAACACCGACCTGGGTAAAGTATGCCGGCGATCTGTTCTTTCTTGTTCTTTTTCTGGTTTTTTTCTTCTTTTTCAAACCGAATTCCCAAACAGAAGACGAATGGGACCAGGAAGCTGAAGCAGGTGACGAAGAAGGCCCGAATCCTCTCGAGCAAATGCTGGTTAGCGAAGAACCCGACAACATGCCTCTTGACGCCCCTAAAAGGGACTTAGAACTTTCCTCCGAAGAAAAAAGCAACGAAGTGTAAAAAAAAAGCCCCCTGGCAGTTAAGCCAGGGAACGTCAGCTCCTGATTTCCAACCAACCTTCTGGGACAGACCATAGCCATTATCATCGAACTGCGGTCTTTGTTTTCTAAACAAAACCAGAAGCCAAAAGAGAATTCATACTTCTAGCGTACAGAAGCAAAAATCGTGCCAGATTCTCGGCAAGAGTGCACGGTATCAGCGAATGCTCGTTAGACACCAGAAACTGTTTTGCCCTGCCGGCAGCTATCGCATCTGGGCCAGCGTCAAATTGAATTGCATGTTTAATAAACGTCTACCACCACGTCGAACTGAAGCCCTCCTCGCAACGACTAAGCAGAAGCGACCTCAACAGCTTATAGCCTAATGATGCAGGTTTAAACACTCACCGAGAATTGCTGGCCAGAAGAGCAAGCATTACCGCACCACCTCTTTATTTTATCACAGCTCGGAGCAGCGCGAGGCAATTATGCCGCACATTAAAAATCAGACACATATTGCCGCGGCAAATTTGCCGCGGCAAACAGGGCGAAGGCAACACGAAAACGCCAACCTCGCCTCTCGATTCGGTCGATAACTTGCGGCGAGCAATTCCAGATAAAAGACACGAAAATTCACAACAAAGAAAAACATTGAGCAGCGCAATTTCTGGTATATTTACTTACATGCTGGAGAAGGAAAATACATGAACAAAGAAGCCTTCATTTACAGAATTGACAGCGCAGATACCATTATCAGTGTCAGCGACAATTGGCAAATCTTCGCAGACGAGAATGCCTGGGATGGTTTCTTGCGCCCGGAAAATGTGGTGGGGCAAAAAATATGGAAATTTATTCAGGGCATCGAAACGCAGTATCTGTATCAAGAGCTATTCAAAAGAGTTAGAGAGGGCATTTCTCCACAAGCAATCCCTTTCCGCTGTGATTCACCCAGCGAACGAAGATATCTCGAACTTTTAATCAAGTCACTGCCAGATGGTCAGATAGAGATCATAAGCACAATCCTCCGATCGGAGTCACGCAGCACGGTCAAACTCCTGGCCGTAGATACGGCGCGATCAAATGACTTTATAACGGTGTGCAGCATGTGCAAAATGATTAAGGTTTCAGCAGAAAAATGGATCGAGATTGAAGATGGTCTGATCTTTTTCAAGCTCTTCGAGACCGACGAGATGCCCCAATTAACACACGGACTTTGCCAACCCTGTTGTCAAACAGCACAGAACAGCACACTACCTCGCCCTGACATCGATTAGCCTAAAGGTTGCTGGTTCTATGAAATCATAACCAGGTGCGCAAAAAAATGTTTTCTTATTGAACGAGAAGTAATATAGTGTATATGCCAGTCACAATTACTGGTACGCAAGCCGCTGCAGCAACAGATGTTTTTCTGTCCTGACACAGCAGGCGCACATTTTTCTCGAAAAATCACGGTCGAGAGACATGGGCAGGATATCCTGTTTTTTTTCGACCGCCCACGAAAGGTATTTTATGCATCAGATGGAAGAATCTCAGGAATTACAACACGACACTCCCAAGGCTTTTATGGAGGTATTACCCCCCACGCAGATCGAAGATTTCTGCATGGAACTGCAGAATTCAGTTACTGCTCGCGGCTGGAAAGAGCTTATGCCAGTTCAGGCCGGCGTAGCACCCTACCTGCTGGCGAAACGCGATGTAATTGTACAGTCGCGCACCGGCAGCGGCAAAACAGCGGCATTTCTGCTGCCTCTGCTCGAACGCATAAAGGGCACTGCCAAGGTTTGTCAGGCCGTTATTCTCATACCGACCCGAGAGCTTGCAGTTCAGGTCTATAATGAGTTTAAAATTCTGGCCGAGAACCTTGATGTAACGGCAATTGCAGTATATGGTGGCACTTCCTACCGCCCGCAGCTCGACGCTTTTAAAGCTGGAGCGCAGCTGGTAATCGCCACACCCGGACGCCTCCTCGACCACCTGATTCGCGGAACTCTCTCGCTGAAAACGCTTAAATACCTGATCTTCGATGAGGCTGACGAAATGCTGTCGATGGGCTTTTATCGCGACATGATTCGTATTGGCGAATTCATGCCGAAGCAGAAGGTCGCGGCGATGTTCTCGGCAACCATGGCCGAGAGCGTCAAGCGCCTGGCTAACCAGTTTTTGCATGAACCCGACTTTTTGTCGTATTCTGGCGACGGTGTGCATGTCTCAGAGATGGATCACATATTTTATACCGTTGATCCCATGCACAAAGACCGTGCCATGATGCGGGTCATCGAACTCGAAGATCCCGACAACGCGATTATTTTCTGCAATACCCGCAACGAAGTCGAATATGTGGCGGCATTGCTGAAACGCTTTGGCTACGACGCAGACCAGATCAGCGGCGACCTCAGTCAGGGCGCACGCGAGACCGTCATGGGAAAGCTCAAGCAAAAGCAACTGCGCTTTCTTGTCGCCACAGACATCGCGGCACGCGGCATCGACATCAGCAATCTTGAATACGTGTTTATATATGACATGCACAAAGATACCGACCAATATATTCATCGGGCCGGCCGCACAGCCAGAGCCGGCAACCGCGGCGTTGCCATCAGCATGGTTTCTACGATCGAAGCTGCTGATCTCAAAAAATTCGCCAAAAGAGCCGGAATCGCACTTGAAGAACGCCAGGCTCCCAGCGAAGAGCAGGTCAGAGACCGGCTTTCAGAAAAACTGGTCGCACACCTCGAAGCAAACCTGCGAGATGCCTCGACGGCTGTAAGAGAGCGCATGAAGCGTTATCAGGGACTTTACCGTCAACTGGTTGATCACGAACACGGCGAAGAACTCTTTCTTTTGCTACTCGACTCTTTTCATCAGCAACTCATCAAGGCGGGCCGCGGCATCGACCACGAAGAACCGGTCAAGGCGAAACAACCTCGTCAGGAGCGCCAGCCAGAGCAGGATCGCCCGCCAAGACAGGATCGACCGCAGCGACGCGGCGGATTTTCCAGCAACCGAAGAAGGTAACTGCAAACAGCGGTTAGTCGCGCCCATTGCCTGACTTACCGCAAGCTGTTTCTGTGAACAGCATATTTATATGCGTTTTCAGCAAATTTGCTGTTGCTCTTTTAGTTGAAATGTTGTTTATTTTTCTCTGAAATCAATCTCAAACTGTAATCATAAGCAATAAGGAGTTAATAAGATTATGGCAACAACCTATGAATTCAAGACTGAGGCGCGACAACTTCTTGATCTGATGATTCATTCAGTTTACTCGCACAAAGAGATCTTTTTACGCGAACTGATCTCGAATGCGTCTGACGCCCTGGACAAGCTGCGCTTCAATTCGCTTACCAGCGAAAACCTGCGCGGGTTAGCCGAAGACCTGCACATCAGGCTTGGCACAGACTCCAGCAACCGCACCCTGACCATTTCAGACAATGGCATTGGCATGACGCACGACGAAATCATCGATTACATCGGCACCATTGCCAAATCAGGCACCGGCGAATTCGCTGAGCTGCTCAAAAAAGCAAACGAAAAGAAAGAGGGCGTTCCCGAGCTTATCGGTCAGTTCGGCGTCGGATTCTATTCAAGCTTCATGGTCGCCGACAAGGTAGAACTGATCAGTCGCAAAGCCGGCGAAGAAAAAGCCTGGAAATGGACCAGCAGTGGCGAAGGCAGCTACACAATCGAAGAGGCAACCCGCGAAACACAGGGCACCAGTGTAACACTGCACCTTAAACCCGAAGACAAGGAAGACGAAGACTTTCAGGACTTTGTTCAGGAGTGGGTATTGCGCCAGGTCGTCAAAAAATATTCTGATTTTGTCGGCTACCCGATCAAAATGTCGGTCGAAAGAACCAATATTGAGCGCGACGAGAATGGCAAGCCCAAAGAAGGCGCCAAAGAAGAAACCGTTGTCGAAGACGAAGTTCTCAACTCAATGAAGGCAATCTGGCTGCGCCCTGAAAAAGAAGTCAGCGACGAAGAATACCGCGAATTCTACAAGCATATCAGTCATGACTGGAACAGCCCGCTGAAATGGGTTAACTTCAAGGCCGAAGGCACTTCGAACGAATTCAGTTCGCTGCTCTTCCTGCCTGAAAAACCTGGTTTTGACCTGTTCATGCCCAATTCCAAGCGCGGCATTAATCTTTATGTAAAACGCGTGTTCATCATGAATGACTGCGAAGAGCTTATTCCAGACTATCTACGCTTTGTTAAGGGCGTCGTTGATTCAGAAAGTCTGTCTCTTAATATTTCACGCGAAATTTTGCAGCACGACCGACTGATCCAGACAATTCGCAAAAGCCTTACACGCAAGGTTCTTGACACACTCAAGAAGATGCTCAGCGAAGACCGCCAGAAATATGTTGAGTTCTGGAAGCATTTCGGCTCAGTAATTAAAGAAGGCCTGTTCAAAGAGCCGGGCAACAGCGAAAAGCTGTTTGAGTGCTGCCTCTTTCAGTCGACCTCTTCGCCCTCAGACTGGTTTACCATGGCTGAATACGTAGAACGCATAAAACCAGATCAGGATAAGATCTATTACCTGACCGGCGAATCGCGCGAAGTGATCGAAAACAGCCCGCACCTTGAAGCTTTCCGAGACAAAGGTTACGAAGTTCTTCTCATGACCGACCCGGTCGACGAAGTCTGGGTGCAGTATACTTCTGAATTCAAGCAGAAAAAGATCAAGTCGGCAGCCCGCGGTAGCCTTGAACTTGGCTCAGAAGAAGAACGAAAAAAAACCGACGAAACGCTCAAACAGAAAGAACAGGAATGGAAAACCCTTCTTGAGCTCATTCAGAACAAGCTCGACAAGCATATCAAAGCCGTCAGGCTTTCTGGCCGCATGAGCTCTTCGGCAGCCTGTCTGGTCAGCGAAGAAGGCGAAATGACGCCGCATCTTGAGGCTCTGCTGCGCGCATCTGGCAAGGATGTTCCGCAGGTAAAGCGAACTCTTGAACTTAACCCGGGGCATCCGCTGCTCGGCAAAATGCATGAAATCTTTATCAAGGATAAACAGAATCCCAAAATCTCCGAGTATGCTGAACTGCTGTATGGCCAGGCTCTGCTGGCCGAGGGCGGTCAGTTGCCCGACCCGTCAGGTTTCAACCGCAAGGTTGCCGAACTGATGGTCAACTCGCTTTAACCCAAAAAAGCCGGTGTCAAATGACACCGGCTTTTTAATATGAGAATGAAAAAAACCAGCAAGAGCAAAAAACACAGCAGGAATAGCAGCATGCAATCACAAAATCACACAGCGTCTGGTTCTTTACACAAAATAAACCTCAACATCAGCCTTAAATCGGCATTACCTGATGATGACAGCCTCTTTATAACAGGCAGCACACCAGAACTTGGCGAATGGGACCCGGCCGGCCGAAAACTAGAGCCGCGCGGCGATGGCACCTATGCGCTTGAACTGGTCGCTCCGACCGGCAGCATTGTTGAATGCAAAATCACCCGTGGCTGCTGGAAAACCCAGGGCATCTATGATCCTGAGGTAGTTCCACCAGACAACCTGGTAATCAAGGTTAACCAGAGCAGAAACATAGATGTAAACATCGTTGGCTGGCTTGATCAGCGCGACATAAATTCTGATCCGGTTCAGGGGCGGCTGGTAAACAGCGGTGAATTTCCCTGCAAAGGTCTTAAATACAAAAGATCAGTGCAGGTCTGGCTTCCAGACAGCTATCAGAGCAGTGGCAAACCCTGCGCAGCCATTTACATGCACGATGGGCAGAATCTTTTTGAACCAGGCAAGGCGTTTGCCGGAGTTGACTGGAAGGTCGACGAAACAGTTACCAGGATGATTGCCAGCGGTGAGATTCGCCCATGCATTATTGTCGGCATTCCCAACTCACCTGATCGAATGAAGGAACTGAACCTGTTCACTGAAGAAGGTAAAGCTTACGCAGAATTTGTCGTAAACGAGGTTAAGCCATGGGTTGAAGCAAACTTCAATGTGTCCGGACAGGCGCAGGATAATGCTTTGATTGGCTCGTCAATGGGTGGACTGATTTCGTTTCAGATGCTCTACGCTTGTGAAAACAGATTTGCTCTGGCCGCCTGCCTTTCATCTGCATTTCAAAAAACAGGTGGCAAGATTTTTCACCAGGTGTCACACAACAATTTTAAGCCGGTAAATGCAAGACTCTATCTGGATGCCGGTGAATTTGAGCCGCCGATAGCCAGATCCTACTTCGACATGATGAACCTGCTCAAAGAAAATGGTTTTATCGAAGGCCACAATCTCATGGGCTATTATGAAGAACAGGCCACGCATTGCGAAGTTCGGTGGGCCGCCAGACTACACCTCCCCCTAAAATTTCTGCTCGGAAAAATTTAATTTGACATTAAACTAATATCAATTACAATGTAATTATAAGAAGTACATAAAGCCAATTAAGGAGTTATTATGAAAAAAATCACAGTTATACTTTCAGTTTTGTTGATAAGCGTTTTTGCTGGCTACCTGAATGCAGGGCCAGGCTGCAGCAGCTGTGCAACAGTTGAATCCTGTTCTGATGCGTATACAGAAAAGTCCTGCGAAGATGATGTCTGCGCTTCTACCGATCCGGCACACAAGCACACGAAAGAGGCTGCGGTAAAAGAGTCGGCCGTAAAAGAACCACACGTAGATCATGAAAAAGAAGTTCCCAAGGTTAACACACTCGGGCTGAAGACCCTCATTAATAGCGGCGTTCCACTGACCATTCTCGATGCGCGTTCAGGCAAATATGACGATGGCAAGAGGATTGCCGGCGCCCTGTCTCTTAACGCTGAATCAAAACCAGAAGAAGTTAGCAAAGTGCTGCCCAAAAAAGATGCTCTGATCGTCACCTATTGTGCCAACCTCAAGTGCCCGGCCAGCAACGCACTTTTCAATCATCTCAAATCACTCGGTTATACAAACCTCATTGAGTATCCTGAAGGAATTCAGGGCTGGATCGAAGCCGGCAACCCTGTCAAAGCAACTAAATAAGCCACTATCTGCAGTAGACGGGCGACCACGCGGTCGCCCGTTTTTTTTTCTCGCGATATATCAGAGCAGATAAAGAGCTGACAGAATGCAGATTTTGCTTTTAATATTTGCTGTTTAACAATATAATTGCTTATCTGTACACATTAAACATTGTCGGAGGCACACTTTGAATAAATATCACAGCTTCGCCCTACTGTGCATCCTCACGATTCTGATCGCTTCAGCAACAGGAAATACAGCGGTAATTACCATGACCGATGATTCAAGCATTGCAGCCGAACAGATCGAGTATGCCGACAACACGCTCAGTGTTGTCATCGGGTCAGAAACGACACGCATCAATCGTAATGAGATAAAAAATATCAGCTTCACAGCCCAGACAAGAACAACAGAGGTCTTCGCAACTGACAGCGCTGATCTTGCAGAAATTCTGCCCAAAGCGCAGGAACTGTTGCAAAAGTATCCTGACGCGCAATCGATTCTGGTAACAGAAGAAGGCAATTACCAACATCGCAAGGATGGCACCAATCTTTCCCGATATCGCTGCGTAACCTATCTGGCCCAGGATGAATCACTCTGGGAAGCCCAGATTTCGCTGAGTTTCGACCCGAATCGCGAAACGATAAGAGTATTGCACGCGCGCTCTTATACTCCCGATGGCGCGGTTCACGTGTTGTCTCCCGACCAGATTAAAATCTCAAAGGGCACTTCGGGCAGCGTCTATTTCGATCAGTATCAGGATCTGAGCTTTACAATCCCAGAAGCGGCTGTAGGTGGGCTTATCGACTACTGTTATGAAACAGAAGAATTCAATCCCTTCGACCGCAATCTTTTTCAGGGTCGCTTTTATTTTCAGGGCAGCCAGCCGGTTGGTGAATCAGTGCTGCGCGTCAGTGTTCCGCATGATAAGTCGTTGCACTATGTTGTTCAAAATGTTGCATCTGGCACTGCACCAGAAAAAACCGAAGCGGTTGACTCAATTATTTACACATGGAAATTCACTGACCTGCCGCCAGTCATCTCTGAACCGAGCATGCCAGCCTATCGCAATATCGTGCCAGCGGTTTATTACAGCCTGCATAAAGACTTCACCTACGTTCATGAAAAGTTGCGACCGATGTTTGAAAAACGCTTTCAGCTGACTGAGGCGGTAAAAGAAAAGGTCAATGAGCTCATAGAAGGCGCCAGCAACGTGCATGAAAAGATTTCTCGCCTTTATCAGTTCTGCCAGAAAGAAATCAGATATATCTCGATAAAAGGCAATCTGGCCAGCAACCAGGTCGGTCACCCGGCCGAAGATACCTTGAAAAACCGCTATGGCGACTGCACAGACAAAGGCATGCTGCTGGCGACAATGCTCAAACACATTGGCGTTGAAGCTTACCCGGTAGGTGTAAGGACCAACGACACTGGCAGAGCCGTTCGCGACATAGCGATCTTCGATGACAACCACTGCATAACTGAAGTACACCTTGACGGTCGCATATTTTATCTCGATTCAACTGCCACTGATTATCGTTACCCCTATTTCCGCCCTGACAACCACGAAGCAGTAGCTGACAACACCATGCTTGGCACGCTTAAGCAGGTTCCGCTGCCGCCGCCAGAAGACAATGCCGCGCATATCACCCGAAAAATTGAATTGTCAGCCGATGGCACCACCCGTATCGAATTTGAAAGCACGCAAAATGGCTCTACAGAGTCAAGTTTTCGAAGCGCCGCAAGAAACCTTAAGGCTGAAGAATACGAGAAACAGATTCGTGAACAGGTTTCGGCACTTACCGCCGACTACGTTCTCGAACTGGCAACGCATACCGACCCGCTCGACTTCAACACGCAGTTCAAAGCCAGGTCTGCGTATACGCTCAACCGTTTCGCCACCAAATCAGGGCGCTACATGATATTTGCGATTCCATTCTTTGAGATGGGCTTTGCCGAAGTCAGCCTCGAAAAACGCCGCTACAACATTGAATACGGCACATCACGACTGCGCACCGACCAGGTAGAAATCAAGATTCCTGCCAGCTTTACCGTTAAGTATCTACCGCCGGCATTGCGAGTTCAGAGTCCTTATGTCGAATTTGAAGTCATTTATGATCAGCAGGGCGACAGTATCAATATCAAACGCAAGCTTGCATTTCCCAGAAGAATAGTGCCGGTTGCCGATTACAACAGCTTCAAGCAGGATCTAGAAAAAATAGCCCACGCATCAAAACAGAAAATCTTTCTCGAAGAAAAGGCGACAGAAGGAGTCAAGCCATGAAAACACTGCAAACCCTGACCATCTGTCTATTTATGCTTTTTGCAGCCAGCGCCTCAGCTGATGTGATTTATCTCAACGAAGGCGAGGAAGTTATTGGCAAGCTCGATTCAATTTCTGGCGGCAAGGTAACCTTAACTGACCTGCAGAACGCCAGTCGCACAATCGATGCCTCTGAAATCGCGCACATTCTTATTTCAAAAATTCGCAAAGGTGACGAAATAACAGATGTGGCAAGTATTACCGACCCGGTAGCAGCAGGCATTTTGAGCAACCTGCCTGATCCGGCGCAATTTCCCGAAGCCGATTATGTAACGCTATATCGCCTTTACGACTACGAATATATCAGCGAAACCGAGGTTTTGCAGCGAAACCGGGAAATTGTTCAGGTTCTCAAAGAACCCGGTCTCGGAGTGGCTAACCAAAGCATTTACTATTACACCGACCGCGAAGAAGTCGATCTTGAGTATGCCCACACCTATTCGGCCAATGGCAAGGTTTATCATATAACTGACGACGCGGTATCAAACGAGACAATGCGCGCCTCGACGCCAGAATACGCGAAACTCAAGCGGCTTAAAATGGCGCTTAAAAAGGTCGATATCGGCAGTATCGTCGACTACAGCTATACCAAGAGACTCAAGGGAATTGGCGCGCTCAGCCCGTTTATCATTCAGAATGTATTTGGTGAACGCGAGCCGGTTTTGCATGAAGAGGTGGCTGTGAGCTTTCCTGAGCAGGTAAAACTCAACAAGATTCTCATGCAGTGGCCGACTGAAAATGCTCCGCGATTTATCGAAAAAAGCGAGAAGGGCAAAACCAGCTGGAAATGGATCTATTCGAATCCGAAAGGCTTCATACCTGAGCAGAACATGCTGCCGACCGGCCGCATATTTCCGCGCTGCCTGGTTTACCAGCCCTACGACTGGAGCACAGTGGCCGCCGAGCTGAGTGCCGCTTATCAAAAAGCACGCCCTGACGCGACCTTGCTCAACGATTTGCTGAATCGCGTCAAACCAGACGAAGCCATCGGCAATTACGCGAAGGTGGCGAGAATATACGAAACTATCAACAAAGATATCCGCGACCTTGGCATGGGTGCGGCACAGATGGGATCGCACGCTCCGGTTGCTGCCAACATTACCCTCAGCAAAAAATACGGCAACACCCAGTCGAATCTGGCCTTGATGCACTTTGCGCTCGAGAAAATCGGCATAAAGTCTTACCCGGGATTTCTCGCCGGGCGGCGTGAAAACGCCACAATCAAGAATCACCCCAACCTGGCACTTGCCAACTTTGCTGTGCTGAAAGTCATGATTGACGGCAAAGCTTTCTATACCGATGGTGGCTCAGTTTATCAGCCGTTTTCGACCTACTCTACAAGCTACCAGGGCTCGATTGCCGGCTTTCTCGATGCCGAAAACAATAATTTTATTTTTGAAGAGCTGCCGCGCCAGACCCTCGACTGGAACAGGTTTGACCGCTCAGTCTTTGTTAAAATACTGGTCGACGGCTCGATGGAAGTTAAGGAATCTCTTCTCTACCGCGGCCCTTACGAGTCAAGCATTCGTGAGCTCAAGTCAATCAAAGAAAAAGAAAAGCGCATCTATGCCGAACGCCGTGTCAAAAGGGTGCACCCGCGCGCGATGTTGACAGGCTTCGGGCTCTCTGACCTTAACGATCTCAATGGCCCGGCAGTAATGACCCTCAACTACACCATTCCTGAGGCCGCTCAGCTGGCTTCTGACAAGATCATGACCTTTACCAACTTCTGGGTCAATTATCAGTCAGGTTCGGCAAGCCTTGCCAGTCGCACTTTTCCGATGCAGTATTGGGCCAGCGAAGAAAATCAGCAGACCATTGTTTTTGAGCTGCCTGAGAACTTCAACTGGGTAAACTGGGGCAGGCAGTATCAGCACACTTCACCCGACATACTGTTCTTTTCTAATATCAATCAGAATGGCGACAAGCTCATTTATGCTGACCGCTTTACCATCTACATTGACGAATTCTTATCAGACGCTGCTTATCAGAACTATCGCCAATGCATTCTGACCATGAGTGAACTGGCCAACCAGTGGATAATACTCGAAAAAAGCGAACCGATAAAAGAACCAGCCGCCGCTTCCGGAACAACTGAAATTGACCCGGCAACGGATACCGCATCAGAATCTGCGCCAATTCTTGCTCCGGCATCTTCGCCGGTGATAGTGCCCGAAGAAGCGTCGCAGGGATGACAAGAAACCTGTAAACTGTTTTTTGAAAACGGCGCCTGATCGCGCCGTTTTTTTATGCTCATCATCGCTGCAGCATCTGCCGATGTATTTTCTGAATTATGATAAAGAAAATACTGAAGGCAACAATTCTGCTACTTCTATTATTGCCGGCGTCACTACCGGCGTCGATGGACTTTATCTTCGAAGAAAGTCTGTCGCAGTCGCTCGTGCGCATGGAATCACTGTATTCTTCCGGCAAATGGGACGAAGCCATGCAGGTCGGACGCGGCATCATAAAAGATTCACCCAAAGACCACAAAGCGGCAAGGCGGGCACAGGATCTGATCATTCTGTCATTAGACGCCAGAAACCGAGAATTGCTGGCCAATGAAAAACGTGTGAAGCAGAAACAGAACATTGATACGTCGCAGCAGATGGTTACCGAAGGTAGCAAACTGCTGAGTGAAAAGGATTATTCAGGTGCCGCCGCAAAGTTTGCCAGGGCCGTACAGCTTAACGGCGGCGACGCGCAGAACTACTTTCTGCTTGGCTACTCCAGCCTTAAAGCCAACAAGCGCCGCGAAGCCTACAGTGCTCTTCAGCTCTGCCTCAAGCTCAACCCCAAACACGAGCGGGCGTTGTTTCATATCGCCGGCCTGAGTTATGAATTCAACCAGGGTGAAGAGGCCGAAGCGCACGCAGCAAGGCTCATCGAAACCATAGAAAAGAAGCTCGAAGAGCTCAAAGAAATCTTCATGGCACAGCGCGCCGAATCCCTCAACGACAAGGCGGCCGCCACCGCCCGGCGAGTAGCGGCACTGCGCAGCAATCTGGCACAGGCATACCACATGCATGGGGTATTAACCCACCGGCGCAAAGATTATCGCGCTGCAGCCAAGTCTTTTGAAAGCGCGACCAGAATGAACCCGGCATCAGCAGACAACTGGTTCTATCTCGGCAGCAGCTTTCTGCATCTCAAGGTTTATCATCAGGCGACACTTGCCCTTGAACAGGCTGTGCTCATCAGAGAAACCAGGCTGCGTGACCTGACCACAAATGCCGGCAAGCTTCTTGATGCCGGAAAAAGCGATGAGGCAGTCGCCGCTGAACTCGAGACGCGCAAGCTCAAGGAAGAAACCGCGAGAACCCTTTACATACTGGCTCTGGCCAACGGCAAGAAGAAAGAGACCAACGAAGCGATAAGCAACATCGATCGTGCGCTTGAACTCAAGCCCGACTTTGTTGAAGGTCGCTACACACGGGCCGTTCTGCTTGCCGAAAAGAACTATCTTGAAGAAGCTCTCGAACAGATGCGGCAGGTCCTCAAGGACAGTCCTCCCAAAAGCGCTCAGGCTAGAAAAGCTATAAACACAATAAAGCTGTTTATGGATCTGATTTCAAGAAGAGACAATCCGGCTGAATTTGCCGCGGCCCGAGCGCCTGCCAAAGCTATCGAAGTTGATCAATATGTCAAAGACATGCCGGGAATTGGTGGCAAAAGCGCCGAAGTCCGTCTTGAGCAAGTTTTTGAGCGACTGCGTGAAGTAAAGCGTCTCACCAACGTGCGCAATTACGCAGAAGCCGTGCGCAGACTGCTTTATCTGCGAACACAGTATCCTGATATCGCTGACATTCACGCGATTCTCGGTCACTGCTACATGGAAATGGGTAGAATCAACGATGCCCAACCGTGCTTTGAACAGGCTGTAGCCCTTAGTCCGAAACATGGTGAAGCCTTGAACAACCTCGCCTATGTGCTGGCCACCAAGGTCGAGCAACTTGATAAAGCGCTGGAATACGCGACGCGGGCTCTGGCCATAACACCAATGCGCGCCGAATTTCACCACACCATGGGCTGGGTGTTGTTTAAGACTGGCGAAGTAGCAAAATCCATTTTATCGTTCAACAAAGCACTTGAAATAAAGCCGGACTACCTGCTGGCGCGTTACAATCTTGGTCTGGCTAACTATATCGCGCAAAGCTTCAGCGCTGCTATCGACGCTTTTAACAGCGTTCTCGCGCTTGACCCGACTCACCATAAAGCCATGTTGTTCAAGGCAATCAGTCTTACCCGCACCAACAAAGCTGAAGAAGCGATAACTACACTTGAAGCCCTGCGCGGCAAACTTGACGGCAAATCAGTTCTCGGCAGGGTGGTCACCGACCTGCACGCACGCCTAAAACTGGCACACGAGCGCAATGATGAACTGCCAGTGCCCACTATCAAATCGCCGGCACCAATTGAGCGCCTGATGGCTGAAGCAGCCGAATTCAGAGCAAAAGGGCTGGTTACTCGCGCCAAAGAAAAGTATCTGGAATGTCAACGCCTGGCTCCAGAAAGGTTTGAGCCGCACTTTGAACTTGGCGCAATGTACGCAGCTTCCGGCCTTAACGTGCCAGCGCTGAGTTCATGGGAACGCGCAGAAAAACTCAATGCTGAGAATTTTCCGCTGCAACTGAACATAGGAAAAATGCATCACAAGCTGGGGCGACCCGACAGAGCCCGCGAGTATTTCACCAAGGCGCAGGCCCTGCGCGAAACAGATGCAGAACCCAGATACTATCTCGGACTTATCGCCTACGAACAACAAAAATTCGAGTCGGCAGAGAGCCACGCGCTTGCAGCGCTGCGACTCAAACCCAATTTTTACAAGAGTATGGCGCTGCTCGGCATGGCCAGAGTGCGACTTAACCGGCTCAGACCAGCCCGTGACATTTATGAGACCCTTTATGCCAAGGCACCCGCTGATTCTTCGATTCGACGGCACGCCCGCAAAAAGATCTGGGAAATCACCAGAATGATGGCTCCAGCTCAGTTTCCATCTGTTGAAGATGCTCTTGAAGTCAAAGAACAGATGGTCAAAAAGGTGAGCGGAGGTGACAGCGCTGGCCAATTCAAACCCAAACCGTCTGATGCAGCTGCTGTTGCCGAATACGGCAAGAACACCATGACAACCGACGATAAGATGTGGGTTTTGAGCCAGCTCGAAAAATTTGGCAACATTTCGACTCCGACGCCAATCGCGCCATTACGCCGTGATGTTACTGCCCAGACGATGAGCAACCGCGAGAAACAATGGATGGTCAGAAAACTCCAGGGCTTTGGTTCGCAAGGCAACAAATATGCCCTGCCGCCAGAGATGAAAGCGCAGAAATATTCACTCAAAGCTACAGAAAAAGTAACTTCAAGACCGGCTGACAAATCTGATGATCTGGCGCGCGCAGCGCTGGCACTGGCTGAAAAGGGTTTTATCGCTGAGGCAATCGTCGAATTTGAAAAGGCGCGCAGCATGTCTCCTGAGAATCTTGAGACTCTGTTGAACCTCGGCTTCATTCATACGATTCAGGGCAACTTTAAATCGGCTTTCGATGCCTACGCTCAGGCTACGGTCATTCACCCGCGCGAACCACTCGCCAGACTCGCCCTGGGCAACCTCTACTGGCTAGGCGGGCAGGCTGAAAAAGCCATTGAGCAATGGAAACTCATCAAAGGCCGTTTTAATCCCGACGCCGAATTCAGCTTTTTGCCGCGATCACAGCGCATCTGGCAGCGAATGCTCGAGATTGACCCTGTCGACCCTGATGCTCACTCAAATCTTGGCCTGGTATATCTCTTCTCAGGCGATATGAACAAGGCGCTGGCTGAATTTCAGGCAGTTACCCAGCTTGAAGAAAACCGTCGTGAACATGAGTTCTATCAGGCACAGGTGCTGGTTCTTCTCTATCTCAACAAAAACAATCGCAATCATCGCAAAGAAGCCGACCAGATTCTTGCGCGACTTAGCGAAGGCTCCGAGCCATTTCCGCACGCAGAGAGGTTAAATACATTTGTTAAGAGCCTCTGAAAATCGAACCCGCATGAAAATTCAGCATTGGTGGCTGGCGCTGGTAATGTGTCTCGTCGCAAGCAAGGCCATGGCATACGACGCGTCAGGCTATGAGATATACTCGATGGCCGACTACACGCCGCCGGCCGTTACCGTGGCGAGAACGGTATTGAAGCCTTCGCCGCGCAACGCGATAAACAGTGACGGCATGGGTGGTTTTTTCGTTGGCAATACCGCTGATCTTTTCGACCCAGAGCAGCTTATTCTGAGCTCGCGCTACAAGTATCACAAACTCACTTCGACTCGTGGAATTGGTCTGCATTCTAGCGAAGACGGCTCGGTCTCGACATTTGAAAGTTCACTGACCTGGGTCGGCAAATGGGCGGAATGGGCGGTCACCGTTCCCCTGCACGACTGGGATCTCAGCGCGCCAAGAACGTTTGGCGGTTATGCCCAAAGCAACACAGGCATGGGCAATATGCGTCTTGGCTGGAAAGCCACCTATCTGCCCGACAAAAGCTATTACCGCTTTGCCTACGGCGCGGTTATGGGCATTACTACTGGGAATCCGGCAAGAATGCTGCCGGCCGGTTCAAAAAACAGTGACGAACTTAAGCTGTTTGGCTGCGTAACCACCAGCGAAACCGACCGCGCCACCGCCAATCTTGAGCTGGGCGCCGTAATTGACTCAGAAAGCGACGACGACCGATTTCTTTATCGCCTTGGCATGAGCTACGAAGCAACCAAGCATGTTTCGCTGATCGGTGAAGTGACTGGAGAAGTGCTTGGTGGCGATGATAAAGACACCATGGATCTGGTAATGGGTATCAGAGTTCAGCCGACCACAACCTGGACGCTTGAATTCGTCTATTACAAGAATCTGCGCACCTATCGCGATTATGGCTGGGATGACCAGCTGCAGGCCGGCTACACTCTCCGCTGGTAATCAGCGAATTCTGCCCTTGAGCTCTTGAATCATTTCTCCGGCAACCGCCCATTCGCGTGAGTTTTCGGGAGCTTTCTGGTATATCTTTTCAAAGCGTGACAGTGCCATCCTGCCGGCTTCCTGGTCACCTTTAAGCAGCATCAGATCAGTATAAGCATTCGCGCTCTTCATCAGCAGACGCAGATCGTCAGGTTCGCTTTGCAGGCCGGTTTCGAGCACAGCCACGGCATCCTGCACACGACTTTCGCGACTCAGCCGGTCAGCCTCATCAATTATCTGGTCGACGCTCATGCGCTTAAGCACAAAGTCGCTTGCCCTGGGTTGCTCGGGTTCGGGAATATCGCTTGCGCTGGCATTCTTCGCGGCAGCCAACAATGCGGCACGTTCCTGTTCCTGAGCGGCAGCAGCAGCTTTTTCGGCCTCACGTCGTTCGATAATTCGGGCGGCCTCATCAACATAAAGCCGATTGACGTCTTTACCACGACTGCGGCTTGATTCGAGATAACTCTGCATGTCAGGAACCGCAAGTTCGAGATTACCAGAAATGAAAATAAGCAGGCCCCGATAAAAAAGGCCGTCTTTCATGCGGTTCGGGCGCTCTTTGAGATGCTCAAGCCCTTTGCGGATAAGACCGTTATCTGGCTCTGCCAGCAGATCGCGTTCGGTTATGATGCAGCTGACATAATATTCTATAGCTTTTTCAAGGTTACCAGAGTCAAGCGCGTCCATTGCCTGATTAAAAATGGCTGCAGCCGGACCTTTGCGCGTGGTTCGATACTGCTTGCGCACCTCTTTCTCTTTCTTGATGCGCTCAACAATCTTTTCTGATATCTTTTCGGGCTCAGTGGCCGGGGTAGCAGCGGGAACCGGCTTAACCGGTCGAGCAACAGTCCGGGGCGGTACATCAGGCGAATAAACTCTCGGCTGCCCGGTATCAGAATCTACCAGATAGATCTGCGACTCGACAAGTCCGGGTAGGGCTGGCACAACCTCGTTTGAGCCGGTGTCGGTCAGACTGCGCAGGCGCTGCAAAGCCTGAGTAAATGAGGGATTCAACGACAACGCGCGCCCATAACTTTCGCGGGCTTCCTGCATGCGCCCCATGGCTTCGTAGCACAGGCCCATATTGTAAGGAACCCAGTATGAATCAGGGTTAATGCGGGCAGCCTGCTGATAGCAGTGAATACTGTCGCGAAATTGCCCGCTCTTGCGGTAGAGAATGCCAAGATTATTGTAGGCGTGAAAATTATCGGGGTCGATACGCAACAGAATAAAGTAGGTTTCTACCGCCTTTACAAAGTTGTTGGCAAGGCTGTATTCCATAGCCAGTTGAAGATGGGCCTCAACATCGCGGGGATTCTCGATGATGCGCTGCTGCAGCTTGTAGGTTTTAGCTTCAGTAGTCTGCGCTGACAATGGTAATGACAGTATAGAAGCCAGCAAAAAGACCACCGTCAGCAAGTAAATGCTGCCAGCGTACAAGCGAGACACAATAATCAGGGCGAAGTCAGATTCAGCGGGCTTCGACAAGAAATTTGATAGCTGTTTTTTCGTTTCCATCAATTTCAATTTTTGCAAATGCTATCATCGTAAGCAATTCAATCCCTTTGGGGGCTACATAACCTCTGGTCACGGCGATTGATTTAACCGCCTGGTTTACGGCTCCGGCTCCTACCGCAAGTAATTCTACCTGTTTGTCCTGCTCGAGAACTGCAGCGATGGCTCCTGCTACTGACTTGGGATTCGACGATGATGCGACTCTAAGTATTTCCATCTTGAGCCTCTCCTTTAACCTTAAATATCTATAACCCCTTCACACTAAAATTATACTAGTAATGAAGTAGATTATGCAAACGCTTTGTAGAACTGGCAAAGAAAACATAATCGAGTATTACGAAACATTACCTTTTCACACACAAAAAAACTGCCGAAAGCTCGGCAGTTTCTGATGATTTACACTGGTGTTATTCAGGCTTAGAGAAAAGCACGCTGGCATTCTGCCCGCCAAATCCAAACGAATTGACAATGCCGCCATCGATCTGCTTCTCTCTGGCCACATTTGGCGTAAGATCGAGATCGCTAAGCTCTGGATCAATGTTATCAAGATTTATCGTCGGGTGGATGAATCCGTGTTGTATCTGCAGAACTGTAGCAACAGAACCAACGGCTCCCGCTGCACCAAGAAGGTGACCAATCATTGATTTAGTGGCATTAATGCTGACGCTACTCATCTTGTCGGCAAAAACCCGGCGGACAGCCTTCATTTCGGCGACATCACCCAGTGGGGTGCTGGTGCCATGCGCGTTAACATAATTAACTCTCTCAACCGGAAAATTACTGAAATTGATCGCTTTGGTCATAGCCCTGAAACCGCCTTCGCCTTCGGGGTGTGGGGCAGTCAGGTGGTAAGCGTCGGCAGTCGCGCCATAACCTCGAACTTCGGCAAGAACTCTGGCGCCACGGCGTCGCGCGCTTTCTTCGCTTTCGATAACCAGAACGCCGGCACCTTCGCCCATAACAAAACCGTCGCGGTCTTTGTCAAACGGACGAGAAGCCTTCTCAGGCGCGTCGTTGCGGGTAGATAATGCTTTCATTTTGGCAAAGCCGGCAACGGTGAGCGGCGTTATGGCTGCTTCAGCGCCGCCGCAGACCATGATGTCACACTCATCGTGAACAATCTTCAAAAATGCTTCACCGATTCCATGCAGACCTGAAGCGCAAGCTGAGACGATGCAGTAGTTCGGACCGTTAAAGCCGTATTCCATCGCAATGCAGCCGGCAGATATATTGCAGATCATCATGGGTACGAGAAATGGGCTGACACGGCTCGGACCGCCTGCCAGGCAGGTATCATATTCACTTTCAAAAGTGTGAATGCCGCCAATACCGGTTGAAACGGTCACACCAACGCGGAAAGGATCGTAATTCTTTTCGAGAAGTCCGGCCTGGGCAACGGCCATCGCGGCCGCCGACATGGCAAACTGCGAATAGCGGTCGTTTCTGCGAATCTCTTTTTTGTTCTGCATGTACTGCTCAGGATCAAAATTCTTGATCTCGCCGGCAATCTGCACAGTATGTTTGGAGGCGTCGAAGCCAGCGATCGAACTCACTCCGCTCTTGCCTTGTCTAAGGCCTTCTACGAAGTTGTCAACACCGATGCCGATCGGGGAAACAACCCCCAGACCTGTGACAAATACGCGCTTCATCTATACGGTCCTCCTGATTACTATAAAAGAAAGTGTTCTGATAAATTATAAAGGGGTTGTACCAGTACTTGCCGTTCCAGGTCAACCAGAAATTCACCCGGTAACTGAAGTCCTGTTGCAACCCCTTGGTCAGTCACGATAGTCAAGCCCGGAAAACAGCCTGGCAAAGATATCTTTTACCGAAAGAATTTCTCCGATGCGATAGACATTTTCTCCGGCAAAAACCAGACCCTTGTCAAGATTACCGGCGCGAGCCTGAATTAACGCCTGGATTATGCAGAAACGTCGCGAGCACTTTTTCAGACAACTGTCGCATGTTTGCGGTTTCATCTCACCGCGATCTGCCTTTTCGCTGAAAGGAGTTGCCAGAGCGTTACCCCAGAGTCCGACCGGGCTCATGATGCGAAACACATCGCCCTTTTTGGCATTCAGATAAACGTCATGAAAAGCCTGACAGACATTAGCTTCAAAACTCGCCGCAAAGCGAGTTCCAAGCTGAACGCCGTCAGCCTTCGTGACGGTAAATGCCTCAACAATGTCGTTTTGATCAATGACTCCGCCGGCCAGAAGCACCGGAATCTGCACGGCAGACCTGACTTCAGGAAAAATGTCTCTGGCCAGGCGATCAGTACCAAGATGGCCGCCGGCTTCGCAGCCTTCGACCACCACGGCAGATGCGCCAAGTTTTTCTGCAAGAGCGGCCACACGATCGCTCGACACGATCGGAACAACCGGAATGTCATAATCTCGCCCAATATCAAAGATATCACGCGAAAATCCGGCACCGGCAATAAGCGCATCTATACCCGCTTTGGCAGCAGTTTCCATGACAACGCGAAACTGCGAGGCCGCAACCATGGTGTTAATTCCGACAATGCCGCCATTGGCAATACTTCTGGCAATTGCGATTTCGGCGCGTACATCATCGAGTTCCATGCCGGAGCCAGCTATCAGTCCGATACCACCCTCTCGGGCGACCGCACCGGCCAGCTTGCCTGTAGAAACTCTGATGGCCATTCCACCTTGTATTAAAGGGTATCTTGGCTGTAATTTGCCTATTTTTAGGCGTGGCAGTATTTTCACCTGAAGTCTCCAAAGCGGACAAAGACCTGTCTGGCCAGGCCAAACAGGCTTCAACAGCGAATATTATGCGCCTTTTTTTGTAGAAATGTAGTCGACGGCGTCTTTGACTGTTCGGAGCTTTTCGGCATCTTCATCGGGAATTTCGATTTCGAAGTGTTCTTCGAGATCCATTACCAGTTCAACTGTGTCGAGGCTGTCGGCGCCAAGGTCTTCGATGAAGCTGGCTTCAAGAACAACCTGTTTTTCATCGACCTGGAGCTTGTCTACTACGATTCTTTTGATTTCTTCAAAATAGTTACTCATGTGAAATATTCCTCCTGAGAATTTGCGAACGGGTTAGGACATTACCATGCCGCCATCAACGGTCAGCACTTGTCCTGTAATGTACGACGCCTTGTCTGAGGCGAGAAAAACCACGGCGTTAGCTACGTCGCGGGGATTTCCAAAACTGTTCATCGGAATCTGGGCCAACATCTGTTCTTTGACCTTTTCGGGCAGAACTGCGGTCATTTCAGAGTTTATAAAGCCGGGAGCAATCGCATTTGCCCTGATGCCCTTGCGGCCAAATTCTTTGGCGAAACTCTTGGTAAAACCGATCAGACCGGCCTTGCTCGCTGCGTAATTCGCCTGACCAGCATTGCCCATCAGGCCAATCACCGATGAAATATTGACTATTGAGCCGTGTTTCTGCTTTAGCATAGTGCGCACAACAGCCTTAGACATCAAAAATGCGCCCTTGAGATTGATTTTGAGCACCAGATCCCAGGCTGCTTCGTCCATGCGCATGATCAGGCCATCACGGGTAATACCAGCGTTGTTAACCAGCAAATCGATGCGACCAAAAGTTTCTGCAGCAGCATTAGTAAGCTTGTCAGCATCTTCGCCTTTGGAAACATCGGCTACGCAGGTAGCTACTGTCATGCCGGCAGCTGAAAGATCGTTTTTTGCGACTTCAAGACCGGCTTCGTTAATATCCGAAAGCATGATGCGATAGCCAGTTTCTCCGAGAACTCTGGCTATTTCAAGACCGATGCCTCTTGCCGAACCTGTAACTATAGCCACCGGCATTTCATTTGCGTTAATCACTGAACTGTTCATGCCTACCTCTGTGTCTGCTAAATTAGTTGCTTGTAAATATGGGGTCTCGGTTAATACTGCTTTTAAAATCTTTTGTCAAGCCCTAAGTTCGGCGGTCTGGTTTGCCTGGAGAAGCGCCGTCAGGGTATCGGGATCTGATGCGAACTGTGTCGGCACAGTAGCCGCGATCTTTTTGTTAAGACCGGCCAGAACCTTGCCGGGCCCGACTTCTACAAATTCGCCCACCCCATGTTTAACCATATTTAACACTGCGTCTTCATAACGAACAGAGCCGGTAATCTGCTGAAGCAGCTTGTTCTTAAGTTCGGCAGCCGATGTGGTTGGCATGGCATCGACATTGCAATAAACCGGAACCCGGGCATCGGCAAAAACAATATTTTCAAGTGCATGCGCCAGCTCATCACGGGCACCCTGCATCAGAGGCGAATGGAACGGGCCAGAAA
Source organism: Candidatus Riflebacteria bacterium HGW-Riflebacteria-1 (assembly GCA_002839445.1). Taxonomy (GTDB): domain Bacteria; phylum Muiribacteriota; class Ozemobacteria; order Ozemobacterales; family Ozemobacteraceae; genus Rifleibacterium. The sequence continues at coordinate 416,431 of PGYB01000001.1, forward strand.
CCTCAAGCGGAGTCACCTTGCGGGCACCTGCCTGCACAGCCAGTTCGCCAGCCTTTTTGACCGCAGCAGCCACGCCGGAAATTACGACCTGGCCGGGACAGTTAAAGTTGGCAACGACACATACGCCCTCACTCGAAGCTTCTTTACATACACGTTCTACTTCAACGCGATCGAGCATCAATATGGCGCTCATTGCGCCAGTTCCTGCCGGGCAGGCTCGTTCCATGGCACGCGCCCTGATATCTACCAGCCTGATGAGATCTTCGAAAGAAGCGACACCCGCTGCCAGAAGCGCATTGTATTCGCCAAGACTGTGACCAGCGGTCATAGCGTATTCATAGCCATTAAGGCGCAGCCATTCAGTCATCATCGCCGAAGCCATAAAAATAGCCGGCTGTGTGTTAACTGTTTTTTTGAGTTCTTCTTCAGGGCCATTGCAACAAATCTGAAAAATTGGCCGTTCAAGAAGTGCTTCGGCCTTTTCGGCCATTTCTGCGGCCCAGATATACTTGTCTGCCATGGCCTTGGCCATGCCGACTTTTTGCGAACCCTGTCCTGGGAAAATCAGTGCTCTCATGTCACTTCGCTCCTGATTTAACTATTTCTTAACCGGCCTGAAGCGCTCTAAGCGCTCAAAGACATTAAAGTAGTCAGCTTCGATGCTCTTGAGAATTTCATCGCAGGTTTCTTCGCGTTCGAGCATTCCGATGATCTGACCAGCCATAACAGAACCTTCAGCTGTGTCGCCATCAACGACAGCAGCTTTGAGCTTGCCCCGACCCATTTCTTCAAGTTCTTCGGGAGTTGCACCCTTGAATTCGCGCTCAATATATTCTTTGGTCAGGCGGTTGCGAATAACGCGAACCGGGTGTCCGGTGGTTATACCTGTCATTACAGTGTCACGATCACGGGCTTTAAGCATGACTCTTTAGCTTGGTTACTCTGGTTTCTATCATAACTGCGGACGATCTCCCTTGAAATGATTAGCGGTTTATACCTGTATCGGGCTTCAGCCAACCCGGCCCTGGGGCACATCTTCAGTTGACATGACCTCTTTTACGACCTGGCTGTGTATAAAATCAACGACGCCGGCGGAGACATAACTTCGCGCCAGCATGAGCGCGTTGGCGATTACCGAAGCCTTTGATTTTCCGTGGCAGACTACCGAAACGCCGTTAATGCCAAGAAGTGGAGCAGCACTGTATTCTGGGGCATCGGGACTGAATTTTTTAAGCCCGGCCTTGAGCTGCATAAGCTGCTCAGGGGCAATTGCTGCACCCTTAGCCGCCTTAAAGAGCAGGCCCTGAATAAGCTCAGAAATGCTTTCGCTGGCCTTCAGCAAAACGTTACCAACAAATCCATCGCAGACAACGACATGCGCCTGGCCGTGGTAAAGATGGTCGGCTTCAACGTTTCCGACAAAATTGAGAGAACTCTCTTTAAGAGAGTCATACACCGCTTTAGTAAGCTCGTTGCCCTTCGAAGCCTCTTCACCAATGCTTAAAATGCCGACTTTCGGCTTCTTGATGCCACAAACACGTTCATAATAAGCTGAACCCATTTGCGCAAACTGAAAAAGATGATTGGCACGAGAGTCAACATTGGCTCCGACATCCAGCAACAATACGCCGTGATCATCGACAGATGGTAACATGACAGCAATGGCAGGTCTCTCAACCCCGGGGATCCTTCCTATTTCCAGAAAGGATGCGGCCATCTGGGCGCCAGTGCTACCAGCTGACAGCAGGGCATCGGCCTTGCCTTCGCGTACAAGACGAGCCGCCACCGCGATAGATGCATTCTTCTTCTTGCGAAGAGCCTGCATTGGCGCCTCTCCCATTTCTACGAAATCAGGTGTGTCATAGATTTCGCAGCCTTTAGGGAGTTCAGGCATTATTTCGCGTATGGCGGACTCTCTTCCGACCAGTATCAATTCGGCGTCACCGCCGTTTTCCAGATACGATCGTGCTCCTGATACCAGTTCCTGTGGGGCGTAATCTCCGCCCATGACATCAACGGCGATTTTCATTCGCTATTTTTTCCGGTATCAATCTTTTTCGACGTCGAGAACCTTAACTTTTTTGCCATAGTAGCCACATGCCGGGCATACATGATGAGGACGTTTGCTTTCGAAGCACTGTGCGCACTTGGCCAGAGCAACCGGAGCTGCTTTGTAATGCGTTCTTCTTTTGCGGCCTCTGAGTTTCGAAATTCTATTTTTTGGACAGGCACCCATGATGACTTCCTCCGGGATTGAAATAAGTTCGATGAGTATAGCAGACTTACCAGTCTGAGTCAACATCTATAAACAACTCAGCCGCAGTGGTTGTACACCTTTTGCATGAATCGGCGCAGGATAACTATAGCGGGCGGGAAGCTGGCATTCCTGCTTTGCGCGGATAAGCCGCAGGAACTGACCGCCGTTTGACAATTTTCACAAAATTGCGCTCGTAAGGAACCTCGGGCGGCAGAAACGGCAAAAGCTCAAGGTCAGCACTGGCAACGCCAAAGACAGAAAAAGCATTGGCAGCTTCAAACAACTCTTCCTGAACCTTTGGCCCCTTGTAATAAAAGGCCTGACCGCCATTTTTGAGCAGCGGCAACGTGTATTCAACAAGAATGCGAACTGCCGAAAGAGCGCGACAGACCACGAGGTCAGAGCGCTCTCTGAATGCCGGGTCACGGCCAATATCTTCGATGCGCGCATGGCGGGTCTGCACATTCTTTATGCCAGCCTTTTCTGCCATTCTGGCTACAAACTCTACCGATTTCTGGCGAGAATCTACGGCGATGAAATTACTTTGCGGAAGCACAACCGCCAGTGGCAAACAAGGGAAGCCGCCGCCAGTGCCAAGATCGAGAATGTTTTTCGATTTCCAGGTATCTGGCGAAACGGCAAGCGCAATCAGACTGTCGAGAAAATGCTTTATAGCGACTTCTTCGGGTTCAGAAATTTTTGACACACTTGAATAAAGCGGATCCTGCAGCATAAGGTCAGACAACTGCTGCAACTTTTCCAGCTGCTGCCTGCTAATCGGAATATTCAGCTTTTCGACGTATGGTTCAATGATTTTGATCAGATTGTTATCACTCATCGGCTGTCACACTCTCTATCTCGCTGCTGGCGGCGCAGCTTCAACAAAATCAGGGTCAGATCTGAAGCGCGGACCCCTGGAATGGCTGCCAGAGACTCGACAGTGGCCGGCCTGACTGCCAGAATCTTCATTCTAGCCTCTTTGCTGATCGCATCTGGCAGTTCAGAAAAAAAGCTTTCGTCAATCTTGATTGCGCGCATCGTGTCTTTGAGCTCAAACTCCTTGTGCTGTTGCGCAAAATAGCCGGCGTACTTGATACGGGCCTCAATTTCAAGAACCGCCAGGCGGTCGAGCTGTTCGATTTCGGCAAACAAGCCTTTAAACATTGCCAGTTCGGCATCAGGATGACGCAACAACTGCGCCAGACTGACAGTGCCTGCCGGTATCGGCAAAGCATAATCTGGCAGCAGGTTTCGATAAGCAGAAGCGGGCGATGTAAAACTTTCAATTTTATTCTGCAGCTCAGCAATCATTTTTTGCCGGCTGATAATCACATCATACTTCTGCTGAGAAACTACCGCGTGCCGAAAACCCGTTTCTGAAAGGCGGTCTTCGGCATTAGTCATGCGCAGATTGAGCCGGAAAGGCGACCGCGAAGTAAACACCCGGTAAGGCTCAGTGATGCCAAGCGTGGTTATTTCCTGCACCATCAGCCCAAGATAAGAGGCATTAGCATCAAGTACCAGCGGAGGCTGGTTGCGCACGGCCGCCACCGCGTTGATTCCGGCCAGTATGCCCTGGGCAGCAGCCTCTTCGTAACCGGAAGTACCATTGATCTGCCCGGCGAGAAAAAGATTCTTGATAGACTTTGACATCAGGGTCGGATACAAGTCGACCGGGTCAACAATGTCGTATTCGATACCGTAGCCTGGCCTGGTAATGCGGGCATTCTCAAGACCCGGCAGAGTCTTTACATAAAGGTTCTGTATTTCTTCGGGCAGGCTGGTCGAAAGTCCCTGCAGGTAGTATTCACGAGAATACGCACCTTCGGGCTCAAGAAAAACTTTGTGGGTTTCTTTATCAGGAAACTTGTTGAGTTTATCCTCGATCGATGGGCAATAGCGTGCTCCGGTACCAGTGATGCGACCGGCAATCAGTGCAGATCTGCCAAAGTTATCTTTGATCACCCGATGCGTCTCGGCCGTGGTGCGGGTTATGAAACAGGGGCGACATGGCAGCCTCTGCTCACAAGATGACCACAACGAGAACGGCGGAGTTTCGTCATCCTGATCCTGACGTTCAAGAGTTGAAAAATCTATGGTTGCAGCGTCAACACGCGGTGGCGTGCCGGTTTTGAAACGCATTATCGGCAATCCGACATCGACCAGCGCCTGGCCAAGCTCGGCAGCTGGTGGTTCTCCGGCTCTGCCGGCAGCAAAGCGAACTTCACCAATATGAATCAGGCCGCGCAAAAAGGTTCCGGGCGTTAGAATCACCGCTTCGGCGCGCCATATTTCTCCGGCAATTGTTCTAACTCCAGCCAGTCGATCATTTTCAAAGTGCAGCTCAGAAACCATTGCCTGCAGAATATCCAGATCATGCTGCAGCATTACCGACTGCAGCATGCGGTGACTGTATGCTTCCTTGTCAGACTGAAAACGGTTGGCCTGAACCGCGATACCTTTGCGGGTGTTAAGACGTCGCCGCTGAATACTGGTTTCATCGGCTGCAAGCGCCATTTCGCCACCAAGCGCATCGATCTCGCGCACGAGCTGGCCTTTTCCCTGACCGCCAATAGAGGGGTTGCAGGGCATGGCTGCGACTGTATCAAGATTGATAGTCAGCAGCAGGGTAGCAACACCGGCGCGGGCACAGGCAAGAGCGGCTTCACAGCCGGCGTGGCCGGCGCCAACCACGATAACCTGAAAGTCTTTTCGCGAAGTCACTTCAGCATGACCAGAGCCTTTTCAGCCAGAGAGCGAACAGTTTCGTTGTGGTCTGAAGTCAGCTTCTCCAGAAGTGCTTTCGCATCTGGGGTTTTCTTTCTCGATAAAATTTTAACGGCGTTGATTCGTATGCTTTCATCGGCCATGGTAACAGCCTTGTTGAGCAACAGCATCTGATCTTCGCCAAGAATAAAGGCAATATCTCGCGACCCGGCCCGCTGTTCATCAACATTATCAGAGCACAGCTTAACATATAGATCTGCAGACCGAGGCTTGGCAAAAGCCGGCATACCTGGAATTGCAGGCCGCGGCGGTGGAGCCGGCGGGAGCTCTGGCAAAGCAGGTTCTTTAGCTGCTGGCGGCATAACCGGGCCTTCTGACCAGGTTGGCGGCACTGGTGCGACTGGCGGCAGCGCGACAGCAGGTTGCCGCGGCACTGCTGGCGGCTGAGGCATTACGGGATGTGCGGCAGACGGCGGGGTTACAAATGGCGGAGGTTCATCTGGAATCAACGATAACGACGGCATTACCGGAGCTTGAGGAGCTGTTGGCATTATCGGTGCAGCAAAAGGCTGTGGCGGCAAAGACTGAGGCACAGAAGGCAGCGGCGATTGCTGCATGGCAGGCAACGCTGGTGGCTGCGGTCTAGAGACCTGTGCTGCCTGAGCCGAGGATGGCGCAGAACCAAACGAAGCATTGGGCGTGTAGCGAATGTCTTCGCGAATTGGCGTATTCTTGAGCCTCTCGAACAGAGAGTTGGAAACCTGCGCAACAACAGGATCAGGGTCACCACAGGCTGCTTTAAGGACCTGACGGGCAGTATTGTTGTTGATGCGGGCGAGCGCCTTTAGCACGCTAAGCCTGATACCCTGGTTGGGATCTTTTAATGCAGCTTTTAACAAAGTGAGCGACGCTTGATCGCCGATTTCGCCGAGCGCGAAAATTACGCTGTCACGCAACCATACTTCAGAAGAAACCAGCATATTGCGCAATGTCATAAAAGCCTGCTGATAACCGTTTTTTACCAGGTATTTGGCAGCGTTGACCTTGACGCGGTTTTCGGGATCCTGTAACAGCTCAACAATTTTATGCTCGCAACCATGAATATTCTGCTCTTCAATAACTTCAACGGTATTAGCCCTTACCCGGGCATCCTGGTCTTGCAGGCAGGATATAAGAGTTGCCACGCCCTGACCGCCACTGCTGCGCGCGTACACCTTTACCAGGCCGGATTTAACAATAACATCCTTTTCCCTGAGCAAAATCTGCTCAAGAGTCGGCACATGCAGAGGCCGGTCACTTTCCATGATAATCTTAAGCATCAAAAAGCGCCGCTGCGAAGAAAACTGGTCTTCAGCAAGCATCTTCATCACTTCAGAGGCGAAGCGCGCATTCTTGAGGTTTAACAGCGCCTGCAAAGCAGTTAAAGCGACTTCTTCGATGCCACTTCGCGCCATAGTCAGGAGTTGAGTTGTGTGACCTGACGGCTTGTTGCCGGCAAGATCCTGAATATGGGCTAGCATATCTGGAATATTGGTGATTTTGGCAAGATTAGGCAGAGACGGATCGGGCGGCTCATCAACAAACTCATCGAGAACTGATTCTACCACTGGCAAGGGCGCGGCTGGCGCGATTGGCGCGGGCGGCACTGAAGTCATCGGTTGTGCTCGAGGTGGTTGTGGAATTTGTGGCGCAGGAAGAACCGGCGCTATTGGTTGTACCGGAGGCACAGAAGCTAGCGGCGGCATTGGTGACGGAACTGTGGGAGCGGTAAAAACCTGCGGAGACGGAGCGGCCGGAGATGTTGCTGGAGATGGCGCTGGAGCTGGAGCCTCTGCAACTGGTGGGGTCGCGACGGCTGGCATGTCTTCGATAACCGGCAATCCTTGCGCGGGCTGTGGTTCCGGCCATTCGGGGGTGTAGAAAGCAACCGGTGCATCGTCTGGCGGCGTCAGAGGCATTTCATCAATAGAAGGAAAGGAAAATCCTGGTTCTGCCGGCTCGGCAGCGCTTTTTGCTGCGGCTTCAGATTCGCCCTTGAGCTGAGCAATGGTTTTCCGGGCAAGATCACTGACTTCGGGTTCAGGGTCGTCGACAGCTACCTGCAAATGACTGATTTTCTCATGCACAGGCATTGCTGGAAGCTGTGACAGCTGCTCTATCGACTTCATCCTTACTTCGGAAGAAATCGAACGCAGATTTTGTATTATCAGCTCCTGCCGTTTCTTATTTATCATTTGTCACCTCTGGTTCGCCGACCACCTCACCTGAATCTTGCTGAAGCACTGCTAATAGAATAGCAAGTTCTGAACGAGAAAGGCAATTTTTTCTTACCAGTTGATTTAAATCATCGAACTTGTCAGAAACCAGCAATTCAGTTACCGCTGGCGAAAGAAGCTTAAGACGCGGATCGACATGCGAAACTGGCAGCCTGATACTCTCTAGAAATCTGGTCTGTACAATCTTTTCAGTCTCACGCTCAAAGTAGCCACGATACTTTATTTCGGTCTCCAGACTGTAAATTTCGTCAGCCTCCTTAAGCCATTCGCCAGAATCGCCGGCAAGGAGGTCTTTTACATCCTGATAGGCAATACCAGGCCTCTGTAAAATTTCAGTGCCAGTGGCGCGCTTTTTAAGATCGCCGGTTCCGGACTTGACGAGTTTTTCGCGCATCTCACCGCTGGGAAAAAGGCTCAGCGTCGCAAGGCGTTCAATCTCGTTTTCTATGCGCATTTTCCAGGCATTTATTATCTTGAATCTCGTCTCATCAACCAGGCCGATGCGATAACCATCTTCGGTAAGCCGCCGTTCAGCAGAATCATCACGAAGAGTCAGTCTGAATTCTGCATGCCCAGGCGTAATGCGGTAAGGTTCAGGCTTATGCCAGATCGAAAGGTCATCAACCAGAACGCCGAGATAGCTTTGCGTGCGCGATGGCCAGTATGGCGGGCATCCTTTGACAGCCAGGGCAGCATTAATTCCCGCAATCAAGCCCTGTGCCGCGGCCTCTTCGTAACCAGATGTGCCGTTGATCTGGCCAGCAGTATAAAGGCCTTTCAGTGAACGGTTTTCCATGGTCTTGCGGATCAGGCCGGGAGCAAGCGCGTCGTATTCGATGGCGTAACCATACCTGACAATCACAGCATTCTCGAGCCCTTTTACGCTACCAATTATTTCTCTTTGAGCGATTGGTGGCATAGCTGTCGTGAGCCCCTGCAGGTAGAGTTCTTCTGAATCCCAGCCTTCGGGTTCGACAAAAATCTGGTGTTTGACCTGATCAGGAAATCTCATGATCTTGCGATCGATTGACGGACAATGCTTTGGACCAACGTTGGTAATGTTTTCGAGTTTCAGAGGGCTCTCGCTGAGATTGCGGCGAACGGCGGCAACCGAGTCTTCATCGGTAAAAGCCAGAAAGCATGAGATCTGCCGATCATACCGGCGCCGCCGGTTTTCCCAGAGAAAGCCGCCAGATTCAGGGTCGCCAGGCAGTTCGCTGAGTTTTGAAAAATCGACCGAGCTTTTGAGAATACGCGGTGGTGTAGCGGTCTGCAGGCGGCGCAATTCGACACCACATCTCTGCAGCGAGTCAGAAAGGCCGATAGCCGGGCGCTGATTTTGCGGCCCGCCTGGCCAGGTTGCCCGCCCGAGAATGATGCGACTGTTAAGATAGGTGCCAGAAGTTACGATAAGCTTTTCGCAGTCAAATTGCAGCCCGGTCTCAAGCCTCACACCGGCAACACGATTCTCTCCGGCAACAACTTCGGTCACATGCCCCTGACGAATAGTGAGGTTGCTGGTATTGAAAAGTGTCGAAGTCATTCTCTGGCGATAAAGATATTTATCAGCCTGGGCGCGGCGCGAGCGTACTGCCGGGCCCTTTGAAGTATTGAGCCATTTCATCTGCACGCAGGTCTCGTCGATACAGGCCGCCATTTCACCGCCAAGCGCACCAATCTCTCGAACAAGGTGACCCTTGCCAGGTCCACCAATGCTGGGATTGCAAGGCATAAGCGCGATAGTCGAAATATTCATGGTAATCAGCAGGGTATCAATTCCAAGGCGCGCACTGGCAAGAGCCGCCTCGCAGCCCGCGTGACCGCCACCAACAACAATTACCGAATATTTTTCGAAATTGCTCATTTATTTGCCAATACAGAAACGCTCAAAAATGAGGTCCAACGTGTTCAATTCTACAGTTTCACCGTTTACGCGACCAAGCTCGCGAACTGCTTCTTCAAGATCTATGGCCAGCATATCCTGATAGAGATGCCCCACGCCTGAGCAGGCTCTTTCAAGCGCAACAAGAGCTTTTTCCAGGGCAACAGACTGTTGGGCACCGAGCAAAACCAGCGCTTCATAGTCGGCAAGGCCGTTCTGCTCTATTATATCATTCAATGCTGCTGTCAGATGATCCAGACCAGACCCTTTGACCGCTGAAACCGCGAGTTGTTGCTGACCAGCAAAAAAATCCTGCGGCAAATTCTGCGGCAAATCTATTTTATTGCGCAAAATCACAAATGGCTTGCCGGCACGCTGCAGTTCAGCCAGAACCAGCTGATCGTCTGCATCAGGATAACTCGATCCATCGAACACTCCGACAAGAGCAAACGCCTCATCAACAGCTCGGCGCGTTCGCTCAATGCCGATCTCTTCGATACGATCGCCAGGCTTGCGCAAACCAGCAGTATCGATAAGTTTTATAGCATAATTGCCAATCATCAGGCTTTCTTCGAGGGTATCACGGGTAGTTCCGGCAATTTCGGTGACAATCGCGCGCTCGCGGCCAAGCATATAGTTCATGATACTGGACTTGCCTGAATTGGGTCGACCAAGCAGGGCAATTTTCAAGCCACCAGCCACCATGCTGCCATTTCGCGCATTCTCAGCAAAAATTCTCAATTCTGCCACAATCTTCTTCAGCTCATTGGCGAGAATATGCTCATCAATAGCTTCGATTGCGTCTTCTGGAAAATTAAGACTCGCCTCAAGCTGAACAAGATGATCAAGCAGAAGCCCTCTGATGCGACTGACAAACTGTGACGGCAGACCATCCAGTTGATTTAGAGCCAGGCGCGCCTGAGTCATTGAATCGGCAGAAAGCAGTTGGGCAACAGCTTCGACTTCCAGCAGATCCATCTTGCCATTGATAAAGGCGCGGCGGGTAAACTCACCAGGCTCGGCGGCCCGCGCACCACTCTGCAGAACGAGCTGCAGAACTTTGCTTACCACAACCATGTTGCCATGCGTAGATATCTCGACCAGATTCTCACCGGTGTACGAATGTGGCGCAACAAAGGTGGTTACCAGCACTTTATCGGCAATCAGACCAGAAACCGGTTCAATTATTGAACCATAGTAAGCACAATGAGGCAGGGGGAAAGTTTTCTTTCCCCCTGTTTTGAATACTTTGTTAAGAACCTCAAATGCTGCTGGTCCACTGACCCTTATCAGACTGATCGCCGACCTGCCGGGCGGTGTTGCCACCGCTGCAATAGTATCGGTTCTGACCTTAGACATCTTCCTCCATGAACATCGGAACTGCGCCTGAACGTTCCAGCTTTTCTTCTGAAAAATCTGAATCGCCATCATCTTCAACCGGCTGCCAGGTAGCGTTCGACGCTCCCTTGCGTTTTCTGACCGGAGAAATTACTACTCTGCGCATAGGTTCTGTGCCTTTGGAAAAGGTTTCGATATCGGTGCGATCTTTGAGCGCGAGATGAACAGTACGTCGATCAAGCGTCGACATCGGCTCGAGCTCGACCTGTTTGCGCGCCGACAACGCTTTGCGGCACATGCGGTTGGCGAGCATGATCAGGTTGCGATAGCGCTTTTCGCGATAGCCCTGCACATCTAGCACCAGCTTGGTGCGATCATCACTGCCCTTGTTAAAAATTATGTTCATCAGGTACTGCAGGGAATCAAGTGTTCGGCCGCGCTTACCGATAAGCTGCGATACATTTTCGCCAGAGGCCTCAATTACCCACGCGCCATCACGCAGATAATCAATCATCTCGAGTTCTTCGATACCAACATTGGCAGCGACATCGCGTATCAATTCAAAAATCTGAGAATAGCCAGAGTGAGCCTTAATCTCAGCGCTCACTTCGAGACGCGGTCGTTCTGGCAAATTGATTGGTTCATCTGCTTCGTTATCCTGATAGCGTGGCGCTCCGCGTCCAGGGCGGCGACCGCCTTCTGCGTTGCGGGCACCCTCTGCACCACGCCCACCACCACGGTTATTATTATTGTTGTTGCGGCGGGGCGGGCGATCGTTGTCTGCGCTGTCACGACGAGGCTGACGCGGCGGCCGTGGGGGCATGGTCTCGTCAATTTCTTCTGTGCGGCGCTCATTTACCGGAGCAACTACGGGTTCACGCTTCGGCGCAACCTGTGGCTTTTCGCCGATAACAAAGCGAATCTTGAATTCCTGCTTACCGACAAAGCCGAACAGACCACGTGCCGGGGCTGTAAGAACCTCGGTAGCTGTTATGATTTCGTTGTCGTTAAGCTCGCCATTGGCGATCTCGCGTGCTTCCTGTTCTGTCTTAGCGGTGATCTCAAGTGTTCTGGTAGTCAAAATTCACTCCTCCTTAAAGGGCCGCCGAAATTCGGTTGGCCTGTAACTGCTGAAGTAAGCCGAGAACGCTGCTGGCAAACCAGTAAACCAGCAATCCGGCAGGGAGCGACCAGGTGATAACGAACATGAACATCGGCATGAAAGCCATCATCTGCTTCTGCTGTGGGTCTGTCGACATTTTGCCCTGCTGATAGTACATCAGCGCGGCAATAGCGATGGGAAGGATCAGAAGGGGGTCGCCCTTGGAAAGATCTGAAATCCACAAAAACGGGGTCTTGCGCAGCTCAACTGCGATACGAATCGTGTTATAAAGCGCTATTAGAATCGGCAATTGCAACAGCAACGGAAGACAACCACCGAGCGGGTTCACATTATTCTTCTGATAAAGCTGCAAGACTTCTTCGTTGAATTTTTGCGGGTTATCTTTGTGGCGGTCTTTGAGATCCTGTACCATTGGCTGAATCTTCTGCATCTGTGCCATTGATTTAGTCTGCTTGAGAGTCAGGGGATAAAGCACCAGCCTTACAACAATGGTCAGAAGAATAATCGCCAGACCATAATTCGGCAACAGATTATAAAAGAATTGCAGCACCCGCAAGAGAATCGTGCTCAAAAAACCGTATTCAGAGACCTGACCACGGTTTATCCTGGTAAGATGGTCGAGAAGCATCGGACCGGCATAAACTTTAAAGCTGAAAGTCCGTGATTCTCTGGCGCCCAGATTGAAAGTCGGCAGAAGGCACGAAATTACCTTGCCGTTCTGTGCGGCGCGACGGGGGTCGTCAGACTTGACTTCAAATGCGCTGGCACTAATTCGCACCGGGGCATCTGTTTCAAGCAAAATACAAAAATACTGATCACGCAGTCCAATACCATTGAAAGCTCCAGTTACGGCTCCCGCAGCATTCAGGGCGGTCACATCACTAAAAGCTTCAACAGCACCCGGCTTCAGGCCAATCAGTGAAGAAGGCCCGAATGGATCCATGAATATACCAGGACCATAAGTAAAGCTCATAGCGCCGGAAAGCTCGTCACCAACTGCAACCAGCTGATCTTTAAGATTGGTGACCAGATACTCGACATCAAAATGATAACTGTTGGCAAATATAGTGTAACGCTTGACCAGCGTCAGACTTTCACCTTCGGACTTCTCGGCGGCCAGGAGAGAAACATTGGCAGTCGCTCGGATGACAACACGGTCAACAGCCTGTTCTTCGAGCTCAATATTGAAGCCAGATGGTTCCTGTAAGCCTTTGAGATTACCCGTAAATGGCTTCAGCGTCTCAGGAGGAAGCTTATAGCCCATTTCCTGAATGACCGGCGGATACATGTTCTCTTCAAAGCTTTTGCCCTTGAGATAAATAACTGATGGGCTGCCAGTTTTGCTTGAAAAAATTGCCCTGATCAGCGACGTTTCGATAGAGGCGTCGGTAAACCCGTCTCCATCAAGATCATCAATCTTGACAACTGGTGCAACAGCCGCTTCACCAGCCTGAGCACACACAATTGTCGGCAATAATAAAATGCAGGAAACCAGTATAAAAAGCGAGAGTATAACTGGTAAATTTTGTCTGAAAATTGTAATTCTCATCTGATAAATATTCTCCGGCCAGGTACAGTTTGGCTTTTAGATTTGTCGATTCAATTCACCGGGTCATCGCCGCCGCGGCTGAGCGGATTACACCTGCATATTCGCCAGCCACCAAGTAGACAACCCTTTAACAACCCATATTTTTGAATCGCTTCGTAGGTATAATGTGAGCAGCTGGGCCTGAACCGGCAGCATGAACCAAGATACGGCGAGAGAACCCTCTGATAAACTCTGATCATCCACAACCCGATACGTGCTAGAAACGAACATTCATGGGCGTTCGCTACTGAATCGTGACCGATCTGCTGCATCAGAATGCCTAAGCAGCAACCGGCTCAATAACACGCATGCGGGTTACCCGGGCAAACGCCCATTCGCAGACTGCCTGTAGAGATGCAAAGGTAAATTGCGCGCAAGGCCGGTTGACACAGATGACCAGTTCTGCCGATTCCGGTAGAACAGAGCTGTGTCTGATGACTTCTTTGATGCGTCTTCTGAGCCTATTGCGCAAAACAGCATTACCGAAACGCCTTGGAACTGATAGCCCAAATCGGAAACTGATTCCTGACGCCTTTCGAACGCAAAAACCCAGCCCATCCCGAAAGAATCGCGTACCCTCTTTAAAGACACGCTGAAACTCGGAATGAGCTCGTAAGGTTGCTCGACCGCTGTCCTGGGGGTTACCCACCGACAGATGTCAGACGCAGAGTTTCTTGCGCCCGCGCAGTCTGCGCCGTTTCAGAACGTTGCGGCCACTTACTGTTGCCATTCTTTTTCTGAAGCCGTGAGTTTTTGCACGTTTGCGTTTGTTAGGATTATAAGTAAAGCTCATGGTATATCTCCTGAGATTAGAGTCAAAATAGAAGATTTTAACTATAATACAATCGCGTTTGAATGTCAACTGTCATTTAATGATAAAGGCCTGCTTCAACGGTTATTCGGTACAACCGACCAGATCGCCCCTCAGTTGTTTTAAGTAAAATCAACTTATCGGTTTTTGATCGGGCGAATGAATGGCTGAAGTGCTTTTCTCTATCGAAATCTGACTAATAAGTACAGCAGCAGAATCTTTTATTTTATCGCGATCGGGATACGGCGAAAACGAACTCTGGTCAACGAGCTCTGCAAGACCTGCGAGAAGATCTGCATGCTCCTGTCTTACAATTTCAAGACCAAGAAGACGCTGGTGATACTCTCTTGGTGTCTCCCATTCAGCGCGTGACTCGGCAATACCTGACTCCCATGACGAATACCAGTCCGGGATCCAGTAATTATAGCTGCGAATTCTTCTGCTTAGTCGGCGGCGCCCAAGATGTGCGAGAAACACAACAGCGATAATAAGCAACCAGAAACCTGGACTTAGCAAATAAAAGGTCACAGAATCAAGCAGCGACGAAACCGTTTCGGCAATTCGGCGAAAGCCAACTCCCTGTGATTCATTGTCAAAGCTGTAGACATAGCCAAACCAGTAGCCCTCATAAACTTCCCACATGACCTGAAATAGACGCCCTACCTCAGTCTCAGGACCATAAGACATGGCAGGAGGAGTTGGATCAAAAGGAATCCAGCCTGACCTCGGAAAAAACACCTCAACCCAGGCATGCGCATGCCGCTGGCGAACCGTGTAAAAGCCGCCAATATCGTTCCACTCACCCATGGTATAACCGCCAACAGGGCGGGCAGGAATACCCATAGCCCGCAGCAGCAGCACCATCGAACTGGCGAAATGTTCGCAGCTTCCCTCTTTAGAAGCAAACAAAAAATCTTCTACCGGGTCAACTCCCTCTAGCTCACGTTGTTCAAGCGAGTATTCGAACTGGCTGCGCAAATACCGCATGACCTTTGCAACCCGGGTGGAAATAGTCGTGCTGTCTCCAACAAGGCTCAGACCAAGATCACTTATACGCGGAGATATCCCCTGAGCACTCAAATAAGGTGCTGTCTCCCTATTTTCTTCAATCTCGCTCACCAGTGAATCTTCTGGCTCTTCGGGGTCCAGGATAACATTAGTCACGTATCTTCGCGTCGTGCCCGGCCTGTAAACAAAATAGAACGACAAATCTTCTTCATAAGCGATGTGTGGCACCGAAAATCTCGCAGCAACCGTGCGATCGGGAAGAAAAATTACCGGCGGGTCAATGTGTTCCAGCATCAGCTCAAGCTGATGCATATCTCGCGCAGCGGGCTGATTGCGCAGCAACGTTAACTCACCGTTGTTGCGGCGCAAATCAATGTACCAGCGCCTTTTAGTTCCTTTTTCCCACTTGCCGGCAGAGTATCGTGCGAAAGTCGCGCCACGCAGCAGTTTATTGCCAATACGCCTTCTGACCGAAGGCGTTTGGGTCTTGTCCTCAAGCGGTCTGACGCGCATTATTACAGCCGGATTGTCTTCAAGCAAGCCTGATTCACCGAGACTCATCGTGTCACTGAAACCTTTGAGTTTTCGCCGGGAAATGTCTGAAGCTATGCCAAAACTCTTTGTTCGCGGGATCAGATAGAACATGACCAGCCACAAAAAACCGAATATCATTATTGATACCAGAGTGCCGATTGCCAGCCGGCGTAGTCCGAGAGGGTTTCTTTTATGCAGACTGACCGGGGCTTTTGCTAACGCCTGATGACGGTGTACCGCAAGACTGCGGAGAACCAGGTAAAAAACGAACACATAAGGAATCAATATCAACGGAAAAACAAAATTGATGTTCATGGCTGCTACAGCCAGAATTATCATGAGCGAAAGAACGATGACACCATGTGCACTTCTCAGATTTTCAAGCACCAGAATCTGTAAAAACACGATCAGACCTGCAAACTGCAGCAGAAGAACCACCCCGGGGGTTGGACCTCTGAGATTAGCCAACATGTAGATAAGAGCTGCCAAGCTGCCCAGCTGCAAAAACACCCGCCCCGAAGGCAGCGGGCGCGTAAATATTGCAGCAACAAGAGAAGGCAGTGCAAGAAACGCGATCATGGTGCGCAAATATCCGGTAGACCAGATTGCTAGATATGAAAGACCGGCTAACAATAGCAACAGGCGAAAAAATTCTGGCGAAAGCGCTGCCGAACCGTGCGACTTGTGGTAACTGCTATCGCTTTGCCCAGAGATCATAAGCTCTACAGGTATAGCATTTTTCACGAAAA
Organism: Candidatus Riflebacteria bacterium HGW-Riflebacteria-1; assembly: GCA_002839445.1. Classification (GTDB taxonomy): domain Bacteria; phylum Muiribacteriota; class Ozemobacteria; order Ozemobacterales; family Ozemobacteraceae; genus Rifleibacterium. The sequence continues at coordinate 432,724 of PGYB01000001.1, forward strand.
ACTCCTGTAGATATCTGAAAACCTGAGCACTTCGACATCAGCGTCTTCTGGAAGCGGCTGTTGTCCTGACTGAATCTTGGCCAGCCAGCTGGCGAGACTAGGCAGATCAAATATTACCGATTGCCAGCAATAGCCTCCCTGCTCTTCAAAAGCCCAGACAAAGCCGTCTATATCGTGCTGTCGAAGCCTTAGAATCAAGCCGGCGGCGATTTCGAGACAATCCTCGAACATCTGTCCCTCGATACCGGCAAAATCAAAACAAAGCTTCTTGTTCATGCCGAATTTAACCGACTTAACAAGAACCCATTCGGTAAGCGAACGCGCCGACATGCTCCAGTTAATGAGAGAGGCGTCTTCGCCTTCCTGATAAGGCTTTTGCATCCAGTAGTCGCCTTCTTTGCCAGACAGCAGCTGATCAACAGCCCCACCCTCTTCACGGCTGAGAACCTCAGGAATTCTGAAAGCAGGCCGTGGGCCAACCTGAAAATCTACCGGCAATATCTCACAAGTGCAGATGAATAAATCGACGGGGTAAACAGAAAACACCTTAAAACCACTTATTTTGTGACTGCCACGCTGCGAAGCCTGCAGATCACTTTTCAACATTAAAAAATTACCAGCAGGCAGAAACTCGGCAAAATCTTGCTCAAAACCAATAAAAAATCTTGGGCGACCGGCGAGATCTTCTATTCGACACCTTATCGCATCCTGTTGCCCGGCAAAGTAATAATCAGGCAGTAGCAACTCAATCTTGAGACCGCTCAAGTTGCGCCAGCTGATAACGCCAGACCATGTCAGGCAGGCAAAAAAGCAGCTACTCATAAGGTACAGGAGATTATTACCGGTATTTTGCGCTGCAAACAGCAGGAATATACCTAAAAAGAACAGAATTTTGCCGGACCGCGTAAGTCTGATTTTGCTTCGGTGACTACTCAACCGGAACCCTCTGCAATATTTCGCCGATCAACCAGTCATTTCGCGCCCCTTCTGAAGTAAGCGACGAAACACCACGCATCCCGATACGGTGCGCCAAAACCTCGGGAGCAATCTCCTTAACCATATCGATACTGACGTAATCCTTGCCGCGAATATAGGCCAGCGCCTGTGCCGCATTCATCAGCGCGATGCTGCCACGGGGACTTACCGGCAGTTCAACTTCTGTGTGCGAGCGAATGGCAGAGACAATTCTACTGATGTATTTCATCACAACCTCTGACATCGCGACAGTGCGAACTTCAGCCTGCGCCCGGGCAACCTGCTCAAGCGTCAAAAAACTCTCGCCGATCTTTTCCTGCAGCTTGCCATGATGAATTTTGAGAATCTCAAGCTCTTCAGCTTCACTCGGATAACCAAGTGATACTCGCATCATAAAGCGGTCGCGCTGAGACTCGGGCAAAGGGTAAGTGCCATGAAAACCCTTTGGATTCTGCGTTGCAATTACCATGAATGGTCGCTCGAGATCAAAGTGGTGTTTGTCGACACTTACCGAAAAATCGTTCATCGCCTGCAATAGAGCGCTTTGCGTCTTTGGCGGCGCGCGATTAAGCTCATCAGCAAGCACCACATTGGCAAATACCGGGCCCTTGACAAACTCGAACTGCTCGGTCTGACGCCGGTAAATGCGCGAACCGATAATATCTGAGGGAAGCAGGTCGGCGGTAAACTGAACGCGACTGAACACACCGCCAATAGAGGTTGCCAGAGCAGATGCCAGAGTGGTTTTTCCAACACCGGGCATATCTTCGAGCAACAGATGTCCGTCGGCCAGAAGGCATACAAGCGTCTTTTCGATCTGCGCAGACTTGCCGACAATGACCTTCTGCAATCGGTTGGCAAGTTCGTTAAAGGCCTGCGGAAAAGTTTGTGTAGTCATTGGTAGTTCCGTTTTTGTAGTAATAAACTGGTTGATAAAATTCGAAACCTTCAGATATTCTATCAGCATTTTTGTAAATATGATAGTATGACTGCTGTCATTAACTGAATGATCAAGGAAGGAAGCAATTTATGGCAAAGAAAGCAGAAAAAGCAAAGGGCCCGGCAGCATTCAAAGTTGAATGCGCCTGGGACAAAATCAAAGACAGCGAGCTCAAGCTCCTTGAAACACGTTGCAAAGACTATCTCGAGTTCATTTCGCGCTGCAAAACCGAACGCGGCACCATAGAATTCGCAGAAAAGCTTATCAACAAAGCTGGTTTCAAACCATTGGCCCCTCTTGGCCAGAATAAAAGACTCAAACCCGGCAGCAAAGTGTATTTTATCAACAAGAGCCGCGCCATGGGACTTGCCGTGATCGGCAAAAGACCTGTCAGCGAAGGTTTCAGATTTATTGCCGCGCATCACGATGTACCGAGAATCGATGTCAAGGCGCAGCCACTGTATGAAAAACATGGCCTGGCGCTCTTTAAGACACACTACTACGGCGGCATCAAGAAGTTTCAGTGGGCGGCTATCCCATTGTCACTGCATATTTTTGCCATAGACAGGGCCGGCAAAAATCTCAGCTTTGTAATTGGCGAAAAGCCAGGTGATCCAGTATTCACCATCACTGATATTGCCCCTCATATTGGCAAAAAAATACAGTATGAGCGCAAAACCGCTGATGTTTTGGCCGGCGAAGAACTCAACATAGTTGTTGGCAACCGGCCGATGCCCCTCAGCAAAGATCAGACCAGCGAAACACCCAACCGCGTAAAGAATGCAGTTCTCGAATATTTTGAAACAAATTATCACCTGACTGAAGAAGACATTGCCTGGGCAGAAATTCGCGCAGTTCCGGCTTTGGCGGCGAGCGAAGTCGGCTTTGACCGCGCTCTCATCGGCGCCTATGGGCACGACGACCGCGCCTGTGTCGGCGCTGCTCTAGCCGCAATAACCGAAATGGGAATTCCGGAACACACTGCTGCGGTAATGTTTTACGATAAAGAAGAGATTGGCTCAGCAGGTCCTAATGGGGCGCAGTCAATGCTGACTACAGACTTTCTCAGCATGCTTACCGAGGCAACTTCTGGCGAAAGCTCATTTGCCACGATCAGAACCGCCATCAGGGCAACAATGGTTCTCTCAGCAGATACCAACGCGCCAATTGACCCAACTTTTGAAGGCGCTTATGATCCTCTCAATTCAGGGGTTGTCGGCAAAGGTGTGTGGATCACCAAACATTCAGGTTCTGCCGGCAAGTCTGGCAGCAGCGAAGCTGATATCGAATACCTTGCTTATATCCGGCGCTTGCTCAGCAAAGAGAACATTCCTTATCAGTTTGGCGAAATGGGCAAAGTAGACGAAGGCGGCGGCGGAACCGTTGCCTATCTTCTGGCCAACCTGAACATGAACGTAGTAGACATCTCGTTGCCCACTCTCAGTCTGCATTCACCTTTCGAACTCATTTCCAAAATCGATTACCACTATTCAGTAAGTGCTTATAAAGCATTTCTGCAAAACAGTTACCTCTAATCTCTTTCGGGGCTGCCCTCTGGGCAGCCCCGACAAATAAACCTTCAGGATACAAAATTGGATCTGACAACCTTTGAGAAACTGCTCAAAACAGGCAAGGTCAGCAACCCGGTATTGGTCTTTGCCGGCCCAGAAGATTTTCTCAAAGAAAAAGCATTTGCCGACATGGTGCAAAAACTGGTGCCTGAGGTTGATCGTCAGGACAACACAGTCAGAACTGGCAGCACCGCAAAAGAGCTGCCTGGCGTAGTTCAACAAATTTTCAGTTTTACTTTTAATTCCAGCCCACGACTGTTTCTTTTTCAAGAGATAGATTCAGCGCCAGCAAAGCAGCGCAAAGATTTTCTCGAAAAGCTGTCAAATGGCGGCATACCAGCAGACACTTACATAATTTTCAATGTAACAGATGCAAAAATTGCCGGCGAAATTACTGCCAAATTCAAGCAGCAATCTGATCGCATCGATTTCTGGGCGCCTTTTGCCAATCAGCTCGGCGCCTGGATCAGGAACCAGACTTCTGAGCAAGGTGCCGAAATGAGCAGCGAGGCCGCCGATCAGCTGATAGAGCTCGTGGGCAGCGACCTGGCCATGCTGCATCAGGAACTGAGCAAACTGGCTGTGAGCTCGCGCGGAAAGAAGATCGGCCTTGCCGAAGTAAAGGCTGGCGTTGCTTATCTGCGCCAGAACAATGTCTTTGATTTTCTCGAAGCTTTTGGCCAGCGCAACCCGACCAAGGCTCTGCGCTGCCTGGAAACAATGTTAAACAGCGGCGAGGCGGCCCAGAAAATCTGGTTCATGCTTTGCAGGCAACTTCGCGATTTCAGACTGCTGCACGCGCTAATGCGCGACCGCCCAGACTTGTTTGAGCCAGTGTTTGCATTGTTGCGGCGTTACAGTCTGCTGGCCGGCAAATCTGATTTCAAATCCAACCAGGAAAAGAAAAACCTGCTCTCTGAAATTCAACAGCTCGCTGATTCTATGCCTGAGACATTGGCAAAAGCCGCCGCTCTGCGCCAGCCAGGAAAATTACGCAATCTCTATCTGGCATTGAATTTTAGTTACGCCGAGCTGACTGCGGTAGCCAGAGAGATTATCGACAACGATCTGGCCTTTAAATCGGGCATAGCTGATGCGGGCGCTTCGTTGCAGAGGTTTACCGCCAGCTTTCTGACCGGTAAAACGAACTGAACGCCAAAAACCGGAAACGTGCCTGAGCTGCGTTTCCGGTTGATGGCTAATAAACGATCAGAGAATCAGTAAATTAGTTTGATCAAGCCTGCAGTCTGTTGACTGCCTTCATCAGACGGCTGATTTTTCTGGCAGCGGTCTTAGGATGAATGTACTTGTTAGAAGCTGCCTTGGCAAACTTCTTGATGGCGACCTTGGTAAGGTCTTTGACTTCTGCTGCCGGCTGTTTGGTTTCGGCAGCGGTGAGAGCTCTCTTGCGCAGAGTTTTAAGCTCAGATTTTACAGACACTCGAAGAGTGTGGCGGCGGACAGCCTTTCTAGCGTTTTTAGCAGCTGACTTAGTATTAGCCATAAAGTTCACCTTTCATAAATAATCAATATTGGAAATGTAATCCTAACATACTTGCACAACAATTTCAACAGTTTTGCAGAATAAAATGTACACAGCCGGCGACATCCTACTACTCATTGCTCTGTATCGGCGCCTGTAAACAGGTTCATGCATTCCTATTTCAAATCAATGTTAAGCCAGATTTCCTGATATTCTACCTTCACAGCATTAAGACAACTGACCGGCAGACGCGAAGCCCGGAGTTGCATGGCAATTAAAATCAGCGCTTCTTGAAATAGAGAAGAGAAAAGACTATAATTCGACTGTAAAAAACCAGCAGTCTTACAGTGGAGTAACATTTGAAAACGGCATTGTTAAATGCACTGGCCGAAGCAGAAGATTTTCCCTGTTTCAGCGAGCTTTCCGGCAACGATTTCAAGCTCCTGAACGGTTTTTCTGAATATCGCGGATTGGCGATGCGCCTCTACACAGGCGGATCTGGTCAACCATGGCGCGAGTTCAGGCTTGATAAATCTGCAGACTACAGCATTGACGAGCTCTACCGCTTAAACGCAGACCCGCTTCCGGACACTCCAGAAGGCTTGCTGATCAAAGAAATAGACGGTGAGAAATACATTACAATCATCAGCCCGTTCATGGTTGACAGTTCGCATTTTGCCGACCTGCTGCTGCTGCTGTCTGCAGACACCAGAATAAGCATCAAAGAGTGGCACTTCTTCGCAGACCATCTCGCAACCAGGCTATGCAGCAAGTTTCAATTTCCCCTGCACCTGATCAGAAGCCAGGTCGAAAGCTCTGACCGCCTGCTGTCATTTCTGCGCGACACCCAGAAATTGCTAAACACCAGCAGACGTGCTGATGCACTGCCGCCGGCGCCAGGATACGAAGAACGACAGGCGCAACTCTGGTTTGACGAAGACAGCCCAATGCTGACCAGCTTTCTGCTTAAACTGCAGCGGGCCTTTAATTTTCATACTGTTTTCGTATTACAGCACGCGGGACCTGATGCCTACAATCAGATAACCGTCATGGCAGCGTGCGAAGAAGATGGCACCAGCAGCGAGATCACAGAAATGATAGAAATTGCAATGCAGCATTACAAGGTTGAAAAGCACGCTGTCATAACAAAATCTACTGTTTCGAGTTCTATTCAGGAATTCAGCAGCAGCAACCTGTCACCGTTGGTATTTGCATGTCAGGCCGGTGGCCAGACATACGGCCATCTTGGCTTTTTAATGTCTGACGACAATTTCAAGCGCCATATCAGCCACCGTTCAAAGCTTATGCCGACACTGGCCAACCAGCTCGGCCTCTATTTCAGCCATTTTTACCAGATGCGCAAAGAAGCCAGGCACGGCCGCATGCTGCAACAGATCAATCAGACATGCAATACGATCATTTCGTCAGTAAATATCGATGCAATTCTGTTCAAGCTGGTCGAGAGCCTTAACTACCTTTTTGGGCAGTATTCTGGCGCAATTTTAATGTTTTCTCGCGACACCTCAGAGCTTGAACTGTCAAATTTTCTCGGCGGCGAAAAGCCCAAAGATCTTGATATCCACAAGCTGATTCACAGCAAAGGCCCGGTAATCGACGCGATCAACGAGGGTTCGGCGTTCGACAACCGCAATGGGCACTACCCGCTGCCTGTGCGCTATGTTTTGCCGCTTGCGACAACTCCGCAGGCAACTTCTATCAACACTGAATTTCTGCCTCTGCGCTCTCTCGGCGGCGTAGTATTGTTTGAATCAGACCTCAACAAACCCCTTGCTGAAGAAGATCTTGCAGCACTGATGCCAATTCTTCTCAACGGAATGAGCGCTGCCCTGCAGGTTGCCAGCAACTACTCAGAAAAACTCGACACCATCAACGCCCTGGAAGGTCTCATGGAAAAGCTTTCTGACAGCGACGCCCTGCTTGATGAAATGATAATCATCATCAGGCGCCTGCTTAAGGTAAATCGCATATCTTACCTTGAAGTCGATGACAGCGGCAAATACCTCGACATTAAGCGCGGCTACGGCTTGCCTCCCGGCATAATTGAAAACACCAGAATAACCATCGGCGAAGAAATATCGGGATATGTTGCCAAACAGGGCCGTTCATACCGCATAGACAATATTGAGTCCGAGGGCATTTTTAAGAAACGACCATCTGAGCACTATCTCAACCGGTCACTCCTTTCTGTGCCGCTCGTTAAACAGATCGAGGGCGGCCCCAAAAGGGTTCTTGGAGTTATCAATGTTAACAACAAAACCAACGGCCTGACGTTTACGCTGCAGGACCAGCAATTGCTCGAAGCGATAGCTCATCTGGTCGTCACAGCTCTCGAAAATGTAAGGCTCATGAAAGAACAGCATGAGAAAGACATAATCGACCGTCAGCTCAATGATGCCCGCGAAATTCAAATGTCGCTGATGCCAAAAAACTTCACAGAACTGCCCCCTTCAATAGAAATGTTTGGAACAAGCATACCTGCCCGCCAGATTGGCGGCGATTTTTTCGACATTCTCAACCTCGAAGATGGCAGAGTGTTAGCGGTTCTTGGCGATGTTTCCGGGAAAGGCATGCCAGCAGCAATCCTTATGGCAGTAACCAGAATGATCATCAGGTCAGTAGTCCAGGAATGCTCTGACCCGGTCGGCATACTCGAAAAAGTAAACAAAAAGGTTTCCCCCGAGCTCGACTCATATCACTTTGTAACTTTGCAGCTGGTGGCTATAGACCCTGAAAACGGAAACTGCGAAATGTCTTCGGCAGGACATGGTCCTCTGATGGTAAACATTTCTGGAAAAATACAGCTGGTAGAAACCAGAAGCGGCCCCCCGCTCGGTTTGCCGGCGCCGATGAGCTACGACAAAAACCCGTTTAAAATGTCGGCCGGCGACGTTCTGGTCATGTACACAGACGGGCTTTCTGAACAAAAAAACCCTGAGCGTGAGATGTTTGGAACCGAGCGAATCGAAATACTGCTGCATCAAAATGCCGACAAGAGCGCCGAAGAGCTCACCGAAGCTCTCAATGCCGCTGCAGTGGATTGGCGGGGCGTTGCTGAAGTTCATGACGACCTGACCGTGCTTACTCTCAAATATAAAGGACAAGCTGCTGCATGAACGGGCATAAACTTGATACAATTCTGGATTTTCATGCCAGACTGGCAGAAAAAGCCGCTGAAACTACCGATCTTCACAAACTGGTCGAATCGCTGATCAGCGAGACCGTAGAGTATATGAACGCCTCCTCGGGCTCGATAATGGTATACGACCGCCAGACTGAAAGCCTTAAGCTGTATGTATCTTCGCAGCATCCGGCATTAAAAGGTCAGAAGAACGGAATGATTACAGAAATTCCGGTTAAGGAAGGGATCGCCGGCAAAGTTTTTGCAAGCGGAGTTCCCATGGTTGTAGAAAGCACCAGACAGACTGATATTAAAGCAAAACTTCGCCGAAAAGATGATTCTGGCTCATTTTTGTCAATCCCGCTGAAAATAAACCAAAAACTGATTGGCGTAATGAACATTAACCGGCCTGGAACGCAGCCTGGTTTTACCCACGATGATCTGAACCGCCTCAGATCAGTCGACACCATGATCGCAAGCCTCATCGAGAAAGAGAGTCTGCTTGTCGTTCTCGAAGAAAACCGCCGCGAAATTGCCGGACTTTATGAGATGGCAAGCATTCTTACCGAAGCCAACGACTTTACCGGGCGACTGGCCGAGTTTCTCAAAAAGCTGTCAGGGCAGCTCGGACTCGAAAGGCTCGCGATACTGCATATTGCCAAAAACCCTGGCACGCCAGGCGCTATTGAACAGGACATCAACTTCACTATTCTGGCTGCGCACAATCTCAAACCATCTCTGCTGCAGCAAATGTTCAGATCAGTCTCTTCCCACATGCAGATACAGCTTTCCCAGGTATCAGACCTTTATGCCTCAGAACGTGAAGCACATCGCCCACCAACCCTATCATTCGAAGAAAAGGACGGTAGCAGTCGTGAGCTCTTTTGCATTCCGCTGCTGGTTGAAGGGCAACCCTCACACATGTTGCTGGTAAGCCGAAGGTATGTCGATGAAGACGCGCGCCAGGCAAGCAAGCATTACCGGTTTCTCTACCTGGTTTCTCATAATTTAAGCATGGCTATCGAGCGCGAAAACATGATCAGACAGATAAGCGAGGAACAGGATCTGCTGTACAAAAGCAATCAGCGCAATGTGTTCTTTCTCGAGATCAGCAAAGATTTGACTTCAACACTAGACCCTTACATCATTCTGCAGAAGGCATTCAGTAACTTCAACAATGTCATTGGTTTCTCAACCATCGCCATTCTGCTCTTTGACGATATCGACAACAACTACCGGCTGATTGTGCAGCCAGATGAACCTGTTTCAATACGCTATCAGAAAAAGCTAAGCGAGCAGATATTCAATCTTTTCAGCGATTTTCCGTCCGACCCTCCGCTCAGCAAGGAGAATTTCTGCAAACCGGTTTTCTTCAAACCGCAGAAGCATTACGGCATACCAGCCGCAGATTACAAACATACGCTGCACCTGCCGGTCGTAATTGGCGACAAAGTGCGCGGACTGATTCATCTTACCCGCAGCACCAACATACCATTCAGCAACGATGATCTCGACAGCACTTCGCAATTTACCGGAATCTTCATAACCAGTATCAAAAACGCGCTGATTCACAAACGCACCGAGAAGCTGGCGTTTACTGACCAGCTTACTGAACTGTTCAATCATCGCTACTTTCAGGAAACTCTCAACCATGAATTCACCCGCGCAAAACGTTACGCCAAGCCATTATCTTTGATGTTTATAGATATCGACTTTTTTAAGAAATTCAATGACACATACGGACATCTTGTTGGTGATAAGGTTTTACGCCATGTTGCAGCTGTTTTTAAGAGTTCTGTCCGCGAACAGATCGATACGGTTGCACGTTACGGTGGCGAAGAGTTTGCAGTGGTTCTACCTGAAACTTCGCTTGAAGGTGCCAGCAGATTCGCTGAACGTATTCGCGCGGCAGTTGAAGCTTCCCACATAATCGACGATAATAGAGAACTGTCAGTAACTCTTTCTATTGGCGTCGCCTGCACCACTGTTACCAATTGCGAAAAGCCGGCTGATCTGATAGAGGCATCTGACATCGCTCTTTACAGGGCTAAAGAGACTGGTCGCAACCGGGTAAAAACTTACAAAGAAAGCACATTGAAGAATGCCAAATAAAAAAGACAGACCAGCAAATTCAACCGAGCTCACTTTCGAGCGTCTTTCGCGACTTTCTGACCTGTCTATGGCGCTTTCGTCTGGTATCGACCTGAATGAGCTGCTCAAAAACATGGCCAGATCAGTAAGAGATTCAATTAAAGCTGATGAAGCCTACTTTATGCTGCTCGACCGTGAAACTTTCGAGCTGTGCTTCATGGCCTTCAGCGGTTCCAAACGCCGAAGACCAAATCTGATCAGGTGTCTCGACCGACGCACAATAATGAATTCAGAAGAAGAATTTGGGTTTGCACCCTGCTCTACCGATCAGATAAATGACGAAGAAGTGCTGGGTGGTGAAGCAATGCTTTTGCGCAACGCGTTTTCCTGCCGGCAAAGACTTTTGTATACCGGCGAAATGCACGATCCGCTGTTTAAAGATGCTCCATTCAAGTCAGCAATGATTATTCCCCTGACCACCAACACGCAGTGCGTAGGCCTCATGGTAGTAGGTAACATTACCAGAACAACGGCTTTTAATGTTAACGATCTTGAAGAGGCCACTGTTTTTGCGAATCTTGCCGCAATGAAAATCGAGCACAGCGGACTGCTTCAGGAACGTGAAAACAGAATTCGCGAGATGGAGAAACTCAACGTTCTCGCCAAGCGTTTTTCTTCGGTGCAAACGCTTGAAGGGCTGATCGGGCTGTCGTTTGAATACCTGGCACAGCTGATCGGCCACGATCTCGGCATTGTCTGCCTGTTCAAAGACGATGAAGAAACGCGCTATTTTGTCTCACGCCTGCCACTGGCACCGGCAAGCCTCGACAGCCTGACCGGGCACATCGACGACATCAGCCTCAAAATCAGAGGAAAGGCAGTGAGAATCACTCGCTGTCAGCAGCTGTTTCTGCCGGGCCAGAACGCGATGAGTATGGATAAAGTGTTCAGGCGAAAAATACAATCTTTCATGACAGTGCCCCTGACGGTACAGGGAAAAAACATTGGGCTGATCAATCTTTCTGCAACCAGACAGAAAGCCTTTAACCGCGAGCATCTGCGCACATTCACAACGTTGTCAAATCTGCTGTCGACCGCTATCGAAAACGTTAAAATCAGACTGTATCTCGAACGCCGTATCGATGAGATTTCGGTACTGTTTGAAATTTCACAGTCAATCACCTCAACTCTGGTTCTCGATGAGGTTCTCGACTCGATCGTCAACTTCTCGATGGAAATGATGAATGCCTTGCGCTGCGAACTCCGCCTGCTCGACACAAGCGGCGAACTGCTTGAAGTCAGGGCATCACGCGGCCTGTCAAAATCTTTCCTGTCATCTACTGCAATAAAGACTGGAGAAGGAATTATCGGAAGCTGTTTTTCACAGCGTCTGCCGATCTCTGTCGTCGATGCCCGCAAAGATCCGCGAACAAAATATACAAATCTGATCAAGCGCGAAAAACTCGCTGGACTGCTCGCAGTGCCAATAATGCAGCGTGGCCGCCCGATCGGGGTCATCACTGTTTACACCAGCAAACCGCGTGACTTCTCGCAGGACGAGATCGATCTGCTGTCAACGTTTGCTTCACAGGCAAGTATCGCTATCGAAAACGCCCAGCTTTATGCAGAAATGAAGCGCCAGTATCTGTCAATGGTCATGGCGCTGGCGGCGGCGATAGAAGCGAAAGATTCATATACACACGGACACAGCACCAAGGTGATGGAATACGCCGTTAAAATCGGCATTGAACTGGGCTTGTCAGAAGATGAGATCGAGACGGTTCGTTACGCAGGGCTGCTGCATGACATAGGCAAAATCGGCATTAAAGACGTCATTTTGACCAAGCAGGAACGCCTGACACTCGAAGAAGTTGAAGAGCTGCATCGACACCCTGAATACGGGGCCAGCATCATGGAGCGCGTCGAAATACTCAAGGAAATCGCGCCACTCACGCTATATCACCATGAGCGCTACGATGGCGCGGGATACCCGCTGGGCCTCAAGGGCGAGCAGATCCCGCTTGGCGCCAGAATTCTAGCTGTTGCCGACACATACGACGCTATGATCGCCGATCGCCCATATCGGAAGGCTTTTCCGTTCGATTATGTCAAACAGGAAATGAAAAAAGCTGCTGGCAACCAGCTCGATCCTGAGATCGTCAAGATATTCTTCGAAATACTCAAGCGCGAAGGCGTTGATAAATAGGCGACAGGCCAATATGAAACAGTGCCCGAAAAAACTCATCGCTTTTCCGCACAATGCAGACCTTGATCACCTTGGGGCGGCGCGCTGCCTGCTTCTCAAAGAGCCAGACGCCTGCATTCTTCATCCGGTGCGATTTCGGCAGAATGCCTGGGAAACAGCCAGAAAACTGGACTGGTTCAAGACAGTCAAATTAGACAGTATCGACTTTACTGCGCTGAACACCGTCTATCTTGTAGGAATTACCCACCTGCGTCAGAATCAGGAGCTGGTCGAAGCGGTTGCTAAAGCCTCGCTGCGGGTAATCGTTCTGGCCGACCGACCGGCAGCACTGCCATTTGCCGCCGAGAACGATATTTGTGACTCAATGAGCCTGACCGCATGCATGGTAAACCGGTTGCGCGAAAACCAGCTGCACTTTTCGGGCGAAGATATGCAGATGTTTCGCCTTGCGGTCACAGAAAAAACCTGGGCGGGCCTTTCGGGGCGCGTCAAACCCGAAGATCACAAGGCAATTGCTTTTCTTGACCGTCAGACAATGCCGGCCGGCAAAATTGCCAACACGGTTGTGCTCGGCATGCATGATGGCCAGACAAGCCTTTATCGCAACATGCTCAAAAACATTGAAGACATTCAGCCTGGCTACTGGCCGGTAACGCTTATAGCAGTCAGAGCAGGCAATCTGGTGCAAGACATAGAACCGGTAGTAGACGCAATCTGGTCCGACATTTCGCCACCTGTTCTTCTACTCATACTGACTTTCGGAAGTTTTACCAGAGTCTGGTGCAGAAGCAGCATTTCGCAGATCGATTTTCGCGAGATCTTCGCTGATTTTCGCCCAAGCCGTGTGCGAAACTGGGTCTATTTTCACTTTTCGGGCGCCGGTCACGAGCAGAATCGCGGCCGGGTTCTACAACATCTTGAAAAAAATCTGCATCCAGATCTCACAGCGGGGGACATAATGTCTGCCTCGCCACAATGCATTGAATCTAATGCCAGCGTGCGCAGTGCATTCGACACCATGCTCAAATTCAATATCATGTCGTTAATCGTCATGCAAAATGGTGAATTTGCAGGTATTGTGACGCGGCGAGATCTCGACCGCGCCCTGCAGATGAATCTGCTTGATTCAGAAATCGGTCCGTATGTGCCGACCAGCGTTCCGATAGTGAGTCCGGGCACACCGGTGCGTGTGCTCAAAAACCTGATGGTGCGCTATAACCTGACCCGGCTGCCAGTTCTGCAGAATAACAGCGTAGTTGGCATAATCACTACTCACGAACTTCTGCGCGCGCTGCCAGACTATCTGCCACTGCCACATGATTTTCTGCCACTCGCCGAACAGGCCAGCCTGCCTGCTCCTGCTGAGCTTGAAAAGCTGCTCAAACTGGTTTTTTCGCTGCGTATATTTCATCTTCTGCTCCGCATCGGCCGCTTTGCCGAGCAGAGAGGCGTGAATGCCTTTGCAGTCGGGGGATTTGTCAGAGACCTGCTGCTTGAGCGCCAGAACTTCGACATAGACATTGTGGTGATAGGTGATGCAATGCCGTTCGTTGTCGAACTGAGTCATGAATTTGCCTGTGAATATAAGGTGTTTGACCGCTTTCATACCGCCAGAATTTATCTCGAAGACCTCAAAATAGACTTCAGCTCGGCGCGAATTGAACATTATTCAGACCCGGGAGCATTGCCACAGATAGAGTTCAGCGGCCTGTCAAACGACCTTTATCGCAGAGACTTCACGATCAACGCGCTCGCTCTCGCACTAAACCCCGAGCATTTTCTGGAACTTAAAGACTTTTTTGGCGGTTACAATGATCTGGTCAACAGGCGCATCAGAATTCTTCACTCTTTCAGCTTTTTAGAAGACCCAACCCGCCTGTTTCGTGCCATCAGATTCGCCGGGCGCTTCAACTTTGCACTTGAGCAGGATACGCAGAGAGCTTTTGAACTGGCAATCAGTCGCGAAGCTCCTGAAAAGCTCTCATTAAAACGAATTGGTTCTGAGATCTCACGCTGTCTGAATGAGGATCGACCGCAACAAATAGTTGCCGACCTTTTTTCAGCAGGCCTGATGAAATATCTCAGCCCCGAAATGGTCGATGCCGACATCCTGCCAGGGCGTTTCAAGTTGATCAAAAGCCTTATCAGACGTTTCAAGCCACTTGGAGAAGAAATCGACGGCGAAGCAATTTTCTGGACAGGCATTCTATCGGTCATCCGAAGCGGCAATGCCGAACAGATACTCGATGACCTGGGTACGAGCCACAGCAGAAGGCGCTTGATTCTGCAGGCTCTGTCAGCAATGAAAGCCGTTCCAGCCGTAGTAAATAAAACTGACGAATCAGATACTGTCTGCCTTTATCATCTGCTGCACGAATTGTCGCTTGAGACCATGCTGTCTTTGATGGCTTTCTCACTCGACAAGCGCAATGCTCGAAAAATTCTTTACTTTATCATGAACCTGCGCGCGGTTAAATGTAGCATCACCGGCCAGGATCTGATTGATTCTGGCATAAAACCAGGACCGCATATGCGCCAGATATTCAAGCACATTATCGAACAAAAACTTAAAGGTTCGCGTTACGCGCGCGAAGAGGAGCTGGAACTTGCCTTACAGTTATACCAGAATCTATAAATTCTCACCGCCGGGTGGCATGCCGCCTGAATCTTTTAATCGCCTCCTGGTCATCGGCGGCGCGATACTTTTTCTTTTTGTCATCAGTCTGACTCTGCAGTCTTCAAGTTCTTTGATCGGGTCGGCTTTCTACTACATTTTTCTGGTGCCGGTCATACTGGTGTCTCTGACGGTACATGAATACGCGCACGCCATTATGGCGGATTTTCTTGGTGACCCGACCCCCAGACGTATGGGGCGTTTGAGCCTCAATCCCCTGCGTCACCTCGAACCGGTTGGCACGCTGCTGCTGTTTTTTGCCGGCTTTGGCTGGGCAAAGCCGGTCATTGTCGATCCCGCGAATTTTCGCATTCCGCGACGGGCCATGCTTTCTGTTGCTATGGCCGGACCTCTGTCAAACCTGCTCCTGGCGGTTTTTGGTATGGGTATGCTAAAGGCTCTTGCAGCATCACTGGCTTATTTCACCCTTTCGGCAAATGCCACACTGCTTCTCTACAAATTCTGCGAAACCGTGATAGTGATAAATCTCAGTCTTGCACTGTTTAACCTGCTGCCAATACCGCCTCTCGACGGGTCACGAGTTACCTCTTATTTTATGCCCGGCAAATACCAGCTTAAATACAGGCAGTTCGAAGAACTGGCACCAATGCTTCTGCTTATTCTTTTTGCTGTTGGCGGGCTCGGAGTAATATTGTCGCCAGCAATAAATCTGTCATTCAACGCTCTCAATGACCTGTTCGGCGACCCACTGCGCGAGGTAGGCACCTATCTGCTAAGATTCAAGTCTGGTGGCATGCAATACTGACATAAAAAAAACCGCCAGCAGGCGGTTTTTTTATGTCAGACGTGCTCTAAGTTAGGTCAGGCAACCGGAGTTGGATTAAGCGGACTAAGAGCAGCCGGTCTTGCTGCCAGTTCACGATCAACCATAAACATGCCGCCCGGCGCGCTGCCGGTCAACTTGATCATGTCGATGACTGCTTTGGCATTAGCCTCTTCTTCGACCTGCTCAGCGACAAACCAGTTGAGAAAGTTAACAGTAGCGTGATCTTTAACCGATATGGCAATATCGACAAGATTGTTGATACAGCTGGTAATGTGCTGTTCGTGCTTTAAAACTTCTTCAAACATTACTTTTACCGATTTCCAGCTCTTCGGCGGCGCCTGCAAAGCCTTTAATTCAGCATTGCCACCTTTTTCTGATATGTAATTCATAAACTTGATCGCGTGACTGAGCTCTTCCATGGCCTGATTTTGCATCCAGTGGCGCAGACCGGGCATTCCTTCGGCAGCGCCGTATTCTGCCATGGCAAGATATAGATAGAATGAATACATTTCTTCATAGATCTGGTGAACCAGTGCTGTTTCCATTTTCTTTACAAACATTATAATTTCCTCCAATAATTTCTTCTACCACTATACGATACTATTTAGATAACCTTTAGGCAACCAATTTTTTCAAGCAGTTAAATTCAGCAACTGTCATCGATCTGTTGAAACTTGCTTAGCAGCTTGTCGTCATGATCATAGGTGTGATGGCGAAGAACGCGGCGAACCAGTTTACGGTCAAATCCATGGCGCTTAAGCAGTCTGGCGCCAGCAATACAATGCTCATTGCGACCGATCGGCAAAAAAACCCGCGCCACTTTCATAACAACACTTGAGCGCATGATTGATTTGCCGATATCATGCAGCAAAGCCAGTTGCAGCAGCTCTACCCTCTGTTGCTCATCGATCTGGCGATCTTCGCTGACAGCGCGGCAGACTCTTTGAATATGGGCTTTCTCTGATTTGCGCAGAGAGCCTAGATAAGCTTGAAGAGGCTTTTCGAGCCGCGATACCGCTGCATGCCAATCTGCGGCATCCAGTCTTGGCATTATTGTCTGTTTGAACTGCCAGAGCCGATAGGCAACTCTTTTGCACCACCAGATAACAATGTTATTGCTGTTAGTCACAGACTGCCTCAGTCTTTGCTGTTAATGCCACGCTTTGGCCAAAGAGTGCGCAAGCGCTCGGCAGTGTGCTTTTCTTTGCCATTTTCGGTGGGTTTATAAAATTTTGAGTTCTCAAGGCCTTCAGGAAAGTAGTTTTCGTCAACAAAGCTGCCCTTGAAATCATGCGGGTATCTGTATTCGTGGCCATAGCCAAGCTCGCGCATCAAACCGGTTGGCGCGTTTCTCAGATGAAAAGGCACAGATGGCTCCTGCCCGCTTCTGATCACCTGCTTTACCAGCTTTTCAGCCCGATATAATGCATTGCTCTTGGGTGCAGCTGAAAGATATACGGCAAGTTGTGCCAGGCATAGGTGCGCTTCTGGCGGGCCAATGTAGTCATAAGCCTGTGACGCCGACATGGCAAGAGTAAGGGCAAACGGATCGGCCATTCCAATATCTTCAGCAGCAAATCTGATCATACGACGCAGAATAAAACGGCAGTCTTCGCCACCTTCGATCATTCGATAAAGCCAGTAAAGGCTGGCATCAGGGTCAGAACCGCGCATAGACTTATGTAGAGCTGAAATAAGGTTATAGTGTTCTTCACCGCCCTTGTCATAGCGCAACATTTTGCTCTGAAAAGTTTCGGCAACCAGTTCGGCGCCAAAAGCCGGCGATACCGGCGACTGCTGGCGAGCGACATCGCAGCAGGTTTCCAGAACATTAAGCGCAATACGGGCATCGCCCGCCGCCATCTGGGCTATTCTCTCAAGAGCACTCTCGTCAATCGCGATTTTAGGCTCTTTGCAAATTTTGCGGTCGGTATCGACAGCGCGCAGCAGTATATTAAGTAACGCTTCTACCGCGACCGGCTTAAGAATGAGAACCTGACATCTCGACAACAGAGCCGAAATAACCTCGAAACTCGGGTTTTCTGTGGTAGCGCCAACAAACACGACCGTGCCCGACTCGATATGCGGCAGCAAGGCATCCTGCTGTGCCTTGTTAAAGCGGTGAATTTCGTCAACAAACAGCATGGTCTTGCGATTTAAACGGCGACGCAGATCGTAAGCCTGTTCAAAAGCAACTTTAAGATCTTTAACGCCCGAAGTTACCGCCGACAACTGAATAAACTCAGCATCAGAGTGTTTCGCCATCACCCTGGCCAGCGTCGTCTTGCCACAGCCCGGTGGGCCCCAGAAAATTATCGACCCGCTCAAGCCGGCCTGCATAAGCATGCGCAGTGGTTTGCCCTGACCTAGAATATGCTCCTGGCCAAGAATATCCTCGAGCTTTTCCGGGCGCATGCGATCGGCAAGCGGCTGATACGCCTCTGACACCTTAAGATTGCCGCTGGCAAAGTCGAACAGATCACTCATCGCGGCCGCCGTCTTCGCTTTCGTTGCCGAGCGAACTGATGCTATCGGTATCGGTCTCTGACATTTTGGCAATAACCTCGATAACGCGCCAGGTATGGCGCCGATATGCCAATTCAGTTTCTTTTGCCAGCTGCTGAAGACCATTTGCGGTCATTTCCATCTTTGGATAAATCAACAGGCGACGCGTTGAAATAAACCCGGGGTTCTTGATCGGCAGGCGCTCGCTCGCCCAAACCAGGAACTCTCTATTGTCCAGCAATGCGCCTGCCGAAGCCAAATCAAGGCCACCTGATTCTTTGCTGATAAATTCAGGTATGTGCGCGGTTTTTACAAAACATTCTTCACATGGAACCAGACCTCTTAAATCAGGTACAGTGTCAACCCATATCCGTTCACTGCCCGTTGCGCATTCTAAAAACGGGTCATGATAAGCCGTGCCGCTTTCTGTTTTCCAGGCAATGGTTGCAGCTGTCTTGGCCCGGGCAGGTGCCCGCCGCCTGGTAAGAGGACTGTAAGTCTCTTCTGTTGGCAGAATTTCGCTGACTTCTTCCTGTCGACCAGAGAAAACTCCGGTCAGAATGCGCTCAACGCGCGGCCGACGCACTGGCTTACGCGAGCGAGTCGGAAAAACCATAACTTCAGATTGTTTAATGACCTTCACGTTCCGAGCTCCTGATGCTACGGCCGGGTCATTGGTCAGCACCATGCCGCCGTCTCTTTTTTCTACGAGCATGGCTTCGCTGGCGACAACACATTCAACAAAACCAGACAGTAACGCTATCAGCAAAACAATCATTTTCAGCTTCATGTTATATCTCCTGCACAGCTACAGTGTAATAAATGCTGGCAATAAAATAAACCTCAATCTTGCCGAGTTTAATCGACTGGACATTCATGGACAATTTGATTAGTATATCGAACTTATGGAAACCACAGCCAGCAGCAGAAGCGATCAATTGTTGCCGCCAGAAGAGCGGAACTGGGCCGACAAACTCTTTATTGCCGGCCTGATGATCTATGCATTCAGCAGCAGTTTCTCGATTGCCGCCAGCCAGACAGGGCTTGGCCTTTCCCTGATCGCCTTCATTGCCTTGTATCGCGCTGGCAGAGTCAGCATAAAGTTAACGTCATTCGACAAGCCCTACGCTTTTCTTGTACTGACAGGATTTCTTGCGGCTTTTCGCGCCGAAATGCCTATCGTGGCAATCAAAGGCCTTAAAACGTTGCTGATAATACTTTGTTTCATGTTGCCATACTCTCGACAGCTGAACAATACGCTAAGATTTAAATTGCTTGGTCTATCAACATTCTCAGCAACTTTAGTTGCTGCTTTTGCCATTCTAACAGTCTACTTTGGGACGGCTCCCGGGGAAAGGGCCACCGGCTTTTTCTCGATGTCACTTACATTTGGCGAATGCCAGACCATGCTTTCTCTGATGATTCTGGCATGGTTTTGCCGAGACAATAATTCTCCGAAGTCTTCTGTAATTCTATTGATATCATTTTTCATCACAGCCACAGCAGCTTTTTTGTCATTGCAAAGAGGAGTCTGGATAGGCTTTACCGGAGGGGTGATCTACCTTCTTTTCTGGCGTTGCAAAAAGATTATTACTGCAGTAATACTGCTGCTGATTATCTTAGCTCCGGTAGCTTACCATCACGAGGCATTTCACAATCGACTTTCCGGGTTTAACATCAGAAAAACCCTGGATCTCTACAATAAAAATCCATTTTCCAGCGAATTTGAAGACGGTGTCTTTGAAGCAAATTATCTAAGACCAACCACCTGGACCAGAGGCTTTCAAATGATTCAGGATCGCTCGGTTTTCGGCGTGGGGCACAAGAATCTCAAATACTGGTATGAAAAATTATCAAGTGAATACGAGCACCACAGATGCTTCATATTCTCTCACCAACACAGTAATTTTATGCAGATGCTTGCTGCCGGCGGAATCATCTCTCTGCTCGCCTTCTTCTACACTATTATCGCAGTTCTAAAATTCGTCAGAAAGACAGATTCAGACGAAAATTTCAGGCAACACGCTGCCACTGCAATCTTTATAGCATTTATTCTGTTTGGATTGACCGAGAATGCATGGGGCGACGAAGAGGTAAGTATGATGGCTTTCTTTTTCACCGGGCTTTTGCTCAGTCAGCCTCAGGAAGGTGCCCTGCCGGGCTAAGTGCTGCTTCGGCTTTCTGCCGCGGCCAGACAGATCGGTATGCCAGCAAAAAACGCAACAGTGTTCATTATTGTTTCTCGATAAAGATCGAAGGAAAATGGCGGAAAAACACTGCGTAACGAAGTGGCGAAAATCAGCACGAACATCAACGCGCAATATACAGCCTGCAACAGGCTGTTCTGACGCAAACCACCACTGAACCACCCCTGTCTGCCAGCTGTAAGCTGCAATAATGCGAGCGCGAACGCTGATAGAAAGAAATATTGCCAGTCAGCAAACCAGTTTACAGCACCACCAAGCGTTGCCAGGGCCCAGAAATACGGCAGGCAAACCAGCATCTCATCAGGAATGAAAAAAAGTTGCGTCTTTCGACGAAGTCTGAGAATAATCATCACAGCAATAAAACCCTGCTGTAACAATGTTCCGACCAGGTAGTCATGCCCCGGCAACGCCAGCATGGCAAAAACAAAAAAAGCAAGCAGATACAATCTGGACAGCCAGACCACCGTCAACTGAAAAAACGGCTTCAACTTTTCCAAATCATATCTCCCGGCAATTCTAATGCAAACAAATAGATGCTCCAGCTTAACAAGTTGGTAAATACTGCCACAATCGCCGACAAAATTCAACATTGCTGTGCTGAGTAAGGGCAATTACGTTATACTGCAGAATGCCCCCCCGCTTTGATATATTTCCGCGAGAAGTTTCTGACGTCTGCTTTTGAGTAACTTGTAGAACAATGCAAGCATTTCAAGAGCAAAGAGATTACTGACGGCTTGATTCGCTGTGCTATAATGTTCTTCAGCATTTTCTCCGGAGGTGTCTTGCGAGTGACTTATCAAGCTCAGTATTCTCACCCAGGTTTTAAAAACGTTTCGGATCATTTTTACCGCGAATTTATCAGCCGAAACCCTGTAACTGCAAGCTGGATGGGCGATCACCAGTTTGACGGACTGTTACCTGACGTCGGTGCAGATGCCGTTGAGAGAAACATTTCATTTTTGCGTGACGTGCAACATAACTTTTCGTCGCTGCCGGAAAATGAGCTGAGCATCGATGAAAAGATTGATCGCGAAGCAATGCTGCAGCTTATTGACCAGCAGTTGTTCTGGGAAAGCGACCTGAACCGCTGGCAACTCGGCCGAGATCTGGCCATGAACATTGGCGATGCAATCTTTCTGCTATTCGCCCGCGATTTTGCGCCAATCTCTGACCGCGTTCAGTCTATTATTTCGCGCCTGCGCTCAGTCCCGGCTTTTCTGATGGCAGGAAAAACTCTGTTTCAGAAAGTTCCTGCTCTCTGGGGCGAAATTTATCTCGAATCAGCAAGGAATTTGCCCGGCTTTATCGATACCATCGAAAACAGCATCGGCAAAAAAATTCAGCCAGTTCTGCACAATGAATTCAAAATCGTAGCGGCCGAAGCAAAGCGCGCTCTTGCCGAATTTGCCAACTGGCTAAAACACGCGGTCCTGCCCAAAGCGGAGTCTGAATGGTCTCTTGGCCCGAACGGTTTTTATGCTCTTCTGGCAGTAAAAAAACTGGGACTGAATCAAAATGAGATACTCGAACTCGGCAAACAGGTCTTGCAAAATGCCAACGAAAAACTTGAAAGCCTCAGCTGCCTCATCCTTGGCATCGATACCGGCTCAGCAACAGGCGCTCGCGCCGAAGTTCAAAAGCGAATAAGAAGTCATGCGCCAAAGACTTTTGAACTTTCTCTCGAATCTTTTCGCGATGCACTTAATCGTAGTCGGGCTTTTGTAGCCAGCAGCGGCTTCGCCTCTATACCCGAGAACGAAGAACTCGAGGTCGTTGAGACCCCTGATTTCATGAGCCATCTCATTCCTTTTTCTGCTTACATCGGCCCCGAAAAAACGGCTGGCGCCCAGAAGGGCACCTATCTTCTGACGCGCTCCAGCTCGATAGACCAGACAAGATATAACTTTGCCGACATTGTCAACTGTGCTATTCATGAGGGCTACCCCGGACACCACCTGCAGCTTGCATCGCAAAACCTGCATCCCGGAAAAATGCGCGCTTTCTGTGAAAGCATTGAGCTGATAGAAGGCTGGGCAAGCTATTGCCAGAACATGATTCGCGAGATGGGCTTTGAAACCTCTCCAGAAAGCATGTTCGCGCACGCAACCGAAGAAGTGTTCAACGCCGCCCGCCTGATCACCGATGTCAATCTGCAAACCAGAACCTGGAGTTTCAACGAAGCCTTACGCTTTTTAATGGAACAGACAAAAATTGACAGGGCCTCTGCTGTAGCTGAAATCAAAAGACAAACGCAGTCTCCGGGGTGTCAAACAGCTGGTCTGGCCGGCGAAAGCCTGCTTCGCCAGATAAAACTTGAACTGCAAAGGCAATTCAAGAGCGATTTTACTGACCGTGCCTTTCACGATCTGGTATTGTATCAAGGCAGTCTGCCGCTCGCCACCGCCCGCCAATTTTACCCGCAGCTACTCAAAGCAGAATTCAAAGAAAATCACCGAGGCTGAAATGACCTTTCGAAAACAGCTTTTCATACCAAACAAACGCGCCTACATCACAGGACTGCAACGCCCTTCCGTAGACTGCATAATCTGCTCTATCATCAATGATGACCCGGCAGTCTCCAATCTTACCGTCTGGAAAAACACTAAAGTGGCTGCCTGCGCCAACCTTTATCCCTACAATGCCGGGCATATTCTGCTTTACCCGCTAAGACACATTGAAGACCCAAGAGAACTCACGGCAGAAGAATCAGCACAAATGCACACACTGCTTTGTCAATCGCTTGCCAGGCTTGATTCGGTTTACCATCCCGAGGGTTACAACATAGGCTACAATATCGGCGAAGCATCTGGAGCCAGCATTGAGCACCTTCACCAGCACATTGTTCCGCGCTATCCCCGCGAACTCGGATTTGTCGACATAACCGCCGGAGCAAAAATTATCATTGAAGACCCTAACGTAACTCTTACACGACTGCGCGAGGCTTTTGCCGACCTCAATTTTTAGCAATTCCGGGCTTGGCAGCAGCTGATTCTGTGTTATAATTCTGACGATTTTAACTTATGGAGGACACTGATGAGATACGTAAAAACAGTCTTTCTGGCAACTGCTCTGGCTATCAGCTGCGGCGCTTATGCAACTGAAGGCGACCTGAAATATCTTGGCTATTCCCAGGAAATGATCGATGAAGCAGTCAACGTGAGTGGAATGACTTCGGTGAAATCACCCGAAATTGCTCCAGACAACAGTGACGAAGCAACCCAGGTCAAAGAACAGTTATACGAACTGGGTCGCACAAGATCACTGTCTGCCAATCTCGAAGACCGCTCAGAAAGCATTCGCGACGAAGTTCTCTCATACTGGGAACACATGGCTCCCGACGCCAGCAAGGCTGAACCACTCAGTGACGAACTTAAGCAGGCTCTCGCGGCCAGCATCAGAAGCGCTCTCGAAAGCAAGGGTTACACTATTTCGCAACTCGACCTTCTCGACCTGCCAGAAGGCAGCCTGCATAACAAGCTGCGCGCGGTTATCAGGGTTTCACGCGACCTCAAAACCCGCGACAGCTACCGGGAAATCCAGGGCAATCTGATAGAAGTAAAACGCATCTGCAGCGAAGCAGCAACTATCGAGGGCTACAATTATCTGGCAGAAATGACTACCTTTGTTGCTGAGAACCCCAAAAACAATTACTATTACGAAAAAACCATCTTAAAACCCTGATTATATGAGCATACTCGCCTCGCCAAGACAAACAACCAGACTTATGGTTTACGCCATGGTCTGCACGCTGGTCGTAGCCTTTGGCTCGATTGGCGCGGTTCTGGCCGGCAATGTAGCACCTCAATACTCGCTTATGGGACTGTTTCTAGGCTCAGCACTCGGCGCGTTCATTTCGGTATATGAATCAACCATAATCGGCTGCATGGCCGGCATGTTTACCGGCCTGCTGGTTGGACCGCTGGTGTTTTACTTTATCGACTTCGAGACAGCTTATCTGGTCGTTTTCATAATGGCCCTGCTCGGCGCGATCATGGGCGAACCGCTGGCACTGTTCTGGCGGGAAGCCCACGATCAAGAGCCAGAGCCTGGCAGTGAACCTGCCGATTCTGAAAAAGATGACCATGAACATCCGGAGCATGAACCGTGAGCGTTATCAGGCTTATAATGTCAGAAAACGGCAATACGGCTTCCGGGCACATTCCTTCTGCTTCGATATCTGCTGTCATGTGGGCAATCGCCAAAGGGGCGAAAGGCACAGATGAACTCTGGACCTCGGTAGATGCAGTAGATCCGGGTCTTAAAGAGCATTTTCTTACCAATCTTGACAATTCGCCCCTGCTTGAGGGTTACGATGATGGTCTGCTGGTGATCAGTTGGGACCACCGCTGCATTGAATCCTTTCAGGCCTACCAACCGCTGCGTCACATCGGACAGGTCATACCTCACAATGGCAAGTTTCTTGAAAAAGATAAAGACCCGCTAGAATACAACATCAGCAGCACCTGGAGCATAATCGATCATCACTTTGAGGAGAGCAGACACTGATAATGGTTAATTGTCAAAGCTGTGGCGCCGTAAACAATGAAGATTCCCTGAGTTGCGTTGCATGCAACCGAACCCTCCAGGTGGTATGCCCCCAATGTACTGGCAGAAATCCTGTTTCTGCAGCGGTGTGCAATCAGTGTGGCCGCATTCTGAACGAGAAGAATGACCCCAGAATTTTTCAGCAAAAGACCGGCGACCCCGTTGCCGACATGTATGAAGCTCCCGTAAAAAACCCTTTTACGACTCATTACCCGAAAGACGCATTTATGAAAGTGGTTCTCGGCGGCTTTATCTTTGCTCTTCTTTACATCAGTCAGATTTTCAGCGGACATCCTTTCATTCTACTGGCAGCAGGTCTTGTCAGCGGCATTATTGCTCTTTGGGGTCTCGTCGAAATAACTTTCTGGGTAATCGAAGACAGCGAAACCGAAACACCGGCGGCCACACAGAAGTCGGCCGAAGTTTTCCCTGAAAGCTATTCAAAGTCTTTGCCGCACGCCGGCGAATCATTTGAAGAGCTCGAAAAAGAGCTGGCAAAAAGCTCTCAGACGCCGCAGCCTGAAGACATGCATCTGCTGCCGGCAGCAGAACCCGACACAACTGCAGAGTCTGCCGAAAAAGTTACTATAAAAGCCGATGAAACGCAGAATCGGCCAAAGTATGAAACTCTCGCCGAGTTTCTTGCCGACGGAATCGAGAAAGAGATCGTTGCGACCAGAGACAAAGTCAAGCGTTCCCCGGAAAATTATGCGCTGCTGATGAGGCTTGCACAATTGCACGAAGAGCGCGGAGAGATCAACCTGGCGCTTGAGAGCCTCGAACAGTGCATCAAGTTCGAGCCGGAAATCGCTGAAATCTATCTCTATCACGGCATTCTCCTGCGTCGTCACGGTAATGTCGATGCTGCCAAAGCAGCATTTTCAAAGGCACTCGAACTCAACCGCTTTATGTCAAAAGCCTATTATCAGCTCGGTATACTCGAAAGATCCGCAAATAACATTGCTGAAGCCCGAGAACTGCTGCAAAAATGCATTCAGCTGTCGCCTGATGACCCATACGCTCACTACCAGCTCGGAATGATCTATCGAGAGCTCGGCGAGAC
Source organism: Candidatus Riflebacteria bacterium HGW-Riflebacteria-1 (assembly GCA_002839445.1). Taxonomy (GTDB): domain Bacteria; phylum Muiribacteriota; class Ozemobacteria; order Ozemobacterales; family Ozemobacteraceae; genus Rifleibacterium. The sequence goes on from PGYB01000001.1 coordinate 458,910, forward strand.
TTCGCTTGCCCTCATGGAAATTAAACGTGCCACTATTCTGCATCCGACCGATTCATACGGACACAGCAAGCTTGGCCAGCTCTATCAGCAGAACAAGCAGTATGAACTGGCGATAGCAGCATATTCGCAGGCTCTCAGCCTCAAGCCGGAAGATCCGTTCGTGCTCGAACGTCTGGGCGAAGTTCTGGCGGCAAAAGAAATGTTTGAACGTTCAGCGGAACTCTTTCAGGAGGCTCTGGCAAACCAGTTTCATCCTCGCGTCGAAACCATGATCTCGCTGGGTCGCGTTTTGCGGCGACTCGAAGACTACGCTGAGATCGAGGTTCTGATGAACGAAGTTTTGCGTCTCGAACCAGATCACTGCGAGGGTGCTTTTTTGAAAGCGGTAGCGATGATCAAGCAGAATCGCAGCATTGAAGCCATTGCGCTGCTTGAAAGGCTCACCGAGAATCCGGCTGCCAGCTATGAAGCCTGGCTTGAACTCGGCAAACTCTATCAGGCTGACAAACGACCTGATAAAGCTGTTTCGGCATTCATCAGAGCGTCAACAAGCGCACCAGACCAGGCCGGCATCTGGAATAATATCGGCATACTGTTATCCAACCAGAAAGCATACGACGAGGCTTTGAAAGCCTTTAAAAAGGCTGCCAGTTTCGATTACACCGATGCGCAGATAGCCAGCAACCTTAAAGCTGTGCAGAAAAAGATCGAAACCAGCTGCCAGCGCGTTATCGATACGCGACGCGAAGCGCTCGAAAAAACCCCCGATGACCTCGATTCTTATCTTGAAATGGGTCATGCCTTCGAAACGATTGAGCGCACAGACGATGCCATGATGGCTTATCAGAGGCTTCTCGCGATAAACCCTGAATACGTGCCCGGGCTGATGGCCTACGCCGAGTTGCTTCGTAAAAGAGGCAAGCTGAAAATGGCAATGCGCTGCTATCGGGAAATTATCAAACTGCAACCCGAAAACGCCGACACTCACCTGTTTCTCGTTCAGGCCAACCTTAATCTTGGCTTTCTCAACGAAGCACTGCGCCACGCGGTAATCGCGCAAAAGATTGTTCCAGAAGATCCCCGCGTCCATTTCCTGCTTGGCAAAATATACTTTGCCAAAGGACTGGCGCCACGCGCACTCAAAGAATTCACCTTTGTCGCCGCATCAAATGCCGAGCCTGACATGATCAGCTGGGCAGAATTAATGCGCCGCCGACTGGCAAGGACAAACTGATGAGAAGCCACACAGACGAAACTCCCCGCCAGGCCTCAGCAGCCTTTCTCAGGGCCTTTACTGCTGCCCTGCTCGCGCTGACGTTATGTTCAGTTTGTGCAGCTCAGGATTTTCAAACACCAGGCTCAGAAGTTACCGTTAGAGACCTGCTCGAAGGGCACAAACGCGCACCAAAATCCGACACTTACTATCTTATGGCGCTGTCTGAAGCACGTAAAAACAATATTGAGGCCGCCGAAAAAGCCATTCAAACCGGCCTTCAGCTCAACCCGCGCAACACCAGGCTGATGAATCTAAAAGCGGCTTTGCTGGCCCGGCAGGGCAGACTCGCCGAAGCACGTTCCCTTTTTATTACAATTTTGCAGCTCGACCCGGATGATCGCTATGCCAGGACCTCGCTTAATTCGGTTGAGCGCACCCTACAGCCTGAGCGACGCGCATTACCGATAACGACCCGGCAGTCTGCACCAGCAGCCAAAAGCGCGCCAGACGCGCCAGTAATGGTAAAGCCTGCTCCCACCGAAAAAAAAATTCTTGAGGCCAGTTACTTTATCGAAATCAAAGACAAGCAGGAATGCTACCACAGCATGTCTGCAATCAGGCGCGCGCAAACCGGCTTCATTGCTGCAAATCCAGCGCGAAAATCTGAATTTTCACTGACTACGCTTGTTACCGAAAAATTTCTCACCGCGGCGCCAGTTTGTCCGAACGCCGGCGATTACACCTGGAAATCAGACGATATCGAGTGCAGCAAGCATGGAACAAGCTCTGCCGCGGGTGCCGAAGTAACGAATGTATTCAGCGAATTCAACAGTGGCATGCGCTCAAAACTCAGTCGAAATTACCTTGATGCCCTGAAATCTTTTGAACAGGTGGTAATTCTCTACCCAAGATGGGCCGAAGCGCATTATCAGCTCGCAGACACCCTGTTCAGACTTGGCGAAACCGATCCATCAGTCAGTGCCCTCCGCAACTGCCTGAAATACGACCCGGGCAATCTCGATGCCAGGCTGCTTCTTGCCAATCTCTACTTCAAGAAAGGGCAAAAAGACGCAGCACTCAAGATTCTTGATGATGTAACCGAAAAACATCGCGGCACTGTTTATGGCCTGTCTGCTAGAAGCGTCGCCGCATCGATCAGGTCCGGGAGAAATTACTACCAGATATTTCCGCCGAATTGACCATGAAAAAGCCTATAAGAAAACTGGCTTTTATCTGTCATCCGACCAGAGAGTCGCTGCCACCACTTCTGAAAACGCTTCTGCAATGGTCTGAAGAAAATGGCATCAGCGCACGCCTTACCAAGCGGATGGCCAAAAAAATGGGCCGGCCAGAACTGGGCCTTGACCCGAAAGATATGGCCGCCGAAGTCGAAATGATCGTTGTTCTGGGCGGCGATGGTTCAATTTTACAGACCGCGCGGGCGTTCGCGGCTGACGGCCTGCCAATTGCCGGCATAAATCTTGGGCACCTTGGCTTTTTAACACTCGAAGAGCCAAAAAATGCGATCAATACACTCGAAAAAATTCGCGATGGTCATTTCAAGATCGAGAACCGCATGATGCTGCAGGCACGGGTTAAGCGCGGCAATCACAAGGTTTTCTGCGGCATAGCACTCAACGATGTGGTCATTCAAAAAGAGCCGATGTTGCGGGTCATAAACATCAAGGTATCGATCTCAGGCTGCCTGGTAAACACATATCATGGCGATGGCCTTATCTTTTCAACCCCAACAGGCTCTACCGCATACTCCCTTTCCGCGGGCGGCCCAATCGTGCCACCATGGGTGAATGTCATGATTCTGTGCCCGCTCAATTGTCATACGCTCAGCGCCAGGCCGGTAATTACCTCAGACCAGGAAACCCTCAACGCGCTTCTTGACTGCAGGCATTCAAAAGTAGACCTGGTTCTCGATGGCCAGGAAAGCTTTCAACTCCAGGATGGCGACGAAGTCGAAGTAACAAGGGCTAAAGAACTTGGCCGGGTAGTAGTTTTCAAGTCAAGAAACTTTTTTGAAGTCCTGCGCAAGAAAATGAAGTGGGGCTGACCAGGAGGAACTCAATGACCCGTTATAAGGCAATCTTTTTGCTTGCTGTGTCGCTGTTGCTCAGTGCTGGCGCATTTGCTAGTTTTGATCCGAACTTTAATTTTTCGGCAAAGATAAGCGATCAGCAGCAGGGAACCATTATCGTCGATATGCGCGTCGCACCTCAGCACATGCTCTATCGCAACCAGTTAAGTCTAAAAACTTCGGCCGGCGCTCTCAAAATTGAATGGCCACCGGTTACCGAAAAAAAAGATCCGTTTGGTGAAGATATGGTCGAGGTCTACCCCGCCGGCAATCATCAGATCAGCATTCAAATGCTGGCAAGCGAGCCGGTAAGCTCTTTTGAGCTGACTCTTGGCTATCAGGGCTGCACCACGCTAACCTGCTTCATGCCTTCAACAAAGACTTTTTCGCTGGCGTTCAATCCGCCGCTGCAGTCACTGAGTGAGTCTAAACCTGTGACCGCGCCGATTCTCATCGTCCCGGCAGTCGCCACGCTAACAGCCCCCGAACCGGTAGCAACCCCGGCGGTATCACCAATAACCAGCAGCAACACAGAATCTTCCGCTCCGTTCAATGTCGAAATGTCGTCTGAAACGGTTGATTTTTCAGCTGCCCTCGCCAATAGAGGTATCTACCAGGTTCTGTTGCTGGCGTTTCTCGGCGGACTTCTCGTCAGCCTTACTCCATGCGTTTACCCAATGATTCCGATCACCCTTTCTATTATCGGAAGCCGCAACGAAAACGTCAGCTTTTCAAAAGGTCTTGCGCTGTCAACTACTTACGTAGCCGGCCTGTCGCTGACCTACGCCCTGCTCGGCCTGGCAGCCGCCACTTTTGGCGCACAGATACGCGGTTTTATTCAGGGCGGCCTTTTTCAGGGGCTGATCTCGATAATCTTTTTTCTGCTCGCGCTGTCAATGTTTGACCTGATACTCATTCAGGCTCCAGCGGGGCTGCGCAGCCGCCTTGGCAACATCAAAAAAACCGGGCCGGCAGGAATCTTCGGCATGGGTATGGTGTCGGGCCTCATGGCCTCACCATGCGTTGCGGCACCACTTGCCGGGATTCTGGCTTTTATTGCGGCTACTGGCAGTCAGGTTCTTGGCTTTTTCATGCTGCTTCTTTTTGCATGGGGAATGAGCGTGCCGTTGCTGCTGATTGGCGCTTTTTCAGGGTCAATGAATGCGTTGCCACGTGCCGGCGAATGGATGAACCGTGTTAAAGAATTTTACGGGTTTCTGCTGCTTGCTGCCGCGATTTACTTTGCCAAACCTCTGATCGGCATCGCCTGGGCAGAACTTGCCATCGCTGGACTGCTGGCTACTTTTGCCGCGTTTCTCGGCCTGTTCACCAACATTCCTGAAAACACCGGCATGCAACCGCGCGTGCTCAAAAGCTTTGCGGTAGTAGCCGTAGCTGTAGCCTGCGCTTTTGCTATCAGTGCTGCCTCGCAATGGGGTTGCCTGTGTCTGCCAAAATCAACTGCCGAGAAGCAGGCTGATCAGGCCGACATGTTCTGGCAGCATGATCTTGAACAGGCTCTCGCTGAGGCTGCGCAAACCGGCAAAACCGTTTTTGTTGATTTCAGGGCAGACTGGTGCTCTGTCTGCAAGGATCTCGAACTCAATGTGTTCCCGCATGCTTCGGTCAGACCGTTACTGAAACGCCTGATTATCGTCAAAATCGATGCCACCAGCCCCAATGAAAGCGTAAACGCTATTCTTCAGAAATATCAGGTAATAGGCCTGCCAACACTGCTGCTCATCGGCCCTGATGGCAAAGAGATGCAGAATCTGCGCACAGTCGGCTATATTTCACCCGATCAACTTGAGAAAAAACTTCGCTCTGTTCTTTAATTACAGGCCTGTTGGCAGATCGACAAAGACGAATTCAAGACCGAATTTTTTTGCGAGATGTTTGCCAAGTTCACGCGCACCAAAGACTTCGGTAGCATAATGGCCGGCCGAAATCATGTTGACCTGCCGATCACGGCAGGCTGCAACCGCCTGGTGAACTATTTCGCCGGTCAAAATCGCGTCGACTTCGCCATTGTAAACAAGCGGGTCAGTAACTGAACTCCAGCCACCTCCAGAAAGAATACCAATAGTCTGAATTTTCTTTTTGCCAAATTCCAGACTGGTTGCTATCGGGCCAATCGCTTTCTCTATGCGCTGATTAAGCTCCTGCAAAGTAATTGGTGCGGCAAAGCGGGCCAGCACACCAACAGCGTTGCCTCTGCTGCCACCAAAAGGCGCGATTACTTTCGCTTTCAGCAACCCGGCCAATATTGCGTTGTTGCCGAATTTCGGGTGAGCATCAAGCGGCAGATGCATCGCAAAAAGGTTCAGGTCGCCAGACATCAGGGTTTTAACAATTCTCTGATTGATGCGATCAAGCCGGCTCCATTCAGCGCCTTTCCAGAACAAACCATGATGGACCAGAGCAAAATCAGCGCCCTGCTTAATGGATTCAGCAAAAAATTCGTTGGTGGCATCGACGCCAGCCGCTATTTTACTGACTTGTTCGCTTCCCTCGAATTGCAGACCATTATACGAGTAATCAGGAAAACTGACCTCGGCAAAAACCTCGTTAAGATACTTTACTATTTCATTTCTTTGAACCATCTGTGACCTTCCTTTCGATAATCAGTGGCAGCTCGGCAAATCCATGGTCAAATCCGTGTTTGTGGCACTCTTCGGCAGTGTGTTGCCTGCGCGTATCAGAGCGAGCATCCTCGGCCAGCATTACCAGCTTGCCGCCTTGCTTGAGTTTTAACAAATCGGCCAGTCGCTTATCGCTTTCCCATGAGCGAACCTGGCGCCCTTGCCTGCCATAGTACAGGCCTTCTTCGAGAATCCCAGAAATCTCTCTATTCCGCCCAATTTCAGGGTAAAAACTGCTGGCATCATGCACGATTACAAGTGCGTGTGAGTTTAGTCTACGGGCATCTCTGGCGGTATCTTCGAGCAGCCGCAGCATTTCGCTTCGATTTATCGGACTGTTCGAAAGCTCCTCATAATAGCCGGCTTTGGCCAAAACCACGCCGGCAAAACCTTTTAGCAGATACTCACGCAATCGCGAACGCAGCAGCTCTCGGAAACTCTGCGAATAGAATACCGCGATTTTTTTATCTTCGCGCAGATAGCGCCTTGATACAACGTAGTCCTTGCTGCTGATGTCAACACCAACAACCCGGCTCTCTTCAATCTGGGCGACATTGAGCCACGCCAGCGGCGTAATACCTCGCCGGCGCATGGTTTCAAGATCTTTTCGACTCCAGTTATCTGGCTCAATAAGAACATAGCCCGGCTCAAGCTCGGCGATATCGCTTCCCGCATAAAATTGCCAAGCAGAAACCGGCCACGGAAATCCGCCAAGAATAAAGAACACAAGCAGCAGACGAATTATTTTCAATGTGATACTCCAGAATTAGAGACGGTTACCAGTGCGAAATCCGATAAGAATTGTTCAGATTAACCTTTAAATCAGGCTTGGTAGACACAAAATCTATGCTCACCCGCGTTCGCTTATCGCCGTTAAGATAGTCAAACAGAATCTGGTCGCTCAACAGATTGCCAAAATACGCCCAGTGCATGTTCGATTGCAGCGTTGGATCAATTGGCACCCAGCCCTTGCCAGGAAAGAAAACCTCGCACCAGGCGTGGCCGATCGAGGTATCAGTGTTCATAAGTTCAGCCTTGATAAGAAACCCGGTGGCGATTCTTGCCGGTATACCCTTTTTGAGGCACAACGCGGCGAGAAGTCTCGCAAACTCAGTGCAGTCACAACGATCGAGATTTTCAAACACCCACTTTACCGGGTGGTCTTCGAAATTTTCGCTGTATTTCAGCCCTTTTGCGACTGCAGTTGCCGCGTTCTGAATGTAATTGCCGGGCAGCTGCGAAACTCGGCGCGAAAGCTCGTTAACCAGGGGATGGTCGAGAAAAAGCAACGGATCTTGTGAAAGATGGCGCAGGTCGGGAGTGGCAACATTGTTTGAAACCATTCGACTGCCCAGCATTGCTGAGGTTTTGATGCGATAGATCAGACGCAGCGAGAACTCTGGCGCAAGCACTTCGCGCGGCACGCTGAATTTAAGCCGGCCAGCATCGCCGGTGACCGGAATGGCTGCGAATGAGCTTCCACGCGAGACGAACTCACTGCCCATAAGCTCGACCTGCTGATGTCCAGCCACATTCGGGATCTGCCTTATTGAAAAATCAAGACTGTCGAGGGCAGAGGGGGTATTTACTGTTGTGTTGATCGTTTCAACCATGCGAAAATCACCGGGTTTTAGCGAAAACAGAATGCGCTCGAGGCTCTGTCGGTTCAAAACTCCGGTAAACCTCTGCAACACGTCGCGGCAATCAGCTTCTAGCCCCTCAAGTTGACCGGCATAATACCTGGCGCGAATCCAGGCATCGTGCGCGAAGCCTTTCTGATCAGCTGCCCTGGCCGAGTTAAAGGCGCGAATCGCCGGATTGTAATCTTCACGATTCAGATACTGCAAACCCAGCATGTAGAGTGGATAAGGGTCATTAGTGCTGAGATGGGCGTATTTCTTAAGAGTCTCAAATGCGTCATCAGCATAATTGGCCTGCTCAAAAGCCGTGGCCAGAGCTGTTGCCATGTTGACATCACCGGGCTTGGCCTTTAATGCGTGCGAAATGTATGGAATCGCCTTTTCTGGCTGTTTTAGCTCATTAAGGAAAACAAGCCCCGCCATGTAGGCTGCCTGCGAATCGTTTTCGTCAAATGCGAGCACAACGCGCGCCGCCGTTATTGCGTCGTTCTCGCGGCCCTTGCTGTTCTTCAATGCAATCAAATAATTGCTCCAGAAACCCCTTTCTCCTGGTGCGGCGCGACATGCATCGCTGAGCAACCTTACGGCGCGGGCATAATCCTTGCCGCGCATGGCATCGAGAGCCTCATTGTTTAACTCAACGGCTTTGTTGTAGGTTTCGACTGACGCTGTGCTGCGATCTATTTCCGGAAGCGGATAGATAGAGACTGGCTGCCAGCGACGAGCAACTGGTGCCGCCGGAAAAAATCTGGCCAGAATAGCCTCATCCGCCACAACTGGCAAGGCAAACATACAATATAAGAACAAAATCAGTAGTCGATTCATCTTTATCATAATGCAGCTATCTTATCATCTTAAGCCACTGCTCACAACCAAGCAAACGTAACGTTGCCGGCAACTGCCCGCGCCAATTTCATCTCGTCTGCCAGGTCAGAATTCATCTGCAGGTATTTCAAGACGTTCGAGCAGGATGTTGCGCTCTTCGATGCTGGGCTTTGCGAAGACAACTTTTTTGCGGGAATATTTGAAATACGGAAACAGCCCGAGCGCTTCACTGCCATCGCGCGAGATCAGCACGACCTCACCGACCGGAACATCAAGGCCGGGTCGCTTTTCAAGCGGTAAAATTCGGGCTTCCGGGCCGCTCAGATCGGCAAACGGTTCTTTGGCGCCTGGCGGCGCCTTCATGACCAGAAGGTTGTTCACTACTGACTTTACACCACGCAATATCTCAGTCATCCCTTCTACGGCCTGTGGAACGCTTTCGTCAAGAGGTTCCGCCGGCTCACGCAAATATTCTTTGAGCTCGCGCATCATCATCAGCGGGTTGCTGTCAGAAGTGTCACTGAGCACGCCAGCCAGCGAAAATGTGAAAAACACCGGGCTACCACTCGCCTGCTTCATTGACAACACAAAATTATGGAGGCAGCGCAACGCGGTCGGGCCAACCAGTTCACCCTTTATGCACTCGATTATGCTGCGCGCAAGCATCTCTGATTCAGGAGCAAAGAACAGGCAGGACTGCAGATAGCAAAGGTTCAGAAACGCCGTCAGATTATCGAGAACCTGACCGATCTGTGCCAGTCGAGCCTCATTGCTGGCCGGCACAAACAATTGAACGAAAGGATCTACCAGAAAAGACGGGTATCTCGCAGCAATTTCGCGAGCTTCTGGCGGCAATACCGGTCGAGCGCCAGGCGCTGCTGCTGCCGGCTTAGCCTGTGGTGCCGCAGCGGGCGGCTTTTGAGTGCCGGCGGGCGCGACAGAAGGTTTGGCACCAGCTACAGCTTTTTCTGCAACTGGCGTCTTGACAGTCGCCACTGTCGAAGACGCGGCAGAAGGCGCCGACACAGTCTCTGGCGCCGAAGCAGAAGAAACCGTGGGAGTAGCAACCTCACGCGTTGCGTCTGCTGGCGCAGATTTATCAGCTGCTTGCGTTGCTGCTGAAGAAGGCAAAGGCTGGGCAGTAGATGGCGATTGAGGTTGAACCGGAGCTTGCCGGGAAGAACCGGCAGCCTGTAGCGAAGCCTCGGGTGTCTTCACTGAAGCTTCTTTGTCTACTGAAGTCTCTGATGTTTCCGCTGAATTTCCTGTTGATGCAGTGCCTTTTTCGAGCGAAACAGAATCAGCATGCGGCTTTATTTCGGCTTTGCCTGAATGCGCAGCGGTTGGGGTCGAAATATTAATAACATCTTTCGCGATTTCGTTTTCAACCTTTGTAACAGCAGGTTTGCTAACCTCTGTTTCGTCAACGACCAGAATATTGATGTCTTCATCGCCGCTGTCAATTACCGAGACAACATCGTCTGAGCCAGCTGTCGATGCAACGGGGTGGGCAGAAACTTTTTCTATCGACTGGCCGAACTGCGCCTGCGCCTTTTCGAGATCAATAGTTTTCGGGTCGAGAGTTATAATTTCTTCTTCTAATGCCTTAACCACGGCAGTGTTGCTGCCAGAAGCCTGCCTGGTGCTGACAACCGTCTGCGCCAGAGCCTTTTCGAGTTCGTCATCATCAAATTCCAGATCGTCGAGAACACGGGTTTCGTTTTCGAAGCTGGTGTTCTCAGAAAAGGTCTGGTCGTCAGCAATTATATGGTCTGCACCCGCTCTGTCGGCGCCTTCTGTCATCAGATCACCGGGGTCGGCACTGAAGCGGTTGATTTCGCCGGCCAGCGCATCGAGATCTTCAGGCTTTACGGTCGCGAGCTCAGCTGCCAGAGCATCTTCTTCGGCCTTGCGCTTTGTTTCTTCTTCGAGCTTCTGCTGGCGTTTGAGTTCCATCTGCTCTTTGAGCGAAAGCTTCTTTTCGCCATCTTCGCCAGACTCACCCTCACCGCTTTCTTCGTCTTCTTCGGCGGTTTTTTCGGCAGCAGCAGCTGCTTCAGCCTCAGCCTTGCGTTTGCTGATAAATGGTATGGCATCCAGCTGCTTAAGCGCTTCGCGAGCTTTTTTTGCAATCATCGGGTGCTTGTGATATGACACCTTGGCGATAACCTTGCGCACTGAATTATTGATAATCAGCGGCAAAAAGGGCGCAACATTGTTGAGAACCCATTCATCAGGCGAACCAAGTGCGTAATCGAGAATTATCGACAGTTCTTCCCCTGGCAGCTCCTTGATGACCATAAAGGCAGTCTGTGAAACCAGCGGGTCGGGGTCAGTAACCAGATTGAGCACAAAGGCAAAATGGGTCGGACGACCACTTTTTATGGCCTTCTGACAGGTCGCGGCGCGGATCTCAGGATCGGGATGCGTCAGACAGGTTTCAATAAAGTCCTGCGCCGATGGCGGAATAGCGTCGCCCATGGCGCCCAGCGTTGCCAGAAGCATCTGGCTGCTGCCATGTGTTTCGAGATACTTCCACATTTCTTCAGAAAGGCTGACTACCCCACCCGGCTTCTGGAGCAGCTCGACAATGCGCCGTTCCAGCGAAAAATCCCGCGGAAAATTCTCAAGGGTCAGGCAGACCTGCACCATAAACACGGCCATTTCTTCGTTCTTTTCGAACGTCGCCGCCTTCTTGAGCTCATCGAGCATGTCATAGCGACGATCAAACAGCAGCCGATAAACAGCCACCCGCTTAACCTCGCTCTTCGAGCTGTAAAGTTGTTCTATGAGTTCCCTGTCTAGCAATTCACGCCCGCCAGTTCAGATTCAGTCTGCTTCAGATACTGTGCACACATTATAGCAGCCTCAATTGGCAATTTAAACACTAAATTGAAATCCAAGAGGCTGGTTGCTGATCGGGAGCAATAGCGCAGCAAATCAGAACTGCGCTATAAAAAAAGAGGTTGATCAGGCGGCCTGGGCGGTGGGGGTGGGTTTTGCCGGGGCTGAGGTTGCCGGGACAGAGGTTGAAGAAGCTGGAGTTTCGGCAGGTTTGCTGGGAGAGGAAGACTCTGGAGCAGCAGGAGTGGTCGGGGCGTCGGGCTTGCTGTCAGCAGGCTTTGCCGAACTGCTGCCATCTTTTTTCTTGGCTTCGAGATAGCCTGAATCGCGGTAGTCGGTTGAATAAAAACCAGAACCCTTAAAAATAACCGAACTGGCTGACATCAGTTTATTGCCCTCGGCACCACAATCTGGACAATGCTGAAGATCCTTGCACATCATTGAATGAAAGGCATCGAAAGTTTTTTCACATTTTGAGCATCTATAGCTGTAAGTTGGCATGGTTGGCACTCGATTTATTAGAGTGCTAATAGACTATCACAAGGCAGCCGCTTGTTCAAGGAATTTATCGCACGCAAGCAGTAGCTGTGAATGATCGCCTGCGCCAAGATAGCTCGCGCACACTGCCAGATTAAGCTGCTCAAAATGCTTCTGCCATTCCAACGAGCCGTCTGATAAATCAACCAGAGCTGACGTTATCTTCTCGATCTCTTGGCGTAAAGCTTTTGAGCATTTTGGCAATGGAATCTGCCGCACCTGAGTAACCGTCACGTGAAAACTGTGAAAACTGCCGCTGAACCACGCGTTTACCAGCAGACTGTTCAGCAGGCCGAGCACAAACAACTCAGAGTATTCTGATTTCGCAACAATAAAAGACAGCGAATTTTTCGGAAAAAAGCCACCTTTGTCATACGCCGCCACCAATCTGGTTTTCAGCCGCTCGTTGCGAATGTTCTGATAAAGAATCTTGGCCCCGGAAAAAGTCTTCTCATCACCGGCATAAGCCAGATGCGGGCCGTAGTCGATGTAATTTCCCTGCCAGTTAATCTTGAATGGCGCCAGTTCACGGCCACGCAGCACCGGCCGGTGAGCCTCGGTCAATGCGGCGCCACAGACATAGCGCGAGACCTTGCCTTCGCGTTTCAAAGACTCCTGTATGCCGACGCCGACCCGGCAACTCTCCCCCAGCCTGCCGCATTCATTCATCTTTGCAAAAACCTGCTGCAGCTCAGCAGGAACAATAGCCTGGCGCAAGCCACTGCTCTCTTCAAATGTTGCGGCAGCTGCAACATAGTGCTGGCGCCAGCCTTCTGTTTCAGAATAGGCTGTATGCACAGTCAATTGATACAGCTCTTCAGGCCTGGTCGCATCAACGATCACAACTACCGGCAAGACGCCGGGCGCCATTGCAAAAAATCTTTCAGGAAGCATAAAAAGAGACCTGACAAGATGATCGGCAAAGACAAAGCGCCTGATGCGGCGACACTGATGATTTACCAGATAGGTGTGCGAAGTCAGCATGATCAGCCGGCCGCCTGGCCTGAGAGCCCGCAAGCTGCCTTCGATAAAAAAAGTATAAAGATCTTTTTCGCCCTCTCCTGTGTGATAGAGCTCCAGAAGCCGATCTTTAAAAGAATCGTCAAGATTAACCCGGTATGGTGGGTTACCAATAATAACCGAAAACTCCTGTGCAGGCGGTTCCAGCAGAAAATCGCGCTTTTCGAGCGCCGGCCAACCGCACCCCGGAAACGCGCATATTAGCCGGGTCAGGCAGACAAACAACGCCTGCAGGTCAATGTCATAACCGTGAATCCGATTTAAAAAACTGGCATGACCGTGAGATTGCTTCGTCTCCCTCTCGTTCTCGTAATCGTAATCGCTCTTTCGTTCTGCGCCAATCTGCGAAATCTGCTGATGCTCTCTATTGTCTTTCTGCCCTTTCTGCCCTTTCTGCCCTTTCTGCAGATACGCAGCCATCGCCATCAGAAAGCTGCCGTCACCGCAGGCCGGGTCGAGAATATCGCCGGCAGCGCCTGGTTCAGACATTTCTACCAATCGGGTAGCCAGGTTTTCAGGGGTGTAAAACTGCCCGGTGCTGCGCTTACGCTTTTTTTCACGGCGTTCAAGGTCGGGCACCAGACCGTCAGCAGACGTTTTGAGAATTATTTCGCAATCAGTCAATGAGGTAAAGATGTTCGCCAGTTCCGCTGGAGCGCCAAGACAGCGCAAGATCTCTGCTGGAGATGCCAGACCGGACGGGGAGTGAAGATGGATTCTGCGACTGCGCGCAGAATGACAAAGTTTTGTCTGATATGTTGCAGCGATCTTGCTGTTAAACCACGAAAACAATGTAATCAATGAGAAACACCTGCATTACTTTGTAAATTTGCGCCAGCCACAAGGGCAGAGATTAAACAGTTTTTCGATTACGATTACGACGCGCAGGATGCGCTAGTGCCAGGGCGCATGAGGATTAGGCTGCTCTTATGGCTTCAGCCGTTAGAGCAGCGTATCCCGCCAGGGCTCCCCGGGGCCGCGCACGCGCACGAGAATAGGCAAGAAAGCGACAAAACAATTTCGCTGAAAAGGCATTTTGCAGGTTGTTCATCTTATAACAGTAGGGGTTCAACATGTTGAACCCCTACGCAAAATACGATGGATATGAGATGTTACGCAGCTGCCGGACAACCTAGGCGGCCTGAGCAGCCTGTTTCGCGTCCTGTTCCTTGCGACGCCTGATGAATTCAATCAGAAACGCAGCGAAAACTCCGAGAACACCGGCGCTTAAACCGGCTAGAATAACCATGATAGAACGGCGCGGCTTAGACTTGAGTTCTGGCGCCCGGGCCACATCGATCACTTCAAACTGGCTGCCCTCTTCGGCTTCCGCGATTTTAGACATTTCGTGCTGTTCGGTGAGAACACCGAACACCTTTTCCTTAACCTTGAGATTGCGCTGCAGGCGCGCAAATTCAAGTGCCAGCTGCGGTAACGTCGCAATATCTTTTTCGGTCAGGCCGATTTCCTTTTCGAGAGCAGCTATTTTTGCCTCTTCAGAAACCTTCTGGCCCTCTATTTTTACCAGCTCTGGCACACTCCCAGAAGATTTTAACAAGCTTTCCTGCATCTGCAGCGAAACGCCAGCCCCGATCTTTTCGGCTTCAAGTCGCGCCAGCTTTTCGATCACTGTTGCAGCCTGCTTTTCGAGAGCAAACATTTTGTGCTGATCCTGAAATGCCTTGAAAATTTCTTCCGATTGCTCAAGTTCCTTGCTGACTTTCTCAAGCTGTTGCTCAATGAAAACACGTTTTTCTTTCTGGGGTCCGCGCGCGAAACTGCTGAGATACGAGACATAGGCCATGGCGATCTCGGCAGAGACTTCTGGAGAAAGGGTTTCTGCAGAAATAGTGATCAGACCATCTTTGTCTTTGTCGACTGATACAATCCTGTCAACGATCTTCAAAAGCTCGTCATACTTGATATCTTCTTTTGGGCTGTCGCCAACAATTGCCGGGTTGCTGGCAATGCCAAAACGCTTGATAATGCGATCGCTCATCGTGCGGCTCTTGAGATAAACCATCAGATATTCAGAACCACCGCCACCGCCAAGACCAGGTATCATGCCGGCAAACGGCAGACTGCTGAGAGCGCTGAGCTTGCTGTTTGAATGCACGAATATCGTCGAGCTGGCCTTGAAATGGTTGGGCAAAGTCAAACTGTAGATTGCTACGACAATCGCGACCACGAACGGCATGACAATAACCAGCTTCCAATGCTTCACCAGCACTCTGAACAGCTCGAAAAGATCGATTTCATCTTCTTCGAGACCCATAAGAATCTCGCGCTTGATGAGCTCTTCCTTGACTTCTTTCTTCAGCTGTTCGGGATCGATGTCTTTGAATTTTTCTGTCATTGCGTTTATTCTTCGATTATTTCTACATTCGCGCGTGGCAGCATCATCTTTTCGCCAGTCGACAGGGTTTCGATTTCGACAACGCGCACTTTTGCTTCTGAAGGTATGATTACCGGCTTTTCGGGCAGCGATACTACCTTGGCTACTTCCCCGAAATGCGGCTGCCTGATGATGCGAACCAGAGTGCCGATGGTCATGCCGTTATTAGGGGCATGCTTCTGATCAGCGATGTTAGCATCAGCGATCGGAATAACGACTTCGGGCCTGATTACGCCGGCGCGAATCTGAGTTGCCCCGTTGATTGAGGTTTTGCGCCCTTCTGCACCATTGAGCAAGTCGAAAGTCTTTTTAGCCATGTTGATCTTGCCGAAACCTTCGGTGACAACCAGCGTGATGCCTTTGTCTTCGGTACCGGTTATTGCCACACCAAGATCGTAGCCAAGAAATTCTTTGAGATCGTGAGCATCGTAACCGCCAACGATAACTCCCTTGACACCAAGCTCAACAGCCCGGTCGAGAGCGGCAGCAGTTACCAGAGATCCGCCAACAATGATCTTGCCTTTGTGTTCGAGCGTGATGTTATCTTTGTCGAGCACGTCTGATGGCGATTTTACCGCCATTTTAAGTTCACCGATTACCTCGGGGCCGATGCCGAAAATGCCCTGAATAAAGGTCGCAGCAGTGTTGACCTTAACGCCTTCGCCAGGATATACGTCATCGATAATGCCGTCGACATAAGCATAAACTTCAACCGGAATCGGCGGTTCGCGCAGAATGGCCTGCCCGGTCACGGTAGAAAGGCTTTCGACAGTGCCTTTAATCGGCGAACGCACATAGCTTTTGAAAAAGCCAAAGAAACCCTGGGTTTCAGCGATTACTTCGTCTTTTTCAAGAAAGTCGCCCTCTTTCTTAACCAGAAAATCAGTGATTTCACGGGCTTCGCAGCCCAGGATATTGGCGATATTTACCGGATAAACGTTTCCCGGCAGATTGGTTGAGGCGACTACCGACTCGGCAGTCACGCGATCGCCCTTCTTAACATGAACATCGCCTTTAAGCGGCAATCTTCTGTCTTTTTCGACTAGTGTTCTTGCAACGATTTTAAGACCTGGGGTATATGCACTGGCCATTGATTGTTGTCCTTTCGCTTACAGACCAGGATAAAGATCCATGGCTTTGTACCAAGACTTAACCAGCTTAACGCGCTCGGCCTTGTCTTTTGGGAACGTGAACGGGCGACCACGGGTGTCGAATATTACACCAACCACGCCGCCATGCACTTCAGCTTCGATTTCCTTGCCATCACCGGCGCCCATATCAAAGCCCCATTTCGGCTTGACAAAAACGCGGGCGGTTTCACCCACCGGCAACGGAACTACTGTCAGTTCGCCGCCATTGAGTGTCTTGCTGATTTTTTCACCGTTCTTTCTGGTCAGCGTAAAGTCGAGAACAGCTGCACCAGGCTTTGTCGTGCCAACTGGCGCGACACAGGTGCCGAGATAAATCAGGCAGTCGCGCTCAAAGACGCTCAGAGCGGCATCTTCGTGCACCTTGGCAAGAACGCCCAGCTGCGGCATCATAAAAATCGAGTCAACAGTCAGCTGCGTAATGCCTTCGGGCAGAAATGAATCGATAAGCATCATTGCAGTCTGCTGGCGGCGCGGAGCGTGCGAGAGAACGCCGCCCGAACCGATGAGCATGTTGAGATCCTTGAGGTTGACCAGAGTCTGACCGGTCATTGACTGCTCGAAAACGTCACCGATGGTTCTTTCCTGCTGAATGCCCTTTAGACCGACGGCCAGCGAGCGGTGCTGATCGAATGAAAGGCGCAGAGCCTCACGGGCGCAAGCCTGTTCGACCATCAGCTCTTCAAGCAGCGACGGAATTGTCGTCGGGCGGATCATCTTGTTCTTTACACGGTTACGCAGGTCGTGCTCTTCCATTTCGAAAGGTACCCAGCGCATGATATTCTCAAGACCGGCTTCAGCAAAAACGTTACTGATCGAATAGCTCATGCCGTAGTTGGCCGAAACCGACTTGTTGTAAATACCGCTGAACACGCTGAAAACGTCGGTTGTAGCGCCACCGATGTCAGCGCCAACAACAGTGATTCCCATGCGCTTGCTGATCAATTGCATGATATCGCCAACAGCGCCAGGCGTCGGCATGATGTCTTCGTCGGTAAGTTCCATCAGATGGGGGTAACCGGGTGCGTGGCTCATGACGTGCTCAAGAAAAAGATGCTGAATCTTCTGACGCGTCGGCATCAGATTTTCTCTTTCGAGCGTCGGCCTGAGATTGTCGGTAATATCGAGTGCAACCTTGTCGGCGAGGCGCTCTTTAATAAGCTCCTGCGCCTCTTTGTTGCCGGCATAAAGAACCGGCAGTTCGTAACCAACGCCTAGTCGCGCTTTCGGGTTGGCTGCCGCGATAATTTCGGCGAGCTCGACAACATGCGAGGTAGTGCCGCCATCAACGCCGCCTGACAACAGAATCATGTCGGGACGCAAATGCCTGATACGCTGAATTTTCTGATAGGGAAGGCGGCCATCGTTGGTCGCCAGAACGTCCATGACGATTGCGCCGGCGCCGAGAGCTGCGCGCGTAGCCGACTCACCCGACATGGTTTTAACCACACCAGTAACCATCATCTGCAGACCACCACCGGCAGAACTGGTCGATACATAAAGATCGACGCCCTTGCCATCGGTGACCGGCTTAATAATAGCTTTGCCGTCATCGGTCAGAATCTGGCGCCCGGCCAGTTCCTGAACTTCTGACACGGCATTGAGCACGCCCTGTGTAACGTCTTCAACTGGTGCTTCTACGGTTGTCGGCGCTTCGCCGCGAACGATCAGGCGGAAAACGCCGTCGCGCTTTTCGATCAGAATCGCCTTGGTAGTGGTACTACCGCAGTCCGTAGCCAGGATGCTTTGAATATCACCTTTGCTCACGTGATTCACCTTCCTTAGTATCTTTTTTAGATTTCTCCAGGTCTTCGATGCTGACGATAAGGCTCTCAATGCGATCACGATCGGCAATCATCGCCTGTAACTTTTCCATCTTGACCGGGTCAAATATCATTTCGAGAATCGGCCCGAAAATGATCATACTGCTGTATCCGAGAAAGGACAGCGGCTTGGCCATTTCGAGAGCCATAATTACCGGAACGCTCATGCGGCGGGCATGCACTGCTGCGGCGATAGAGGCAGAAAACTCGTCGAGCTCGGCAGCAGAAAACTTCTGCTGCTCATCAGGCCCTTTCGGAATCGTCCACATGCCCATCAGTGCAACACCCCGCCGACCTTAAACAATGCCAAGCCAGTCCGAGAGCAGGAACTGGAAACGACCGATGAGCAGCGAAATACGACCCATAACGGTAGCGCCGAATGCCGCGCCGAAGCTGACCATCAGAAACCAGATGCCAACGCGTGACAGGTTGCCGTATATCGGGCCACGATGCTCAGTGCTGAAGAAGAAGTAGAACAGGCACGAGATCGAACCGACCACCAGAACGAGGTTTGAGAAGCTCTGAAAAAAGTCGCCAGCAACTACTATCGGTCTGATTGCCTTGGCAACCTGTGGAATCAGAAACTGCTGAGTCGAATAAACAATGGCCAGACCGGTTGACACGCCCATAACGAAGGCAACGGTAAAACGGCTTACCCATGAATAGTTTGCAGAAAGCCTGAACAGCATCAGCAGTCCGAGAAAACCCGGAATTAACAGGGAATATTCTGGCGGAGCGCTGGCGGCCTGGCCGGTTGCGAACAGCGAAGGCATGATTTTGGCCAGCAGGTTCGGTTTGAGAACCTGGTGAAACGAAATCAGCGAAAAGTAATAGCCCGCCGAGACGCCGACAAAGAGGTGTTCAGCGAAACGATAGAACGGGTTATCCTTGATCAGAAAACTGAAACAGCAGAGGGTTATGAATGCTCCAACCCATACTGAAAGCGTTAATGTAGTCATGGTGTATTCTCTCCTCAGGCCTTTTTATTCTTGGCGATTCTCTGCTCGGCAATATAAGCGATATTACCAATAATGATGAACAGCATGATTACCAGATGTGCAATCGACTGCGGAGCCATGCCCTCGCGGCCTTTACCCATGTGATCAATCAGCTTCTCATACTCAGCAGCACCAGGAAGACCACCAGTCATGCCGACCAGCTGGCCAGTCTGCAGGTAGGTTATAAAACGCGGAATATTAACTGAAGTGCAACCGGCTGCCATCGGGCGCTTGTGGTCGCCAGCAACGTTGATGAATGATTCGATACCGCCGGTGCCGGCAGTAAAGCTGACAATAATGCCAACATCGCTCATCGCGAATTTGCGGCCATCAGGATTCTTGAATATCCCCATTTCCTTGGTTGAGTTGCCATCGCGGTCTGACGGATACGGCCCCATAAAGTCAGTAACCAGGGCCTTAACGTGAATGATCGCGCCTGGTTTGTAACCGAGATTTACGTAGTCCTCACCCTTTACCAGGGTCTTTTTACAGCCCGGCGCCAGCTTTCCGGCGGCCTTCATTTCGTCATAAGTCGCGGTGTATATCTCGACAGCCTTTGCCAGCGATCCCTCGGCCATTTCGCCACCAAGCGGCCAGTTGCCGCCACACAGCGGCCTGTGACCCTTTCTGAACATGTGGGTCAGAATCGCGATAGCAGAGGGCCCGAGTTCGGGTTCTGAAGCCGGGTCATAATCGAATGACAGAAAGCATCTGGTGCCTTCCGGCAGTGCGTCTACAAAATTATGCAGATTGGTTACCGACTTGCCGGGAAACACGGGAAAATCAAATTTGAGAAGCATTGGCAGAACTACCGATGCGGCTACAAACAGAAATACCCAGCGGCGGTCAAGGTTTTTTAATTTGATGAAGAATTCCATTGTTGTCTCCTTAGCCTTCGCCGCCGAGGTGAGAACGCTCTACCCCGAAGATGATCTTCATGGAAGCTGAAATATAGCCGAGCATCGCACCAACCAGAATTGCGCTCTGAGCGGCTGAACTCGGGTATGCCAGAATCCATTCCTTGATCAGGGCGATATCGAGTGACGGGCCGATGAACGGTATATAAGAGAGCAGTCGGCTCACCAGATTGCCTATCGGAACGTTGCCCAGCATTACGATGAAAGCTGCGCCCATCAGCAGGCCGGCCTCTTTTGACTTAACACGGAAAGCGCGGAAAGATGCTGATGCTACAAAGAAAGCAAGCAGAGAAAACATGGTTGCCTGAGCAGCCTTGAAAACTCCTTGAAACAACACCTGCTGAAAGCTGTTGACCCAGGCCATGAAAGGGGTCTTAAGACGATAAGCGGGAGCGCGTTCAACCAATTTCTCGGTTGCTTCCTGCCCGGCAACCGGGTCAGCGATGACATCAACAACGAGATTGCCTTCTTCATCTGTCGATGAGGCAGAAACGGTTACTGCACGGTCTGACAAGCTGTTCTCGGCAAGCAGATAATACTTGTCGCCAACGTTGATATTACGTTCAAACATCGGCCAGCTGCCTGACATGAAACCAAGTGTGGCCATGGTTACGAAACCGATAACCAGTGTCAGGCTGTAGCCCCAGCCTTCAACCTTGCGCGAAATCTTGTTAAGATTGAGACGCAACAGGCTGAACGCGCCGAGCAGCATGGTGAACGACATGATAACCTGAATCCACTTCGGAAAAGTGTCTTCAAGAGCCTTTACCGAGGGCAGAGCCGGGCCGCTGAAAAACGCCACGATCATGATAATCCCGGTAATGAAGGTAATGATAAGCGGTAATGTTCTTTTAATAAAAAGCATCTGTGTCTACCTCATTTCAGCAGTCGCATAAAGTTTTCAGCCAGTGAAGCAAACACTGTACCGGCGCCATATTCGGTCTTGGCTATGGTTACCAGCAAAGTGCCGATGACCATCACTGCAATAATAAGCAGCTTGATCATGTCCTGACCTTTCAGCGAGCCGACTTCCTTTGGGTTTTTGGAAAGATAGGCCGATGCCGCGAAGAGCTCTTCGCCGATAAGCGTGTAATCGCAGGCCGCTACGAAGAACGGAATCTGCGACGGCTCAGCAGTACCAGCTATCTGAATGGCACCAACCGCGTTACCGGTTTCCGCCAGAATCAGAGACTCAGCGTAGAAAGTGCCGAGATAAAAGCAGGCAGCCGGTTTTTCGCGCATCATGATACCACCAACGCCGGCAACATAACCAAACTGGTCATCAGTAAGGTAGTTGATGCGGTCGGGGCGGTAAGCATCGGGGCGGCCCTTTTCGAGATATGACTGCTTAACGATTTCCTGGGCAACCGACATGACGAACGATCGTGTCATCGGTGCGAAAAGCGGAGTATCGTATTCAGCAGTCTTCTTGGCGACGTGGCCCATGATGGTAACGCCGGCAATTGTCTGAATGTCGTCCATGTCCATGATGCCGGGGATGTAAAGAACGCCGCGGCCCATTTCGGTAGCACGACCAACTGCGTCTTCGAGAGCTGACAGACCGCTGATGCGTCTGATGAACAGCTCTTTGCCGCGCTGGGCATGGAAAGTGTAATAGCTGACAAACGCCATCAGCGTCAGAATGACGACCAGAACGTTGGCGCGGGACATATCAAAATAATTCAAACTTGCAGGAACAACCGGTTCTTTTGCCGGCTCAGCAACAGCGACAGCCACGGCAGCCGGCTCAATTGGCGCGGCAACAGCTGTTTCACTGGTTGCAGCAACCGGCTCGGCGGCTACTGGAACGTCGACATCCGGCACTTCTACCGGGTCGGCAACTACTGAAGCTGCTGCTTCGACAGTTGCGGCAGGCTCGACAACTGCTGGTGCAGGTATCTGTGCTGCTGGTTCTTCGCTGGCAGTTTCTGCGGTGACAGCCGGCAGTTCGCTGATCTCGGGAATCGCCTGGGCATCGGGGGCGGGAGCTGCAGCTTCGCCATCGTCGCCAATAACGTCTGCCGTAATTTCAGTCATCTCAGACTGTAAAGCGGTGGCAGCCGGAACTTCTTCCTGCTGGGCCACAAGAACCATAGTCGATACCAGACACAGGAAAAGCGCCAGAATGGGCAACAATCTCCTGGGCGGTCGCCAGACAACGCTCATGGAAAGACCTCCAAACGACAAATTTGCAATTACAAGCTATGGATTATAAACGAGCCCTTCCGGGAAGTCAACGAAACCGTACCCCGTGTACCGAGAGCAAGTTTTGATCTATCATCACCACAACATCTGCGTACGGTTACTATCTTGTTTCTTTGGCGAAGTGGCAGGCAACTCGGTGACTTGGAGCGATCTCGCGCAGGGTCGGGCGGTGTTGACATTCGTTTGCAGCCTGCGGGCAGACCGCGCGGTAACAGCAACCTTCAACACTGACAGGCGCAGCGACTGCTGCTGTGATCTTTGGCAGAACGGCACCTTCGCGCAAAAAAAGCGCAGCTTCAAGCAGATGTTTTGTGTAGGGGTGACAGCCATGAGTCAACAGTTGATCAGCATTAAGCTCTTCAACCAGATGCCCGCGATATAGCAGAATAATACGGTCAGAAATCTGGCGCACCACTGCAACATCATGCGAAACAAACAGCATCGCCAGGTTACGTTCAGCGCGCAACCTTATCAACAGCTCAAGAATCTGGGCCTGAACCGACACATCAAGTGCTGAAACCGCCTCGTCAGCGATCAAAAGTTTCGGATTAAGCATCAGAGCGCGACAGATGCCGATACGCTGCCGCTGCCCGCCGCTGAACTCTGACGGGTAGAGGTCAAGAGCGCCAGATTCGAGACCAACGTCAGCGAGAGTGCGAATCAAAAAGGTGTCGAGATCCTTTGCTGGCATCATCTTATGTATTTTGAGCGGTTCACAGATGATCTGCCGCACGGTCATACGTGGATCCAGCGAACCAAAAGGATCCTGAAATACCATCTGCATATCTTTTAAAATTGCCAGTCGCTCTAATCCATGCTGGCCAAACATTTCGCGACCACAAAGTTTTGCGGTACCTGAATCAGGCTCGTAGATTCCCATAAGAACACGGGCCAGAGTCGACTTGCCAGAACCGCTTTCGCCAAGCACACCAAGAGTCTCGCCGGAGGCGATCGAAAAACTCACATCATGCAAAGCGCGCAGGGCCTGGGGTTTGCTGCCCTTGAGACGATCGCTGATATTTTTCAACATGCTGCGTTCAATCGCAAAACTGCGACTCAAGCCAGCCACTTCAAGAACCGGTGTAGTTACAGACATTTCACACCAACCCCTTGTGCAGCGGGTAAAAACAATTAACCTGCCAGTCATCCGTTAACTTTGCCAGAGCAGGGCGCTGCGCTCGACAGGTTTCCTGCGCGTAGTGACAGCGGTCTGAATAAACACAACCTTTTGGCTTTTTGTCAGGTGCAGGAAGAGTGCCCGCTATCGAAACCGGCAATTTGCGCTCATTTACCAGACGCGGTAACGCCGACACCAGATCGGCGGTATATGGGTGCGCCGGCGCTGCAAGAATACGCGAGGTAATACCAGTCTCAACCAGACAGCCGGCATAAAAAACCGCGAGCTGATCAGAAACCGCACGAATTACACCAAGATCGTGGCTGATAAAAATCATACTGCGCTTGTGCTGTTCGATCTGCTGGCGAAGTTCCGAAAGCAGTTGCACCTGCAGCGCCGCATCGATAGCAGTCGTTGGCTCATCTGCAATTATCAGTTCAGGTTCGAGAACCAGTGCCATCGCAATCATGGCGCGTTGCCGCATGCCACCGCTTAGCTGATGGGGGTAAGAGTGCATAAACTTTTCAGGTTCGCTGAAACCGGCGCGTTCGAGAGCCAGCATGATCTTTGCATCAGCGTCAGCCCTGCTGCTGGCCGGAAAATGGGCATAAACTGTCTCGGCAATCTGGTCATACAGCGTCATCAATGGATTCATCGCTGTCATCGGTTCCTGAAATATAAAGCCAACCTTACGACCGCGCAAATGGCGCAATTCAGCTTCGCTGGCCGTCAATATCTGGCAACCATCAAAATCAATAGTGCCACTGCGTGCATGAACAGAGCCTCGGGGCAGAAGCGCGGCAACGCTCATTGCCAGCACCGACTTGCCAGAGCCTGATTCACCGGCAATTCCAAGGCAGCAGCCTTTTTTCACATGCAACGAAACCTTCTCGATTACCGGCAGAATGCGTCCGTCGCTTCCCTTGAGCTGTAATGAAAAATTATCGATTTTAAGCAAGGCAGACCTGACTTACAGAGACGAGCTTGTAGAGCCAAAGAGCAGACGCCAGTTCATGACGTCATCCCAGACTGTGCTCGAAGCAAGCGAAGTGCCGGATTCACCGTGATAGAGCCCGATATCGTTGGGCTGCAACAGAAAGGCCACCGGCCGATGTTCTTCGAGAAAAGCACCAATTTTATCACGAGCGGCCTGAGTCTCGTCATCGACAAAGACCGAGTCGAGCTTGTTCAGCGCGCTATCTAGCTCTGCATCAGCAACACCGGCAAAGTTAAGACTGTCGAGAATAGCTGGCGACGAATGCAGCAAAGCGGTCCAGTTGCCTGCTGCCGGCAGCTGGTAACTCAGCAGCGCGGTATCAAAATTGCCGGCGCGCAGTCGGCCACCGACGAACTCAGCCCAGGAAACCGCTTCTACCACGGCTTTGATTCCGACACGCTGCAGATCTTCCGCGAGCTTGTCGGCCATTACCCGACGCAAAAGATTGTCGTCATTGACCAGAATGCCAATCTGACAAGGCTTGCCGGCGGCTTCCCTGATGCCGTCGCCGTCGCTGTCTTTGATTCCGGCTTCGTCGAGCAACTGCAACGCCCGCGCCAGACGGATGGTCTGACTCTCAGCCGGGATGGTTGCGCTGGCGAGAGGGTTTTCATAGAGCAGTCTGGCATCAGCGTGGAACTGGTTTTTCATTTTTGCACGGTCAGCGATCAGATCGAGAGCCTGTCTGAACTTTGCGCTGTCGAACGGTGCCCGACGGTTGTTGAACACCCACAGCATACGGGCCGGATTCGGGTAGCGCACAAATCTGACGCCGTCAATTTTCATCATCTCAAGCTGTTCAGCCAGCATTGACGGCAGATTAAGCCAGTCATAACGCTTTGAGCGGAAATCCGAGATCAGCTGCTGATAATTAAAGCTGCTATGAATCAGCACTTGCGGCCGCGAAGCGACACCCGCATCAAAAAAGTGCTGGTTTGGCTCAAGCAGCAGATAAGAACCCTTGTCACGCTCCTTGATTGCGTATGGGCCAAGGCCGACCGGGTTGTCGATATAAGTCGCCCAGGTGTAAGAAGCGGGCTTTTCAGCCGACGCATCTTTTTTGAAAGCTGATGGCAACACCGGTTCAGAGTATTCGAGGTCTTTGAGAAGGTGTGAAGGCATAACTCCGACGGTAAGCAGATCGAGATACTGCCGCGAGTCGCTGGCAAAGACTATTCTGGTGCGCTTGCCCTGACCAAAAGATGAAATGCTGACAACACCCTTTACCAGCTCAGCATAAGGGCTCTGCACCTTTTCGCTCTGCATCTGCTGAAAAGTGAATTCGAGATCGCGCGGGTCAAAAGCGGTGCCATCATGCCATTTGAGGTCGTTTTTCCAG
This sequence comes from Candidatus Riflebacteria bacterium HGW-Riflebacteria-1, assembly GCA_002839445.1. Lineage (GTDB taxonomy): Bacteria > Muiribacteriota > Ozemobacteria > Ozemobacterales > Ozemobacteraceae > Rifleibacterium. Next base: position 484,662 of record PGYB01000001.1, read on the forward strand.
ACCGCTTCGAGAATGACAGTGCCATTTTCGCCGGGACTGAGCCAGTATGAATCAAACAGATAGGGAGTAAAAGTGCCATCGGCAAGCTTTCTGATCGGACTGGCGTGTACAAAATTACTCACCATGCGGCTGTGCTCGCTGCTCAGGTGGCCGATCGGATTGAGACCCATCGGGTCGCCATAAATACCAATGCGAACAACCTTGCCGTTGCTATCTTTGAGCATGGCGTCAATGTTTTCGGGGAGAGTGACTTTCTTCTGGCAGCATCCGCTGCTGATAAGTGCGACGACAATTACCGCCAGAAATACAAGAGTGCGTGAATTTTTCATAACTTTCCTTGACTATTTCAGGGTTCGACAGCTGGCGAAGCCGTCAGAGGAGCAGCAGCAGAAGTCGCCACATTCGGCAGAACAACCGGAACACCTTCAATCACCGCATCAGGCAATTGCGGCTGCGGAATGCTTACCGGCTGCCCGTCGATAACCGCGTTTGGCAGGGGCTGTTGCGGCGGCGCTATTGGTGCTTCGGCCGGTAGTCTGTTAATTTTTACCAACAGGTCTTCAGCCCACTTTTTCTGTTGTGGGCTTACAGTTCGCGCGCTGTGCAGGCGCTGCAAAATCGGCATTGCGTGTACGCCCTGACCGCTGTTCAGAAGGTTCTGCACCATGCCAATTTCAGCTTCGGTTACCGAAGCGATCAGCGACTCAGCGTGCTGTTTGATTTCTGGTGGAGCCGCCGAGAGGGCAACTTCTTCGAGATGCGGCCGCGCAAGATCGAGGCGTTGCGATCTGATATAAACCACGCCAAGGTCGCGCTTGAACACCATGTTATCGGGGTGCAATTCAAGAGCTTTCTGCAAGGCGATTTCAGCGCGGCCCTGGTCGCCAAGATTCGACGCAGCGATTCCGAGAATGTTGAGCATGGTCGGGTCGCGATCGGCCACCTGCTCAGAGACGCTGGCAGACAAATTGAATGCTTCCTGCCACTTCTGCTGACCGGCCTTGATGACGGCGAGAGAAGCCTTGGCCTGCAGTTCAAAGCCTTCGAACTTGAGGGCGCGGGTAAGATAAGTCTCGGCCTGCCCCATCAGCTCAGTGCGGCGATCTTCTGGAATCGGGTATCTCGTGATGTCGAGCGCGATTTTGCCGGCATACATGTAGTAAATCGAGCGGGCATTACCGCAGGTCAGGTCGAGACCCTGAGTCGCGTAACGATAGCCTTCGGCAAGGTTGGCGAGCAGATGATAGTAGACATGCATCTTGCGGAAAACCGCTGAATGGTAGGTCGAGCGCGCGTTATAATTGATGTTCTTGAACGCTTTGTCTGCGTAGTTCAGCGCCAGCTCAGCGTCTTTCTGCTGTTCGTAGATTTGCGACAATTTGAGATAGGGGTCGCCGGGCAGCGGGTCAAGCTCAATCGCGCGCAGAAGCATCGATTTGGCGGCGTTCTGCGCCTCGGGCTGGGTGTGGCGCATATACATGTCAGCGTTTCTGACGAGTTCGTCAGCCTGCCAGCAACGGTGCTCATAATAGGCACCCATCGCCGACGAAACCGCAGCCAGCATAGCAAAAACCACGCCAACAACCGGTTTAACCGGCAATTGCCGGCGCTCGAGCGGTGACAAAAAGAAGTCGGTTTCGGTTAAAACCGGAACCAGAGCAAGAAACAGCACGGCATAAACCGCCGTTTCGATGCGATGAAATGGAAAGTCAGGCAGGGCTGCGAGCAACTGTGCCACCATGGCGGCTGCGATTCCAATCAACAGAATGTGATCGCCGTTCATCTGCCCTTCGGCCCTGGCAAAAATTTCGCGGCGCAAAGCGCCCTGAATGCTGGCAAAAAATCTGAAAACAAGGAAACATAATAGAATAAGGCCGGTGATTCCCATTTCTGCTACGACCTGAAGCCAGTCATTGTGAGCCTGACGGAAAGTAACCGCGGTAAACGTCTCTTTATTGGCGTCGCTGAAGGTTTCAGCTTCCTGGTATGGGAAAAAGTGTTTGAAAGAACCAAAGCCGCGACCGAACATCCAGCCGCCAACCGAGCGGTTAAAGCTTTGAATCGTGGCATACCAGACCCACATGCGCTCATAGGTGTTGCTGACCGTGCGTTCAAGCGTCAGTGTCCATTTAAGCTTGTCGAGAACGCTATCGGTTTTCATGGTCTGCATGGTAACCGCAAAAAGACCGATAAAAATCAACACCACAGCCACAATGAAAAAGCGCGCGTGGCGCTTGATCAGATTGCGGTTTCGATCGTTGAGCGCAAGCATGATGACCATGTAGACAATACCGACGCCGATGCCGATTATTGCAGCTCGGCAACGCGTTATGTACATGCCATACAGCATCCAGGCAAAGAGAAACATCGAGACCATTTTCATGGCAAGACTGCGATAATAGAAAAAGAAAGCCAGCGGCAAAAATGCCGTGAACATCGCGAAAGTGCCGAGATAGTTGCGGTTTCCGAAGGTCGAAACTACCGAAAACATCTGGCGTTTCGGGTCGGCAAGCTGCGGGAATAGCGGGATGTAATACCCGTTGGGGTCGATTCTACCTGCTTCAACGTCGTCTCTGACAAAGCTTACCAGGTGCTGCGCGTCGAATTTGAAATAGAAGTTGTAGGTTTCCATGATGCCGATGCTCGAAGTCGCAATACCGGTAAAGATGACGACCCATAATATCAGTTCGACCTGCCAGCGGCTGCGCACAACATTAACTATTAACGGAAACAGCAGTAGAATGCTGAAAGCTCCACGCAGATCGCGCACGGCCGAGGGCATGTTGTAATTCCAGAGCACCGAGAAGGTGGCGAAACCAAAAAACAGCGCGAGCGGAAGATCCATGCTGGTTCGCGCCAGCACGATTTTTCGGCGGGTAAAAATGCGCGTGCAGTAAATGCCGGCGAGCAGCACTATCGCTATCTTCGAAAAGAATTCTTTTGGTGTCAGAAAATTTTCGGTCGTGGCGCGACTGTAAAGAAACGGCATGATCAACACGACCAGCAAAATACCAATATAGACGATCCAGTCGGTTATCGACAGGTCGGCGCGCGCCTCTTTCGGGTCTTTGCGGAAAAGTCGATAGAGAGCTTCCTCGATCGGTTCGAGAAACGTTGCCGCGGGCGCTCTGGTGACCGTCGCCTGCTGTTCGTCATCAACTGTATTCCTGCGCCCCTTGTGCTTAGCCATCAGTTTGCCTTGATTATTACTTCGACCGCCGGGTATTCGCCGGTGGTCCCATTGGCAAATCTTCCGGAGAAGTCTTTTAACACATCGTTTGTCTGTGAAATCCCAATGGTTGAAGACCCAAGATTCATCGGAATGGCGACGGCTGAGGTCGCGAACTCAAGAAGAAGTTCAGTGGTATATGTTGCCGGCACAACAGTGGGTGTAAAAACTGCGGTCGGTGAGATAACATCTTCAGAAAACCAGAGATCACCGCTGGTAGAGGCATTGCTGAATGTGATGTTTCCTGTGCCAGTAGCGAGAAATCTTGAGAATTCTAGCCTGAGAAAATCACTACCGCTAACCTGACGATTATTATCAGTATCCACCCAGGTTGCTTTCTGCAGCGTCAACGGTGGCTTGTAATCGACAGTGATATTGTCACGATCAATAGAGTGATCAGGACCGAGCGAACGCACCTGACCCTTGAGCCAGTCGACTTCATAGTCGCGCCCCCATGGGTCGCGCGGCAGGTCCTGCAGATACTTACCAAGAAGAACCCTCGGATCGCTGGCCACATACGCCCGCTCTTCGAAGGTATCGTGCTTGATCAGCGCCTGCTTGATAATGTCAAGTTCGTGTTTGGCCTTGGTGAGGCGCGTCTCCTTGACATAATCCTGGTAATAGGGCAACGCCACGCCTACCAGTATAGCGATAATGGTAACGACGATTAACAGTTCAATCAAAGAAAATGCTTGTTTATTCATGCGCAAAATAATATCACAACGCCCAAACCCTAACAAGCTGTTAATTTTCGCTCGCCATTTCCCCATCACAAATCGCTGCCGTTGTCTAGAATTACTTCTATTTACGATCACTAATGCGTGCTATAATATTATCAGGAAAGGCGCAGCGAGATATTTTATGAATAAACTGTTCGGAGCGGCACAAGAAGTTTGCGACTTCCTTTCATCCAAAAGCTGGACCTACTGCATCATTGGCGGCCTGGCGGTTATCAGATGGGGAGAAATACGTTTTACCCAGGATGCCGACATCGCGGTTCTAGCCGGATTCGGCGAAGAGGCCCAATTCGCGCAGAGTCTGCTTGAGAGATTTGAAAGCAGGATTGCCAATGCCTTCGACTTTGCAGTCGCAAATCGGGTGGTGTTGATACGAAGCAGCAATGGAACTTCAATAGACATTACATTTGCTACGCTTCCATTTGAGAACGAAATGATGGAAAGCTCCTCGCTCTTCGCTTATGCCGATGGACTGTCTCTACCGACCTGCAGTGCTGACGACCTTTTCATTATGAAGGCATTTGCCGCCCGTCCCAAAGACTGGATCGATGCAGAATCGATCGCTTTGAGGCAAAAGGGGCGGCTGAATATGAAGCGCATCATTGATCGCATTACAGAACTGGCTTTATTAAAAGAAGCCCCTGAAATTATAACTAAAGCAAAGCAAATCCTGGAGCGAAAATCATGAGCGGCGGCGCACACACCTCTTCAGACCAGCAAGCGGAAATCACTAAAAAAATCGTCAGGCAGTGGCAGCATACTGCTGAACTGCTGCATGATATCCATGTCGAAGAACTGAGAAATCTTGTCTACGACCCTGAACTGGTCGATGCAATGCTCGAACTCGGCCTTCTTCATGCCAAACCACGTAATACCAGTGGCCTGATCGAGATGCAACAATATTTTATAAAGTGGCAAAAAAACCGGCAACGCCCATAATCCAGATTACAAAAAAAGACCGCCCATCGGGCGGTCTTTTTTTGTTGAAATAGATCGTTTTGTCAGGGAAGATTAACTTTGAAGAAATAAGCTTTTGGAGTATCCAGCAGCTTTTCTCCCGCTTTAAGATTATTTGTGCTGACCTGGACTTTGTAGGTCTTACCATTTGAAAGATTTTTAGCTGTTTCAGTAGTTGAACCCAGAACTTTAACGACCGCTTTGTTTGCGTCTGCGCCCGCGGTGATCGAGAAAATAGCAGAGTCAGTGCTGGTCTTCAGGGTATAACTCGCAATAGCAGCACCGGTTGTTGGATTTACCGAGGTAACAATCAGTTCCCAACTGGCCGCAGCAAGATTTGTCGGATCTGCGCTGAAGGTGAGGTCAAAGGCTGGAGTCAGTGTAGCCACAGCTTTTGCATCGGCAAGAACTGTTGCAAGAGCTTCTGAATTGTAAGTTGCGCTGGTAACATTAAATTTATAAGCGGTAAGATCAACTGTTTCAGAAGCCACACCGGTTGGAGTGACAGGTAAACCATTACTGACGATAGAAACTCCGATAGGCTGTAGAGAAGCGTTTACCGTAACAGTAATTTTGTCAGAAGTAGCGCTGCTGGTCGGGGTATAAGTAAACGAAATATAGGTTACTTCGGTTCCGGTATTCACAGTGATCTTTGCAGATACCGACTTACCAACCAGTTCACTCGAAACAACTGATGAAGGCAGACTGATTGTAAATGGAACGTCATAGCTTTCGCCATCAGCATTAATGGTTGGTTCGCCTGCAGTCAACTGGTGATTATTCAGATAAAGTTTGAATTTCTTAAAAGAAACAGCAGCGCGCAGCGACTCACCGCCAGAAACAACATCCGCAGGCATGTTTACAACTTTTGTAACCGTTGTGTAATCAACCGCGTCATTGTCGCTGCCACCACCAAAACAACCTACTGCAAAAGGAACCAGAGCAACCATAAGGAACAATATAAACATCTTTTTCATACTTAACCCATATCTCCTGAAAGTAATTTGTAAGGAAAAAATATCACAACCAGCATCAAAGAAGCAATAGCTTTGGGGATCGGGGGAGAACTTACCTGACTAACAAAACTTGAGTCTTTGGCGGCCCTGTCTTTTTGGAGACCAAAACCCGCCCGGTAATTGTCTCAAGAGTGCTGATGGCAAGGAACCGCAATAAGATGCACGTGGTCTGGCATCAGGCAATATGCCCAGATTTCTATGGAAAACTTTTTACACCACTCGGCGAGCAAAGCAGTGTAGTGCTTGTAGTCGTCGTCAGAAAAAAAAGACCCTTTGTCGCCGATTGCCGCGCTGGGTGATGTGGTGAGGGATATTAGGGATTACCAATCTTGCTATTCGTGCCATAAAAAAAAATACACGCTTCAACAACAATTCACAATAGTTAAGTAAGGTGTCCCGAATGGCACTAAGATAAGAAGCAAAATTTTGTGAATCGTGCTCGTGATCGTAATCCTAATCGTAATCGATTTGCGCTTTTGATTTTTCGATTACGATTACCGCTTCGCTGATTACGAGCACCGCTTCGCTGGACCTTTCGTTAACTTAGTGCCATTCTAAGGTGTCCCCTGAACACCAGTCCCTAAATAGAAATCCCCCTGCGCCTGAGCGCAGGGGGAAGAAGGTCTAAGTTAATTCACTATCGTTCAGGGAAGATTAACTTTGAAGAAATATTCATTGTTGGTGACAGTCAGCATACCACCATTGGCCATCTTAAGATTTGTAGCAGTGAGCTTAACCTTGTAGGTCTTATTGTCTTCGAGGTTCTTAGGAGCAGTTGTGCCAACGACTTTCACATCAACCAGATCAGTAGCGGCACCGGCTACTACTGTGAATATGGCAGAATCAGTCGTGCTGCTAAGAGTATAAGATGCTCCAGTTTCAACACATGTTACAACTGCACCCCATGTCACACCAGTTGTAGTAGCAATGGCTTTGTCAAAATCAATGACAAATTCTGGGGTGAGGGTTGTTACTTCCAACACGCCGGTGGTGGTTGTGGTAAGAGCAGTAGCAGTACCATCACCTTTTCTATAAACCTTAGAGATGTTCAATTCATAAGCATCTAAGTCAATGTCGCCTTCGACAACAGTACCTGCAGAACCACCAGTTACAGTTACGGCACCGGCTGCAGTGATAGTGATAACCACGTTGGTGGTAGAGGCAAGAGTCAGCGGGAAGGTAAGCATGGTTACGGGAGAACCAGACACATTGCTAGTTAGAACGGCCGTAACAGGAGTGCCGTCAGTAAGAGTAGCTCTCTGGGCTGAAGTCAGATTAGCAGAGGTAAACACGATAGTGTAGTTGCCGTCTGCATCCGGACCGGTTGGAGTGCCTGGAGTAAATACGAAACCGCCAATTGTCATAGAGAGAGTGGTGTAGGAAACAGCACCACGAAGAGATGATGCAGATACGACTGACGCTGGAACCTTCACAGAAACAGAAGCCTTAGCATAGTCTACAACATCAAGGTCTTCATCCTGACCCCAGAGAGAACAACCTACGGTAAAAGGAACGAGAGCTACGAGAAGAAAGAGAACAAAAAGTTTTTTCATTAGAACCAAATCCTCCTATGGTGTTTGTGCAAAATGAAATTAACATGGGTGTTTTATTTCGTCAACTTATTTTTAAAAATATTTTTTCCTGACACCCACATCAGGTACGGCTTTGCGCCACAAACCCGCGCAAACTGCGCAATTCAAAGCACATAGTTCGCTTTATCCGCAGATTTCTCAGATTGGCGCAGATTATTGGAAGGGCTGAGCAGGCAACGCCGCACAACAATAGAGAACTACAAAAGCGCAGCCATAACATATACGCAAACGGCTATAAAAGGTTCAATCTGCGTTAATCGGCGCAATCTGTGGATTCTTTCCTGGCCTCTTCTGGCGTCATTAAAAGAGGGCGATGAAACCCATTACGCTGAGAGCGATCAGCGGCAGAAGCAAAAAAGAACCTAGGAAAAGCAGGGCGGCGTATTCTTCCATGACCATGAATGAGTCCATGTTTACCTTGTCTTTGGGCAGAATCGAGTAACGCAACCCCGAAGGTACAAGCGCGCGCCAGAATGTGCGACCGGTATGATGAAAAAATATTGCCTGCGCCAGCATAAAACCGCCACAAAACAGCAGTGTAACCAGCACAATACCCGCAAACTGCATGCCGCCACCTCATTTGTATCGAATCTGATATAAATATCGACGCAAACATTGCTGCAGCATAGCTCTTTTTGAATGGTGCTGTGCTCAAATGTTATCCACAGATTTCTCAGATGCCACAGATTGTTTAAACAAAGCAGGTCGAGATATTACAAAAAAAACGCTTTAGTGCAGGACTACTCACCATAGCCAACTAACCAAAAATGTTTTCCTATGGCTTATCTGCGGCCATCTGCGCAATCTGCGGATTAAGCATTTTTGCTTTTACTCTTGCTGGATGGCAATCTCAGAGTCTGACAAATAGCAGGCGGGGTCGGGCATCCAGGGGTCGTCGTAGACGCGAAAGGCTCTTACGCGCAGCGAGCCGCCGCACATCTTCTGGAAACAGCAGGTCGCGCATTTGCCCTTGAGAAGTGGCAAGCGGTTTTTGAGGCCGGCCATCAGCTCATCAGAAGTGTCCTGCCAGATCTCTGAGAATGGTCGTTGGCGAACGTTACCAAAAGTCTTGTCCTGCCAGAACTGGTCAGGGTGAACGTTGCCAGACCAGTCGATGTCGCCAATGCCTACTCCGGTAGAATAAGTGCCGCCGCCGTTCCATTCGAGCAGCTTGCGCACTTCTTCGGCGCGCGCCGGGTCTTCCTGCAAAAGTTTTAAATAGATATATGGCCCGTCAACATGGTTGTCTACAGTCAGAATGTCAAGATCTACGCCAGAATCAATTGCCTGCCTGGTGCGCCGGCAGATAGTATCGAGCGCGCGCCGCGCTTCTGCGTGTGTCAGATCATCTTCGCTCTTGCCACGGCCTGAATAAACAAGATGATAAAAGCAGGCGCGTGGGATCTTCTCTTCGAGCAGAAAATCAAAGATCTTGTCGAGATCAAGCACGTTCTGACGGGTCAGCGTCAAGCGCAACCCTACGCGTTGCCCGACCGCAACACAATTGCGGAAACCATTCATGGCGTTAATAAAGGCTCCCTCGACACCACGAAAATGGTCGTTGGTCTCAGCAATCCCGTCAAGAGAGATACCGGCGTAGATAAAACCGGTTTCCTTTATTCGGCGCGCCATCGGCTCGGTAATCAACGTGCCATTTGTTGACAGCACCGGGCGCAAACCCTTGCTTACGGCATAAGACGCCAGCTCAAACAGATCTGGTCGCATCAGCGGTTCGCCACCGGAGAACAGCAGCGCCGGCACCCCAAACGCCGCCAGATCATCGATCAGTGCCTGCCCCTCAGCAAAGCTGAGTTCATCGGGCGCGAGGCTATAATCCGAATTGGTATAGCAGTGAATACATCGCAAATTGCAGCGTTTCGACACGTTCCAGACCACGACCGGGCGGCGCTCAGCCGCGCTTTTGGCGACCCCGTGCCCCTTGAAATGATGAGAATGGTTGACCGTGCCGCCATGACTGGTGCCGTAGCGCAGCGGGTCACCAGTCGTCGAATGATTGGCATAAATTTTACTGATGTTTATCATAACAGCCCTTTGTCAAAATTAGTTTGTATTTAACTTTACCGCACTGTTGTCACAAGTTTCTTCTCGTGCTCGTAATCGTAATCGAAGAGATTGCTTCGTCGCTACGCTCTCGCAAAGGCCAGGGATGGCCGAGTGTCGGTGAGCATCAGGATAGAGGCGAACCGACCAATGACGATGCATCTTGAAAGTGGCGGCACATCGCGGCGACCAGGCCGGGGATCGTGAACTCGATGGCTTCGACGGCCAGTTTGAAGCCGAGTTCGCGGCAGGTCTGCGTGGTGATCGGGCCAATTGAAGCGCCCTGAATCGACTCGGGTTTGACCGCGCTGCCGGCCAGCACGCGCGCGAAGCCCTCGACCGTCGATGAACTGGTAAAGGTAACCAGATCAACCTGCCCGGCTGCCAGTGCATCTATTGTTTCGCCATTTTCTGCATCTACATAGTCTGTATGGTATAGAGAGACTACCTTCACGCGATGCCCAAATTTTGCAACCGCATCAGGAAGCACTTCACGCGCCTTTTCAGCCCTGAGTATCGCTACGCCGGCGGCTGGCAATTTTTCGAAATAAGGCAACAAGGCTTCTGCCACATAGCTTTCTGGCACAAAATCAGGCTTTATACCGCGCCGCGTAAACGCTTCGGCAGTAGCCGGTCCGATGCATATTACTTTTTTTCCGCCAAGGAAACGCAGATCGCGGCCATTCTGCGCCAGCGCATCGACAAAACCTTCGACGCCGTTTACCGAAGTGAACACCAGGTGTTCATACTGCGCCGAGTCGCTTATGAAATCGCGAAACTCGCTGCTGTTCTCATGTTGCACAATCTTGATGGTCGGGCACTCGATCACTCTTGCGCCAAGCTCGCGCAGCTGGGCGCACAAGACGCTGGCCTGATGACGCGAACGTGTCACCACAATGGTCTTGCCGAACAACGGCCGTTTTTCGAACCACTGCAGCTTTTCGCGCAGCGCAACGACTTCGCCAACCACGGTCACTGCCGGCGGCTTGATTTCAGCGGCTTCGGCGATTTCGACAATGTCAGCCAGCGTTCCACAAACCGTCTTCTGAGTCGGAAAGGTGCCATTCTGAATCATAGCAACAGGAGTCTGCGGACTGCGGCCGCAAGCGATGAGATTCCTGGTAATAACCGGCAGATTTTTGACTCCCATGAGAAACACTACGGTGCCTATCTTCGACAGCGCAGACCAGTCGATATCGCTGCCTTCTTTTTCGGCTTCATGCCCGGTTACGACGGCAAGACTGGCGGTGTAACCGCGTTGCGTAATCGGAATTCCGGCATAACAGGGTGCTGAAATTGCCGAAGTGACGCCAGGCACAACTTCACAAGCGATGCCGGCTTCGACCAGATAAAGCATCTCTTCGCCGCCGCGCCCGAACACAAACGGGTCGCCGCCTTTGAGCCGCACCACCAGTTTATTCTCGCGGGCTTTCTCGACCAGCAGCTCGTTGATTCCATCCTGCGAAACTTTGTGATTACCGGCAAATTTGCCCACATCGTAAAGCTCGCAGCCCTCTTTAACCATGCCAAGAAACTCAGCAGTCCCAAGCTGGTCATGTATCAACACATCCGCTGCGCGCACCAGTTCCAGCCCGCGCACCGTGATCAAGCCAGGATCACCCGGCCCCGCCCCGACAAGATATACGTTAGGTCTCTTCATATAGCTGTCTCCAATTCATTTCTCTTTTCGTGCTCGTGCGCGTAATCGAACCTGGGCGCGTATTCATCGAAAGAAGCTCGCACGAAGCCTCAGAGCCACAAAGAAAGACAAAAGCATCCGCAGATTACTCAGATTAACCAGATTTTCAACTGCTTGAATTCAGGAATTTAGTCAATACGACCAACAACAGGCAAACACAAACTTTCAACTTCATTCTAGCACTCTGTCACAACTGAATTTCATAACAAGGCCATCAAAATAACGTGTCTCACGTTGGCATTTATAAATAATTGCAAGTGCGCAGGCAGGTTTTTTGCACACGAGGTGCTTATGCCGGGCGGCTCAGGATGGAGATCGCCCGGTCCCTTGCGCGAAAGCTTTGACAATGGGCTATCACCCAGAATAGCCTGTGATATTTTTTGAGACTCGCCGGACCTGCAGCGGCAGTCTTCTTTAATCTGCGCTATCTGCGCCATCTGCGGAAAAGTTCTCTTATTCATGCGGGGCTCCGATCAGGTCTGCTGCCCCGGCAGCGAGCATTGCTTCGGCAGAGATGCGACCGAGCTCGGCTGCCTGCGCAACTTTTCCGGTATGGCAGTTGCGGATGACCCTGGTTCCGTCTACAGCGCCAACAAAGGAATGCAGTATGACGGCATCGCCAGCGATTTCGGCATGAACTGCCATCGGCGTTGTGCAGCCACCCTGCAGAACGCCAAGAAAGGCGCGTTCTGCCTCCGCGCGCGCCGCTGCAATCGGGTCAGCGAAACTGGCGAAAACCGGTAAAAACCTCGCAACATCAGTGCTGCGGCACTGAATTGCGATAATCCCCTGCCCTGCCGGCGGCGTCATTTCTTCGATCGAAAAGTAATGTCTGATTCTCTGCTGCCAGCCAAAGCGATGAATACCGGCAGCAGCCAGAATTATCGCATCGACCTCACCTTCTTCGAGTTTTTTCAGGCGCGTATCGAGATTGCCGCGAAAATCAGAAAACTGCAGATCCTGGCGCAGACTACTGAGCTGTGCGCGGCGACGCAGGCTTGAAGTACCAATCACCGCACCGGCGGGCAGTGCGACGAAAGACTCGTGTTTCAGCGAAACAAAGCAGTCACGGGCATCTTCAAGGCAGCCGGCCGCTAGAATACTCAAACCCGGTGACATGGCGTGCGGCATATCTTTAAGGCTGTGAACAGCGACATCGATACGACCCTCGAGCAGCGCCTGTTCGATTTCTTTAATAAAAAGGCCCTGGCCGCCTACCTTGAACAGCGGCACATTAGTAACCTGGTCACCAAGAGTCTTTATAACAACCTCTGCAAATTCACAGTCGGGCACGCACTGCTGTGCCACGCTTATTGCGTGCCGCGTCTGATGCAGAGCGAGCCGACTTCCACGCGTTCCATATTTTATTTTCATATGTATCAATTCTTTCCTGGGTTTTGGCCTACTACACGCAGCGGGGCCTGTGGCAGGCAGTCTTCTGCCAGTCCAAGCGTTTCGCCGATTGCCCTGAGCTGCTCGATGTCAGCCGAACCCTGTTTCTTCAAGGCTACAATCTGATTGTGCAGCCACTTTGCCATGAGAGCACGCGAACTCTGATCGAAAGCTCGCCGGAGCTCTTCACTCAATTCAGAATTCTGCGCGAAAAAGCGTTCCATTTCGGCCTGGCGAATCGTTTCGGCCTGCTCGCGCAAGCGGTTGATCAACGGAACAACAGTAAAGGCAGCGACCGAAGTCTGAAACTGCGACGATTCGTAGCGCACGATCGCGCGCGCCTTGTCAGCTTCGACGTGGCGCTGCGACATGTTTTCGTTGACCACGTTCTGCAGGTCGTCAACATCGTAGAGAAAGAGATTGCCAATTTCCTGACAATCAGCCTCAAAATCGCGTGGCACAGCGATGTCAACGACAAACATCGGGCGTTCGCTGCGCTTTGCCATTACTCCACGCATCATTGCCACATTGACAATGTTTGTCGGCGCGGCAGTCGATGAAATAACGATATCACAGCGTTCAAGAAGCTCTTCAAGCTGCTCAAACGGTCGTGATTCACCGTCGAACTTTTCAGCAAGCTCACGCGCACTCGCCTCGGTGCGGTTAACAAACAACATCTTTTTTACGCCATTTTCTCGCAGATGCACTGCAACCAGGCTGGCCATTTCACCAGCGCCGATGACGAGAGCGATAGAACTGCCCAGAGGCCCGAAAATACTGCGTGCCAGCTCAACCGCTGTCGAAGCGATCGAAACGCGATTCTGCGAAATGCCGGTTTCACTGCGCACCTTTTTTCCGACTTCAAGAGCCTTTTGAAACAGGCGATGCAGCTGCTTGCCGACAAAACCCTGTTCGGTAGAGTAACGATAAGACTCTTTGATCTGGTGCAAAATCTGGTTTTCGCCGAGAATCATTGAATCGAGACCAGAAGCCACCGACAGCAGATGCAAAACCGCCTCTTCGTCGCTGTACTGGTAAAAATACTCGGCAAGGTTGTCATAATTTATGGTGTTCAGCGCCAGCAGCGCCACAAAGCTGCGGCGGGCCACCTCGACATTGCCGGCGTAGTAGACTTCGACCCGGTTACAGGTGTAGACCGGCACAGATTCAAGAACACAACCATCAACATCGGGAATCGCCAGACCGCAAAGATGCGCGAGTTTTTCGCGAATCGCCACCGGCGCCGATTTATGATTAAGGCCGAAAACGGTCAGAGACATGCCATGATCTCCTCACGCAGTTTTTCGCAGCCCTCACGCTCAATGCGGGCCATGGTCTGATCGTTGACCAGGCCGAATATGAACTCGCGCACACGCCCGCCCTGCTTTGGCGAAGCTTTTATTGCCGGGCGCAATTCTGCCAGCAGCGTGGCGAGCTCTATAAAACCAGGTGTCATCAGGCTGGCGACCTTCGCGTTCAAAAACTTTGCGACTTCGGGAACACCGCCGGCCATGGTTGAGCTGATGACCGGTCCGCGCGCCACCGTGCCGCCGCAGACAAAGTCGCCCTGCACAAAGTCGTCACAGCGATTACACAATATCCTCATGCGCTCACATTCTTCCGAAACCATTGCGTTGACCGCCGTCTGATCAGTTGCCGCAATGACCAGTCGATACTGCACCGAAATATCAGCAGCCACAACAGGCCTTTCGATCAGCTCGACGCCATGCAAAGAGCTGAACTCATCGTTTATCAGCGGTGCAATTACCGTAAGCCTGGCCCCGGCTTCGAGCAACTGGCGGGCGCGACGCAGAGCCACCCGCCCGGCACCGACCAGCAGGACGCTTTTCCCAGCTAGATCGACAAAGATGGGCATATATCTCATTTGGACACCTCTTGCGCTGTCAGGGGCTTCCAGTGCTCACCACTGTCGGGAATAACCATCAGACCCACAGACAATAAAAAGCCGGCAACAGCAAGCGTGGCAAGACGGCTTCCGGTGAGCTTGAGCGGGCGCCGGGCAATTATCAGCACCAGATAAAACGCCAGCACAACGCCGGCAAAAATATGCTTGCTGCCAGGCACAAAGCCTTCAAAATAGCGCAGATTGCCATACAGACCGGCCGCGAGACCAGCTGCAAATACCGCAGAACCAAAAGCGATCAACTTGAACGTGAGATCGTCGAGACGCGCCAGTGGCGGAAAGAAAAAGACCGCACGCAGCCGGTTCTTGCGTTTCAGGCGGCGGACAACATACAGGTAAGTGCCTGAAGAAACGGCTGCGATAAGAAAAAAGCATTCGCCAAGTATCGCCAGCAGCATGTGCAGGGCGAACCAGCCATGCGCGAAATGCCCACCAGCCAGCTTGCCATCGGCAAAGATCGAACAGACCATGAACGCGAAACTTACTGGCAGCGTGAAGATGCTGAAAAAACTTTCTTTGAGCACCCGTTCAATTGCGGCAGTGCATAAGGCCAGGCACAGCGCACCAACAACGAACAGGGTGCGATAATGCAGAAAACTGTCGCCAAGCATAAAGATCTCAACGGCCAGAACCGCGTTGCACACCAGACCAAGCCAGAACGACATATTGGCATGCAGAGGCAGCATACGACCGGCCACCCTTTCCTTAACGCGAAAGAAGGTTGCCAGCGCATAGGCGAGCAAAATTGAAGCAACAAGAACCTGCATGGTGCAAAAAGCTTAACACAATAATGCAACCAGTACCAGCCACAACCATGAAAAATTTACTGAACGGGTTATTTACTTCTCAAACTTGTAGCGGTGGTCGTGAACCGAGAGGTTACCGTTGAGGTGACGGGTCGGCTGGTGGCAGACATTGCAGTTGGTGCCCGGCGACTCTTCGGGGTGGTCGTGCTGGTCGGTGTGACAGGTAAGACAATACTGATTGTGCGTCAAAAACTTCGCGGAATCATCGGTTTTGACGTTACGGAAATTCTGGCAGTAATCGCAGGTCAGGCCGCTGGCGAGAAACAGGCGCGACTGCAGAAATTCCCACTGGCGGCGGCGATCTTCATAGGTTTCGTCGCCGACAAAATTTTCAAAAGACTGGCCAGGTTTTGGTGTCAGGCCCGAGAAAAACTTTGTCAGGTCTTCGCCAGGCCGATAACCAACCGGAAAATGATATTGCCCGCTGTTGTCAATGCCCGAAGTATGACAGGAAACGCAGATCATTTCCTGACGGTCGGCCGGCAGCTTTTTGATCGACATTATGTATTCAGGCGAACCGGTGCGCACATGGTTGACACCGGGGCCGTGACAAGCCTCGCAGCCAACGCCAGCCTCAGCAAAGCTGTCGTTTTCGGCAGAGAAACCAGTGGTGTGGCAGCCGGCACACTGCTTGAGCCAGTAACGCGAACGCCAGCCATAATCGTTAACCGGCAGCCATTTTTTTTCGCGGATATCCCAGATTTTGGGCAGAACGACGAGAGTTCCGCTCGCTTCGGCAACAAAACGATGCACGTAATGCGAGCCCAGCACCCAGGCGATTTTTTCGCGCGGCACGCCGAGCTCTTCGACCGGGATCTCGTCCTGGTTGTCAACATGTCTGAACCGGCGGGTCATGCGGGCGTGCGGCGTAAGTTTCCATTGATCGTAAATATCGAGATGACAGGCCTTGCATGATTCCGAGCCGGCAAAATTGCGGTTGTCAAAGGCTTTCGGGCTGTGCAGGCTGCCGCTGAACACTTCGCTGCCGGGAGCATGGCACTTGGCGCAAAGCTGCCCTTCGCTGTTCGGATGGTTAAGCAGATAGGTACTGAAATTGTCTTTAACAGCCGGGCTGATCGCCAGCGGCGCCCATGGCTCAGATGCCAGCGCGGCCGTGTGCGGCGAATGGCAGGTCAGGCAGCTCATATACTCGCCTTCTTCAAGTGGCAGATCTGTGTCGGCGCCAACCTTGATGCCGGTCGGGTGCAAAGTCATCGCTTCCATGGAATGACAGCTGACACACCATTGCCCGGCACCTCGCTTGAGACGGCGATCAACCTGTGGCAAGGCGGAGTTGCGCGCCCCAGAAGCGGTATCAGGCGGCGCGTAATGGCAGATAAAACAGCCAACCTCTTCGGCGAGCTTCTGGTGATCTTTGCTGTGCAACTGCGCCGAAACCGGTGCCGTCGTGCATAACTGCAGCAACCCAAGAACAAAAACAACGATAAAAGCTTTACTGGCAGAACATGCAAACTGCTTTTTCCAAAAAGATTGCTTCACATCACTTGCGACACCAAAGTCTTCGTGCTTGCCTGCCCTGCGTAGCTTCGGCGAAGCAATGTGTTCGTGCTCGTGCGCGTAATCGTAATCGCAATTGGTCTCTTGCATTTTGCCAGAATTTTTATCAGTTTTTGTCATTGCCGATTTCGATATCTTTGAGAATTTCTTCGATCTGAGCGGCAATTTGCGGCGAGCTCAGCTTGTCCTGATCGATCGAGGCCCGCAAATTGCGCAGCCTGATGAAACGCTGGCGATATTTGTCCTGCAGTTCGTTCGCGGCTTCGCACAAAACCTGCCCCTCGTCACCCTCGCGCAGGCGCAACGAAGACTGATCAAGCTTTCCCGACGAAATGCGACGCAGATGACCGGCCACTTTGAACATTGGCCCGATCAGACGGTGCGATATAAAAACCGTGACAATCAGTAAAAACACGCTGATCAAAAGAAAACTCAGGCTGTTAGTCACTATTATAGCGGGTTTAAGAATTTCCCAGGTCGACCTCAGGCGATTATGCGCCGAAAGAAAGCCCTCTTGAATATTCTTGCTGGTAATCTGGTAAAGAAAATAACCATGCAGAATCGACCCGACAAAGACCACCAGCGCCATGAACGCCACCAGTCTGATCTGATAAGACGGCAGTATCAGATAGTGCTTTCTTGTATGCTTGTCCATGCGAACTCCCTTACTGACTTGAATCTGCAGCATCCGCGCGGCTCACAATCTGGCAACGCGTCTGCAGAACAGGATTAACCCAAAAATCAACAGCGTTTCTCAACTCAACTATATACTTCATCAGGCGGCGGCGGCGCAACTCCCGCAGCTGCAATTCGCGTTCAGCCTTCGCCTGCTGCGCCGGATCTACTTTCGGACGACTGACAACCGCGTAGAGATGCACACCGGACTCATCAACAAAGCCCTGTGTCAGCACTTCCGGTTCGAGAGTCAGCAGTTTCGCAAATACATTTTCAGGGAAATCGCCAGCCTTTTTCCAGCCAATATCGCCTCCGACGCCGCGGTAGAGAGAGCGGCTCCAGCTCGCATTCAGATCGGCAAAAGCCACGCCTTCAGCCTGTTCGGCAAAGACCTGCTGCGCTTCTTCGGCGTTGGCGACCAGAATGGTTTTGAGATGCAAACGCTCTTCCTGCGCCGGAACACTTACCTTGATCGCCTGCAGGTCAGCCGGATGATACTGCGCGTCTGCGATCTCGCGACGGGCATTGGCAGCAAGTTCTTCGATCAGAAAAACAGCACGCGCGAGTGTTTCTTTGTCATCACCTTTCTTCAGGGCAAGATCAAAGACCGAAACTTTTCTGACAAACTCGGGACGCCGGTCAAGACCAAGCTTACGCCCGCCTTCCGCGAACAGCAGTGTCTCAAAAAATTCAGAAGCAAAAGCGGCAGTATCAAGCTTTTTCGCCTGAACACCCGAAATTTCCTGTATTTGCTTAAGTTCTTCAAGCGTGATCGTGGTCTGGCCGACTTTCATGGCGAGATCCTTGCGTCCCAGCAAATAGTCAAAATCAATATGCAGAAAAAACACCATCAGCAGTAAGGTCAAAGCCAGCAGCGTGCCTATTACAGAGAAAATCATGCGCTTGGAAACCAGAATCATGTGATGATCGTCAATCAGAGCTTTCGATTCAAACATATCAGTGACCTTCACACGAGCAGGCTGCAGATGCTGGCGACTGTTGCTGCGGCTGCGACATCTCACGGAAATCTGCGAAAAACTTTTCGATATCGAGCGGGCCCTGGTGCGACCAGACTACGTTACCATCAGGATCAACGATAAACACCGATGGAGTCATGACAACGCCCCATTTATCAGCAATTTCGAAAGAATCTGAAGCGACACGTTCCATCAAAACCGGCTGTTTAAGGTCGCGCAGCTTGCAGAAATTAATCAGAGCCTTCTGCATGCGAGCAGTGTCGAGCGAAACAAAAAACGCCTTGAGCCCGGACTCACCGATCTCAGACAGTTTGGCCTGAACAACCGGCATTTCTTCGAGGCACGAATGGCAGAACAGCGACCAGAAAAACACCATGTTCCATTGCCCGGCAACCGGGAACTGATGCGCAACATCGTCAGTTGCGTTGAGAGTGCTTACCGGGGCCGGCTGGCCCGGCAAAAGAAGTTTACTGGAAGTTGCGGGTTCGCTGGCCGACAGCAGCATTGCGCAACAGGCAAAAGCAATTACCAGCAAAGCTTTCCGCGCGAAACCCGCGCCGCACAGGCTTTTAATAAGAGAAATTCTCTGAGAGACTTGCAGTGTTTTGCAAATTTGAGATTGCTTCCTGCTTCGGCTTTGCCTCGCAGTCGCAATGACAAAACCCTGTCCAGGCATGTCATTGGTCGGTTCGCTTCTATCCGGATGCTCACCGGCAATTGGCCATAAATGGCCTTCTCGATGAGCTAAGTGACGAAACAATCGCAGTAAAACCGAATTTTGCAGGTTACTGCTCTTATTACAGTTTTGATTTGATGGCAAGTTCGATCTCCTTTTCGCTTTCGGGGGCGTAACCCAGATGGTCGTAAAGCACCTTGCCCTGCCGGTTTACCAGCACTGTGCGAGGCAACACGGTGATGTTATAGCTCCTGATCAGCGTGCTCTGCTCGTCAATGGCCAGCATGTAGGGAATCTGCTGCGGAAATTTTTTAACAAAACGCACAATCTTAGCCGGCGGGTAACCAGGCGGGTGAATTCCGATTATCGTCATTTTGTTTTTAAGCTCTTCGTGAAGTCTTATTATAAAAGGTATTTCTTCGATACAGGTGCCGCAGGTCACCGACCAGAACACCAGCAGCAGCGGCTTTTCGGTAAACTGGCCAGCCAGTCTGAACTTTTGCCCCGACACGTTCGACAGCGTGACGCCCTCGAGTGACGACAGGCTGCCCGGCTCAGAATCAGGGATAAAGAGATATATCAGCGGAAAGCTGAATATGGCTATCAGCAGCAGTATCAATTGGTTACGATTCATTACCTGCTACTATACCGCAAATCAGCCAAAACTTTAACATTTTTTTGGTCACAGAGAGTAAGACAAATTAAACGCTCACAGCTGATTTCATACGCATTCTTGCGTCAGAAAGCGAAGTTGCTGCGGTGATCACTCCCAGGCTACGATGGTGCCCGCAAATTCGTCGCCCCAGCGCCGATTTCTTTCGCTGCTGTAGATCCGGTAAATCTCGTAGCAGTTGGCGGCAAAAGCAATCATCATGAGCGGCATTACGATCAGAACCGTTCCAACCAGGCCAATTATCGGAATCATCGCGAACAAGCTGCCGATAGCTGAAACCATGTATGGCATAGCCAGCACAAAGTTGCGCTTCACAGACTGGTTCAATGTTATAGGACTGCCCTGCAGGTCGGTAACCCTGATGTTCATCGCCTTCTTGCCGGGACTCTGACTGTCGAGTTCACCCATTTTGTATGGCATGTCTTTAATCAGCACGACAACGGCAGCTGCAGCAAATACAAAAAAGCTAAAAACCGCGCCAATAAGCGGCGAAATAAAGGTTACGATAAAAATAAGCACCGACGCCACGACACCTACCAGAACAAGGTCGATAAATGCCGCCAGCAGACGTTTCTGCAAAATCTGATCGAGATGAAAAGAAACCCCGCCACCTGATGCAACAGGCTTAGCTGCGGCACTATCCGGGCCGGAACCGCTGACTGAAGCCTGCGTCGCCTGTTCCTGGCTGCTTTTTTCGCTAGCTGACATCTTGTTAAATCCTCCGAAACATCGTAAATTATTACAGGCAGTAGTATACAGCGACACAGCACGATTATACAATCAGTTCCTGCCAATGCACATTTAATGCTGAACTGACGCCCAAGGCAATTGCAACACCTGTGCAGCGAATTGCGCGATGAATTATAATTAACCCGGACACCGTTTTTTCGACAGGAGACCAGCAAATCGTTATGAAAATCGGAATAATTTCTGACACACATATAACCCACCCTGCTGCCTGCACCATACCAGACTGGGTCTGCGAAGCCTTTGCAGGAGTCAGCATTATCGTACATGCCGGCGATGTCGAGCACCCTGAGTATCTCGAGGCTCTAAAAAGCATCGCCCCGGTATACGCCGTGCGCGGTAACTGCGACCATAACGCCCTCTCAACACCTGAATCGCTCTCTCTCGAAATCGGCTGCGGCCTGCTCACGGCTGCGCATCGGGCATCGGTCGCCAGACAGGCTCTAAGCAAGCAAAGCCGGGTCATGGTCTATGGACACACCCATATTTCGGTGATCAGCGACGAAGGTGGTCTGCTGGTTATCAACCCCGGCAGCCCAAACCACCCACGCGGGGGATTGCCGGCATCAGTGGCTGTTCTTGAAGTTAACGGCGACGAAATTCACGCAGAATTAAAGGTGCAACCCTGACTTGCCGATTAGTAGAAAAGAGATAAAAATCATATCAAGGTGGCAACATGAAACGTATCCTCTTTTCGACGGCTTTTGTCTGTGTCATGGCCTTAACAGCCAGTCTTCTGCTAAACTCCCCAGCCGAAACCAATCCTGCAGGCTTCAAGGGCGTGTTTTCAGGTTACCTGTCGTCGGAACCATCGAACCTTGATCCCGCGCGTGGCGTCGATGTCAATGAAGCCAGCATTCAGGCAAAAGTCTTTGACGGCCTCGTGCGCTATGACGAAAAAATGCGCCTGGTCGGCAATCTCGCGGAATCATGGACCGTTTCTCCCGATGGCAAAGAGCTGGTTTTCCGCCTTAAACAGAATGTCTTTTTTCACAATGGCCAGGTAATGACCTCAAGCGACGTCATCTACTCGCTCGACCGCATTCTCGACCCGGCAGTTGGCTCACCACGCACCTGGGCCCTCGAAAAGGTCGAAGGCGCCGGCGCCCGCATGCGCGGCGAAGCCAGCACAGTATCTGGTATCACTGCCATCGACGATTACACAGTGTCAATAAAACTTACCGCGGCGTTCGCGCCATTCTTGAGCCTGTTGAGCATGCCAGCCTGCTATATACTGCCATCAGGTAATGCCCACGAGATTTCTGAGCGCAGCTTTTTCGAGAAACCAGCCGGAACCGGCCCGTTCAAAATCACCGAACGCGTGCGCGACAGTTACATAAAACTGGTCGCCAACAGCTCATATCATGGCCAGAAGCCACATCTTGCCCGCCTGGATATTCGCATCATTCCAGAAAATATGAAAGCTGAAATGGAATTCGAAAGCGGCAATCTCGACATGCTGCAGCTTTACCCGGCCAATTATGAACGTTTCAAGTCTGATCCGGACTTTGCAAAACGCATTACCGATGTGCCGTCTCTCAATGTCTTCTATATCGGTTTCAACAACCAGGTTGCACCATTCGACGATGCCAAGGTGCGCCGCGCCCTCAACATGCTGGTCGACCGCGAAAAAATCATCAAAGCTGTTTATCAGGGTCGCGCCGTTGCCGCCAACGGCAGTATTCCCCCCGGAATCAGCGGCTATAACGCCAGCGCCAACGGTCTTGAATTCAACCCCGAAGAAGGCCGTCGACTGCTTAAAGAAGCAGGCTACTCAAAAGCTAACCCGCTGAATTTCGACCTTTATCAGCGTTCAGCGCAGTCAGCCTTTGAGATTACCAGACTGCTGCAGGGTGAACTTAAAAAACACGGCGTTAACATCAACCTCAAGCCCATGGAATGGAGTGCACTCAAAGATGCGGTCAGCAAGGGCGAAGCTCCTGCCTTCTACATGAGCTGGTTCGGCGACTATCCTGACGGCGAGAACTTTTTGTTCCCGGTATTTCATTCTAGCAACTGGGGTTCTGGCGGTAATCGCGCCCGCTTTAAAAACGCCGAAATCGACCGCATGATCGAAGACTCAGTTAGAATTCAAGACGACAACATGCGCGCCGAAGCTTACGATCGCATCAATCGCAAGATTTCCGGGCACGCACCCTGGATTTACCTCTGGCACGCCAGCGAAAGTTACCTGACCAGCGAAAAAGTAAGCAACATGGATTTTTCGCCGATGTTTTTCTGCGACAACGCCACCACCCTCTCAGTTAAAGAATAAATGCTCGAATTCACGCTCAGAAGACTCTCCGCCACCATTCCAGTTCTTCTGGGAATTCTGTTGATCGCATTTGTTGTTCTCTACATGATTCCCGGCGATCCGGCACAGACCATAGCCGGACCCCGAGCCGACGCCGAGACGCTGGCACGCATCGCCAGAGAAATGGGTCTCGACCAGCCTCTGCATCTGCGCTTTTCTTCTTATCTCGGGCGCATTTTCAGTGGTGATCTCGGTCATTCGGCAGTCTCAGGCAAGCCAGTGCTCGAATCAGTCGTCGAAAAGCTGCCGTACACACTTAAGCTCGCAGCCTTTGCCATGACCTTCTCAATCATCTTCGGCATTCTCGCCGGCGTTATCAGCGCCATAACCCAGGGCCGCTGGCTCGACCGCGTCTGCACCGTTTTTTCGGTCGCCGGCATCAGTATTCCGGTCTTTTTGTCAGGCCTGGTGTTTCTCTATGTCTTTGCCGTCAAACTCAGATGGTTTCCGACTTCGGGCTTTGCGGCCGATAACTCGTTGATGCCTTTTATTCTTCCGGCTTTCACGCTGGGAATAAGATCTGCAGCCTTTCTGGCGCGCATCGTACGCAGCAGCATGATCGAAGTACTGAATCAGGATTTCATCAGAACCGCCCGCGCCAAAGGCCTCAGCCCGGCACGCATTCTGTTCAGGCACGGCCTGGTTAACGCGCTGATTCCGGTAATTACCGTCATCGGACTCGACCTGTCGAGCTACCTCAACGGCTCGGTCATCGTTGAAACAATCTTCGACCTGCCAGGAATCGGCCGCTTTGCCATGGATGCGATTCTGCAGCGCGACTACCCGGTGATTCAGGGCATCGTGCTGCTTGGCGCAATAGTCTTTATTATGGTTAATCTGGCGGTTGATCTGCTTTATGCCTGGATCAACCCGAAAATTCGCGACGAAATGCTGGGAAAAACCGCGCGATGAAAAAACTTCTACGCAACCTGACCTTTGCCGGATGGCTCAGTTTTATTGGAATACTGCTGGTATTGCTGGTCGCCATCTTTGCGCCACTTTTGACCGCGAACGACCCTATGGAAACCGACCCGATGCGCCGTCTCAGCAAAGAAGAGGGCTTCCCGCTTGGCTGCGACCAGCTCGGCCAGTGCGTCTATTCGCGACTGATCTACGGCGCGCGCCTTTCTCTGATCATCGGCTTTTCGGCAAGGCTTTCGGCTCTGCTGATCGGCCTGGCCGTGGGCCTCGCCGCCGGTTATGCCGGAGGCTGGCTTGACTGGTTTTTGATGAGGGTTGTCGACATGTTTCTCGCTTTTCCGAGTCTGCTTCTGGCAATCGCGGTTTCGATGGTCATGGGCAGCGGTATTAAAACAGTTATCTTCGCGCTGGCTATAGTTGGCTGGGCTGAGATGGCGCGCATTATCCGTTCAGCCGCACTCGAACTCCGTTCAGCCGAATATGTCGTAGCCGCGCGCACTCTTGGCGCCAGTCACCTGCGCATAGTGCTCACCCATATTCTGCCCAATTGTCTGCCACTGATCACGGTTATTTTCACGATGGGAATGGCAACAGCCGTCTTATCAGAAGCCAGTCTCAGCTTTCTCGGGCTTGGCGTCGATCCTTCGCTGCCGACCTGGGGCGGTATGGTGGCTTCTGCCAAAGATTACATGCTGCGGCGCCCTGAACTGGTCGCTTATCCCGGCCTGTGTATTGCGTTTCTGGTAATAGTCTTCAACATCTTCGGCGACGAACTGCGCGATATCCTTGATCCATCACGCAAAGGAAACTGGTAATATGAGCAACAGACGCCCGGTAATCGGCATTGCCTACGCAGACTCTTCGGTGCGCGACAGTGAAATGCGCATCAGAACCTATGTGTCGCGCAGATATTTTCACGCGGTGCAGCTGGCCGGTGGACTACCGATTCTGCTGCCGGCACCGGCACTGGCACAAAACGGTTCTGACCAGGCTGATCTGGCAATGTTTGCAGAGCGTTATCTCGGCATGATCGACGGCCTGCTGCTGCCCGGAGGCGAAGACGTTCACCCGCGTTATCAGGGCGAAGATCCGGCAGTCGCACTCGACCTCGTCAACCCGTTTCGCGATGAATTTGAATTGAGCCTGGCTAAAATGGCCTATGAACTTTATAAAATACCAGTTCTCGGCATCTGCCGAGGATGCCAGGTCATGGCTATTGCGCTCGGCGGCAAAGTGCATCAGGATCTTACTGGTGTCGCAAGCGTACAGCACTCACAAAAAGCCCCGCGCTGGGCAGTTTCACATCGGCTCAAGCTCGAAAGTGGCTCAAAACTGGCAGCAATTCTGAAAGCTGCCAACAACGAAGTCTTTACCAACTCATTTCATCATCAGGCAATTAAAGATGTTCCGCCAGGATTCACCTGCAGCGCGCGGGCTGGCGATGGAGTTATCGAAGCGATCGAGTGCAATGCCGACCGTTTTTACATCGGCGTACAGTGGCACCCTGAAGAAACAGTTGTCGGCGATCAGCCGAGCCGAAATCTCTTTGCCGGCCTGGTAGAAGCTGCCAGTCGCCAAACCGTCAACGCAAAGCTCAACTGATCAGCGCAGAGTGGTGCGTATTTTCGCGGTTCTGAACTGATTTCGCAACTCTGAAGGCTCGCCAATCGGGTTAAAGTTTCGCGCAAAAAAGCCGGACGAACTGTTTCCCGACACTGCCATATCCTGCCAGGTCAGCGAAGCAGTGTCAGGCTGATTGCCCGGCAAATCGACGATAACCCGGTAAGTCTGGTGGATACTGAGTTTTCCAGTAAGTGGCACGCGAAAAGCAAGTCCCTCGTCTGGCATATGCAGCAACTCAATCTTGCGCGAACCCAGCGCTGCAATTCGGTTGCCCTCATAGACCTTGACGTTGAGAGTCACCACTCCCGGAGCGTAAGCACGCGGAAACACGCGAAAATACGCTTCATTGTCTGACAAACTGCAGGCGACGACCTCGACAACCTCGTTCTCAACAGTCTTAAAGCCGCTGAGCGAAAATACGAAAATCGCCGTAACTATGATAAGACCCATAACTCGCCGCATACTATTCTCCCTATATCGTCTCTACTTTGTACATCGGCATTTATGCACAAAAACATTAGGGAGTAACGAAAGATAATGAAAGGGCCCGAAAAATCAGCATGACAAAGGGCAATTTTTGAATTCAGGAGTGAAAGCATATATAATATCATCACCAGGGCGCAGGCAGGCGAAGACTAATAATTCAGCCAGCCTGATTTTGAAAAGTGAATGATGACGACCACGGCAACCGCCCAGACTACCAGATTGATCTGCAGGGGCCGGTCATTCATTACCACCTCTGACGGATTTTCGCCCTGATCTTGAATGTGAATCAGGTAGAGATAGCGCAAAATACCATAAAGCACCATCGGCACTGTGTATACCAGCTTGTCACTGCCGAATTTGGCGATCGTATCAGAGCTTACTGTGTAGAAAGAATAGGTAACAATAGCTATGGCAGCCAGAATAGAGGTCATCTGATCGATAAACGACAGCGAATACTGCGCGAGAATCTTGCGGTGGCGAACCGCCTCATCCTGATAGGTCGCGATTTCCTGTCGCCGCTTGGCAAGCCCAAGAAACATCGCCAGCATCATGGTCGAAAGTATCAGCCAGTGCGATATGTAAATGGTCGGTTCAAGCGCCTTGAGCGAGCCAACCCCGGCGGTTGCCCGCAACACAAAACCAGTTGCAATGCACATTACATCGAGAATAACCATATTCTTGAGCTTGAAACTGTATGCCAGATTAAGCATAAAATAAGCCAGCGCGAGAAAAAAGAACATCTGCGAAAGGTTATAAGCAGCAATCAGGCTGATCAGCAGCAGCACGATCAGAGCAGCCTTTCCCTCGGTCAACGACAGCTCGCCGGCCGCGATCGGGCGCTTCGCCTTTTGCGGGTGCAGGCGGTCCTTTTCGACATCGGCAATATCGTTGAGCAGGTAAACACTGCCCGAAAGGCCGCAGAAAATCAGAAACCCGGCAGTGGCGTAAAGCCAGGCCAGCGGCTCAAACAGCAACCCCTTTTCCGAAAACATAAGCGCGGCAAACAGTATCAGATTTTTAATCCACTGCTTTGGCCTGAGGCTGAAAAAAACCGGCGCAATCATTCTCTTGTCCTCTGTTCTATCAATATGGTGTCCGACTCGCGCTGTATTCTACCAGCAACCCCATTCGCTGTAAACATCGAAGAAACACCACAGTTCTCGGAAAATAATCCACATTACTTATCTTCGTGCTCAGCAGAGCGGTAATCGTAATCGCAATCGCCATCAAGCAGTCATCCTGCGCGAAGTCGCAGGATCCAGAATGACAAAGGTTTGTTTATTGGTGGCAACTCGCCGGGATTGTGGTAAAATTCGATAAAATCAAAACTTCTAATTACAGCATGCAAAACCCTGACAGCGAAATACTTCTGATCAGCATCGACGCCGAACCGGCAGGAAATCTAAGCACCCTGCGCAGTTTTGGCAATCGTTTCGCGCCGCTCGGACTGCTTTGCCTCGCCGCCTCCGCGCCTGACCGCATTGCAACGCTCGTCGGCCGCGATACCGCCCAGTTTTACGACAACCTTGCTATTTTTGGAAAAGTGCGCGCAATAATTGTGCAATTTAACCATCCCGCTGCCCCCGAGATGTCTGCGCGTCTCATCAACCGCCTGCGTCAGCAGTTTCCGGGCGCTAAAATCGGTGCCAGCAAACAACTGCAGGCGCACAGTGAGCTCTTTGATTTTGTGATCAGCGGCACCGGCAAAACCGCAGTATTGCGGATACTGCGCGGCGAAACGCCGCTCGGCTACTTTGACCAGCCAGCTGCCGAAAGCTTTTCCATCCTCGATGTTCCAACCGAACCACTCGCCGAAGGCGAATTCGAAATTCATCCTGAAAAATGGCTGGCAGGGCGCACTCTCGAAGTCTTTCAACCCTGGCTTGGCCTGCTCGACCAGTCTGACTGCCACAGTTCGTGGCCCGGAATAGAGTGGCTGACAAAGCTGCTGAACTGGCTCAAACTGTCAGGCTACCAGGCGCTGCACTTTCGGCCATCCGGGCTAAGCACCGAACACCTGCACGAACTGCGCTCGGTCATGCTCAATCTCGAAATGCCGTTTGCCGTCAGCTTCAATATCAGCGAACAGCTGCACTTCTCACGCGTCGGCGCACCACTTAAACAAATCTGGCTCTACCACCCGAATCGCGAGAACGCCGCTCTCACACTCGAAAAACTCGCCCAGATAAAAGCCGCCGACTGCCTGCCAGGCCTGCAGCTCAAGCACAGCGACTTTGCCCTGCCAGCCGAAAGCTCACTTATCAATGCGGTAGCACGCATTCAATGCAGCGACCTCCACTGCTGGCCACTTTCCGACCTTAAACTGGTTACTGCCAGATTCTGGCGGCGACGCTTTTTCGCCAGGCTTTTTGGCCTGCGCAGCGCCGCAGAACTTATAATGTTCATGAAAACGTCGTATAATATTCTCGATATCCTACTTTCTTCAGAAAGAGGCAGGTAACTATGATAATCCATGTTGTTAACGGCCCCAATCTCAATTTGCTCGGCAAGCGCGAACCCGCCATCTATGGCACCCGCACCCTCAAAGACATCATCGAGGAACTCGAAGAAACCGCATTCTGCAACAGCGTTCAAATCAGCTTTCTGCAGAGCAATCACGAAGGCGAAATTATCGACTACCTGCAGAAAGTAAAAGCTGAAGACGCGGTAATTCTCAACGCCGGCGGACTCGCTCACACCAGCGTCTGTCTGCGCGACTGCATTGCCGCCATCGAAGCCGAGGTTGTCGAAGTGCACATTTCAAACATCACCGCGCGCGAGACATTCCGCCAGACCTCGCTGCTCAGCCCGGTCTGCAAAGGCGTAATCATGGGCCTCGGCACCGATGTTTACCGCATCGCCCTCGAATGGCTGATAGAGAGAGAATAATCATTGGCAAGTTCTGGCAAAATCGAGCTTCTGGCGCCGGCCGGCACTGCCGCCTGTCTCAAAGCAGCATGTCTGGCTGGAGCTGATGCCATATACCTCGCCGGGCAACGTTTTGGCGCCCGGGCTTTTGCCGGCAACTTCGACGAAAAAGGCTTGCGCTGGGCGCGCCGCGTCACCGAAGCTCTCGATAAAAAGCTGTACGTAACGCTTAATACTATTGTATTTGAGCATGAATTCAAGCTTCTCGAAGAAGCCCTCGACTTTTACGAAGTTCTGCAGCCCGACGCCCTCATCATTCAAGACCCTGGTGTCGCCGCGCTGATTCGGCGGCGAAAAAGCCGCATACCACTGCACTTGAGCACACAGGCGGCCTGGTTCGGTCAGGGTGGCCGCAAAGAACTCGCTGACCTCAACATTTCGCGGGTAATACTGCCGCGAGAACTCAGCTGCGAAGAGATCTGCGACCTGCACAAAGCTTACCCCGACCTCGAACTCGAAGCGTTCGTACACGGCGCCATGTGCTACAGCATTTCAGGCCGCTGTTTCTGGAGCATAGCTCTCGGCACCCGTTCCGGCAACCGCGGAACCTGCGCCCAGCCATGCCGACGCGAGTATCAACTCAACGGCAAACCTGAAAATGCCAGCTGCTGCTTCAGTCCTAAAGATCTGCGCCTCATCTCTCAAATCACCCAGCTGCAAAACAGCGGCCTGGTCTCTCTCAAGATCGAAGGGCGCATGAAAGGGCCTGACTACGTCTACCATACCGTCAGAACATATCGCGAGGCACTCGATAACACCGGCCGCCAGCAGCCCGAAATGCTCGACGAAGTTTTTTCACGCGCCGCCTCTACCGGCTTCTTCAATGGCCCGGCAACGCCCGAAGAATGGCGCACCGGCGCCAATGTCGGGCGCGAGGGTGCTTTAGCCGCTGTCGCTACCGGCAAAAGCAGCGAAGGTCTCGTCGAACTCAAGGTTATGCAGACACTTGAACCCGGCGATGGCGTTTTCTGGCTAGAACACGGTGAAAGACAGGGCAGCCGCATTACCTGGGTCAAGGCCGATCGCAAACGCCCCGGCTACGCGCTGGTAAGAGGTCTCCCGGCCAGCCTGCAAAACGGCACCGAGATTCGCCGCTCATCGCAGGGAGGCAGCGAAGACTGGGAATCGCAGTGGAACCGCGACTGGGAGCGCCGACCGGTCGATCTCTTCTGGTCAGGGCACGACGGCACGCCACTCGCGGTCGAAACAGTAATTAATGAACACCCGCTGCGCCTGGAAACCGACGAAATCCTGCAGCTGGCCATGAATAAAGGGCTCGAAGAGGGCCCGCTGCAGGAAAAATTTACCGTTCTCGGCGAGCTTTTTAAAACCGGGCGCCACATCACCGCGCGGCTCAGCAAAGGTCTTCACATCAGCGGCAGCGCCCTGAAACGCCTCAAACGCAATCTCGTCGAGTATATCTGCAAACTCGAACAGTTGCCGCCACCCAGAGAAAAAACCAGCATTGCCGAAATGATCATCGCCGCCGGCGAAAATCGCCAGGTCGACTATTCACAGCACTTTTCAGCATCACAACACCCGCAAATCCGCCTGCGCGTCTGGAACCAGAGCTTTCCATTCTTGCGCGACATCCACCCCGACTGCTGGATATTGCCCTGGAACGGCGACCAATCAAGAGCCGACCTGGTAATTCACAGCAAAACCTCATGGTGGCTGCCTCCAGTCATTACCCGGCAGCACTTCGCAACCGTGCTTGAGCAGCTAAAACCTTTGGAATCCGGCGAATTTTTATGCTTTGGCTGGGAAGCTTTTGATCTCGCGCGTCTGCTGCCGCAACTGAAATTTTCGCTCGACTGGAGCTTCAACACCTGCAACCTCGCGGCCATCGACTTTATCAGAAGCCGCAGCGTCGAACCAGTTCTCAGCCGTGAATGGAAAGACGAGCGCATACCAGAAAACCTGACCGCTTTTCGCACAGGCTGCGCCTGGAACCCGCTGGTATCATTCTCACGCTTTCAATCAGACTTTGCGCCAGGAAAGGTGATTCAGAACCCTCATAACGACAGGTTTTTTCATTTGCCGGTTGGCAACGGCATCACCGCAACTTTTCTCGAAGATATCCCGGCGTCGCTCACCCGCCATGGCAACGCGTCGCTGCAGATCGACATCGCCATTTCCCCACAAGAAAATCCGGTCCAGGTCGCTAAAGACCTGAACCGGATGCTTGCAGCTTTTAAAACGGCTTAGAAGCCCTTTTCAACGAATCCGCGCGCCTGCGGCTTAACGGTAAGCACGGCACATGGCGACTTGCGGGCGATTTCATAACTGTTGCCACCAAGCCATGAATCGATGAAACCGGTCTGGCCATGAGCGCCAATGATGATCAGGCTGACTTCGTTTTCACGGGCATACTCGATAATGCACTCGTGAACCAGGCCACCCTTAACCTTTTTGATGATATCAAAATCGTTAAACTTCTCGGGAACAAATTCTTCGAGACGCTTGTGATTCTGAACTTCCCATTTCTGGGCGGTGTCGAGAGTGTCACCGAGCGAACCAGCCTGCATGACTTCTTCTTCGATAACATTGAGCAGATGAATCTGCGCACCATATTCGCTGGCAAAAGTCGCAGCATAGCGCAAAGCCAGGGCTGAGCCTTCCGAAAAGTCGACCGGTACGAGTATCTTGTTAATCTTGATCATTGAAGAACCTTCCAATTAATATTTGCTGTATTTTACAATTCAAACACAGCAAGGTCAAACTTATTTAATCCAGATCGGTGTACGGCCAGGAACCAGCACGTTGATATCGAGCCCGTCAATGCGGCTTACAACAACACTTTCACCGGCCTGAAAGGTTACATGCTTGTTTTCGGGAGAGAGTGCCGGGAAAAGGCCGACGATATTGGGGCGCTGCAACTGCTTGGTCTCGATATCCATGTATTCAAGCTCATTGCTGCCATAGCGGTCGGTGAAATACACGAGATACTTGTCGTCATTAGTAAAAACCGGAAAGGTTTCGTTAACTTTTTTGGTGTCGGTCATTCTGATGATGCCCTGTGCCAGCGTAGAAATCAGGTAAAGATCGTTGGTTCCGTCTTCGGCAAGCACTGAGGCCGCGATCCACTCGCCGTTCTTTGACCAGTTGGCGGCAGTTACCTTGAGATTCTGCGAAATTTTATTAGCACGCTTGCGGTCGAGGCTGTAAACAAAGAGTTCTGCCTTGCCATCGCAGGTAGTGTAAAGAAAAAACTTGCCATCTGGTGAGAAATCTTCGATCGCGGCGCCAGTAAGAACCTTTTTGATGCGGTCGCCCGAACGGTTGAGCAGGTATATTTCTGAAGTCATGTCTGGCGCTTTGTTGGTAAAGCCGATCCAGCCAGCCGCTTCGTTGAAACGTGGAAACATCATGTTATTAAAAGACGGTGTCAGCCGGGTTTTACCGGTGCCATCGGGATTGATACTGGCTAAATAATGAGAATCGGGCGCGGCAGAGTCAATATAGAGAATCTTGCCGGTCATCGGTGTGGGTTCACTCTGGGCCGACAGACTTGCAGCAATCAACAGCATAACAACAATCCAAACTGTCCTCTTCATGGTTTCAGCCTTTCGAATAAATAAAATCGGACAGGGGTTGTTCACCCCTGCCCGCAGTATAAACCAAATTACTTTCGCGGCCAACTAATTTTAGCTGAAGCTCTTAGTGATGTTTTCGAGTTTTCCGATGTTGGTCTCAAGCTTCTTGTTGTCGCTGTCAAGGTCTTTAATTTCGCTCTTGAGCTTGGCAACAGTCTTGTAGTTAGCGGCATCATAAGCGTCAAGCTTGGCAAGCTCGGCAGCGGCATCTTTTGCTCTGGCGCGGTTAGTCTTGGATTCGTCTTTGAGCTTGGCAGTTTCGGTCCTGGTAGCTTCGAGAGCTTTGCCCATCTTCGCCCAGGCTTCTTTAAGTCTGGCTTTGTCCTGCTCAACGCGCTTGCCGGCAGTCTGAATGTTCTGGCCTACGATACCAAGGAACACATTGGTGCGGCCTTTGTCGACCATCTTTTCATAGTGCAGCTGCGAGGTAAGAAGCGTCCTCTGCAGGTCTATCAGGTTATAAACCTGGAAATGATCAAACGGGCTGCTCGTGAATACTCTTCCTTCACGCACCAGGACTGAGCCATCGTGAATAGCCTTGTTGTATTCTCCGAACGACATCTTGAGCTCGGGCATTTTGAGTTCTGTGAGGAACTTCTGATACTGAACGTTTGCGGACCGGGCCATTTCAGCTTCGCTCTTGGCCGGAGTCTCGGGTTTAGTCTCAGTAGTCGGCTTGGTTTCAGTAGCTGGCTTGGTTTCGGTAGCTGGCTTGGTTTCGGTAGCTGGCTTGGTTTCAGTAGCCGGCTTGGTTTCGGTAGCTGGCTTGGTTTCAGTAGCTGGCTTGGTTTCAGTAGCCGGTTTGGTTTCGGTAGCTGGCTTGGTTTCGGTAGCCGGCTTAGTCTCAGTAGCTGGCTTAGTCTCAGTAGCTGGCTTGGTTTCAGCCGGCTTGCTTGCGGTTTCGTCTTTACCGATGCCGCGAAGCTTGTCGAGCCATCTCTGCCACCATGATTTCTTCTCGGTAGAAGTGGTTGTTGTCGCTGGAGCCTGAGTGCCAGCGCTATCAAGCTTGGCAATCTCTTCGTTGGTCAGCGGCTGGTTGTTGTCGCCTACCAGCTGAACCTTGCCAACCTTATCGAGGCGATAAAAATAACCTTCGGGTGGGTTCATCGCCATCCACTCTTCTTCGGTCATAAATTTGTTGTCAATCAAGAACCTGATGGTCTGGGCATTCAGATCGGCGATACGCTCACCCTGAGCCAGCAGTGCCCGGTTAGCAGAATCCATTGCACTCTGCAGTTTGGCAAGCTTCTCTTTGATCGACCATTTGGGAAGTTCAGAAACTTCAGCGGCTGGAGTGCCATCACCCGGCTCGACAGTAGCTGGAGTGCCGGTGGTGGGAACTGCAGGTGTAACAACCGGTTTTTCTTTTTCGACAGGTACTTTGAGGTCCCAGCCGGAAAAAATCAGGTCAGGGTTCTTCAGCAAAGAAGGATATGCTTCTTTATTAGCTTCGACAATCTCGCGGTAGCGGTTGCCATCGCCAAGAAGCTCCTGGGCAATTTTCCACAGGCTGTCGCCGGCTTTAACGGAGTAGCCGACAACTTCGATAACTTTTTCGACCTTCTTTTCAACTGGTGCATCGTTGTCAGCCAATTTCTCGATCTCGTCAGAAACGGCTTTAATTTC
The DNA here is from genome assembly GCA_002839445.1 of Candidatus Riflebacteria bacterium HGW-Riflebacteria-1. Classification (GTDB taxonomy): domain Bacteria; phylum Muiribacteriota; class Ozemobacteria; order Ozemobacterales; family Ozemobacteraceae; genus Rifleibacterium. Next base: position 518,838 of record PGYB01000001.1, read on the forward strand.
TTTGGCAACAGCTTCAACTTCTGAGCTGACATTAAACAAACCAGCGTTCGGTTCATCGCCAGCATACAGGGCAGGCCCGCTCAACATCAAAGCGAACAATAAAAAAATAATTGCTTTGCGATTCATTGCTTCACCTCACGAAAATATTTGGTTACCTACCATTATACTCATATTACGTTCTGTACGGGAACAAAGTTTCAACTTTTTTTTGCCCTCACGTACACAACCTGTTGTCATTTTCTATTGTCATTCCTGGCGCGTCGCAATCAGCATGAAGCAGTCATGCGCGCAGTCGCTGGGTCCAGAGTAGCAATAAAGACATGGATTCTGGGCTGCGCGTTGCTACGCGCATAATGACAGAGTCTTGGCTTCTCACCGCGAATAGCTGCTGCGCTGTCCATATTTTTTTGAAACTTTATCGCGCCTGTGTTATTCTTGTCAGGAAATGAAAAAAGAACAGCTGAGGAGATAAATCTATGTGGCCTAGATGGATACGAGCATTGGCTACGCTCTGGGTAGCCTGGGACAGCAGACAGCGCAAGTCACTCGACTGGTTCTGGGTATTAGTCGTATTATTGCTTGGCCCCCTGCTTCTGCCGGTTTATTTGACTACTCGACCGCTGCTTAAAGGCGAAAAGCGCGTTGGCGGCCTGATATGGAATCTTTTTATCAGCCTCGAGAGCTTTGCTTCCTGGGTGGTTGGCCTGGCAGCAGCCGCTGTCTTCGTAGAAAATATCACAACCCCGCATGACCCCAATGTGCCCGACGTAAGGCGCGCCGAAATTAAGGCAGGCAGCCTCGCCGGAGTTTTCATATTTATTTTTCTCTTCGGACTCGAAAAACTGGGATTTGAATATTTTCGCCAGCATGTAGAAAAAGCTTGCCAAAATTCTGACCAGTAAACAGCACGATTAAACACTGGAACCGGCTGATGCGCATTATTACCGCTGCTTTTGTCATGGCATTTCTGCTGAGCACTCTTTTGCCGGCTTATGCCACCGGAAAGCTTTATTACGGGCCAGTTCAGCCGACCGAAGGCCCTGGCGGCGCCATGTATCAGCACGCCAGTCTGACCACCTGGGAACGCGGTATCAACCACGAACGCTACCAGGTCTTTGAGCCTTCTGGCCCCTCACTCGAAAAAGCAGATCTGGTAATTCTTTTACACGACTGGCTGGCCGAAGACCCCGAGTATTACATGGGTCTGATCCGGCATTTATGCCGAAGCGGCAAGGTGGTTCTGTTTCCGAGATTTCAGGGCACCGGCGCCTTTGACGAAGATTATCACAGCAATATCGTCAGAACGGTCAAAGACTTTTTGCTGCAGTCTTTTGCCCGCAGCGGAACTCAGATCGACCGCGACCATGTCAGCATGATCGGACACGGTGCCGGCGGTGTTCTGGCCGCTAATGTCGCCGCAACAACCGATTATTTTGGCCTGCCCGGATTTGCTGCGCTGATGATCGTCACGCCGCACCAACGCTCACTAAAACTGCTCGACCTGACCGGAATCAGCCGTGAAACACGCATGGTTATCATAAGCGGTGACCGGGTCGACCCGGTAAACGACCAGACCGCCCGCGACATATTCTACGCCGCTGACCGCGTCAAATCTTCCAACAAGGTGTTTATAACAGTGCTGTCTGATTTTTACGGTCAACCGCCACTGATTGCCGATGAGGTTGCGCCTTTGTCGCCAGAACGGCCAATTTACGAGCGACTGCTGGTCAAACGTCGTTACGAATACGTCAAAACGTTCCATGAACGCTATGTCGCCAGGTCACTGCGCACACAGCACATTGATGCCTTTGACTGGTTCGCGATTTTTCGCGTGTTTGACGCTCTGCAATACTCATTCATCAATCAGACCGGCCTCAACATCTTTAAAAACACTGCAGAGCTCAGATTCATGGGCTACTGGAGCGATGGCAAAAAACTAAAAGGCCTTATCGTAACCGACCGACCCTGAAGAGGTAAAAATGCGCAGTAAAATATTACTGGTAATGGCGATCCTTATGTTCTCAGTGCTGGCGATGGTCGGCAACTATCATCAACGCGAACTGCCAGGATTTCCTGACGACAGCAGTCTTATAACACTCATTCAAGAACGTTCCCCGGCAACCTTCTGGCAAAAAATCGCCACGCTCACCGCCCGCGGCGAGTTAGACAGCGCGTTGGCGGGAACAGTTCTGCGCCGCTTTGACAAGCTCGCCGCAAGCACAGGCATGGATGATCGCGCCAGCATCGATGCGGTGCGCGCCATTCTCTTCCTCAGGCTCAAAAACTACGAGCAGGCCACCGTTCTGCTGCGGCATGTCATTGCAACCAGCCGTTCGCCAGAAGAAACTGCGCACTGCCAGTCTCTACTTGCCGAAATCACTAATATCCATCACCCAGCCACAATGCAACCCGACAAACCGTTGCAAAACACCGGCCAGTCTGCCGGCGCAGCAAACTCGACACCAGACGGTAAAACCATGTTTTTTCTGGTCTTGTGGGTTCTACTGCTATTGTTTCCAGCAGCGGTTCTCAATGTCGAAAAGCACACCTGGCTGGCCAGATACTCTTCACGCACCGACCGGCGCGGTCCCTTTATCGCGTTTATCTACTCGCCGATGTGCAATATCCTGCTGGTAATCTCAGCCAGCATACTGCTGCTGCTGTCAGTTCCGCAGCAGCTTGGCATCGAATTCAGATTTGTTTTTCTGACGTTTCACCTTATGGTCAGCTGGTTTTTAAGTCAGATCCCGCTGCACAGCATCGAAAGCCTGGTCAAAAAAAACAGCACCGGCCTGCTCAGCTACTGCCGCGAACAATTGACGCTGGGTTTCGTCAGGCACCTCACGGCGATCAGTGCCATAATCACTCTGGTCGTTTTGCACAACATGGTTGTCAGTTTGCCAACGTGGCCGATAACCCGGTCGCTTGGCGCCGCGGTGGCTCCAGTCGTCTTCTTTGCCTCTATTCTACTGCTTCTGCAGTTTTTACTGCCATGGCTTCTGCTGCTGAAAAAGTGGAAACCTGCTGAAAGCGAGTCGGCGCGCAAAAATCGTATCTACACTGCCGGCAATGGTTGTCGTCAAGGTATCGTCGAAATAGGCGCCCTGAGCGGAAACGCGACTTCGCTTATTTTTGGCGGCATGGAAAATCATCTCGCCCGCGAAAACCTGAAGTTATTGCTTGATCGCAGCTCGCGCAAGTTTTCCGCGCACGCGACCTTCAATGACTTTCTGCTGGTTATCAGCTTTGTCAGCGGCATCTCGATTCTGCCGGCCATCAGCCCGATTTTCTGGGCCCGCCTTTTTGGCGCAGGGCCATACTTTATTGAAGCTCTGGCGCTGCTTTCTGCTGCAGCATTCTGCGGGATTCTCAGCCGTGCTCTTGAACGTCAACAACAGAAAGAAGTCGACGCCGGCTTTGTTGCCGAAAACCGCTGTGACCTGCTGCTCAGCAGCCTCGAAATTATCAACAAGCTCAATTTTTTCCCCGACAACATGCGCGAAGGCGAACACAGCGAGTTCGACCCGCTGACTCTCGACGAGTCACGTGTCAATCTGCGAGCTGCGACAGGTATGTATCTACCGGCAACCTCGCGACCTGACGGCCTCGTGCTGGTTTCACTCTGGCGCGGCCGCCTGGCAATAGACTGGAAACTGGGACACGAAGAAGCAATCTTTTTGACCTCGTTAGATTACCAGATAAACGCCAGCGACACCGAAAGCGAGCTGTGCGCGCTGGCTGCCAAACACAACCGGCTCGGTGCCGAATGCATCTATCTGTCGCAAAACCAGCAGCTTAAGATCGTTTTCTGCAGTCAGAAATTCAGCGCCTTTACCGCTGAAACACCTCTGCCGCAGGATAAAATCTGCCAGATATGCAGCGAAGCCATGATTAAAGCCTCACATTTTGGCCCATATAAATGGGAAAGCACCCCGGAGGGGTGCTTGTTAGCTGCTGAAATTCAGACACGCAGCGTTTTATAAACGCTCACGAATCTTTCAGGAAACCGTGGAGAGAGATTCCTGCTTGTCTCTGTACCGCTCGATAGCCAGATCAACCAGCCGGTCTACCAGCTCGGGATAGCTTATGCCTGTTGCTTCCCAGAGTTTGGGATACATGCTGATGCTGGTAAAACCAGGTATGGTGTTGATTTCGTTAATTATTACGCGATTGCTGCCACGTTCGAGAAAAAAGTCGACCCGTGCCATGCCGGCGCAGTCAAGCGCACGATAAGCTTTTACCGCCATTACCCGTATCTGCTCAATAGTCTCAGGTGAAAGGTCCGCGGGAATCTTAAGTTCAGAACGCTCGTCAATATACTTGGCGTTGTAATCATAAAACTCGTTGCAGGGAACGATTTCGCCCGGCAGCGAAGAAATCGGATCATCGTTACCCAACACCGAAACCTCGATTTCACGCGCATCAATATGTGCTTCGATGAGAATCTTGCGATCGTATTGCGCGGCAAGCGTCAAAGCAGTCTGCAGCGACTCGCGGTTTTTCGCCTTGCTGATGCCTACCGAAGAACCTGAGTTCACCGGCTTAACAAAACAAGGGTAACCCAGTTCGCCTTCAATCTCGCTGATTACCGCATCAGGGTGCGATCTGAAACGGCTGCGCAAAACTTCTTTGTAAGGCGCAATTTCGAGACCGGCTTCGTGAAACAGGCGCTTGGCAACAGTTTTGTCCATGCCGACCGCTGAGGCCAGCACGCCGCAACCGACGTATGGCATATCGGCGAGTTCGAGCATGCCCTGCAGAGTGCCGTCTTCGCCGTAAGTGCCATGAATGATCGGAAACAGCACATCAAGCTGCACCTGGTTTTCGGCTTTTGGCTTGTCGAGAAGCATCAAGCCTTTATTCGAAGGGTCGCAGTTCAGGCTGGCCTTGCCACCGCCCGCAGCGTTAAACGCCAGACAGCTGCGCGACCCAGACTTGCCGTATTCAAGAAGTGCATCAGGCTTAACGCCAACCATCCAGGCACCCTGGCGAGTAATGCCAACTGGTATCACCTCGTATTTATCAGGGTTCAGCGCCTTCATGATAGATTTGGCCGATACCAGCGAAACTTCGTGTTCACCAGATCTGCCGCCAAATATAACGCCAACCTTGAGCTTGCCGCCTGCTACAGTATTCATATTGCACTCCTTGTTAACAAATGTCTGTTATCAATATCGGCAAATTTCCGCCCGGGATTGACTATCTGTTCAAGGAGTCTCTGAATGCGCCCTATAGGCACCCCTGCCAAGCTGCACCGGCATCTGCTGACGCAGACTGTTTTTGGTCATCTTGCTCAGGCGTGGGTGGCTCTTACCAAGGTCGTTAGGCTGACCAAACAGCTGTTTTGTAATCAGATACTGATCGTTTTCATTCAAACCGGGGCCAGAAACAAGTATCGCGTTGATTTCAACGGCCGACACTTCTTCTGTCTGCCCGGGATACTGGTTCGCAGCGATATTCGATGGGTAGTAAAAAGAATACGCGCTTACCAGTTTCTGCACCATGTCAGGTTCGACCGCAACCAGGCTGACTTCAACCTTGCGCGCCAGCTCGATTATCGAAGGGTTAGGCAGGCCGCTGGTAAATATAAAACCGTCGATGCGCCCTTCCTGCATCTCTTTCATCGCGTCGCCGGCGTTGAGATACTGATGATCGACCTGCTCCCACACTTTAGCAATCGTCAGCAGCTGCTGGGCATTGTAATAAGTGCCGCTGTCCTTGTTTCCCACTGCAATTTTGTGGCCGGCCAGATCAGCAAGAGCTTTAATGCCTGTTTCTTTGCGCACAACAATCTGCACGACTTCGGGAAAAAGCGTGGCAATGCCGCTGATATTAGTTATTTTCTGGCCGTTGAACATGGCCTCGCCCTCAACCGCATAAAAAGCGATATCGTTCTGCACCAGAGCCATGTCGACTTTGCCATCGCGCAACAGCTGAAGGTTTTCGACGCTGCCGGCCGTTTCCATTATATTAAGATTGACGCCGGGAAAGGCCTGCTTGAGAATCATCGCCAGCGCCTCGCCAATCGGAAAATATACCCCCGACTTTGAGCCGGTCGCGATTGTATAGTCAGTGCGACTCATACTCGAACCACCACAACCGGTCAGCCCGGCAAGAACCAGCAAAGCCGGCAACATCGCCAGCAACAGATAACTTTTTTTCATCTTATACCCCTTCCTGAAACGAACTGTTCAGATAATACCACATTCTGCAACTCATAAATACCCGGCCCAGTTATTCTCCATTTGCCTATCTATGAAGACTTTACGAGAAATTTCGTTTGGAATATTTGTCAATCAAGCTGATCATAGTAATAATACTGGCTCTTTTGAAGAGTTATCCGCAGATTAAAGGATTGGCGCAGATTATTCAGGAGTTTTTTGTATGCTTTTTTGTATGCTTTTTTGCAGTTATCCGCAAACCATCTGCGTAATCTGTGGGAAAGTACATGAAAAAGTAAAAAGCAATATTTCCAGAACCCTCTTCAGCAGTCAAATGGATTATTGCTGGCAATCATTGCCAATATTGGCAAATCATGTTATTCAAAGGCGGGGTAAATGTGCGTATAAGAAATCTTAAAGTTGTCACCGAGTGCGGCATGCTTCTGGCAGCCGCGCTGGCGTTGTCAAACATCAAGCTTTTTCAAATGCCAAGCGGCGGCTCAGTCTCGCTCGGCGTGCTGCCGCTGCTTTTGCTGGCCGCGCGCCACGGTGTAATTACCGGCTGTGTCAGCGGCGCCATGCTGGGCCTGCTTATGCTGACTACCCGTCCTTTTATCGTGCATCCTGTGCAAATGTTGCTTGATTATCCCCTCGCCTATGGCGTGCTGGGAATCGCCGGTGCCATACAATGGAAAACACCGCTGCAAGCGGCAACGGCGACAACGCTGGCAAACGTTATCCGTCTGCTTCTTCACGTTGTCGCCGGTGCAATTTTCTTTGTAACCGGAAAAGACACTGTAATTCAGGCCTTGACGGCCAGCACTGTCTACAATCTCGGTCACATGTTCCCTGAAACCGTAATCTGCGTAATACTTGTCAGCTACATCGCCCGGAATCACCAGGCTCTCTGCGCCAGACAGAATACTTGACGCGCGATACGGTCGCGCCTGACTTAAGCTGCTATTAACTTATCGCTTCCCAGACAGCGGGTGCAAACATATCCACGAACGCGAGCGCCGTTGAGCATGACCCGTTTTTTCTGGAGGTTGATGCTCCAGCGTCTTTTGGTGCGATGATGAGAATGGCTGAGCTTATAGCCAACCCTTGGTCCACGGTTGCAAACCATACAAAATCTTGACATATTCAAACCTCCAAGATCGATGCCGAAGTGAAAGATTATGTTACCAGAAATTCAACAACTAAGCAAGCGTAAATTTTCGGTTGATTTCATCTTTCCAACATCTGACACAATAGCACGAGTGTACACCATCCTGCAATTTTAAGTTGTTAATTAAACTTCGACTGTCGCCGATAGGGCTAGCAGTCGGAGGTGTTTCATGAAAACACGTTATATCACCAAACAACTGCTATTTGTGGTCCTATGCATGCTCACGGCAATAATTGTCGCCGGCTGTACGAGTTCCAACTCAATAAAATCGCTCAATCCTGTTGCCGCTGACGCAGAAAAAGACCTCAAAATCGGCGACAATACTGACACGCGTTCAACCAGCCTGCTGCCGGTCGTCAACATCTACGCGGCCCGAAGTGTCGTCGGGCCCGAAGCAGAACTGTCTCTGCGCGCCGAAGCCGTCGACCCGGCCGGGGGCCAGGTCAACATCGCCTGGGAAGCCAGCAACGGCAACATCATTTCTACCGACGCCAGTAACGCCGTCTGGAAAGCGCCAGCAGAAACCTCTACTAACGTCATCACCTGTATCGCCACCGACGTTCGCGGCGGACAGGCAAAGGCCGAATATAGTGTCGAAGTCGTCGGCAACAGCACATACCGCCTGACCATAAAGGCTGATCGCACATCCGTGTTGACCAGTCGCATCACTTCAGACCCGACAAGTCCGGTCGTGCCGGTTTCAGCGGCAAGAGTTGAACTCGCCGCCATTGGCGAAGTCGGTGTCAGCGACGGCAGCGGCATGGTCGAGTTCAATATCGATCAGGCCAGCGCCCTGGCTACTTCCACACTGGTCATTGTCAGACACGGCGACTGGGAAGTCAGCTACGTAGCCTCTCTGATTGTCGGCGACGGTCTGCGCATAATCGACGAACTGACCTTCTACCCCGGCTTTAACGAAGTAAGCATAGCAGTGGCACGCGGCGATTCATTCATGCTCAGACGTGGCATGATCGAAGTAACTGCCGTCGAAAACAGCGCAGGAGTTATCAAACCAGTCGCCGAAGTAACCATCGACGCCGGGGCCAACCAGGCCATGTCAGCCAGCGCTGACGGCCGCGCCATTTTGAGCTCCAACCTTGCCGGAAACGGCGAAACCACCATCAGACTTGCACGCACCGGCTATAAAACCATCGAAGGATACTATGTGCCGGTCACCGTAGATGGCCTGACTCTCGTTAACGCCCGCCTGTCAAAATCCGGAACAATTCCCGAACTCGACGCGATCATTTCCTGGACAAGGCCATATAACAACCAGACCGCTTTCCCGGTTTCCGGACCATTCGAAATCGGCTTTGGCCAGCCTATGGAAAAGGACGCGATATTCAATGACTTCAGCCTGATGATCCAGAACAAAAGCCGCAATACCATGGTGTCACTTAGTGGCAGGCAGGTCGAGCAGCACTTCAGAGTGGTCTGGAAATCAGACACCAGGTTACAGCTTTTCCCGAAACAGGCGCTCGCAGCCAGCACCAGATACAGCATGCTGATATCGCGCTGGAACGCTCGCGCCATCGATAGCCGCATGCTCAAAACCTACGAGGGTTTTTATGGTGAGTTCACAACTGATGCCGACCCAACACCGACTATCGTCGCGACAAGCCCTAAAAATGGCGACACCAACGTTGGCCGCACCGGCCCGTTCACCATTCGCTTCGACCGCAGCATGAAAACTGATTCGCTCTATAACGGCCTTGAAATCGAAATAACCAGCCTCGACTCGGGGGCCCGCACAGTGCTTGACGGAACCTCGCTGCGCAGCCATTTTTCGGTCACCTGGAAAGAAAGCAACACTCTGCTCGAACTCGTGCCATATCGCATGCTGCGTGCCAGCGGGTCTTACCTGATCAGGCTCAACAGCTGCAATCTCGTTTCTGAATCCGGCAAAGAGGTCAGCGGCTTCGAAAAACTCTGGGGCCAGTTTAAAACCGGCAGCCTGTAACTATTTCCGCGATTTCATCGTCGCGAGCGCGTTGAAAAATTTGTACCACAAAAACCCGACCAGCACCGAAATAAGCGTTGCCGTAATAATGTAGCTGACACTTATTCCGCCATCTGCTGCTTTATCACCGCTCTTAGCGACAGCTTTAACAACTTGCGGCAAAACTGGTGAAACGATAGGCTCCTCAGCCTTCGGCGGAGTTTTTGGAAACATTGGCTCTGGCGAAGATGACCTGACAATCTTCACCTCGGGTTGAGCCTTGACCGGCTCAGCTGCCGGAGATGCCGGCGATGCCGGCGCAACCGGCGCAATTTTCGGCTTGTTTTCAGCGGCCGGCGTGGCAAAATGTTTAACTGCCGACGCGGTGCTACGCAGGGCCGAAGAAGGCGTTTCGCCATCACCATTAGCCGGGCGCGGCATTTCGACCGTTGCAGTTGCCGAATAAGTCTTAACGCCAGCCTGAGTCTCTTTTTTAAAGTTGATCAAGTCAGCCAGATCGTCGCAGAAATCTTCGAGTTCCGGGCGCTGCGCATTCAAAAAGCTGAGCTTCGTAACGTTTTGCGGGTTGCGCGATGGCACAAAAGTCAGCACCACTTCACTGACCCGCTGAAAATATTCAATCTCGCGTATCTCTCGGCGCGACAACAGCGCAATTATCGGCTCTTTGCCGGTTTCGCGGGTATGAAAGAACACCGAACCACTGCTCAAAACCAGCCAGACTTCGCCCTTGCTGGCCGTGCGCCCGGCACTGGATCTGATTGCTTTCAACACTTTTTCGTCAGGCGCCAGATAAATGCTGATATCGTTACGTATTGCCTCTGGCAGGCTGAAACTGGCTTTGGGCTGCATCAGCTGTCACTCCTCAATCATCAAAATCATCATCATCAGATTCGTCGTCATCAAAATCCCCGATCGCCCCGTCTTCGTCGTCATCTTCACTCTGGGTCAGGTACATTTCAGCCTGAAACAGCAGATTCTGCACAAACCCGCCAAAATCGTCGGGAGAAAAGGCTTCGAACGGCAGTCGAGTCTGAATGATCAGCATGTCTCGCATTTCTGGCTGCTCATCATCTTCGTCTATCTCAAGATCTTCACCTTCATCGATAATCACCGGCGCTGCTTCATCCTGCGCCACCGGGAACTTGACCACACTGAAGTTGGCACTGACCAGGCTGGCATTACTGGCAAAAAGCTCCAGCAGCTCTTCCCGCGAAATATCGGTTATATCCTTGAGGTGCATGCCGAGAGTGACGGTGCGCACTTTCAGGGTTTCCTCGTTGTCTTCGACGCTCAAAAAGCCACTAAAAGTGTCCTCGATCACAAATGTCCACAAAATGCCGATCTCGTCGTCATCGACCAGCACACATTCGTACTTCGAGCACTCTTCAGCCATAACTTCTTCGATACGCACTGCGAAATCGGCTGGTTCCATAACTGCCCCCATGATTTGATTTAGCGCAATATAACATAAAGTTTGTGCTATAATCGCAAAAAAAACGAGCTGCCGGGAGAGACCTGCACGAAACCAGATACCATGCGAAAAATCACCGCGACGCTCGACGCACCGGCAACAAGATCACCTGTATCAGGAGAAAACCGAAATGACCAGACAGGCATTGGTATTCATGGCCCCCGGCTTCGAAGAAATGGAACTCACCATAACCGTCGACGTGCTAAGACGCGCCGGCATTGAGACTCACACTGTAACACTGGCAGCAGACAAGGCGCCGGTAAAAGGTTCGCGCGGCATCAGCATGCTTCCCGACCTGAGCATCGACGAAATCACGCTGGATAAATGTGATGTCGCTATTCTGCCCGGCGGAATCGAAGGCACCCGCAATCTCGGCGCCAACATGCGAGTAATCGGCTTTTTGCAGAAAATGCATGCAGCAGGGAAAATGGTCGCGGCAATCTGTGCTGCGCCGGCCGTTCTGGTCAAAGCCGGCATCGCCACCGGAAGACGCGCAACCTCGCACCCGGCTGCTGCCGAGCACATGACTGGTACAACCTACTGCGAAGATCGCGTCGTCATCGATGGCAACGTTACCACCTCGCGGGCGGCCGGAACCTCTTTTGAGTTCGCCTTCGCGCTCGTCGAACAACTCATGGGCGCCGACGCTGTAAAACAGGTAAACAAAGGCGTTCTCGCCAACCTTTAATAATCGGGCTCAGTGGCCGGCAGCCGGCATGTCGTCGAGCGGAACATATTTTTCGTTGAGATGCAGCTTGATATACTTGGAGTTAAAGCTGTCGCTTACATACTCATTAAGGCTGCTGGCTGCTCTTGCCAGTTTTTCATAGTCAGGAACCTTTACATCTTTGCCGCAGAGTGAGCAGAAAAGCTCGCCGGCGCGCGTCTGTATTGTATCATGACTGACTTTTATGGTGTCTCTGCAGTTGGCACATTCAACAGTGAAGTAGAATACCAGTCGATCAATTCTATCAAGCATTTTTGTGCGTCCTTAAACTTTTAGATGCCCAATAGTATCACCAGCCAGTTTTTTTTGCCAGACCTGCAATGAAACAAAAAATTTGAAGAAAGTGCAAACAGGGGTTAAAATGAGATGTTTGTCAGGTCAGACAAAGTAATTATCCTAAGGAGACTACGCAGCAGTGAAAAGCTACCGTCAGGAACTCTGGTTCGAAATCAAGGGCAGGCGCGAACTTGTTAACATTACCCCCGAAGTTCAGCAGGCCGTTGCAGCCAGCGGCGTCCAGGAAGGCCTGGTGCTGGTCAACGCCATGCACATCACTTCCAGCGTTTTTATAAATGATGATGAGAGTGGCCTGCATCATGACTTTGAAGTCTGGCTCGAAAAGCTGGCGCCCGAGAAACCGCACTCTCAATACCAGCACAACGGCAGCAGTGAAGACAATGCCGACGCGCATCTCAAGCGCACAATCATGGGCCGCGAAGTAGTGGTGGCGATTACCGCCGGTAAACTCGATTTCGGCCCCTGGGAACAGATTTTCTACGGTGAATTTGACGGCAACCGCCGCAAGCGTGTGCTGATAAAGGTCATCGGCGAGTAATTACATAGTTGTATCGAGTTTTTGAGTTTTCGGGAGGAACCGTTTTCATGCTTGAAAAAAGACTGCCTGTCCTGGTAATTCTTGTGCTCTTTGCGCTGACCGCCCTGTGCGGATGTTCTGGCGGTGGCGCCTCGGCTGGCAGCGGCGTCAACATCTCAACACCAGAGTCGGCTGTTTATGAGCTTCTCGAAAGCTGGCAGGCGACCCAGACGAGCGGCGTCAGCCTCGAAGGCGGTCAAAGTCTCATTCAACAGACAACCGCCAGCGCTACACGCTATATCAGGTTTAAAGACCTCGCCGGCGAAGAATGGCTTCTGCAGATCAATAATGTCGTGAGGCTCAGCACCAGCATCGCACAGGTTTATACCAGTTACCGGTCGCTTGACGCGAACCGCGGCGGCCTTAAACTGCTGTTCACGATGATCAATGACCAGGGGCTATGGTATCTCGAAAATATCGAGGTAACCGAAGTTCCTGTCGTGGTTGTCACCGGCACTGGCGTCAAGGGCGTGATTTCAGACGAAACAACCAATCTGCCGGTCAGCGGCGTGCTGGTCGAAATTTACAATCAGACTACCGGCACCATAGCCGGCACTGCCACTACCGACGCCACAGGTTTTTACTCAATATTAGAGCTTGCGCCCGGTACATATTACCTGGTTATCGAACGTGACGGTTTCGCAGCAAAAACTATCTCAGACATTATTGTTGGCTGACAAGGCAATAGGAGTTCATATTAAATGTTTAGAAAATCGCTGATTCTGGTGTCGTTTCTTTTTGTTCTGGCTCTGGCTATAATCGGCTGCGGAGGCGGCGGTGGTGGCGGAACCACCGGAAACCCGGTCGGCCCGGTGGCTACACCAGGGGCAACAGCCAATCTCAGCGGCACCGTGCTGTTTGATAACACACCGACTCCCTTTGCAGCGGTTCATCTCTATAAAAGCGAAAAAGCACACACTTTCGGCATGGCGCAGCTTCCCTCATTAAAAGGGTCTCTAGTAGCCCAGCAGATAATCGGCGACGGCGCGTATTCGACTACGACCAGCGCTGAGGGCGTTTACAATTTCACCGACATCCCGGTTGGCCAGTATACGCTGATCGCGATGCGCGACGACAACCACCAGTTTGTTCAAACCGGTGTGCTGCTCGGCCAGGTGACCACTATCAACCCGCAGCTCACCCCGACCGGCAAAATCACCGGCAAAGTGACTCTCTCGATTGGCGGCACGCCTCAGGCCATCGCCGGCGCGTTTGTCTACATCAACGGCACTTCTTATATTGCCGTTTCTGACAATGCCGGCAATTTTACCATCAACAACGTGCCATCGAACGCGCTTACTACCAGCACAGCCTACGAAATTCTCGTGAGTTCTACCCGTGGCACCGCCGCGCCAGTTACCGGCGTTGTCGTGAACCCGGGCGCAACCAGGGATGTCGGCACAATCGCGATGACCGCCCCGGCACAAGCTGGCTACGCTACTTTGAACGGTTCTCTTGTTGCGGGACAAGGCATTTCCGACGTCAGCGGCATATTCGTAATTCTTACCCACAAAACCAGCGGAACTATTTTCGGCACACACACCGACGCGACCGGCAAATTCCAGTTCAGGGTCATGGAAACAGGCGACTTCCTGGTTCTCTGCCCTGAAGGAGATTACACTTTCACGCCCAATACGCTTACCATAAATGTTGCAGGCCTGACCACTCAGGCGCTCACCCTTACCCCGATAATTGTCGACGCCGACCAGGTCGAAGCAACCGGCAGCATTACCGGCACCGTCACCCACATGGGCACGCCCTTTGCCGGCGCCATCATTAATGTAACTGGCACTTCGCTGCTAGGCATTTCTGATTCAAGCGGAAATTTCATCATCAATAAAGTTCCGGTCAATAGCAGCACAAACCCATACACGCTTGAGCTCAGCTCAAGCAAGGGAACTGCAACACGCAAATTCGACGTAATCGTTAGTCTCGGCCAGGCAACTGCTGTCGGCGACTTTGCCATCACAGTCCCAACCACCGGCTATAAGAACATTGTCGGCAAGCTAACTATAACGCCGCCCCCAATGCCAAGCGAAGGCAGTCTTCCCATGCCTTCTCCGTCACTATCGCCAGGCGACTTGAGCAACCGTTTGATTCAGCTCTCGCTTTCAGATGGCCGAGTCATTTCAGCTTTCACTGACATTTCTGGCAACTACAGTTTCATGGCAACCCAGTCCGGCCCTGCGACAGTCAGCGTAATAGACAGCGCCTTTATCTACACCCCTCGCAACCAGCCTGTCATGATCGAAGTGCCCGACAACGGAGCCATTCCGCAGGTGGTTCCTGACATCTTGGTCAGCGAACCCGCAACTGGAGAGTTAAAATACCGGGTTGATGGCATGGTTAACAAACTGGTATTCATAAAGCCAGAAACCGACCATAGTGGCGTCAACATAAAATTTACCCCCGAAGCCGCCATGCCGTCATTGTATGCTCTAAGCAATTATGATGGCAGTTTCTCAATCATGGCTGCCCCGGGAACCTATACCCTGACCGTAGAAGGCGCCTACACGATTGCCCTGAGTCCGATTATAGTGGAAATAACCGGGCCATACATGTTCCCGCCACCGGCAATAGATGTCAAACCAGTTACAACTGTTAACTCGATCGTCGAAGGCACAGTAACCTGGACCAATCCTCCCGGCGGATGGATGATGACAGACGGTGAAGTAATTCTGGAAAACCAGGCAGGGACTCCTGCTTTCTCAGAGCGCCGTCTGGTAAGTGCATCTACCGGTTTCTTCCGTTTCGACAGCGTGCCGCCAGGCAGTTACATCGCCACGATCAGCCGCCTCAACGGCTATTCTGGACAAGCTTCGGTTTCAATCATCGAAGGTCAAGATTTGACCGTGGCAAATACTACTGCCATAAATATTTCTGCGACCTTCTATGCGCCGTTTATAAACGCAACGACTGTGAGCGGCAACGTGATGGCAATTTCGGGGTTGAACTTTGAGCTTGACGACACCATGATGCAGGCATTTGTAAACGGCGTCGCATTGCCATCAGCGGGTGGCTGGGTCGCCGGAGAAAGTTACTTCAATATCTCATCATTAGCTCCAGGTCAGTATAGTGTCCAACTTGTAAAAAACAGCGATAGCTACGGCAATAAATATGTTTTCACCAGAGAAGTCCAGGCGCCGCTCCTGGCTAACTTTACCGCATCTTCCACCGACACCTCGATAACCTGCACCTGGCAGAACGCACCCTATGTAACTGCCGTTGATGTTCGCCTCTTGCAGGGCGCCGCAGTTGTAAAACCACTTCAAAGAATAATCGGCAACAGTGTTACCTATAACAGCCTGCAGGCTTCTACTACATACATAATAGAAGTCACCAGCACCTACCCCAACGTATCCAATTCAGCACCAACCCCCTTCAGTTTCAGCACCAAAAAGTTCGGTCCACAGAAACCCGGCCTCATGACACTTGCTGGCAGTTCCAGCATCAATGGAACAATTTTCGGCTTTGAAATGATGAATGACAAAACCTACGTTGCATATTATGAAGGAACCGGGGGGGGCACGGTCTATATTCAGGCATTCGGAGCGGATGGAGCACCAATTGGCGCTGTTTACGCTACGCCATATATGATTACATCAGCATTTGATTTCTGTGCTGGCAATGGCTCATTGTATGTGCTTTGTCCGAACAGTTCTTACCAGCTCGAGATTCAAAGGCTAATTCCTCTCGCTGACGGCAGTATCCCGGCGTCTCCTGCCGCCACCACCGCTTTAACCGGCTTCTTATCTAATGAGCCAAATCAGGCCAAAATTGAGTTTCACGGCAACAACCTTTTCGTTTCTACAAGAGCAGAAGTGTCTGCAACTAACGTCTTAAATGTCACCAGACTTTCCTCAACTCTTACAACTCCTACAAACATCTATTCCAGCAGCAACAATCTCTTGGTGAGTGCATTGCCCGGCAACTGGGTTCAGACGGCAGCAGAAGGGATTGACGGCATTTATGTTGCCGTTGCAACTTCTCCGACTCCGTTATTATCAGTAAGCCCTTCTCAGTTTGAAATTCTCTATGCCCTCGCGGGCGCTTCAGCAACTCAACAGGTAGCCTTAATAAATGTTCCTTCATTGGTCTCAATGATAAGCGAATTCAAGGCAAATGGCCCTGAACTGATAATAAATTCAGGTCTTTCCGTTTCAGACTACCTGTCAGTTAATAGAAGTAACGGAGTTATTGTACCTTTGAGTTATATCGCCTCGCTAGAAGGATTTGGAACGGACCACCAGGGTCGCCTCTGGGGATTTTTAACGGGAGATGCATATTCGCTGGTTAATCTGGTTAACGGACAGATCACAAACACCTTCTCAGTCAGCGGAGTTCCGGGAGGAAGTCGCGAGTTTATAAAACGTCAGATTGGGGGCACAATTATGCCCAATAAATTTGGTATGTTGCACAAAAAGTTCGACGGCAATCTCGGCGTGTTCTACTACGACGGCTCTATGTAATTTCCTTTAAAAAAGCCGCCCGGGCATATGCCCGGGCGGCTTTTTCATTACCCGAAAGCGTGCCTGATCAAAAATTTCCGAAAGCACGTCTTTGCACGCACTCAGAGATATCGGTTCTCCTGATCTCCTGATCTCCTGATCTCCTGATCTCCTGATCTCTAACCTGCAGCAGTCTGCGGATTGCGTTTTTCTCTTCTTTATGTATCTCTGTGACTCTGCGTGAGATGCTTTCGATTGCGATTGCGATTGCGATCACGCGCACGATAACTGACCCGAACCTTCAATCTGCGAATATCTGCGGATTGCATTCTTCTCTCTCTTTGTGTCTCTGCGGCTTTGTGCGAGTATTTTCTTTTCTGGTGCCAGTTGCAACGCGTACACACCTGTATTGACAAAGTAACTTGAATGGGAGCAAAATAATCTTATATAAAACCAGCTACAGCTAATTCGATGCACATCGTAACAGCCTGTGGCTGGTTTTTTGTCTATAAAATAAATCAGAGCTGAGGAAATCAGAAGAGGAGCCTTGTCATGTTGAAAAAATCAGGCATTTTCCTGTACTGTCTTTTTGCGTTGGCTGTGGCAATTATCGGCTGCGGCGGAGGTGGCGGTGGCGGCAACCCGGTCGGCCCCGCACTCACAACCAGCACAAATGCTAATCTCAGCGGCACCGTGCTTTTTGATAACGCTCCGGTTCCTTTTGCAGCAGTCTATCTCTACAAAAGCGAAAAAGCACATACTTTCGGCATGGCACAACTTCCCTCGCTGAAAGGCTCGCTGGCGGCACAACAGATAATCAGCGACGGTGCTTACTCGACCACAACCGACGCTGCGGGCGCTTACAGCTTTGTCGATATTCCGGTTGGCCAGTATACGTTGATTGCGCTGCGCGACGAAAATCATCAGTTCGTGCAGACCGGCGTGCTGCTTGGTCAGGTGACAACGCTCAATGCGCAGCTCACGCCGACCGGCAAAATTTCCGGCAAGGTTACTCAGACCATCGGCAGCGTTGTTCAGAATATCGCCGGAGTCTTCGTTTACATCAACGGCACGTCATATCTTGCCGTAACTGACACTACGGGCAATTTTGTAATCAGCAATGTACCAGCAAATGCTCTTACCACCAGCACCGCCTACGAAATACTGGTCAGCTCAGCTCTGGGCAAAGCTTCTCCGGTTGCCGGTGTCAGAGTGAACCCGGGCTCGACAGCCGATATAGGCACGATCGCGCTGATTGCTCCGCCGGCAGCTAATTACGCCAATCTAAGCGGTTCTCTCGTTGCGGGCGGCAATGTTACCAGCGCAGAACTGGCCGATCAATTCGTTGTTCTGACGCATCAGACAGACGGAACCATCTTCGGCACGCACACCGACGCGACCGGCAAATTTCAGTTCCGGGTCATTAAAGCCGGCACTTACCTGGTATTGTGCTCCGACAGCGATTATAACTACAGTCCCGATCCTCTTATCATCAATATTGTAAACCTCGACAACGGAACAGTCACGTTGTCGGCAATCACTGTCAACGCCGCGCAGGGTCAGAATACCGGGAGCATAGTCGGCACGGTTACCCTGGCAGGATCGCCGATAGCCGGTGCCGTCGTGCATGCCAGCGGCACCTCGCTGGTCGGCATTTCAAATTCAGCCGGGCAATTTGTTATCGAGAAAGTGCCGGCAAATACCAGCGCTACGCCTTACACGCTTGAAATCAGCTCAAGCATGGGCACCGCCACGGCAAAGGGCGGCAAAGGGCGGTATAATTGTAACTACCGGCCAGGTAACCAATGTTGGCGCATTCACAATAACGCTGCCAACCACTGGTTATAAAACAATTACCGGGCAGTTTAACGCGTTAGCACCGGTGACCTCAGGCGAACTGGCCAATCGGCTCGTTCAGCTGACAGCTCCCGACGGCAAAGTCAGCGCGGCTTACACTGATGTAAATGGCGCCTTCACTTTCATAACTACGCAGACTGGTGATCACAAATTGACAGTACTGGACAACGAACTTGCCTACAGCCCCAAAACACAGACCATAACAGTAACAGTGCTCGACAATACTATTCAAACACTGGGGCAGAACATAAATGTGGCAAAGCAAGACACAACCGGAAGTATCTCCGGCCTGGTGACGGCTGGAGGTTCGCCGGTCACCGGCGCCATAATAAGCGTCAGCGGCACCAGTCTGGTGGGCATCTCAAACAATGCCGGCAATTTCATTATTACCAGAGTTCCGGCCAATAGCAGCAGCAATCCTTATGCGCTCGACGTAACCTCAGACCGTGGAATATCAGCACCGATGACCGGGATTATCGTAACTGCCGGTGCCGACACCAATGTGGGAGAAATCCCCCTTTCCATGCCGGTAACAGGCTATCGCTATATTACCGGCCAACTGGCCGCAGTAGCGCCTGTGACAGTGGATATGTTAACGAACATTCTCATACAAATGCAGGCGCCAGACGGCACGATCAGTTCGACTTACACCGGCAGCACAGGCGCATTCAGCTTTATGACGGCGCAAACCGGATCCCATAATTTTACAGTCATCGACAGTCGATATGATTACCTTCCGCGCTCGCAAACGGCATCAGTCGATACTCTTGACAACGGAACCCAGTCGCTTCCCGATATCAGCGCGGCTAAATCTCAGCAGAATGTAAACCTGTCAGGATCGGTCAACTGGCAAACTCCACCTGCCGGCTGGACTATCACCGAGGGCGAAGTGGTTCTGCAAAACCAGCCAGGCACCGCTAATCTTTTGGAAAAGCGTCTGGTTGCCAGCATTTCTCCGGCAAATTTCCGCTTCGACAATGTTCCTCCGGGCAGTTACTGGCTCTCTATCAACCCCCAAAAAAATGGCTATCAAAGTGGCGCCCTCAGCGTCACGGTTATCGCCGGAACCGATATTTCAGGACTGAGTCTCACTACTACAGTTGTTGCCCCAGTTATACAGGCAACTCAGATCATGGACAGCACAACCGTGCAACTGTTCGGAGTAAATTTTTCAGATAGCACACAGATGCAGGCAATAGTTAATAACCGGCCGTTAACACCGGTCAATCCCTGGAACACCAACGCCTGGGACGCTACCAGATGTTTCTTCAACATCAGTCACCTCCCGCCAGGCGAGTATTCCGTGCAGCTTGAAAAAGCTCTTGGCTCTGTAAAAGTCGCTGGAAACAGTTCTTACTTTGTCAGGCCAGTTCTGCCTGCCCTTGACACCAGTTTTGTCGCCTCATCGACCGACTCGTCGATTACCTTCACCTGGCAAAACGCACCATACGTGACCGATGTTCAGGTAAGACTTCTGAAAGACGGCATAGCAGTCAGGCCCTATCAGTTAATCAGCGGAAACACGATTACCTATAATGATCTACTGCCGAATACTTTATACGCAATCGAAGTTATCAGCACCTATCCGAACGCAACCTCTGTCGCAGCTCCGCTGTTCTACTATGGCACCAAGGCTGACAGCATAAACGTAATTCCATCATATGCATTCCTTCCCGGCGCAGGAACAATTGCAACCGGCACTGTCTTCGGATTCGAGGTTGTCAGCGGTATTGCCTATGTAGGCTTTGATAATAGCGGTCCAATAACTATACAGGCATTTAATCTGTCATCGAACGAGCTGTTATATACGAGTTCACAGGTGCTTACGAATAGCAATCATCCCATGCGTAGTCTGGCAGCAAACTCGAGCGGTGTTTATCTGACATATTCAAACACTACTGCAAGCCCTAGCATAGCGTTTTTCAACCCAACACTTGGCACACCGGCTCGGACAGAAGATATGAAAACCAGGTTTGGTCTGGCCACCGCGCCAGAAATGGCGAATGTACACAGTCTGAATGACCGCATCTTTCTCGTTACTGCAGATGGTTCATACCCGTACACAACCTACCTGTTCGAGCTTGATTCTTCGCTGACAGCTATTCAAGCCGCGACTCCCATTTCAGGAAACACCAACTCTTACGGGAAAATGGCTGATATTGCTTATGACCGGACTACCAGTGTTTTATATCTTGCCTGTCCAAATGACTCTAATGAAGTTTACGCAAAAGCCTTCAGCAATATGAACATAACCGCAGCTCCCACGGATATTGGTTACATTGCAGGTTCTACCAAAGAAATTCTTGGACTCTACGCACACAACAAAAAGCTCTATCTGTCACAGGCGGCCTATAGTGGCGGCTATTACCCCTCAGCCTCAATTATGGACGCTGTCAGCGGCTATGCGAGACAAATCATATCTTCTTATCCCGGTAGTTTTGGTTTTGACAAACAAAATCGCATCTGGGGCAGCAGTCTTGGTTTTGACGTCAAATACCTGCTTCAGCTTGACAATACCATGAACATTTTGCAGTCGCTGAAAATGTTCAACCTGGATTTCGTCTATATAGGCTTGCCAGTGGCCAGACTCGATGGCCCAACTGGTATCATGTATATGCTGCACTTCAACGCCACCAACCAGTTGGCAGTCTACCGCTACAACAGCAATTACTGACCCGGCATTATCACTGCCGCCCGAGGCTTATCCCGGGCGGCTTTTTTATTGCCTGAAAGCGTGCCTGCTATTCTTTTTCGAAAGCACCTCCCCGCGCGCACAAAAAAATATCCGCTCTCCTGCTCTCTCGCTCTCTCATCTGCGGCAATCTGTGTAATCTGCGGATTGCACTTTCCTCTCTTTGTGCCTCTGCGCCTTTGTGCGAACTATTCTCGATTACGATTACGAGCACGAAAACTGGCCAGAATCTTCAATCTGCGTCAATCAGCGTCATCTGCGGATTGCACTCTTCTCTTTCTTTGCGTCTCTGCGGCTTTGTGCGAATATTTTGTCTTTTGGCATGACTTGCAAAGGGTACACACCCGTATTGACAAAGTGACCCGAATGGGAGCAAAATAGTCTTACATAAAACCAGCCACAGCTAATTCGATGCACATCGTAACAGCCTGTGGCTGGTTTTTTGTCTATAAAATAAATCAGAGCTGTGGAAATCAGAAGAGGAGCCTTGTCATGTTGAAAAAATCAGGCATTTTCCTGTACTGTCTTTTTGCGTTGTCTGTGGCAATTATCGGCTGCGGCGGAGGTGGCGGGGGCGGCAACCCGGTCGGCCCGGCAACCACAATCGGTACAAATGCCAATCTCAGCGGCACCGTGCTTTTTGATAATGCTCCGGTTCCTTTTGCGACGGTCTATCTCTACAAAAGCGAAAAAGCGCACACTTACGGCATGGCGCAGCTTCCATCGATGAAAGGTTCATTGGCGGCACAACAGATGATCAGCGACGGCGCTTACTCAACCACAACCGACGCCACAGGTGCTTACAGTTTTGTCAACATTCCGGTTGGCCAGTATACGCTGATTGCGCTGCGCGACGAGAATCATCAGTTCGTGCAGACTGGTGTACTGCTCGGTCAGGTGACAACTATCAACCCACAACTCACCCCGACCGGCAAAATTACCGGCAAAGTTACCCAGACCATTGGCAGCATTGTTCAGAATATCGCCGGGGTCTTCGTTTACATCAACGGCACGTCGTATCTTGCCGTAACCGACACTGCGGGCAACTTTGTCATCAGCAATGTACCAGCAAATGCTCTTACCAGCAGCACTGCCTACGAAATACTGGTCAGCTCAACTCTGGGCACTGCTTCTTCGCGTGCCGGTGTCAGAGTAAATCCGGGCTCGACAACCGATATTGGCACGATCGCACTGATTGCTCCGCCGGCAGCTAATTACGCCAACTTGAGCGGGTCTCTCGTTGCGGGCAGAAATGTTACCAGCGCAGAACTGGCCGATCAGTTCGTTGTGCTGACACATCATACTGACGGAACTATCTTCGGCACGCACACAGACTCGACTGGCAAGTTTCAGTTCCGGGTCATGAAAGACGGCATTTATCTGGTATTGTGCTCCGACAGCGGCTATAACTACAGCCCTGAACGCCTTATTGTTAATATTGTAAACCTCGACAATGGCACAGTAACGTTATCGGCAATCACTGTCGATGCCGCTCAGGTTCAGAATACCGGCAGCATAGTCGGCACGGTTACTCTCGCGGGCTCGCCGATAGCCGGCGCTGTCGTGCATGCCAGCGGCACTTCGCTGGTTGGCGTTTCAAATTCGGCCGGGCAATTTGTTATCGAGAAAGTGCCGGCAAATACCAGCGCTACGCCTTACACGCTTGAAATCAGCTCAAGCATGGGCACCGCCACGGCAAAGGGCGGCCAGTTTAACGCGATAGCACCGGTTACCTCAAGCGAACTGGCCAATCGTCTGCTACAGCTTGCCTGCCCAGACGGAAAAGTCAGTGCGGCTTACAGTGACACAAACGGCGCCTTCAGCTTCATAACTACACAGACTGGCGATCACAGGCTGACAGTGCTGGACAACGAACTGGTCTACAGCCCCAAAACACAGACCATACAGGTAATCGTGCTCAACAATACCATTCAAACACTGGCGCAGAATATAAACGCGGCAAAACCAGACACAACCGGCAGTATCTCTGGCCTTGTTACATCTGGAGGCTCACCGGTTACCGGCGCCATAATAAGCGTCAGCGGCACCAGTCTGGTGGGCATCTCAAACAACGCAGGCAATTTCATTATTACCAGGGTTCCGGCCAATAGCAGCAGCAATCCTTACGCGATCGACGTAACCTCAGACCGCGGAATATCAGCACCTATGACCGGTTTTATCGTAACTGCCGGAGCAGACACCAATATCGGAGAAATCCCTCTTTTCCTGCCGGTAACAGGCTACCGCTACATAACCGGCAGGCTGACCGCGGTGGCGCCGTTGACGGCGAGCATGTTAACGAACATTCTCATACAAATGCAGACGCCGGACGGCACGATCAACTCGGCCTTTACTGACAACACCGGCGCGTTCAGCATCATGACAGCGCAAACCGGCGCTCATAACTTTACGGTTATCGACAGTCGTTATGATTATCTTCCTCGTTCACAAACAGCAACAGTCGATACTCTAGACAACGGAACCCAGGCGATTCCGGATATCAGCGCGGCTAAATCTCAGCAGAATGTAACCCTGTCAGGATCGGTCAGCTGGCCGACTGCGCCAGCCGGCTGGCAAATCACCGAGGGCGAAGTGGTTATCCAAAACCAGTCAGGCACCGCTAACTTTTTGGAAAAGCGTCTGGTTGCCAATACTTCTCCGGCAAATTACCGCTTTGAAAATGTTCCTCCGGGCAATTACTGGATCTCCATCAACCCCGAACGAAATGGCTATCAAAGTGGCGCCCTCAACATCACGGTTATAGCCGGAATCGATCAGAGCGGACTTAATCTTAACCCAACTCTTTTCGCTCCGGTTATCCAAGGGTGCCAGATTATGGACAGCACAACCGTGCAGCTGCTCGGAGTCAATTTTACAGATAGCACACAGATGCGGGCAATAGTTAACGACAGACCGTTGACGCCGGTCGATCCATGGGCCACCAATGCCTGGAACGCTACCAGAAGTTTCTTCAACATCAGCCACCTCCCGCCGGGGGAATATTCTGTGCAGCTTGAAAAAACTCTCGGCTCTGCCCGAATAACCAGCAACAAATCTTTCTTTATCAGCCCGATTCAGCCTCCTGGAAGCATAGCCACTTCCACCACCAACAAATCGGTAACTCTCATCTGGCAGAATGCTCCGCTGGTCAACGAAGTTGAAATATTGCTTTATGCCGTGCAGGTGCCAAACCCGCTGCAAATAGGCGGTATCACAAGCGTCACTGGAAACAGCCACACGTTCAGCAATCTTAATCCCGGCACAGACTACTTCGTAAGACTCAGAAGCCGTTACAACAACCAGTTCTCTGCATACGCTCCAGATGTCCTGTTCAATACCGAGGCAACCGGTCTCGACAACATCGAGTCGCTGGCGCTTTCAGGCACCGCTGGTCAGATCGTCTTCGGTTTTGAAGTTTATAACAACACAGCATACATAGCAATTCATAACGACCTCGCATCACCGATAACCCTGCTCGCGTATCAGAATATGACATCTCCGCCAACGACGCTGAACGTGAACGCATCCAACGCCTCTCAACCACGGTTCTCCAGTCTGGCGGTTAATTCCAACGGAGTGTTCCTGACTTACGTTGATCCCAACGGAAATATTGCCTTAACTCAATTCAACAGTACACTGACTTCGGTTATTGCATCCCGTTCATTAACTCTTGACTATGGTTTCAGCAGCCCGTCGATGGCGACTGTACGCAGCTTCAACAACCGCACCTTTCTGGTTACAAGAGATGGAACTTCTGTGGAAGCTCTCGAATTGAGTGGTCTTAACATTGTTGCAAGCGCGACGATATTCGCTTATAACGCATTAAACGTGAAATCAGCAGACCTGGCGCATGACCCGGTAACTAATACGCTTTATCTGGCCAGTTTTGGGCCGGGCGAGTCAGGTGGTGAAATCGAGATAAGAGCTTTCAACAGCATGTCTCTCAGCATCAGCAATCCCCCGATAGTCGGCCGTCTTGAAGAAATTTTAAATGCTGAACTGACAGTCATCGGAGCATGCAACAACTTGATATTCTGCGCCGAAAACTCATATGACTATGGGGTAACCTCAAAATTCGTAGATGCCCGAAGTGGGTTTGTCTACGACATAAGCAATTCCACATCATTTGATAGCGACCGTCAGCATCGTGTCTGGACAGATTACAACTCTGAAGTTATGAGCAACAACGTCTTCACCCTCCTCGATAACGGATTGTCTATACAACAAACGCTTGTTGACACAGTCTATGACGTGAGCAACAACTTGAACAGGATAAGGCTGGATCATGCAACCGGCATGATGCACATGCTTTACCGAGACTTTAACACCAGCAACCTTTCCGTCTACAGGTACAACAGCAATTACTGAGCATCTTAACTTCGCAACTGCCGTCGGGAAAAGGCTCCCGGCGGCTTTCTACATCTGCCTTCTCTGCGACTCTGTATCTTTGTGCGGGATGTTCAGGTGATACCCCCGAATGGCACTAAGTTAACGAAAGGTCTAAACTCAGATGTTTTACTCGTGCTCAGCGAAGCGGTGCTCGTGAGTCGATGCGCGCTGTATCCACAGGCGCATCGACTCACGAGCACGATTCACAAAATTTTGCTTCTTATCTTAGCGCCATTCGTGACACCCCCTTTGCCAGGCGATCTCTCTCAGAACTTCTTTCTTAATCTGCGAACATCCGCGCAATCTGCGGATGCTCTTCTCTTCTTTGCGGCTCTGCGGCTTTGTGCGAGAAATCCCGGCTATTTCTCTCTCCGCAATCCGCGGATGCTCTTCTCTTTCTTCTACGGCAGCTAAAGAAATTGCAATTTTGCCGGGTTTGTCTTAGATTGGTGACGTATGCTCAGGAACATAACTTTTTTTAAAAGCACTTTGTGGCTGGCGCTGGCGGTAAGCCTGCTGGCGCTGGTAGCCGTACAGGCCTGGAACCGCGATTTTGTGCTCGAGCTTACCATATTCACCGACAAAGACGATAGATTCGAACTCTACGTCGACCTTACCGACCGCGAATACCGTAATCTGCGAAACGACTCGGGCAATGAAATCGAGAAGTATCTGGTAGATGCACGACGCAAGTATGCCGAGGAAATTGGCTACCGGCGCGATATATACGGCGAAGAAAACTACAAGATGGTTTCGATTCAGCGTTTCACTTATGTGGTTAAAGACAAATCCAGCGGTAGAATACTGCTGTCGAAATAGCATTCACAACATGACCAGCATCTGGAGGAGGCCATGAACCTTATAAAACGTAATTTTGCAGCTCTGGTGTTAACAGGCATTTTCGCCATGGTGGCGGGAAACCTGTTCGCGCTGGTCAAATCACCTCCCGAAAAGGCGATTCTACCTAACGGGCTGCGTGTAATTGTCGTCGAAGACCGCAGTCTGCCAGTTGCAGCTGCCGGTATTATCTTCAACACACATCCGTATTATCTCGCCAACTGCAACAGTGGAATCGGCCGGATTTACCGTTCACTGCTTGAATCTTCTGATTTTGCCGGGGAAACCCGCTTTGATTTCAATGTGCGCCTCGAATCAGTCGGCGTCATCAACGAGTTTGGCGGCGGTCAGGACATGTTTTACGCGGCATGCAACGGCAACGCCGAGAACCTTAATCTGATGCTCGATTCACTGCACGCTCTTGCCTTCAAGCTAAAACCTTCAGAAACCGACTTTGCAAAAGCAAAAGACGAGGCGGTGCGCTTTGTCAAATCGGCACAACGCTACCCAAGATCTACCGGCCTGATGGAACAGCTCATCTGGAAAGATCTTTACTCGCATCTTTCAGTTGAATGCCACAGTCCAATCAACGAAGATGAGCTGGCAAAAGCACAGTTCAATGGCCTCGACAACTTTGTGTCCGACATTTTTGTGCCCAACAATGCGGTTCTGGTGGTCATTGGCGACGTTCAGGCTTCTGACGTTTTCAAGGCTGCAATGCAAAAATTCGGCGATCAGCAGGCAGCAACGATTTCGGCAGAAACACCGGCAAATGCCGCTAAGGCCGCGAAGTCGCGCAAAATCGAGAACATTGATTTTGCTGATATCGAAGAAACCGAAGTTCTGATCGGTTTTGAAGCTCCCGGCCTCGCTGACCCTGAAATGGCGGCAGCCTTTCTCTGGCAGGCAGCACTCCATGATATCAACAATTCGTGGCTGGAAACCGCTGTTCGCAAGGATTTCCCAGAGTTGAAGAACCTCTATGCCCGTTATGTTCCTGGCCACGAAAGCGGCCTGCTGTTGATCGGCTTCACCAGTAGAGAATCAGACGCCAATCGCCCGATCAACCATATTTTGAGCTCACTTTCTAATCTTTACATGTCACCACCAGGCGGCAACGAACTGCGCCGCATAGTTGAAATGACGCAGTTAAAAACCCTGGAAAAGCGCGAATCAAGGCTCGAGCGAGTATATGAGCTGGGTTTTGCTGAACTGATGGGCAACTTTCGCATAGCTGAAGGTATTTCTGCGGGATTCAGCAGGGTAACCCCCAGTGACATGAAAAATCTCGCCAAAAAGATGTTCAGTTCTGACCGCTATGCTGTCAGAGTGATCTACCCGCTCAAGTATCAAAAAGCCGAAGAAACCCCGGTAAAAATGCAGGTGCTCGACAATGGCGCCCGCATAGTTGTGCGCAACTTTGCCGGCAGCGAAGTCGTCGGGCTCTCGATCCTCTTTGGCGTCGACATCTGCGCCGGCAACGAAGACGATCAGAAACTTACCAGACTGGTCGCCGAAATGGTCTGCGACTACATCAACGACCACGAAAACCGCCGCCTCAGCTCGCAGCTCGACGAAATCGGCGCGCGCCTCGACGCCGTTTTCAACAATGAAAGCTTGATAATTTCAGCGCGAACCCAGAAGCAAAGATTGCCCGAGCTTCTAAAATTTGTTACCAGACTGGTTCGCAACCCTGAATTCTCCGAAGACTACTTCAGCAGGTCAAAAGAAAGAATCCTGCAGCGTATTGCCGACGAAAACATGACAACCAATAGTATTGTCTTCGGCAACATGGTTGACGGATTGTTTCCGGGCATGAACCTGTATTCACCGAAACTTCTCAGTAATGATCTCGACAAAATTACTTTCGAACAGGTAAAGCAATTCTATGGCGATTGGGCCGTAGGAGCGAACATGTGCGTTGCCGCCGTCGGCAACTTTGATTCAGACAAAACCCTGCAGCTTGTCACCAAAGCCTTTGCTGCTCTGCCAAAGGGGAAAAGCTCAATCAAGGCGACCTGCCCACCCTGGGTTGGCCAGCCTCTAGAAAAGATCGAGGTCAAAGAAGTAAAGCTGCCGGCAAGCAGCGAATACGCCTATATCGCCGTCGGCTTCAGAATGCAACAGTTTCTCAACCTGACCAGCAAAGACGAAATTCGCGGCACATTTGGCGCCAATTCTGTGCTCAGCCACCTGCTGTTCAGCAGCAAAAACGCCATCATTGCCGAAGAACTCAAAAAGATCGACGCTTATCGCGGACTCTGGGGTATCTACCGCACAAATCAGCTGTTTTCGGTGTTCACGTTCTTCGCAGCAGTCCCGGTTGAAAAGATCGATGAAGCGAGAAAAACAATTGAGCGCGTTGTAGCGCAGATTCCAGAACTGAAGGTTTCTCCCGAAGACATTCAGGCCGCCGGTAAAAAAATGAAATCATGGTTCAACCGGGCACTCGAACGCTCTGACGCTCAGGCCGCCACTCTGGCGAGCTTTCTCTGGAACGGCCTGCAGGTCGACTTCCTTGAAGAGATCCTTGGTGTTTACAGTTCGGTAACCATTGACGACGTTAAAAAGAGCGCCGGCAGCCACTTTAAAAACTACCTGCTGCTCATCGCCAGACCAGAAAAGTAATCCAAAGCAGAAAAGCCGGCAGATCCATACGGGTCTGCCGGCTTTTTTAATTATGTCAGGTCAGGTAAGTATGCAGGTTTTCGCAACGCCGCGGGTTGCGCAGCTTAGCAAGAGCCTGCGACTCGATCTGGCGCACACGCTCGCGGGTAACGCCAAGCAGTTTGCCAATTTCCTCAAGAGTGTATGACTTGGTGTCATGCAGGCCGAAACGATGCATGAGTACTACGCGTTCACGGTCGGTCAACGAATCAAGAACCTTTTCAAGTTCGCCGTCGAGAGCCTTCTTTTCGGCTTCGACAAGAGGGTCAGACTCATTGTCGGTGATAACATCGCGAAGAAAGAGGTCTTCCTCGGGGTCTACAGGAGTGGTATCCATTGACACGACATTCGGGATGTCGCGCATGAATTTGCGCAGATCCTTAGGTTTCATCATAACGCCCTCGGCGAGTTCATCGAGAGTTGGGCGCCGGTTAAGCTTCTTAATAAGGGTTTCTTCGACCTTTTTGATCTTCAGGCCGGTGTGCACGCGATTCAGCGGGAGACGAATCGGGTTGCCATGACTGGAAACCATCTGAATCATTGCCTGGCGAATCCACCAGACTGCATACGAAATGAAGCGCACATTCTTGTCGCAGTCAAACCTCTGCGCAGCACGCATGAGGCCGAGGTTGCCAACCGCGATAAGGTCTTCAAACGGCACCTCGTTGATATGTCGATAGCGTTTGGCCACTGCCACCACAAATCTAAGATTTGCGAGAATCAAACGAGAACGGGCGCGAGGGCTGCCCTCCTGGACCTGTCTGAGAAGTGCTATCTCTTCTTCTCGGGAGAGAGGAGGGTGCTTCTTAAGGTCTTTGAAGTAGCTCTTAAGCAGTTGACTGTCATTTTCCCGATCATGATTATAAATACTTGCCATATAGAATCTCCGTTTCTGTTTGGGGCTGCCCTGAGGTCAGGTACACCGGCTTTATCCTCCTGACTCGGCTGGATGTACGGCAACCCGGATTTTAATCGGAACAAGTCAGCAATTATTTAACGAATAAAAGTTTTTCTGAAGATTTATTCCGATCTGATCACTCTCAGTTTTGCCAGAAACAACAAAACACCGCGTTTTAGCGGCTCTCTCTGATGAACACGATTATCTTTTTTTCT
Source organism: Candidatus Riflebacteria bacterium HGW-Riflebacteria-1 (assembly GCA_002839445.1). Lineage (GTDB taxonomy): Bacteria > Muiribacteriota > Ozemobacteria > Ozemobacterales > Ozemobacteraceae > Rifleibacterium. The sequence continues at coordinate 549,202 of PGYB01000001.1, forward strand.
CTCTTGACTTTACTTTAACATAAAACTATTTAACGCGCAAGTATTTTTTTTTACGCCAGGGGCGCTGCCCCTAGCCGAAATATTCGCCGAGATCGGCCAGAACACCTGAAATGCCACGGCGAGAACTGTATAGCACCGGCAATGAATCGCGCGCGACCATCGTCACCAGCTCGCGTAACAGGGTGTGCGAAATCTGACGAACTATGACCATAACAAGATCTGGCCGGCCAGAGCCACTTTTTAGCGCTGCAAGAGTTTTAAAGCCGCTGTGCCATTCGACATTCAGATTATACCCGCTCAATACCCGCTCATACTCGCTTCCAACATAGTCCCCGCCAAAAATAAGCACGCGCTGACCGGCAAACTGCTTTTTCTCTGTCACCGTAACAGTTGAGTTACTGCCGCAAAAGTCACAGCGCTGCCCTTGAATTGAAGGTCGCGCCATTGCCTCAGCCATGGCGCGAGTCTGACATTCTGGATTATCGCAGAAGCGCGGGATTCTAACATGCATTCGCAAAGGCTCAAGCACCTCACGATAGTCAGCAGAAAAAGCCAGACTGCCGTCTGCTCTGACGCTATGCCCTATCGCCTGTTGCTCTAACAACTCTAAAAAACGGTCAAAATTGAGATGGCTGACCCGGAAAAGCGTCTTGATCTGCTTTGAATCAGCAGATTTCTGCACGTTCGCTGACAAAGAGTGCGGAGCGAGAGCCTCTACTCGATAGATCCCGGCCGGGCGCTCGGCAAACTCGGGCAACCAGATGCCGCGCACCGGCGTTTCCACCAGACTGGCAGCAATCTCGACCTGCACCCTGAAACTCTGTGAATCAGCAAGCAAAAATAATTCATCGCCAGAAGCCTCGACACACCCGCATATCTCGCGGCGCGCATCAGACTCCAGAGATTCCAGCGCCAGCGGACGCCCGGCACTGTCGAAATAGAGCAGACAGAATTCATCGCTCACCAGCGTAGTTCTGTTGACCAGCGAACCATCAACAAACACTACCCGGCCGGAAATCGACAAAAACAGCCAGTTGCGCCGACCATCAGGCTCGCGGCGCGAACTCAGCAGATGACCCGCAAGGCGACTGGTCGCAGCAGTCGCAGATGATTCAAGTTCAGCGAGACGTTGGCGCAGAGCGGCAACCTGGCGATCCTTTTCGGAATCGGCGTTTTGCTGGCCTATAAGCGCAGACTTTTCGCCTTCGAGACGACGAATAGTGGTCTCGCGATTGTCGACTGCCCGGCGCAACGCGGCAATCTCTTCTGACATGGCAGCCAGCTGCTCTGAAACATCAACTCGCGGCGCTTTTTCGCTTGGCGACTGCGCTTGCACAGACTGTTGTTCGAGAAATTTCAGGCGGCTCAGCAACCCGGCCGATTCATTCTTGAGAGTCTGAACGGCGGCATCAGCATCTTTGAGCTGGCGCGAGTAATCTTCGATGCGGCGATTCTGCGCTTTAATTTCTTCTTGCCGCGCTTCAAGCTGCTTTTTGAGTTGCCGACTATCTGTTTTAAACTCCTCAAGCAATTTTTCCAGCTCGACAACGCGCTGCGCAAGTTTTGTTGACGCCTCATCTCTGTCAGCGGCAGAATTACCGGCAAGAGTGTCGACAAAATACTGAGCACCCCTGTCTGCAAGGGCAGGCGCGCCAGAGAATGTCGCCAATACCCTTTCGTAAAGAGGCCTGGCACCGTCGCGCGGGTCGAGCTTTGCGAGAATTCGCACTTTGGCCGGACTGCCGAATCTGCCAGACTGCAGCTGCGATTCAATCTCTTCGGTAACAGCCAGCGTCGGAAACTCCATGGTCACCGCATTTTTCTCGACCCAGGTAAAGAGTATGATCTTGCGCAGTGCAGCGTCATTGCGGGCGTATGCCAGCATTTCGCGCGCCAGCGCAGGCTTGTCGAGCACGCGGTTCTTTTTGATGAAGCGCGCGCAACGCGCGAATAGAGCACGATTCGGCTTAACCCAGCTGACCAGATCGTTTTCGGCCGTATCGTTGGCGACCATATCGAGAAACTCATAGTCTTCGACAAGACGCGCAAACACTGGCGCCCAGAAGTCTTCAGCCATTGGCCATTCCTTTAAGGCGACTCAGAATATTCAATGCCTCTATCGGCGTGATGTTGTTCACGTCAATTCGGCTGACCGCCTCGATCAGCTCGTTTCCGGGAGAAAACAGGCTGAGCTGCTGCGGCCGTTCAGAAGGCTTGAGACTGCGTGTTACCCGGCCAAGCTCGTCCTGTTCACTCTTTTCCAGCTCGAACAGAATCTCGCGGGCGCGGTCGATAACCGGGCCGGGCAGTCCGGCAAGTCGAGCAACCTCGATTCCATATGACTTGCTGGCGGCACCCTCGTGAATCTTGTGCAGAAACACCATGTCACCGCTTTTTTCGTCATGGCTGACGCCGACGTTGAGATTGAAAACTCCGGGATGAACGGTGTCGAGGTCAGTCAACTCGTGATAATGCGTCGCAAACAAGGTTCGCGCCGAAAGGTGCAGACTGATATGCTCTAAAATAGACCAGGCAAGCGACAGCCCGTCAAAAGTGGAAGTGCCGCGACCTATTTCGTCGAGAATCAGCAGACTGCGCGATGTCGCGCTTCTGAGAATCGCCGATGCTTCCATCATTTCAACCATAAAAGTTGACTGGCCGCGCACAAGATTGTCTGAGGCACCAACACGGGTAAAAATGCGGTCAACAATGCCAATCTCGGCGCATTTTGCCGGAACATACGAACCAATCTGGGCCATCAGCACAATCAGCGCGGTCTGGCGCAAAAAAGTCGATTTACCAGCCATGTTCGGTCCGGTAATAATCGCCTGACGCCGCGAAACGTCGAGCAGAAGGTCATTTGGATTAAAGGCGCCACTGCTGAGAAACCTCTCGACGACCGGATGGCGGCCTTCCAGGATATTGATAGTATCGTCTTCAAGCAGAACCGGCCGGGTATACTGGTTTTCGCAGGCGAGTTGCGCGAGCGAAGCAAAAGCGTCAGCCGCGGCGATGGCGCGGGCGTTGCGCTTGATGCTGTCGATATAACCTAGCATGCGCGCCACAAGATCTTCATAAATATCTTTTTCGATCGCGACTGATTTGTCACTCGCGGTAAAAACGCGGTTTTCGTAATCCTTGAGCTCGGCGGTGATAAAGCGTTCGCCGGTAGTCAGAGTCTGTTTGCGCACATAGTTGTCGGGCGCCTGCTCGGCGAGACTCTTTGAAATTTCGATGAAGTAACCAAAAACACTGTTTTTCTTAACCCTGAGCGTTTTGATGCCGGTTCGTTGCTTTTCCTGCTCTTCAAAGCGCTTGAGCCATTCATCACCGTCTCGGAGCAACCCACGCAGTTCATCAAGTTCAGAGTTGATGCCTGCCGCAATAACATTGCCATCGTTGAGATTTGCCGGCAGTTCTTCGCGCAGGTGGCTGTCGATGAGGTCGGTAAGCTCATCGAGCGGTTGCATGTCGTCCGCCAGGCTCGTCAGCCCGGCGCCAACCAGCTGTATCTGCAAATGTGGCACCCGTGCAAGCCCGGCCGCCAAAGCCTGCAGATCGCGAGGATTTCGACTGCCCAGCGTGATTTTGCTCAAGATTCTTTCAAGATCTGGCGTTCCCTTGAGCAATTCGCGTATTTCGGCAAGCGCCAGCGGCTGCTTGACCAGCGCTTCGACCTGATCGAGACGCCGATTAATCGAATCCTTATTTACCAGCGGCTTGAGCAGCCACTTCTTAAGTGTTCGCGCCCCGATGCTGGTGCGGGTGCGGTTGATAACATCAAATAACGCGCCGCCGGCAGCCTGACAACCATTAGCCAGCAGCTCAAGATTACTCAGGGTAGCTTCATCGAGCACCATGCCATCGCCAAGGCGATAATCAACCGGAAAACTCAAATGCCGCAACGAACAACGCTGCGTATCAAGCAGATGATCGGCCAGGATTCCCAATGTCCGCAATTGAAGCGGTGCCATCGCAAGAAACCGCGCGCGATGCTCGCCGGGGTAGAGGTTACACAACATTTCTACCGCTTCACCCTCACTGATACGGCGCGGGTGGACTTCGGCGCGCAGGTGCTTCCATGGCGGCGAAACTGGCATCTTATCGGCATTATCTGCCAGCACCAATATCTCGCGCGGCAGCAGACGGGTAAATTCTTCGGGCAACATGATCATTTCGTTCTGGTCACCAGTGGTTAAAATGACTTCACCAGTGCTCAAGTCAACAGCCGCCAGGCAAAAGCGCTCAGGCGAGCTGGCAAAAGCCGCCAGATAATTGTTTGAGGTCTCTTCAAGCATGTTCGGGTCGGCAACCGTACCCGGAGTGATTATACGAACGACTTCGCGCCTGACCAGGCCCTTTGCTTTTCTGGGATCTTCAACCTGTTCGCAGATGGCAACTGTAAAGCCCTTTTGAATAAGCTTGGCGATATAGCCATCGATGCTATGATATGGCACGCCGGCGAGTGGAACCGGGTTGCCGCTGCTCTTTCCGCGCGCGGTCAGCGTTATCTGTAGTTCGTGCGCAACCAGCACCGCATCTTCAAAAAAAGTTTCGTAAAAGTCGCCACAGCGAAAAAGCAGTATGGCAGTAGGATTAGCTGCTTTGATATCTTTGTATTGCTGCATCAGCGGGGTAAGTCCGCTGTCGCTGCCATTTTGAGTCTGTATGTTGGTATCCACGCGTTTTATTATCCTGTCAGCGGCAGACTAGCCGCAAATCGGCATATTCTTCAGCCCGCAGTGTACACTATATACCCGGTGTTTTTCAACCCCGCTGCATTGAATCAGCAATTCTCGGGCAAAATCCTTCGCAATGAAAGAACAACAGGCTCTCTAACACAGTTATCCACAGATCGCCGCAGGAGGTGGCTTATGCCCTGGCGCCACAGGATAGAGCGCGCTCGGGTGTTAAAGGATTATCACAGATTGTTCAGAAGCATTTTTATGTTTTTTTGCAGTTATTCGAAAACCATCTGCGCAATCTGCGGAAATACGCATGAAAAAGTAAAACAAAATGCCTCGAGAGCCCTGGTCAGTTGTCAAAAAGGCGGAGCTGGTTCTGGTTTGACTGCTGTTCAGGCGGCTTCATGCCAAAATATTCGTAGGCAGCGCGGGTAGCAATGCGACCGCGGCTGGTACGGGCAATAAAGCCAATCTGGATGAGAAAACTTTCGTAAACGTCGTAGATGGTATCTGCTTCTTCGCCAACTGATACGGCGAGGGTGTCAAGGCTGACCGGGCCGCCGTCAAAGCGTTTGAGCAATATTTCTAGAATCTTGCGGTCGATGTAATCGAGTCCCATGCTGTCGACCTGCAGCATACGCATGCCGTTTTCGACCGTTGCCATGTCGACGGCTTCCTGGCGGCCTACCTGCGCAACATCACGCATGCGCTTGAACATTCTGATCGCAACACGCGGTGTGCCGCGGGCGCGGCGCGCTATTTCGCCGGCAGCATCCGGCGTGACCGGGTATTGCAGCTTCTGCGAAACTGATTCAATCAAAATTTTCAACTCGTCAACCGTATAATAGTCAATGCGCGAGACCACACCGAAACGGGTGCGCAGCGGAGCCGAAACATCACCCTCGCGGGTAGTTGCGCCGATAAGGGTGAATGGCTGCACTTTCATACGCAGACTGCGCGCGGTTGGGCCTTTTCCGATCAAGACATCAAAGTGATAGTCTTCCATGGCCGGGTAGAGGACTTCTTCGACGTTTTTGCTCAAGCGGTGAATCTCATCTATAAACAACACATCACCCTGACGCAGGCCAGTGAGAAGCGCAGCCACATCGCCGGCACGGTTTAACACCGGACCTGAAGTAATGCGAATCTGCACACCCATTTCGGCGGCGATAACATTGGCGAGAGTGGTTTTGCCGAGTCCGGGCGGGCCGAGCAGCAAAGTATGGTCGAGTGGCTCCTGGCGTTCTCTGGCGGCTGAAATGAAAACCCGCAATTTTTCAACAATCGCCGACTGCCCGATAAATTCGTTGAATTTGCGCGGCCTGAGGCTTGGCAGCAGAATCTCTTCGTCGCCTGGCAGCGGGGTTCGCGCAAGTATCGAGCCTTCTTCAGTGTCGGCGTCGAGGTCGAAATCCTCTTCTTCGTCGATTTCGTTAACTTTGCGCAAATCTTTCTTTTTCATGCTTATTTGGAAAATGAGCGAAGCACGGCTTCAATAGTCGTTTCAATGCTTGCGTCAGGCGAGAGTTCTTTGGCAACACGCTTGAGGCTTTGCGCGATTTCTTTGCCCGTGTAACCGAGGTTTTCGAGAGCTTCGCGAACATCTGCCTCGAAGGGAATGACCGAAGAACCGCCATCGGCTTCAACGGGCTGAGCAGAACCGATACCTAGTTTCGCGATACCTTCTTTCAGCTCTACGATCAGACGTGAAGCGAGTTTTGGCCCCACACCCTTGAGAGCGGTAAGCCGCACGCTGTCTTCAGAAAGTATCATGCCGGCAAAAGCTTCTGGCGATGTTGCTGACATGATGTTGATCGCCAGCTTCGGGCCAACTTTGTTTACCCGATTGAGCAGACGAAAAAGCTGGCGCTCATCTTCGGCAAAAAAGCCAAAAAGTTGCGGCCCGTCTTCCTGGCGCCAGTGAAGATGACAGAGCAACTCTACCTGGCTTCCGGCAGCGCCGAGACGGCTGCTGGTGGTGAATGGCACAAGAATTTCAAAACCGGTGCCGTTCTGTTCGATAACCACGCGATGCGGCTGCTTGCTGTGCAGCCTGCCCTTAACAAATTCTATCATGTATTAACACCCGTAAAAAGCTGAGCTCAACCATGTAAGCGCCGGAACCCGCGGCTTTCACCGGTTATGACGGCATTTCAAAAAAGTCATCACCGCAACTGGTTCAAAAAAACAGCGCTGCAGATCAAACTGCCCGGGCGCGGGATGCGCGACCCGGGCGAGAGTGAAAAATCGGCAGAATCTCAGGCGCCGAGCGCCATTTCCATATCTTCATCAGAAATGTCGTAGTTGTAATAGACATCCTGAACGTCGTCATGTTCTTCGAGAGCGTCAACCAGCTTGAGAACCTTGCTGACATCGGTACCGGTAACCTTGACCGTAGTTTTCGGCAGACTGGTAATCTTGGCTTCTTCGATTTTAAGGCGCTTTTCATCGAGAACCTGACGGACCGAGAAAAATGCCGAGGGTTCTGAAAGAATTTCAAAACCATCGTCGAGCACTTTCATGTCTTCAGCGCCGGCTTCGAGAACGATGTCCATCAGAACCTCTTCGCTAAGACCAGGATTGCCTTCAGATGGCAGGAAGAAATAGCCGCGCGGCTGAAACATGAACGATACGCAGCCCGGCACGCCCATATTGCCGCCATTCTTGCTGTAGATCTTGTTCACTTCGGCAACAGTGCGGTTGGTGTTGTCAGTAAGGCACCTGGCCATAACCGCAACGCCGCCTGGCGCGTAACCTTCATAGGTTACTTCTTCATAATTCACGCCTTCGAGCTCGCCAGTGCCCTTCTTGATGGCACGTTCGATGTTGTCCTTAGGCATGTTCGAGTCTTTGGCAGACTGCAGAGCGGTTCTGAGTCTTGGGTTAGAGTTCGGGTCGCCGCCGCCGCAGCGCGCTGCGATGGTGATTTCCTTGATAACCTTGGTGAACTGGCGTCCCCTGACCGCATCAACTTTAGCTTTAACGTGTTTAACCTTGGCCCATTTACTATGACCTGACATTAAAACCCTCCTGAGTTGGGTAGTGTTTTGCAAGTATACCACGTACTGCCCAACATACCAATACCCGTTTTAACTTCTTTAGCGAAGATTATGGGAAGGTTGGCGATCAGCCTTGAACGATAATCACGCCGCGGGCAGCAGCCTCTTCGCGGGCGACATCAGTAATCACAGCGTTACTCGGCACGCGCAGAGGTTCAAGCGATTCGGAGGCGATAATAACGTCGTCGCGGGTGATAAAAACCCGGGCGCCGGCTATCGGCTGGCCTTTGATTACAGACTTCGCGCGAATCATGCGCGCGGCCTTTTCGGCAAGATTTTCGCTGTTGAAACCCGACACACTGCCACCGGTGACGGTCTGCCAATGCTGCCGGTAAATTCTTACCAGGTGTGGGTTCATCGCCGATGAGTCGTCAGGCAGCGCTTCTTCTGATAGCAGAATAGGCCGTCCGAGTTGGGAAAACTGCCAGAGCAGCTCTGCAGGAAAAGAATCACGCAGCCCCAGCGCAAATTTGGCGAGAGTGTTAAGACTGAGCGGGTTAACAATAAGCAGGTCGTAGGTGGCAAGCTTGAGAATAAGTCGCTCAGCGTCAGCCTGGCAATATACCTTACAAGCACCGGCAAGGCTGCGTAACCAGCCGCGCTGCTGCGCCGAATATGACAGGGCGATTTCCGCTCGCGAAAAAATTGGCGGCAGCGAAGCCAACGCGTGATCCGGCTGCTGACCCATTTCTGGCAGGCAGCAGAGGAGCAGCGGTGTCAATACGACCGGAGCATATTGCGTTTCAGCGTTCATGTTTAACATAAAATACAACCAGCTATCGGCAAAGTCAATTGAACTGTTAACGACACTGCAACAACCCATTTGCCTGCTCATGGGGACTTTACGAGATATTGGTTTGGACTATCAGCCGATCACGACAATCACAAAGGCTTAATTGAAGAGTTATCCACAGATCGCCACAGGAGGTGGCTTATGCTTGAGCGCCACTGGATAGTGCGCGCTCGGGTGTTAAAGGATTACCACAGATCATTCAGAAATTTTTATATGTTTTCTTTGCAGTTTTACGAAAACTATCTGCGCAATCTGCGCTAATCACCCGGGCGCTCCCCCCGGGGAATCCTTTGGGATAAGCTGCTCTAACGGCTGAAGTCATAAGAGCAGCCTAATCCTGGTGCGCCCAGGTATCACCCAAATCCTGTAGGCGACTGCGGAAAAAATGTATGGAAAAGTAAAACGTAAACCCTTCTTCAGCAATTAAACCGGTGATTACTGCAACGGCAGTTTACGTGGCAGAAGATTTTTCATTTTTTTCTAAACGTCAAGGCACAATTGACGCACTCTATGGTATAGTGCTAGAAATTACAAGTTATACTCACGGGGAATAATGAAGATGAATACGATCAAAGGCTCATGGGTAGCGCTGGTTACCCCTTTTCTGCACGATGGCAAAATCGACTTTGCCGCATTCGAAAAACTGGTTGCCATGCATCTGGCTGCCAGGACTGACGGTATCGTCATCTGCGGCACCACTGGCGAATCAGCGACCCTCTGTTTTGAAGAGAAAAAAGCGCTGATGCAGGCTGTCAAAAAGCAGACCGCCGGCCAGATTGCCATAATGTTCGGCACCGGCAGCAACGACACACAGGCGACCTGCGAACTCACCGCGAAAGCCGCCGAACTTGGCGCTGACGCCGTTCTGGTTGTAACACCATATTACAACAAACCGCCGCAGGAAGGCCTGAAGCAGCACTTCAAGGCGGTCGCCGCCGCGACAAAGCTGCCGGTAGTGCTTTACAACGTGCCCGGCCGAACCGGATGCAACATGACAGCAGACACGACTCTTGAGCTTGCCGAAACCAGCAACATCATCGCCGTAAAAGAAGCGTCTGGCAACCTTGACCAGGCCATGGAAATAATTCGCCGCGCACCGCAAGGTTTTGCGCTGCTCTCTGGCGAAGACGCGCTCAATCTGCCAATCCTGGCCTGTGGCGGTGTTGGCACCATTTCGGTCACCGCCAATGTTGCGCCAAAGCTGATGAAACAATTCAACGATGCCGCGCTGAGCGCAGACTGGAACACCGCACGCGCTATCCATTTCAAGCTTCTCGACCTGCATCACGGCCTGTTTGTCGAAACCAACCCGTTACCAACCAAAGCAGCGCTGGCGAATCGCGGCCTGATGAATGACTTCGCGCGGTTGCCGCTCTGCCAGCCCTCGCCCAAAACACGCGAACTGATGCAAAAGATGGCAGCCGGCCTGGAGTAAGATTTGCAAAATTTTCTAAACCTTTTGATGGCGATTTTCAGAGATATCTCGCTGATAGATATCTTTGATATCGTGCTGGTCAGCTACGGTATCTACCGGGCGCTGCTGTTTATCGAAGGCACCCGCGCCTTCAACCTGCTCAAAGGGCTTGGCATCATTCTCGTTCTGCTGGTCATCACTAAAGACCTCGACTTCAACACCGTGAGCTGGGTTCTCTCTAACGCTCTGCCAACAGGCTTTCTGGCGCTGGTAGTAATATTTCAGCCCGAATTGCGCCGCGCGCTCGAAGATATCGGCAAAGGGCGCTTTTTGAGCGAACAGATCACCGGTGAAGAGTCTATTCCCGAAATGGCCGAAGAAATCTGCAAAACCATCGAAGCCTGCGCCAAAAAGCGCATCGGCGCGCTGATCGTTTTTGAGCAGGAAATCGGCCTGAAAGACTTTATCGATAACGGCATACAGCTGAACAGCAACATCACTTCCGAGCTGCTCAGCACCGTATTTATGCCATTTACGCCGCTACACGACGGAGCCGTCATTATTCAGGGCCATAGAATTGCCGCCGCCAGCTGTTTTTTGCCGACAACAAGCAACCACGGCGAAGTGGCCAAAGAGCTGGGCTCGCGACACCGCGCCGCGATTGGCATCACCGAAATTACCGACGCGCTGGTGTTTGTCGTCAGCGAAGAAACCGGGCAAATTTCCAAGGCCAAAGGTGGCAAATTGACGCGTGGCCTGGCCATGGATCGCGTGCAGAAGCTGGTAGCGGCAGCGTTTACCCGCGTTAACAAGACCAGGAGGTTGTTTTCACGCAAATGAACAACCGTATATGGCTTAAAGTATTATCAGTGCTACTCGGCGTCTTTGCCTGGATTTACGTGAATCTTGTGATTCCGCCACAGATCAGGCGAACACTGCCAGCCGAAGTAGAATATCGCAACATCCCCGAAATGGTTATCATATCTCCGGCCAAACCTACCGTGCAGGTACAGATGGAAGGCACCCGCCGCGACTTCATCCTTTCCAGAAGCGGCCGGGTGCAAGTCTCCGTTGACCTCTACAATGTCAGGCCGGGGCGCGCTCAACTGCCAGTGCGCGTGATCGCGGCACCTGGTCTAACCGTCGTTTCAGTGTCGCCACCACAGGTACAGATCGAAGTTATCCCGGTGACCCGCAAGAAATTTGATGTCAAGGTGGTAACGCAGGGGCAGCCGGCCGAAGGCTACATTGCAGACGAACCAAGGTTTACCCCTGACAAGGTGAGTCTCGAAGGCCCTGAAAACCTCATTGATCGCGTAACAGAATGCGTGGTCGAAGTTAACCTTGACCAGATTAAAAACTCACTGAGTGAGCAGTATGCTGTGAAAGTCCTTCTTGAAAACGGCGTCACTACTGATGAGATCCAGATTACTCCCGGCAAGGTCGCGCTGGATATCCTGGTAAAACAGGGATTTCCCACAAAGACGCTGCCACTTGCCAAGCCGATGTTTATCAATCGTGCCCCCGAAGGCAAGAAGCTGGAGAATTTCAAAGTGACCCCTGAAACAGTTGTTGTCAGCGGACCTGCCCGCATTATCGGCACGCTCAACGATATCAGTTTCAAACCGATAGATCTCTCTGGCATAGCCCAGAACGCCACAATGCCCTTAAAACTCGAACTCCCTGAGCGGGTCAGCCTGCAATCCAGCGTAGAGCCGGTTCTGTATGTTGAAATGGTAGATGTCGCAGTGACAAAGATTTACGATGGCCTCTCTTTTGAACTCAAGAAAACCGCTAACCAGCACACTTCTGTCTCGGTCGCGTCTTACTCACTCGAGGTTGAAGGACTTCTGAAAGACCTCGAACTGGTTCGCAATGCCCAGTTAAAAATGGTTCTTGACATCGAAAAAATGAAACCCGGCAGTTACACGGTTAACCTGACCGCTCCAATCGGGCTTCCCAAAAACGTCGGCGTTGTCAGGATACGACCTGATGAGCTGACAATACAGATATCAGAACTATCTGAAATGCCCGCCAAAACAGCAACAGGGCAGCTGAATGTTCCAGAACACCCGGCAAGCGCAACGGTTGCTCCTGGTCCCGGCACGACGACAACTGACATAGAATAAAGGAAACGGCATGGAAAACAGCAGCAATCAGTATTACGTTGAATTATTCTCGGCTGCCTCAAAAGATAAAAAGCTCGACCTGCTGGAGCGCATCAAAGAACAAAAAGACGAAAAACTTCTGCAGTTTCTCGTCACCTGTCTGGCTGACGAACACTGGATCGTTCGCAAAACCTCTGCTGAAATGATTAAAGACTACGGAGACGCGGCGGTGTCGGTGTTATCAGGAGCGTTGAGTTCTTACAACCAGGATGTTCAGCACTGGTCGCTGCAGATCCTCGGAGAAATTGGCCTGAAAGGCCTGCCAGCCATTCTGCGCGCGATGAAAAGCACCAATGATGAAATCAGATACTTTGCCTGCACCGCACTCGGCTGCTCGCGATTGCCCCAGGGAGTAACCGTTCTTCTGCGCGCTCTCGGCGATGAGCGCTGGCGCGTGCGCAAATCAGCGTCTGACGCGCTGGTAAAATATGGTGAAGCGGTAATTGCGCCACTACAACAGGTTTTAAAGGTTACCGAAGACGAAGACATCAGTTTCTGGGCGATAAAAACCCTCGGTAAACTTGGCCCGAAGGCACAACGCTTTTTGCTCGACGCGCTGCGTAATGGCGACAAGCGCACGCGCTACGTTATTGCCGCAGCACTTGGCGAATCAGGCGATAAAAGAGTCATCAGGGTGCTCATCGAGTCGCTGGCCGACCCCGACTGGACCATACGCAAAAGCGCCACCATGGCTCTGGCAGAGATCGGCGAAAATGCCGTAGAGCCAATGCTTGAATACCTGCGCGGGCCGAATGACGACATTCGTGACGGGTGCCTGCGTGCTCTGGTCAAGAGCGGCAACAGCGGTCTGCAGAAACTCTTTGATGAAGTCATCAAGATGGACGACAACCACCGCTTTCTTATCCGCAAGTCGATCGTAAAAATTGGCTCTCGCGTCGTCGAACCACTGATGCGCCTGTTCAAGCTCGCCAATCCTGAGATACTTGCCTTTGCGGCATCTACTCTTGGCGAAATTGGCAACCCGCGCGCGGTGCCAGTGCTGATCACCGGCCTGTCACATGCAGACTGGAACGTCAGACGCAGCAGCGCCTATGCGTTGACCGAAATTGGCGAGCGCGGCGTCGACAAGATTGCCGAAGCGCTCAAAAGCCCGAACGACGATGTTCGCTACTGGGTTACCAGAATTCTCGAAAGCGTTGGTGAACCCGGCGTGCCTTATCTGGTGCGCGCGCTGAAAGATGCCAATCGTGAGATACGCTACTTTGCGGCCCGGGCACTCGGCACATCTTTCGACCCGGCCGTCGCAAGATCACTCATAAACTCGCTGGCTGACGAAGTGTGGAGCGTGCGCAAGGCCGCTGCCGAAAGCATCTGTCGTCTCGAAAATCTGCCAATAGACGATATCCTGCGCCATGTCACCAGCGACAACGAAGATATCCGCTACTGGGTCGGCTACATAATCAAGGAAGTCGGCAAGCGCTTTCTTCCGCGTATAGTCGAGTCGATGCGTAAAGGCGACCCCGAATTGCGCCTGTGTTCCTGTCAGGCCGCCGGGATGATCGACGCTCCCGAACTTATCGATCCGCTCATACTCGCGCTCCGGGATGACAGTGAGTGGGTGCGCACTTACGCCGCCATTTCACTCGGCCGCACCGGCGACCAGCGCGCACTTATTCCATTGATCAGAAGCTTTTCTGATCGCAACACTGATGTGCATCGCAGCGTCAAAAAAGCCTTTGACAAGCTTGGCAGCAAGGTTTTCCAGGAACTCATCAACTGCATAGAAGGCACCGACAATGAGTTGCGCAGCAACGCCGCCAAAGCGCTTGCTGAATTGCGCGAAGAGCGCGGCATCGACCACATTATCATGCTGCTCGAAGATACTGATGACAATGTCAGATCGGCGGCGGCCGAGGCACTGGGCAGTTTTCCCGGCGTCAAAACCCGCGCGGTTCTGCAGGATGCGCTCGGCGATCAGTCGATGAAAGTGCGCCTCGCCACAATTAAATCCTTCGGCACCATGAACAGTTCAGCCGATGCGCTGACGTTGATGAACCACTCAAGCAAGGCCAAAGACCAACGCGAAGTGCGCACGATAAAGCGAACAATGGCCGAAATGGCGCAGGAAAAACCCGATCTTTTTATTGACCTGTTCGGCAACGAGCATAGTTCGGTCAAAAGTCTGGCGCTTGAGGCACTGGTCAGCGCCGGAGTCGGTTCGTTAGCCAGACTGACCCAGATTTCGGTCGAGGCAACTGACGAAACTCTTGTTTTCTGGTGTAAAAAGGCAATTAAACAGATCAAGAGTCCCAAGGAGTCGATGTTCTATGGCTGAGCCCGCGCGTCAGGTCAAAACCGCGATCCAGCAGAAAGCCTGGCTGCAGCTGGCCAACATGAGCTGGCTCGGCTCGACAATTAGAGCCGGCCTGCTTCAGGAATTCGGCAACCCGCTGCGGGCATTCACCGCCAGCAAAGCTGAGCTTCTCAAGGTCAAAGGCTGGGACCACATCAGACTCGAACGTTTTCTTTCGACCGCGGCAAAAACCGAGCCGATCTGCACATCTGAACTGCTTGAGCAGAAAGAGACGCGAATGGTCTGTTTCGACGACGACGAATATCCGCCGCTGCTCCGCGAGATTCCCGACTCACCGCCGGTGCTCTTTATTAAAGGCGAGATCAGCAACCCGGCAGCACCAGCGCTCGCCATTGTCGGCGCCAGAAACGGCACGCAGATGGGCTATGACCTGGCCCGCGACTTCGCTTTTCGCCTCGCCGCAGCCGGATTCACCATTGTCAGCGGCCTGGCGCTCGGCATCGACACGCACGCCCACCGCGGCGCCCTCGAGGCTGAGGCGACCACAGTAGCGGTCCTGGCCAACGGGCCTGACGTCATCTACCCGCGCGGCAACCGGCGCATTCGCGATGCCATTCTCAAAAAAGGCGCCATCATCTCTGAATACCCGCCCGGCGTTATTGCCCGGCCCTGGCATTTTCCCGTGCGTAACCGGATTATTTCGGGAATGTGCCTCGCCACACTGGTCGTCGAAGCCAGTGCGCGCAGCGGCTCGCTTATCACTGCCAGACTCGCGGCGGAGCAGAACCGCGAAGTTTTCGCCCTTCCCGGCATCAGCGGCAGCACGACTTCTGAAGGCACTCTCAGCCTTATCGAAGAAGGCGCGACCCTGGTAACCAGCCCGGATGAACTCATCGAACACTATGGTGAACTGTTACCCGAGAAAAAACTCCTTGAAAAAAGTGACGATTTTGAAGATCTTACTGATGAAGAAAAAAAATTACTTGCCGCAATGGCCAGTGAACCTGTATCTATAGACAGACTTCTTGAGTCTGGCTGGCCACGCGACAGATTGTTTTCTTTACTTTTGCAGCTCGAAATGAGAGATTATCTGGTAAAACTTCAGGGAAACACATACCAGACTAGAAATAAGCATCGTTAAAAGGTAGGCCATGAACAACATTAAAAGCCCGTTAACAAACATAATGAAAATTATGAATATTGTTATAAAACGCATTGAGACAAGCGGGATCGACGAAAAAGACCCGATTGTCAGCAAGCTGCTCGAAAAGGGTTATCGCCTTGACGACATCGACACCGCCATGAACCTGGTAGCCATGCTTACTTCACGGGTCGACCCAATTGTCAGAGTCAGCGATCGCGAATGTTCTGCTGCCGGCGAACCTCGTGGCATAAGGCATCTGCATGCCACCGAAGCGGTTCGTTTAGCGCCAGAGGCGCAGCAGCTCATGCTGAAACTCGTTGAAGACGGCGTTATTTCACAACTTCACTTCGAAAAGGCGCTTGAATACCTTTGGAAAAACGATCTGCGCCAGGTTTCGGCCAGCCGCATGGAACTGATCGTGCTGATGAGCAAGCCAATGACCGAAATGGAAGCGCAGGGTTCCGACCTCGTGCCACACTCAATAGAGCTGCACTGACAACCATGACCAAAAATCTGATCATCGTCGAATCACCCGGCAAAATCAAAACACTTTCCAAGTTTCTCGGCAAGGAATTCATCGTAGAAGCCAGTAAGGGTCACGTTATCGACCTGCCACCATCGCGATTCGGCGTAAGCACCGAAAACGGTTTTGTTCCTGATTTTCATGTAGTAAAAGACCGCAAGGAAGTCATTCTCAAACTGCAAAAAATCGCGCGCACCGTTGACCGCATATATCTCGCGCCTGACCCTGACCGCGAAGGCGAAGCAATCAGCTGGCATCTGGCCAATGTTCTCAACATTGACCCGCTCTCTGAATGCCGCATCACCTTTAACTCTATCACCCGCGAAGACGTGCTTAAATCTCTGCAAAACCCGAGATCTATTGATTTTCCGCTGGTCAACGCGCAGCAGTCGCGCCGCATTCTTGACCGCCTCGTCGGCTATAAACTGTCGCCACTGCTCTGGCAGAAAGTCTGTCTCGGCCTCTCCGCCGGCCGTGTTCAGTCAGTCGCCGTTGCGCTGATCTGCACGCGCGAAAAAGAGATTCTCGCATTTGTTCCAGAAGAATTCTGGACAATAGATGCTGAGCTTAAAACCTCTGCTAATCGCAAGTTTCAGGTTAAACTGGTCAAGCAGGCCGGCAAAAAAACTACGGTTCCTGATAAAGCCAGCGCTGATAAAATTATTGAAGCAATCAAAAAAGCAAAACTGTCTGCTACCTCTGTTAACAGCCGTGAACGCCGACAGACTCCGCCACCACCCTTTATTACCAGCACTCTCCAGGCCGAAGCAGCCCAGAAGTTCTCGTTCACGCCAAGGCGCACCATGTCGGTAGCGCAAAAGCTTTATGAAGGAGTTGAACTCGGCAAAGAAGGCCAGGTCGGTCTTATCACCTACATGCGAACTGACTCGGTCAGAATCGCCCCAGAAGGACTCGCTGAGCTCGACGAATATCTCAAAGAAAGCTACAGTAGCGAGTATCTGTTAAAGACGCACCGCCAGTTCAAGATGAAAAAAGGCGCTCAAGATGCGCACGAAGCGATCAGGCCGACATCGGTCATGCGCACCCCCGAAAAGATGGCGGCCTGGCTCAAGCCAGAACAGCTTAAGCTCTATTCACTTATCTGGAAACGCTATGTCGCGTCGCAGATGGCCGAAGCCCGTTACAAGGTTGTTACCATCGATGTCGACGTTGAAGAAAACCTTTTGCAGGCCAGTGGCACCACCATGGTCTTCGATGGTTTCACCTCGCTTTACGCAATTTCGCGCGAAGAAGACGAGCCAGCTGAAATCGATACCGACGGCAAACAAAAACTCCCACCTGTCGAAGAGGGCGAGGGTCTGCAGCTGTGCAGCGTCAACGGCGAACAGAATTTTACCGCACCGCCACCGCGTTACAGCGAATCTTCGCTGATCAAGACCCTTGAAAAAGAAGGCATCGGCCGGCCAAGCACCTACGCCACCATCGTCGACACCATTCAACAGCGGCGTTATGTACACAAGAACGAGGGCCGCCTGCAGCCTTCTGATTCAGCTTTTGTCGTCAACTATATTCTTGAAACCTGCTTTGCTGACATCATCAACCCTGGCTTTACCGCCAGCATGGAAGGCTATCTCGACCGCATCGAAGAGGGCGAAGTAGACTGGGTGCATGTGCTGAGCGACTTCTACGAGCCATTTGTCAAAGACCTCAAGCGCGCTGAAACCGAGATCGAACGCGTGCAGATTCCTTCAGACATGAACTGCGAAAAGTGCGGCCAGAACATGGTGGTCAGACTCGGGCGCAGTGGCAAATTTCTCGCCTGTTCGGCCTACCCGGCCTGCAAGTCGACAATAAACATTCCCGAAGAGCTTCTGCTGTTCGCCAATGGCATGCCCAAGCCACCGCTGGCTATTGCCGCGCTTCTTGAGCAGTTCGGCACTGAGGAAAAAGGCGATAGCGAGCCTATCGACGAAAAGTGCGAAAAATGCGGCGCCGCCATGCATATACGAACCGGGCGTTTCGGGCGCTTTATTGCCTGCACCAAGTATCCCGAATGCAAAAACACACGACCGATCGTAAAAGACATCGGCGTCGGCTGCCCTAAAGCCGGTTGTAACGGCAAGATGCTCGAAAAGAAATCGAAACGTGGTCGACTGTTTTATGGCTGTTCAAATTATCCCGCATGTGACCTGACCACCTGGGCGAAACCCAGCGGCGAACTTTGCCCGGAGTGCAGCGCGCCACTGGTCTGGCATAGCACTAAAAAATCCGGCAAATACATCAAATGTTCTGGCAAGGGCTGCAAATACAAGATAGTCCCGGAAGGCATTGAAAATGACGATCAGGAAGAATAAAACCATTGGTATTACTGTGCTGGGCGCTGGCCTGGCCGGCACTGAAGCTGTCTATCAGCTGATTCGCCGGCAGATACCGGTTCGTCTGGTCGAAATGCGCCCGAAACATACTACTGGCGCACATACTACCGACCAGTTTGCCGAACTTGTCTGCAGCAACTCGGTTGGCAGCAACCTTCCCGACCGCGCCTCAGGTCTGCTCAAGGAAGAACTGCGCCTGCTCGGCAGTTATTTCATGGATGTTGCCTACAAGTATCGCGTGCCGGCAGGCAACGCGCTTGCGGTTGATCGTGGCGCTTTTGCGCGCGAAATCACGCGCTACCTGAAAGGGCACACTCTGATTGAATTTATCAACGACGAAGCAACCGAGATCCCCGATGATGACGGCCTGGTGATCGTCGCGACCGGACCACTAACCTCGCCGGCGCTTTTGCAGGGCATTAAAAAGCGCCTGGGGCAGTCGCAACTTGAATTCTTCGACGCGATTGCGCCGCTGGTGTCGACCGACAGCATCAATATGAACATAGGGTTCAAAGCCGACCGCTACGGCGAAGGCGAAAAGGGCGACTATATCAACTGCCCGATGAACAAAGAACAGTATCTCGCCTTCGTAGACGCGCTGCTCAAGGCAGAACGCATTGAACTGTCTAAACTTGAAAAAGACGAACGCAAGAAGTTTTTCAGCGCCTGCCAGCCGGTCGAGATCATCGCCGAATCTGGCGTCGATTCGCTGCGCTTCGGGCCGATGAAACCGGTCGGGCTTGTTGATCCGGCAACCGGTCAGCGCCCCTACGCTGCCGTTCAGTTGCGCCAGGACAACCTGCTCGCCAGTCTTTATAATCTGGTAGGCTTTCAGACTAATTTGAAACATTCTGAGCAGAAGCGGGTTTTCAGAATGATACCCGGCCTCGAAAAGGCCGAGTTCGTCAGACTCGGGCAGAT
This sequence comes from Candidatus Riflebacteria bacterium HGW-Riflebacteria-1, assembly GCA_002839445.1. Taxonomy (GTDB): domain Bacteria; phylum Muiribacteriota; class Ozemobacteria; order Ozemobacterales; family Ozemobacteraceae; genus Rifleibacterium. Next base: position 568,520 of record PGYB01000001.1, read on the forward strand.
GCACCGCAACTCTTACATCAACTCGCCAAAGCTGCTCACCCCTACTCTGCAGCTCAAGAATGACTCGCGCATCTTTTTTGCCGGCCAGATCTGCGGCGTCGAAGGCTATACCGAATCGGCCGCTACCGGCCTGGTTGCCGGGATGAACGCCGTGCGCATTCTTCAAGGGAAAGAGCCGGTAGTGTTTCCGCCAGAAACCATGATCGGTTCGCTGCTCAGGTATATCACCTATGACGGCCACAAAGACTTTCACCCGATGAACGCCAATTTCGGCATCTTCACCGGCGAAGTCGGCCTCAAGGGCGACCTGCGCAAAGAACAGATCATCCGCCAGGCCCGCCGCATGTTCCGAGAATTCTGCGACGCCCTCTAACAGAACACCTCGCGCCGAGCCGCAGAGAATACAAAGAATCAGCAGGCCGAACCGCAAGAGTCCGCAGATAAACGCGAATTAGCAAGCGGTCATTAAGCGTCTGCCAACCCTGCACGCCAGCATTTGCCTGGTTGCGAGGCGGCAAAGCCAACTAAGCAATCTCCGTGCGCTCACCAAAGCTGCCTCGCACAAAGCCCCAGAGCCACAAAGAAGAAAAAGCCAGCAGACCGAACCGCAGATTAGCGCGGATTGCTGCCGCCACCGGCCAAAGACACCAGCAATTACCACCCTGAAGCAAAACGGGCGGCTCAACTGCTTGAGCCGCCCGAAAAAATCTGCGAGATATCAGTCGGACAACCAGTTCGTCATTCCGCTGCGAATCAAATGAACTCGATTGCTGGCGCCTGCTTCAAGAATAAACAGATCCTTGCCCGAACAGCTTATTCCCTCTATGTTCGTAAAAGCGCCGCCGGCAACGGTTCCACCAAATCGCATCACAAAATTACTCTTGCCTGTCGAATCTATCAAATGAACAGAGACCTTGCCACTGTTCTCAAGCACCAGAAGATAATTGCCGCTTACCGCCACATCTACCGGTGCGCTTGCACTGGTAATAACCGGACTGCCAAGAGAGTAGTCGAGATATCTGACAACTCTGTCGTTAACTCTGTCTGCAGCAAAAACCTTGCCGACAAGAGTTCCGCCCGCGATGCTTCTAACCCGGGACAGCCCGTTGAAAGTTGTGCCATCTGCAGAAGTTATAGTTTCTTCGAGAAGTTTGCTGGCTGGACTGAACTTGAGCAGTTTGTTGCCGCCAACCGCAAGGTAACCGATAGTCAGGTCTGATGGATGCATTGCCAGACTGGTAGCACCATTAAGAGTGTTTGATGGCAACACATATGGCCTTGCTGTGGCAGAAGCAACATCGTGTATCAGATAGTGATCGCCACCAGCTTGCGTCCCCAGGGCAATAATCTTGCTGTCCTTGTCGGTCACAGCTGCATCTACAGATAAATAGTCATATAAAGTGGGAGTAGTAGTTGCCAATATGTAGTCTTGGGCCAGCTCCAGGAATGGATTCAAGCCATCTCTAAATTCATAAGCATTTACTACTGAATTGCCACCATTATAGCCGGCGAGATAAGCTTTTCCAGTAGTTGTATGCAAATAAGTCATATTACCAATATTTGCACCAACGCCAAGCAATCTGCTCTGCCAGACTTGAAAGCCGGTTTTGTAAGTCGCGCTGGCCTGGTCTTCAAAATCTTCAGCGAACGAATCATAGATTCGCACAGTTATAGAAGCAAGTCCAAGTGGAAACAGCTGCGTAGTTACTGTCTTACCAGTTGCAAAGGGTACTTCTATATTGTTTTCGATGAAAAACCATTTTATGTTCTCTGGCGCGACTTCAGCATTTGTATCGGCGTCATATGTGGTCATGGTCATTGGAATATTCATCGAAGAGTTCGTCGACAAGAATATCGGTCTGCCATCTGGGCCATCAGCATAAGTAGCTATATCGTAAGTCAGTGTGCCGACCGGAAGGGTGTTCACCAGAATCATGGTGCTGGTACTGGTTGAGAGTTTGGAGCGGGTGTTGATGACTTCGCAGGTGATGACGTGCGAGCCTGACGAAAGATCAGAATACTTAAGAGGCGCGCCCACACCAATATCATCGTCTATAGAAGAACTCCAGCTGGCGATAAGGAAAGCCTCTTCGCCGGGGCTGTCGCTAAGATTGGCGTCAAAAGTGATCTCTGTGTTAAGATCAAATCTGGTTCCTGACGCCGGCCACGTAATGCTGACGCTCGGCGTTGCGTTTACAGTGAACATCCTCTGTGTGGTTCCGGTCTTGATGGGGGTCGCGGCGTCTTTGCCAGTAAGAGTCAGCACATAATGCCCGACTTCATCAAATGTATAGTTAAAAGCTGCAGTCTGTGAAGCAATAGTATAAGTAGCCACTCCGCTGCGCCAAAGCTCCCAGACCATGGTTGAAGCGTCAACAGCAGCGTTGTTCACGTCGACGCCGCTTCCCGAGATTGCAAAGGGCAGGCTCGCAACAACGGCTGCGCCTTCGGCTGGGGTAGCAATTGTCATAGTTGGGCCGGTGTTGCTGACGATGACCTGTCGCGTGGCTGTCGCAGAAATCGCACCCTTGCTGTCTCTGGCGCTGAGCTCTACGATATGCGTGCCCTCAGGAATTGTATTGGTGGCGAGACTGTTGCCATACCAGGTGTTGATCGGAGCCGGGAATTTCCAGGTCAAAGAGGCGGGGGCTATGCTGCCATCTTCGACATCAGTTGCAGAACCGGTGAACGTTATCACTGTGCCGATCCTTATCGGATTTGTCTGGTTCATTGCTATTACAGGCAGGGCTGGGGCTGAATTGATTCTAAGTTGCCGCGTCGACGACGCTTTTGCCTGATACTTGTCAGTAGCAGTAAGCCTTATCGTATAATTTCCCGCATCTCGGGGCAAAGTGTAAAGAAATTCTGAACGACCAGCCGCCATATTTGTAACTGTGTTGTTGGGGTAAATCAGTTCCCAGGTAAACGCGCTGGCTTCCATGGCAACATACTGAGATGTTGCCGGATCATAGTCGGTTGCGCTTCCTGCTACGTTTATCTGTTCACCCGGCACAAACAGCTCACCAGGGGTCGGCAAAGAGATAGTGACCGCGTTCGGCGGCGAGTTGCCCTCGATATAGGGGTCAACAGTGACGCTGAAGGTGCGCGACAAAGACCGGGAATCTTTTCCGTCTGTGACCGAAACCGTGACTGTTACATTGGTGGGAGCTGTGACAGTGGGAGTCTGCCAGTTGACCGTCTTGCCAGAACCGCTGAGAGTGCCAGCATTGGCTGAAGAAGTTGCAGTCCAGGTATAGGTCAGATTATTGCCGTCGATATCAGTGGCGCTAGCTGTGAGAGCATAGGTAAGAGTGCTGTAATGCTTGCCATCAGTCGAGCTACTGGTCAGGCTCGCAATAGTCGGCGGGTTATTAGGCACAAAGATACCTGTTCCAACAACAATGCCCACATTAGAACGAGAGATCAGGCCGCCGCTGTCTGTAACAGTAAAGGTGACCGTTGCTGGCGTGCTTTCGGAAGGTGCTATCCAGCTCGCGCTAAGGCCGGCCAGGCTGCCGGAAAATGTTCCGATCGTTGTTGACCAGGCATAATTGTTGCTGCCGAGCGTCTCGTCGGGATCGCTGGCTGTGGCCGCAAGAAGAACCGAGACACCGGGCGACACTGTGTATCTGTTGGCAGTCAGAGCCGAAGTTGGCGGGCGATTGGTAGCAGAATTGTTGACAATAGTCTGTTCAATAAACGGGGGATTGTCAGTGAACTTGACTGGAATCGCGGTCTGCTGGAAACCGGGCACGGTAACGACTACCGAGGCGATAGTGTTGAAAGGCATCGGCGGCGTTGTATACATACCATTGCTGTCGGTATAAAAAGTTTCGCCCCAGAGCATAAGAGAGCCGTTGCGAACTGGTTGGTTATTAACATCGAGGAGTTTGCCGCTTGCGCTGGCAGTTGCAGTAACCAGAGCGAGAGGAGCGCTGATCATAGCGGTCGGGCGTGTGTCAGAAACCGCCACCGCCTCCGACGAGCGCACTTTGAGGGTGGTTCCGGTGGCAGTCAGCACCCTGGCAATCAGATAATGATTGCCGGCCGGAACGCCCGAAAGCAGAAACCTGCCCTCAGAATCTGTCCGGGTAGAATGCATCTCGCGGGCCGATTCAAGATAGACCTCAACACCAGCAAGACTTGCCGCAGAACGCAGATCCGGGCTTAAAGCAGAGTCGGCGCGCAACCCGGCCAATGGCAGCATAGATGTAACATTGCCGCTGATCTGCAAGGGCACATGTTGAGAAGACGTGCCCCCACCACCGCCACAGCCATAAAAAATCACTCCGCTTAGAAGTGCACAGACAAACAGGAAAAAACTAAGACTGCGGCTTTTTTCTGCCATAGCGATTCAATCCCCCGGGTATAACTTTGAATGCAGTCATTATCAACTGAATCGCTCCGGGATGTCAACACTCTATAGAAAAAAAGGCGTGCAATGTGTAGGAATCAGAGTGAAAAAATCGAAAATACCGTGCTCTCGTGGTTAAAAAGTTCTTCGAACATTACCCTGAACAAATTCTGCGCCAGAAAGCGATGTAACCGCTCAGACTGTTGAGAAAACCGTTCTTCAACCATGATGCAGGCCTGCTGAACCGCCTCGGCATCTTCAACTGGCTCTGTGCTGCTCATTTTGACAACGGCGGCATAAAACGGCAGCAGCGAACAGCCGGTTAACAGGCTGTATACCCCGGTTCTGACATTAGGAAACCCGTTCAGATTATCAGGGCAGAGCATTTTCTGCAGCAACCCGACCTGAGTTTGCGCTACCAGTGTGCGGTCAGGGTAGTTTTTCTGCAGCTCTGACAGTTTAACTTTTCGATCGCTTCCCGGCAGTTTAAACGAACCAGCGCCAAGGCCGACTGAAGTAATACCGGCCATGCTGTCTACGAGGCCCGGCAGACCGCGCTCATGCTCAATAAATGTGAGAAACATGCCGCGCACAAGCCGCGCCTTAAAAGTGTTCAGCGCTGGTTCCTGGCTGTCGTTAATTACCGGCAGCGAGTCTGGCTGAATAACCTTTTCTTCAAACTTGAGATCTATCGAATGTTTGAGCAACCTGGTCAAAAGAACCGCCTGCATGCCGGGCGACAAAGACTTCTCGATACCCGCAGCAAGGCTGTTCTGAAAAATCGCGCACAAGGCCGCAAGCTCGCTCTGTTCAATATTGAATTGCAGCGCCAGCTTGAGACTGCTCTTAGACGGCCCGATTGATTGCTGTTCCGGCATTGAGACCTCTATAATATCTAATTATCAAGCCTATAATAATACAACAGCGCTCTATTTTTGCAACCTAAAATTTCAGCCATCCTGTAATGATTCAATTTCATTGCTGAATGCATAAATCAAACCTCAAATACCTGCAAACTAAGGGCGTAGGCGGGCATCTCATAAGCGCAAGCTTGTAAGCCGAGCACATCTTTGACTCAAAGGCTCCAGCAATCGAGAAGTTGATGAGGCGAGTCGCTGGAGCGTTGAGATCCCGCCAAGAGCCCGGGTAGCCTGCATATATTTGTATAAGCATAAATCCACAAGGCAAAAGCGACGACTGGCAAATAAAAAGCGGCTGGCGGGAATTTTCCCGGCCAGCCGCTCGATTAAGCGTGATATCAGGCTTCGGCTTCGTCTTCGGTCTTGTATTCTTTGATGATCTGGTCAGTTACGCTGCCCGGAACTTCTTCATATGAGCTGAAGGCCATGTTAAAGTCAGCGCGCGACTGAGTCATCGACTTGAGGTCGGTAGAATACTTATACATTTCTCCCAACGGAACGAGTGCCTTAACAACCTGGGTGCCGTTACCTGGTTCCATGCCGAGAATTCTGCCGCGTCTTGAGTTGAGGTCGCCGATGATCGAGCCCATGAATTCATCAGGCACGGTTACAGCTACTTCGTAGATCGGCTCAAGAATGATCGGGCGGGCTTCAACAATGCCCTTTTTGAAAGCAAGAGTAGCAGCCAGTTTGAACGCCATTTCCGAAGAATCGACGTCGTGGTATGAACCGAAATCTACGATTGCCTTGAAGCCGATAGTGAGGAATCCGGCAAGAACTCCACGTCTTCTGGCATCCTGCAGACCCTTTTCAATTGCCGGAATAAAGTTTTTGGGGATCGCGCCGCCAACAACTTCGTCGGCGAATTCAAATTCAACGCCCGGATTCGGCTCGAAGCGGATCCAGCAGTCACCATACTGACCGCGGCCACCAGACTGCTTCTTGTGCTTGCCCTGAACTCTTGATTTGCCCTTGATGGTTTCGCGATACGGAATCTTGGGCTTGGAAATATCTACATCGACGTTCCAGCGCGATTTCAGTCTGCTGATGGCAACATCAATGTGAGTGTCACCGAGCCCCGAAAGCATGCCCTGGCCAAGTTCTGGATCAAATTTGTAAGAGAGAACGCCGTCATCGGCGCACAGGGTGTTGAGACCTGAACCCATCTTTTCCTGATCCTGTTTGGTGCGCGGATTGACTGCAAAGGTCAGCTTGGCCTGTGGCAGTGCGGGAACCTTCACGTGGAACTGGTTACTCTTGTCGCACAGAGTGTGACCATGCGTAGAGCTCTTGGGTTTTACCAGAACAACGATATCGCCGGCAATAACCTTTTCGATATCAACTTTGTTCTTGCCACGCAGTGTCGAGAACGAGCTGAAACGTTCGGTGTTATCGGTAGTGGTGTTCAAGTATTCAACGCCGGGGTTGAAAGTGCCGCTGATAGCGCGCAAGAAAATCATGTCGCCGGCCATTTCGTTGATTTTTTTGAAGATAAAGCCACAGACCGGGCCATTGGCATCAGCGGTAAGCTTTACTTCTTCCTCGGTGCCGGCCTTAACAACCGGAAGAATACGACATTCAGCCGGTGACGGGCAGCAGTTAATGATAAAATCAAGAACGTTTTCGGTGCCGATGCTCTTGAGTGCCATGCCACTGATCAGAGGCTTGATTTCGTTTTTGGCGATACCCTTGCGCAGCGCGCCGCGCAGCTCTTCAACGGTTATCTCAGCACCTTCGAAGAATTTTTCCATCAGAGCTTCGTCGCATTCAACGATTGACTCGACCATCGGTTCACGCAGAGCTTTCGCGTAGTCCATCTGGTCAGCCGGAATGTCTTTCACTTCAATGGCTTTGCCCTTGTCGTCGTTATAGGCGTAGGCTTTCATTTCGAGCAGGTCGATGACTCCCTTGAGGTTCTCAAAAGTGCCCCAGGGAACGATTACCGGAACAATCTTGCTGTCGAATTCTTTAAGCCTGGCGAATGTCTTGTCAAGGTTGATGTTTTCTTTGTCAAGCTTGCTCAGGAAAACGATTCTCGGGGTTTTGGTTTCTTCGAGCAGAGCCCAGTTCTTTTCGGTTCCGACTTCGATGCCGGATTGGGCGTTAATTGTAACAATCGCCATATCAACGGCGCCGGAGATCTTGTAAACTTCACCGAGAAAATCGTCAAAACCCGGAGCATCGAGAACATTGATCTTGTGATCTTTATATTCAAGTGCGGCGAGAGAAGTGCCAACAGTGGCTTTGCGACGGGTTTCTTCAGAGTCGTAGTTCATCACCGAAGAGTCATCATCGACCTTGCCTATGCGGGTATTCGCTCCGGTATGAAAAAGCATGGCTTCGGCCAGAGAGGTCTTGCCGGTGCCGCCGTGGCCTACCAGGCCAATGTTGCGAATTTTGTCGGTGGTATAAAGTTTCATGTTCTTCTCCTAAAAACTAACTAAAAAGGGAATCATGCAAATTATCTGATATTTATACAGCAAACTAAGCAAAATTGCAACGGCCAACCGTACATTAAACAGGGCAACCGCAATCTCGATTAAGTACTCCCCGCGAACTGATAATTTACATCAGACCTTGAAATCGGATAAAGCTTTCTGGTACAAATATAGTTAACAGGAGAATACATGAAAAACCTCAAGTTAATGTTAAAGTTGATTGGGATATTTGTTCTTTTCGCATCACTGACCGGTATTACAAGCTCATCACCACTTCTGGCGCAGAGCTTCGACCGCCAGCTTGATGAAATCACCCGACTGCACACGGCAAAAAACTACGCGGCAGTACTCAGTAAAATCGAACAATTGCAGGCATCACCTGAGCTGACCGACCTCAAGCTGTTTCTGCAGGCTGAGGCACTAAAAAACCTCGGGCGAAAAGCCGAAGCGCAGGCGATTTACGCCAAAGCAATAGCTCTGCAAACTGGCTCTGAAGCTATCATGCAGAGTCATATGCCACATTTCCTGCTGCAGCTGGAAAATGCCAACGAAAGCTCAGTCGCCAGCCTCGAAGCTGCCGGAAAAGCCATGCCCACGCCATGGCTGCGCGGGACTGCCCTTGAGAAGCTTTCTGAACTTGAGTTTCTCAAGCCGGGGCGCAAGAGCCGCATCGCAATTCAGTCTTTGCGCGGCTTCCACGCTGATAAACCCTTTTATCGCGGCGCTCCCGCTTCGCAGGGCCTGCTCAAAAAGATACTGCAGAATCCTCAGAACTGGGCATTCGAAGACAACGAATGGCTCGAAATACTGCTGCTCGCCAATTCAGAGAACCTGACCGGCGAACTTTTCAAAAAAACTCAGGTTCCTGCCGGATTGCTGGGCAAATGGGGACAGGCGGCCGCCGACCTGTTCAAAGCCGAAGCGCTGCGGCAGGACAAAAAACTGCCTGAAGCCATGCAGATTTACAATTCGATAATAGCATCCCGCAAAGCGTTGCCGGCGATAATGGCGCTTGCCCACCAACTTCGCGGCGACGCGCATCATTTTAACGAACGCCACGCCGAGGCAATTGCCGATTACCGCATAGCGCTGCAGACGCCTACTTTCCCGGTCAATGAAATTTCGGCACTCTATCGCAAGATGCGTTCAGCATACCGCATTGGCAACGACGCTGAAACACTCGAACTTATCGGCCGCCTCTGCAAAATGAGCGACCTCGGCGCCCTCTTCCCGGTTCATATTTATGAAATGGGGCTCGAACATTACGACAAGGGCAACAAAGCCCGCGCAGTGCCGTTTTTCATGTTGCTCGCACGAAGTTTTCCCGGCCACCACCGCGCCGATGACGCCCTCGGCTACGCTATTATCGCGCTTGGAGAAAAATCAGCCGAAGCGCAAACCCTGCTCAAACTGCTCAAGAAAAAATACCCAAACTCATTCTACATAACCTGGGTCGCGCCGGCAGCGCGCACTGACGCATTGAAACTGGTCACCCAGGCCAGCAGCAAACTCGACGCAACGCTTAAAACGCGCGTCGCCGCGCTGAAAAAGCTCTGGTCCACCAGCCTGTCCGGATTCGCCAGAGCAGAAGCGATCAGGCTGACCGACCGTCACCCCGCCAATCTTGCACTATATAGAGAAATACTCGATATAGCCCGCGAAAACAACGATTACAATCAGCTCACCGCTTTCGGCGAGCGACTTTTCCGCCAGAGACTCGAAGCCGACCACTCGCTCGACACTCTGCCAGAATGGGCCTGGAAAGCGATGTATCCCTTTTCATACGAAACCCATGTTCGCGCCAACGCCAAAAAATTCGGCATCGACCCGTTCTGGATACTCTCGATAATGCGCGAAGAAAGCCACTTTAACCCCGAAGTCCTGTCGCGCAGCAACGCGCACGGCCTGATGCAGATTCTGCCATCAACCGGCAAATGGATCGCTGGAAAGCTCGGCGAAAAAGACTACACGCAAAAGAAACTCTGGCAGGTCGATCTGAATATCAGATATGGTTCCTGGTATCTTAAATTTCTTGCCGACATGTTCAATGGCGATCTCTATCTCGCTTCGTCAGCCTACAATGGTGGACAGGGCAACGTCACCCGCAAGGTTGAGCAGGGCCCGCACGCGAACCTGCCGGTCCTCGAGCGCCTCGACCGTATTCCGTTGGCCGAAACCCGCGACTACTACAAAAAAGTCATGGGCAGCCACTGGAATTACACAAGACTCTACAAGTAATCAAAACAAGCGTAGGGGTTCAACAAGTTGAACCCCTACGAATTTTAGAAAATGGATAATTGTTAAGTTAAGGGCAGCAAATCAGGGCTTACTGCGACGCCCGCGGCCTTTTTCCAACCAACTGTCATCCTGCCACGTCCTGAACAGTGCGAACAATGTCTTGCTCAGAAAAAACCCGGTAGTAACCGAGAAGCTGAGCAGATAGAAGATTTCCTGGGCCGTTTCGCTCATGGTTACAGCAGGTGGGTGTTGTCGCTCAGAAAAGCAGAAACAGGTGAATTACTGGTCTTCTCGAGGTCGCTGAGCCACTTGATTACACTTTCGGCGCGAAACCGCACTGAGCGGCCAATCTTAACCGTAGGCAGGCCAAGATCTCTAAGAGTGTATATCGTATTGCGCTTGACCTTGAGAAAGTCCATCAACTCTGGAATGGTCATGAGGCTTTCTTTTTTCATGCCGCTTACCTCCGAATAGCTTGTAGTCTGTAATTTTACGTTATTTCATTTATCGTCCTAATTGCTGGTAAATTTATGAGAAAAAAAAATAAAAAAAAGCTAAACACTTTAATTTTTATCGCCGATAAGAATGTTGAAGTTCATGTGAGGTTCAACTTTAATCAGTCGAATCTTCGTGAATGGACAACCTAATCCCTAACTCCCTTTCAATGTGTCGCTTCAAACGGCACATTTTTTATTTTAGCCAATTGCGTGCAGCGCAATTTTTACAGCCGCGAATCTACGGTTGCCTCCTATATACTTTGCCAAAACGGTTGAAAAGTAGGTATAGAGTAGAGTAGTATAAATCCCGATTACAACGGGAGGGATTATGTATCAGCCGTTTTCAGTCACTACCGAGACCAAAGACCAGATCGAGATACTAAGACTCAAAGGCTATCTCGAAGACACCGGCGGCACCATGCTCAAGCAGACGGTGCAAAGCGCGCTCGACGCCGGTTTTTGCCTGTTCGCGCTCGACTGCACAGATGTCGAACTGATCAGCAGCCCGGGAGTTGCCGCGCTGCTTGATATTTCCGGCATGATTGTCGACGACTTTGCCGGCCAGATTGGTGTCTGGGGCCTCGACAAGCACCACTCGACGGTACTCGAAATGTCGGGATTCTTTTTCATGGCGCATCAGGCCGCGGGCGAACAGGAATGCTTCGAGTTCCTTAACAGCGCCAGCTGATTTTTTCAGGAGGATTTATGATAGGGAAACATGCCGGCCTGCTGCTCGCCGCACTGCTGCTTTGTGCGCTGGCGCCGCTCTGCGCCCAGAATCTCGTACCCACGCTTCTCGACCAGGGCCTTAAACTCTACGCCGCGCGCGATTATCGCGGCGCCGCCGATTATCTTGGCCAGGTCGTCGATATGGCAAAAGATCATGACCAGGCGCGCTATTACCTGGCATACAGCCTCGCTCTTTCCGGCAGCCAGGATAAAGCACTCGAACATGCACGCATTCTCGCAAGCAAAGACCCAAACCAGAAGCAGTATACCGACCTGCTCAAGCAGCTAGAAAGCGAGCTTGCCAAAGCGAAAACACAGACTGAACAAAAGTTGCCGGCGACTGCTATTCCGAAAGAAATCGAAGTCAGCAACCCGATGGCGCAGACAATGATAAGACCAAGAGTCAGTACCCAGACCTATGACATCAAGCCGGAACGCCCGAAAACCACAATAGAACTGGCGATCGATAAAATCGACGAGGGCGAAAACGAAGGCGCAGAGTTGATGTTGAACGATATTCTCGCCAAAGAACCCACAAACAGCGACGCCCACCATTACATCGGCGTTCTCAGGTTCAACGCCGGCAATTTTGCCGAAGCGATCAAAAAGTTTGAAGAAGCAATCAAGGCCAACCCGAAAAACTTTCAGAGCCTGTTTCTTCTCGGCGACAGTTACCGAGCGCTTGACGAATACGGCAAGGCTGAAGCCCAGTTTCGCAAAGCTATCGAAGTTAAAGACGACAGCTTCGCCATGCTTAACCTCGCCGATGTCATCGCCAAACAAAACCGACTCAAAGAAGCCGAAGAACTCTATATCAAAATCAACCGCAAAGACCCACGCATTGACGACGCGCTGGTCGGCCTCGCGCAGATCAGACTCTATCGCGGCTTCACCGAAGAGGCCTCTAAAATGATCAACGAAGTCATTTCGCGCTCCGCCAGCAATCCCGAAGCCCGCTTCATCAAAGCGCAAATCCTCATGCAGAACAATCTCTACGAAGAAGCCGCCGAAGAAGCCAACCGCGCCCTGAGCATTGTTCCCGGCAACATCAAATACCGCAGCGCATTTGCCCTGGCACTGGTCAGAAGCTACAGTATGACCCGCGGCCTCGAAGAAGCTGCCAGTATTATTCAAGACCTTCCCGACAACATCGATGCCAGGCTGGTGCTGGCCGAAGGTCTCATCATGAGCGGAGCTTCCGGCGATGCCGAAGAGCATCTTCTCGCCGTCGAAAAACGCATGCAGCACCCGCAGGTCAGCAAATTGCGCGCAACCATGGCTATCCGCAACGGCAATACCGACGCCGCAAAAGAGCACTACCGCCAGTTCATGCTGCGCTCAGCCGGACAACCGGCCGCGGCACTCGAATATGCCCAGTTTCTCGATAACAAAGACAGCAAAAGCGACGCTCTGCAGGTCTACCGTGAAATCACCGAACAGTTCAAGGAAACCGCTTACGCCGAACGTGCCGCCGAAGCAGTTGCCCGCCTCGAAGAAGAACAACGTGGCAAAACCGCTACCGAAGAGCGCGAAAAAGCTGGCATCCGCCCCGGCAAAATGAAGTTCTAGCTTCTAATCGTGCTCGTGCTCGTAATCGCAATCGCAATCGTAACTATAGCAACAACAAGATGAATTACTATTGACCCGAAAGGACAATCACAGCAATGTGCGGAATCATAGGCTATATCGGCAACAAGCCAGCGAACGAAGTAATCTTTGACGGTCTGACCCGCCTCGAATATCGCGGCTACGACTCGGCAGGCATCGCCGTGGTCGACGACCACAAGATCCATGTTCGCAAAGACATCGGCAAACTGCGCAATATCCGCAAGCTTCTGCTCGAAGAGTTCGCCTCGACTTCGAGCATTGGCATTGGCCATACGCGCTGGGCCACGCACGGGCGACCTTCGGCATTCAACGCGCACCCGCATGGCGACTGCCACAGTCACATCATGGTAGCCCACAACGGCATCATCGAGAACTTCATGAAACTGCGCCGCGAACTCTCAGGCAAAGGCCATAAATTCTCATCTGAAACCGATTCTGAAGTACTCGCACATCTGATCGAAGAAAGCTACCAGGGCGACCTCAAACAGGCGGTTCTGCAGGCGATCAAAAGCGTCGAAGGCGCCTACGCCATCGCCGTTATCCACAAAGACCACCCCGACAAAATTGTCTGCGCCCGCAAAGAAAGCCCGCTGATCGTCGGCCTCGGCACCGGCGAAAATTTTGTCGCCTCTGATGTCACCGCAATTCTGCAGTATACTCGCAAGGTAGTCTATCTCGACAATTACGAAGGCGCCGAAGTAACGCGCGACGGCATCAGCTTCTTCAATGCTGATGGCAACGACGTCGAGAAAAAATCTGTGCAGATTGACTGGAACCCTGTCGCCGCCGAAAAGGGCGGTTTCTCGCACTTCATGCTCAAGGAAATCTTCGAACAGCCACAGGTTATCCGCAACACCATCGGCGGGCGCACCTCTGAAGAAGAAGGCAAGATCTACCTCGAAGAGCTTAAACTGACTGGCCCCGATATCTACCGCACGCAACGCATCGTCATGGTTGCTTGCGGAACCGCCTACTACGCCAGTTGCGTCGGCAAATATCTCATCGAAAGTCTCGTCAGAATACCGGTAGAATGCGACCTGGCCAGCGAATTCAGATATCGCTCACCGCTTGTCGACGCCAATACGCTGGTAATCGCCATCAGCCAGTCCGGCGAAACCGCTGACACCATCGCAGCAGTTAAAGAAGCGCGCAAGCGCGGCGCCAAAGTGCTCGGCATCGTTAACGCCAAAGAATCATCGCTGACCCGCGAAGTAGACGGTCTCGTCTACATTCACGCCGGGCCCGAAATCGGCGTCGCCTCGACCAAGGCCTATATCGCCATGTTGACCGCGCTCACGCTGCTCGCGCTCATGCTCGGCAAGATCCGTTCGGTTCTCGATTCAGATTTCGTAAAGGAAAAAATCCGCGAGCTGAAAATTCTGCCGCAACAGATCGAGCGCGTGCTCGACAAAAAAGATATGATTCGCGATATCGCGGCAAATTACCTCAACGCCCGCAGCTTCCTCTATCTTGGCCGCGGCCTTAACTACCCGACCGCGCTTGAAGGTGCCCTCAAACTCAAGGAAATCAGCTATATCCACGCCGAAGCCTACGCCGCCGGCGAGATGAAACACGGCCCGATCGCGCTGATAGACTCTGAAATGCCGGTCATGGCTATTGTTACCGAATCTGATGTCTACGACAAAACCATCTCGAACCTCAAAGAAGTTCAGGCCCGCTCCGGCCGCCTGCTAGCCATCGCCACCGAAGGCGACCACGAAATCACGACGATGACTGAACATGTGATCGAGGTTCCCCGCGTATCCGACATCTTCTCGCCAATCATCAATGTAGTCCCGCTCCAGCTGTTCGCCTATTACGTCGCCGACCTGCGCGGCCTCGATGTCGACCAGCCCCGCAACCTCGCCAAATCCGTCACCGTCGAATAGCAGGAGAATCCACAGATTACGCAGATTAGCGCAGATTTGCTTTTTTTGTGGGCTTACTGCTCAGCCGAAGATTATCTCTCATCTGAGCAATCTGTGAAATCTGCGGATAAACTCTCTTAAAGAAAATCATGCAAGTTATGAACCTTACATCCTCAATATCTTCTTTTTCTTCGTGCCTCTGTGGCTCTGTGCGAGATTCTTCGACTACAGCACGCGATCTCGGCTCAAACTTTCTCACAGCACGGCCTGCTAACCCCCATCTGAGCAATCTGTGAAATCTGCGGATAACTATGGAACAAAAGTCACTCGACAATCTTGAATTTTCTAAAATACTCTCGATAATCTCATCGTTTGCCGGCTCACGCGCCGCTAAAGAAACGATCCTGGCGCTGCAGCCTTCAACCGACTGCAACCAGATCGAAGGCTGGCTGAGCGAAATCGACGAGTATCTCGAATATGCTCAGGCCGGTTTTAAAATTCACCCGGGTGGCCTGCGCGATATCCGCGAAATACTCGAAGTATTGCGTTCCGGCTCAACCGTGCTCGGCTCCGAAGACTTTCTCAAGGTCAAAGCCAATATCGAAGCCGCCGCCGGCGTCAAAAAAACTTTCGAAGCCCACGCCAACTCGCCAGCCATAAAAAAAGGCGGACGCATCGCCGAACGTGTCAAAAACATGCCGGCGCTCGGCAGCCTGTTTCAGCGCATTGACGATTGCCTCGACGACCGCGGTCAGGTGCGCAGTGACGCTTCCCCGGCTCTTTCTTCTATCCGGCGCGAGTATTCACAGATGGTCAGCAGCACCGAAAAACAGCTCACCGCCTTCCTCAGCTCAAATTCAGAAGACATCCAGGACCACTACTTCACGCTGCGCAACGACCGCTATGTCATACCGGTGCTTGCCTCAGCGCAGAGCCGCGTGCAGGGCATCGTTCATGACCAGTCGGCGACCGGCCAGACGCTGTTCATCGAACCACTAGCCTTTCTGCCTGCCAATAACCGGCTGGCGCAGCTGCGTCTTTCTGAGCGCGAAGAAATCAGGCGCATCTTCGCCAATCTTACCGCCATGCTCAACCAGTCGTTCAACTCGCTGATCGAGCAGTTCGAAACCCTGACCTGGATCGACATGGTGCGCGCCCGTGCCGAATTCGCAATCAAATACCAGGCCGGCCGGCCAGAGCCGACCGAAAAGCCCGATCTGCAACTGACCCGCGCCCGCCACCCGCTCATTCACCCGAACTGCGTGCCGCTCGATATCAAAATGAACGCGCAACAGCGCTGCATCATCATTACCGGCCCCAACGGCGGCGGCAAAACGGTGGCGCTCAAAACCGTCGGCATCAACGCTCTGCTCATGCAGACCGGCAATTACGTGCTCGCCGAACGCGACGCCCGAATCCCGATATTTACCCAGATACTGTCTGACATAGGTGAGAGCCAGAGCATCGAAGACCACCTGTCGACCTTTACCGCACATTTGAAGCGCTTAAAGGAAATGGCCGACCGCACTGACAGCCATTCGCTGATTTTGATCGACGAAATCTGTGTCGGAACCGACCCGGTCGAAGGCGGCGCCCTGGCCTCGGGCTTTCTTAAAGAGCTGAGTGGACGCGGCGCTTTTTGCATCGTGACCTCGCATTATGACTCGCTAAAACACGTGGCATTCACCACACCAGGCTTTATCAATGCCGCTATGGAATTCGACTACGAAACGTTCAAGCCAACATTTCGTTTTCAGATCGGCATTCCCGGCAAAAGCAACGCGCTCGCCATGGCACGCGCCTTTGGCCTGCCCGAGGCTATTCTCGCTGATCTCGTGCAGACCTGCGCTGGTGGCAGCCGCGACGAAAAGGGCCTGATCGAGGCAATCGAGCGCGAACGCAACCGCGCCGAAACACTTCGCCGCACCTACGTCGAGAAGATCAACAGCATACGCAGCCGCGAGAGTGAGATCGAAAAAACGCTCGAACAGCTGCGTGAGTTCCGCAAGACCAAGCGCGACCGACTCACCGAAGAGTTCACCGCCGAAATCCGCCAGCGCCTGCGCGACATCGAAAGCACGATCAACCGCCTGCGCCAGCTCGCCGAAAAGGCCGGCAGCCCCGAACTGCGCAACGAGCTCGACGAAGCTTTGCAGCAGGCGCGCAATCTGCACACCAGCACGCGCTCAACTCTCGGCGAACTTGGCAAGGCGAATGCCGAAGAACCATCTTTTGCCGCGGCTTCATCAGCGAAACTGCCAGCGCTTAAACCCAATGAGCTGCAGCCGGGCACCCGCGTCATCTGGAACAAAAACCTGCGCAACGGCATCCTGCGCCGTTTCGACACCGAAAAAGGCCGCGCCGAAGTAGAATTTGACGGCAAACTTCTGCACCTGCCAATCAAAGAACTTTCGGCGGCAGCAGGCTCAGACCCTAAAGAAGAAAAGCCTTCCGGCAGCGTTTACGCCTCGCGACCACTGGTGCGCGGCGACATCGATCTGCGTGGCATGCGCGTCGAAGAAGCGCTCGACGCCATCGACACTTACCTCAAGGTCGCCAGCGAATCTGAACTCGGCCGCGTTTTTCTGATTCACGGCATAGGAACCGGCGCGCTGCAGAAAGCAATTGCCGAATACCTCAAGAACTCACCCTGGAAGAAAAAACACCGGCCAGGCCGCTACGGCGAAGGCGATCTCGGCGTGACGGTCGTTGTCTTCAAGGCCGAGGCCGACAAAGAAGAAGATCCGACTCAGCGCGACCCCGAGCACCCCACCCGCCGCCGCAAAGGCTCCAAGGGCTAGCTACCCGAGAGGCAATCCGCCGATTTCTCAGATTAAAGCAGAAAAGCTCGCACTAAGCCTCAAAGACACAAAGAAGTCAGATTTTTTTCATAAAGCAGAAAGCCTCGCACTGAGCCAACAAACGTCATCCTGAGCAATCTGCGGTTAATATTCTTCCGCCGATTAAACCGATTCCTTAGATGAAACAAGAAAAGCTCGCACTGAGCCTCAAAGACACAAAGAAGTCAGATTCATTTCATTAAGCAGAAAACCTCACACTGCGCCGCAAACATCATGGATTCTGCGCGAAGTTAAATTGTCATCCTGCGCGAAGTCGCAGGATCTCACTGATCAGCAAACAGCATGGATTCTGCGACTTCGCCTGACGGCTACGCGCAGAATGACGAAATTATATTCGTTATTCTGAGCAAGCTTTGAATTCTTCTCCGTGTCTCAGCGTTTTGTTGCAAGACTTCTTTCGCGGTTCATTACAGCACCAACCCTCTTCGCGGGCTGCAACTTTCGCAGTCTGCTTCCAGCTAACCATCTCTCAAAATCTGCGACAATTTGCGCAATCTGCGGATTCTTCTCCGCAGGCTGCAACCTTCGCATTATTCGGCCTGCTAACCATCTCTCAAAATCTGCGCCCATCTGCGTAATCTGCGGATAATATCTTCCGCAACTAAACTATTGTCGTAGAGTTCTGCAATAAGTTATAATGACCTCGACACATTAAAGATCAGTCCCAAGAAGGTCGCAAAACCATGGATAACTCACTCAAGCTCGGGCTGTCGCAAAAGCTTACCCAGACACTCAAGATGACCCCCGAGATGCAGCTGGCTATTAAGATTCTGCAGCTCAACAGCCTCGAACTTAAAAACCAGATAACCGAGATTCTCGAAACCAACCCGGTTGTCGAGCTCGAAGAAAATAACGTGCAGAATACCGACGTTCCGCTCGAAAGACTCGCCGAACACACTGACAACGGAGCGGTTCCCTCGCGCGAATTCAAAGAAGCCAGTCGCGACGACTTTGGCGTCGACTGGGCGAAATACATTGAAGACACCGAACATTCCGAATTCAAGGTCTCTTCTGGTGGCTACAACCGCGAAGAAGAAACATCATTCGAAAACTTCGTCTCCAAAAAGAGCAATCTGCGCGAACATCTCTCCGCGCAACTGACCGAAGTAAGCCTTAATCCGACTGAAATGAAGATCGGCGAATACCTGATCGGCCTGATCGACCGCAACGGCTATCTGCGCCACACCAGCGAACAGATTGCTGATCTGCTCAAGGTCGAACTCGAAGTTATCGAGCGGGTGCGCAAGGCGATAAAAACCATGGACCCGGTTGGAGTCGGCGCATTTGACCTGCGCGAATGCTTGCTGATGCAGGCCGAAGAAGAAGGCTACTGCGACGACGCGGTTACCACCATTCTGACCCGGCACCTCGAAGACCTCGGGCAGAACCGCATTGGAAATATTGTCAAAGCAACCGGCATCGAACTCGAAGAGATCCAGGCCGCGGTCGAAATCATCAAGAGCCTTAACCCCAAGCCAGGCGCCAGCTTTCCTTCGTCTGGCGATGATATTTATGTATCTCCTGAGGTGTTTGTCGAAAAAGTTGACGACGAATACCTCGTAACCATGAACGAACGCGATCTTCCGCAGTTGCGCATCAATAATCTCTACAAAGATGCGATGAAAAACCGCGACAAAACCGAAAAAGAAACCTATGAATTCATCCGCAGCAAGCTCGAATCGGCGCGTTCGTTTTTAAAATACGTAGACAAGCGCAAAGAGACGATCCTGAGCGTAACCCGTGCAATATGCGAAGTGCAGAAAGACTTCCTCGATTTCGGCATTCTACACCTCAAGCCGCTGACTCTACAGGATGTCGCCCAGATGGCCGGAGTGCACGAGTCAACGGTCAGCCGCGCTACCAGCGGCAAGTATGTGCAAACTCCCCGTGGCCTGTTTGAGCTAAAGTTCTTTTTCTCAGGCGCCGCCCGTACGCACAGCGGCGAAGATGTTTCGACTATGGCAGTAAAAAAGCGCATCGACGACCTGGTCAAACAGGAAAACCCGCGCAAGCCCCTTTCCGACAGCCATATTGTCGACATGCTCAAAAAAGAAGGCATCACGCTGGCCCGCCGCACAGTGGCCAAGTATCGCATCGAGTTGAACATTCCGAGTTCGTCGGCGCGCAAACAACATTAAAAAAAATTGTTTAAAAGGCTAATTGTTTTGTAATATGTTTCCGATATTCTCTGCAGCCTAACTTAAATATGGAACTTTATGAGCAAAATTAAGTGGTTATTGTTGATAGTCGTCAGCCTTCTGAGCTCGACCGCTTTTGTCAACGCATCGCCAGCCACCATCGGACTGGGCGATACCATCAGCGTGTGGGTCAAGGGTGAACCTGAACTTTCGGTCGAAAGGCAGGTCGGCAATGACGGCAGCGTGCTTCTCCCACTTATCGGTTCGGTTGGGGTTAACGGCCTTAAAACTGTCGATGCGGCCAGATTGATTTCTGGAATGCTTGAAGATGGCTTTCTGCGCGACCCGATGGTGCAGATCACCGTTAAGCAAAAGGGAACCTCCGGCAAAAAAGCGCCAGTAGCCACTGCCAGGCCGATAAACACACCGGCACCGGCTTCCGAAGCTTTACCGCCCCAGCAACAGCTTATCGAAATCTTCGATACTGTCTCCGGAAAAGGCGTCAGCGGCGTCGCCATGCTGCTGGGCAATCGCGTTTACCAGTCTAACCGCCTTGGCCAGATCATTATTGAAGAATCTGACGGCCCCGTCGTTCTTATGGCCGATGGTTTTCAGACGCTTTCCGGCAGTTTGAGTCAGCTTTTGCGCTCCGGAAAACCGCCGCGCATCAACATGCTGCGCGTTCAGACTGCTGAAAGCATTACTTTCAGCGTGATAGACGTAAATACCCGCAAGCCGATCAGCAACGTCGAGGTTATGCTCGACAACATGAAAATCAAGGCAAACCGCCAGGGCGTTTTCAAGATTTCGCAGATCAGCAAAGAATTTGGCGAGATAACAGTTACCCGCCGCGGTTACCAGACCGTGCGCCAGGTGGTTGATTACAAGGGTTCTGACGCCCGCACGATCGAGATGGTGAAACAGGAAAGATGAGTGAATAGCCAATGAAGCGCACAGCATCAGGTTTTACACTGATGGAAATGCTGATAGTGGTCACGATTATAGCCGTCCTCGCCGGGGTCGGCTTTAGTTATTATTCCGACTCTATCGAAGATGCGCGCATCGCCACCACCAGAAACAACCTCAAGGTCGTTCGCGACGCGATCGCGCGCTATTTCAAAGACCACATGACTTACCCGACCTCGCTCGAAGCGCTGCAGGGGCCGTATCTACAGCAACCGGTATCGTATCTTCTGGTTTCGCAGCTGCAGGGCAACGCTGTTGTCAGGGTAGAAGTATCTAACGTTGCAGAGCAGAATATTTTTCAGCTTACTTCCGCAGACTGCACATGGATCGACTATGATTTTGGCGGTACCGGATCAGGCAACAAGCAGATAAGAAGCATCAGAATAAAGCACAACGGCACCGAAATGAACTGGTAAATTCCTTTGAGCCTTTGCAGCTTAGTGCGAAGAAGAGCTTATAACTTGGCATAGGGGTCAATAGAAATATGGCAGAGAATAAAACAGAAGAAGTCAGAGTCGAAGGGCCGGGCGACGAGAACCGTTCGATTTTATCTTATATTAACCCTTTTTATGGGCATGTTGGCCTCAGCGAGAAACTTCTGTTTACCAAGTATTTCGCCACGCTGACCCGCGCCGGCATCTCGGTTCTGCGCTCGATGGGCACCCTGTCGCGCCAGATGAAGACATATCGTTTCCGCAAGATGATCTGGGATACCAAGGTCGATGTCGAAGGCGGTATGCCGCTGCACGTATGCTTTAAACGCAACGAGGATGTATTCGGCCTGTTGTATTCTAACCTGATCAGGGTTGGCGAAGAATCGGGTCGCCTTTACAATGTTCTTGAACGCCTCAGCGCCCTGCTCAGTCGCGAGATTGCCATCCGCCGGCGTGTTCTTGGCGCCATGACTTACCCGGCCATCATTTCGTTAGTTGCACTTGGCGTCGTGCTGTTTCTGATGCTGTTTGTCATTCCGCAGTTCGCCAACCTTTTCTCGCAGTTTGGCCAGGAACTCCCCTGGATAACCAAGGTCGTCATCGACACCTCGAATTTCCTCGGCAACAACGTTCTCAATATTCTTGCTGCCGGCCTTGCATTTATCATAATTATTTACCAGATCAACCAGACCACGCGCGGCCGTTATGCCTTTGACTGGCTCAAGCTCAAAGTGCCGGTTTTCGGCGGCCTGACCCAGAAATACATGGTCGCGCTCTACTCGCGCAATCTGGCGACTCTTTTTGAATCCGGCATCAATATTATCTCGGCAATGAAAATCAGCAACGAAGCGATCGACAATGTCATCATCAGAGAGGCACTACAGGATGCTGTCAAAGAAGTCGAAGGCGGTATTCCGATCGCCCGCGCGCTCGCCAAGATCGACATTATGCCAGAACTTTCGACTCAGATGATCGAAGTTGGTGAAGAATCAGGTAACCTCGACGAAATGCTCGAAAAAGTCGCCGAGTTCTACGAAGACGAAATCAACTTCCTCATCGACCAGATCACCGCCCTGGTCGAACCGGCCTTTATTGTGGTTATCGGCGTTATTGTCGGCATCATCGTTCTCGCGATGTATCTGCCGATCTTCAGAATGGCCCGCGTCGTAACCGGTGGCTCCGGAGCCGCCGGCGGCGCCCTCCCCGGCGCAATGTAACCCCAGTCTCTTCTCGTTCTCGTAATCGCTATTCGATGCACTGACTTAAAATCTTCCAACTAAAAAAGCAAAGCCACAAAGAAAACCCAGTTTTCATCTTTGTGGCTTTGTTGTATCTGCGCAACCTACTTTGCAAACATTTGCTGCAAACAATCACAGATCTTTTCGCAAACTCTTTCGTCTACCCGGCCAGCCTTTTCGCCAAGCCTTGATTTATCTATGGCTCTGATCTGGTCGAGAGCAACCTGCCCTTTTCTATTTTCGAGACTGACTTCGATGCGAGTTGGATATTTTTTGAAGGTAGATGTGAGAGGTGCAACAATTATCGTGTTAAGATTACGGTTCATTTCGTCAGGTGAGACCACTACTGCCGGGCGAATTTTGCGAATCTCGCTGCCAATAGTGGGATCTAATGACACCCAGAAAATATCAAATCTTTCTGCTACCATGTCCACTCGCTCCTGTCTTCGGCAAGTCCCATTGCAGACCATTCATCGAGAGATTCGTCAGGCTCTTCGCCGGCACAGCGAAAGGCTTCGTCCCAATTGGAGCGCGGGTTTTCTGCAGACTTAACGATCAGGTAATCCTGCTTAACTTCAAGCTCGACTTCTCCTGTCAGTTTCAGCTGACGCAAAATAGTCCGTGGTATCCGCAAGCCAGTAGAATTCCCAATTTTTATCAGACTGGTTCGTATCGCAACCATAAAAACCCTCCCGCGAATGTTATTACTAAGTATATCCAAAACAGACTATTTCTGCAACAAAAACCGCTCACTAAGCCTCAGTGACACAAAGATTAATTAAAATTTATTCTTTGTGGCTTTGTATCTTTATGCGACCTCTTCATGCCAACTCATTCCAGCACCAACTCTCTTCATAACCTCAAACAAGTCATAACTCTGCCTTCTCAACTCTCTCAAAAAATCTGCGCCAATCTGCGGCATCACCCGGGCGCTTCCATCCTGATGCGCCCGAGTATCACCCACATCCTGTGGGCGACTGCGGTTAACTCTTCCTGCCTTCTCTGTGCCTCCGCGTCTAAGCGTGAGACTCCCCCTCCCGTGCCATCTTCTCTTTTTCATAGTGCCTTTGTGCGAACATCGATTACGATTACGACGCGCAGGATGCGCTAGTGCCAGGGCGCCCGAGGATACGGCGCGCCCAGGTGCGCGCACGAGCACGAGAACAACACATGCTTTTTTTGAGAAATGACTAAACTTAGCGATGCAAAGTGTCGACATTGATAGCGGGGATGTTCTTTCCTGATTAAGCATAAATTTGAAGGAGCGGTTTATGAAGTTTAAAACTGCACGCGCAGCCGCATCTAGCGCGCGATTGACGCTGGCATTGCTGCTGGCTATAGCTTTATTTACGCCGGCTTTTGCGTCAGAAAAGCTTTCCGAGCTCAAACTCGGTACGCAGGGCGCAAATGGTATCGTGCTGTTTCCTGATCATGAGACAAAGGAATTTGGTTTTGATCTTGAAACACCACAGGTAATCCGCGTAGATTTTTACGACTGGGAATACTCCGGCACCAGCGCTATCATCCCCGCCCCGCACCCGCTGGTAAAATTTATGCGTGTAAGCCAGGTAAGCAGCAACCCTGACGTGGTCAGGGCTATTCTTGTTCTTAACGAACCCACCCGTATCAAACCCGCCCGCGTTGGCAAAAGCCTGGTTCTCGAAACCGCCAGAGCCGCCAGACCGGCCGGACAAACGCGCCAGCTTTACAGCGAGAGCTTAGCTGATCGCTCAAACGACGGTTCCCCTGAAGCCAGAACCGCTCTCGACTCTAAAATCAGCCTGAGTTTCGACCAGGAAGACCTGATGACCATCCTCAATGCCCTGGCGGTTAAGTTTAACCTGAGAGTATTCGCCGATTCAGGCGTAACCGGCAAGTTCAGCGTGCACGCTGAAGACGTAACACTGCGCGAAGTGCTCAAAAACCTTCTTCTGCAGCGCAATTTTCAGTATACTCTTAAGGGACGCGACCTTACAGTTATCTCTCTCGGCACCGACAGTGGCAGAATGGCGCGCGAACTCCTTTTCCGCGATCTGAGCCTTAAAGATGCACTTCAGACGCTCTCGAAGATGATGAATGTCAATCTGATCATCCATGACAGTGTCGAAGACAAAAAGGTGAACTTTTATGTCGAGAACCTGAATCTTGATGAACTACTCGACCTTTTGATCCAGACCAACGATCTTGTGAAAAAACCACACAACGACAACACATTTGTAATTTTGGCACGTGAGAGCGAAAGCGACTTTGGTAAAAAGCAGTTTCGCACTTACAAACTGGTCAACACCACGCCCGCCGAAGTTTCCAGTCTTATCAAAAGCAGCAAATCGCTGAGTGAAAAAATCAACACAGAAAATTTTTCGATGAACGAGAGAATCAATACGTTGTCAGTTTACGACACGGCTGAGAATCTCAATCTGCTGGCGAGTATCATTGAAAGCATCGATGAAAAGGTCAAGCAGGCCGTCATCGAAGTTAAGCTCATTGAAATCAACCGCAACAGCCTTAAAGAGCTTGGCATCAAACTCGACAACGACTATTCTATCAGTAACGCCAGAAATGGAGCTCAGCTTGATCTTGGCCATCTGCCGAGTTCCATCGCCCTGCCGGCCAGACTCAACTTCCTCGAAGAAACAAACAAGGCAAAAACTCTTGCCAGTCCCAAGATCAGAGCTGTACATAACAAGCCGGCCCGCATCTTTATTGGCAGCAAGATTCCGATACCATACTATGACTATGCCACTGCAGCGTCGAACTCTTACTCGCTTTATCCAACAACTACCCAGACCCTGAAGCGCTATAAAGATGTCGAGGTCGGTATCGAACTGAACGTAACCCCGATCATCAGTCGCGACAACGAAATAAGCCTTGACCTGGTAACTGAGATTACTGACCTTGACGGCGAACCCAACGAAGACGGCCAGTATCGATTCTCAACCAAGTCGACCAAGACCTACGTTCGCATCAAGGATGGCGAGACGATTGTTCTTGGCGGCCTGATCAGTCACAGCAACCGCAACATCAAGAATTCTCCGGCGCTTCTCAACAGGATTCCGATGTTACGCACGCTTCTGACGAACACCAAATCATCAGAACAAGAGCGCGAAATGATCATGCTGGTAACTCCTCGCCTGGTCAATGTCGACGAAGTTGATGACGGCTATTACACGAACTGATAACAAGCAGAAAAATGCAGGATAAAACGATGAATCCTCGACCGCAAGAGAACACAGGCAGATGCACGACAGTTCAGGCGCGTGGTTTCACGCTGATTGAGCTGCTGGTCAGCCTGCTGATCATCTCGACGCTGCTGATCTTTGCAGTCGAAGAATACAAGCGCCATATAGAAACTGCGCGCATCTCCCGCGCCCGCGCCGACATCGAAGAACTGGTCAAATCGGTTCGCCTTTACAACATTCGTGAGGGGAAAAGCTTTACCGTTACCACGTTTGCGCCAATGCAGCTTGGCAACTTTATCGGCAACTATCTCGAAAAGGAACCACCGCGCGACCCCTGGGGCAACTATTATATGCATGCCCCCGACCAGGGAATAGTTTACTCAAAAGGACCAGATGGCATCTCACAATCGACTCTGGTTGCCACCTTTACTGACGACATAACGCTTTCATATCTGCCGGCGGCCTTTTTCATAACCCGCGCCGAGCACGTAGACAGCAACCTCAACAATCTTATCGACTTTGGCGACTACATTGACGTACGTTTTTCACGCCCGGCAAAATTCAACAATCCGGTCGTAGTTGACTTTGAAACTGTCAACCCGGAAAAGGCACTTGGCTCAGCGCTGGTCAAACCAGGCTACGACGCATTCAGCGCCCGCATAGAATTCACCGCGCCAGTTCCGCCTACTTTGATAACGGGAGAGACAAGGTTGTTTCCTAGAGAGTACATTGAGAGTATCGTTGATCTGTCGCCCAAACCTCAGCCATTACAACGCCAGGAAGGCGTAATAATTGAGAAGAAAAAGAAATAAAGGAATCTTTCCCGTGAATAATAAAAAATTATCTATTTTTATGCGGAAAATTTCCTTATCGAGGCAAAATAACCCCACCATCAACCCGGTGTCATTTGGTAGAGGCGCATCGCGACGCGCCCCTAAGATACCGACAACGATACCAATAAAATTAGGTACAGATTTTGCATTATAAAATAAAGAAATCTTTATTTATCTTCGAAGTAGATTTTTAAGACGTTTTTGAAAAACTGTGTTAATAGTATTAAGGCAGTCTATGCCAACAGAAGGGACAGTGTACTGATGCGAAAAACAGGTTTCACATTGATAGAATTACTGGTTGTGATAACCATCATCGCCATCCTCGTCGGCGCTGCGCTGCCCTATGTGCAGGGTTACGTTGCCGAGAGCCGGATCAGCAAAGCCAAATCAGATCTCGAAGAAATCAAAAGAGCTCTGGCCATATACGAAACCCGCGAAGGTTCCTACAACGCCAAAGATGTCAGCCTGTTGACCGGGCGCTATCTGAACAGCGCGCCGATAGACCCCTGGGGCAAACCCTTCGTAGTGGCGACCGGCACCGGCATTGTATTCTCGTCCGGCCCCGACCGCATCGACTACACGCCCGACGACATAGTAACCAACTACCAGCCTCCGCTGGCACTGGTCAGTGTCAAGTGGGTAGATGCCAACCAGTCAGGTGCGGTTGACACACAAAATGTCCATGATTACCTGCAGCTGAACTTTTCGCGCAAAATTGCCACACTTAGCCTGGCCATCACCGCCCCCGGAGCGGCACACACATACTTCGGCTGGTCGAACGGTGACAACGCCATCGGCACATCCCTGGACTGGGCAAACCTCAAGCTTGACAGTTCCGGCAATTTAATTACTATTCCTCTTTCAAACGGGTTAACAGATGTATTTGGCCCCGGGAGCGACACTTTCTGGGTCAATGATGGTTCCGGCATACGCGACTTGGCTTCCGGCACAGGCAACATGTGTATCGCCAGCCAACCGATGACAATACAGTCCGCCAGGTAATAATTCTCACAAGGAGATTGGAGATAGATATGATAAGAAGAGGTTTCACACTGATTGAACTGCTGGTGGTCATTACGATCCTGGCGATTCTTGCTGGCGCAGCACTGCCCTATGTGCAGAACTACGTCGCCGAATCACGCTTAGCGAAAGCCAAAACCGACCTCGAAGAAATAGCCAGAGCTCTTGCTGTTTACGAAACAAGAGAGGGAGACTATCCTGACACGGGTGTTATCGATGGATTGTCTGATGTTAGCCAACTTACTGGTCGCTATCTCAACAAATCGCCTATAGATCCTTGGGGGCGGCCATATGTTGTAGACATCAATGCCGGCTCGGTCTACTCAACCGGACCTGATCGCGACGATACAGATCCTGCTGGTAAATATGACAATATCAGCTTTCCATATCAACCTCCCCTGGCGCTTGTATCGGCAAAATGGGTCGACAGAAACCAATCAGGCTCTGTCGACGCCCAGAATGTGCCTGACCAGATCCAGCTGACCTTCAGCAGGAAGCTGAGCAAAGCCTCTGCAGATTGTACCCAGACCAATCTGGCTGCCTGGCTGACGATAAGCCCAGACGGACAGGCTGGCAGCGAAGTTGATATTACAGACTTTGTGCAACATGTAGGCGAAGGCGTTTATGATCCAGTAATCCTGACTTCAAATCCCAAAGTAATGGTTCTTTCACTCAATGACAACTACGACCCGACCGTTGACCCAGAAATATTACTGGGAGCCGCCTATATCTATGTAAATGATCCAACTGGAACTGATGGCAGCGCAACAACTGACGCCGACAATCTGTCTGATCTGGCTGAGAATCTATCTCTTCAGGATCAGAATGTTACCATTCTTCCCCAATAGTGTGAAAGGCGAGATTATGAAAAAAGGTTTCACCCTTATAGAGTTACTGGTTGTAATTACGATTCTTGCGGTTCTGGCTGGCGCAGCTCTCCCATACGTTCAGAACTACGTTGAAGAGTCTCGCATTGCCAAAGCAAAAACAGACTTGGAAGAAATTGCCCGCGCTCTCGCAGTTTATGAAACCCGCGAGGGTGATTACCCTGATCTGGGCGCCCCTGCTGACGGCCTATCTGATGTCAGCCAACTTACTGGTCGCTATCTCAATAAATCGCCGATCGATCCCTGGGGCCGCCCATATGTCGTAGACATCAATGCCGGCTCCGTCTACTCCACAGGTCCTGATCGTGATGATACTGATCCTGCTGGCAAATATGACAACATCAGCTTTCCTTATCAACCGCCACTGGCACTTGTATCGGCAAAGTGGATAGACAGAAACCAATCCGGTTCTGTTGATGCTCAAAACGTACCTGACCAGATCCAGCTGACCTTCAGCAGAAAGCTGAGCAAAGCCTCTGCAGATTGTACCCAGACCAACCTGGCTGCTTGGCTGACGATAAGCCCAGACGGCCAGGCTGGCAGCGAAGTTGATATTACAGACTTTGTGCAACATGTAGGCGAAGGCGTTTATGATCCAGTAATCCTGACTTCCAATCCCAAAGTAATGGTTCTTTCACTCAATGACAACTACGACCCGACTGTTGACCCAGAAATACTGCTGGGAGCAGCCTATATTTATGTAGATGATCCAACCGGCACTGATGCTGATGCAACAACAGACCTTGACAACCTGTCAGACCTGGCCACGAATCTGTCTCTGCAGGACCAGAACGTGACAATCCTTCCTCAATGAAGACGAAAGGAAAGAACATGAAAAAAGGCTTCACCCTTATTGAGTTACTGGTTGTAATTACAATACTTGCGGTCCTTGCCGGAGCAGCTCTTCCATACGTGCAAAACTACGTTGAAGAATCACGAATTGCCAAAGCCAAAACCGACCTCGAAGAAATTGCTCGTGCTCTCGCAGTTTATGAAACGCGAGAGGGGGACTATCCTGATCTGGGTGTTGCAGCAGATGGTCTTTCTGATGTCAGCCAGCTGACAGGGCGATATCTCAACAAATCACCCATCGACCCTTGGGGACGACCATATGTTGTAGATATCAATGCTGGATCAGTATATTCTACAGGTCCCGACCGCGACGACACAGATCCTGCCGGGAAATATGACAATATCAGCTTTCCATACCAGCCTCCATTGGCGCTCGTATCGGCAAAGTGGATCGACAGAAACCAGTCAGGTTCTGTCGATGCTCAAAACGTGCCAGATCAGATCCTGTTAACCTTCAGTAGAAAGCTGAGCAAGGCTTCTGTAGATTGCGATGCAACCAATCTGGCTGCCTGGTTAATAATAAGTCCAGACGGCTTGGCTGGCAGTGAAGTTCCGATTACAGACTTCGTACAGCATGTGGGCGAAGGAGTTTACGATCCAGTAATCCTGACCTCCAATCCAAAGGTTATGGTTCTGTCACTAAACGACGGCTATAACCCGCCCATTGACCCAGAAATTCTGCTGGGAGCCGCCTATATTTATGTAAATGATCCAACTGGTACTGATGCTGACGCAACAACAGACGCAGACAATCTGTCTGATCTGGCTACAAATCTTTCCCTGCAAGATCAGAATGTAAAAATTCTTCCTCAGTAAGGCAAAGTGGTACGGTTATTGCGTTATAAATTGTTGTGTGTAAAGATAAAAAAGATATCTTTATAAAAGTGTATTAATCCGGGCAGGCGGTTTATCCTGTCGAAACTTGACCTTGGGTTACATTTGGGAATCAAAATTTTCAGGAGGGCATTAAAATGCTAAGAAAAGGTTTTACACTTATTGAACTGTTGATCGTAATCACGATCATCGCGATCCTCGCGGGCGCCGCCATCCCGTATGTTGCCGACTACATTGAAGAAGGTCGATCAGCAAGAGCAAAACAGGACTTGACTGAAATCCGAAATGCACTTGCAAGATGGGAAATCGACCGAGAACCGTGGTTAGAAGCTAATGTTTCAATTGAACCGTTAGTTGGTCCTTTCCTTTCTCAGCTCCTGATCGACCCGTGGGGAGCTCCTTATATTGTTGATTCTCCGCGATCAACCGTACGCTCTATGGGCCCAAATGGTGTCGACAACTTAGGCATTGATGATGACCTTTCAATTGATTTCAGACCACCTATGGCAATCACAAAGGTTGAGTATTATGATGCAGATGGAGATGGTACAGTTAGCATCAGTGACTACTACAAGTTCTATTTTACCAGACCGGTAGATGCTCCTCTTGGTCAGGCTGAGATGGCTAATGTTTCTATCGGCGGTCTTACTTTGGATACCGCTGCTACCTTTTCATTACCGTCAAAATCGTCTGTACTCCCAGTGGTGGCCCTTGATGGCACCACCAGGCATGCTTATGTAATACTTGCAGCTGTCCCTGTGCTTGCTAACAACGATCTCGTTGTGACAAGAACTCCGTTAGTTTCAGAAGGCTTCGGTGATAGAACCCCACTTAAAGTTGCTAATACGATTTTGCTAGCTTGGCAAAAAGCAACTACCTTGAAACTTAAATCTTCAAGCTGGTAACCATTTATTGTACCCCCTGCGCTTGCAGGGGGTGCTTTTATTTTGAAAGGTAGAAATTTGAAAAACAGAGCTTTTACTCTTATTGAATTGCTAATTGTAATTTTGATTATAGGCATACTAGCTGGTGCTGTTTTGCCATTTGTTCAGCAATATGTCGAAGAATCAAGAATTACCCGCGCTAAACAGGATCTCGACGAGATTAAAAATGCTCTAATTCGATATGAAAATGACCAGCGCTTTTTATATACAAAATCCGACACTCACGACCTTATAGGGGCTTACCTGATGAATGCCAAGCCCGATCCATGGGGGCGGCCGTATTCAATAGACTCAACGAAATCACTATGCTACTCCTATGGCCCAGATGGCATTGATAACACAGGCGATGAAGTAAAGGCTTATTTTCGGCCGCCATTGGCTATATCTAGAGCATACTGGGAAGACTCTAATGGAACCATGTCTGTTGATACTGGCGACAAACTGGTTCTGCGTTTCACACGCCCGATCAATATTGCCGGTGGTCCGGTGCTGACAGTCGCAACCGATGATTTGGAATATTTAAACGGCAACCCTGAAAGCAATTACAGCAATATTGAACATTCAGATAATAATATGACAGTAAAACTTACACTTGATTTCACAGCTAACCTCCCGGGCAATCCACCATTTAGGCCGGGACAAGACACGGTAAAAGCCAAAGATCCAAATACGATCGTAGACGGAGAGGGCATAGCCTGCAGACCCGACCAGGCAATCCTGATCAAGCCTCGTTGATCTTGAAGTTGTCGCTAAAAATCAAGCCAAGCGCTTGAATCAACACAAAAAGATCAACAGCAAACATTTTCAGATGTTTAATTAAGCACATTGTGGGCGTATGACACATTTGCTAATGCGCCAATCAGAGGGTTATTCTACCCAGCCCACGCGCGGACATGTGACTTAGTGCGAGTTTTAGGTTCGGGGTTCGGTTCGGGGGACACCTTAGAATGGCACTAAGATAAGAAGCAAAATTTTGTGAATCGTGCTCGTGATCGTAATCCTAATCGTAATCGATTTGCGCAGTTGATTTTTCGATTACGATTATTAACTTAGTGCCATTCGGGACACCTTACTCAACTGCCAACTGAGGCAGAAGCACGGTTGTGACGAAGCCGAGCAGTATTGCGCGGTTTATCTGTAGCACGGGCTATACCGGTCTCATGGGCGACAAGGATAAAAGTTACAAGCTGCTGTTTTCGCATGCGCAGGTGGTTGAAGAACTGTTGTGCTGAAACTGAGATAGCCAACGGCCATGGACTACTACAACTTATTCTTCGATAACCTCCCAATAGCCGCCTTTGGCCGGCCCAATGCGTCGAATTCTGTTTTGCGCTTTCAAATTGGCTAAATGCTTTTCGACAGCCCGGGATTAAAATGATTGGTGCACAGTTTGTCTTTGCGCTCAGGCAGGAAGAAGGTGGGCAGCAAAGTCGGCGAGACTGGTAGCGGTAGCTGTGACAGCCAATAGTTGCTGTAACGTTTCAAGGTCGCTTACAGCATCGATTCGGACAAGAAGTTCGTCCGGCACTGTGCCAAATCGGACGGCAAGAAATGTTTTGATGGAGTTGGCAATGCCCATCCCCTCTCCCTCTGCACGACCTTCTGCTTTGCCTTTTGCCAGGCCTTCTGTTTTGCCAAGCGAGTGACCGCGAACAACGCCTTTATCGTAAGCGGCGCCACGAATGAGAGCGGACATACAGTTCGCAACGCTCGCGCTCTTCCATGCGACGACGCATTTTCTCGCTTGCATTAAGTTCACGGTGCTGGGCGATAGCCATGGCATAAACCTCCTCGTCGAGATCCGGCGGGATCTTTTCTTCTATACCACCGTAAATGTGAGAAAATTTCATCAGAACAGCCTCTTTTAACAACCGGAACCGCTGATTAAGAGAATTATCACAGATTGTTAACGAGTCTTTTTATTTGAAGCGAAGCAGTAGCAAAGTTAAAAACCAATCCTCTTTGCAATCCGGAAGCTTTCAGATAATTTATCATCTGGGCTTCTTCAATCTTAGTCAAAACCTTGACAGCCTTTAACTCTACAATGACGCAGTTATAACAGATAAAATCCGCCCTAAAAAAAGCTTTCAGTCTTCTGTCGCGAAAAAACACCGGTATATCTGACTCTCTTGTAAGACAATTCCTCTTTCTGAAAATTCGATTTCAAGCGCTTCCTGATAAACGGACTCCAGAAAACCACATCCCAAACTCGAATGTACAGCCATTGCAGCGCCTATGATAGCATAAGTATAGCTTTCACCGATCGACTTTTCTTGACGAAAAATATTGCCACCCTTCCCGTCCTCAGCGAAAATCTGTGAAATCTGCGGTTTGTATTCATTGGTCATGATTCATCCTCCCAAATTCCGGCTTTGGATAGCGACAACAATACAGCTGTCGAAACTGCTCCGTCTAATTAATCAAAACGCCAGACACTTTGGGGAAAGTAATTTTATGGATTTTTCTGAATGCGCGATCTTTCTGGCCTAATCATGCACAAATCATTGCAAACTCTGGCTGAAGTGCGGGTAGTGACAAATTTGCCGGGATCTGGTAGCATGCCGGGACATAGAATCCAATAAAGAGGCATTAGTTTTGAAAAAAATACAGATTCTGCTGATTTGTTTGTTGGTTAGCTGCGGAGCGGCAAATGCTGCTGAGATGTGGGAAATCGGCTCGCCGGCGCGGGCAGACATCGGGCAGAGGGTTTCTGTGGGCCACGATCGTCTGCAGCTGCATGTTCCGAAATCTTTTGAAGGACGCACGGCCGACGAATGGCGCAATGTGTTTTCCGTCGAGATTCGCAAACTGTTGCGCTATGCGCATAGCGAAAGCAGAGTTGAGCTGCGCGGCTCAGCAACCAGATTCGATTTTGACTGTACAAAAGACATCATCGACGTGCAGGTCTATCGCTCAAAAGACCTGAAGCCCGGCGCCAACACCTGCATGGCCTGCCACGGCAACGATTTTTCGCGCACCGCGGCGACAGTTGGCTACGTTAACCAGGATCTGACACCCGAGCCCTACCGGCGCGGTATGGCGACCATATACCTCGACGAAGCAACTTCTAAGTCGTTCAAAGGCGAAGTAAACCACTGGGTAAACCAGCACATGATGGTCAAAGCTACCGCCAGCACCGGCACTATCGAACAGGGGCGCCACAAACTCGACGCGAAAAGTGCCAGCATCGGCCTCGCCGGCACCGTCTGGCACCGCATGACCTGGTCGGGCGAACTCAACTTTTCGAAG
>PGYB01000001.1:602736-607951 GCA_002839445.1 Candidatus Riflebacteria bacterium HGW-Riflebacteria-1
TCTGCAGAAAGACACCCCCGGCCAGCTGCCCAGCCTTTTCAACAAGCTCAAAGACGACAGCTTCGGCTACTGGCAGTTCTCAGCCGAATACGAATACAAATTTTAAGAAGAGAAACTAACCGCAGAAATGTTATCATAGTATAGACATTCTGAAAAGCTGGAGAATAACTATGAGTGCAGGGCTCGGCGCCATTATTAAAGAAGCCATGCAGCTTGACCCGATTGATCGCGCGGAATTACTGAACCGGCTGTTTTTAAGTTTTTCGCCCGTACAGAACGCAAGAATTGAAGCAAAATGGCAGCAAGAAGTTGAAGACAGAATAACGGCATACGACAACGGAGACATTTCTGCTGAAGATGCCGATGAAGTTTTTAAAAGACTGGCAAAGCGATGAAGCTTCGCATTCTTTCATGTGCTGAAGCTGAAATTGCAGCAGCCATGGATTATTACAACGCTCAGTATTCTGGACTTGGTTCGGGGGACACCTTAGAATGGCACTAAGTTAACGAAAGGTCTAAACTCAGATGTTTTACTCGTGCTCAGCGAAGCGGTGCTCGTAATCAACGAAGTGGTAATCGTAATCGAAAAACGATTCACAAAATTTTGCTTCTTATCTTAGTGCCATTCGGGACACCTTACTCAACTGCCAACAGAGGCAGAAGCATGGTTGTGACGAAGCCGAGCAGTATTGCGCGGCTTGTCTGTAGCGCGGGCTATACCGGTCTCATGGGCGACAAGAATAAAAGTTACAAGCTGCTGTTTTCGCATGCGAAGATGGTTGAAGACCCTCAAAGAGCGGTTCGACGATGTCATCTGGAATGTTCGCAGGATGCGCATGCAAGTTATCAGAAACTGTAAAAACCTGGCCCGCCATGTGGATGGCAAAAGGCCGCCAAGCACCACTGATCGGTTAACTAGAGACTTGCTGGCGATTACTGAAAGAACATTGACATTATTCAGAAGTCCGGGTTCAGTTGGCGGTATGCCTCAGTGTTTGCCAGGTCTTTCTGTTCTTTTGCGTAATCAAAAGCGGTTTTGCCTGAATTGTCTTTTATGCTTTTGTCGGCACCCGCTTTGAGCAGCCTATCAACTACATATACAAAGTTTTTGACACGGAATTCATTTACCAGGTCTTTGTTGTAGACGTAGACAGCATGGATCAGGGCGGTTTTGCCGTCGTTATCACGGGCATTAACATCGGCACCGGCTGCAAGAATAGATTCAAGACATTCTATGGAAAAGTTCCAACAATCGCTTACACTTTGCATCAGCACTGTCTTGCCGTGTTCAAGACGTATGCCAACATCCGCTCCCTTTTTAACCAGAATCTCCATGGCATCTATTTGCTCTGCTTCGGCAACGTAATACAGGGCTGTTTTGCCGAAGTTGTCGGTTGCGTTTATATCCAGCCCCGCTTGAACCAGGGTGTTAATGGTTCCGCTTGTAAAATAAGCTTTCAGGGCTGCATGCAACAACGCATTTCTTCCATCAGCGTCTCTGGCATGTGCATCGGCTCCAAGCTTTATAAGAGTGTTTAAAGCCACCGGGTTACAGACAGCATACATCAGAGCTGTCTTGCCGGCTTCGTTCTTCGCGTTCACATCTATACCCATCTTTACAAGCTGGTGAAATATTTGCGGAACGTTGCCGAATTCTGCCGCGTTCATCAGTGCATTTCGACCGCAGGAATCTCTGGCGTGTATGTCGGCCCCCAGCCTGGCAAGCTCAGTCAATATTTCAGGGTCTTTGTTATGGCCGCCAGCTATCACAAAAGCGGTACTGCCGCTGCTATAACCCCGTGCATTTACATCTGCTCCGGCTTTAACAAGTATTTCGATGTATGCTGGCTTTTCAGTGCCGACTGCCCCATTCAACAGGGGAGTAATGTTTGCGCAATCCCTGGCATTCACATCAGCGCCAGCATTTATAAGAAGTTGCATGTTTTTCGGGCTTCTAAGACTATAAAACAAAGGTGTCCAATCGGAGTTGCTTCTGGCATTAACATCGGCGCCGGCCTTGATAAGCATATCTATGATGGCGGGGTTGGCGTCATGAAGGGCGGCAATATGCAATACGGTCTTACTCTTTCTGTCAGGAAAAATACGGCCATTTACGGCAGCGCCAGCTTTTATGAGAGCGTCGATTATTTCAGGGTTGTTGGTATGCACGATAGCGCAAGCGAGAACCGAGTATCCATGGTTTTCCCGACAGTTGAAGTCTGTTGGTTTTTTCAGCAGTTTCTTTACCTTTGCGAGAGTCGTCGTCGTCTTTTTGCTCTCGAAAAGTCTGATCAGAGCCTTGCCATTTTCTTCGGCCTCTTTTTCAGAGCCAACGCTGGTGCCTGAGCAGCAAACAATGAAAATGCCGAGAAGAAGTATTCGCAGAGCCCGTTTCATCGCTTGTCTCCCTGTAGTTTGCGAGTTTTAATGCCAAATCCACACGGAATCTCGCCGATGCTCTTAGCAGCATCCTCGTATTTGACCTGTCGGCTTTTACTGTTCAGATAACATCTGCTGCTACCGTCAAAGATAACCGCAGCATCAAAGCCAAGCCTGAGAAGATTTGTTTGAATCCGCTGTCCGCTGGTTTCATTGATTTGCTTTTGGTTTGCCGGCTTTCCGGCCCTGGGAGTTACGATCAAATAGAGCTGGCCTTTGTGCAGGCCAAAAACAGTGTGGTCAGTCGCCCTGAGCTGTTCTGAGTCCCAGGCACTTGTTATCTCTTTTTTCAAATCCGCTCGAGCCTGGTCAAATTGCTGATACTTAAAAATATCTCCGCCGTCCAGACCTTCCCCGTTGCTGATTATCAGCGCGCCACCAGACATAAGATTTTTGACTTTGTTCTTCGGTTTGCCAAGGGTGTTAAAGTTGGCCATTACACCTTCTCGCGTATCATCCTCTGTCTGAGCGATGGCGGAACTGCCGTCTTCCATGACGGCTAGAGCACCCCGCTTACCAATCTTTGGATGTTTGGGAAGATGCTCAAACTCGCCATCGATGATTATCGCTCCGAGAGGTTCTGTTCCGGTAAAAAAAGTGCCATTGACCACGACATCATATGCATCGCCAATTGGTATTTTGTCGAGTTTTTTATCCGCTTTGCGCCCGCTGAGACCCTTTTTGCAAAGAAGAATATCGAGTTTATCGACCACTTCTGCGATATAGCCGAGTTTTCTGAGGTCTTTAAGCGTCTTTTCAATCTCGTCATCGACAGGCTTTCCAGCCTGTGAAGGAGGGGTTGCTTGAGGTGCCGCGACAAGGCTGAGGTTGAAGAACCATTGATCTGCAAATTTTTTGGCTTCTTTATCCAGTCTGGTTAATACTTCTGCCAGATGCGCCTTTTTTTCTTTTTCAGACATGCCCTGAACGACGGCAAATTTTTCAGCATGTGCCTTTGCATTAGCGTGTGCAGCGTCAAGAGCCGCTCTGCCTTCTTTTTGCAGCTTTTCGGCAAGCGCAGCCGGGTGCTCTTTCGGCTCTTGTTCAGATAAATGTTTAAGTTGCGCCAGAAAGATTTCAGCTTCAAACAACTGCTCGGAAGTGGTAGCGCCGGGCTTGCTCTTTTTTTGAGCAAGAAGGCGTTCGGCATTTTTTAGTATCTCAAGAAAAGTCGAGCTTGCGGCAGCCATAGCATCTCCTCACGCTCTCACTTATTCATACATCTGGTCTACTCTATTCAGACTATATCATCGGCACCTTGCTTGTCAAAAAGCCGAATAAAGTAGATAGTGATTTTTCACCGCATAGTCAAGTTTTAAACAAAACTCTGATCTGGAGACTTATTTAGGCAGCCGGGCCAGGGTCTCATAAATATTAAACGGCAAAAGATAATTAAGTAGAAGGCTGCATGGTTCGGGGGGTCGGGGGACACCTTACTCAACTGCTAACTGAGGCAGAATGACGGCTTTGGCGAAGCTGAACAGTTTTGTTTGCGAAGGGTCTTTAGCAAGGGTTATACTGGTTTTATGGGCGACAAGAACAAAAGTTACAAGCTCCTGTTTTCGCATGCGCAGATGGTTGAAGACCCTCAAAGAGCGCTTCGACGATGTCATTTGGAACGCTCGCAGGAGGTGCATGCAATGTTATCCGAAACCGTAAAAACCTGGCCCGCCCAATGGACGGATGCCATTCGACTTGACAATATATGTTAAATCATATATGCTTAGAACGTAAAGTGTTTTGGCAGTACGCGGAGCAACAGTGCAGAAATTTGAAGTTATTTTTTATGAGACAGCTAATGGTAAGAAGCCTGTAAAAGAGTTTCTCGATAAGCTCGCCGTAAAAATGAGAGCTAAATAATACGCACCATCGTTATGTTGCAGGACAACGGTCCGGCATTGCGAGAGCCGTGTTCCAAGCCTATAGAAGATGGCATTTTTGAGCTGCGGGCAAAAGTTGCAACTAACATAACACGAGTTCTTTATTTTTTCTTTACAGGGCGCAGAGTTGTTCTTACAAACGGCTTTATCAAGAAAACGCAGGAAACCCCGGCATCAGAAATTGAACTGGCGAAGCGCTATCGCGCTGAATACCTCAGGCGAGAGGAGACATAACGTGACTGAGTTTAAAAACTACCTTGACAAGCATATGAAAGACCCTGAATTCAAGGCAGAATACGATGCCCTTGAACCGGAATTTGCTATTATCCAGGCGATAATCGATGCCAGGAAAAATGCCGACCTGACCCAGAAAGAGCTTTCTGAACGAACCGGAATTACCCAGGCCGATATAAGCAAGCTTGAAAGCGGCAATGCAAACCCGTCTTTGAGAACTCTACGACGGCTCGCCAAAGCTCTCGGCATGCGGCTGAAACTCGAATTCATACCCGCAAAAAGCTGAAAAATCTGCTGACTGTGGATCGAGAACGCCTTTCTTAATTATTCGCTTAGGCAAAAACACGACTTTGACGAAGCTAAGCAGTTTTTTTGCGGCAATAGATATCGGCTGGTAGTGAAGATGGTATACGAGACAAGACGGATTTATATCAGATTTGCTGGAACTCATCAGCAATATGATCGTATCAACGTCGAAATCATTTAGCGCAAGAAGGTGAATTATGAAGGCGATCAGGCCAATCAAAAATGAAAAAGACTACCTGGCAGCCCTGGCTGAAATTCAGGGGCGCCACAAACTCGACGCGAAAAGTGCCAGCATCGGCCTCGCCGGCACCGTCTGGCACCGCATGACCTGGTCGGGCGAACTCAACTTTTCGAAG
>PGYB01000024.1 GCA_002839445.1 Candidatus Riflebacteria bacterium HGW-Riflebacteria-1
GACAGTTGCATAAAAACCCACGACCGGCAAATCATAATAACCCACCAAAGCGGGCTCCTTGACCGGTAAACATTTATTACCGCCCACCGTCAATGAAGCTATCTTTTTGTTAGCAGCATATTCTCTTACAAACAACTCAATGTCACCAATAATCCTGTATTTTTCGCTATTCATCATGAAATCGTAAACAACCGGGAAGTAAGGAAGAAGCAAAAATTCAACTACGACACCGTCATTAAGCATTTCTGAAATAAGATAATCAAACTTCTTTACAATATCATTAGAGATTTCACTATATTTATCGAGAGGATGCATGCTCTCCACAATTTCATCGTTTGCCCTCTTTAGCACCACTTCAGGCTTGACAATTCGGTATTTTAGGTCATAAGAAATTGTGCCATCTGGCAATCTTGTCAGGCCCTTATTAGCAATTGTATTGGTGGGCAAAATTGCCTTAGCAATCAACCCTTTTCGGTAAAATTTTACAGACTCCTGAAAATAGGAGAAGGAAAACAATTGAAAATACTTGTTCAGTGAGGCCACAGGATCAAACCCATTTGTTTTAAGAAAACTGTTATATTCTTTTGCCAGGGTTTTCCATCGAATCTGGGAATTATTAATGTTAAAAAGCCATGGATCAATTCCTACTACAACTCTTTTCAATTTGACGCGATTTACGCGGTATAGCTGATAAATTGCTATTAAGTCTTCCAAAGAAGCTCCAGAAACACCATTGTTCAAAGCGGCCTCGTTATAAGTGTTTTTCCCAATCAGCATAACTCTGCTTGAGCCAAGAATAGCAGTTTCAGGAGCGGGCTTCACTCCCATAATCATATACTTTTGTAGAGAACGTTCATCAATATTAAAAACGTTCGTTACATTTTGACCAGCTAGCAGATGATTGACAATTTTCGCTTCAATACCACTGACTAGGTTGCCGGGATCTACCACACAGTTAAAACCAACAACTAATGACAGAAGTGGAATGACATAACAAAGACATTTTTTTATAAAAAGATTCAAAACATCACCTAGAATTGAAAATAAATAAAAGTGTTCTCTCCAAAATTACCCCGCATGATAATCGTCAAAGCAATCCCATAGGTAACCAATTTCCGAGTAACACTAGACTCAAATCTATTAACACACTCAATTGCGTAATTGTCTCGTCTGCCCAACCATTCTGCAGATAAAAAGATAAGCAATAGCACGAATAAGGAATCTTTTCTAAACTGAATATCAGGAATTGAAAAAAGTGATACAGAAAAT
The DNA here is from genome assembly GCA_002839445.1 of Candidatus Riflebacteria bacterium HGW-Riflebacteria-1. GTDB lineage: Bacteria > Muiribacteriota > Ozemobacteria > Ozemobacterales > Ozemobacteraceae > Rifleibacterium. The sequence goes on from PGYB01000024.1 coordinate 1,270, forward strand.
ATCTTGAGAACATAAGAGAATGCATGAGACAAACTTTGACATCTGAAAAAAATCCAGGCAAAAGTTGTCAGTCCAAATGTTATAGACATTGAAGCGAACTCTCTAAATGATGGGAGGAGTTTCCCCTCAGCAACTACATCTAAATTTTTGCGGTTTCTATCCAGCAGCATCAATGGCAAAAAATATAACGCATGCAATACGCCCCATGTGACAAAAGTCCAATTAGCTCCATGCCAAAAACCACTCACCAGAAAAATTACAAACGTGTTTCTGATTTTTAACCAGTTGCCGCCTTTCCCGCCTCCAAGAGGAATATAGAGGTAGTCTTTAAACCAGGTGGATAGAGAAATATGCCATCTCCGCCAGAATTCCGCAATGTCTCGAGAAAAATAAGGAAAAGCAAAATTTTTCATGAGATTGAACCCAAAAAGCCTGGCAAGGCCAACCGCGATATCAGAATAACCAGAAAAATCACCATAGATTTGAAATGAGAAAAAAATTGCCCCCAAGACAAGCGTGCTACCAGAATATTCAGATGAGTTGTTAAAAATCATATTGGCATAGACAGCACAATTGTCCGCAATTACAATTTTCTTAAAAAAACCCCAAAGCATTTGCCTGCAGCCATTTACTGAGCTGTCATAGTCAAAAATCCTTTTGCGGTAAAATTGCGGCAACAGATTTGCAGCACGTTCAATGGGTCCTGCTACAAGTTGAGGAAAGAAGCTTACAAACGCAGAAAATGCTATAAAATCCGAAGTAGGTTCAAGTTTTCTTTTATAAACGTCTATGCTATAACTCATTGTTTGGAATGTGTAAAAACTGATTCCAACAGGCAAAACAATACTTAGCGACGTAACGTTTATATCCCTGCCCCAAAAAGCAAACGCGGTAGCAAGATTCGCTAGAAAAAAATTATAGTATTTGAATAGACCCAGAATACCAAGATTAGCAAATATGCTTAGAGCAAGTAGTGCTTTCCTTTTTAAGGGAGAATCATACTGAGCTAGTTTCAATCCGACCCAAAAATCTACAAGACTGCTAATAAAAATTAATCCTAAAAAACGCCAATCCCACCAGCCATAAAAAACAGCGCTAGCACAAACAATCAAAGCATTTTGCAGCTTGAGATGTTTGGGCGCAACAAACCAGTATAAAAAAAAGACTACTGGCAAAAAAACTGCGAAATCGAGAGAATTAAACAGCACGACTGTTCCCTCTCAACATTGAATATCCATTGAAACTTCTTTGATTGCTGATTTTGGGAAGCGTATTTGTTGAAACGAGTGTACCCCAAATACAGTTACAGGCACTTTTACAGAAAGAGGTCATGCTCATCATATTTTCACATAAAAACAGCGGGATATACATTTCTAATACTCACATTTTTTGCTGAAACCAGCGTTTGTAGAAATTCAGGCAAAAATCCCAGAGAATTTTTTCAGAGGGATAATGATCATGCGGCATTTCAGGCCTTTTGAGATAGTCCTGTAATTGCGCTTCGGTCCAGCCCATCTTTTTCAAAAAATAACGCTTGTCGGCCTCCAGGTCTTCCACAGAAGGATACGGGATGCCTTTGAGCGACTCCACAGCCTGCTCTCTTGTCAGTTGCCCGCTTATTATGAGGGTTGACAGATGTACCCGGCGCTTATCGACGCCAAATTTTTCTGGGAGAATAAAGCCCTGATAAAACCTGGTGAATATTGATTCGTAATGCTTGTATGGATAAGGCTTATAGCCAAAATCACGCTTGAGCGTTTCCATCGCCGAAAACTTGTTGAACTCCAGAAGATCCAAAAAAGAATGCCAGTGAATCCCCAGAGCAAACTCATGCCAGATGTATCCTGCCGTGCTGATACAAGGGAAAGTAGACAGCTTTACTCCTGCAAATTTTCGACCAAGTGCCCGAATGTTTTTTGCGTCAAACTTGTTCCAGTTCCAGTTTGTCGGCATTGCCATGCCTTCAGTTGCCTTGTTACTTCCAGATAAAATGTATTTCATCCCATTTGCAGCGGCCTGATAGTAGTTGACCGCCATCATCGCATTATCGTAAAGAAGCTCTATGTCAATTACGTCTGCATCAAAAAACGCCTGCATAAGACTGCGATACTCATTCCAGTTAATGACATGGGTATAAAGGTCCACGCCAAGACCTCGAATCAGATTTGCAATATTATTCTGCGCAAGTTCAGAATTCCAGCCATTATCCATATGAACTGCCAACGGCCTGAGACCAGCTTCAACAGCCCTTACAAGCACCCACGAGCTGTCAACTCCGCCAGAAACACCAATTATGCAGTCATATTTTTTTCCACGCCCAGACTTCTTTATCTTAAAAACCAGTTCGTCTAGCTCCTGGCCTCTAGTTTCCGGCTTCTTGAATAAAATATGAGAAGACTTTTTTATGAAATCTGTACAGTAATTGCATACGCCATTCTCATCAAAAACTATTCCTTGTGCAGATGTATCCATAACACATCTGGTGCAGGTTTGCTCAGTTTGATTCATTATCTTGCATGTCTCCCAGCAAAGTCTCAAGCTCGCTATATTTTGGGTAAGTAATCAGCACTGCCCGATGTGGCCCCTGAAAAACAAAAAAAGCCCCGGCAGCCACAGCACTGGCGCCAGCAAGGACCGCCTGCCTGATATCCTGCAGACTCGCAACTCCGCCTGCCGCAATCAATGGCACAGTGTGTTTACGAGAAACTTCTCTGATCAGGTCAAAATCCATGCCACTCATTGTGCCATCTCGGTCTACCGAATTCAACAATATTTCTCCGGCACCAGCCTCTACAGAACGGGTAAGAAAATCTTCCAGCGTAATGCGAGCTGATTTGCCGGCACAGGATGCATAAAGATGTTTGCCACCAAACCAGCCCTTTTTAACATCCGCTGATACAACCACACTCTGGTTTCCGTAACTGCCTGTTATTTCACTGATCAATCTGGTGTTCTCAAGCGCCGAAGTTTGCAGACAAACCTTTTCTACACCAAGCGAAAACAACTGTTTTGCCTGACTCAGGCTATGGATCCCGCCACCGTAGCACAGCGGCATAAAGCATTCTCCGGCAAACTGCTCAATAAGCGCATAGTCTGGTTCACGCTTTTCCCGGGAAGCTCTTATATCAAGAACCATCAATTCATCGACTTCTCGCTCATTGAAAATGCGGATAGCGTTAATCGGGTCACCGACGTATTTGGGCTCAGAAAATTTTCTGGTCTTTACCAGGCCACCATGTTCCAGAAGCAGACAGGGTATAACTCTATGCTTGAGCAAATCAAATCTCCATAAAATTCTTAAGGAGTTTCATACCAAATCTGTGGCTCTTTTCGGGATGAAACTGTACACCGAAAATATTCTGATGTGCGAAAGCAGCGACGAAATCATATCCGTGTCTTGATCGCGCAATTGTGTCTGCTTCACTGCAAACAACATGGTAAGAATGAACGAAATAAAATCGACACTCTTCTTCTACAGACAGAAGGGAATTGGGTCTGGTGACCGTAAGGCGGTTCCAGCCCATGTGTGGAACTTTTACCGATAGCTTTTGCGACTCAGATATTGCGAAACGCTTCACTTCACCAAGCAACCAGCCAAGCCCAGGGAGGTTGCCTTCTTCACTTCTCTCTGTCATCAACTGCATGCCCAGACAGATACCAAGTATTGGCGTCTGCTGAACTATGACCTTCTCATACAGGGCTTCCTGCAGTCCGGTGGCCTTAAGAGCGGTCATACCAGCATCAAACGAGCCAACACCCGGCAGAATAATTTTATCGGCAGACAACAGCTCATCCGGGCAGCTTGCAATCTTGCACTGCCCGCCGATATGCCTGATCATATTGGCTACGGAATTCAGATTTCCCAGGCCATAATTAAGAATAGTGATCATAAAATCTCAGTATTGATAACAGAATCCACCTCAACAGATTAGCAATCTGCCGGCTAATATACCATTAACCGCGCAAACAGCAGAGAGATAAATCAAATTTGCATTATCAACCATTGTGAACCGCTCACAGGCAAATCATTTGCGCACATTACAGCCAATTTAGAGCACCTCTGCCGAAAATGGCTGCAAAACGCGAGGCAGGATGCCCTGTATGTGGGCGATGAGCACTCCGTAGTTGACGATCGGGATTGTCTTGCCTTTGGCAGTTAGAATGCGATGTTGCATTTCTCTGCGATTCAGCATGCAGGCGCCGCAATGCACTACCAGTTTGTAATCTTCGAGATTGGAAGGATACGAGAAGCCAGCTGAGTGCTCAAATACCAGCTGTTTGCCGGTATATTGTCGCAGCCAGCGCGGAATCTTGACGGTGCCGATATCATCACACTGGCGATGATGCGTGCAGCCTTCTGCAACAAGAATCTTGTCGCCGTCCTGCAGTGTATCTACTGTTCGTGCGCCTTTTACCAGTTCTGCCAGATCGCCCTTATGCCTGGCAAACAATATTGAAAACGAGGTCAGCATTATATCGTCCGGGGTTTCGGCCGAAACCTTCTCAAAAGCCTGAGAATCGGTAATAACAAGTTTCGGCTTTTTGCCAAGACTCGCCAGTGCTGCAGCGAATTCGATTTCTCTGGTCACAATGCCAATAGCACCACCATCAAGAATATCTCTAAGAACCTGCTGCTGTGGCAGAATCACACGCCCCTTTGGCGCGGCTGAATCAATTGGCGTTACCAGTATAACGAGATCTCCAGGGTTGATTAAGTCACGAACCAGAAACGTTTTTCCTTCTTCTTCTGGCAACTTTTTGATCAGAGCCTGCTTGATCTCTGCAATTCCGGTGTTCTCAACAGCGGATACGGCGACAACATTGTGCCCTAATTCCTTTTGGAGAACGGCGATGTTCAAATCCTTCTGATCCAGCTGGTCGATCTTGTTCAAGACAATAATCACCGGCAGTTTCTTGGCTTCGATGCGTTGCAGCAGATCTTTTTCGAAACTGTAATCAGAACAGGAGCCGTCGATAACAACAATGGCAACGTCAGTCTTGTTGAGCACCTCTATGGTCTTCTGTATGCGCAGCTCGCCGAGCCCGCCCACGTCATCGAGGCCCGCAGTATCAATTATCACGACCGGGCCAATCGGCAAGATTTCCATCGCCTTGTAAACCGGGTCTGTGGTTGTGCCGGGCACTTCTGATACCAGCGCAATCTGTTGCCCGGTAAGAGCATTGATCAGACTAGACTTGCCGGCATTTCTACGACCAAAAAGACTTATGTGAACCCTGTCCCCGCGCGGGGTCTGGTTTAAGCTCATAATAACTCCTCAACTATTAACGCTACGGCTTGAGAAAATACATTCTATAAAAATACTGTTGCATGCAGAAACCTGCAATATTCTGCAAACCTGGGATTAACTCAGTCAACCCGAATCATGCATTTTGCACATAGAAGCAAAGAATAGTGCTGGTGCCAATTGTATCAGAAAAATATTTCGCATTTCAATGCACAAGAGTATAATTGCCTGCGACATGCAGGCAATAGAATTATGATACTATAATTTTAACGCACACAAATTACAAGCCTGACAGGCATGCATTTTTTCAGTTTCGTGCTACAATTATCGCATGGAACAATCAGATAAGACCGCCATAACAGAAGGTGAAAGCCCAGTTGTTGCTGCTATGGAAATCACCTGCAGAAATTGCAGTGAATCATTTTCGGTGCCCGAAGAAGCTTTTTCGCAGAAAGCATTCCCATGCCCAAAGTGTGCTTTTCTGAACCAGGCAGAAAAACCGGGAACGTTTTCAAGGGCAAACATTCTGGCTAAACTCGGCCATATAGTTGGCAATGAAGCAGAAGCAGATGAACATGCTGCATACAATGCGCGCATTAAAGGCGGCATAGCACTGGTTTTGGCAATCATACTGACACTGGTCTATATTTATTTCACCGGCCATTAGCCCACAATACACCAGTCATCTGTCACACTTGTGTGCTCAAGTCTTAAACTACATGCAAGAAGGACGCCTAATGCAAACTTTTGTGTTTATGACTCGCTAAAAATAACCAGCTTAACAGCAGCGTGTGACTCGATTTTGGCGAATTCGTCGAGCATGATTTCTTTGGACCAGTCTTTACCGCGATTACCAGACCCAGAGCCAATCAGCGGGAACGCTGCGCTGGCAAAAGTTTTTTCGTCAATAATTTTCATGGCCGACCTGACTGACTGCCGCACCGAGAATTCGGTCGCAAACCACAGCAGATTGATGCCGGCAACGTGAATGATCGCCTTAAAAGGAAGTTTTCCGGCAGTGGTCAGGCGCGCGCCACCAAGCTCAATCAGACCCATTCGCGAAAGTTCGCGAAACGGGTCGAGACCAGCCTGGCGTTTGATAGCCCCTGAAACACCTTGCGGCAGCAGCAGCCACCATGGAAAAATGTTTCTGTTCCAGGCATTTACAATTACATCGACCTGCTGTGCCAGCAGGTCTCCTTCTACTATTTCCGGATTCATTTTCTATCTCACTTTGTGTCTGGCAGAATTAGTGCTTTGTCACATACGAATTCAAAAATTCAGCCTGAGTTATACTGCTTATGCCGGGCTCTCATCAACGTTGAAGCGCTTTTAAAGATGGTTTTTCTTTTGCCAGTGATACAAATGACTATGCCATGGAAAGAGAACTTTCATGGCACCTTTTGCCGCCAGTCAAAGGGCAGCAATTCACGCAAAGAAACAATTTTATCAGCTGCAACCATAACCTCAGTCTTGAAATTTTCTTCGTGAAGCTGGCTGATAAACTCGCGACAGCGGCCGCAGGGTGGCAATACCGCGCCATCCCAGTTCACTGCGACCATGCGAATCACGCGATTTTCGCCGGCCGTTATCATTGCTGCCGCCGCAGCATGCTCGGCGCAAAAGCCCATAGAACAGGCAGTATCTACGCACACGCCAAGGAAAATATTGCCGGACTCGGTCAACAAAGCGGCACTGACATCGCCTGCTTCTGCATCGCTAGACAGGCGACGGGGATTAAGAGTTGCCCTGGCCTTTTGATAAAGCTCGTCAAATGTTATCACAGCAGTATTCTCCATCAATTCGGTTAAGTTAGAAACAGTGCCATATTTACAGCCGAAGATTATTGCATTTTCTTCAGGCGGGCCTTAAATTAAGTTTGGAAGTATTCTAGCAAAAACTGGCGCAAAATGGAAAACATCAGCCTCATTACGCTTAAGTGCTCAAACTGCTCGGCTTCATTGCAGATATCAGACAAGCTTGACCGCTTTATCTGCAACTACTGCGGAACCGAGCACGCACTGCTGCACAATGCCGGCGGCTTTTTCTTCAGAAGACTTGAAGAGAAGCTTGATAACCTCGAAAAAGCCACTGAAAAGGGCAACGCTGAGCTGGCGATAAAACGGCTGCGCAGCGACCTCGCGACCAGAACCCACCAGTTTGAAGTCGTGGTCAGCGAGAAAGAGGATCTGATGCAGATGCTCGACAGTCGAAGGGCCGACGCGATTACTTCAATAGTTGTCACAACTGTTATACAGGCGGCGATACTGGCAATCAATTTTCCGCTGCACATCTATGCGGTTGCCCAGCTAGTTGTTGTAATCAATGTTTTCTATCAGATGTCTCAGATCGGCAGAATCCAGAAAGAGCGCCAGAAAATCGCCGAGACTTTCAGGCCGGAGCTTGAGAGAATACGTGGCGACATCGACGTTCTAGAAATCAAGATCAGAAAAAAAATCAAGCTCGCTGACAGTTGAGCACGCATTAAGCACCCTGAGAGACCTCGCACAGAGGCACGGAGCCGCTAAGAAAGCTTTTTACTTAATTTGAGCGAGCGACCAGCAAGAGTCTAGCCCTCTGTCAAAGATGTATCTTCTAATTAGCGGTCATTGCGAGAATAACGTTAGCTCGACGAAGCGGTATGGCGAAGGTAGCGCATTGGCGCGCCATTCCTGTGGCACAAATTCATAAAGCTATCTATGGCCAAAAAGCCAGCTCAGAGCTAATCCCTTTGTCCATGAGGTTGCTTCGTTGGGCTGATGCTCCCTCGCAATGACAGTGAATAGCTGAACTCATACGTGACAGATGACTATGTGATGAAAACCTCTTACGCCTGTTAAGCGAGCGCCAGAAAAATCAAGCAGGTTTGCTATCAGAACCGCCGCCTTGCGGCTTATCAGGGTCGTTTTTGTCGGGTGATTCGGCAGCAGGTGAAGCCTGATTGTCTGTTGGCGTCGATTGGTCAGAAGTCGATGAGGTTGGAGGGGCTTGAACAGTTGCCGGAGCGGCGTTATCTGAATTTGCGCCTGATGCAGATTTTTCTTCGGCCGGAGCGGATTCTGCTGCTGCTCGAGCGGATTCTGCTGCTGCCTGAACGGATTTCTCTTCTTCGGGAAACAGTTTCACGATAATGATGATGAGAAGAAGCGTGACCACGCCAAGAACGGCATAAAGCCCCCACCCTGTTTCACTGAAAGCTTCGTCGAACTGGCGCTTGATATCAAGATCGCCGGAAAAAGCCGCTGCTTCGCCCAGCTGAATGCGATTTGGCTCGTTCTTCAGCATGTGATCCTTGATCAACGCAAGATCGTAAACCGGAGCGCGGACCTTGCTGTTACCACCATAAAGCCGGTATTCACCAGCCTCTACAGCATGAAAAAAGAGAGATTCAGTATAGAAGGTGCCTTCAACAGCAGCTATCTCGATCGGGCTGTTATCTCCATGCGCAACAACCAGGCGCAGATCGGTCTCGCCTTCGCGCAGTCCGGCAAGCTGTATCTCAAGCATTGCCTGATTTTCGCTGCGGCTGGTCCAGGATGCCTTTTTGAAAATCTGCCAGCCCAGGCGACCTGGCTTGGCGATTTCAAGCATAGCTTCACGGCTGAACACCCCAGAACTGTGAATCCGCAACGACTGCCACCGCTTTGAGGCTAATGGCAGTTTAATTACACAGCTGGTAACATTTTTTGCCTTATCGTATTCAGGACTGATAAAAATGTCAGCCTTCGCTTTTTCTGAGGCGCCGGCAAAGAAAGGGACCTGCTTGTCATTTTTTACCAAACGCTGCCCTTTCCTGTTGTCATCAAGCGAAGCCTGCATATTAAGCCCAAGCTGATAAAATCCGGGCTCTGTAACAGAAAAAGTCGCTACCCATGAGTAACCGGCATTGTTGAACAACGCACCCTGATCGACAGGGTTTGCGGCCGTCGACATATCAGCAATCTCCAGCACTGGCCCAACCGGTATCTTGACCGGCGTCATGTCGAGCAGTTTCTGCTGAACAATGGCAAGATCGTAAGTTGGTGCACGAACAGCCGGATTACCTCCGAAAAGCTCATAATCTCCGGCTTCATGCGCTATAAAGAACAGGTCATGAGCACGATACAATCCGCTGATACCGTAGATATCAAGAGGTTGATTGCTGCCATGATCAACATGCATGCGGATCTCAGTCTGATCATCGGGGAAATCCTGCAAACTCAACGTCAAAGCAGACTCGCTTTCATTCTGATTTTTCCACAGGCGCTTCTGCCAGGGCTGCCAGCTGACCATACCGGCGACATGCTTTTCAAACGACAGATTACGCTCAAATATGCCACGCGCGTACACCCGCAGAGAATCCGGTCGCGCGCCATGCGGCAGTGTTATCAGGTAAGTCGATCGATTAGCCGCAGAGTCATATGAGCTTTCAGATGTGACCGCAAGATGCCGTATTTCGCTTCGACCCAGAAAATATGGCACCTGAGTCTCGTCTTTCACAATTCTCATTGAATCCTGAAAGCGACCAAGCCCTACCTTAGAATCGGATACCAGCTGATAAAACCCTGGGCTGCCCACTATAAATGAACACTTCCAGGCATAACCTGCCGGATTGAATGGCCCGCCCTTCAGAGCATAGTTTTTCAGCAGATTTTCTGATCGCCATTCAGCTCTCTCATTGAGATCACCAATCGTCAATAACTCAGGCACGCGGCCGCTCACGCCAGGATTATCACGGATCAATGCAGGATTATCGAGGCCGGTTTTGAAATTCCAGACGCCGGGCTGATCGACAGCAAATACCACTCTTGGCAACCTTGCCAGAGCTTTTACCTGATCAACCCTGCCGAAAAACTCGTTAGAAATGAGCTTAACCAGCATGACCCGATGTTCCCATACGCAGGAATGCGCAATCGTCAGTTTGAGCGGTTCGCTGCCAATTGCCTCAACGCGGCCTTGCGCTATCATTTCAAAATCGCGGCGACCGAGCAGCATGCGTTCATAGCCAATCTGCCAGGAGCCTTTAAACGGAGCAGCGGTTTTGATTTCAAGCCTGTCGAGAGAGAGACCGGAACCCGGCAACATTACACGAAGCTCGGTGCCATTGTCGATCGCAGCTTCTTCAAAAGACGGCTGTAGCTGTTCGCGGGCGTAGTCACTGCCCTCCTGCTTTGCGGTAACCCTGATCGAACGCACAAAAACCGGAATTTGCGAAAAATCGCGGCTGTAACCGCTGAAAGTAAGGCGAACCGCAGTATAGGCCGCTTCGGGAAGGTCTGCCCACACGCTCAAAACGCCATCGGCGCGCTGAACCGGCACACCTGCGGCAAGCATCTGCCATTTCCCGTCAAGCTGGCATTCGATGTCGACTTTGCCGGCATAACTGTCGTAATCAATTTCTGCCCGAACAAAATTATAAGAATAACCCGCCGGCAATGCCGCTTCGAGCAGCAGACGCTTATCATCGAGCAACTCTCTTTTCTGCGGTTGAATAGCCATGGGCTGATTTTCACCGGCAGAACGCCAGAACAGTTCAAACGCGCGCGAGTTGCCATCCGGACCAAACAGTGACAGGTCAAGAGTGTCGGTTCGGCCTTTTCTGGGATACCACTCGTGCAGTTCTGCCGGCAGCACTGCTTCGATCAAACTGGTGGCGCTGGCTGCAATGCTGCCGCGGGCGTGCCAGTTATCTTCTGCGGCCGCAAAAGGAGCGATTATCAGAAAGCCCAGTATGATAATGATTTTGCCGATGTTCTTCATGTCTGTTACTCCGATTTGGTTAAAAAGCGCTGATACAGGTAAGATACCAGCATCAGGACCACTGCCAGTCCGATGAATGAGGCAACTCGATACAACTGCTCCAGCTTTGCGAGATCAAGCAAAAAGATTTTGCAACAGGTCAGCAGCACCAGCAGCAAGGCAGCCTGGCGTGCGCGCACCAGTCGCCATTTGATACCAGTCAGTAGCAGACCAATCGCGTAAACCAGCCAGCCAAGGCTGTAGCCAAGCTGATGCGGCAGGCTGCCACGCGTAAGGAGGCTGAACCTGGCCCCTTGTTTACCAAAGTAGCTGGCAATCTCGATGTTCAGCACATAAAAGACGGTGACGGCCAGGGTCGTGCCAAAAAAGGCATTCGGAGAGACCGATGTCACCGGCCAGGTTTCTGCGAATTTGCGGCGCGTCAGCCAGATCAACAGAACTATGCAGAAGGCAAACAAGGCTGTCGGTGCATTGAATATTGGTGTCATTTCGCCAAACTGCACGCTGAACCTGAACGGAAACAGCGCGGCGCGAACAAAACCAAGCATGAGCAGAACCAGGCCGGCCAGTCGGAAGGGCTGATCGAGTCGCTTCGGCCAGACCAGCATGAGCAAGCCATAAATGATCCAGCCTGCTGCCGATCCAATAGCCATGCCAGCAGTTTTCGCCTGAAATATGTCGAGCGGCAGACCGGTCTGAAAGATTGTGCTCTTGATCACCTTGATCGCAAAGAAACCGGCAATCAGAAGCATGGCCAGGAACAGGTTCTTGATCGAAAGTGAGCTTTCCTGCCATGGTTCATGCAGAAACAGATAAAGCAGAATAACCATCAGCGGCACATACGCCAGCAATCCCAGGTTGAACAGAGGGCCCATGGCAGCTACATAAATGCCATACCCAAACGGGAACCAGAGCAGCCAGGCAGTTGCCAGCAGCAGCAGAATCATGCCAAAAATTCTGAATCCGGCAGGCATTTCCTGCTGGCGCCAGAGCACCGCGCCAAACAGGCCCCAGAGCGTTACATAAACGATTGTCTGCAGCAGATCACCAGACGGCAGAAACTTAAGCGTAGAACCGGCCTGCACCTGCGAACCGGCAAAGACGTCGGCAACTGCGAGGTTTACCAGATAAAAGCCGGTGCCAATAGCAAGCCACAGATAATATTTGCTGATACTGTAATCGCCAAGTTTGTCATCGGGATAAGGCGCCAGCTTTACCGCGGCAAAAAGAGCTGCTGTGGCGGCAAGAACCGACAATACGGCAGCATTGAGAATAATCATGCTGCTCGGGCCTTTCATCTGCGGCAAAAACGACAGCAGCAGGTAGAGCCCAATCGGAGCCATCGCCGCCGAAACCTTGCGCAGGCCATTATGCTCAACACGACGGTTCAGCCAGAGCAGCGCAACCGATTCAAGCACCAGCACAAAACCGATCCAGCCTTTTTCCAGCAGCAGAATTGGCGTTGACGAGATATAGAAGAGCAGAACACCGCCGTGGCAGGCCAGAATACTGTTGCGCTCGGGCTTACCAGCAAGCTGCCCCATCAACACTTTTACAAATGGAAGCTTGATGAATGCCAGCAACACCGGTATCCAGCCGGATATTTCACGGCTCCAGAAGCGGTCGGCGGCATAGACGATAAATAGCGCCTGAGCCAGTTCGAAGATCGGCCACGCCATCCAGGCTGACTTGAATTTGCCAAAATCTTTATAAACAATAAAAGGCACGATTAAAGCCGCTGCCATCAGCAGCGTCGACCATGCCATTGAGTTGAGGCAGAGAGTAGCAGCCAGGTCTGGGCGTAGCGCCCAGAAGGCCTGTGCAAAAGCGCCTGAGAACAGTGTAACCGCAATCATGATTGAGTAGCCCATGCGACGGGCCATGGTCAGCGTAATCGCGCCGAAACAGAAGAGTGTCAACATTCCCGGGTGTGGGTTCAGCGGCTTAACAAGCAAAAACGCCACGGCCAGTAAGATGAAAATGCCCATGATCGATGTTGAGCTCATCCACTCGGTGAGAAGCGGCCGGCTGCTGATACTGCTCCCGGTCATTCTTTCGTCGATCTTGAGCGTTTCGCTCCACTGCGCCACGCTTTTGAGGCACCAGAACATGACCAGCACCACTGCCGCGCCTGCCAGCAGAATCAGCGCGTAAACGCCGGTTACGTATATCACCGGTGCGAACCATATCCAGTATGCAGCGGCAAACACGAGAATCAGAGCCATCAGGCCGATTTGCAGCAACCCGCCAAACAGCAGACTGGCAATGATACCAATAACCTGCAGGCCAATCGCCATAGGCCAGAACAGTGCCGACATTTTTGGCGTCAACACTATTGCCAGCAACATCAGGATCGACATGCAAACCGGAAAAACCCTGAACCACTTAAGCGTAAAGCGATCGAGACCATTTTTATGAATCAGCAGAATCGGACCGAGACCACCTGCTAGCCCATATATAAAGAAGGCAAGAAAAGACCAGATGTTGCTCGTGGCGTTAAACCGGGTAAGAGCCCAGAAGCCGGCGACCAGAAAGGTCAATGACGAATAGGGAATGACCGCGCCATGCCAGGCGCCATTGCGGATGGCAAGTGCGACCGCGATGGTTATCGCCGCCGCCATCATCCATATCGGCGTTGCTCCGGCCATACCCTGCACGACGGCCAGTGCCATCAGCTGAATGCTCAAAAATAGAATAATCGCCGACCAGCGTGTCGAACTGCTGTTTTGTGGCGTCCAGCCGAGGCGATCAATAAACGCCGCGAACACAAACAGATTGCCGACCCAGGCCAGCCCAATCATGTAAGACTCAGGATCGGTCGGCGAGAGAAACGTTGCGCAGGTCAACGAGAACAGTGTACCAACAGTCGAAAATAATAACAGAAATCTTGATTCAAGACGCTTGATTACCTGATAAATACCAATATTGACAATCGCCAGGTAGACAAAAAGAGTCAGCAGATTACCGCGCCCGGTCGAAACCAGCAGCGGCGTCATATACGCGCCAATACCGCCGAGCACCGAAATGGCAATGCCACGATGAAATATGGCGAGCACGAATGCTGCCGCCGAAACTGTCACCAGCGTTGCAAAACCGATCGGCTTCTCAAGATAGCCGTAATACAAGGTTGCCGCAAAAAATACAGAATAGAGAACGCCGATACCACCCGCGGCAAGAGTGTGTCGCATCGTGTCGTAGCGCCCGCGCTCAAAGCGAAATGAAGCGGCAATCATGCCGAGACCGACAAATGCGCCAATCACCAGGCGCATAACCGGTGAAATCAAATTTTTATCAATTGAATACTTTACAAAGAATCCGGCGCCGATAAACAACGCGATACCACCAAGCCAGGCAAAAAGGTTGGCTCCGGTAAACTGTTCCCAGTCGACGCTTTCCTTGAACTGACGCCATCTGTCACCCCATTCGGGTTCACCCGGATCAGAAGGCCCGCCTGGCCCACGTGGGCCACCACCCTGCGAGACTCCCGAAGCGGCCGGTTTTTTATCTGATCGCGTTGACTGACGCCCGGTTTCTGCTCGATCAAAGGTCTGCGCATGCGCAGAAGAAGCTTCGGCGTCAGCAGTGTCCTGATTACGCTTCAGCCATTCATACTTTGCATCTTCAGGGCGCAAAACAGTATTATACGCAGATGCTGGCGTTTCGAGCTCCGACGGCTTTTCTTCGGTTTTCGCGACAACCGGCTCGCCAGAGCTGGCCGGCAAAGGTTCTTTTGGCTTGTCAAACTCTGGTATCCCGGCACCTGCTAGCGGTTTTTCAGCCAGATCTTTGCCTTTCTGCACGAAGCTCAGAGAGCCAAAATCGTTACCAGAAACATCTGGCTGCTTAGTCTTGTCAGAATGTCTGCCAGAAGGCTTCCCAGGCACACTTGCCACTGTTTGCGGTGTTTCATCGCTATCTGGAGCTTTGTGTGGCTTTTCCGCTGTATAATTTGCTGCTGCAACTTTTGTTTCGCGCGAATCAGGCTTCTTATAGTCTGTTTCCTGGCGTTGTTTATCCAGCTGCTTCTTGAGAGAGTTAACCTTCTCATTCAAAAAATGTACGCTGTTCTCAAGTTCCTCAATTTTTTCGGTGAAAGAACGCTTTAAATCCGATATTTTGTTGATAACGACAACGCCAAGACATATAACCAGCAGCAGTTCAAACATTGTTTGTTCTCTCCAACCCTGCAGACGTGTATATCAGCTGAGCAATAACAAAAATCTATTTCATTGAGATTGCTTCATCAATTCGTTCTTCGCAATGACATACCTGGATAAAGAATATTGCAAGCGCCTAAGTTTAACAACATTTTACCGACAAACAGCAAAAATTGCATCAATATTTTAAGCCGTCAATTACATGTAATCTTTCTTTTTGCGCTGCAAATTTGTGCATATCTAACGTACACACGGCCTGAACTGATATTCGTTATTAAGTGCTGCAAAGACAAACTTTACAACGATCTTCTGTAGTATATTTTAAAAAAAATATTCCAAAACAGTCTAGTCTATCAATAAGAACGCGCAGTAGCAATTCTCATCCTGTGAGATCCTGCAACTTCGCGCAGGATGACGGTTGCGCCCGCGAATTGCGAATTGCCGGAAATAGAAAAAGCCGCTGTAACCAGAGGCTACAGCGGCTCTTAAAAGCCTGCTAATTAATAGCGTGAAGAAGATGGTCTGCGGGGGCGATCTTCACGTGGCTTGGCTTCATTTACTTTGAGGCCACGGCCGTTAATTTCTTTGTTGTTGAGCTGTGCAATTGCATTTTCAGCGTCAGTCTTTGAAGGCATTTCAACAAAACCAAAACCCTTTGATCTGTTGGTTTCGCGTTCAATAATGACATTGGCGCTTGTCACTTCGCCGTAGGGGGCGAACAGTTCTTCGAGTTCAGCATCACGAACGCTATAGGGCAGGTTACCAACATAAATCTTCATCACAAATAGTTCTCCTAAGATATTTCGACATTCACACTTACTCACGCTCTATCCCGGAGAAGCACTGAGGGGTCCCGGTCGATATCGTTCATAATTGCGTAATATCATCTTAGCATCTTTTGTCTACTTACACAAGTATTTTTTTTGTTTTTTTGCAGTTAATTAATATTAAACAGATAATTAAAGCATTATCAATTAAACGCAAGAATTACGAAGAAATATAAAAAAATACGGCGCTCTCGACTTGCGAGAGCGCCGTATCCTGTAAAAGCTGCTAATTAATAATTATTCAGCGTCAGGAGCGTCATCAACATCGGGTGCGCCTTCAACTGGTGCTTCAGTTGCAGCAGCTGCGGTTTCAACACATGATTCTACTTTGAGGGTATCAAGTGCTTCAGCTTCGGTAGCAACAACAACTTCACCCTTAACGGTAACGGTTTTGCCTTCGAGAGCTACGAGAGCGGCCAGTTTTTCTGCATCAGCGGCGATCAGCTGATAAGATTTTTCGCCCATATCGAGAACGACGGTAGCTTCAGTTTTGCCTTCGGCGGCTGGGGTAACTTCAATGATACCATTGTATTCGGCAACGGCAACTGGAGCAACAACGTCAGCGGCGGGAGCTACTGGAGCAACGGCATCCTGAGCAAAAGCAGAAACGACACAGATAACACAGAACAGAGCGATCAACAAATTACGCATTTTAATTCCTCCTACAGAATTACGGTACATATTGTGCTGTGACTACAAGCAGATCAGCACTAATTTCATGGCGAGATTATACTCCTGGATCTGCTATGTACCTATTCCGATGTACCCGCGTAAAATCCTGCCGTTGCCAATGCCGCAAACAATTAAGCTCGCAATCATTTGTTTGCTCAACGAATCAATCGTTTTCAAAGCATTTCGCAGTTTTTGAACATTTTCAGCATTTTATTAGTGGGTTGCAAAGAAAATAACATTAAGGTTAACATCAATAAGCTGATCTTTTTCAGACATACAACTCCCCCCCCCACCCCGCCTATATCAGACTACCGCAACCAGGAGTAGCCATGGAAACCATAAAAACGCTTGTCCAGAAAGACTGGTCGACAGCAACCCAGCAACAAACCCTGACCGACTACCAGACAGGTAAAGACGGCCTTTCCTCAGAACAGGCGCGAAACCGACTCGCCGATTTCGGCAACAATGAAATAGCCAAAGGCAAGCCAACGCCCTGGTATGTTCTCCTGGGCCGCCAGTTCACCAATCCCCTGATATACATTCTCCTTGCGGCCGCTCTAATAACAGTTCTGATGCAGCACTATAATGACGTAATCATCATTTTTGCCGTTCTGATAATCAACGCGGCCATTGGCTTTTACCAGGAACGCAAGGCTGAACGCGCTATTAACAATATAAAGGGCATGAGTGCCCCGCTCTGCCGGGTCAGGCGCGATAGCAAAGTTGTCGAGATAAAAGCAATTGATGTCGTTCCCGGAGACATTATTCTTTTGGAAGAGGGCGATAAAATTCCTGCCGACGCCAGAATTATTGCGGCAACCCGTCTGCAGGTCGAAGAAGCGATTTTCACCGGTGAGTCTATAGCAGCCGATAAAACGGCGGAACAAATGCAGAAGTCTTCTGTGCTGGCCGATAAACACAACATGCTGTTCAGCGGCACCCACGTCACAGCGGGTAGAGGCGAAGCCGTAGTCACTGCAACGGCTATGAATACAGAACTCGGCAAAATTGCCGGTCTCGTACAAAGCGCTGACGAGATACTCACACCCTTGCAGCGCGTAATCGAAGATTTCAGTCACATGGTTATCAAAGCAGTGCTGGGAATCTGCAGCGTGATATTTGTTTCCAGCTATCTTGTCTGGGGGCAGGATTTTGACGAAGTTCTGCTTAACGCCATTGCAATCGCAGTTTCGGCAATTCCAGAAGGACTACCGGTAATAATTACCCTGGTACTTGCCGTCGGCGTTCGTCGCATGGCCAAACATCAGGCGCTGATCCGCAAATTGCCGACAGTTGAAACTCTCGGATCGGCAACAGTAATCTGTACCGACAAAACCGGCACCTTGACGCGCAATGAAATGGTAGTCACCCGTCTTTTTGCAGCAAACAAAAAATATGAGATTTCTGGAGAAGGCTACTCATGTGACGGCAAAATACAGGCCGTTGACAACAGCTCTCCCGAACAGCAGACGCTTTTACAGGCTGTTCAAATCTCTGTTTTATGCAATAACGCAGCTTTGACCAATGAAAACAACAACTGGAAAATGGTCGGCGATGCAACCGAGGGAGCCCTGATGACCCTTGCCGGCAAGCATGACAAAGAGAATTTAAGTATGCGAAGTCGTGTAGAGAGACTGGCAGAACTGCCTTTTGACAGTCGCATAAAATTCATGGTCACCGTCGACAAAGTCGACGACAAACCGAAAGCACACATGAAAGGCTCGCTCGAAGCGGTTCTAGAGCGTTGCAGCCATGTGAGCACTGACAGCGGAATCCGCGAAATCACCCAGAATGACCGCGATCTCTACGAAAAGCTCAATCTCGAATACGCTTCAGAGGCGCTCAGAGTAATTGGGCTCGCTTTCCGAAATCTCGAAACTGGCGTTGCCCCACTAAGCTTTGTCGACAGCGAGCAGTCTGGCTACACATTTGCCGGCATGGTCGGCATTATTGACCTGCCACGTCCAGAGGCCGTCGAAGCAGTTGGCAAATGCCGGCAAGCCGGCATCAAGGTTGTTATGATCACTGGTGACCACGCCGCGACTGCGCTTGCCATCGGCAAAATGACCGGAATATACGACGACGGCATGAAGACGCTCACCGGGGCAGATCTGGCTGCGATGAGCGACGAAGATCTCAAAAATATCGTTCTTGATGTTGCTATTTATGCCAGAACATCGCCCGAAGATAAAATGCGCATTATACAAGCCCTGCAATCGCACAAACATGTGGTCAGCATGACTGGCGACGGGGTAAACGATGCCCCGGCCCTTACCCGAGCGGATATTGGGGTAGCCATGGGTCGCACTGGCACAGATGTGGCACGCGAAGCAGCGGGAATGATTCTGGTCAACGACAATTTTGCTTCTATTGTTTCGGCAGTCGAAGAAGGGCGAATCATCTTCAACAACCTGCGCAAAGCTATCGGCTTTCTGGTGTCAACCAACGTTGGCGAAGTGCTGATCTTTCTGATTTCTTCGCTGTTTGGCCTGCCGGCGCCTCTTCGCGCCGTTCAGATTCTCTGGGTCAACCTGGTAACCGATGGCACCACATCCGTAGCGCTTGGTGTCGACCCTGCCGAAGGTGACGAAATGCAAAAACCGCCAAGAAGATCAGACGATGCCCTGCTTTCAACAGCAATGCGCTGGCAGATCGCAGTAGTCTCTGTGTTAATGTGTGTTGGCACCCTGCTGGCTTACCGCTATGGGGTTAAGATCGACCCTGATAGCACAAAACTCGCGACCAGCATGGCATTCTGCACAGTGGTATTCTTTCAGTTGTTCAACATCTTCAACTGTCGCAGTTTTGAAAAGTCAATCTTCAGCGTCGGCATTTTTGGTAACCCAACGCTGGTGGGAGCGGTTATTCTGGCGGCAATCCTGCAATTGATTGCTATCTATGTTCCATTCATGCAGGAACTCTTCGGAGTAACCGGACTGACAGCAAAACAGATGGCGATCTGCCTGGGAATATCTTTCAGTGTAATTCCGGCAGTAGAAATAACCAAAAAACTGAGACAATAACACTTACTGGACATTTCAAAATCTCAATGCAGCAAATTCGTTCGCGGCAGTTTTGCTGCTATCCTGCTGCACAACAACACAACGACATCCCTGTAGAAAAGGCATCTGAAAGATGTCGTGGCTATTTCACTGATCAATAAGACTGCTTCGGAGCCCAAGGTCTCCTCGCAGTTACGGGAGGGTTTGGAAACAGCCTCCAGAAGTTTAGTTACCAGTAAACGATTCCTGCTTGATGCGCTCTGCTTCTGCGATTTCGGCAAGATTATCAATCGCCATCTCTTTGAGCTTGAGCGACTCTTTTTTGCTTTCGGCGAGACTTTTGAGCTGCTTGGCGCCCTCGTAGGCCTTTATGGCATTCTGGTCTTCGCTGCCTGAATCCATCCAGTCGAGTTTGCAGGCGTTATACTGTTGCCTTATGTAAGCCTGATCGCGCGCTTCTCGCTGGACCAAAGCTTCAAATTCGTCTGAACCTTCTGGTGCGATTGCAGTTGCCCGCAATTCATCGCGAATTTCGTCATCAGTGCGGTTAAAGGCATCAATCATCTTCTTGACATTGTTGGCTTCCGCCTCTTGTTTTTCTTCGTCTGACATGCCTGCCATCGCCTTGTCAATCTGGCGGTCAGTCAATTTCATCTCATAGGCACGCTTCTGCAGCGAGGCAAGGCGACGGGTTTCCGAGTCTTCGCTATTAGCATCGAGAATTGGGGTTCCCTCGTATGACTTGCCGTAGAAGCGCGATTCGAGGGCGCCAATCTTGCCGTTGATGCGTTCGAGAACGCCATCAACCTTGTCTGATGGTCGTGTCTTAAGTTCTTTCGCCGGCAGAGGCCCTGTATTCGGGCACTTGATATCGCCTAGATCTTCGCGCATTTTTTTGACGTCAGCGCCTTCGTCGTTTGACCACCAGGCGACCTGCCACCATCTTTTACCGGTATCGACGTCTTCGATTCTATTGTCGAGTTCTTCAAGATTCTTTTTGGCTTCGTCGATAGCTCCATTCTGAGTTTTGCGAAGATCCTCAAGCTGCGCTGGTTCCAGATTGGCAAGTGAAGCAGCATTGAGCTGTTCATTAAAGAAGCTGCTGTCAGTGCTTTTGCCAAGCTCGGCAGCGACTTCTGTGGCTATGGTGAGAACTTCTTCGCGTTCTTTATTGGCCAGGGTATAAAATTCGTCGCGGATAACCGCCGAAGTGTGCTGCGAAAATCTCTCTTCGCTGTCGGTGCCAGGAGCACGTGCCATGAGGTCGAGAGCAATATCGACGCGGGCCTCAAGATACCCGTCATTTTCGCGCTGGTCTTCAGTCAGCGCCTTTCGGGTGATCCTTATGTTATCAACGTTTGTCGACAGCGTTTTCTGGAAACTGCCGGTAAGCTGTCTGCGCAAAATAGGCTTGGAAAAAACATATCTGACATCTTCAACCTTGTCAGCAGAAAGCTTGGTATTGTCATCAGCGCTGACCACGTAGCGCTTGAACTCAAGAGTCATCGGATTCTCAGTTGACTTGAAGGTGTCAGCCTTAGCCGCTTTCATATCTGCCTTAAACTGGGTTAATATTCGCTGGGCATCCATCTGCAAGATCTGTCGGGTAGTCGTTTTTGATATATTTCGCCGCGCAAAGCTCCATATCTGCATGGCCGCGCCCACAACCATCGAAGCCAGAACAGCAGCAACCATAAGTTCAACCAGTGTAATACCGGATCTTTTGAGTGTTTTCATCGCCATTCCTCCTGACCCACTTTAAAAGCGGGTCTCCGGGTTAAAGATCAGCGCGAAGTCGCGCAGACTTCTTTCTGGTTCACTGGTTTCGCTGCGATTACCGCGTTCGCGCCAGAAAACTTCAGCCTTAAAGGCAATTTCAACCAGCTGACCGAAGTCATTTTTTGCAGCCTTCATGGTTGCTTCGATCCAGAACTCTTTATCCTGTTTCATTTCTTCGATACTGGCAATAGTGTCGGGATAAAATTCGGCCGGAACCGCCACCGGCTCACCACCCTGCAACTGCTCGTAGTTTTTCTGATATCTCGTAAACGGCACGTGCTTGACCTCTTCGAGAAACTTGGTCAGCAGACCAGAGGCCTTGGCATAGTTGCCGATCTTAACGGTAGAAACGGCACTGGAACTCACCATGTTAACCAGCGGTATGAACGCGATGACAATAATTGCCACTGCGACAAGCACTTCAAGCAACGAAAAGCCTTTGCAGCGATTCATCAGTCAACCTTCCAGGCGTTCCAGCGCGGTGAAAGCGCGAGATGATAGCGCCTCGGGTCATATTTACCAGTCTTCGGGTGCAGACCACCAAGCGAGGCGCGAACTTTCGAAGCAGAGTAATCGACCATAATCTCGCCGCGCATGCGGTGCTTGGCGAACTCGTTGGTTACCCAGTTCCCGACAATGTTCAGGCGGGTATTGGATCCAAGATATATGCAGCGGTGAGTATAAACCGAGCCCTCTATGGTAAAATCGCCTTCATCTGTCATGATCAGGCCGCCATTGCGCACAACCAGACTGAAAACTGTCTGTTTTTCAGGTTCTTCGACATATCTGATGTGGCAACCCAGGCTTACATTACCAGAAACCACGATCATGCCCTTGCCTGTCACGTAGAGAGTATCGCCTTCAGGCGCTTTGAACGAACTGTTGTCTGCACCAAGTGAACCGGCGATAAAAGTTACACCATTGAGCTGCAGAGCTTTTTTGCCATCGACCGTAACCATACGGTTAGGCAGATCTTTGAGGAAATTCTCAGCGTTGGCATAGTAATAATTCGATTTTTTCGCGTACTGCTCGGCTGAGTAGAAGTTCGCCGGCATATTGACCATATATTCAGGATCATACATGGTATATGAAACGTCGGCAGTCATGTCTTCGGCGTCATAAGCCTTCATGAACCACATATTGTAATCATATTTATTGATAATCTGGTCGGTGAACCAGTAAGGAACCGGCACCGGCGGCACAAAACACCAGGGCGGCGGGAAAGGCAGCAATGGCAGGCGATCCTGTGCGAAAAGACCAACAATTGTGACATGCCACTGTTTGTAGCGCTTGGCAACCATGCCCTCGATATCACGTGACAGTGTTGGATACCAGGTGTTCAGACCGAACAAATGCGTCTTGTTGTCAGACCAACCCAGCGTCGGCAGACAGTAATAGCTGTTTCTGGTGCCCATCCAGGGCAGCTTCATGCGGGCAAAGGCATCAACAATCGGCGTTGAGCCGAATGCGACAACCCCCCTGGTAAGGTCGGTCAATGAATTGCCGAAAGCCCTGAAAGCCAGGCTGATGCCGAAGGTAATAATATTTGAACTGAGCTTTTCGGGGTCAGGCAGAAAGTTGATGCTTTCAGCTTTTTTCTTCAGGAAGTCTTCATGGCGCATTGTATGGGGTTCTTGTGTCCACCATTTGTAAGAATCGTTGCGGGCTTCGAGCGCGCTGCCCTTGTAGTTGTTGCGGTGCTCGATATATTTCGGGTCATGATGCAGCAGCTTGGCCTTGGGAGCCACATCTGATGTCATCTGAAAACCATGATTAAAAGCGCCGCGCGAAAACTTGAGTTCCTTCGGAAGCGGGCTGCCAGCCTTGCTCTTAACGTTCCTGGAGTTTACCGTAACATCAAGGTTATATGAGGCTTTTGAGACAATCATGTTCTTGGTTCGCCCGAGCATCAACAACGCATCGGCACCAGCCGCCATATTGAGAGCCTTGTCAGCAAAGCCACCCTCAGACAGTTTCGGACCGTCATGATGACCCATCAACGCGGTATTGATTACCAGCGGCGTGCCTGGAGTGCCGGCATCGACAAAATCGCCAGGCTTGAAGTTAACACGGATCTGGCCGGGGTGTTCCTTGCGCCTTTCGCGGTCTTCTTTATTCATGACGCGCTTTGCGCTGTTGTTAACGTAGAACTGGCCGCCATGATCGTTAAAATTAAAACGGTCATTATTGATGTTGGCGCAGAAAAAGCTGTAAAGCGGTGCCATTGGCTGAATATCAGAAACTTTAAAATCCTTGGTCGCTTCAATTCGGCGTTCTGAAAAGGTATCGTCAGCAAAATTCACGCGGGCAACCGAGGTAACTTTGAGTGTTCCATACTTTTCTACATGGCGGGAATAGTTTTCTGGAACATTCACCCCGCCGGGCCAGAGATCGTCTTTGGGCATAAAGAAATCGCGATCAAATTTGATCATGATCGGGTAGAGGTTCGGCTTGTTGAGCAGCCCGTGGAAAAGAGCCCGCAACAGCTTGTCGAGAATAAAAAAGTCTTTCAGCCCGATACCTTGCGAGCAGTTCATGGCATCTGCCAGCTGGGTACCCTGCGTCAGAGGTTTCAACGCAAGATCGACCACGGCCGCCGGGTCTATTGTGGCAAGCGTGATATCAGCCTTGATGATAGGGATATGAACCTTGATCGGGATGGTAAAATTAAAAAGTGACAACCAATCGGGAAACTCACCAACAAAAGCCGCGCGCCCCTTATTGTCGAGAAAGTCGAGTATGTCCTGGCGGGTAGAAAAGTCGCAGTCGACCCCGGGAACTTCGTATTTTCCTGAGGGAAGCACCTTCGGCGTGACCCGATAAGCGCTCTCTATCTCAAAAGTGACCTTCACGTCATAGTCTTTAATCTTTTCGGCGCCGGCAAACTTGATCAGATCGTCGACCCAGTCTTCGCCCTCGGCTTTCAGTCGAAGATCGGCAAGGCTGTATTCAACCTTGTTTGGAAAGCCTTCCGCAGCCATTACCGACACGTCAAGTTGATCGTCTGCGCCAAGCTCGGCGGCAGCATCGTTCACTTTTCCGCTCAATACGGGAAGCGGATAGCGCAACATTATGGCAAAACTCTGTTGCGTAGCAGTTTTTGCGAACGCAGCGTCATCGTTCATCGCCCGGCTCATCATGTGCATTCCACGCATAATACCGGTTTCAGCGAGAGAAGCTGCCTGATCACCGCCGAGCGAGCGCTTGGACTGGCGAGTGCGCTCGACTGTAGATGAACCAAAATACACCGAAATAGTAAAAATAACGCCAAGAATTGCCACGACAACGGCAAGAACATTACCCTGTCGAGAAAGTGATTTACATGTTTTTTTACGCATAGCCCACCTCACTGTCTATCTTGAGAGCTTCTCATAGTAATACGTTTAACTGCCACCATCACGTTGCACAGAATACGGCGACACCGGTTCGGCTGTCGGCATATCCTTTGGATACCAGTCCTGGGTCGACTTGAAACCAGTCATGAATTCTTCAAAACTCACTTTGGTGCCAAGAGTTAAATTTGCCCTGGTGAGCTGTTCGCGCAACTTGCCCGGATCAATGCGGCTGATCTGCTCAAACATTTCGTAAGCCCGTGAAACGTCGTCGGCCAGAGGGCCGTAGACTTTGTTCAGCTTCTGCGCGGTCAGCGCGTAATTTTTAAAAGCTTCTCTGAATTTGTCTTTGTTGCCGGTCAGCAGGTAGACTTCCATCAAGCCGCCCCACGCGTGCAAGTTTTTGAAATCATTGTTGGCTGAGCTGCTCAAGGCCGATTTATAGGCTTTTTCGGCAGCAGCCATGTCGCCCTCGTCAAAAAGCGCGTTCGCCTCGGCGAGCATCGGGTCGTCTTCGACCTCAAGCATCTGCCGGGTCTCTTTGGGCAGGTCTGGCGGCAGACTGATGCGGCGCGGTGTCGCCTGAACCCTTGACCAGGCGCGCTCAAGTTCTGCTTCGATAGTAGTTTCGGCGGGGTTAACCGCCGGGGCGACCGATTTTGCTCTTTGCGCGGCTACGGCCTTAGATGTAGTAGTCAGACTGAAAGCCGACTGTTTGCCAGGGTCAGCCAGGCTTATACGCGTAGTAACCGACTGTTTTTCGGTGACTTTCATGAAAAAGAACAGATAAATGATAGGAATCAGCAACAGAAAAATGCCGGCCAGCATAAATCTTGTATCACTGAAATCAATTTTTTCAAACGAGCTTCTAAAGTCGCCAGACATAATTCACCTCATATTTTTTACATTGTACACTATTTTTCTCAGTTCAGTAATAGCATACTGCACCGTATGAATCAGAGGGGCGCAGTTACGAGTTCCCGCCGCAGACGAGTCCAAAATCACCTCTACCTCGCAGGTTTACATAACTCCAGACATTTTATACTGCAGCGCAAACAAAAAATGAAAAAAACGCTTTAAAATCTAGTTTTTTTCTCTTGACGCGTTGCAACATTTATGGCAAAATCTCGTTCATAAATATTGCAAGGCAAAATGGAGGGAAACAAGTTTTGAGTCACACAGCAATGGTCTGGTCCGCACTTATTATCTATGTAGCAGTCACTATTTTTCTAACCGTCAGAGGTATGCTCCGGACAAAAGATCTGGCAAGCTTTGCCGTCGGTAACCGAGATATTGGACCTGCCTGGGTTGGTCTTTCGCTCACAGCGCAGTTAACCAGCGTTGCCACCTTCGTGGTTAACCCCGGTCTCGTTTATACCTATGGTCTTTCGGCCCTTCTTGGCCTTGGCTGCGCTGCCGGTCTGGGCATCATAACCGGCCTGTGCATTCTTTCCGGGCCGTTTCGGGCTGTTGGCGACAAGGTTAAGGCCTTAACCATTCCGCAATGGATCGGCGCCAGATATGAATCAAAATGGCTGCGACTCTTTTTTGCAGCTATCTCGCTTTCGCTGATCAGCTTTATCGTTCTGATCGCCGTGGCGATTGCCCTCACACTTTTCTCTCTGCTGCAACTGACAGACATCAACCAGACATCATGGCTGGTAGTCGCGATTATGATTTTTGTATTCAGCTATACTCTTCTGGGAGGCGCTAATACTTCGACCTATACCAACGCCATTCAGGCAGTGGTAATGCTTATTGTTGCCCTCATTCTTATCGGAAGTGGTTACGAGCACTTTATGAGCGGCGAAGGCTTGCTGGCCAAGCTAAATGCGATCAACCCTGCCCTTTCGTCATTTACCAACCCAAGTTCTCTCTATTTCCGCAACTTTTTTGAAGTCTTCATCTGCAATTTCATCGTTGGTCTCGCAATCGTCTGCCAGCCACACATCCTTGGCAAATCGCTGCTGCTGAAAGACGCAAGCCAGATCAAGACCTACCTGGCAGTTGCAATAATTGCCGGCACAGCATTTGTTTCGGTCATGCTGGTCGGTCTTTATGCCCGTGTCGCAATGATTGAAGTGGCCAGGATCGACATGGTCGTTCCCACCTACATAGCCATGAATTTTTCATCGGCGACCCAGGTCTTGATAAGCATAGGTCTGCTCTGTGCCGGGATTTCGACGCTGGAAGGTTTGCTGCTGGCCCTTTCGGCAATCTTTTCGAGTGACATTTACCTGACGCTCAAGCCCATCAACCCAGAAACAAAAGAGCAGGATCTCAAAAAAGCTCTGCTCTTCGGCAGAATTTCACTGGTCTTCGTCGGCATCGGTTGCATACTGCTGTCAATCTGGCAGCTTAGAAACCCAACCGGCGGCTCGGTCGCCATCTTCGCGCAATACGGCGTGTATCTTCTGTTTACCGCCACATTTCTGCCAATTGCCTGCGGCCTTTTTCTGCCGCGCGTGACACGTGAAATGGTTAGTGCCGGCGTTATCGCTTCTACCGTATTCTATTTCGTGCCGGCAATAATACACCGCTTCGCCCCCGATGCTCCGTTCTTCTACATGGCCAACAACCCGGCAATTCTGGCAACCTGCGGCATCGTAGCCGGCTGGGCTGTAGTCGGCGTCGGTCTCGCCCTGCAGAAAAAGCAACCTGACCAGACTATTGCCAGCGCAACAGCTAATTAACCTGTTTCGGCCGAAGTAGTCCGGTCAGACAACGACAGTTAAACCCGCGCTAAAATAAAAGAGGCTGCCCTTCATGGGCAGCCTCTTTTTTTGACTTCTGCCTTTTGCTAGTCCCTTGTCACATTTGAGTAGATAAATTCAATTTCGGGCATACTGCTTTTGCCGGGCTCTCGGCAGAATCCCATTCGCTACAGCTATCGACAGCTGCAAATTTGAGGTGTGAGATGTCGGGATTGCGTCAAAGTTGCCTGTCTCGCAGAGCTGCTCTATCCTGCGCAGCTCTGCATAAGCACGTCCTTGTGCAAAAAAGCTTTCGCGCATGGGACCGGACGATCTCTATCCTGAGCCGCCCGGCATAAGCACCTCGTGTGCAAAAAACCTGCCTACGCCCTTGCCCCAAATCTTAACATGTATATTTGCTATACTGTTAAAAGCTTGCAAATTCAATGTCGAAGAAGTTCTAGATGCTTTTAAGCGCTGCGTCGAGCCAGGCGAGATCTTTTTTGACATCGGCGGCGACGAATCGACGATCGGCGTCACTCCATTTTTCTGGCGCAAGCTGTTTTGCGGCGTTCTTGAGATAAGAAACGCGCAGCTTTTCCATATCTTGTTTACGACCTTTAACCTGGCTCAAATGCTCCGGAATTACGATGCTTTTGCCGTTGACACCCTCTTCAGGGTTGCCACGCCGCACTTCGATGCCCATCTTTCTGGCAAAGGCCAGCTGTGAGTTATGATGTTTGCCGGCGCCGGTATACTCGGTTTCCTGCACGACAATTATCTGATCCTGATCCATTTCGCGGGCCATCGCTACTGCGCCGGTGACGCTGGTGTTGCCGGCCGGACCACGTTCGATGCCTTCCATCTTGGCAAGCAGTTCAGTAATATAAAAAACTTCGCCCTGATTAACCAGAATGTAATCATCCATGTAACGCAGACTGCGAGCCGCATTACGCGGGACATCAACACGATCCGGCCAGGTGGCAAACGGCACACCAAAGCCGGTGTGGCCAGTAGTAAAGGATTTTCGGTTAAAATCATGATCAGAAGCCATATGCAGGCCAGAGAGATCGACTGAGCAGGCAACTACCTGGGCCCGGCAACCGGCCGCCAGCATGCCGCGTGCAGTACCGGTCAGATTGCCACCACCAGCCTGAGTAACCACTACTGCGTCGGGATCTCTGCCGGTCATTGCGCGGATCTGCACAGCCAGCTCACTGCCCAGGCTTTCGACACCCTTTATTCCAAACGGAGTGTACAGGGAAGCATTAAAATAGCCGGTTTCTTCAAGAGTCAGAAGCAGGTAATAGAAAAGTTCGGGACCTACTGAAAGCTTGATAACCTCGGCGCCAAAAGCTTCACATTTGCGGCCCTTCTCAACAATTTCGGGCTGACCGATACCGTGCGAATCAAAGACTTCCTGAACAATTATGCAGCGCAGACCGCGCTGTGCCGCCTGTGATGCCACCGCGGCACCATAGTTTCCCGATGTTGCTGCAATAACGCCTTTATAGCCCTTTTGCGCTGCAACATAAGCCGAAATCGAGGCACGACGAGCCTTAAAGCTGCCAGAAGCATTCGCAGCCTCGTCTTTCAGAAAAATGCGGGCACCCTTGCCGGGCGCACTGATTTTTCTGACGGCACGCGTCAGGTTGTGAAGTTCAAACATCGGCGTGTTGCCGACCTTGGTCTCAGCCTGAATTCTGATGATGTCTTCAAGCGTAAAACCGCAGTCGTTCATCATTCTCTCATAGTCAAAAGCCAGTTCGCCCTGGCGGTAGACCTCGTAATCAAGGCCCATCGAAGATTTCATAATTTCGTTTTTGCGCGCCATCACTGCCTGATAAGTATTATCGCGACTCATAACTCACCCCCGAGGCCTATGGTCAAAAGCTCTTCAATGGTTTCGCCAAAGCTGTGTTCGTAATGCGGTCGCACCACCTTGAGAACACCACTGACCTTGCGGCCGCTAAGTGTTCTGACCTCGGTTTCGCTGCCGAGTTCTGCGTCAGCAACGAGAAAACCCGCCACTTTCATAACATAGGGTGTGGCGCGGGTATCTTCGGGCACCTGCGGAGCCCTTTGTTCAGGGGTTAATAGAACCTTTTCGATTTCTACCCAGGTTCCGGCCAAAATTTTATTCATATCAGAAACCTCCAGCTATAGATCTGCTGACCAGACACGATTACCGCTTCACTGAGCACGAATGTTGAGAAATCTGCCCGTTTTCAGTGCCACATTATAGCACTTGCCAACTAAAGAGCAAGGGAATCGTAGAGAATCAGGTAGTGATTTATCACCATTTTCCTTGTGTTAATCAAGGATTTCACGTTCATCTCCTGGATTATAAAATCAGGTATGGCGAAATACTATTGCCTTTCCAGTGGTTATGTTTGCGACCCTGGCAAAGATGATCTAAGAGAAATTATCGATCCAGTGCTGTCTGCGCTGACTGGCTTGATTCATGGGAATTCCCATGCTGTTTTGCAAACGGAAATCACTTAAAAGATTGACAAAAACAGAGTGAAAAAGTTGGCTACCCGGCGAAATGAGAGGCATTTGAAGGGGAAGCCGTTTTGAAAAATAAGAAAACAGGAGAAAAAGAATGAAAGCAAAGAATTGTGTTGTTGCTCTTTACAGAAGTCATGATGATGCTGAGGGAGCGGTCAAATTGCTGCAAAGATCAGGGGTTAACCTGAAACAATGTTCCATCTTGGGTCAGGGATACCACACCGAGGAAGAAGTCGTTGGTTACTATAACGCCGGGGATCGCATGATGTTCTGGGGCAAACAGGGCGTATTCTGGGGGGGCATATGGGGTATATTGTTCGGATCTGGAGTTTTCTGGATTCCTGGAATTGGGCAAGTCATTGCTGGCGGCGCAATTGTTTCCTCAATTATTGGCGGTCTACAGGGGGCGGCAGTTATTGGTGGCCTGAATGCTCTTGGAGCTGGTTTATACAGTATTGGAATCCCGAAAAACAGCATTCTTCAGTATGAAACAGCGATTAAGGCAAACAAGTTCATTGTTGTCTTCCATGGGACAGCAGAAGAAAATGAAAAAGCAAGAGAGACTCTTGATCTAACACCAAAAGAAACCCTTGAAGTAACCGTCCAAGAGAAATTAGAAGCAAGCGCATAGCAGAAGTCATTTCAAAACCTCGATCTCGCAAATTCGTCATTGGCGCATCTTTTGAAATGAGATTCCATCTTTGGCAAGTTTTCCCACGATGCAAAGTGCGCCGACGGCGAGATCATCGTCATCTAGGCTAACGGGCACTTCCATGACAAGGAGGTCCGCTGATGAATTTGATGAAATGGCTACCTTGGCGGTTTTTTATACGCCGTGTTGCACGCCAGCAAGGCTTCCTTGATCCAATAGCCCTGCTGGAGCGTCTGCGCAGTTTTGCCCAGCCTTCCGAGGTCGCTGAACCAATGGAACTGCTGCGAGCCGGCGCGGCATTTCACGCCCGCGGCCTGATAAACAGCCGGGTCATTCAACATAACCTGGACTGGGTCTGGCCCTACTGGATCGAACGCCAGTTCAACCCACACGACGAGTCGTTTATTCCCCGCGCCTTTTCTATCACCCAGATCAACCTCACCCATCGCAACTGGACTGCGATCGGCTATCCGGACTGCCAGGAACTGCCGATTGTCGATCCCCGAGGTCTGCTGACACCTTTTTTCGATGGCTGGTCATTGGATGGCTGGCTGCTGGCGGAGGATGGACGCTGCCTGCTGCCATCGCGAGCCAAAGATTGCCGGCAACGGCAGAGCATGGATCCGGGTGTCCGGATAACCACCGATACAGAAATGCCTGGGTTGGCCCTGACCAGCAGCGTCTCGGTGCAACTGGAGTCGGGTGTCCCGGTGTGCAAATTGCAGTTGCGTGCCCAGACCACGATCAACGCCTGGCTGGTTCTGGCGTTGCGACCGCAAAACCCCGAGGGCATAAGCTTCGTCCGTCAGGTCAGCCTGTCAGCAGAGCGCAATGCCTGGACTGTCGACGGCACCCACCGGGTTGCATTCAGCGCACCCGCCAGGCGACATCATGTTTGCGATTATCACCACGGCGACGTCTACATGAAGCTCAAAGATCTGGATGACCAGACAGAGGGACGTTGTGACGTTGGTATGCTCACGGCTGCAGCACTGTTCCCGGTCAAGGCAGGCGAAACCGCCGAACTCACCGCTACCATTCCCCTGGTGACCTCCGGCTCCGGCGTGTTTGCCGCCGATGCCTGGGGCGCCGGTCATCGCGATCACTGTAAACTGGTCTGCCCGGAGCCGCTGTATGAAAACCTCTACGCCGCCGCGGTGACCTCGCTGATTCTGTTTTCGCCTGGTGACATCTATGCTGGCCCCTACACCTACAAGCGCTTCTGGTTTCGCGATGCGGCCTTCATCATCAATGCCCTGCTTTGTGTGGGGCTGACGGACCGGGCCGAGCGCGCACTGGCACGCTTCCCGGGACGGCAGACGTCACAGGGTTACTTTCGGTCCCAGGACGGCGAATGGGATAGTAACGGTGAAGCGCTATGGATTCTGCAGCGCTTCTTTGCTCTGACCGGACGGTCGCCAGCCTCTGACTGGCACGATCCCATACGGCGCGGGGCCCGTTGGATCATGCGCAAACGACTCAGAGATGATTTGGATGCGCCGCACGCCGGTCTGCTGCCGGCAGGTTTCAGCGCCGAACACCTCGGGCCCAACGACTATTACTACTGGGATGATTTCTGGGGCATCGCCGGTCTGCGCGCGGCATCGGCCATGATCGCAGACCTGGATGCTGGCGACAGTGACGATTTTGCGCGAGCTGCAGACGATTTCAGCGCGGCGGCGGATCGCAGTCTGGCAGGATGTGCTAAACGACTCGGCCGGATGGCCATGCCAGCGTCGCCTTACCGCCGCCTGGACGCAGGCGCCATCGGTTCACTGGCGCTTGGATATCCGGCACAGCTCTGCGCACCAGACGACCCCCGTCTGCTCGACAGTGTCGAATTCCTGCTCAACCGTTGTTTTGTGAACGGTGCATTCTACCAGGACATGATCCATTCAGGCCTCAACGTTTACCTGACTCTGCACGTCGCTCAGATAATGCTGCGCGCTGGCGACCCGCGTCACCTCGACCTGATGGATGCGGTTGCGGCCCTGGCATCGCCGACAGGTCATTGGCCGGAAGCCGTCCATCCGCAAACCGGTGGCGGTTGCATGGGCGATGGTCACCACGGCTGGGCCGCCGCCGAATGGGTGATGATCATCCGCAACTGCTTCGTGCGCGAAGAAAACGGCTGTCTGATTCTGTGCGCGGGCATTCCTGCGCGCTGGCTCAAGCAAAACACGCCGATCAGCTTTGGGCCCGCACCAACTGAGTTTGGCACGATGGAACTAACCATCACCCCCGCGGCCGACCAGTCGATACGCATCGACTGGCGGGGAACCTGGCATCGCGATGCCCCTCCGCTTGAAATAAGGCTACCCGGCTTCCCGCCAGCCAAAGTCGCCGCCGCTGATGGCTCGATCGTCCTCCGTGACCATACCATATCTGCCGCACAACCTGCAGGACCGACTCCACTTGCATAAAGCAGATAAAACGATAAAGCCCAACGGTGGGAAGCGGTTCACCTGGCTTCTCATTTTCATAGTCCCGATTATTGTAGTGCTTATTGTTGCAGCACTATGGCGTTTTACGCCTTTGCGCGAAATCGCAAGTCCGCAGAAACTGCAGGCACTTATCCATACACTGTGGACAAATCAATGGTGGACTATTCTTCTGGTGATTGTGGTTTATCTGACAGGCAACCTTCTGATGTTTCCCAATAGCATATTGAATATCGCAGTCATTCTCGGCGTTGGTGGTTTCATCGGTTGGCTGTATGCGATCCTTGGCAGCTTGTCTGCCGCATCGGTCTTTTTCTTCGCCGGCCGTTCATGGGGTATGGAGAGGCTAAGCGCTTCGAATTATTCTGGAATCCCCAAAATCAAGAAATTCCTGGCAAAAGGCGGCATTGCCGCGGTGGTGGCCGTCCATGCCGTACCCACTGCACCCTACGGCGTCGTGAATTCCATCATCGGAACATTTAACATCAGTTACCGGGATTTCATTGTCGGAACTTTCATCGGCCATCTTCCCGGAACATTGTGTCTGGCACTCTTCGGCAAAAAGCTGAAGAATCTCCTGGACGATCCGTCGCCACAGAATATTGCAATTATCCTGCTCATTGTTTGTGCAGCAGGAGTATTGATTTTTGTACTTCGCAGAAAACTGAAAGCGCATACTGGGGATGAATCTGAAATGGAAAACTCGGGAGCTCGCTCATGAATATTCTCATCTTTACAAACACCTTTACCCCACATGTCGGCGGCGTCGCCCGGTCGGTGGAAGCGTTCACCATCGAACACCGCAAACGCGGACATCGGGTGCTGGTCGTTGCACCCGAATTCCCCGATATGCCGCCGAATGAAGTCGACGTTATAAGGATTGAAGCGATTCAGAATTTCAATGCCAGCGACTTCTCGTTGGCGCTACCGCTACATTCACCGCTCACGGAAACGGTCGATGCTTTCCAACCGGATATAGTGCACTCCCAGCACCCTTTCCTGCTCGGTATGACAGCGCTGCGACTGGCGCGCTATCGTGAACTGCCGTTGGTTTTCACCCATCACACCCTGTATGAACATTATACCCACTATGTTCCCGGCGACTCATCCGCATTGGAACGGTTTGCGATGGAACTTGCCACCCGCTATTCGAACCTCACTGATCAGGTCTTCACACCCAGCGAAAGCATCCGGGATCTACTGCAGCAACGTGGCGTAACCAGGCCGATTGCCGTAGTGCCTACTGGCGTCCTCCTGGAGAAATTCGCGGCGGGCGACGGCCGCGCGCTGCGCCGGAAGATGGAGATTCCCGATGACGCTTTCGTTATCGGCCATCTGGGGCGCCTGGCGCCGGAAAAGAATCTGGAATTCCTGGCCCAGGCAGTCGCCGATTTCTTGCGCAATCGACCTGAGGCGCATTTTCTGGTAGTCGGCACAGGCCCCTCCGAAGAAACCATACGAGAGACATTCGCACGCGCCGGCGTCGAAGCGCAATTGCACCATGCCGGCAGTCTTCGGGACCAACCACTTGCCGACGCTCTGCATGCGATGGATGTATTCGCTTTCGCTTCCAAGAGCGAGACCCAGGGGATGGTGTTGACGGAAGCCATGGCAGCTGGCCTGCCGGTGGTCGCCATTGACGCGCCCGGTGTCCGGGAGGTGGTCACGGACGGAAAGAACGGTCGACTGCTGCAAGAACCGACCTGTGCGGCATTCAGCGCCGCCCTGCAATGGATGGCTGAACTGGAGCCGGAGCAGATGCGCGATCTAAAAAAGACCGCACTCGATACTGCTGAGGCTTTTTCCATTTCCCATACGGCGGACAAGGCCCTGGCCGCCTATGCGTCAATCAATCCAATGCCACCCGCCGGTGCCAGCAAGGACGATAGAGACTGGGAGGATGTATTTTCCTGGATGGAAGCGGAGTGGGAGATCCTGAAAGGCTTCGCCGGAGCATGCGGCGCCGCGTTGAGCGCCAATCTCTCTTCTGAAAAGTAATGAAAATGCAACACTTAAAAGGTTAACCCATGATCGACCGGATTGAAACATTTTTCAGCCGCCTGCGCCGCAGGCTCAGTCGCAGTGTCTGGCTGTCGCGTCTGCTGCATCTGCCAGTGTCGGAGGGATCGCCGACCCGTCCGGGAATGCTCATGATCCAGATCGATGGGCTTTCGCAGCCGCAGTTTGAGCAGGCTCTGGCGCGTAACGAACTGCCGTTCCTGCGGCGACTGATCATGCGCGAAAACTACCGGCTTCATGCACACTACTCGGGCTTGCCGTCGACGACGGCCGCGGTTCAGGCTGAACTATTCTATGGTGTCAAGGGCGCTGTCCCGGCGTTCGCCTTCAGGGACCATGAATCGCGTCAGATCGTTCGAATGTATGAACCTGCCGCGGCGGCGCGCGTCGAAACGCAGCTCACAGACAAAAATACTGAGGCGCTGCTCAGTGGCGGCAGTGCCTACGCGGACAGCTATACCGCAGGTGCGGCGGAACCGCATTTCTGTCCGTCAGCCGCGGGCTGGGGGCCGGCGCTGCGCGCCGCCAATCCGCTGGTGCTGCTGGTATTTGTATTCAGTAATCTTTACAGCCTCCTGCGCATCGCAGTCCTGCTGTTGATGGAGTTGGGCCTGGCGCTTGTGGATTTTGTGCGCGGGCTCGTCAGCGGCCAAGACTTCGTGACGGAACTGATATTAGTCCCAGCACGTGTCGCTATCACCATCCTGCTCCGCGAGCTCTGTGTGATCGGCGGCAAGATCGATCTCAGCCGTGGCTTGCCCATAATTCACATCAACTTCCTCGGCTACGATGAACAGTCACATCGGCGCGGTCCACACTCGCTGTTTGCTCACTGGACGCTGAAGGGAATCGACGACGCGATCGCCCGACTGTGGCGCGCCGCCAACCATTCCGCCTGGCGACACTACGAAGTCTGGATTTATTCCGACCACGGTCAGGCCCTGGTTCGCCCCTACCACATGGTCCAGGGCTACACACTCGACGAGGCTGTGGCAGCGGCATTTGCACGCCCGAGCGCCAAGCCGCCAGCCGCTTGCAGTAAAGGCCAGAGCAGTATCCAGAACCAGAGGGTGCGTTTTCTGGGCGGCAGGAACATTCACCGTCTATTTCCGGTGCCCGGCATCAATGACGCGGAAACCGACGAAGAGCAACCGGGCGTTGTCGCCATTGGGCCCGTGGCTCACGTCTATTCGCCAGGGCAACTGAGTAGCGACAGGCGGGATTCGGTCGCTCGTGAACTGGCGCATGAACACAAAGTTCCGCTCGTGTTCACTGTGGAGGCGCCAGGCAGGCTGTGCGCCTGGACCGAAGCTGGGAAATTCTGTTTACCGCAAGACTGCGCAGCGTTGTTCGGTGCGCAACATCCGTTTCTTGATTCGATAGGCGAAGACCTGGTGCGCCTCTGCGAACATCCGGACGCCGGCGACCTCGTTCTACTGGGATGGCGTGAAGGCATTTCCCCGCTGACCTTTGTCGAAGAGAACGGCGCTCACGCCGGTGCAGTGCCAGAAGAGACCAACGGCTTCGCATTGCTTCCCGCGGACACCGCGTTGCCGGTACGCGAGCATACGTATCTGCGTCCCGACGATCTGCGTGCTGCGGCGCTGCGCTATCTGGGGCGCCCGACTCACCGAACCTTTGAAGCTCATAACTGCGCCATCGCCACACCGACCGACACCCTTCGTGTCATGACCTATAACGTCCACAGTTGCGTTGGTATGGATGGCAAACTCGATGCCCAACGCATTGCTCGCCTGATTGCCCGCGCCAGGCCAGATGTGGTGGCTCTGCAGGAATTGGACGAAGGACGCGCACGTAGCCAAGGAATGAACCAGGCTCAATTGATCGCTCGTTATCTGGAGATGGAGTTTCATTTCCATGCGGCCATATGCCTCAAGGAAGAACGCTATGGTGATGCTATTCTGACACGTTTGCCACACCGCCTGATCAAGGCAGGTCCGCTGCCGAAACCCGCCGGGAAACCTCACCTGGAATCACGGGGGGCGCTTTGGGTTGCCATTGACCTGCACGGCAAAGAACTCCAGATCCTCAACACCCATCTAGGTCTGGACCAGCGTGAACGCATGGCACAAGTGGAAGCATTGCTCGGTCGCGACTGGCTAACACACGAACAGTGCCGCGGACCTGTGATTCTGTGCGGCGACTTCAACGCACTGCCTTCGTCGCCGGTGTACCGCCGACTCTCCCGTCGACTCAGAGACGTTCAGGCCGAGGCGCAAGACCACCGGCCCAAAAGCACCTTTTTCGGGCGCTTTCCGACCTTGCGAATTGACCACATCTTTATCAGCCCGGGAATTGAAGTGATCAGCGTCGAAGTCCCCAGCTCTGAACTGGCACGCCTCGCCTCCGATCATTTGCCCCTGGTTACAGAGATACGCATGTAAATCGATTTGAATTCAATGACAAATGCTGATAGTCCGAATAAAATTCCCTTTGATTACATGGCAATGGTCAACAATCGCAAATCCTTCTGAAATAAGGGCTTTATCCATATCTTCAAATGTTATTATTACGAGTTTGTCTGCAATTCGTCGAGCTGTTTTAATAATATCACACTGTTTTTCCAACGTAATTGGAGTGAATAGTCCGTATGGAATATCGACAATTGCAACATCAAAGTGTTCTTTTATCTCGTGCATGTCTCCATTTGTGATAACATTTTCGTATCCAAAAAAGGCTAAATTTTCTTCTGCTTTTCTGGCAATGAGCGAATTTATTTCATATCCCTTAACATTTATCTGCATTGAAATTGCTTCAATCACAACGGTACCAACACCACAGCAAGGATCAATAAGCGTACAATTTAACTCATCACCAACCGCAATATTCACAAGAGCCTTTGCTGCTCTTGTTTTCAGAGAATGACTATTGCTATTTGGTTTCTTATTACGCTCCTGCCAATGATTATCATTTTTTTCAAGCTCGCCAAAAATCCATTGCCCATGAACCTTTGTGGCACCTAACATTATTTTTGGATTCACCATATCTACCGACCCATCAATCGACCTGCCAAGTTCCCCTACACTACTGATCCATTCATCATAGCCAAGTTCGCTATCTTCGATTTTAAAATAAACAAACTTGAAATCATTATAGGCCACTTTATTATTTTGGAGCTTGCCCATCAACTCTTCCAAAGAATCAGCACAATACATCACTGACACACGATGCTTAATATATGGGCTTCTGGAAGGGTTTATTTTCTTTTCAGAGAAGAAATATTTTTCCTCTATTTCTTTATGGAACAAACATTTCATTTCCAATTGGCATAAGCCTTTTTCTATAAAAGGATAGTTTATTACATAGAGGTAACCTTTTAATACATTTCCAGCCAACATGGACTCCCTGTTATTCATCATCATCAGAGCTGGATTCGAGCAGCTCTTCTTCCAGCGACACAGAACATTGTAGCTTATACCCAGATTTTTAGCCACCTCCGCGATGCTATGGCCATGTTCCGCTATCAATTTTATATCTTAACTCGGTGTCCACAACTACTCTACCACTCCAAACTGCCCTTGCCCCCAGAAGATCTTCTTTTGGAATACAATCCCAGTTAAAGCTATCGGGACGAAAAAACAAGAAGCGTGTAGTGATTTGTAAGCATTTTCCTTGTGTTAATCAAGGATTTCACTTTCCTTTCTCAGATCATAAAATACAGGTGTGGCGGAATATTATTGCCGTTTCTGGAGTTCTGGTTGCTCTGGGATGCTTTATTTATGGGATGCCCATGCTGTTTTGGAAAATGAAAAAACGGGAGATAGAAAATTAAACCAGAAGAATTGCGTTAAGGTCGAAAAAATCAAAAAGATTAATGTAAAAAACGAAAGGATCATTAACATGTTATACAAAGCCCAGGCACTCATCGGTTACACACTTAAAGGAATCGACGGGGAATTCGGAACTGTAAAAGAATTCTACTTCGATGATCAGCACTGGACCATTCGTTATCTGATTGCCGAAACCGGAACCTGGCTCGCCGACAGGCAGGTGCTGATCTCTCCGTATGCGTTGACTGACGTGAACATTGTAGAACGGCACATCAACGTTAACTTGACCAAAGAACAGATTGAAGGCAGTCCGGCTATAAGCAATGACAAGCCCGTCTCACAACAATTTGAGGATAATTACTACAAGCATTATGGATGGCCAATATACTATGGCGGCTCTTCAATGTGGGGGTGGGGAGCTTATCCTTACGTTCCGACTGACCGGAAAGAAACGCAAGAACCGAATCATCACGAGAAAAGATGGAATCCTAGTTTGCGAAGCACAAAGGACGTGAGCACATATTATATTCAGGCCAGCGATGGCGAAATTGGCCATGTCGAGGATTTCATCATCGACGACGAGGCCTGGGCGATTCGTTACATGGTGGTCGATACGAAAAACTGGTGGCCTGGAAAAAGGGTTCTTGTCGCAACGCAATGGATCGACCGCATCAGTTGGAGTGAAGCAAAAGTTTTCGTTAAACTTTCCCTCGAAACTATTAAGCAGTCACCGGCATACACTGATGAATTCCTGCTGACCCGTGATTACGAGACCCAGCTCCATAAGCATTACAAACGACCAGGCTACTGGACCGATGAGCCGGCTGCCAGGGAACACTCAAGTTGAAGCAACCATAACAAACAAAGCAGTTCCGCGAAATCGCTGGCAACAGACGTTTAAACCAGCGCTGAAAGGATACCAGATGCTTGCACCCAACAAAACAAAACTTGTGTGTAAGATAGGGCGTTATCCGAATCGACAGAGATCATGCTGCAAATGCTAAATGCCGGGATGAACATTGCCCGTCTCAACTTCTCGCATGGCGATTTTGCATAGCATAAAACAGCGATAGACAGTCTTCGTCGCGCAGCTCATACTGCCGGCAAACGCTTGACAATCATGGCCGATCTGCCGGGGCCGAAGATTAGGGTCGGGCAATTGGCGGAAGATCAGATCGAGCTGAAGCGAGATGATGCATTCACTTTGACGACGAATGAAATCATCGGCGACCGGCAGCTTGAGTTGGGGATCGGGATCCTCGTTCTCTCGTCAATATGGAAGGGATAATTAACCATGCAAAAACATGTAGATGTGGTAATTGCTGTCGCGTGCAGTGCAGGACTTTCAGCAATTAGTCTAGTCCAGAAAGTCACCGGCAACTACATGAGTAGAGGCATGTATGTCTGAAAAAATTAGTCTTGAAGTAATTGGTATGTCTTGCACTTCATGCGCGGCAAGCATAGAAAAGGCCTTGAATAAGGTTGATGGTGTGAAAAGCGCCAAAGTTGACTATCCGAGCAAAAAAGCGACTGTTGAGCTGGCCGAACCTGTGCCGGGCGAAAAACTGATTCAGATAATCAAAGATACTGGTTATGACGCCTTTCTGGCTGATGAATCAGATAAAAAAGCTCAGATCGAAGAGCAGCACCTTAAGCGCGAGAAAAACAGGCTAATTGCTGCATGGCTAATAACATTGCCACTTACTGTAAAAATGTTTGCGCATATGGGTTTTGGTTACATGCTTTTTTCTCACAGAGCTGAGCTGCTTATAGACTTGTTTTTCTCTTTCATCGTTATCTTTGTAATTGGCTACCCGGTCATTGTTACAACAATTAAGTCCTTCGCAAAACTGTCTTTTTCAATGGACTCTCTTATTGGCATAGGAACAATAGCGGCCTATTCAACCGGACTGCTGAATTACTTTGGCGTCGATATCGAAAGCTTTGCAATTGTTGGCGCCATGATTATGGCAATCAATTTTATTGGAAATTACATGAAAGAGCTGGCGACCGGCAGAGCCAGCCAGGCAATAAAGCAACTGCTTGAGCTGGGAGCAAAAGAAGCGCACCGTCTTTTACCTGACGGCTCAACTGAAGATGTGCCCGTAGATTCTCTGCAGCTGTCAGACATAGTTCTGGTAAAGCCGGGCGAAAAAATTCCTGTTGATGGGGTGGTTGTCAAAGGTGAGAGTTCCGTCGATGAGTCTATTGCTACCGGTGAATCGATTCCTGTTGATAAACAGAAAGGTGACGCTGTCATCGGCGCAACAGTAAACCAGCAGGGCGCCTTACAGATCCAGGTTGAAAAGCTGGGCAAAGATACCTTTCTTTCACAAATCATCAAAATGGTGGAAGATGCGCAGGGTAGCAAAGTTCCTATTCAAGCTTTTGCTGACCGGGTGACGGCTGTATTCGTGCCAATAGTCATGGCTATGGCTGTGTTAACCTTCGCCTTCTGGTTTTTTTTCCCGGACTTTGCTGCCGGCATAGCAGCAAACTTCTCAACAATTATTCCGTGGATCAATCTTGACAGAGGGAAGATTTCCATGGCATTGTTTGCCTCTATTGCCACGATTGTCATTGCCTGTCCGTGCGCCTTAGGCCTGGCAACTCCCACAGCATTAATGGTTGGCATGGGAAAAGGAGCCATGGCTGGTATTTTGATTCGCAATGGTGAAGCGATTCAAACCGCCCAGGAAATTGATACAGTTGTTTTTGATAAAACCGGAACCATAACAGAAGGCAAACCTACGGTTCGCTCAATAAATATCCATGATCATGATTATGAACAGGAGTTTTTACAGGTCTTGAGTTCGGTAGAAGCCTCGTCTGAACACCCGCTGGCAAAAGCAATCACTGATTATGCTGCTGAGCAGAACATAAAAGCGGTAAATGTTGAGAAATTTCAGGCTCTAAGCGGCAAAGGGCTGGAGGCTCTGGTTAAGGGCAGAAAAATCCATGTCGGCAGTCCAAAATACTTCGGCACTTTAGACATTGATTTTTCTGTTATGGCAGAATTGATTCAAGCAGAACAAGAAAAAGGACATACCGTAATACTACTGGCAGACACTGAGCAGTTCAAGGGTTATGTAGCGATAGCTGATGCTGTAAAAGTCGATTCAAAGACAGCACTGTCTGATCTCCATGCTTTGGGCATAAAAACCATCATGCTGACTGGCGACAATCGCAGAGCCGCGCAGGCCATTGCTGCTGAAGTCGGTATAGACAAAGTTGAAGCAGAACTATTGCCCGAAGACAAAATTGCGGTGGTCAAACGCTTGCAGGCAGAAGGCAGTATTGTCGCCATGGTGGGTGATGGAATCAATGATGCTCCGTCGCTCAAGCAGGCGAATGTCGGAATTTCGATTGGAACAGGGACTGATATTGCTATAGAAGCAGCTGATATTACTCTGGTATCAGGAAGTCTTAGCGGCGTCGTTAAAGCCATTCGTTTGTCGAAAGCAACCTTTAGAAAAATCAGGCAAAATTTGTTCTGGGCCTTCTTCTACAATGTAGTGGCCATTCCGCTGGCAGTCTTCGGACTTTTACACCCAGTCATCGCTGAGCTTGCCATGGCATTTAGCTCTGTAAATGTTGTTGTAAATTCTCTTCGCCTGAAAAGGGAAAAAATTTAATTGTTTTTATTCCTTACAATTGGAGAAATAGTAGAAAAGCTTTGATTATTAGCCAGGTAATATTTTTTTCATACGTGACAAAGCTCTCCTGGAAGCGGTAATTAATACCACCACCCCAGTCGTAAACCGAGTGATAATTTATTATTTGTTATCAGGCTTCATCATAAGCGCAACGCTGATTCCCATAATGAATCCTGCTGCTGTCGTAAGAAACAGCAGAATGATGCCTGACATTTCTCCGCTCATCCAGAGAAATCGCACTGGCCAGGATGATTGGTTCTTCACAACAATCGCTGTCGAAGCAATGACCATCAACACAAGCAACACAAGTTTTAATGTTTTCAAAAAGATGGAATCCCAGGTTGCGAAGCACAAAGGACGTGAGCATTGCTTTTGTGAAGGCAAAAAACAAGAATCGCGTAGTGATTTGTCAGCATTTTCCTTGTGTTAACCAAGGATTTTACTTTCCTTTCGCGGACTATAAAATACGGGTATGGCAAAACATTATTGCCGTTTCTGGAGTTCTGGTTGCGCTGAGATGCCTTGTTTATGGGGATGCCCGTGCCGTATTGGAAAATGAAAAGACAGGAGATAGAAAATAAGTGAAGCCGGAAATCGCCATCTCTTCAAACTTCGGAACGGTGGATTCAGTGCGCGGCAGCGTCGTAGATATTCGATTTGATGAGCATCTGCCAGCAATCTATTCGTTGCTGCACGCGAATGAGGGGAAGATTGCCATCGAGGTCTTAGCCCAGCTCGATGCGCATCACGTTCGGGGAATCGCGCTGACGCCCACCCAGGGGCTTGCCCGTGGCGCTCGTGTCGATGATACGGGCGGGCCCTTGCAGGCGCCGGTTGGCAAGGGAATTCTCGCGCGAATGTTCGACGTCTTCGGAAACGCCATCGACAACCAGGAGATGCCTGTTGATGTGCAATGGCGCTCCGTCCATCAAGTCCCGCCAGCGCTGGTGCGTCGCTCCACCAAGTCTGAGATTTTTGAAACGGGAATCAAGGTCATTGATGTTCTCGTGCCGCTCGAGCGTGGCGGAAAAGCGGGCCTGTTTGGCGGAGCGGGAGTCGGAAAGACGGTATTGCTCACCGAAATGATTCACAACATGATTGGACACCAGGATGGCGTCAGCATCTTTTGTGGTATCGGCGAACGCTGCCGGGAAGGCGAGGAACTTTACCGCGAAATGAAGGAAGCCGGTGTTCTGCCGAACATGGTAATGATATTCGGTCAGATGGACGAACCGCCTGGCAGCAGATTTCGAGTGGGACATGCCGCTCTGACGATGGCCGAATATTTTCGGGACGACGAGCAGCGCGAAGTGCTGCTGCTTATCGATAATATTTTCCGCTTCATTCAGGCCGGCATGGAAGTTTCCGGCCTGATGGGGCAAATGCCATCACGCCTTGGCTATCAACCGACTATGGGAACGGAATTGTCGCGACTGGAAGAACGCATCGCCAATACCGACACCGGTGCAATAACTTCCATTCAGGCGGTATATGTGCCGGCGGACGACCTGACCGACCCGGCAGCGGTTCATACCTTTGCCCACCTTTCGGCATCTATCGTTCTTTCGCGCAAACGCGCAAGTGAAGGGCTATACCCGGCAATCGATCTGCTGCAGTCTAGTTCCAAAATGTCCACGCCCGGTATCGTTGGCGAACGCCACTACCTTCTGGCCCGTGAAATCAGGCAAACGCTGGCCCAGTATGAAAATCTCAAGGACGTCATCGCCATGCTCGGTCTTGAGCAGTTGTCGCCGGATGACCGCAAGGTGGTAGCCCGCGCCCGACGACTGGAGCGCTTCTTTACCCAGCCCTTTTTTGCCACCGAGCAGTTTAGCGGCATTAAAGGCAAACTCGTCAGCCTCAAAGACTCGCTCGATGGTTGTGAACGCATTCTACACGATGAATTCAAAGACTATCCGGAAA
Source organism: Candidatus Riflebacteria bacterium HGW-Riflebacteria-1 (assembly GCA_002839445.1). Classification (GTDB taxonomy): domain Bacteria; phylum Muiribacteriota; class Ozemobacteria; order Ozemobacterales; family Ozemobacteraceae; genus Rifleibacterium. The sequence goes on from PGYB01000024.1 coordinate 45,710, forward strand.
GAAGTCTATACATGATCGGGGCGATTGACGAGGCGCTGAAAAAGCCGGCCCCCGACAAACAACAAGACGAAGCCGGGCCCGAAAAGAAACCGCAACCGACAACTGAGAAGGCGGCCGCCACTCATGAATCTTAAGGTGCTTCTGCCTTTTCAAATCTTCGTTGAGAAAGACGACGTTTCGCGAATCGTCGCCGAGACACGCGCTGGCTCGTTTGGCCTCTTGCCGCATCGCCGGGACTGCGTCGCGGAAATTGTGCCCGGGATTTTGATTTACGAAAGCGAGTCAGAAGGTGAGATTTGCCTGGCGGTCGATGAGGGAATTCTGGTCAAGACAGGCTTGAACGTAACCGTCTCCGTACGTAACGCCATTGGCGGAACAGATCTTGAGCAATTGCGTGAAGAGGTCGAGCGAGAGTTTGTCAATCTGAACGAACGAGAACAGCACATTCGCACGGTCATGGACAAAATGGAACGTGGTTTAATCACCCGCATGGCAAGGCTTCATCGTGATTGAAAAAGCTAAAATCAAGGATGCAAAAGAGCAGGCGACCTTCAGTCATGAGGTTGCAGCAAAGACGAAACGTAAACTCAAGGCGCGGCGCACCCCCACCCCGGGGCTCTGGTTCGGCCTGGGCATGATGGGACTCATCGGCTGGTCGGTGGTGGTGCCGACATTACTTGGCGCGGCACTTGGCATCTGGCTGGATCAACACCACCCAGGAAGTCATTCCTGGACGCTGACGCTTCTGGTCGCAGGTCTCTTCATCGGCTGCCTGAATGCCTGGCATTGGGTGGCAAAGGAAAATCAGGATATGCATGAGGATAAAAATGAATGAAACAATCAGTCTGGTTATGGCTTTGGCGGGTGGCATTACCCTTGGAGTAATGTTCTTTGCAGGTCTCTGGTGGACGGTTAATCGTGGGGTGTCTTCAGAATACCCCGTATTGTGGTTCTTCAGCAGTCTGATGCTGCGAACAGTTATCGCCCTGACCGGGTTCCATTATTTTGCCGGGGGTTCCAGCGGAAAGCTGTTTATGTGCCTTTTCGGCTTTTTCGTTGCCCACCAGCTCGTGATCTGGTTTACCAGAACAGCGGAAAGAAAAATCATTCCTGACCCAGGAGCTCCGATATGAACCTTAGTCCGGATGAGGTGGTCTACTGGCAATACGGGGTGATCAATCTCAATGCAACCATTGTGTTCACCTGGGCTCTGATGATCGTGTTGGCCGTCTCGGCAAAACTCATCACCCGCCGCCTTTCCACGAGCCTGCAGCGTTCGCGCTGGCAAAATCTTCTGGAAATAATTGTCACCAGTATTCTGCAACAAATTGAAGATGTCGGTTTGAACGAGCCGCGCAAATATCTCGACTTCCTGGGAACCCTGTTTCTGTTTGTCGCCGCAGCAAGCCTGGGCACAGTCATTCCCGGATATCAACCGCCGACCGGCTCTCTCTCAACCACGGCAGCGCTCGCGCTGTCTGTATTTGCAGCCGTACCGTTCTTCGGCATCAAAGCGCAGGGATTTGGGAACTATATGAAATCCTACATGGCACCGACGTTCATCATGCTGCCATTTAACATCATCAGCGAAATTTCACGCACCCTGGCCCTCGCCATTCGACTGTTCGGCAACATGATGAGCGGGGGAATGATCATCGGAATACTGCTTTCCCTTACGCCCTTCCTTTTTCCGATCGTTATGACAGTACTCGGTCTGCTCACCGGTATGGTGCAGGCCTACATCTTCAGCATTCTGGCAACGGTTTACATCGCCGCCGCCACACGAGTTCGCAAACCTGCGCCACAGCCCGAAGCTGCATCTTGACCAAATTCAGGAGAATATATGGATAGTATGACAATGATCGCGATAGCCTCAATTGTAATGGCTGGTTTCACAACGGGCATCGGCTGTCTGGGCCCGGCCATAGCCGAAGGAAAAGCGGTGGCTACCGCCTTGAATTCTCTGGCTCAACAACCCGATGCCTCACCGACGATTACCAGAACCTTGTTCGTTGGCCTCGCAATGATCGAATCAACGGCTATCTACTGTTTCGTGCTGTCAATGATTCTCATTTTTGCCAACCCCTTCTGGAACCACATTATCGCAAAAGCGGCGGAAAAATAAACCATGGCAATTGATTGGTTTACCATTGTCGCGCAGGCATTCAACTTTCTCATCCTGATGTGGTTGTTGAAGTATTTTCTTTACCAGCCGATCCTAAATGCCATCGACGAGCGAGAGAAATTGATCGCAACAAAACTCGGAGATGCCGATCTGAAAATGGTCGAAGCTCAGAAAGAAAAAGACGAGTTCAAGCAGAAGCGCGAAGAGATTGACCAGAAACGCGCTGACCTTTTCCGCCAGGCGACGGAAGAAGCAAATGTCCTTCGCCAGCGACTCATCGATGAAGCCAGACAAGCTGCTGAGGCTCTGAGTGCGAAACGCCAGGTGACATTGCGAAACGAAGAACGTGACTTACATCAGGCCATCAGAAGCAGAACACAAATGGAGGTCTTTGACATCGCCAGAAAGGTGCTGGCCGACCTCGCCACGGCAAGCCTGGAAGAACGCCTGGGCGAAGTGTTCACCCGTCGCTTGCGAGAGATGGATGACCAGACGCGAGCAGGGCTCGCCGAAATCGTTAAAACAGCGGCCGAACCAGTTCTCATACGCAGTGCCTTTGATCTGCCGGCGGAACAACGCGCCACCATCCAGAATGCTCTTAATATAACCTTTTCGGCAGAGGTCCGTGTCCGCTTTGAGACAGCGCCAGATCTGATCGGCGGGGTTGAACTCATCGCCAACGGACAAAAGGTTGCGTGGAGCATTGCTGATTATCTTACCTCTCTCGAAAGGGGGATAGAGGCACTTCTGCAGGAGAAAAGCAAACCTGTCGCCAAAGCGGATGCAAAATCAGAAAAAACAGAAAAATCCGAAACGGCGGCCAAAACGCCATGAACATGGAACCAGAGAGCCTGCAGAATATTTTTGACAGCGTGTTCGCGGAGATTCGCCAGGTGCGCGAAACGCTCAACCCACAACTGCGACCGCAGGAGGTGGGCACAATCACAAGTGTCGCCACCGGTATCGCCAAGGTGGCGGGCCTTCCCGGGGTGGGATTTGATGAGCTGGTGATCTTTCCCGGCAACATTACCGGCATTGCCTTCAATGTTGATGCCGACGAGTTGAGTGTCGTTCTGCTCGGTGAATACTGGCATCTTCAGGTTGGCGATGAAGTCCGAAGAACTGGTCGGGTCATGGACGTGGCTGTGGGCGAGGGTTTGCTGGGGCGTGTCATCGATCCGCTCGGTCGGCCTCTCGATAATAAAGGGACAGTGACGTCTTCCGGGCGACTGCCCATCGAGCGTCCTGCCGCGCCGATCATGTCGCGAGACCCGGTTCGGGTGCCACTCCAGACTGGTCTCAAAGTCATCGATGCGCTGATTCCAATCGGTCGTGGTCAGCGCGAATTGATTCTCGGTGACCGTCAGACGGGCAAAACCGCTATTGCGATCGACACGATCCTCAATCAGCGCGACCAGAATGTGCTCTGCGTCTACTGCGCCATCGGTCAGCGCGCCTCCGCCGTTGCGAAGGCCGTGGCAACACTTAGAGAGAAGGGCGCGATGGATTACACCGTCATCGTTGTGGCCGAGGGCAACGATCCGCCCGGTCTCGCTTACATCGCACCTTATGCTGCGACAAGCATCGCGGAGTTTTTCATGGAAGCAGGCCGCGATGTGCTGATCGTGTATGATGATCTCACCCATCACGCGCGCGCCTATCGTGAGCTTTCGCTCATATTGCGCCGTCCGCCCGGCCGCGAAGCATTTCCCGGCGATATTTTCTATATCCACTCGCGTCTGCTTGAACGTGCGACGCACTTGCGCGAGAACCTCGGTGGCGGCTCCCTCACCGCCTTGCCCATCATCGAAACTGAAGCGCAGAACATTTCCGCCTATATCCCGACCAATTTGATTTCCATTACAGATGGGCAGATTTACCTCTCGCCATCGCTGTTCGAATTAGGCGTGCTGCCGGCAGTCGATGTCGGAAAGTCGGTTTCGCGAGTTGGCAGTAAAGCGCAGCTCCCGGCCTACCGCGTGGCGGCAGGATCTTTGAAGCTAGACTACGCGCAGTTTGAGGAACTCGAAACGTTTTCCCGCTTCGGAGCCCGCCTGGATGAAGATACTCGTAAAATCATCGACCATGGCCGGCGAATTCGCGCCTGCCTCAAGCAGCCTGAATTCGCCCCGGTTTCCGTGCCAGCGCAAATTGCCGTGCTGTTGGCTCTGGGCGCAGAACTCTTCGACCGCGTGCCGCTTGACCAGATGCGCAACGCTGAACACGCCCTCGAAAAAGCATCGGCAAGTTTTCCCGCTGAGGTGCTTGAGCGACTTAACACAGCAGAAAAATTGAGCGACGAGGACCGGGAAAAAATTATCGAGATTGCGCGCCAGGCGCTGGCCAGCTTTCAGCCTGCGACTGAACCCGGTAAAGAGGAAAGTGAGGAAAATGAGGAAAAAGAGGCAGAAGAGACATGAGTGATACCAGCGCAAGTCTGCGCCGTAAGATGCTGGGGGCTGGGGATCTCCTGACCGTGGTCAGCACCATGAAGGTCATGGCCGCCGCCAATATTGTGCAATACGAAAAATCTGTGGCAGCGCTGGGCGACTACTATCGAACGGTAGAAATTGGCTTGTGCGCCTGCTTACGACAAAGAGAGTTATCTGCCAGGGTTGTCGAAAGAAAAAAAACATCCGTTGCCGGTGCCATTGTGTTCGGCTCAGACCAGGGCCTGGTAGGGCAATTCAATGATACGGTGACCGATTATGCCGCTGAGATTCTGGCAGCTCGACCCGACAATCCTGTGATCTGGGCTGTCGGTGAGCGTGTCCACGCCAGGTTGGTCGCCGCCGGCCTGTCACCTGTCGACCTTTTCCCGGTGCCGAATTCAGTCAAGGCAATCACTCCGCTCGTCATGAAAATTCTCATGGCGAGCGAAAAGCGCCGAAACAAAGGTGAAATCTCTGAACTCAACCTTTTTTATCATCATCAGACATCCGGTACAGCCTATGCGCCAGTCAGCCAGCGACTGCTGCCGCTCGATGAAACCTGGCGGCAAAATCTTTTAAAGCTCCCCTGGCCGACAAAAACTCTGCCTGAGGTCATGGGTGATAACAGCGCGACATTGCAGGCACTTATCCGCAGCTATCTCTTCGTCTCGATTTTCCGGGCCTGTGCCGAATCCCTTGCCAGCGAGAACGCGAGCCGGCTGGCGGCGATGCAGCGCGCCGAAAAAAACATCAGTGAATTACTCGATGAACTCACCGGCAACTTTCATCGCCTGCGGCAAAGCGGCATCGACGAGGAACTTTTCGACGTCATCGCCGGTTTCGAAGCGCTGAACGAGAATGAAAATGCAGGACATTGTCCAAAACAAAACCGGTAACTACATTTTCCTTGCCGTAAATCCCCCCCCTCAAAAAACCGCCCGTCAATTGATAGCCGATAGTCACTCGAAAAATCCGGCCATTCCCTAGAAAAAATTGTCCTGTTATTCTTTTCGGAATCTTATCATTTTGCAACCGACTGGCTAAACTCAAGGCTTGATATACGCAACTTTTATAGTATACTTGCCCGTGAAGCCCAAAGACCTTTTCATGGTTTTGAAAAGTGTTGCAAGCTGTAAGTCTTCTGGAAAAGCTCATAAGAATAATTCAATAACAGGAGAAATGATGTGAAGAAAGAAAATGTTAAGATCGCGATCTGGGGTTTTGGTGCCATGGGAAGCGGCATGGCGGAAGTGTTGCTGCGCAAGAAAGGCGTCGATATCGTCGGCGTCTGCGATATTCACCCCGACCGTGCCGGCAAAAGCATGTTTGAAGTACTTGGCACTCCCAAAGGAAAGCACAAAGACGTAATTATCCAGAGCGACATCAAAAAAACCATCAGCAAAAAATCAGCTGATCTAGTGCTGCTTTGCACTGACAGTTTTACCAGCAAGTCCTTTGACAAGATCAAGCTGATCGTCGAACTCGGCATCAATGTCATTACCACGGCCGAAGAAATGGCTTATCCCAAGGCCAAAGAACCAAAGCTTTCAGCCGAGATGGATAAGCTGGCAAAGGCCAATGGCGTCAGCATTCTGGGCACCGGCATCAACCCCGGCCTCATAATGGACCTTCTCGTGGTATTGATGAGCGGAGCCTGCACCGATGTTGAATTCGTCAAGGCCGAGCGCGTCAACAGCCTTTCTCCCTTTGGCCCGGCCGTCATGGAAGAACAGGGCGTTGGCATTACTCTCGCCGAATTCGAAAAACAGTCAAAAGCTGGTCATCTCGCTGGTCACGTCGGCTTCAACGAATCAATCAGCATGATCTGCGACGCCATCGGCTGGAAACTCGACAAACCTGTCGAGCAGACCATGGCTCCGATAGTTTCAAAAGTTCTGCGCAAGACCAAATATGCCGAAGTTAAACCCGGTAACGTTGCTGGCTGCACCATGAAGGGCTTCGGCTATGTCAACGGCAAGCTCGCGGTTGAAATGAACCACCCGCAGCAGATTGAACCCGAACTCGAAGGCACAGATACCGGCGATTACGTCATCATCAAAGGCACTCCAAACGTTAACCTGTCGAACAAGCCCGAAATACCTGGCGGCATCGGCACAATAGCCATGTGCATCAACATGATTCCACAGGTCATCAATGCCAGACCCGGCCTGCATACCATGCTCGACCTGCCGGTTCCGCGCGCCATCATGGGCGACATGCGCGAACAGATTCACGATTGATATTTAACCTGACTTCTTTGACGGGGGCAGAAACACAAGGTTTCTGCCCCCGTTCTGTATTATCTGGCATTAACCCGAGGCGTCCAATACCATCATCATTTGTTTGGCGATCAGATGGCGAACTTATACTATTCACAGAAAATTCGTTCACAGCGAAAAACTGGATATCGTTCTCGTCTTTGTAATTGCCAGCAACGACGAGAACGATTATGGAAGGCTTAATTTGTCATTCTGCACGCAGCAAAGTCGCAGAATCCATGACTTTACCGGCATTCTGGATCCTGCGACTCCGCGCAGGATGACGATTACGACGTGCAGGATGTAATAGTGCGAGAACGAACGAAATAAGTAGAATTGGTATTAATTGTCAGGCTCAGGGTTACTGGTCGGTGCTGAAATCTGCCGGCAGGTCGGTTGACGGGCTGGCAATGGGCAGCGTAGAGCTGGCGGCCGGCTCGGCATGCTGCATGCATGGGCAATCTGGCGCGACTTCGGTTTCGATCTTGCGATATTTTGTCCAGACGCCACCTTCGTCGCCGCTCACATTGTAACCGAGCACTTTTATGCGCATTCCGCGCTTTAAAAAACCATCGTCAGCTGGGTGATTGAGAGTGACACTGTATTTTTCCTGTTTGCCAAGCTTGATACCGGGCATAAAATCTGGGTCGGGCTCAATTTCACCTTCGGCCAGAGTTACATTGCAATCTACCAGTTCGACTTCGTAGTGCGCAGGGAAAGTGCGATCGCCGCCAAGAGAGCCACTCATGCCCCATACGCCTTTCTCGGTGACTTCGGGCACCCATTCTATAATCGCGACAAGCCCTTCGATATCAAGTTCCGGCTGCGGTGCCATCGGTGCGGTTGTGCCGGCAGCAGCAAATGCAATAACCATTATAATCGTTAACAGAAATCTCATCATGCACCTCAATAATTTGTCTATTTGTATAAACACTGTTTAAATGGGGTTCTGCCTGTGATAGCGGCAGAGCAAAGCCTGCCAGTGTCAGGTCAGAACTGTAGCAAAAAATTTCAAGACGACAAAAATCAGAAACAATGTAAAGGCGCAGCTGAGACAGCCACTCTGACCATCTGGTTGTTCAAGATCCTCAAGTTTATTTTTAGCAGGAAGCGAACCATGCGCGGCGGCTTTTCTGAACCAGTATTTGGCCTTGTCGTTGCTCTGTTCGACACCGGTGCCGGCAAGATAAAACTCGCCAAGATGAAACTGCGCCCGGGTGTCGCCGGCACGCGCAAGTTCCATCATTACCTTCGATGCGGTCTGGTAGTCGCCATTACGCAGGTTTTTAAAGGCTTCGTCGATGCCAGGTTTAGCTGAGCTGGTTGCTGCTGCCGGCTTAGGAGCCTGGTATGACATCATGTCCGGCTGCAACGGCGTAACCATTGAGTTTTCAAGCCGATCAGCCGGCTTTTTTGCTTTTTTATCTGATGCCTGCTGCCGCGCCTTTTTAGCTGAATCAGAAGTATCATTGAGGTCATCCGCCGCTGGGCGAGCCTTTGCCTTTTTTTCGCTAAAAGATAAAGACGCAAAAGGATCAGCGGGAGATTCAGGTTTAAGGTTGTATTCGCTGGTTGCGTAGCCACCGTCGCCGCGTCCTCTGGCAGATCTGTTTTCTGATTCGCTGGTGGAATAATGGCTGGGTTTCGATGCCCGGGAAGTTTTCTTTTCGGTGTTTTGCAGCGGCTCATCAACTGTAACAGGCATTACGGTCTGTTGCACTCGCTTTTCGAAAGCCTCTGCCAGAACCTCGCCTTCGCTGACACCAAAAACGGTCATCCAGAGCCTGACAATCGGTTCGGCAAGCCGAGCCTCAAAATCTTCGAGCGTAGCGACACTATTGATAACATCTTCGACTACGGCCTTACTTACACGGTGACCGGCGCGCACACGCAGAGGCCGCAAAAGATTTTCCAGCAATGGCCTGAAAATCTGATCAAGATCGTCAGCCGCCTGAGATCCGACTTTCTGCAGAATTTTTTCGCGCAGGCGCTCAGGAACTTCGGTCATGGTAATACCGTAGCGGTCAGTCAGTTCGCGCAGCGCTTCTGCAAGTTGTTCCAGATGCTTCATTGATCTCTCCCGTCAATTGAGCCGGTGGCTTGATATCAGCAACAGTTTATCTGCAAAAGCAAAATTTTACAAGAAACGCGTATAAAATATAGACCGCGAGCTGTCGAAGCAGGCTTTGTAGATTTTGCCTGATTAGGCTATAATGTCACAAAGCCAAGCAAGGAGTTACCGAGAATGGCCGACAAGCCTGACCTGTTTTCGCGCCTGTTCAGAAAGACCCAGGACATCAAGAAAAGCCTTGAACAGAAAGAAAAGCCCGCCCCGGTTGCCCGCCCTACCCCTGCAGCAAAGCCGCAAGGATCTGCCGGCAAACCTGCGGCCAAAGAAAATCAGGGAACAGAAACCAAAAATAAGATTGGTTTGAGCGGCAGCAAAATAGAGCTTTATCAAACCTGCCCCAAAAAGTTTCATTTTACCTATATCCGCAAGGTAAAAAAGCCATCAGCGCCAAGCCCGCATCTCAGCTTCGACCAGACGCTCCACACAACTCTTGGCAAATATTATAAAAACAAACGGGTTGACGAGCCCTTCAGACTTGACCGGCTGTTCGCGATACTCGACGAAAGCTGGGATCCACGAGGGTATGAAGACGGCGAGCAGGCCCTCGATTACAGACATTCGGCAGAATCAGCCTTTAGGCTGTATTTTGAGCGCTACTGCCAGACCCCGCCGCGACATATCGAGGTTGATTACTTCTTCAAAATCGACCTCGCCGGTGGCGAGTACAGCGGCAAGATCGACCGCGTCGACCGCCATCCCGACGGCACTCTTGAGCTCATCGACTACAAGTCAGGCAAACCGCCATACGGTGGCGTTACTGAGCTTGAGCAGTCACTCGCGGTGCAGTTGATGTTCGTTGCCACCGAGAGCATCTGGCCTGGTAAAGTCAAAAAAATGACGTTCATCTACCTCAAAGATGGCAGCAGCCTCAGTGTAACGCGTAACAAAGCCGAAATGGCACTGGCTGAAAAGCGCTACCTCGATATCGGCGAAGCCATATATCAGGGAAACTTTCAACCGATTCGCTCAGCCGCTTGTGGTTTCTGCGACTTTCAGGATCTCTGCCCGGTCGGGCAGATTCCCACTCTCAACGCCTCTAAAATCAGATCGTTTCTTGATTGCCCGCACAAATACGCAGCTATTTATGTTAAACATCAGAAACCCAAAGACGCGAACGAGCCACCTTCGTTCGATCTCGCGCTCGATCGACCACTGCATGACGCGCTGGCACAGTTTCACCGCGATTACCGCCCCACCCCCAACCGGGGCCCGGAAAGCGCACTGTATACGCTGCTGTTTAAAGCAATACCTGCTGATCTACCCGAAGAAATGCAGGATCAGATCAAAAATACCGGTCGCGAGTATCTGCAAAATTATCTTAACACCTTTTTCCCAAAGTCGAAAACCTGGCTGGTCAACGAGTTTATTGAATACAACACCGAGCATTTCTGCTTTCAAACCACGGTTGACCGCATCGACAACGACAGTGCCGGCAACTATTCGCTGATTGACTACAAAACTGGCAAGCGTATGCTGACTGCCGCTGAACTCGCCAACGACCCGGTTACTGCTGCCGTCTGCGCCGCCGCTGAGCAGCGCTGGCCTGGCAAGGTGAAGTCTTTCTGCTGCATTTACCTGCGGCACGGCGAAGAAGTGCGGCTCGAAATCACCGATATGCTGATCAGAAAAGGCAATCAGCTGTTGCACAGCATCGGTGAACAGATCAGACAGAAAAATTTCGAACCGCTGGGCGGGCCGGTGTGCTCTACCTGCCCGGTTGCCGGGATCTGCGGCGAAAAACGCCTGGTCGTATCAATGTCGAAAATTCAGACATTGCGCGACTGCCCGAAACGTTACGAATTCAGGTATATCAGCAAGGCACCGGTGCCCGACAAAGAAAAACCGGCCATTGTATTGTATCAGCTGCTGCAATCAATGCTGCAGGAATACGCCGGCGCCGGCCGCCTGCAGGATGCCGGCCTGCTGCTCGAAAAAGCTGCTGCCAGAGTTAACGACGACAAGACACTAAGCGCACCAGCCCGCCAGGACGTTCTGACCAAAGCCTACACAGCCTTTCAGAATATTAATGAATTGTTCAAAAGCGGGTTTCCGAAAGTGCATTCGCTCGGCGAACAGGCCAGAGTCGGCTTCGAAGACCTGGTGCTGACCACAAGATTTGACCGCATTGATCTGCTGCCCAACGGCAATTTGCACGTAATCATCTATAAAACCGGCAAAAAGGCGATGACCCCGCATGAAGCACGCCTGGATCTGAGCGGAGTGTATAACTGGTTCATTGCTGACCGTGTGTACCCCGGTCGCATTGACCGCGTCTCATACGTATACCTGCTTACCGGAGATGTAATTCCGTTCACCCCTTCAGATCAGGATATTGAAAAGCTTAAACTGACATTCAGCGAATTTGTCAGAGAGAATCAGGATGCCGAGTTTGAAGGCCACCGCAACCCGCTTTGCCCATACTGCGACTATATCGATCAGTGCGAAGACGCAAAGTCGATGTTGCTGTCACCCAGCAAAATCAACTGTTTCACTTCGTGCGCACTCAAATACCAGATGAAGTATATCGACCGCGTTCCCAAAGAAGCCCGCCCGACCCCGAACCTGAGCTTCGACCGTTCGATACATTTCGCTCTGCGCGAGTTTCACGAGAACTATGAGTCGGGCCAGTTCAAGAAGAATCCATTCAGATCGATACTCAATAAATACTGGATCACTGACGGCTACTCTGACATCGAAGAAGAAGAGCGCTTCAAGATCAGAGCCAACATGATGCTCGAAGAGTATTTCAAAGGCCTCAACGGGCATGAAAACCCGGTAATGTTCGAAGTTGCGGTAAAATGGAGCTGGAACGGCGTCGACACAGTGGTGCAGGTCGACCGCATCGACCAGCTTCCCGATGGCAGATATGAAATTATCGACTACAAGACCGGCAAGAAGGTGCCGGATGAGCGCGTAATCAATGAAGATTCAAGCCTGATGAACATGTATCTGGCCGCCAACCAGAAGTGGCCGGGCAAGATCGCGAAGGTCTCTTATCATTTTCTCGCGAACAACAAGCGCTACAGTCTTGAACCGAGCGAAGCTGACGTTGTTTCGCACAAAACTAAAATGGCAGAACTGGTTACGCTCATCAACAAGAACGAGTTTGAGGCAAAAAAAGGTGCGCTCTGCGCCTGGTGCGAGTATTACGGCCCCTGCCCGGAATGGAAAATCAAACCGCACGAAATGGCCGGCGAAACGCCTGAACAGTTCAGGCAGCGCATCAGACTGAGCTATTCAAAAATGAGCCTGTATCTGAACTGCCCGCGTTCTTACAAGAAACTCTACATCGATAAGGTGCCGCCCAAGCCGCAGCCATTCTTCAGCTTCGGCACAACGATACACGAGACATTCGAACGCGTATACGACCCGGTCAACCCGATACCCAAACCAACTTTGCAACAGGTTCTTGACATCTACGACGAGGTGCGCCTTACCCATCGTGAGGGCTTTGATTCTGACGCGACCGAAATGCAGTATCGCGAGGACGGCATTCGCCAGATCACCAGGTATTACAACAGCTTCATCAAAGATGCTGAATTCAAGCCGGCATATTCGATTGAAGACTACTTTGAAATACCCTGCGGCAAATACGCAGTAATGACCGGTTTCATCGACCGCATCGACAAACTAGATGACGGCACCTTTGAGATTCTCGATTACAAAACCGAGCCGACCATGCGCACCCAGGAAGCAGTCGACACCGACAAACAGCTCAGCATCTATTACTGGGCCTGCGAAGATACGCTTGGGCTCAAGATCAGCAAATTGTCGCTGTTGATGCTTGATCACGACGTTAAAGTCGAGACGACACGCACGCGCGACAGCATTCCAAAGGTCATCGAAACCATTGACAAGACGGCCTATGAAATGATTCACGAAAAGGATTTTCTGCCACGCAAAAACAAATACTGCAAGAGTTGCGACCACCTGCACGATTGCCCGATGCGGCCCGAGGTCGAAGCCGACGAATCACTGATTTCGATGAAAAAATTCTAGCCATCGGTCATTCTGCGCGTAGCAACGCGTAGTCGCAGAATCCATGTCTTTTGCCATTCTGGATCCTGCGACTGCGCGCAGGATGACGGATTGATGGCGATTACGCCGAGCACGAGTCAGGAGAAAGGCCGGTGCATGCACAAACGGAGCTGCGGGCAAAAGCTGAATATTTAAGTTTTTACTCTCAGGAGTTCAGGTGTTCGCCGTTGTTACTGGCGGTTTTGTTGTCATCTCTCACGTCGTTCTCTATTGGTTGTGCAGCAGCGGCTTTGCCGAAAATAGCGCTGCGAATCTGTTCAGCCAGCTTATCTCCACTGATTAACATAGTCCAGGAAAACATCTTGATAAATCCTCGTTGTTTTAAACATCCAAATTTCCGAGGAGGTTAAAGCAAATATCATGCCAACCCATAAAATTGTGCATGCTATACACAGATGGGCTGAAACAGACTCTGTTATATTGCGCTGCGTCATTGTGCATAATTTGACCTGCTGAAAATTTGATCAAAACTGCAAAATTTTGAGCAGCTCTACTTACAATTCTCTAGTAATCTGGCAGCCTCTAGATAGAAATTGATTACCTATTGTGCAACTTGCAAAATTCGGTTCTACTGAGATTGCTTCGCTTCGCTCGCAATATCCCAAATGGCACTAAGATAAGAAGCAAAATTTTGTGAATCGTGCTCGTGATCGTAATCCTAATCGTAATCGATTTGCGCAGTTGATTTTTCGATTACGATTACTGGATGGCCAAGTGTCGAGGCGCCTGTGGATAAAGCGCGCATCGACTCACGAGCACCGCTTCGCTGAGCACGAGTAAAACATCTGAGTTTAGACCTTTCGTTAACTTAGTGCCATTCTCATATGTCCCTCTAATTTTGGACCTTATGCCAGCGGGTTTTCGGTATTGTTACGAACAAACGTGGACAAACGCAACAGCCTGAGCGGTTCTACTCGGCAAATGTCATTTCAAAAGCGAGCGTGTTTGTCTTAACCCCGTTGATCGACATATACAGAATCATCTGATGCACGCCAAGTGGTGCACCGTAGACATCCTGACTGGTGAACGGGATCTCAGCTGCCCAGGTTCCATTCATCTGGTCGGTTCCAATTTTTGTCGGGATCGCAATAGGTTCTTTGAAACGCAGATAAAAGGCTTCGGTTTCAGCGCTCAAAGCTCTGCGAATGCCGGTCGGCACGGCCGCCAGCAAATTTCTCGTCTGGGTTGCCGTGCCCGATGCGATAACGCCAACCGGTTCTGTCGAGACATCCTGAATTGTTCGAACAAAGCCAAGATAAGCGGTCGCTGTAGTCACGGTGTAAGGGCTTACCCACCGGCAACTCAGCCGCATGATTCCACCTTCCGTCTTGGAAATGCTGGTAGAAACCACCTGAAGATTCTCGATAGTCGGGGTAACGTATGAAGATGGCGGCAAAGGTTCTTTGATCTGACCGGTTTTGTCGCAACCGACCAGAACAAAAGCGAGCAGCAAAGCTGTCAGTGCAGTATACTTTTTAAACATGTTTAACAAGATGTCATCCGCAAGTTATGATCTGCTAAACTTATCGGTAAATCCAGCCGTTAAGACAAGCACTAACATCAGAGCAACCTCAGCAACAATCCATTTGCCTGTTCATGGGGACTTTACGAGATATTGGTTTGGACTATTAGCGGATCATGACAATCATACAGACTTCATTGAAGAGTTATCCACAGATTAAAGGATTGCCGCAGATTATTCAGAATTTTTATATGTTTTTTTGCAATTCTCCTAAAACTATCTGCGCAATCTGCGGAAAAATGCATGGAAGAGTAAAACGAAATCCCTCTAAAACCCTATTCAGCAATCAAATGGATTATTACTGGAGCAACCTGCTTAATTCTGTTTGGGATTTGCAGGATATCGGTTATTCCTGCGTAATTGCGGTCTGAACCTCGGCATGATGTTCCTGGCGGTCGTCGACCAGCGGGATAGAATTGTCCTGCTGCTCCTGGCCGTCTGCGATCACAATGATTGTTCTGTTTAAGTTCTGCACCTGCCTGACAGTTATGTGATAAACAGTTTCCCGATAGCGATAGTGTATTTTGTATGATTCGAAGCCTTGATCCGGCAGACACGGGTTAAAGCGCAAGCGGTCGACATCAAGTTTGAGCCCGAGCAGGGATTCGATGACAAGCCGATACATCCATGCAGCAGAGCCTGTATACCAGGTCCAGCCACCACGACCGACATGCGGCGAAAGCCCATAAACATCGGCAGCGACAACATAAGGCTCGACCTTATAAACGTTTACCTCTTTCAGCGAACGGGCATGGTTAATCGGATTGATCATTTTCAGCAATTCCCACGCTCTTTTATGATCGCCCGAAGCTGCAAATGCCATGGTTGCCCAGATTGCGCCGTGCGTGTACTGCCCGCCGTTCTCTCTGACACCTGGCACGTAGCCCTTGATATAACCCGGATTCAGCTTTGACTTGTCGAGCGGCGGGTGCAGCAGCCGTACCATGCCATGCCTTCTGTCGACAAGCTGAGCATCAAGAGCTTCCATCGCCATAGCTGAGCGTTCAGGATTTCCGGCTTTCGAGAGAACCGACCAGCTTTGCGAAATTGAATCGATGGAACACTCATCATTGCTGGCCGATCCCAGCGGGGTGCCGTCGTCAAAATAGGCGCGCCGATACCACTTGCCGTCCCAGCCATTCTTCTCAATATTTTCACGTAATACTTCTGCATTCTGCAGACAGGCTTCAACAAATGGCTGGTCAGCGTTGCGCCGCGCAACTTCGCTGAACTGAAGCAGAACGTCATAGGTGAAAAATGCCAGCCAGACACTTTCGCCCTTGCCAAGTTCGCCCACCAGGTTCATACCATCGTTCCAGTCGCCCGAACCAATTAACGGCAGGCCGTGTTCACCAATCCTGAGCCCCATCTTTATCGCGCGCACACAGTGCTCATAGAGGCTGGCATGACTGCCGGCCGGACTCGGTCGATCATAGTAGGAATCTTCATCTTTGCTGACCGGCCGGCCATCAATGAAGTCGATCTGTTCAGCAAGCACTCCGGTATCGCCGGTGCTCAAGACATAGCGACTAACAGCCAGCGCCAGCCACAAAAAGTCATCAGAACACAGGGTGCGCACGCCACGGCCAAAGGGCGGATGCCACCAGTGCTGAACGTCACCCTCTTTGAACTGGTGCGCTGCGCACAACAAAATATGCGCCCGAACAAGGTCGGGCCTGGTATGAATCAGGGCCATTACATCCTGCAACTGGTCGCGAAAGCCAAATGCACCGCCCGACTGGTAAAAGCCGCTCCTTGCCCAGAGCCGACAGGCGATGGTCTGGTAGATGAGCCAGCCGTTCGCCATAAGGTTCAGCGCCTTATCCGAAGTTTCCACCTGAACGGCACCCAGAGTGTGAGCCCAGTGATTCCAGACTCTCTCTAATTCCTGGCGCGCGGCGCCATGGCCACGGAAGCGCCGGACAATGTCGACCGTCGATCTGTAGTCTTCTCCGGCGCCCAGAATAAAGATGATTTCACGTTCCTGCCCATTCGCCAGCTCAAAAGGCACCTGAATTGCTGCGCAGGGGTCGAGCGCCGCTCCGACTTTATTGGAAAGGCGCGTTCGATGCATGGCAGCCGGGTCGTCGAGCATGCCATTGCGACCAATGAATTCAGTTCGATCACCACTGTAACTTCGTCCACTCTCATTCGCATCAAAAAAGGCAACGCGACTGGCGAACTCAGAATTATATGAGTTTCTCGCCAGCAAAGCATCACAGGTCGGATCAATAATCGTGATAACCTGCGATGATGTCTTCTGTTGCAGATCGCCGAGCACCCACTCAACATAGCCGGTAACCGAAAGTTTGCGAATCTGGCCCGAGTCGTTGCGAATTTTAACCACCGAAAATTTGACCGGTGCATCTAATGCGACATACACCCACACTTCAGAGTGAATGCCATATTCAGTATGCTCGAAAACGCTGTAACCAAAGCCATGCCGCGTGGTGTATGGCGCATCTCCCCGGCATGGCAATGGCATGGGTGACCAGAATTGCCCACGCTCCTCATCGCGGAGGTAAAGTGCCTCTCCTGCTGCATCACATACCGGATCGTTATTCCAGGGAGTAAGACGATATTCGTGAGCGTTGGCCGCCCAGGTATAGGCAAGGCCGTTCTCTGACACAACACTGCCAAAATGCGGATTTGCCAGAATGTTTACCCATGGGGCCGGCGTTACCTGCCCGGGGGCAGTTGTAATTACATATTCTTTGCCATCTGGTGTGAATCCACCAATGCCGTTGAAAAAGCTCAGATCTTTACGGGGCACAGTTGCAACTGGTTTGATTCTGGGAAAAGGAGTTCTGGTAAGTTTAAAATTAGGCTCAGCCTTTTCTAGCAGCCTTGTCAAAGAAAGTTGCTCAGCCAGTCCGCCACAACTGTCAGAAACAATGGCCCGGGCAACCGATTGCAGTAGAATGCGGTCTTCTTCGGGTATCTGCTCAATGAACCGCAAAAAAATACCGCCCGGTCGATCCATCGTGCTGGCTTCTACTCCAGCTGCAATCAATCCCATTATCTGATCGTTAAGATTCTGCTGATAACTGGCGGGATTTTCGTTCCAGATAAACAGATCGACAACAAGCCCCTTAAAGCGCCAGTAAGTGTGCGCCTGAATGAGTTGCCGCACCAGCTCAATGTTTTCCGCTTCCTTGATGCGCAACAGCACAATTGGCAAATCGCCTGAAATGGCATAACCCCAGAGGTTCGACTGCCTGAGAGTGTTTCGGATGATAAGGCCAGGATCCGCTCTGAGAGAAGAATTTGCATAAATTATCGAACCGGCAAGCTGGCAAAAGTGTTGAGCGTCGGCCTCGGTTGTGTTCAGCTGCTGCAAAGTAACCTGACCGTGCGTCCAGGCCAGCTCAAAAACACGGTCGGCAAGGCGCCGGTCCTGGTACTTTTCAACCAGGCCAAGCGCTGAATTTCTTGAAGTACATACTCCGGTGACCATATCAATTTTCGCAGACTTCCCGGGCTCAAGAATCAGGCGGTGCCTGATCGATACAATCGGGTCGAGAACTGAGCCACTGCTGCCGGAAAGTGCTGCAGTTCCAGTTAAGGCCTGGGGTCGCGCAATGGTGTTGCCACGGCCAATAAAGCGCATGCGGTCGGTTTCATAAGAGACTTCACCATGTTGAACACCATGTGATGCCATCAGATGAAACATCCACATCGCCGGCTCACTGTTAGAGCGTGGCCGCCTGTTGCAGAGAATCGCCCGGTGGTCCTGCAGAATCTCGGTCTGAATAAAGAGATTGCTGAAGGCCGGGTGCAGCTCATCAGTGGCCCGAGGAGCAAGAACCACTTCGGCATAACTGGTCAGTTCAATCTCTCTTGGTTTTCGCGAACGATTGGTGATAACTATGCGACGCAGTTCAATATCATCTTCAGATGAAACGGCAATTTCGGTGTACAGGTCAATATCATTATCGCGACGCCTGAATTCGGCCCGACCCTCTGAAAATATCACTTCATAGGATTCTGGCTTTTTCAGTGCAGGTTGCGACGTGTTAGACCAGAATTCAAGAGTTGCCATGTCACGGATGTAGCAGAATGTTCCGAAGTTGTCGCGAGTTGTATCGGCGCGCCAGCGCGTGACGGCAAAGTCATGCCAGCGACTGTAGCCGCCACCGGAGCCGGTAACCATCACATGATAATTGCGGTTCGACAACAGCTGAACTTGCGGAACCTGGGTATCAGGGCTGTTGAACACCCTGATCTGGGCTTCAATGGCATCCGGACTCTGACGAAAGTCCAGTGCCATAGCATGCGGATAATATACGGTATCCTTTGGAACACGCTCCTGCAGCAAAAGTGCCGTGGCCTGAAAAATTGGTTCGCTGGCGAATCGTTTTTGCATTGGCTGATCAAGAAGCTTATAGGCGAGAGCAAGCAGACTCATACCCTGGTGATGAGCCATGAAAGATGAAATGACCGCCCCGGATTGACCTCGTGTCTGGCGGGCGGGCGTATAATCTATCGCTTCAAAAAGGCCATATTTGCCTGAAAAGCCAAGCCCGACAAGTCGCTGCATGTTTTGACAGGCAGCCTGAGGCTTTACCATCAACGCCATTACTGAGGCATAAGGTGCGACAACCAGGTCTTCGGCCAGACCGCGTTTCAAGCCAAGTCCAGGAACGCCGAAGGCACGATACTGGTAATTGATATGAGCATCAACCATGTTATAACCAGACTCAGACACCCCCCACGGAACTCCGCATTGAATGCCGTAGTTGATCTGTCGGTCGACAACCGCACCGTATGTTTGATCCAGTAATGTATTCGCATAGTTTGGCATCACCAGAAGAGGCATAAGATACTCGAACATCGAACCGTTCCAGGAAAGAAGAACCGGGTCGCCGCCGACATTGCTGAGCAGGCGCCCGAGAGCGAACCAGGAGCTCTGAGGAAGCTGCCCCTGCGCAATCGCCACAAAAGTTGCCAGACGCGCTTCCGAAGCCAGCAGATCATACAGACTGGCATCACGGCGATTCTCAGTAACGTTATAGCCGATGGTCAGCAGATGCGAGACATTGTCGTAGAGAAATGAATAATCCATGTTTGCCAGATCATCCAATTGTTCAATCACCGCTGCAATTGCGGCGATGGTTTTTCTTGCACGCCGACCTGCTTCAAGCATCGAATCTTTAAGCTGGGCCGTAAGAGAGAGAGAGTCCTCATTGAGCTCTGCCAGACCTGAAAGCGTCGGAATTTCGCTGACACAAGCACCGAGTTTGCTTGTACCGTCTGAAAATTCAGCCCATGGAACATGGTAGATCAAATCAGCGAGTGCATCCTGGCATTGTTGCGCAAAGGCGCGCGCCCAAAAGATTCCTTCGCCTTCAGTCCCGATGCTCAAGACGCGCACAAGATCTTCTGCCAGTAAGTTCAATTTTTTAAGAGATTGCAACACTGAAAAAACGGTCTTTGGGCATGCCGCAATTGCTGCAGCCAGTTCTCTGCTGATTTCTTTAAAGTCAGCCGGGCTATTTGATGAATCCGCCTTACAGGCTTCCTTTAAAACTTCAAGCGTATCACTCAGCCCGTCAAAAACGCGTGAATGCACAATTTGCCGGTCTTTTAACAACCGCAGACCAGAGCGCAAAGTAATCAGAAAAGCAGCTAGATTGCCGCTGTCAACCGATGATACATACATAGGCAGCAGCGGCTGCAACGTTTCAGTGTCATACCAGTTATAGAAATGACCGCTGTGCCTCGGCATCTGTGCCATCGTCTGCAATGAATTTGCCGTGCGTTCAAGCAATCTCGCGGTGGAGATGTAAGCAAAGTCATGCGCGGCCAGGTTTGCCAGCAGCGATATACCCATGTTGGTCGGCGAGGTGCGGTGAGCTATCTTAATCGGCCGGTTTTCCTGATAGTTATCGGGAGGCAGCCAGTTGTCGGCCGGCGCAACAAATGTTTCGAAAAACGCCCAGGTTCGGCGCGCGATTTTCCTGAGAAAAATCGACTGCTCAGGAGTAAGAACAGACTTTTTCCGGGCGATCGGACGGCTGATCCACCATGTGATAATTGGCGAGACAAGCCAGCTGCCTGCTATTATAAAGACAAATGCCGGCACTTGAGCCTGCGATGTTGTGGCATGAGCTATGACAGCCAGAGAAAAACATGGGGCAAACCACATGGTGCGTATCGACCCGAAAAGGCCCGTAGCTTTATCGATGCCACCAGAAGGGTTCCATTCAAGCGTCAGCTTGTGGGAAACGTTTAATCGCCAGAGGGTGCGCGCGACCGCATCGATGCTTAAAAATGCTTCGTAAGGAAGACAGACAACAGTGAGCAGCATCTGGGCAAGATTCATCGCGGAATCACGCAGTGAGTAGAGTATATGCTGTCTTATTAAAACTTCCTTCGGCTTACGAAAGATGCCAACAACCGAAGCAAGCATCGGCTGAACCATCAGCATTGCGAGCGTCAGCGCAACCCAGAACCATGATGGTGCCAGGACAGACCATGAAAGCACCAGCATCAGTGTATATGCCAGAGGCATCAGGCTGCGGCGTAGATTATCAAAAATTTTCCATTGAGACAGCCACGACAGCGGATTTCGCTCTGTTGTTCCACCTGGTGCCGGTACATTCTGGCGAAGCCAGCTGGCGATCTGCCAGTCGCCGCGAATCCAGCGATAACGCCTTGCTACATCAGCGCTGTAGCGGGCAGGATATTCTTCATAAAGCATCAAATCAGAAAGAAGCCCGGCGCGGGCATAACCGCCCTCGATAAGATCGTGGCTGAGAATGCGGTTTTCTGGAAACCGGCCTTTGAGGGCAAGATCAAACGCATCAACATCATAGATTCCCTTGCCGATGAAAGAGCCTTCTCCAAACACATCCTGATAAATATCTGAGACAACCCTGGTGTAAGGATCGATGCCTGAGTCACTTTCATGCATTGCCGAGTATAATGAACGACTGCTGCCCGGCAGACTTACCGCGACCTGTGGCTGCATAATCGAATACCCTTCGACAACGCGCTTTTCATGAGCATCATAGACGGGATGATTCAGCGGATGAGCCATTGCCGCAATAAACTGCCGGGCCGAATCGCGCGGCAAACCCGTATCGGTGTCCAGGGTGATTACATATTTCACAGTACGCAGCACATGTATATTACCGACAACCTGCGAAAACCGGTCATTGGCATTGCCGCGGAGAAACGCGTTTAAATCAGCAAGTATGCCGCGCTTACGTTCATAGCCCATCCAGATTTTTTCCTGCGGATTCCACAGGCGCGGGCGATGAAAAAGAAAGAAGCAGTTTTTTTGCCCGCTCAGGTATTTCTCGTTGAGCTCTTCAATTCTTTTACTGGCAAGACTTACCAGTGATTCATCTTCGGGCGATGTTTTCTCTGTCGCGTCCAGCAAACTTGTCAGCAATCCGAAGTGCAGGTTTTCGTCCTGGTTTGCGAGGAACCTTACTTCGAGTGCCTCGATCAGGTGTTCAACATTGCCAGCGCTGGAAAGCAAAGTAGGAACTACCACCAGAGTTCTAAATTCGGCAGGAATGCCTTTTGAAAAATCCATACGCGGCAGAGCACGAGGTGGAACCAGAGCCGTTACCAGCCAGTTTACCAGCGAAACCGCGGTGTGACTGGCGCATAAAACCAGGGTTATGCCCAGCAGGCCGATAAGCGGGTCGCTGATTCCGTTACTTATGGCTTCTGCCAGCAAGAACCAGGTCATAATCGCAGTAGTTGCGAGTGCCGAGCCGAGATACAAAAACAACGGAAATCGACAACTCATCCTCAGAAAGGCCTCAAGACTGGGCAGTCGGCTTCCAGCCATTGATTCAAGCTTCGGCAAGCCCTTTTCGACAAGATAAAAACCAACATGAGCTGAGCGATCGGCGCTGCTGACCTTATCAGCAACTGCTTTTGCCATATTTACGGCCAACCGCGCGACTTCAGCTTCTTCAATCTGACTATTTTTTGAAATATTTTCAACAGCATGACGGTAGCGATCGCGGGTGACAAAATCCATTCCGGCGTAGATCCCAGGGGGATCTTCTCGCAGTATCCTTTCGACATGGCTTCTTGCCTCGACAAACTCCTGCCAGTCAACGGATCCCAGCATGCGAAGACTGGCAATGCTGTTGCTTACGGAAAGCTGGTTCGCGGCCTGCTGCTGCGCTTCTGACTGAACCAGCTGCTCTATGGTGAGACCAGATTCAATGAGAGACTGTTCGATCCAGGTGAGCGGCAGGGTCAGAGGTGTACCCCGGCTCTGCAGACAACGCACGAGTTCAGCAACAAAGGCGCTGGACAGGCTGGGATTTGTATGAGCCATGTCGGCGACAACCATGATCAGGTTTTTTGGATCCTTCTCTGCGATTGCCGTCATCTTTTCAGCCCATGAGCCGGCCATGTCGCGATCAAGCCGGTCAACAGCAAGTTTTTCAGCAATATGGCTGAGATTCTCGATCAGGGCGATGCGCAACATAATTGGAACAGCCCACAATTCTCCAAGTTTAAGCTGGCTGACCTGCTGATAAGCCTCAATAAAACCGTTGAGATTGCCAGGGTCAACCCGGCCATCGCCATGCGTAACCGTTTCCATTGCGATGTCATAGACGCGTGGCAGGCCCGCTGACGGGCCGTTGCTCAGGCGGGGCAGTTCCAGGCTATAGCCCTCTGGCAAATGCTTTATCGCCGTATGAATCTGCTCTTTAATCAGATAAAAATTGTCAAGAAGCCATTCCCCGGCTGGCGCAATGCGTAAATTCGCCTTAACAGCCGAGATCAACAGATTACAGGTGTATGCCAGAACCTGCTCGTTCTCTTTCAGCCTCGGCAAAAGCTTTTCAGAGGTGCGTATTATGGTTACATTATGCGTGCGCGCCAGGGCTGCGCCATGTAGTTTGAGCTGGTCGCGACTAAGCATTTACTTTATCCAGATTAAACATGTTCAGTTTCCTCTCAAGACAAGATCATTCTTTTGTGCAGGCTCAATCAAACATTGAACGGCCTGATTTTTTCAGAACAAGCCAACGTTCATTTCTGTTAAGACACTTATACCAATTCTACTTAGTTCGTGCGTTCTCTTTTGTTTCTGTTCTCGTAATCGTTCTCGATCAGTGAGATTGCTTAGGACTGTCGCCCTCGCAACGGTAGCCCATCGTCATCCTGCGCGCAGTCGCAGGATCCAGGATGCCATAAGGTCATGGATTCTGCGACTACGCTTCGCTACGCGCAGAATGACAAATTAAGCCGTCCATAATCGTTCTCGTCGTCGCTGACAATTACAAATACGACTCTGGTATCCAGTTTTTCGCTGTGAACGAATTTTTGCGAATGGTATTAGTTCTGGAGGCTACTGGCGACTTTTACCGGCGTCTGGATATTCCGAAGAACGGGTTAATTTTCCAAGTTTTTCAGCGAGATCACTTATAGAAAAGGGTTTCTGAAGGAAATTCAGATTATTCCCGGTAAACCCTCGACGAGTCAGAACACTCGCCGGGTGACCAGACATGAACAGGGTTTTGATATCAGGATTCGTCTTTTGCACCATCTCAAGCACCTCGCAGCCATTCATTTCCGGCATGATTACATCAGTTACCAGAAATTTTATCTTGTGCTTGTGCTTCAAAGCCAGTTCGGCTGCTACATCGGCCGTGTTTGCGGTTAAGACTGTGAAACCGAGTTTTTCGAGCATCATTTTTATCATAGGCAACAGAGCAGCTTCGTTTTCGACTACCAGAACAGTCTCGCCACTGCCGGGCAGCATGTTTTCATGCTTTTCCCACTGCCTGTCAATCACTGTTCCAGTATATGCCGGCAGATATATTTTAAAGGTCGTTCCGGCACCAGGTTCGCTGGCAACCATTATGAAGCCATTATTCTGTTTGACAATTCCCTCTACGGCAGACAGCCCGAGACCGGTTCCCTGCCCTACCTCTCTGGTAGTGAAAAAGGGCTCGAAAATCTGCGCAAGGATCTCTTTTGTCATGCCGCAACCGGTGTCGCTGACCTCAATCATTACGTATTTTCCTTCGCTGTATTCCGCATTTTTTTTGCAGAACGCGGCGTCGAAGGTGGCGTTTTTTGTCGCAACAGTTACCCGGCCCCTGCCAACAATGGCGGCCTTGGCGTTAAGACAGAGGTTGAGCATAATCTGATCTATCTGCACGGGATCCATCTCGGCGCGATAAAGATCAGATGCAGCATTCCAGACCAGCTCTATTTCTTCACCAACGACCTGTCGTAACATTTTGAGCATGCTTTCAATGGTCAGATTCAGATCTATGACCACTGGTGATATCATCTGTTTGCGGGCGACGGTAAGCAACTGCCTGGTTATAGCTGCAGACTGCTGCGCTGCATTCAGTATTTCTTCGAGAAAAATTCTGGCTGTCTGCGGCGGAACATCCCTGTTCAAAGCCAGTTCGGCATATCCAATAATGACTGCCAGCTTGTTGTTATAGTCATGAGCCACCCCGCCGGCCAGCAGACCAATGGTTTCCATTTTTTGCGCCTGATGAAGCTGCTCTGACAGTTTACGATTTTCGGTGATATCAGAGATGACAACCCGACAGCTCTGGCAATTACTGCCTGACGATTCTTTGCCGGGCAGATCAGGATTTGCAACCGAAGACTCAAGTCGCGCCCAGAAAACAATCGCGCCAAAAGCCTGGTTTTTTCTTTGCAGCCGCAGCTCACACTCTTGCGGAAGACCTTTATTAAAGAGGTTCTTGCGATGATGATAAAAAATATCCTGGTCGTCACGAAAAATGTAGTTAGTAAGCGGTTTGTTTTCAAGCTCATTAACTGGCACTCCGAGCAATGTCGCTGCGGTCAAATTGCTTTCAAGAATCAGGCCATCTTCGTTAAGGCTGACATAGCCAACCGGCGCCTGATTGAACAGATCGAAATAACGAGCTCGCGAAACCTCAAGCTCTTTGCGAATGTTGCATAATTCTTCATTCTGCATCTCAAGCTCAATCTGATGCACCTGTAGCTCATGTAGAACACTCTTTGCCTCTTCAGGTAAGATGTTTTCCATACTCTGTGCCACATTTGAGCTTTTTTTCTGTATTGCTTCCCCGGCAAGCCTTCGCAGTTGCGCGGCTTTTTCGGAACCCTTATCACTGGGTGTCATTGCTTACCTCATTTTTTCTGCCACAGACAACTCCACGGCGACGCCTGGTTCAGGCATTTCCCTGAGAGCACTCCGGGCTGTGTTAAATATAACCCTGGCGGAGCCCCGGTGAAATCGAGATATACAATCAAGAATATAGTCTAAAACAACCATTGCACATCCCCTGGCCAGCAATTCTCGGTCAAAATTAACCGTCATTATGCGCAAGCCGTAAGGCGCAGTCGCAGAATCCACTTTTTAGCGTTTTCTGGATCCTGCGACTCCGCTTCGCTTCGCGCAGGATGACGAATAAAAAAGCGATGCCTCAATATCATGATCTCTGTTGATGATGGTTTTACAACTCGCCGAGAATTGCTGTCCCTCAGTCTGGCAGAATTGGTCTTTAAATTCAACTGTTGCGGGCATTCTTGCGCAGTTTGGACTCAAGCTGTTTAGCGACGGTGATATCTGAACAGGTGATCACCACCCCGTCAATAACGTTCTCAAGAGTGCGATATGGCATGATGCGAATCAAAAACCAGCGATTGTCACGCGTAGGAATCGGGTTCTCGCGAAAAATCAGAGTCCTGAGAACTTCGCGCACATCATCGGTAAAGCCAGGGTAATCGAGATCCATGTTAACATCGGTAATTGGCCGACCCACATCGCCAGGTATCAGCTTGAATATCTTGGCCACCTGCGGCGTAAAACGCCTTATTTTAAGCGCGCTGTCGAGGAAAAGGATAGCAATGTCAGTGCTGTCGAGCAGATTTTTCATGTCGTTGCTCGTCTCCGACAATTCCTCGACCTTGGCCTGCAGTTCCTGATTAACCGTCTGCAGCTCTTCGTTCAGAGATTGCATTTCCTCTTTTGACGTGGTCAGCTCTTCATTGGTCGACTGCAGCTCTTCGTTGGTCGACTGCAGCTCCTCGTTAGTCGAGCGCAGTTCCTCCTGGGAGGTCTGCATCTCTTCACGCGAAGACTGTATCTCATGACGAAGCTGCTCGATCTCTTTCGTCAGCTCAGCTGCTCTGGCAGAGGGTGCACTTGCACGCCGACCCGGACGGGATGCCGTTGCAACTGCCGGTGGCGGGGCATCGGTAAAAATCATAAGAAAAAGACCACGCAGCGCTTCTGGCTCTGAAACTGGCATAACTTCGATATCTACAGCATGATTTTCGCCATCGCCGCCCACAACCAGGTTTTTTACGACAACCGGTTGTCCGCTTCTGACAGCCTTCTGAAAAGCACCGACCATTTCATAGCGCAGACCTTCGCGGGCCATCGCGAAAATGCTCCAGTTTGCTTTTCCAGCAGCAGGCTCAAGAAATCTACCGGTTCTGCCATTGATATAGACGATATCGCCCTTGTCGTTGGTCAGAACCGCAGGCGGAGAAAACCTTTGCAACAGCAGCACTTCGGCGAGTTCCTGCAAATTGCCGCCGCCCGTACCGGCCGACTGTGCTGTCTTCGAAGAATCCCGCGCCGCCGAGAAAGCCGACGGGAAATCGACTGGACGTTCATCGAGACTTGCCTCATGTCGTCGGTATAAGCGCGCCTTGCCATCAATGGCTCGAAACAGATGAGTGAAGTTGCCTATAGACTCTGAATTTCCGAGCAGCAGGCAGCCGCCGGGGTTTATGCTGTAGTGAAAAAGCGGCATAAGTTTTCGTTGCAATTCAGGTGCGAGGTAGATCAGCAAATTTCGGCAACTCAGCAGGTCGAGCTTGGTGAAAGGCGGATCCATGATGCAGTTTTGCGGGGCAAAGATCACCATTTCGCGAATTGCCTTGGCAATCTGATAGCCGCTGTCGGTTTTAACGAAAAAACGCTCCAGACGTTCAGGCGAGACGTCGGCGGCGATGCTTTCGTTAAACATTCCGGAGCGCGCCTTATCGATGGCATCAGCGTCGAGGTCGGTGGCGAAAATCTGCAACCGGCAGCCTCTTACCGTCTTCATCGCCTCCACTGCTTCCTTGAAAACTATTGCCAGCGAATAGGCTTCCTCACCGCTGGCACATCCCGGCACCCAGGCACGCAGTGTTTTTTCTGGTGCGCGACCGGAAATGAGTTCTGGTATAATTTCATTTTTCAACTTGTCCCATATCTGAGGATCTCTGAAAAAGCTGGTGACACCGATCAGCAGTTCCTTGAAAAGAAGCTTTCCTTCCTGCGGATTCTCGCGCAAAAACTTTACGTAATCGGAAAGTTCCTTGATGAGGTGAATGCCCATGCGACGCTCAATACGGCGCGACATCGTGTTCTGCTTATATAGCGAAAAGTCGTGTCCGGTTTGCGCCCTTAGAATCAATGCCACCTTTTCGACCCATCCCCGGGCTTTGCTGGCATCGTTTGGGGCCAGCAGAGGGGTATGCTGCTCATAGGCAATAATCTTCGCCGGGAGCTCTTCAGCAGGAGCGACCACATCAGCCAGGCCTGCTTCGATAGCGCTGCGCGGCATGCCATCGAATTTGGCCGATTCCGGCGACTGCACGAAAACAACCCCGGCATTTTCCTTGATCTCCTGCAGGCCATGCGTGCCATCGGAACCCATGCCGGAAAGTATGACGCCAATACTGCGTTCCTGCTGGTCCTGTGCTACCGATTTGAAAAAGAAGTCGATCGGCAGGCGAAGTCCATGTGCCCCGGAAGGCTCAAGCAAATGCAGCATCCCGTTCAAAAGAGACATGTCGCGGTTGGGCGGGATCACGTAAACGTGATCAGGCAGAACTTTTAGCCGGTCAGTAACCTGCTTTACCGGCATGGGAGTCGCCCGCTGCAGAAGTTCCGGCAAAAGCCCCTGGCGGTTCGGGTCAAGGTGCTGAACGACAACAAACGCCATTCCGCTGTTTACCGGCACTGAGCGCAGAAAAATATCGAGCGCCTCCAGGCCACCGGCTGACGCGCCAATAGCCACAACTGGAAACTTCGGGCAGGTGCCTGCCGCTACTGTTTTTTTAGAACGCACTGCCGCGGTGACGACCTTTTTTGTCATCAGATCAGCCCTTTCTGGATGGCGAACTGAACCAGAGATGCAACATTCTTTGAGCCCAATTTCTCAGAAAGATTGGCGCGATGATTTTCGACCGTATGAATGCTGATCTCCAGATCATTTGCAACCTCTTTATTGGTCATTCCCCTGGCGATCATGGCAAGGATCTGCTTCTCTCTCTTGGTAAGAACCTCTATGGATTGAAGATTGACGCTATCCATGTTGTTGAGCTGCCGCTCCGCCAGCAGATTACTCACTGATGGTGAAACATAGATTTTTCCGCTCAGGATTTTCTGGATAGCCCGGCATAATTCATCCCCGGCGTCTTCTTTCGACATAAAGCCTGCGGCCCCGAGATTTTTTGCCTTCTCGAAATGGGTGAAATCGTTCAGCATCGAAAGCATGAGTACCTTGACGTGAGGAAACCGGCTTGTTATCTCTTTCAGAGCAGTCAGACCATCCATTTCAGGCATGGCGATATCGAGCACTACCAGGTCGCAGCTAACCTTCTTGAGCATTGCGAGAAGATCTACTCCGTTACTGGCTTCACCAACGATCTTCCATTCGGGATACTCTTCAATTACGGCTTTAAGGCCTTCGCGAAGAAGGCTGTGATCGTCGACCAGAATAATTTTACATTCTATCATACCACTTTTTTCTCCTTGATCGGTATCGTTACCTTGAGTAGGGTGCCTTTGCCCTTGTGAGATTCAATGCTCAGTTTGCCATTAATAAGTGCCGCCTGCTGTTTCATAAGGGCCAGCCCGAGGCCCTTTGCGGTAGATGTCAGCGAAGGATCAAACCCTTTGCCGTTGTCGCGAACCGCAAGAGTAAAGACCGTCTTCTTTATAACGACATTGACTCGCACCCGGGTCGCCTTTGAGTGTTTCTGGATATTCTGCAGCGCTTCCTGAAGAATGCGATAGATAATGATATCCTTCTCTTTGAAGCTTGCCTGATCCACGTCATTATGAAAAAATCGGACCTGCAAGTGCTCTGTCATTGCTGACTCAACCAGCTCTTTGATTGCCGGAATAAGGCCGACATATTTTAAACCTGGCGGTGAAAGCTTGTGTGCGAGAGATCTGGTATCGCTGATGATCTTGTCGAGTTGCGCCCGGATTTTGTCGAAAACAGTTCGCATCAGGCGATTGTCTTCAGGTAGAGCAGAAGATGTGACAACCGTAAAAAGCTTTAAGGCAATGAGAGCCTGACCGAATTCAGAATGAAGCACCTGCGAAATCCGGCTTCTTTCTTCTTCCTGAGCCACGATTATTCGCCGCGGCAAATCCTGAAGCGAGGCAAACAAAAGGTTGTGACTGGTAATGTCTCTCTCGGTTGATGCGATAGCGACAATTTTTCCATCCTGAACCATCCGGGTGAACTTTAAGCAGACATCCAGAACGCTGCCATCTCTGGCAATTCGCTTGGTTTCGAATGGTTTAACCAGAACACCGGCGCTGATCTCACTGAGCAGATGACTTGTCTGGTGTTTAAGACGGGCAGGAACGAGGTCGAATACTGACATTTTTACCGCCTCGGCGGCCGGATAACCGTACATTTTTTCTGCCATCTGGTTCCAGGCCTTGATGTTTCCCTGCAAATCCATTAAACAAACGGCATCGTTTGAATCATCGATAACCGTGATCAAGCGTTGCCGGTAAGTGTCTTCATCGACCAGAAAGCCAACATTCTGCAAATCCTCATGTCGGACTGCCTCGAATGGATGTTCCGCCAGGTTCTCTGCCCGGCAAGGCTCTCCGAGCTTGACGCCACGATTTCTCGCCGCCCGGTTCGCGACAATTACCTTCCGGTCACTGTCGACAAGAACTGCCGATTGTGGCAACAGATTCAGAAGCATCTCATTGCGATCGGCACTCTCTTTTAGAGCTATTACACTCAGTTTGCTTTCGTTTATATTGCTGAACGAGATGCGGATCTCGGTGCGGCCGTTTTCTTCACTGCAGATCGCCATGCTCTCAAGAAGAGCATAAAATGGCTTTTCAGCAGTTTTTTTGAGTTTCAGCTCGCATGATTCATGAACTTCACTTTTGCGCACCTTCGCAAGGTGGAAATACAGAATATCCTGGAATTCCGGATCAACAAAATCGGTAAACTGGCGATGCATAATTTGCGACTTCTCGACACCAAGAAGCCTGGCGGCAGTCAAGTTCGCTTCGACGATTTTTGAATTCTCTTCGAGGGTAAGGTAGCCAACCGGTGCGAACTCATACAGGTCGGTATACTTTGCCTGAATGCGTTCGGCATTGGCACGTGCCAGACGCAGATCTTCGTTCTGCATTTCGAGCTCAATCTGGTGAATATGCAGCTCTTCGATGAGCCTTTCCGGGGTCATTGTCGAAGCATCGACGATGGGGTCTGGAGTTTTTTCCAGAAACTTCACAACACGGCTGCGCAGCGTGTTTGTGGCCACAAGATTTTTTTTCATGAGTTCCTCACCCCCATCCCCTCCCGATCTACCTGCCTCAATATGAGCAGTCGGCAAAGCTTAAGGATTATAATAATTTCGATGAATAAAGGGTGATTGATCTGGCCTTTATCTAAGTTTTAATTCGCAGTTATCTTGCCAGACATTAACTCTTTTGCAGATTGCAGGTACATCTTAGCACAGCTAATAACAAACAGGTTAGCTAATTAAACAAATGCTGTCTGAATGCATTTTCCATCCAGATAAATAAAGACAATTAATCCGCCAGAACCACAGCAATTCTCGGCGAGAAATATAAACTGTGCCAACCCGAGGTAATATCGCACGGACAATTCTCATTCTGTGTTTTGATGCCTGCTCAAACTTCTCGAAAAATCTGCGTTAATCATTGTAATCCGCGGTTTTTCCCTTTTAACCGAGAATTGCTGCAAAACCATGCATTGAGAGCCCGGAAACTTCAACCGCAAAATTTGTCAGAGTTCTAGTGTCAATCTATCATTTTTTTGAACATTTCAGAGGATTTTACCTGGAGCAAAACAGCGGTATTCTTGTATCACCACCAGAAAAAAGCGCTTTACATGCAGCCAAAATGAGAACGGCAGATGCAAACGCAGAGGTGAGAAGGAGAAAAGCAAATGAGTATCAAAGGCTTGCTGTTTTTAGGATTTTGCGCAATTGCTGTCGCGGGAGTTCTTTTGTTAACCGGCTGTTGCAACAAGACCGGCACTGTAGTCAACCCTGCAGCCGGCCCAGCTGAAAAAGCCGGTGCCGCACTGGACAAAGCCGTCCAGACAACCGGCGACGAAGCCAGAAGACTCGCAGAAAAAGCCAGCACTGAAGCCAGAGAGGCTGCCGGCAAAGCGATCAATACAACCGGTGAAGTGCTCGAAAAAGCAGGCACCGGGTTGGCCAAGACCGGCGCCGATTTGCAGGAAAGCCAGAACAAGGAAGCAAACCCATGACTCGAAATTGCCACATTCGCTGGACGCATGTGGAGCAAATTAAAAAAGGAGTAGAGATAATGACGGTAGAGGACAAGAAGCAAAAGAAGCGAGTAAATTTCTGGATCGCGGCGGCCCCGGGCAGCCAGGTTTCTGTTGCCGGAACTTTCAACAATTGGGATCCGAAGGCGAACCCGATGAAAGATCAATCCGGCAAAGGGTATTTCAAGACGGACATGCTTGTTCCCGCGGGACAGCATGAATACAAATTCGTGGTCAACGGCGAATGGAAAACTGATCCGTCTTGCCAGAAACTTGTTCCAGGGCCATTTGGTTCTGAGAACTGCGTGCTGCAAATCGCTAAGGAATTTAAAGTATCTGAATCGACCCATTCTGGGAAACTCCCCAACAAACCTGAAAAATCAAAGGATGTAGAATTATGCAGAAAAAAGTAAATAGTTCGACTTCGAATGCCACAGCGAAAGCGCCTTTTACCGATCTCGCCGGCAAGCCCAGCTCACCAGAAATCGACAAAAAAATTGTTTCGACTTTCAAAAACTCCTACGTTTACAAGACCTTTCTAACTGAGGATTCGGTAGAAGCTACAGCAAAAAACGGCATTGTGACTTTGACTGGAACTGTGGAAGATGAATCCCATAAGTCATTGGCACAGGAAACCATAGCTCGCGTTCAGGGAGTTATTCGCGTTGACAATCAGCTGGTTACGCCTTCAGAAGCAGCAGCCGAAAACGCTGACTTATGGATTGCGCGCAAGGTAAAGCTCAGTCTCATCTTTCACTTTCATGTCAGCGCTATGGCGACTACCGTTGAGGTAAAAGATCGCGTAGTAACACTGAAGGGTGAAGCTACGAGCATGGCTCAAAAAGAGTTAACTTCGGAGTATGCCGGCGACATTGAAGGCGTAAAAGCGGTCCTCAATGAGATGACTGTTGCTAAAACCCCGCAACCGGCTAAACGCAGTGCTGATGAAAGAATGGACGATGCATCACTCTTCGCGCAAGTTTATTCTGCATTGCTGATTCATCGCTCAACCAGCGCCATGAAAACCTCTGTCGAAATCAGAGATGGCGTGGTTTCACTGACCGGCATTGTCAAGAATCCCGCTGAAAAGGCTCTGGTCACCAAAATAGTGTCAGACATCCATGGTGTTACCAGCGTGAATAACCAGATGACAATAGAAGAACAGAGAACCATCTAGTACACCTGATTTTGACCGGCGCGTATCCTCTGTACGCGCCGGTCTTTTTTTTGCAAAATTACTGGCGGGGGGCTTTGAGTCCGCCTCAGTTTCGACCCGGAACGGCATCTGGTAGTGCGGCAGAGGCATTCTTATCCGGGGTCGCGACTGAAGTTTGCGGAACCAACCGTCCGACTGGCAACTGCGGCGCAGGCACAGGAGATGGTTCTGGAGACGGAGCTGGAGCTGGAGCTGGAGCTTGAGCTGGAGCAGAAACTGGAGCTGGAGCAGAAACTGGAGCTGAAGCTGGAGCTGAAGCTGGAGCTGAAGCCGGAGCTGGAGATGGAGATGGAGATAGGGCTTGAGAGGGAGATGCTGCTGAAACTGGTTGTTGAATAGAAGCTGGTTTTTCTGCCAGTTGGGCAAGTGCGGCCAATTCTGCCGGTGCGACAGGTGGAACGGCGGCCTGCGGCAGATCCGGCTGCGGGGGCTGGATTGCAGCTGGTTGCGAAACCGGGGTTGGTTGTGGCACCGGCGTTGGTTGAGGGTCTGGCGCTTGCTGCGGCAACGCCGTTGATTGCGGCACCGTATTTGCTTGAGGCTCTGGCGCTGGTTGTGGGTCTGGCGCTGGCGTTGGTTGAGGCACCGTCGTTGGTTGTGGAACTGTCGTTGGCTGTGGCAAAGGCGTTGGTTGTGGCACTGGTGCTGGCCGAGGAACTGGTGCTGGTTGTGCAACGATGGTTGGCTGATGGAGAGGTGTTGGCTGCGGAACTTGTGTTGGTTGCGGAACCGGGCTTGGTTGTGGAACTATTGTTGGTTGTGGCGGCGTTGTTGGTTGTGGTAGTGGCTCCGGCTGCGGAACTGGTGTTGGTTGCGGCACTGGCATTGGTTGATGATCTGGCGTTGGTTGCGGAACGGGCGTTGGCTGTGGCACTGGTAATGGTTGCGGCACCGTAGTTGGTTGCGGATCTGGTGCTGGCTGTGGCACTGGCGTTGGTTGTGGTACTGGCGATGGTTGCGGAACTGGTGCTGGTTGAGAAACCAGAAAAATTTGCTGAACCGGAGCTGGCTGGGCAGCTGGAGCGGGCTGAGTAACTGGAGCTGGTTGAGCAACTGGAACTGGTTGAGGAGCCACAATTTGTTTCGGTGTCATATCGGGCTGTGGCTCAGGAGTTGAATGAGGCTCTCTCTCAGGTTGCGGTTCTTTAGCCGGATCGGGGTTGCGGACCGGGCGAGGTTCATGAGTTGGATCAGGTTTATGTGTCGGATGAGGTTTATGGGTTGGATGGGGTTTATGGGTCGAATGAGGTTTATGGCCCGAATGGGATTTATGGGTCGAATGGGGCTTATCTGATGGCTGTGAGGGCATCATAAATTGCTGAATCAATACGGGTTGAGGAGCCACAGGCGCTTCAGTAGAGACATCTGGTTTCGACTTTGGTCGCGCCGGAGAAAGATCTTTCTCGCGTGTGACTGCCATTAGATCGTCTTTAGAAGGCGTTTCCCTGAACTCACACCGGCTCCAGACGTTTTCGAATTCCACCCTGTTATTATTTTTATCAAGATACTTAACACAAATTGAGTAGAGCAGTTTGTAGAAGTCACCGATGAGATCGGGAGCATCACGATAACAGTTGGCAATCTTTTCGAAAGTCGCGTCTGCCTCTGTTTCAACAGCCTTTTTTTGCACTTTGCTGCTAATACAATCAGCCAGCTTTTTCCCTGACATAACCTCGCGCAATTTAGGGTGTTTATCGCCGAGATACTCCGAAGAGGCCTTAACCAGTCTCTTGAACAGCCCGGCAAAATGCTTTTCAAGCTCCATACTGTCAGTATATTCATAAGATTTGAACTGAGATTCATCCATGAACCCCAGTAACCTTAAATATGCCTTGATGACAAGATCAATTTCCTGTCGCATGTCTTCCATATATTCCCTCCTGCTCACAAATTTCCTCACTGCAGCGAGCGTTATCGCTACATAGTTCGCTGTTGACACTCTTTTTCATTTTCACATGAACTGCAAAGTAGAAAAATCCTCCATATTCGCTGCTAATGTAGTCACTAATTATGATTTTAAGAGAAATTTCTGTTGTAAATACTTGCTGAACACAGGCTGACTAATCGGCTGCAGGAATAATATTTTTAGGATCAAGGAGGTTGTCCTGCTCCGGGATAACTTCAGGGCCGAGAAAAACGGCAATCCAGAGAGTATCCGGGTTGTTCTCGCAGGCAAATTTAAGGGTCATGGTGAGCGGAATGCATAGTACCATACCGACAGGGCCAAGCAAATTGCCCCAGAATACCAGAGAAAGAAAAACAACCAGATTGGATAAGCCGAGCTTTTTGCCTGTAACCATTACTTCAACAAAATTGCCAAGAAAGACGTTAATGACTATAAAGCCGCTTCCTGTAAGAAGAAAGCCTTCAATGCCATATGTTATCAGTGCGACAATAGAAGCCGGAACAGCAGCAATCATCGAACCAACATTCGGCACATAGTTAAGCAGAAAAGCCAGAAACGCCCATAGAATGGGAAAATCAACGTCGATGATCAAAAGCCATATTCCTACCAGCAACCCCGTCAACAGGCTGAAAATCGTGTGGATTACCACATAGCTTTCCATTTCCCCGAGAAAACGTGTAAATTGCGGAAATACTTGCAGGGGATCACCCAGCACCGCACGCAGCTTGCCAGGAAAACCGGACACCTCAAGCAAAATCATGGCAACGATGAAAAGGATCAGTATAATATCTGAGAGTGCAGACCACAGCCGTGCCAGCAGATTACCGGTGAGCCCCATCAGCGCAGCTGGATTGGCAATGCCGAGCAGAACTTTATCAACGCCGCGAATGCCTTTGCCGGCCAACCAGGCCTGGAACTCCGTGATCTGGATTTGCAGGCGATCCTGATAGGCAGGCAGCTCGGTGATAAAGTTATTGATGGCCGCACCGACGAATACGCCGAGCCCCACAAGAACAACAAACATGCCCAGCATTACCATAATTACGGCAACAAAAGTGGGAACACGTTTGCGCTGAAGCCACAGTACAGGCGGCGTGCCGAGTATTGCAAAAAAAACGGCAATGAGAATCGACGCCAGAATCGACTGCGCCTGATTAATTCCC
The DNA here is from genome assembly GCA_002839445.1 of Candidatus Riflebacteria bacterium HGW-Riflebacteria-1. Taxonomy (GTDB): domain Bacteria; phylum Muiribacteriota; class Ozemobacteria; order Ozemobacterales; family Ozemobacteraceae; genus Rifleibacterium. The sequence continues at coordinate 82,020 of PGYB01000024.1, forward strand.
TGAAGAATTATCAATAGCGCGGCCGAGCCGATAAGCAAACGAAATCCCCGGTCAACGCGGCCTTCAATATTCATGGCGAAGAAATGCCTCCTACGGCTGCAGCCTGACTATGCTGATTCCTGTTCGTCGTTTTTCGCAAAGAGTTTCAAAATATTTTTGGCACTGGCGACTTCGGTGGCGTTGCCATTCACGATAACGATAAAACGATCACCCCTGACGGCTACTTCATAGCCAGCGATCGAATCAGCAGGAATGCCCATATTGTAGAATCCCGCGCCAAGAGCGCTTAAGCCGCCCACCACTACGGCCCCTTCAAGGGCTCCAATCATCGCGGCGACAAAAGAACCACCAACCAGAACCGGACCAATTCCTGGAATCAGAAAAAACCCTGCACCCTGCAGCAGCCCCCATATTCCTCCCCAGAATGCCCCCATTTTTCCCCAGCTGGCAATTTTAGCGCCAGAGGTGTAATAAGCGCAGACACGTTCTTCTGAGGTATTTTCTTTGCCGACAATAGAGCATTTGCTCAGGTCAAAACCATTTTTCTGCAGCCTGCTTACTGCCTCTTCCGCTGCAAGATGGGTGTCAAGAACTGCCACAACGCTGTATTCTTCGGGCTGTTCGCGCGTCTTGTAAACTTCAATAACAGGATAAATTTTATTCATTTTTTTCGCACCTTTCTTTCTCGCTAAAAAGAACATGCAAATTCGCATTTATGCAGTGTCCCTATATCAGCATAACCCGACTCGTGAGCAGGAAAAATGGTTAGTTCTACTTATCTTTGTGGATGCATTGCAGGATTTCCCCGCAGCGAGGCGTCTGCAATAATGAGTTCAATCCAAAAATCTGGAACCTGAATCGACTCAGCACTCTGCTTTGCGATCGATACCAGAACCCGGAATACAAGCCCGATAAGTGCGAATAAGGAGAATATAAATAAATAATGGGAATGCGTTTAATGGAAATTGTGTCAGTGAGCATGGTTTTACTGTCGGTTCTGTTTACAGGCAACGCTGTCTGGGCAATCAAGAACGCCTGCACAGTAACCCGATAAAAATGTTGATTGCTCAGAATAAACTTAAGAAAGAGTAAGGGAGAATTCAAAATATGATGATTAATTTTAAAGCACTGAGAAGATATCTCATGCCGGTATTGATACTGTCGATCGTTTTTATGGCGGGCTGCAGGGGATGCAGAGATGGAAACGACAGCTTTCCCCAGGCCGGCGATGTTCCCACGGCACCTTCGGTAACCGCCACATACCCTGATGGTGGCGATATCGCCATACCGATCAACAACAAGATCTCCGCGACATTCAACATGCCGATGGTCGAAGCAGACCTCGGAACAACGACCTTTAACATCACCCCGGCAGGCGGAGCTGCAATTAATGGAACGGTGACTCTCGTTGGTCTGATCGCGCTCTTTGAACCGACAGTCTTTCTGGCACCCAATACTTCCTATACCGCAACGGTTGACGCCGGAATAAGAAGTGTCGCCGGCTCCACACTGGCGGAGAATTTCACCTGGACCTTCACAACAGGCGCTACGGCAGATATCATCGCACCATCGGTCGTTTCGACGAATCCGATTTCTGACGCCATTGGCGTACCTGTCAACACTATTATAGCCGTACCCTTCTCCGAGTTTATGGATCCTTTAACGATCAACAGCACAACCTTTTTCCTGACCGAAGCGCCTGCCGCATCAATTCGCGCCCAGAACGCCTCTGTGTTGCTCTCAGTGCCTGGCGGGCTTGTTACCGGCACAGTCTCATACCTTGGCAAAACTGCCTATTTCAAGCCATCATCGCCTCTTAAACTGGGCACAACCTATACTGCCGTAATAACTACGGGAGCGAAGGATGTGTCTGGTAACGCACTGGCTGAAAACTATGTATGGAGCTTTACCGGGGTTGTTGCCGATACCGCAGCCCCGACTGTTGCCTCTACCGACCCGTCAGCAAATAAGACTGGCGTAGCGATCAACACTAAAATTGCCGTCACTTTCAGCGAGATGATGAGCATCGATACTATCACCAACTCGACATTTAAGGTTGAGGGCGTATCTGGAACGGTAACTTATGATCCGTTAACCAAAATCGCGACTTTTAAACCAACAGCGAACCTCGTGGCAGACAAGGTCTATTCTGCAACAATCACCACTGCCGCTCAGGATCTGGCCGGCAATGCTGTCACTGCCAATTACGTCTGGAACTTCACAACCGGCGCAACAGCTGATACTACTGCACCGACAGTATTGGCAACAGTTCCTCTTGCCGCCGCAACAAATGTGTCGACCAGTCAGCAGATAACCTCTACCTTCAGCGAGGGCATGGAATCTGCAACGATCAACGGAACGACCTTTACTGTGAAGGGCCCTGGCGGAGCAGCAGTAGCCGGAACGGTAACCTATGCCGGCACGACTGCTATGTTTATTCCGACTGGCGGACTGGCGAACTCCACCAAATATGACGCGACTGTCAGCACCGGCGTAAAAGATCTCGCCGGCAACGCAATGGTGACAGCAAAAACATGGAGTTTCACTACCGGAGCGGCCGCCCCCACCGTCACATCTACCGATCCGCTTAATGGCGCCAGCAACGTGGCGACCAACAAGAGCATCTCGGCTACGTTCAGCGGAGCTATGGATTCGGCTACAATTAATGGTACAACCTTTACCTTGCAGAAACCTGACGGAGTGGCCATTACCGGAGTAGTAACCTATACCGGCATGACGGCGACCTTTAAACCGTCAGCTGTGCTGGCCAATTCCACCATCTATACTGCCAGAATTACGACAGGTGCCAAAGACCTGGCCGGCAACGCAATAGCGGCGGCAAAGACATGGAGCTTCACTACCGGCGCATTAGCTGACATTATCGCGCCTACAGTTACTTCGACAAACCCGGCAGATGGCGGCATTAACGTGGCGACCAACAATTCGGTCACGGCCGTATTCAGCGAAAGCATGGATGCCGGGACAATCACCAACACAACCTTTACGCTGACAGGCCCAAGCGGAACACCTGTTGTCGGAGTAGTCAGCTATATCGGCACAACTGCGACCTTTAGACCTTCGTCGGTGCTTGGTAACTCGAAAACTTATACAGCCAGAATTACCACCGGAGCCAAAGACCTGGCCGGCAATGCAATTGCCGCGGTAAAATCATGGAGCTTCACAACCGGAGCAGTTGAAGACAAAGTCCCCCCGACAGTAACTTCCGTAGACCCGGTAGATGCCGCTACAGTCGTGGCCATCAACAAGACTATCACCGCTAACTTCAGCGAAAGCATGGATCCTTCGACCATCACCAACACGACCTTTACGGTTAAAACGAATAGTGGAGCTGTTGTTGACGGCGCGGTAAGCTATGCTGGCACAACTGCGACCTTTAATCCAACAGATGACCTGGCGCATTCGACAACCTATGTCGCCAACATTAGCGTCGGGGTTAAAGACCAGGCGGGCAATGCAATGCTGGCAGCAAAGACCTGGAGTTTTGTAACCGGCGCAGCACCTGATACTGTCGCACCGACCGTTGATTCTACTGACCCGGTGGATGCTGCAATTGGAGTAGCTACCAACAAAAGTATCACTGCAGTTTTCAAAGAAAACATGAAATCTGCAACGATTAACGACGTAAGCTTTACGGTCGGAAAACTCGGCGGCGCGCTTATTGACGGCACTGTCATTTATGATTCGACCAACAAAGCTGCGACGTTCAAACCAACCAGCCCACTTGCCAATTCGACAACCTATGTAGCCACGATAACTACAGCAGTTGAAGACCTTGCCGGCAACAGAATGGTGGCAGCAAAATCATGGCGGTTCACGACCATTGCACCGGCAGACACGGGCGCACCACAGGTAACCGTAGTATACCCCGCGCATCTGGCGAAGGACATTGGGTGCAAGGAAGCTATAACAGCCACTTTCGATGAGGACATGGACCCTGATACAATTCTGCAGAAGCTTCCCAAAGTTACCTTTACGGTAACCAGACCTGATTTGTCGCAGGTTGCCGGCGTTGTAACCTATGCTAACAAGGTTGCCAGATTTGTACCTGACAATGATCTGCCTGACAGTATGACGTTTACCGCTACCATTGCCACTCAGGCGAAAGATCTGGCCGGCAACGAACTGGCAAACCCCAAGGTCTGGACCTTCACCACAGGCCAGTCAGAACCGGTTCTCGGCAGGGCAAGTTCTTTTGCCCTGATGGCCACAACATCAATTACTGGCGACACAGGCAGCAAGATAACTGGCGATGTTGGGGTAAGTCCCAGCGGACGACCATCGATTACTCTGGCGACGAATGAGATAACCGGAAACATCTATTCAGGAACAGACCAGGCCGTTGTTGATGCCATTGCTGACTTGAAGGTAGCTTATGATACCGCTAAACTCAAGGCAACTAATGTTGTAACCGTGGCCAAAAAAGATCTAGGTGGTGAGACCTTTTACCCCGGCCTCTACAAAACAGGTGATACGTTTGATATTACCGCGGGTGATCTCACTCTCGATGCCCAGGGTAATGCAAACGCTGTCTTCATCTTTCAGATGCCAGAAACCCTTACAGTGGCGGTTGGTCGCCATATCATCCTAAGCGGAAATGCTCAGGCCAGCAACATCTTCTGGCAGGTCGGCAGTTCTGCAACCCTTAACACAACAACCATCTTCAAGGGCAACATAATGGCCAATGTTTCAATCACCGTTAACAGTGGCTCAGACATTGAAGGAAGATTGCTCGCCGGGGCTGGCACGGAAGGCTCTGGTGCTGTCATTTTCGACGCAAGCACGATAACAATACCCGCTCCCTGAGGCAGCTCGCGGGCCTGATGAACAGTCAGCCCTGTCAACAGCAGCATCTCTGATGTTGACAGGGTCTAACCCTATACAACTGAACTCAGCGGCTGGAAAAGTGGTTAGTTATAACCATTTTTGTGGAGGCATTGAAGGATTTCCCAGATGCGCGGCGTCTGCAATAATGGTTTCAATCCAGAAATCTGGAACCTGAATGATTTCGCGCTCTGCCTGGCGATCGACGACGGGGAATGGTGTACAAGAAATTTTTCGCGAATATTAAGGAGAAATCATGTTTCGTAGATCTTTTAAAACTCTGTTTTTTTTGTCAGTTGTTCTTTTCTTTGCAGCAGCAGCCTTTGCTGAACCCCGGATCGGCCAGCTTCTTGAGGAAGCAATGGCTGCCCGAAAAACCGAAAGCGTTTCGGATGTCTCAGATAAGTTCATAATCGCGGCTAATTCAGCCTCAAGCAATAACCAGAGATCAAATGTTCTTTTCATCTTTTCTGACTATCTGCTTGATAAGCAAGAATGGGAAAAGGCCATACAGGTACAACATCGAATTATCGATTATGGAAACCCGTCGAGCCAGGCCGGTGCTTATTACAATCTTATCAGGGCAAACCTTGAGCTCAACAAAATTGACGACGCTAAAATAGCTGCCGTTGAATTGAACGCATGCCCGGAGGGCGAATCAATGCGCGCGCATGCCCACAGCATGAAAAAGCTGGCTCCCACCAGCGTTCATGCCAGAATATCTGATCTTCTGACAGAGACAGCGGCAAATCCATATCTTGTCGGGGCGTCGAAAATTGAGACCCAGCTGTCATCATCTACGCAAACCACATCTGCGCAAATCGCGCCCTATTCGCAAATCGAAACTACCCCCAGCGAAACGCAACCGCTACCTGAAACTAAATCGCCTGAGCAACGCGATTCTAACCCGTTTTCAGTAATCATAGGCGGCTGGAATAGCGTTTTAAAGGGAAATCTCGACTCACAGGGAATGTCTCTTGATTTCGACAATGACCTTTCATCGGATCGAGAAACTTCGCTCACAATTGCTGCAGAGTATTCGCCGAACACGAGAGACAAGTATAAGGCCACTTATGTAAATTTCTCATTCAGTGGCACATTGAACAAAACTTTTATACATAGCGGCAGAACCTACAACCCGGGCGCTGAATTCCATGTGAGAAGCAAGTTCATTGATCTTGAAGGTTTCAGAGAAATGCGGCAGCGCTCAAGAGTAACCTGGGGAGTTCTCTACGGGCTCATGCTGACTGACTCCGACCTGGAAATTGCTCAGAGCATTCCGGGAACTCGCCAGATAACCACCTGGGAAAGCCGTTTTGGCTATCCATATCTCGGCCTGGCAGCAAGATCTAATCACGGCGGTAGTTTAGGCTGGGAAGCTTCCGGCAAATTTTTTGTCTGGAATGGAGACGGGCGTTACAAAACTCACGATCTCGAACTCAAGCTTCTGCTCGGTCAGGGCTCAAGAGGTATTTCTTCAAAAAGAAAATTCTGGGGATATCTTGGCTATCGTGACTTCTGCTGGGACGGCGACTTTGGCGAAGACAGAATTGAATTGCGCTTCTCCGGGCCGATACTCGGCATAGAATTCTTTTTCTGAGTCAACCCCAAATAATAACAAGTAACTATTTAGTCGGCTATTTCAGAGGATTTTGCTGCGCGTATATTCAGGTTAGATTGGGTGAATTAACAAAAATAAAAAAGTCTTAGAGAGGCTGCATAAGGAGACAGCAGAAAGAGGGTGATCGATGGAAGAATGAGCATTTACGAGTTATTCAATCAGGGGGAGTTTACGTGAAAAAGTCAAAAATCCTTGGGATCATACTGATCGTGACCGGCATTTTGGCGCTTGTATACGGAAATTTTACATTTACCCGTGAGACCCACGAAGCCAAAATAGGGCCAATTGAGCTCACTGTTAAAGACAAGGAGAAGGTTGAGGTGCCAACCTGGGCCGGCATAGCGTCAATAGTTGCCGGAAGTGTGCTGTTACTGCTTTGATCATGGTTTAAGGCCAGGCGATCTGTTCGAGTTCGTCGGTTCGAAAAATACAACAGGGTGAAATAAAAATCACCAAAAATATCAGGAGAAAAAGATGAAAAAGAATTTAATGGGATTCGTGGTTCTGAGTATGGTTTTACTGGCGGTTTTCTTCACAGGCAGCGCTGCCTGGGCACTCAAAAATGTTTGCCCGGATTGCAATTTTTTGCAGGAAGACATGGAGCTTACTGCATGCCCGAACTGTGGAAAAATCATCAACAAGTGCCTGATCTGCGGCACAGTAAACCCGATTAAAAATGACAACTGCTCAGAATGCAGTGCCAGTCTGGCTGAATCGAGAGTAATGCGAACAATCGACAAGGACGTTCGTGAACACCTGCGACTTGGCGAGTCAGATCGTGCAAAAATCGAAGTTGAACTTGGTCAGATCAAGGACAAGGTAGAAAAAGGCGAACTGACACCTGAGCTTGCCTCAAGAGAAGTCGAACTGCTGACCAAGATGGACTGGTGGTCAAAAGCAAATCTCAAGGCTATCGAATTTGCCACAAAATTTCCTGAGGCAACTCAAACAGCCCTGGTTAAAAAATGCAGAGTCAAGTCTCTGCGACAACTTGGTTTTCTCGCCATGGAAGATGACGAGTATGCCATTGCCAACGAGTATTTAAAAACCGCGCTGGAACTTGAGCCCAATGACAAGAAAACAGCGAACCTTTTGAAAATTTCTCAGAATGAACTTAAGAAAGAATAAGGAAAAAATTATGAACATAAATTTTAAAAAAATCGGTTTGAAATGTCTTGCTCTGGTGCTTGCCTTCTCACTCTTTAATTGTACTTTGCTTGAGGCTGCCAGGCTGATAATTCCGCAAGGAACTCTGGTAAAAATACGCCTTCAGCAAACACTGTCGACAAAATATACAAAAGAGGGCCAGACAGCCAGGTTTATCGTGCTTGATACTGTCCGTCTCGGCAAGCGCAAGGTTATTGAAAAAGGCGCATCGGTTGATGCTTACGTGTCACACGTTCGCCACCCCCAGAGATTTGGCCGCAACGCAAGTTTAAAAATCAAATTCCTCTCTGTGAACAGTGTTAAAGGCAAAGATATCCCGATAGAAATTGGCGAGCACGCAGCCAAGACCAACGAGCAGATGGGAATGGCAGCGGGAGCCGCTGTTGGCGGAGCTCTCATTTTTGGGCCTATTGGCCTTCTCGCAGGGTTATTTGTCAAAGGTAAGAATATCGAAATTCCGAGCGGCACAATACTTCATGTTGAAGTCGCTGAAGACACGGTTTTCTGATCTGTATCTGGCCTTGTGCCTTGCTCCCCAACTGAACTAAGGAAAAAAACCTATATGATGATGAATTTTAGAGCATTGAGAAGATATCTAATGCTGGTAATGTTTGTTTCGATAATCCTGATGGCTGGATGCAGAGGGTGCGACAGCAGCAATCATGATTATCATGTACCCGGAACACCGCCTGTCGTTGAATCTATAGTTCCTCTCAGTGGCGCCACTGACGTTGCCCTGAACACTAATGTCACGGCGATTTTCAGCAAGCCCATGGCCGCGACCAATGCTTCAACAACCTTTTCACTGAAAAAAGCTGGAACAGAAGTTCCGTCCGCCGTAATCTATAACGAACTGACCGGGAAGCTTGACCCGACAGCAGATCTGGATGCGAGCACTCTTTATAATGTAATGATCAGCGGTGCCCGCGACACAGAGGGGAATGCTCTTGCGGCAGATTTCACAGCTACCTTTACTACTGGTTTGATCGCCGATCTGATTCGCCCCACGGTAGTCTCGACCGATCCCGCCGATGGCGCGGTCGGGGTACCGCAAAACCGGGTAATCTCGGTACCTTTCAGCGAGTTTATGGATCCTTCAACAGTCACGGCATCAACCTTTCGGCTGTATGTAACTCCTGGCGTCGCTCCCGCAAGAAGGTCAATGATTGATGCATCAATCCTCCTTGTCCCCGCTGGAGCAGTTCCTGTCACAGGCAAGGTGACCTGTGTTGGCCTGACGGCGGTCTTTACACCCGATCAGTTTCTTACAAAAGGTCTGACCTACAGCGCCGTGATTGACGGTGGCGTGGACGGCGTAAAGGACCTTGCAGGCAATCCTATGGCAGAGGATTATGTTTGGAGTTTCACCGCCGTCGAAGCTGACCTGATCAGGCCTACGGTAACTTCTACAGATCCTGCTGACAATGACATTGATGTGGCTACCAATAAAAAGATAGCCATACTCTTCAGTGAGGAAATGCAGCCCAGCACCATAAACACAACAACCTTGACAGTTAAAAATCCTTCAGGAGTAACAGTTCCGGGGTTGGTAACCTATGTCGGTGTTACTGCAAACTTTACCCCGACGGCCCCCTTGACCAACGGCGTCAAATACACTGCTACAATTACCAATGCGGCTGCGGATCTTGCTGGCAATACCATGGCAGCAAATTATGTCTGGAGCTTTACCTCGGGTGCCACCGCAGACAACACCCGTCCCACCGTGATTTCTGCTGATCCGGTAAGTGGCACGTTAAATGTGCCCACCAACCAGAGAGTTTCGATTACTTTCAGCGAGGGAATGGATCCCGCGAGCATAAATGCCACAAACCTGACCTTACAAAAGGTTGTCGGAACATCTAAGTCACCAATCGCTGGAACTGTGACCTACGGCGGTGTGGTTGCAAACTTTGCGCCAAAAGAGAGTCTTGAATTCAACACCGTCTACTTGTTCACAGCAACCTCTTACGAAATCTCAGGCGTAAAAACTGGCGTAAGAGATCTCGCCGGCAATACCATGGCGACGAGCTACCTGGCGACCTTCACCACCGGCTCGGTCGCAGACACTACTGTACCGACAGTTGTTTCTACTGAACCGGCCAATGGCGCCACCAATGTTCCCACCAACAGTAAGATTGCCGTAACTTTCAGCGAAAGCATGACCCCGGGCACATTGCGCGCAAGCTCCTTTAAAGTTACCGGACCTGGCCTGACAGCTGTCACCGGCACTGTAAACTATGCGAACCTGGTAGCCAACTTTACACCAACAGGCAATCTGCTGAACAATACTGTCTATACTGGCACGATTACCAGTGAAGCAACGGATCTGGCCGGCAACGCCCTGGTCGAATATTCGTGGACCTTCACCACTGGCGCAGCTGAAGACAAGACCTCACCAACAGTGGTTTCCAGCGACCCGGCTGGCAACGCCCAGAATGTTCCCCTTAACAAGACACTGGCCGTTACGTTCAACGAGAGCATGAACGCGGCGACGATAAATGCCACGACCTTCACGCTGACCAAGCTTGGCGCACCATCATCTGTCGCTGGCGCAGTAGACTATTCCAACCTGATTGCCCATTTCAATCCAGATTTGGACCTCGACTCCAACGCAACCTATACAGCTTTAATTACCACCGGCGCAAAAGACCTGGCCGGCAACGCTCTCACAGGAAATTACAGCTGGCAGTTCAGAACCGGTGAAGCCAAGGACACCACTGCTCCGACAGTGATTTCTACTGATCCGGTTAACAATGCAACAGGCGTATCTACCAACAAAATTATCGCGGTCACCTTCAGCGAGAACATGGACGCGACAACCATAAAAACCTCAAGCTTTATGGTAATCAAGCCTGACACTACGGCTGTTGCCGGCACAGTGAACTATTCTGGTGTAACCGCACAATTTACGCCAACAGGAGATCTTGCCAACAACGCCACCTACACTGTCAGAGTGACCAGCGCAGTCAAAGACCTTGCCGGCAATCCCCTGACAGCTATTTACTCATTTAAATTCACAACCGGCGCGGCACCAGACAAGACAGCACCAACAGTGTTTTCGACAGATCCTGCTGCTGATGAAAAGAATGTGCCATTCAACAAGACAGTAGAGGTTACCTTCAGCGAAGGCATGAACTCCACAACGATAACTACTGCAAACTTCACCCTGATAAAGAAAGATGGCGGGTCTCCGGTTGCAGGAGTTGTTACTTACAGCGGTTTATCAGCATTCTTTAATCCGAATGCAGATCTCGCTGCCAACGCAACCTATACCGCCACTGTTACCACCGGAGTCAAAGACCTGGCCGGAAATGCTCTGGCAGCAAACAAAGCGTGGGAGTTCACCACCGGCGCAGCACCCGACGATACAGCTCCAACAGTGCTCACGAGGTTTCCCGCTATCAATGCGACAAATGTGGCTACCAACACTAAGGTAGTCGTATCGTTCAGTGAGGCACTGAAATCCAGCACGATAAACACCACCAGCTTTACACTGACAAAACTGGGTGGGTCAGCTGTTACTGGTGCTGTTGCTTACTCTGGCATGATTGCGACATTTACACCAGCGAGCAGCCTGGCCTACAATTCTACCTACACTGTCACGGTTACAACCCAGGTAGAAGACCTGGCCGGCAACAATCTGGCGTTTAACAACACCTGGAACTTCTCTACCGGTGCTGCACCAGACAGCATTGCGCCAACAGTTACCTTCACTGACCCAGGAACTAACGAGACAGGCGTGGCTGTTAACAAAACAATATCGATAACCTTCAGCGAAGGCATGGATCAGGCTAGCATAGATGACACAACTGTCACGGTCAAAAAACTTGGCGCTCTGGCGAATACTGCAGGCGCTGTTACCTACAGCGGTCTGATCGCAAAGCTTGATCCGACTGCTAATCTGGATTTTACCGCTACATATACAGTAACCATCAAATCGGGTGCTACCGGAGTCAAGGATCTGGCTGGCAATGCTCTGGCAGTTGACAAAGTCTGGAGTTTCCAGACCGGTAATGCGCCAGACACCTCCAGTCCGACAGTAACTCTTACCGATCCTCTGGATGGCGAAAACGATGTCGCTTTAAACCAGTCAATCAAGGCGACCTTCAGCGAAAGCGTAGATCCTGATACAATCGACGACCAGACCTTCAAGGTAGCGAAGAATACCGGTGGTGAACTCGCCCTCGGCACAGTTACCTACGATGCGATAACCAGAACCGCGACATTCAAGCCAACCGGCAGTCTCGTAGCAAGTATCATCTACAAAGCTACCATCGCCAGTTCGGTAAAAGATCTTGCCGGTAACAGCCTGGATGGTAATACTCTGGACGAGGATCATGTGTGGACTTTTACAACCGGTTTGAGAACCCTGGCCGAACCAATAGCTCTGAATGCCGCTGCTCCTTACGGTGCCTTTGGTGGCAGCGCCGGAATAACCAACGAGGGCATTAAGACTGTTATTAATGGCGACATCGGCACCACTGCTGCATCAACCCTGATCACTGGTTTCCGTGATGGGGGCGGCAACGTCTACACAGTAACAGGATCTAACGATGGCCTGGTTACTGGTCTCATTTACACAGCTACTGCTCCTCCGGGTTCAGTGCCAGGCGAAGACGCCGAGGCCGCTCATCTCGCTGCTACCAATGCGTTTCTGGATCTGTCACCAGCCAGACTCCCTGGAGGCATCGATGTTTCGAGCTACGGCGGCAATCCGGATCAGCTTGGAAACCGGACGCTTAAGCCCGGCATCTACAAATCCGCGCCCGGTTCTTTCATTATCCAGGGCGGCGCTCTCACGCTTGATGCGCAAGGCGATGCAAATGCCGTATGGGTGTTCCAGATGGCAAGCACACTTACCGTAGGCGGTCCGGGAGCTGCCTTTCCACAAAGCGTAATCCTGATAAATGGTGCCCAGGCTAAAAATGTCTTCTGGCAGGTCAGCAGCGCGGCAACTATCAACGCAGGTGGTGGCGGAACCATGTTTGGAACGATAATTTCTGAAGCTGGAGTAACCTTCTCGACTTCAGGAAATGTCGACCTAGTCACCCTGTATGGTAGAGCGCTGAGTCTGAGCGCTTCGGTGACCTATGTGAATACTGTAGTCCATATACCCGCGGAATAAGAAACAAGAACCCGCCTCCTATGTAACTGGCGGCTGAGAATGTAAAAATTCTCAAGTCGATGGTTACCGGAATTTGAGTCAGCCCTGTCAACAGCAGCTATCTGCGGTTGGCAGGGTCTGATTCTGTTCGACCCGCGAAGGCATTGAAAGAGGCAGCATTACTGATCACCTCTGTTGAGGTAATCGCCATTAATGTCTCGAAAGGATCTCTTATGCAAAAATATGTAATGTTCTTTCTGGTTTGTCTTGCCTGCTTTTCGCCGGCAACCGGCTTTGCTTATGGCCACTACACAGTGTATTCAGGCGTGCCGGCAGACATTTATGTCGACAATGAATACAGCGCAACGATCACTGCCACACAATCACTGAAGCTTATATTATCGGGTCCCAAGACCTACGTTATCGGGGTAAGAGCACTAGAAACCGGCAAGACATATAAAGAATCGGTTACTGTCGGAGTTGGTCAGAACGAACATCGCGACATTCGTGCGTTTTCGCCGCAACAGTTATCAAAAACCGAAGTAACGGTTTATTCGCAGATTCCTGCCGAGGTCTTCATCGACAGCGTCTTTAACTCGGCCGTTAATGCGACGGATCCTCTAACCATCTATCTGTCAGGGCCAAAATCATACGTCATCGAAGTCAGGGCGACAAATTCCCGTCTTATTCATCGTGAAGAAGTTCTGATCGACCCCAAGTCAGGTTTAATTCATGAAATACGGGCATTTAACGAATATTACCCGGCAATTTCACAACAGACGCAGACAGAAGCGCCAGTGCCTGCTCAGGGCACAATTTCAAGAGAAGAGATGACAGAAGCCATCAATGCTGCTTCGGCCAAGGCTAAGGCGGAAGCGCTGGCAGAAGAAGCCGCACGCAGAAGCAGGGCTGAAAAGAGAGATGTAACCACGAAAGGGATTGCCCATGTTGTTGGTGTAGAGGCAAACCAGAACCTGCCAGGCTCTGTGAAGAACATGGAACGCATCAAATTGCTTTTTGAAGCAATTCCTGCCTTTAAGAAATAGGCAAAAGGGAGAATATCATGAATTTTTTATGGTTCATAATGGTCGGCTTAGTTGCTGGCTGGCTGGCAGAAGTGCTTACCAGGAAAAATGACCCTGGTTTGATAATCAGCATAATTTACGGAGTATTGGGCGCCTCGATTGGTGGCTTCGTTTTTAACTATTTCGGATTCGTTACTGGTGGCGGATTTGGCAGCCAGGTGCTGGTTGCCACTTCTGGCGCGGTAATTCTCATTGTCTTTCTGAGGTTCATCAGGACATCAGATGTCAAAACGGGAAGATAAGTCTTTGATCAAGCTTGCGTGGGTTTATCTGCAAATTTTCAGCAAGGGTGGTTTCTATGTCAGAGATTAAACAAAAAATTCTGCTGGTGAATGATGATTCCGCTGAGCTTGATTCATTGCAAAACATTTTTCAGCAGAATTATGAAATTGTTTTGGCTTCCAGCGGCAAACAAGCCCTTCAGATAGCAGAAAAAGCTCCACCTCCTGATCTGATTTTACTGGACGCAGTGATTCTGGATATTGATGGCTACGAGATCTGCCGGCAACTAAAAAAGAACACAGCCAGCAGATTAACTCCCATCATTCTGCTGATCAACAGCAGCGAAAACAATGATGGCAGCAAAGAATTCGAAGCTGGTGCGGTTGACTACCTGATCAGGCCCTTTACTGCCGGCCATATTACAGCCGTTGTTAAAGCGCATCTGAGATCGTCCACAATGATGAAGGATCTGGAGCAACAGAACCTTGTCCATGCAGAAAATGCCAGGTTAAACAAAGTCCTCGAAGGATTGTGCGAATTTGACTTTAAAGCGCCTCTCCAGGCGTTCATCGATATCCCGACGCAACTCAGCCGTGAACTGACGATGAGTGCCTTCCAGAGAGAGATGTTGAACAGCATAAGCCTGTCGGCAAGCAATCTGCTCGAAGTTATCACCAGGTCAATCGATCTCTACCAGATGGAAAAGGGTGCATATACACTTTCGCCACTTCCCATCGACCTGCTGAAAATTCTGCAGCAGATTCTTCAGGAACATAAACGCGCGGCTGAAAAAAAAGAAGTCAAATATGCATTGAATGTCAACCACATGCCTGCTTCGGTTGAAGATACTTTTGAGCTGCCTGGCGAAAAACGCCTGTTCACCTTCATGCTTAATGATCTGATAAAAAGCGCTATTGAAGCCTCGCCGGGCAAGAACGAAATCAGAATCTCCCTGAATTATTCATCGTGCTCAACAATAGTCATAAAATTCCCAGGCGTCTTGTTTAAAGAGATTCAGGACAAGAGCAACCCTGGACACGCATTATCTGAAATGGAATACTTTACTGTTTCAGGGTTGTATCTTGCTCGACTGCTGGCAAAAACGCTGGGCGGGAACCTCTTATTTACGGTGTCAGCGTCAGAAGGAACGACTTTTCAGGTAAACCTGCCACTTGCTGAGGAAGAAGTTGATGCGGTTTCAGGACTTCATCAAAACATTGCTGAAAAAAGAATGAAATTGCCCAGTTGTAAATCCAAGGCAGAAACTAAAATTCTGGTTGTCGACGACTATGCCTTTATGCGACAGACTATCGCGGGAATACTTCGACAAGGCGGGTATCAGAAGATTTTCGAAGCCAGCGACGGGTTTGAGGCCATTACGTTTCTCGAGAACAATAGCGCAGATCTGATTCTGTGCGATTGGGAAATGCCGGGTAAAAGCGGTATGGAAGTGTTCAGATTCATTTCAGGCAGAAATCTGCTCAAAACAACGCCATTTATCATGATTACCGCAAATTCCGCTCTTTCTGAACTTGAGCTGGCACTTGAGAGCGGCATTCAGCATTACATTGTCAAGCCGTTTTCTCCTGATATTCTGCGCAAAAAAGTTGAAGCAGTTCTGGCAAAACCACTTGAAAAGGAACAAAGCGTATGACCGAAAACAATTATTCATTACCCCGGAAAAAAGTACTGATTGTCGATACCAATATCGAGAATAACGCTGTTCTTGAGAGTTGCTTTTCCAGCAAGAATGAATTTGCGGTGACTGGAGTCTTTCAGTCACCGCAGTTGGCGATGAGTAATCCGTTAGAAAATTTTCCAGACCTGGCGTTGATTGGTATTGATATTCCAAATGGCATTAATTACTGTAAAATGCTGCGCAAGCAAAGCCCGTCAATTATGATTATCGCGCTGGTTTCCAGTCTGGATGCCAATGTCGAAAACAGTCTCCGGCAGTCAGGGGCAATAGAGTGTCTGACGCGCGGAGCGAGCCATGATCAGATCGAGCGGGCAATCCAGACCGCCAATTCGGTAAGAGATTCGGCATTGTGTTCAATAATCGGGATTGGCGGCATCAAAGAAGGCATTGGCACAACCCTGCAAACGGCGGTTATAGGTGACTTTATCGGCAGAAAGCTTGCTGGCAAGGTTTTACTTATGGATCTGGACTTTCATAATGCAGATCTGTCCTTCACTCTCGGTATCCCCAACCACAAGACCATACAGGATCTTCTGGCAAATGATAATTTTCTTGATTTTGGCGTATTACAGGGCTTTATCGTCAAAAACGACCGTGGCTTTTCAATAATTCCGGCAGCACAGGATCGTGGACCTCAGTATGTTTCAGACATTGCCATTGTCAGTTTAATAACAGTTCTTGGCAATTTTTTCGAGGTAATCCTGATTGATCTTCCTGCTTATCCTTTCTCTGGCTTGAGCGGCATCACAGACATCTGTGACAGAATCATCATCAACACCGGCGAAACCGCTAACCATCTTAAGTCGGTAGTGTGGGCGGCAACATCTGAATTTAAAACAATTCCAGAAAATTTCATGCAGAAGCTTCTTTTTACTTCATGGTGCGAGAATCCAGCCATAAAGGGCGAGATCGCACGCCATCTTCCTCTTTGTCACTTTCTTCCAAAGCCGGCTGAGATCAAGTTCAGCGACCCTGCCTTTACCATAAATGACTCTGCCGCATTCAGTCAGTTGCGCGCTGCACTGAGTAATCTTTTCGACAGTGTTCCCTCTCTCTCGCTGGTCAACATCGATGCTGAAGCAATACCGACTTCCACCTGGTTTGCCAAGTTAGGTAATTATTTGCGAGGGAAGTAGCATGTCAGAAATGTGTGTAATGCGTTCATTTGCCGCCTTGAGAAAACATCTCCTGCCGGTCCTGATCTTAGCACTTGCTTTAATAGTGGGCTGCAGAGGCTGCAGAGAGAGAGACGACAGTTTTCCGCAGGCTGACGAAGTGCCCATTGCACCATCGGTAACCGCTATTTATCCTGATAACGGCGATATCGACATACCACTCAACAGCAAAATCTCCGCGACATTCAACTCCGCGATGGTTGCAACAGAAATCGGCACAGCAACTTTCACTCTCTCACAGACTGGTGGAGCAGCTATTGCTGGTACGGTAACTTATGTTGGCCTTATTGCGCTTTTTTTACCAGCAGCCGATCTGGCAGCTAACACCTCCTATAGCGCAACGGTTAACGCTGGAATCAGGAGTGTGGCTGGCAGTACGCTGGCAGAAAATTTTACCTGGACTTTCACAACTGGCGCTGTTTTAGATAACACTGCACCATCGGTAGTTTCGACAAACCCTATTTCCGGCGCCATTGGTGTGCCCGTCAACACTATAGTAACCGTACCTTTCGACGAGGTTATGGACCCATTAACGATCAACGGCACGACCTTTTTCCTGACCGAAGCCCCGCTCGCCTCTATTCGCGCCAATGATGTTTCACTGTTAATGTCGGTGCCTGGCGGTTTTGTTAGCGGCACTGTTTCATACCTGGGCAGGACTGCCTACTTTAAGCCGTCATCGCCGCTTAAACTTGGCACAACCTATACCGCTGTAATAACTACCGGAGCGAAGGATCTGGCTGGTAATGCACTGGCTGAAAACTATGTCTGGAGCTTTACCGGAGTTGTTGCCGATACCACTGCCCCGACTGTTGCCTCTACCGATCCGGCAGCGAACAAGACTGACGTGGCGATCAACACTAAAATAGCCGTTACTTTCAGCGAGATGATGAGCAGTGCTACGCTCACGAATGCGTCATTTAAGATCGAAGGCGTATCTGGAACAGTTACCTATGATCCGTTAACCAAAATTGCAATTTTTAAACCAACCACAAGCCTGACAGCAGGCAAGCTCTATACTGCTACGATCACCACTGCCGCCCAGGATCTGGCCGGCAATGCGATCACAGAAAATTACATCTGGAGTTTCACTACCGGCGCCACTGCCGATACTACGCCTCCTGCAGTGGTCTCAACGATACCAACTGCTGATGGCAGCAATGTCATTCCCGACCAGAAAATCAGCGCAACATTCAGTGAAGGAATGGATTCGTCAACAATCAACGGAACAACCTTTGCGGTAAAAGGTCCTGGCGGCGCAGCCGTATCCGGAACAGTAACCTATGCCGGAACTTCGGCGACCTTTATTACAACAGGTTTTCTGGCCAACTCTACTTTGTATACTGCTACGATTGGCAGTGGCGCCAAGGATCTGGCCGGCAATGCAATGGCCGCCGCAAAAACCTGGAGTTTCACAACTGGTGCGGCCGCGCCCACCGTCACATCTACCGACCCGCTGAATGGTAGCGTCAACGTGGCTACCAACAAGAGCATCTCGGCAACATTCAGTGGAACTATGGACCCGGCAACGATCAATGGGACAACCTTTACCTTGCAAGGACCGGGCGGGGCAGCCATTGCCGGAGCAGTAAGCTATGCCGGCACGACTGCAACCTTTAAACCAGCGGCTGTGCTGGCCAATTCCACCCTCTATACTGCAACCGTCACAACCGGGGCCAAAGACCTCAGCGGCAAAGCAATTGTGGCAGCAAAGACATGGAGCTTCACTACCGGTGCATTAGCTGACATTATTGCGCCGACAGTTACCTCGACTAGCCCGGCAGATGGAGAAATAGACGTGCCGACAAACAAGTCGGTAACAGCAGTTTTCAGCGAGAATATGGATTTTGCTACAATTACCGATACGACATTCACGCTTACCGCTCCCGGCGGAGCTACTGTTGGCGGAACAGTCGCCTACGTCGGTACAACTGCAACATTCAAACCAACAAACCTGCTCGGCAACTCAGGCATATATACTGCGACAATCTCTACCGGAGCCAAAGACACAGCCGGTAATACAATGGCGGCGATAAAGACATGGAGTTTCACTACCGGTGCTCTGGCCGACACTATCGCCCCGACAATTACTTCCGTAGAGCCGGTTAATGCTGCTACAGCCGTTGCCACCAACAGGATTATCACCGCAAACTTCAGCGAATACATGGATTCACCGACGATCACCAACACAACCTTTACAGTTAGAAAGCTTGGCGGGGCGCTTATTGACGGCGCGGTAACCTATGCCGGCACGACTGCAACCTTTAAGCCGGCAATCCTGCTCGCGAATTCGACAACCTATGTTGCCAACATTACCGTCGGGGTCAAAGACCAGGCGGGCAATGCCATGGCGACAGCCAGAACCTGGAGTTTTGTAACCGGCGCGGCGCCTGATACTGTAGCCCCGACCTTAGCCTCTACTGACCCGGTGAATTCCGCTACCGGCGTGGTGACAAGCAAAAGCATCAGTGCATCTTTCAGCGAAAGCATGGATTCTTTAACGCTCAACAACACGACCTTTACCGTTAGAAAGTTTGGCGGAGCATTTATTGAAGGCATTGTAACCTACGATACAACATCGAGAACGGCAACATTCAGACCTGCAAGCCCTCTCGCCAACTCGACGAACTATGTTGTCGAGATAACAACAGCAGTTGAAGACCTGGCGGGAAATACCATGGCGGCGGCAAAGACCTGGAGCTTCACTACCGGCGCATTAGCTGACATTATTGCGCCGACGGTTACTTCGACAATCCCGTCAGATGGAGAAACTGACGTAGCGACCAACAAGTCGGTTGCGGCTGTTTTCAGCGAAAACATGGATGCGGCGACGATCAGCAACACAACATTCACTCTTACCGCTCCCGGCGGAGCGGCTGTTGGCGGAACGGTCACCTATGTTGGCACAACTGCGACCTTCAAGCCCATTGTATTGCTCAGCAACTCAGGCATGTTTACCGCCACCATCTCTAGCGGAGTCAAAGACACTGCCGGCAATTCAATGGCGACGGTAAAAACATGGAGTTTCACTACTGGCGCGGCGCCTGATATTGTCGCACCGACCGTTGCTACTGTTGACCCTGTTGATGGCGCCACAGCCGTAGCCACAAACAAGATTATAACTGCAAACTTCAGCGAAGACATGGATTCTGCAACACTTACCAACACGACCTTTACGCTTAGAGAACTTGGTGGAGCACTTATTGCCGGTACGGTAACCCATACCAGC
>PGYB01000025.1 GCA_002839445.1 Candidatus Riflebacteria bacterium HGW-Riflebacteria-1
GATTATTTCGGCGAGGATGCCGATTTTTTACACCAAAATAGCCGGATTAAAAAAGCCCGGCACCGGCAAAATCAAAAGCGCCCACCGTCAATGAAGATAGCAATCACGGGATCCTATGATCCATCGTTATTCAATCTTGGTTACACTGATTTTTATGATGGCGTGCATTTGACGCCTGACGGCATAAAAAAAGTTATCAAACCTGGTTGAAATTAACATGAGGGAATTGATAAGCCATTATGAATTATGGGTTTGATCTGAATGGTAGAGAGCTTTATTCTCTGGAAACAGTGCTATCATACAAGCACGTTAGATAGCGTAGTAGCTTTATCTGTTAGTTTCATCGGTATTCTGGCTGGAATCAGATCGCATGGCTATTGTAAAAGCAGATTTTGTCCAGGGCATTGGGTAAACCTTTGCAGACAGATACCATGCCAGCAAGAATGTCAGTAGAAAGCTGATAGTTGTCGCTTGCGCGGCTCCTATTGCACCATTCGCTTGTATCAGAAAATAATTTAAAATTATATTTACGATGGCTCCGAAACCAGTTGCCAGTGCCAGCAGGTGGGTTTTCTCGGAGTAGACGATGTAATTGCAGACCATAAGGTACATTCCGGAAAATGCGTAGCCTAAGGCAATCCAGATGACGAAGACGGCAGAACCTTTAAATTCAGCTCCAAGTAGCAAATTGAACAGATAGGGAGCTGCCAGGCCAAGGCCTGTGGCACATATTGTTATTAAAACAAAGTAAGCATAGGTCAATTTTACAATTTTGCATTTTTGCTGTGGGTCGCCTGTATTCAGCCTGCTAAAAAGCCACGGAACATAAGCCAGATTAAAGGCATTGGCAAAAACACCGATAATCGCACCAATCTGATAGCCAACAGCATATAGCCCGGTATCAACCGTGCCAACCAGATGATTTATAAATACCCGGTCAATTGAAGTATTTATTATGTCGGCGAACGAGTGCGGAAGAAGCGGTATACCAAACCACAGGCTATGCAGAAGATATTTTCTTTCAATTTTAAATTCAAACCACGCATTTTTTCGTAAAATAATTAGTCCAATTACGGCAAAAACAACAAAGACAATAGCCTTTGAAGCAAGGCGGCCTTGCCATCCCATTCCCAGGACCACAATAAAAACGATTGCAGACAAACCGTCAAAAAAAGTTTGCAGATTCTGAAATGTGCCGTAAGCCGCCGGTTTTTCTCTTACCTGCCATGCTGTCAGAATCAGTTGACAAATAAAAGTGGCCAGGCCAACTATTGGCACTACCCATACCCATTCGACAGGAAAGACAAAGAGATTGCTCCATAATTTTCGTGTGAAAAAAACCAACACAGACAGGACTGCTCCCCATGAAACTGTGAAGGCTATTATTGTGCCTAAATATTTATGGACTTCAAATTTATCTGGTGTAAAAAAAACTTTGGCATAAGCGGCATGCGAATTTAAGCCCATGAAAGGCGTAAACAGAGCAACCATGATGGTAAATGTTGCAATATGGCCGTAATCTTCAGGACTCAGATAGCGAGTTAAAACTGGTAGAAGAAAAAAAGGAATTGCCTTTCCTACCATTGAAAAAAGGCCATATGTCCCGGCAGACCTGAATAAACTCGATCTTATAACTCGCGAAAACAAAGTTTACTCCATGTTGCTATAAACTCAAGCTCCGTAGCATAAGCTGTTTTTGAAACTTTTGCAGTGTTATTAATCCGGATCATGGGTCGTTTCGGGCGTATTGCCAAGCCTGGTTGAAGATTTCCGCTAAATCTTAACACGGCGGCTCGATGGGCACAATGATTAGTTGTCGCCGAGCAGTTTTAACAGAGTGTCGTTGCCTGAGCTTGCATAGCTGATCTCTTTTTTGCAGGTAGCTTCTGTGGGCAAAAGCGCTTCTTTAAAAACTTTCTGCCAGTCACTGTCGGGTGGACAATAAAAGACTTTGCCATTTCTAATAAGATCTGCAAATAATTCTTTGCCGAACATATCAATTACAATAGATGGTATATCGTAATCCAGCGCCTCTAGCACAACCGAAGAACAGTGGGTTACGTGCAGATCCATGTTTGACAGCACCGCCATCAGTGGAGGATCTGTTGCCTCATCAAAAAATACATTTTTGTTATGACCCTTTACTAGAAAGCCTTTTGCCAGTGCGAACTCCTGTGGTGTATTACATGGATGCGCGCGCACCCACCACTGAAAATTATCTGGAGAGTCCTGTATCGCCTTTAATAGCTCATTCAATATTTTTTCTGAGATAAATACAGGTTGCAGTGAAATTAACACGTTTTTCTTGTGATCTTTGTCTGCCAGCCTGGCAAGATTGTCTGAATATTGGCGAAACAAATCTTTTCCAGATGTCTGAAAGTAACTGTTCAGTGGTTGTTTGCCCAGGAAAGCGCGGTGAAAGCCTCCAGTTTCTTTTGCCCAATCATTAATTGTCGCAACGTCTATCTCAGTCCACGACCAGAAGAAGCTGGGCAATATTTCGAAACCGCTTTCTGGCACTTTCGTCCAACTGCCATAGGCAGGGTGTTCTGCTCCTGTCATGCCGTGCTGGATGTCTACGCAGGGTATTTGCAGCTCTCTACATGCCAGATTAAATGCAAAGCCGTCGGTGTTGTAATATGAAACCTGGATGGCAAGTCGCGCTCCGGTGTTTGTTAACAGCATCTTGAAGTAATCCGCTTCGAATCTGATAAAAGCGATTTTAATTGCCAGCGCTTCAATGCCTGGAAAAAAAGGCGCAAGTTCCTTTTGTTCTAATTCATTATAGAAATCATTTAATTCTTTAATTCTAGAAAGCTGTCTTTTAATCTGACAGACTTTTAGCAAACTGCTTATTTTTGCCCTGAACAATTGATTGGCAATTTTAACAAATGAGAGATGCTTAGGCGTAAAATCATTTTTAGCCGGATCCAGAGCCAATGACGTATGTTTTTTGCTGGCCAAAGTTTCTCTGATTGGATCAAGAAATTTATCCCAATAGACGTTGTTGAGCTTTTGAAATGAGATGCCGTCAGACAGGCACACAACATCAGCATTTCTTGAAGCCGAAATACTTTCCGGTTTTTCAAACAGACTTCTTAGTATTTCTAATGCTGATTTTGTTCGTGAATAAATTCGCTCCCGTAAGCTTAAGCTTGTTGAGGTCGAAAATTCAGCGTGCTGCATTTTCAGATCTGCATTTATTCGTAAAATGGGCCAGAAGCAAAAACCCTGTGATCGCCATGTGTGAACTGGGTATTTGGCTTCGAAACAGTTAATTAATGTGATTGCTTCTTTCGGTTTCATAAAGTGAATATACCTGTTTTGCATTTTTCTCGGGAGAAAAATTGCCTTCTGCCATCTGCTTAGCGTTTTCTCCCATTCTCTTCAGCTCGTTCCGGTTTTTTGCCAGGTATTCAATTGCATCAGCTATCTGCTCTGGTGAATTTTCGGGAACAACCATTCCTGTCTTCATGTGATCGATTGTATCCGCCCACGACCTGTCAATTGCAACTATGCTTGGGACACCGAAGAAGGCGGACTCAAAAACAGGTCTGCCAGCTGCATTCAACCGACTTGTAAAGCATAGAACATCGATTGATCGGTAGAATGCCGACAGGTTTTTGGTATAGCCCAAAAAAACAATGCGGTCCTTGATATCGTATTTATCAATTATTTTGTTTATGTCGCCCATTACGTCTGTCGAATCCCTGAAGCTGCCGATCAGCCATTTGAGGGCATTGTTCTGCCCTTCAGACGCGATAACTTCTCCGGCAACATACAATTTTAGATTAATTTGGCGCTCTTTACATATTCCGATTGCTTCAACCAGTTCCAGAATGCCCTTGAGTGTATATATAAATCCAACAAATCCTAAGTTAAGTCCATCTGCAGGTGCTGCCGGAATGCTGATACTGGCCGAATCGTTTAAAATCGAGTTTTTGTTGAAGCTGTTGTGAACAGTGTTTGTAGGAAGCGTTTGTGGAATAGTGGAGGCGACTTTGTCATCTATCGCAATGATTTGCGCTTTAATGCATTTGTATATCCAGGCTATGACTCTGGCGCGAATGCTTTCATCGCAAGTTCGCAATGGCAGACGGCAGTGAATAAAAATTGGTTTTCGATAAATCAAAAAAGCGGCTAATGCCACGGAGATCATGCTGAATTCATTTACATGAACGATATCGATGTCTTTCCATGACCTTTTCGCTCGAATCATGCCAATTATGGTTGGAACTAGATACACTATCTCGCGCAGGAAAACCAGCCAGCGTATTCCCCGATAATAACCTGCGCTGGTATTGTCGAATTGCGACAAACCAAACAACGTTTTTACCTGAACTCCGGCACTTTTAAAGGCTTCGGCTGTTGGGCCCTTCTGACAAATCAGATGCGCTTTGACGCCAGATTTCATCAGCTGTGTTACCAGTTCAAACAAGCTTCTACCTGAGCCGCCAAAATGGCCACAGTGTTGAATATACAATACTTTCATATCGGTTAACCTTAAACTTTGCTATTTCCTGGCGGAGGTCATTATAGACTACGCTCTGCAACAGAACCAGGCCACACTGGCCTTACATGCATTAGACTTCACTCGCTAACGGTGTTGTATTGACGCTCAGACTCCATTTTGTGATGGCCTGACATACAATGTTCACCGACTCTTCATCCATGTGATCGCCTATCGGAAGGCTTAAAAGGCAGTCATCATTACGATTTGCAAAAAAAGCCTCCTGATCCTGATGGAGGTAAGTATATGCCTGCAGCTTTGGCAGAGCAATCGGGTAGTGGATTCCTGATTGAATACTGTTTGCTTCAAGAAATTTCTGTAAATCGTCTCGGTGATTTGTTCTGATAACAAAAAGATGAAATACATTTCTGGCCCATTCTTCTGTGCGCGGGCATTTAACGGAACTTACGCCTTCCAGGCCTTTGCAATAAGCTCGGGCAATTTGAATCCTTTGCTCCGTCCATTTTTCCAGATGTTTTAGCTTAACAGAAAGTATTGCAGCCTGCAGGCCATCCAGCCGGCTGTTTCTGCCTTCGATCTGATGGTCATATTTCTTGATGCGGCCGTGGTTGGCCAGCATCCTACATCTGGTAGCCAGAGCCTGGTCATTGCAGACTATGGCGCCACCATCACCATAAGCCCCAAGATTTTTACCGGGGAAAAAGCTGAATGTGCCTATATTGCCCAATCCTCCAACTCGCTTGCCCTGATATTCTCCCCCATGCGCCTGAGCGCAATCTTCGATTACCTTTAGATTATGCTGTGCAGCCAATGAATTTATCGCGCCCATGTCACAGGGGTGTCCATAAAGATGAACGGCAATGATAGCGCTTGTTGCATCAGTGATTTTACTTTTTAAGCTTGCAATAGAAATTGTGTAATTGTTTGCATCGCAATCGCAAAAAACAACCCTGTGGCCAGACCTGGTGACGGATTCGCTGGTTGCAATGAAGCTGTTGGCCGGAACAATAATTTCGCTGCCTTTCGGCAGCTCAAGGGCTTCTATTGCTATTTCAATCGCGTCAGTCCCATTAGCCATTCCAACACAATACTGCGTTTGCTGATAACTGGCGAATTCTTCTTCAAAAGCTTGAACATATTTGCCGCCGATGAAAGCACTTTCATTGATTACGCTTTGTATTGCATAATCTATTTCAGCTTTTATTGATTCATACTGTTTCTTCAAATCCAAAAACTTTATCATTTATCGCCTCCAGTGAGAGCGCAGAAAAATACTCGCTGTAATTCTGCTCAAATGCTTCGAAGCTTCTTTGCCGGATTCCCAGCATATACGCCCGGCTCTGTGATGCTTCTGGTAACGACTGAGCCTGCTCCAATAACTACATTGTCACATATTTCAACCGGCAGTATGGTAGCATTAGAGCCGATAGAAACATTGTTGCCGATCAGCGTTTTTTTCCACAATTCTTTTTTACCATTTGCAGGCCCGCCCTGGGCAAAAAGGTCATTTATGAACATCACCCCGTGGGCTACCACTGTGTTGTTGCCAATTGAGACGAGTTCGCATACAAATGAGTGCGACTGAATCTTGCAATTATCACCGATTTTGACACCCTTCTGTATCTCAACAAAAGGCCCAATGAAAGTATTATTGCCGATTGTGCAGTCGTATAAATTTACCGGGGTAACGACTTTGACGTCTTTTCCAAAATTGACATTTTTGATCTGTGACTGAAATATGACGGGCTCATTCATGCGGGTGTCCCAGCTTGCATTTAACCGGTGTAAACCTCAGAAATACTTCTTTGCCGGTTTCGATCGATTCGTAGATCGCAGATATCAGTTCAAGGCTTCTTCTGCCTTCCAGTCCGTCTATCAACTGCTTTTTATTGTTGCGGATGCTGTCGACAACGTGTTCATAATAGGCCTGATGCCCAAAGCCATAGACATTTGGCGGATTCTCTGAGAATTTTTCAATGACTTCCTTGTCAGAATCAAGCTGTTTCTCAAATCCCCAATGGAGAATCTTGTTGACTGCAAACCCGCCAATCTCGACAGAGCCATGCTCGCCAAGTATGGATAGAGATCCTTCAAGGTCTTTCGGGCGGGCAGCTGTTGTTGCTTCAATGATTCCAAGCGCGCCGTTCTTGAATTTAATTACTACTATTGCGGTATCTTCGGCCTCAATGTTGACCAATGCCGTTGTGCTTTTTGCAAAAACAGAAACAGCATCACCCATCATCCATTCCAGCAGGTCGACATGGTGACTTGCCTGATTGGTTAAGACGCCTCCGTCCATAGCCCAGGTGCCACGCCATGAGTCCTGTTCGTAATAGTCCTGTCGACGGCACCATCTTACTCTTACTGTTCCCAGGACAAGCTTGCCGAAGCGGCCCGCCTCAAGAGCTTCACGCAATTTTACAACAGGAACATTGAACCTGTTTTGTTTGATCACAAAAAGCCTGCATCCATGAGAATCGCAAGCTCTGATCATCATGTCTGCGTCATCAAGAGTCAATGCCATTGGTTTTTCGACCACAATATGCTTGCCATATTTTGCCAGGCTGACAACATGGCGAGCGTGGTTTCCGCTCTCGGTCAGGACAGAGACCACGTCAATACTTTCTTTGGTCATCATCTCGTCATAGCTTTCATACCATGGGACCGAAAAACGGTCTGCGAGAGCCTTCGCCTTGATTTTGTCGATGTCGCATACCGCAACTAGTTTTGCGTTACTTATTTTCCCAAGACCCAGAAGCTCACCATGTCTTTTGGCAATGCGCCCACAGCCGACTAAAGCAAACCTTAACATCGGTTCAACCCTCTAAATTTAACATAAAATAGCGAAAGCACTAGTTAACTACCACAAAACCGTGTTCGTGAAAACTACTTTTCTTGGCGATCTGTTCAAAATGCAATGAACTTGCATGGTTTGAACTAGTGTTCATTGCAGCCATGCAAAATCAGAGCAGCATTTAATATTGCACTAATTTTGTAGGCCTGATATCATCGCAAAAAAATCACCACATTAAGAGGTTAACATGAAAGTAATGATTACCGGCGGCGCCGGGTTTCTTGGAATAAATATGGTGCGCTATCTGCTTGAACGCGGCCACCAGGTTGTATCTCTCGATATTGCACCGTTTGATTATCCTGAACGCGACCGGATCGGCATCGTAACTGGCGATATCCGCAAGGCTGACGATGTGGCTGTCGCTTTGCAGGGCTGCGATATGGTTGTTCACACTGCCGCCGCGTTGCCTCTCTATAAGCCCGAAGATATTTATTCTACCGACATCGATGGCACCAGAACCGTGCTCGAACAGGCGCAAAAAGCAGGTGTTCGGCGCATGGTGCATGTTTCTTCGACTGCGGTCTATGGCGTTCCCGATCATCACCCCCTTTATGAAGATGACCAGATGATTGGAGTCGGACCCTATGGCGAAGCCAAGATCAAGGCTGAGGAAGTCTGCTTTGCCTTTCGCGAAAAGGGAATGTGCGTGCCGGTTCTCAGGCCGAAGTCGTTTGTCGGCCCTGAGCGTCTTGGCGTCTTTGCCATGCTTTATGATTGGGCGAGCGAGGGCAGGGGATTTCCTATCCTTGGCAATGGCCGCAATCTCTATCAGTATCTCGATGTCGAAGATCTCTGCGAAGCTATTTACCTCTGTCTTACCAAAGACGAAGCCACTGTTAACGATACTTTTAACATTGGCGCCAAAGAATTTGGCACGTTCCGCGGCGACTTTCAGGCCGTACTCGATCGCGCCGGCTTCGGCAAAAAAATCAAACCATTTCCTGCCGGCCCGGCCATAGCGATTCTGCGACTGCTCGAAAAGTTGAAACTGTCGCCACTCTACAAATGGGTCTACGAAACCGCCTGCCAGGAATCATTTGTTTCCATAGAAAAGGCAGAAAAGAAGCTGGGCTTTGTGCCGAAGTATTCGAACAAGCAGGCTCTGATCCGCAATTATGAATGGTATCTCGCTCATCGGGCCAGCTTTGCTCAATCCACAGGCATATCACACCGTGTTCCGTGGAGTCAGGGCATACTCAAGCTCATCAAACACCTGTTTTAGGCAACATCGACAACTCTATATCTGGCGAGCTATAGCGAATGGCCTGCTGTTAAAGAATAATTTCTTTGCTCGAATGTGTAAATGACCTGGGATGAAGGAGATCTTATGATTCTGGTAACTGGTGGCGCTGGTTTTATTGGCTCGGTAATTGTCTGGGCGCTTAATCAGCGTGGTATCGACGATATTATTATCGTTGATCACCTTGGTACAGGCGATAAGTGGAAGAACCTGACCGGCCTGCGCTTTATCGATTACTGTGAAAAGGCCGATTTTCTCAGCTATCTTGATAAGGGCGCTTTTGACGGGCATAAACTTGACGCGGTTCTGCATCTTGGCGCCTGTTCGAGTACAACTGAAACTGATGCCAGTTACCTGATCAAAAATAATTTTGAATTCAGCAAAGCGCTCGCGCTCTGGGCCAACGGCAACCGTGCCAGATTCATCTACGCCAGCAGTGCTGCCACATACGGTGACGGCGAGCACGGGTTTGACGATAATCCGGCCGAGATTGAGAAACTCACGCCTCTCAACATGTACGGCTATTCAAAGCAGCTGTTTGATCTTTGGTTGAAACGCAAAGGGCTGCTCGATAAATGCGTTGGTATCAAGTATTTTAATGTGTTCGGACCCAACGAATATCACAAGGGCTCGATGCGCAGCTTTATTCTCAAGTCATTTGAACAGATCAGCCAGGCCGGCGAAGTGAAATTGTTTAAATCGCATCACCCTGATTATGGCGATGGCGAGCAACTGCGCGACTTCATCTATGTTAAGGACGCCGCCGCAATGACGCTGCACTTTCTCGACAATCAGGCCGGCGGCCTGTTTAACGTCGCCACCGGCATGGCCCGAAACTGGAATGACCTGGTCAAGGCAACCTTTGCCGCCATGGGCAAACCGGCGCGCATCAGCTATGTTGATATGCCAGACTCGATCCGCAACCAGTATCAGTATTACACCTGCGGAAACATCGAAAGAATACGGCAGACTGGTTACACAAAGCCGATATTTACTCTTGAACAGGCAATCGACGACTACGTAAAAAACTACCTGCAAACCACCAGCTACCTTGGCAACTGAGGTATTATTCGCTCTTGCTCGCACCGGGTGTGGTGACACATTGAATCAGCATTAAACTCAGGGTTGAATTATCGCAGTAACTGTGGCAGATGAAGCGCGCTGAACGCGTTAGCGCTTAAAATTCGACGCATGTAGCCTATGGCGTAGACCCCGTTGCATCAAGGTAATCAACTGAGTTGTAAAAATGCGCGCTTTGGGCTAGCATATGGCAACGCAAAGTTTGGTAAATGACCGATTTTTGCAATATATATGAACTCACGAAAGGAACCAGCTATGAGCGAAGACCGCATCAAAAAATTCGAAGTACGTCGCCAGCAGCTTGAAAAAATGAGCGACGAGCAGCTCAAGAACCGATTCTGGGAACTCTGCAACCAGATCGTCGAGCCAATGGTGGATTATGGAAAAAAATATACCTCCCAGTCGATAGAACGCTCAGTCCTTCTGCGTATGGGAATCGACAGCGTGACTTCTCAGGGCGTTGTCAGCCGCATCAATGAAGCCGGCCTGCTTGGCAAAGGCGCTGGTCATGTCGTTCTCAAAGTCTCTCAGAAACATAAGGTCGACCTTCGTGCTGCCGCGAAACGCATTAACGAAGATAAAACCGCCCTTGAAGGCCTTTTTTGAGCCGACAACCATCGTGAAAGGTATATAATTCATGAAAACCCTCGATATTAAAAAGAAAATTGACATAGAAGAAATTTTAAACGACCTCGAAAACTATCATCCACGCCGCAAAGGCTGGACATGGCGCGAAAACGTCGACGGCGGCTACAAGGTCGAAAAATTCCATTTTAAAGAGATGACGAAGCCGTTGAAAAACTCGGTTCCGTTGCCGGCAGCAAAGTATTTTAACAACATCGATCCGCAGCCCCAGCCGGTTATCACAACTGAAATAGCTTCCGGGCGCTTTGAAGACGATATTCGCCGCATGCGTATGGCCGCATGGCACGGCGCTGACCATATTATGGTCATCAGAACCACTGGTCAGAGCCATATCGATGGCCTGCTCGAAGGTTCTCCAGAAGGCGTCGGCGGCGTGCCGATCACCCGCAAGCAGATTCGCGCTTCACGTAAGGCCTGCGACCTGATCGAAGACGAAGTCGGTCGCAAAATCAACTTCCATTCTTATGTTTCCGGCGTTGCCGGCCCTGAAGTAGCTGTGCTCTTTGCCGAAGAAGGCATCAACGGCGCCCACCAGGATCCTCAGTATAACGTGCTTTATCGCAACGTTAACATGTATCGCTCATTTACCGACGCCGCCAGCGCCAAAAAAGTAATGGCCGACGCCGGAATTTTTCAGATCGATGGTGCCCATAACGCCAATGCTACCGCCAAAGAAGGCTGGTCAGTCATGCCCGAGCTGCTGGTGCAGCACGGCATCAACTGCGCTTTCTCAGCCGCTGTCGGCATGCCAAAAAGTCAGATCGGTCTCTCAACCGTGCCGCCATGTGCGCCGCCAGCCCCCAAAATCTGGTATGACCTGCCATACGCAGTTGCGCTGCGCGACATCTTCAGCGAATTCAAATTCAGAGCGCAGCAGAATACCAGATACATCGAATCTGACATCGAAGAAGCCACGCGCACACACGTTATTGATACGATGATTTCTGCGTTGACCTCAGCTGACATTCAGAGCACTATTACGCCTGATGAAGGCCGCAACGTTCCCTGGCATTACAACAATATTCGTGGTATCGAAACCGCCAAACAGACTCTTGTCGCTCTTGATGGCTTTAAACAGCTGGTTAAAATTGACCGTGACGGCCCGCTTGGCGAAATGGTCAGAGACATTAAAGAACGCGCGATCTGTTTCCTCGAAGAAATGATCGAATCAGGCGGCTATTTTGCTGCCGTCGAAAAGGGCTTTTTCGTTGATTCAGCAAAGTATCCCGACCGCAATGGCGATGGTATCGCCCGTGACGGAAAGGGTGGAGTAGGCGCGGGCACGATCGTCGAACGTGACGCCGATTATATGGCGCCGGTCTGCAGCGTATTCGGCCACAACCACCTGCCGGCAGGGCTAAAGAAACCCTGCGATCCGATTGATGGCTGCACGCTCTGCAAACCCGAAAAAATCGCCTATATTGATGAAATCGACCAGACTGACAACTGCAATCTGCGCCTGGCTAAGACTGTAGAATATCGCAAAGGCAAGATGATCAAGCCTGAAGCGGAATGGGCCGGCGACGGCACTGTGCTGATTCAGTTGTTTGTGCCCGAAGAGCTTGAAGTGGCAAAAGTTGCCGCCCAGGAAATCGCAAAAAAAATGGGGCTTCTCGATCCCGAAGTCATCAACGCACAGGTCATGCACCCTAGTGAAGGAACCTTTGTCGAAGTTAAGGGCAAAGTTGATTTCGCAATTGATCGCACAACCCTTAAGATTCCGCCCAAAGAAGTTCTGCTAAGTGAAGAAGAGATTCGCGAAGGCATCAAAAAAATCGGTCTGAAAGTTGTTGCCGGTACTGTTGGCGAAGACGAGCATTCGGTCGGTTTGCGCGAAATTCTTGATATCAAGCACGGCGGCATCGAAAAATATGGCGTTAAATATCATTACCTAGGCACTTCTGTGCCAATAAGCAAAATGGTTGACGCTGCAATCGAAACTGGCGCCGATGCCATTCTTATCAGCACCATCATCAGCCACAACGACGTGCATCGCAAGAACATGCGCAAACTTGACGAACTCTGCCGCGAAAAAGGCATCAGAGACAAAGTCATGGTAATGTGCGGCGGCACGCAGGTTACCCGCGAGATTGCGCAGGAATGCGGCATGGACGACGGCTTTGGCCGTGGCACCAAGGGTATTCAGGTAGTGAACTCAATGGTAAAACTGCTCAAGGCAAAAAAACGCATCTGATCTGCATCTACCGAGTCGCCTCGACACCGTCGAGGCGACTTTGTAATTAATGCATGGTTGAGAAAAGTTGCTGGTTGTGCTAGTCCTTTGACAAAATTGAAAGCATCGTTTTGCTGGAAAAAAATGATTCAAAATTGCTTTTATAAAAATGTATCCCAGGGCGCAGGCAGGTTTCCCATGCGCGAAAGCTTTGAGACAGGCGACTTTGACGCAATCCCGACAACTTCTACCGCAAATTTGCAACTGTCGATAGCTGTAGCGAATGGGATTCTGCCGAGAGCCCGGCATAAGCATTATGCCAAGGATCATATATTAAAATCATCTTTGGCAGAGGACTTTTACCACCTCTTAAATACCACACAGGTCACAACATGACTAAGATTCTTGATTTTCTGACACTTGAAGTTGGCAGCACGATAACCAAGGCAAATGGCTTTATCAGAGACTCTGATCACAGCCTGATGCATGTCGCGCAAGGTTTTGCCCCGACTTCGGTCGCGCAGGGTAATGTCGGCATAGGCCTGCTGGCCGCAGTTGAAGATCTTGAGAAAAGCAGCGGCTGCAGCACCGAAACTGCCGAGGTTTTTGCCAACAGCTCTGCTGCAGGCGGATTGCGGGTTACCGTGCATGGCCTGACCTATAATATGACAGCGCGCGCAGCCCGTGAAGCCAGTCTTGGCGCCGGCGCCATTATCAAAATGATCACTGCCGGCGAATTGAGCGAATTCGACCTCGAAGAGATCGAAGAGATTGCGCCAAACATGATCGTGCTTGCCGGCGGCGTAGATTATGGCGCGCGTGATGTCGTAATTACCAATGCAATCAAACTCGCATCCCTCGAGCTCGGTGTTCCTGTTGTGTATGCAGGTAATGCAGCTCTTAAGCGCGCGATCGAGAATGTTTTCAAAAACTCCGGCACTGAGCTGATGATCGCACCAAACGTATTTCCTGATGTCGATGTCTTAAATGTAGATCCTCTGCGCAAGCGCATGCAGGAACTGTTCTCGCGCCATATTATTCATGCGCCCGGCATGGAACGCCTGAAAAGTCTGACTGATCGCCAGATTATTCCCACACCTGGAGCCGTTCTTCGCGCTGCCGAGATTTTTGCCGAAGTTGCCGGCGATTGCGTGGTGATTGATGTTGGTGGCGCTACTACCGATGTTCACTCGGTTACCGATGGCAGCAGCGAATTTGCCGATAAGCTTACCGATCCGGAGCCGCGCGCTAAGCGCACGGTTGAGGGTGATCTCGGCGTGTTTGTCAATGCCGCAAACATTATCGAAATGTCTGAAGAAGAGGGCAGAAAAGAGCTGCAGTCGCACATTAAAGCGATGCCGACAACCAGTGATGAAAAGGAAATGACGCACTGGCTCTGCCTTAAAGCCGTTGAAATCGGCATTCGTCGCCATGCCGGTGTTATTGCTGATTTGTTTACACCTTCCGGCAAAAAGCAGATAGTCAAAGGCAAAGACCTGACCGCAGTAAAATGGGTTATTGGCACTGGCGGCGCTCTTACCAGAGTTGAAGGCGGTCGCCAGATTCTTGCTGCGATCTGTAGCGGTGCCGGCAAATATCTGTTACCCGATAAAAAAGCAAAAGTCATGCTCGATGCTGATTATCTGTTTTCAGCGCTGGGCACGATAAGTCTCGATTACCCTGACCTGGTCAAGAATACTTTCAAAAAATGGGTGCAAAGCCATGATCAATTACCATAAAATTAAGTCAGTCAAGTTCCGAACGCCGCGTCTCGAAATTTACCCCGACCGCATTCGCCAGAATACAGCAGCGATAGTCGAGCAGTGCCGCAAAAAAGGTGTGGCTGTCGCCAGCGTTACCAAGGTTACCAGCGCTCATCCGGCAGTTGCCAGAGCGATGATCGAGGGTGGCGCCGAAATGATTGCCGATTCCCGCATCGAAAATCTCTGGGAACTTCGCCAGGCAGGCTTTACCGGGCCATTCATGCTGCTGCGTCTGCCCACCGTATCACGGGCAGGCGAGGTCGTTGAAGTTGCCGACATAAGTCTCAACAGCTCTCTGCATACCATGCAGGCACTTGCAGAAGCCGCTAGAATGCAAAACCGCACACATCGCGTGATTATCATGATTGATGTCGGCGACCTGCGCGAAGGCATCTGGCCAGACAAGGCCGTTGATCTCGTTAAAAGTGCCGCCGCCCTCAAGGGTCTCGAAGTGATGGGACTGGGCTGTAATCTCGCCTGTTATGGCGGTGTTATTCCGTCTGAGCAGAACATGAAGCTTCTTGTCGATACGGTTAAAGTCTGTCGCGAAGCGAGTGGACTTGCCTTGCCGGTCGTATGTGGCGGCAATAGTTCGGGACTGCCGATTCTCGCCGAAGGCCGTTTGCCGGCAGAAGTCAATCTGTATAGAATCGGCGAGGCAATAGTGCTTGGCCGCAACGTGATTGACCGCTCGCCCTGGCAGGGTACCCGCCAAGACACGTTCATCGCTGTTGCCGAGGTTGTCGAAGCTGAACTCAAGCCGTCGATGCCGATTGGCGAGCGTGGCCAGGATGCTTTCGGCGAAACCCAGGAGTTTGTCGATCGTGGTTTGCGGCGGCGAGTTATCTGCAATATTGGCCGGCAGGATGTCGTTGTCGACGGCATTACGCCAGTAGAAGACGGAATCATTGTTCTGGGCGGGTCGAGTGATCATCTTATTCTCGACGTGAATGATGCCCGGCGCGAGATTAAAGTTGGCGACGAGGTTGCGTTTTACCCAGGTTATGGCGCCCTGCTGGCGCTGTCAACATCGAAATACGTTCAGAAAGTGGTCATCGAAGGTTAACACAAAATGCTTTATCAGACGCACGTTCGAGTTCATTTAAACAACATAAAAAGTAATATCGAGAACATTCGCAAGGCTATTGGCAAGGATTGCAAGATCCTGATCGCGGTAAAGGCCGATGGTTACGGTCATGGCGCTGTAGAAGTGTCGAAAATGGCCGAGAAAATCGGCGTTGACTGGCTTGGCGTTGCCACCGTGCCCGAGGCGATAGAACTGCGTCTGGCCGGCCTGAATATGCCGATTCTCAAGTTCAGCCCGGTTTTTCCCGAGGAGATGGAAGAAGCGATCAATCATCGTTTAACCATCGCGGTTTGCGAACTCGAAAATGTTCTGCAGCTCAATGAAGTGGCAAAAAAATGCAATCGCATCGCCGAAGTGCATTTAAAGATTGAGACGGGAATGGGGCGCATCGGCGTGCAGATCGATGAGGCTAAAGAGCTGGCCGGCCGCATTCTCGGCGAATGCCCCTTCCTGAAACTTACTGGCGCGATGACGCATCTGCCGGTCAGTGATGAGGCAAGCAAGACTTATACACAGAGGCAGATCGATCGCTTTAAAAAGACCGTAAAAGAGATCGAAGAGTCATACCTCTTCAAGTTTGATCTGGTGCATTGCGCCAACAGCGGCGGAATTCTCGGTCACCCCGAAAGCTGGCTCGACATGGTGCGCCCGGGGATCATGCTTTATGGTTTTTATCCTTCTGACGAGACGCCACAGACAGTATCTCTGCTGCCAGGTTTGAGCTTTAAAACAAAGGTTTCGTTTATTAAAAGGATTGCCAAAGGCTGCTCGGTTGGCTATGGGCGCTCATGGGTTGCGCCAGAGGAAAGCTATATTGCCACATTTCCGGCAGGATATGCCGATGGTTTCAATCGACTGTTCTCGAACTCGGGTAGAGTGTTGATCAATGGCGTGTCATACCCGGTAGTTGGCCGCGTCTGCATGGACCAGAGCATGTGTAATCTTGGTGGCAATACAGGTGTAAAGGTTGGCGACGAGGTCGTTCTGATCGGCTGGTCTGGTAACCAGAATATCTCAGCTTACGAATGGGCAGAAAAACTAAATACGATTACCTACGAAGTTACCTGTCAGATCAGCAAGCGCGTTCGCCGCTTCTACGATGACTATTGATTGCAGGCGTTTTGCGACAAATAAAAGTGTGTTCAGTGACAGACTGACTGTCTGTAACAAGGCTTAAAATGCCAAAGATGGTTTTATCAGAAAGTGGATACTTATTATTTCCCTGCAAAAAATACCTTGAATTGAAAAAGAGAACAGAATAGAATACGCCCAATATGGCACTTAAAACTGTAGCACACGAACATACCAAGGAAATTCTCGAAGCTCTCGGCTTGAAGTCTTTTACCAGACCTTTTGCCGGGCTTATTGACTCTGGAGATTTTGGCACCGTAGGAACCTATGTGCCGATTTATCCGGACGAATACAAAAAGCTGCCACCGAATCTGCAGCGACACGTTTATTTGATTGCGCCGGGCAGATACGGGCTTATCTGCTTCTTGCCACGCACATTTGAAGCCCCTGATGGCGGGAAGGTTGCCGAGGTTTCTACTGTTTTCAACGCCTGGGGCAAGATGATAAAAGTTGCTTATAAAACAGACAAGGGCGGAGAATTTGAGACTGAACATACCATCAGGCAGGATAAGCTGCTTGCGTATGCAAAAAACAAAAAGCTGCCCGTCAATACCTCAGTTAAGATTACTGGCTGAAAGGGAGTATCTGCATGAAGATTTCTTTTCATGGTGCGGCCGGGTGTGTAACCGGTTCTAATTATCTGATCGAAACCGATAGATTCCGTTTTGTTGTTGACTGCGGCATGTTTCAGGGCAACAAGACGCTCAAGGAAAACAATTACCGTGCTTTTACTTATGACCCCGCGACCATTGATTTCGCGCTGGTCACTCACGCGCACATAGACCACACCGGCTTGTTCCCCAAGCTGGTCAAGCATGGCTTCAAAGGCCCGATCTATGCTACCCCTCCCACGGTTGATCTGCTCAAACATCTTCTGCCGGATTCCGCACATATTCAGGAAATAGAAGTAATGCAGAAGAACCGGCGCAATGAGCGCAAAGGTTTGCCGCCAATAGAGCCGATCTATGACGGAACAGATGCTGCAAATGCAATTGCTCTAATGAAGGGCGTTGAGCACTATGCCAGTTTTGCGCCGGTTGCAGGCTGCAAAGTAACTTTTCATAATGCCGGCCATGTTCTTGGTTCTTCGTTTATTGAAATTGAACTCGAAGACAAGGGCAAAAAGCGCAAGATCATTTTTTCTGGCGATCTCGGCGAAGATGACAAGCCAATTCTGAATGATCCCGATCGTTTTACCGAAACAGATTTTCTGGTAGTTGAGTCTACTTACGGCAATAGAAACCGCGAGCAGAATAGCAAAGAAGACCGGCTTGCCGGGCTTGCCGAAGTGTTTAAGCGCGCTGAAAAGCGTGGCGGGAAACTTATTATACCGGCTTTTGCGCTTGAGCGAACCCAGGATCTGCTGCATGATATTCTCATTCTCAAGCAGCAGAAAAAAATATCCGGCATCAAGGTCGTCGTCGATTCGCCTCTGGCTACCGAGATAACCAAGGTTTTTGTAAAATATCCCGAATGTTATGATGAAGATGCCTCTGAAATAATGAAGAAGATGGGCGGTCTGTTTGATCACCCTGATTTTCGTTTTACCAATTCTGTAGATGAATCAAAAGCGCTGAACGACGAGAAGCGCATTGTGATCTTGTCGGCCAGCGGCATGTGTGATGCCGGCCGAATCAAACATCATCTCAAGCACAACCTATGGAACCCCGCCAACACGGTGCTTTTTGTCGGTTACCAGGCCGAGGGAACACTTGGCCGCCTGCTTCTCGAAGGCGCAAAGACTGTGCGTATTCATGGCGAAGAAGTTGCGGTTGGCGCGCAGATTGAGCAGATAACCGGCTACAGCGGGCATGCCGATCAAAATGGTCTTATTAATTGGCTTTCTGGGGTCAAGGAAGTTCGTCAGCAGGTTTTCGTAGTGCATGGTGAGCCTGATGCTGCCGACGAGTTTGCTGCTTTGCTAAATTCCAAGTTTGGCTTCAGAGCGGTTGCTCCTCGAATGAACGAAGTATTCGAACTGCTCGCCGATCAGCCGTCAGCTAAGCCGGTCAAAATAACCCCGGCAAGGCCTGTCGAAACGCCGAAATCGGTTGATTCGCACAATCTCTACGCCGAACTCATGCTCAAACTCGCTGAGTTCATGCGCAGCAGCAAAGACGAGAAGACCCGCCGCGAAACGCTCAGCAAAATACTCTCTCAAGTCTGAGCGCCAGGTCCCCGAACATTTAATAAACTCGCACCTAAGCCACGAAGCCACAAAGAATTTATCTTTGTGGCTTCTTTTGATGCAAAACTAGTGGTCTGTCACATATGAATGAATAGTATCGTTGGCAAAAAAAATGATTCAAAATTGCTTTTGTAAAAACTGCTACAAGGGCGCAGGCAGGTTTCCCATGCGCGAAAGCTTTGAGACAGGCGTTTTTGACGCAGTCCCGACAACTATTACCTCAAATTCGCATCTGTCGATAGCTGTAGCGAATGGGATTCTGCCGAGAGCCCGGCATAAGCAGTATACCCAAAATTGAATTTGTTTACTCTATTGTGACAAAGGACTAGTCTCTGAGCGCCAGAGGTCAGCTTTTTGGGCGGGCTTCGATGCGCAGGTCGACGTCGCTTGGTGTGAAGAACATGTTGGCGTTGCTGCGGCCGAGTTTTTCGATGTATTCGACTTTTTTGAGTGTGTTGAAAATGTTGATCTTTTCTGGCTCTGAAAGTGAATCGCTCAGCGTTTCGAAAAATTGCGCGACCCTGACCGCTTCGCTTTCACCAGTTGTTTTCGCCTGTTTAAGAGCATTCTCGCGCTGAATTTCGAGCAGGGCACCCATCTGCCGCTCGATTTCAAAGTTGCCTTTAACTTCGTTGAGGCGCACTTCGTTTTCGCTCTGCTGCTTCTGCAGGCGGTTGAGGCGGTTAGTGGTTTCCTGAATGATTTCCTGAAGAATGCCCTGGGTGCTTTCTTCCTTGCACGATACCGATCTGACTTCGACCGAATGTATTCTGACGCCACGCTGCACGTAAAACGGGTCGGTGCTGTCGTTTATGGATTCTCTTACAACATCGTTAAAGCTGTCAAGAAAGACTTCGAGTGGCGCCTTCGAGACCGACTGAATAATCATGCTGCGCGCATGCGAGCAGATGTCGCCGGGCGCGTCGTCGGTAGTGCTGATCATCTGCCCGATATTATCGATCTGCCAGAAGAAGGTGACACCAAGAATCAGTTCAACATTGTCTTTGGTGCGCACACCGAATTCATACCACATGAACTTCGGGCGTGAATCGATATGGGTGATTTTTAGTTCGCGCTTCTCTTTGTGAATGCCTGATGACCAGCGCATGCACAGCAGCATTTCGTAAGGCTGCAGAAAGAACGCGTTCTCGTTTTTACTGCCATGCACTATTCTGAAACGCCCGTCTTTGCCCTTGATTACCACTGATTCGTGTTCTTCAAGCAGAATTTTTCTGCGCACTTCTTCGATCTCTTCGTTGGCGGCCGGAAAAAACACCTTGTTTTCAGTGACCAGGCGAAGCGACCCGTCAGAAGTGTTGCGCACCAGTACCGCAGTATGCTCGTCGATGTTGACGCCAACAGTCGGTGCCTGCAAAACCTCTTCGCTGGCGCTGAGCACGACATTGGTCGGGCCGGCAACAACCCTGATAATGCCGGTAGAACGATCGATCACGCGCACATACTCATTGTGGCGCAGAACGATAACGTCATAAATTTTCAAAACCTCTTCGTAGGCTTCGAGAAAGAAAAAACATGGCCCTTTCTCGACCTTGATATTACCGGTCAGCAGATTGCGGATCTTGGCAAATTCAGTTGGCGACAGGCTGACACCACGCCTGACGCGTGCCGAAATCATCGGTTTGACAAACACTGATCCCGGGCCATTTATTGTCCATTTTTTGGTGAAGCCCTCAAGCAGCAGCTGTTCTTCTTCCTTAAGAAAATAGACCCATGGTATCAGCATAAAATCTCCTCAGTTTTTCTTTGATTATATCCCGTTGAACACTCGTAGTCAGCTAAAATCTGAAAGGCCGAATACGCGCTGCAGAACTGCCGAGAATTCAGGGGAAATTGGCGCGCGCAGACTCAACTGCTGTCCGCTGACCGGGTGCGCAAAGCTGATCTGGCTGGCGTGCAGCAGCAGAATATGGCAGCCGAGTTGTTCGGCGAATAAACGATTGTGCGCGTTATCACCGTGTTTATGGTCACCAACAATCGGATGAAAAATGTGCTTGAGGTGACGCCGGATCTGGCGGTTGCGGCCGGTCTTCGGCATTACTCGCAGCAGCGAATAACGTGCTGTCGGATGCGGTCGCACTGCGAACGGCAACTCGGCGGTAGCAACGCGTTCATAGCTGGTAATCGCCTGCTGCGCCGGTTTATCTTTGCTGCTTTCGCGGTCAGTCATCTTGTCCCAGATTTCGGGCAAGGGATAATCGATTGTTTCAGACTCTTTGGTATGGCCTCTCACTACGGCGATGTATTCCTTGCTGACGCTTCGCTCGGTAAAAGCGGCGGTCAGCAGCCGTGCTGTTTCGCTTGAAAGAGCGAATACAAGTATTCCAGAAGTAGGCTTGTCGAGGCGATGTACCGGGTAGACCCATTTGCCAAGAAGATTGCGAACCTGTTTCATCGCCGTCTGTGTTTCGGCGTTATCGAGAAAACTCGGGTGTACCAGCAGCCCGGCCGGCTTGTTTATCGCCACCAGGCTGTCATCAAGAAAAATGATATCTTCGTTTTTGATCATACGCTGATTGTAGCACTCCAGAACCGCGTAGTGTAGTGATTTTAACCGCAGCAAAATTTTCACGAAGAGTCGCTGCCAAATGGATTTTGAGTAAATTTTTAGATTGCGCAGATGGTTTTCGGATAATTGCAGAAAAAACTACAAAAAACTCCTGAATAATCTGGGTTAATCCTTTAATCTGTGGATAACTCTTTAAAAGAGCCCGTATAATTCTCATGATCAGCTTGCCCGAAAAATCGTACAAATCAGATATCTCGTAAAGTTCTCATAGATAGGCAAATGGATTGTTACTGGATTACATAATCAATTGTGGAGAAATTAGTCATGTCGTTGTAAAATGGCAAAAATTAAGGTTAAAGGATCTGCATTACCGAATGATTATACTTGGTATTAACAGCGCGTATCACGAATCTTCTGCAGCTCTGATCGTCGACGGCAAGCTTGCATGCTTTATCGAAGAAGAACGCATCAACCGTTTCAAGCACGGCAAACCCGCACAGATAGACAATCCGCATGTGTTGCCGGAAGGCGCTATCGAAGGCTGTCTTGCCTTCGCCGGCCTTAAAGTCAGCGATATCGACTGCTTTGCCTATTCGTTTTCACAATCTGGCCGACTGCAGAATATCGGTGTTGATGAGCACTTGACACCCGGCATGTGGGGAACCCGCGAGGGCGAGATGGTTTTTCATCAAAACCTGCAGCGCGTGCCAGATGAGCTGGCAAAAATTGTTGGCAGTTATCGGCATGACCGTCTGGTCTGGATCGATCATCATCTCGCGCATGCCGCGAGCGCATTCTACTGCTCGCCATTCGCTGACGCTCTGGTGATGGTGATTGACGGAATCGGCGAATTCGATTCAATAAGTGTCTATCGTGGCCGCGAAAACAGCCTCGAAAAAGTGTTTTCACTGCCATACCCACACAGTCTTGGCTTTTTGTGGGAAAAGTTCTGCACGTATCTCGGTTTTTCCGAACATGATGCCTGCAAGCTTATGGGTCTGAGCAGCTATGGAAATCCAGAAGTATTGGCTGACAGGTTCAGGCAGGTTGCCTGGCTTGATTCAGAGACTCTGTTTAAGGTCGATAATAATGTTACGCGTTTTCGAAGCGCTGATATGTCGGGCCTTGAGGCATTGTTCGGTCCCGCTCGCCATCGCGATCAGGCGATCAGCGTGGAGCACCGCAATCTGGCCGCTGCTCTTCAACAATTTACTGAGAAAGTTTTGCTGCAGCTGTGTCAAAAAATGCAGGCACTCGGGCCATTTGACCATCTCTGTCTGGCCGGAGGCACAGCCCTTAACTGTGTGGCCAATGCCATGATGCAGCAGCACGGCGGTTTTAA
Organism: Candidatus Riflebacteria bacterium HGW-Riflebacteria-1; assembly: GCA_002839445.1. Classification (GTDB taxonomy): domain Bacteria; phylum Muiribacteriota; class Ozemobacteria; order Ozemobacterales; family Ozemobacteraceae; genus Rifleibacterium. The sequence continues at coordinate 22,502 of PGYB01000025.1, forward strand.
AGAAATTTATATTCAACCAGCTGCCAACGACGCCGGGTCGGCAATCGGTGCGGCGCTCCAGGTCTGGTGTGGAGTCCTCGGCAACCAGCGCCAGTTTGTAATGAACCACGCGCTCTGGGGCCCCGAATATTCTGATGCCCAGATCGAAGAAGCCATCGCCCAGACAATGTTCGCTGCCGAAAAAGTTGCTGATCCCGCAGCGATTGCGGCAGCCCTGATCAACGAAGGTAAAATCGTCGGCTGGTTTCAGGGCCGCATGGAAACCGGGCCGCGCGCGCTTGGCAACCGTTCGCTGCTAGCCGATCCACGCCGCAAAGACATGCGCGATATTCTGAATCGAAAGATCAAGCACCGCGAAGATTTTCGCCCGTTCGCGCCGAGCGTTCTTGCCGAAGCAGCCGAAGACTGGTTTGAAATCCCGCAAAGATCCCTGGCCGGCGGCTTTATGCTGTATGCCTATCCGGCCAGACCAGGAAAAGCCGAGCAGATCCCGGCTGTTGTGCATGTCGACAAGACCAGCAGAATTCAAACGGTCGACCGCGCGGTTAACCCGCGTTATCACAAGTTGATATCGGAGTTCGCCAGACTTTCACAGGTGCCGATGGTTCTCAACACCTCGTTCAACGACAGTGAGCCCATAGTCATGACCCCCGCTGACGCAATCTCTACTTTCGCAAGAACCGGAATAGACGCATTATTCCTCGGCAATTACCTGATAAAAAGGTCTGAAAATGCCTGACCAAATTGATTCCGGTCGCCCACCAGAAGGTTCACTCTTTGAGCCGGTCGCATCACCGCGTGGTTTAAGGCTGGCGCTGGTGTTTGGCAACGAAAGCCCAACCGGTCGCTGCCCCTTTTACAACATACAATGTATTCATTGTGATCTTGGTGCTGGCGAAGGCGTTTCGTTCACACCCGAGATGAACAGTCGCCGACTCGACTTTCTTAAAAGGCATTATGAGAGCGTTCTGCCGCAGATATGCCATCTGGTAATCTATAATTACGGCTCGACACTCAACGATGGCGAGTTGTCAAAGGAAACCAAGCAGCGTATTCTCGAATTTGCCAGCCAGCAGCCTTCGGTTAAGCGTATCAGTTTTGATTCGCGTGAACAATTTGTTACGCCGGCCCGCGTTGGCGAAATGCTTGCTATGTTGCGCCCGGACCAGACAATGTCCGTTACGCTTGGCCTTGAATCACAAAGCGAAGAAGTGCGCATCGGCCATCTCAAAAAGACAATTACGCGTGACGAAGTTGACAGCGTGTTTATGGCCCTGGCCACTTGTCCCGGGCGCACTGCCGTCGAAATGAATGTGCTGTTTCAACCGCCTGGCATAACCGGCAACGAAGCCATCGCCGAGGCTGTAGCCACCATAGAATACGGAATAGAAGTGAGCCAGAAACATGGCGTGCTGGTTGACTTCAACTTTCACCCCTATTACCCCAGCATCAAGGGCACAAAGTTTTTTCCCGATCATCCGCGCGCGATGATGGAACACGCAATCAGATCGCTTTTTACGATCATTCGTTTGATCAAGGCTCAGAACCCGGAGAGTCGCATCTTTGTGGGCTGGAACGACGAAGGCCACGATCTGCAGCCAACCGTCAAAAAAATGAAGCAATTGCTTTATTCGCCCGCATTCGCCGCTTTTAACGTCAGTCAGGACGAAGACGACCTGCAGATCTGATTTTTGACAGAAATGCTGAATTACAGAAATTGCTGATCAGCACAGCTTGTATAAGCTGAAATCATTTCTGTAAAGTCGAAATGTTCAGCTAAACTGTTATTAACAAGCCATGGAAAAATCCTTAACCACAGGCTTGTGGCACTCATTTGTCACCTATTTCAATTCATAATGCTCGCCAGGCTTGAGTATGATAACCTCGGCCAGCTTGCCAACCATAGTTTTAAAGCTCTGCGGGTCTGAACTTATCAGCTCAAAAGTGTTGTAATGTATCGGCACGACACGTTTGGTCTGCACGAATTCAACGGCTTTGCTGGCAGATGCGATACCCATGGTATAGCGGTCGCCGATCGGCAAAAAGCTCAAATCTGGCTTGAAAAACTCGCCAATCAGTTTCATGTCGTAAGTCAGGCCGGTATCGCCGGCGTGATAAATGCGCTGCCCGTCCAGCTCGATCACGACACCAGCTGGAGTGCCCTTTTCCGCAGAGTGCAGGGCAGAGACCATGTTGAACTTAACATCGCCAACTGCGACTGTGCCGCCGATGTTCATTCCTTCGGTTTTGATGCCGAGTTCAGCCGCTTCAACCGCAATTTCATGAATCGCAACCAGAGTTGCGCCGGTTTTCTGACAGAGAAAAAAGGCATCGCCGACATGGTCGCCATGATAATGCGTCACAAACACCATATCAGCCTTTTTGATGTCGTCGAGAGTGCATGAACTCGCCGGGTTACCCTTAATAAAGGGGTCGATAAAAATGGTCTTTGAGCCCTCGATCTTTACGGCTGAATGCCCCAGCCAGGTGACTTTTACCATGCCATAATCCTCCAGTCTCTTCTCATTTATCTGCCGTCATTTGCCAACAATATAACACACCTTAAACAGCATACAGATCATCTTTTTACGGTTTTCACCGCTGAAAAAAATGCGGCAACTATGATTGCTTGACGGCCTCAGATAAAGATAAAACACTGCGCATATGTGGCGATACTGCGGCTGCATTGATTACCCAGCGGGTTGATCGCTGGCGAGCTATTACTGCAGCCGGGCACTCGCAATGCGGATCGAGGAAAATCTCTTCGAGAATCTTCTGCTTGGCGTAACCAGAAACCAGAAAAAGCAGTTCGCGCGCCCGCATTATGCTCCCAAAAGTCAGACTCAGCCTTGCTTCTGGCTGGCTGGTCGGCTCAAACACTGCAAAGTCTGTGTCGAACTCGCGTTTCCAGTCGGTTTCAGGGAAAAGAGACGCCGTGTGCCCGTCGTTGCCGACACCGAGCACTATCAGGTCTATCGCTGCCGGTGGGCGCAGCTGATCAGGGAGCTTTTGCAGTGATTGCTGATAAGCTTCTGAAATCTGTCGCTGCGGGCGGCCTGGCTCTGTCAGTGGCACTGCGAAAAAGTGTGACTTTGGCAACAGGCCATCGGCAAAAAGACTCAACAGTATTGCTCTCTGGTTGCTGCGCTCGTCTTCGGGCGAGACCAGTCGTTCGTCAGTCTGAAGCCAGTAGCAGTGATCAGCCAGTCCTGAGTTGTGCAGCAGACCAGGCAGGCAACGATAAACCGGAAACGGCGTGCTGCCTCCGCTCAGACTGATCAGCTTCAGCGCCCCCGGCGCCGCCTCGATTGCAGAAACAATGCTCTCTGCCGCTTTGGTGACAAACTCTTCTGATTTCTCACAGATCGTGATTTTAGCGTTTTTCAAAGGCATGCTGCACCTGAATGTTTCTATGGTCGTCTGGTTAGGCTGCTGGGAGGCATCTGAACAGTCAAATCACGGGCTGATGCCAGTAGTGACCGTTTTTGGCGAGCAACGCGCCAGCTTCTTCGGGGCCCTGACTGCCGGCCTTATAGGTAAACATTGGCTGGCCACCTCCATGCCAGGCATCTATAATCGGATCGATGAATTTCCAGGATTCTTCGATTTCGCTGTTGCTCAAAAACAGCGCTGAATCTCCGTTCAGCGCGTCGAGCAACAGCCGCTCGTAAGCATCAGGCCGGTAATCACCGAATTCGTTGTCATACGAGAACCTCATGCCGACATCGGAGACCTGCAACTCCATTCCGGGCGGTTTTGAATTAACCTTGAGAATAATGCCTTCGTGTGGCTGTATTCTTATATGCAGCCGGTTCGCTTCGATTTTGCCGTTGAAGTCCTTGAAAATAGAGTAGGGGAGGGGCTTGAAGCTGACGACTATCTCGGTAATATTTCGTTCGAGACGTTTACCGGCCTGCAGGTAAAACGGAACTCCGCCCCATCGCCAGTTGTCGACGAAGACCCGGCAGGCCGAGTATGTCTCGGTTTTCGAGTCTGCGCGTACACCGTCTTCTGAGAGATACCCAACAACCGGCTTTTTATCTACTTCTCCGGCCACATATTGCGCTCTGATTGTTTCTGCCTGTATGTCTTCCGGGCGGTATTTTCTTATGGCCTTGAGAACCTTGTTCTTCTCAAGGTGCAGGTCGCCCGGTTTGTGAGAGAGTGGCGGTTCCATCGCGACCATCGATAATACCTGTAACAGGTGATTCTGTACGACATCGCGCAGAATTCCCGTCTGGTCAAAATATTCGGCACGCCCGCCAATGCCGATGTTCTCAGAAAAGGAGATCTGAATGTTGTCGATAAAATGGTTGTTCCAGACCGGTTCGAAAAAGGTATTGGCAAATCTCATGAATAATATGTTCTGCACCGCTTCTTTGCCCAGGTAATGGTCTATGCGCAGAATCTGGTTTTCTTTAAAGGATTCGAGCAGCTGTTGATTTAATTCTCTGGCGCTGGCCAGATTCTGCCCGAAGGGCTTTTCAACAAGAATACGCTCCGGGCAGTGCATGTCAGTGTTTGCCTCTGAAAAGGGCCGAATCAGGCTGATAAAGCTCTGCATGCTGCTTGGTGGAACCGCCAGGTAAAAGAGTCGCGCCGGTGCCGCCAGCGGTTCGGCAGCGAGAAGTCTTTGCTTGAAATCCTCTGGTTCGTTTGCCAGCGAGGGGTTGGCGCGCAGATACCTGATGCGACTTTTCAGCTCATTGAAGCCGCTGGCAAAGCGGGTGTCTTTCTTGAACAAAACCGCTTCACGCTGCATCAGGTGTTCGAGAAAGGCTTCGGTGCTCATGTCGGCGCGGCCGGTTACAAACACATGAAAATCATGCGTCAGCAGCCCGGCATCATGAAGTCTGCAAAGTGCCGGCAACAGCTTGCGACTGGCCAGGTCGCCAGTTCCGCCGAAGATTACTATCGAAGCGGCACAGAAGAGTTGCTGGCTCATTTCTTCTTGTCTTTTAAGAAGGCCTGAATGCTGCGGTCATAAGTCTTTTCACCGGCAGCCGAAAAAAAACATCCCGGAATCTCGCCCGCATTGCGGTGGTAGGCTACGCATTCGCAGCATTTCTGGCGTTTTCCACAAGAATAAGTGCAGGCACAGGGCAGCTTGTTCGAACAGTCGGCCATATTAAATCCTCCATGTTTTTATTAAAACGTCATTCTGTTTTTTCCACGATCAGCGACCGGTCAAACGTTTCTTAAGACTTTTGCGCAGGCGGTTAACTTCAAGACAGAAGCTGGCTATCTTCAGGGTCAACCGGTCATTTGCGCTGATTTTAACAATTTTCGGGAGAACGAAAACAGTGTCAGAACCGGTTTTATACCACGCCCGGTAACCATTGTCGGTCATCCACCTGTTGATTTCGTTGATATATGGATTTACATAAGCAGCCCCGTGCGTTTCAAGCGAAATTACTGCCGGGCGGCTGCACATGGTTTTGAGCACAAACCATTCGGCCCCCTCGACGTCGACACTCAGCAGGTCTATGCTGCCATCGTCGATTCGGTCAAACGGAACCGCCTGAACAACGAACTTGTCGCTATCATTGGCCTGATAATTATCGTTTTGAATAGCTGGCGAAGCTTTGAGTTCGCTGACAAATGTCGATGCTTCGCGCTGAACCAGTTCAATTTCGCCAGCGCGATCGAAAATCGCAACTTCGTGCAGGGTAATATTACTGCAATCGTTGAAATGCTCTTTGATCTGCTGTATCGATCTCGGGTCTGGTTCAACAAGAGTCGTTCTGACTCCAGCCGTGATAAAATCGTAAATGTTCGAAGTTTGCGGCTTGTAAACGCCAACCTCTGCAACATGAGCCGGTTGGAAGCCGGTGTCAGCAAGTCTGTCGAATAACGATCTTCGGTTGAGTAATTTGTTCATGATGTTTTTCTGGCTCAGCAAATGCTTTATTCAGCCAGATACTTTCTTGGGCTTTCACGCACAACTTTGAGCTGGCGCGGAAATACTTCCCTGAGATTTATCTTGAGATCATCGAAAATGCTCACCGTAACCATGCCGCAGTCAGTGAACACCGCAGGTTTGCCATATTGGCCATCTGATCCGAGTATGTAGACATGAACGAGCCGGTTGGTCGGGTCTACCGTCCAGAACTCCTTCACGCCATGTTGTTCGTAGAGATTGCGTTTTTGAATGCAGTCTTTGGAAGCCGTGCCTGGCGATAATATCTCGATTATCAGGTCTGGTGCGCCACGGCAGCCTTTTTCGTCAAGTTTCTTTTCGTCGCAGACAACCAGAATGTCCGGTTGAACAACGTTTTTAACCACACTGTCGGATTCTTTACCGTCTGGCAACCTCACGTCAAAAGGGGCGGCGTAAACCTTGCACGGTTTGCCGCGCAGATATGACATGAAGGCAAAAAACAACTCTCCTGACAGGTCTGCATGAGTCTTTGAGGGTGCCGGCGACATATCGTAGGCAATGCCGTCGATAAGCTCCCAGCGTTCGCCTTCCGGCCAGGTGCAAAGATCGCCATAGGTGAACTGCTGTTTACGTTTTCTGGCTGACCCGACCATGTGTTCTCCTTACAAATGCAGGAATTATCAAGAACCAGTTTAACCCTCCTGAGCATAGCATCGCTGCACTCAGCAGTCAAACGCCAAAAGTATTATTACCGCGTCAGGGCCGGCCCCTGACGCGGTAATGCTGTCATTTGATCTGGCTGGCGCGAATGTAATAACTGTCGCCTACTGTGTCTGAACTGAAAGGTGGAGCCATCTTCGCGCCGGCTCCTTCTGGAGTGCGCAGAGTCAGGATGAATACGCGGGCGAGCCCCTGTGCATGATCTTCAGGCTTCTGTACTGCCAGCAGTACCGGCAGTCCATACATGATTGGCTTGCCATGCAGGTCTTTCTTCTGAACCGACCAATCACTTCTAATAACAGTACCAAGCACGGTATACTTGTATTTTTCGTCTTTGCCCCAACTGTTTTTGAGATAGTCTAACGCACCTGCACGGTCAGTATCGCTGCCTTTGCATGCCGGCCAGCTGCGCTGGTTAACTTTTTCATCGAATTTTTTGATGTCTTCAGCCAGTAGACTGTGAATGCTGGCATTAGCCGTGTATCCGGGCACATTCTTGCTGCAGAATTCTTGAAGCTTTTTAATCTCGGCATGCTTTTCCAGTCTGAAGAAATCGTGGCGTGTTGACAGTGATGAGAGTTCTTCGTCAATCATACCTTTAACCTTGTCACCGATGCGGGCGGGCACTGCCTCTATCTCCGTCATCGCCTTTTTAAAGCTTTCCCATGGGTATACTGCTTCCATGCCGCCGGTAGCTTTTTCGATGGCATCGCGGTCATTACCGTATTTTGCTTCAAATTCACCGATTGCCATGGTCAGTTCAGCCTTTTTCCCTGAATATTCCGACAGCAGTTCGAAAGCCTGGCCGATTTTTTCCATATTGTTTTCATAACTCATGTTCGTGATGGGAGTGAAGTATTTATCGTCATACTCTTCCCACAATTTTTTAAGCGAGCCGGTGGCTTCGCCTGCTGCTGCTTCGCCGGATTTCTGTTTTTCTACGCTTGCGCGGGTTTTTGTCAGTTCTTCGCCGGCCCAGCTGCTGACACTGGCGACACGGTCTTTCGCTGCGATAAAATCGGGGTGTTCGCTGGCGCCTTCTTCAGCAGCCACAGCAGAGACTTTTTCGAGCAGGCCAGACAGGCTGCTGATTTTTTCCTGAATACTCTTGAAAGTCGATTCAACGCTATAAGAGGAATAGTCCTCCTGAATACGCAACATGCGGTCTTTCTCGAACTTTTCGAGCGAATCAAGAGTCTTTGTCAGCTCTCGCATCTCTTGTGCGGTTTTGCGTGGCAGTGCTTTGGCTTTGCCGCTGGCTGCACTTTGCTGGGGCGTTGTTTTGTCCATCATCTTGGCCGAGCCAGCTGGAACCTTGTTTACCTTTTTTGCCAGGTCGCCCTGCAGTTTGCCAAGCTTCTGCTCGAAAGAGCTCAGTTGCTTATACTGTGGATCAAGCTTTTTCATGCTTTCGATGAGCTCGCCACACTTTTTTGCTCCGGCATCAGCAACGTCGAGTTTTCCGCCAAACATGGCGCTCTGCGCGCTTCTCAGCTCAGAGTTAAATTGCTTCTCAAGCTCTTTAATATCCTGTGCCAGCAACGGTTGGCAAACAAGCGCGCAAAAAAAGGCAAAAATAATTAGAACAACGTATCGGTGTTTCATCTCTGCTCCTCTAAAGTATATATTTGCGATGTCCCATCTTATATCAGTTTTCAGTTCTTGCCAACGCCTGAGAATTTCATGTAGCAATGATACTTTTTTATGTGTAATCCTCTTGCTAAGGGCGCAGGCAACGGTTCCTGAGTGCTTGCTTTGTGTGCAGATCAGATCTGCCTAAAAACTGCTGGAATTTTGTACGATTCCTTATACATTTGTTAACTTTGGAGCAATGTGTATTTGCCCATATGATGTTTTGATGGTTGGTGAGATTATGAAGAAAAACCTTAAAGGATCTTTGTTAAAGGGAGCAACAATTGTTTTGCTGCTGATAGCCCTTTTGATAGGACTTCTCGAAGCTGGAGGTGATTCCAGAACCAGCGAATACTTCGCTCAGGCGCCATCAATTACTCATCTCAGTCCTGAAAAGATAGCGGTGAGCTGGAAGCCATACCCAGGTTTCAACACCAGCACGCACTATCAGGTGCAGACCAACCACGCTCTCTACGGGTTTTCGACGAAACATACTGCTAAAACTGTCGAGCATTTTCAACCGGGCGGAACATACAGCATTGCGGTAGTTACTTATGACAATGGCTCTGCAGTTGGCGTATCTAGTCCGACCACAATTTTGATGGCGCCGGCAGCGCCAGCCGCAATCGGCACTTATGACCTTGGCTCAGCCTCTGTCGGCCTGTTCTGGCAAAAGGTCGATACTGCAATCGGCTATCGCGTTTATCATGCCTCCGACACCTTGCTTCAGGAACTCACTGCTACTCAGACCAGGGTGTTTTTTAGCGGTTTTACGCCGGGCAGTCTGGTAAAATTTCGTCTGACAGCCTTCAATACTACCGGCGAGTCCTATTACGCTGATATAGCCGTGCAACTTTTGCCACCGCCGCCGGTTTTCTCGGTAATCGAAAACCAGGTTGGCGTTGACTGGTTCTCTTTTAAATGGACACCAGTTGAAAATGCCCTGTCATACCAGGTTCTGATCAATGAATCGGCAGTTGCGACTCTCGCATCGACTATAACTGAGCATCGTATCGATGGCCTGCCAGCTGGCGACACGATTTCTTTGCGCATGACAGCGCAAAACCCCGCCGGCTACTCAGAGCAGTCAGAAGCTTTGCTCATTCAGCTGCTTCCGGCAGCCCCGGTGTTGGCTTTGACCGAGGTGTCGTCTTATTCCTGCACCCTTCAGTGGGCGGTCGCCAATGGAGCCGCTTATTACAAGGTTTATGAGAATGAGCAGTGGGCTATCTTCAATGTTCCGTCTTCGATCACCACTGTTACAGTTACCCAGAACATCGTTGCCGGCATGACCGCGACCTACACGGTTCGCGCTGTAAACGGCACCGGCGAATCGGCGCATTCTAACCCGGTGGTGGTTACCTATACCAGCAATTCGGCCATTGTCAGGAACGCTGGCGATCTAACTGGAGTGCAGGCAACCTTTTCTCAGTTCAGCGATATTTTGCCTGAATCATTGCGCGGGCAGCCGCTGGTTTGGGTCTATTTTCCGCCAGAACTCGAAGGGCCGACTCTTGAACTCGAAGCTTCATATTTTGAATTTCTGACAGCCACGCCGGAGCTTTCGTCTGTGCGCTTTATCGGTGTTTTCACCAGCGATGTTTCCAAGGTCAGGGTTGCAAAACGACCAAACCTTACCTGGAAAAAAGTGTCCCCGGAACGTCAGATCAAGATCCCCGGACATTTGCCGATGGTGCGTTTTTACGGCCCTGATGGTTCTCTGCGTCATATGATCCGCATTTCGATGGCGATCATGTCGCCTCACGACGTGTTCAAAGAGATTCCCGAGGCATTTGAGCGTTCTGACAGCAACATGCTGCAACTCTATCAGGAAAACCGCGACCGCTTTGAAACCCTGCATCAAAAGTAGAGACGCTAAAAATAAAAAGCCCGGGCTTACATTGCTGCAAGCCCGGGCCAGTTAAGCGCAGATACTCAGATTACTTGTCAGTTACCTGCATCACGAAGCTTTCTGAATGACTGTTGAATTCAGGAGCATACATGCACTGAATCTCCGCCATTCCGCTCTGATAGGTGCCCTGATGCTGAACGCGCAGCTCATACTCGAATACATAAACGCCCTTGGGCAGGTAATCGATGTAGAAGTGCGTTGCTGTATCCTTGGTAGCCTCATAGTAAGCGAGACCATCCTGATACTTGTAGCGTGAGATCACGTTGATTGGCTCCATACCGCTGCCGCGCTGATCTTTCATATGGATGTATTCCATGTCGCGGTCGGTGCGCAGCTCGATGCGCACAACCAGCAGATCGCCGACCTTCAGCGCGCCCTGAACTGGCGAAATAGTCGGCCCCTTGTCGGTGTCGCGCTTCACGAACAGCGCCTTTTTGAGCTTGAGGTTGGTTTCGTGCGGAGTGACCTTGCTCATGTCTTCGAGATACTGCCAGTGAACGGCGCCCCAGGCAATGCCCTCGTCTTCTTTGATCAGCTCGATGTTGCCCATCTCAGACTTTACCTCTGAGCCGGCGTAAATCTTCTGATAATAGCCGGTGCCTGCTTCGACGCGCTCGGGCTTGACTTCGTCGCCGCCGAGCAGAACTTTGACCAGTTTGTCAGAGGCAAGCAGGTTGGCGCCGCGCAGCAACAGCGCGTAAACCGCGTCGGAGGTCGCTTTTGTCGTTTTCCAGTTCTGGGTCTGCTTCTGCTTGAGCAGCCAGATTTTGCAATCTTCAACTGCTTCTTTGTCATTAGCGACTTCGGCGAACATTTCAATCATGACCGCCTGGGTCTCGATTTCAGCCCGGTACCACCAGAACGACAACTCGTTCTCGCGCCAGAAACGGCCAAGCTCTTCGTCGGTAACGCTGCGTTCCTTGATGCTTTTTACGATATCGGCCGGAACAGTCTTGTCGCCAAATCGCTGCAATGCGATTGCTATGTGCCCCTGAGCCAGTCTCGAGCCTACCTGCAGCCACTTTTCCTTTGCTTCTTTTATGAAGAAATCAACCGCAGTTTTGCTGCCAGCCGGAATCGGTCTTTCCTTCAGAAAGAAGCTGCGGCCATAGAGGTAGAGCGCAGTAATCGGGCTGATGTTGGTACGTTTCTCATAGCCCGGGTGTCTGATGATTTCGCGATATACTTCGTTGATCCAGTTGTCGAGGTGATTGAGCGACTTGAGCGCGATGTTGACGTCGACGTCGACGCCGAGATGACGCATGCGGCCATAACCGGTCATGATATACAGCGTGATAAACGAATTGACACGCCCGCCGGGGAACCACGGGAAGCCGCCATCAGAAAGCTGCATCTGCGCGAGTTTCTTGTTGCCGCTGCTGAGTTCGCGGTCCATGCGGGCACGATCGAACAGAATGCCGATCTTGTGCTTCTGCTCGGTCTCACTCTTGGCATCGAGAACCCAAGGGGTTTCGAGCAGGGTAACCGCTTTGAGGTGTTCGTTTTTCTCAAGGTTCGAGAACAGTGCCTTGCCACCCTGGGCGGCTTCGGCTTTCCAGGTATCAAACACTCTCTTGATCTTGGGGTCAGAATTGGCAATGAACGAAGCGATGCTGTTGGCGTAAATGCGATTGAAGATCTGCTCAGAGCACTCGTGCGGAAACTCGATGAGGTATGGCAGAGCCTGAACCGCATACCATGCCGGATTCGAAGTGACCTCAACAGTAAGGCCCTGGTGCTTGAGACTGTCTGAGTTTTTCGACTCAACCAGTTTCTTGAAGTTGAACTTCTTGCTGGCAGGGCCCTTAATCGGCAGCGGCAAAGATTCGGTTACGAAGATATGCCGCGAAAGAATTGGCAGCATGCCCTCTTCGCCGTCAGACAGGCTGTTGGTGGCACCAACAACTGTATACTTAACTATGCCGGGCGCGTCGGGTACATTGAGTTCCCAGCCGAATGAACGCGATTCGCCGGCAGGAACACTGAATTCGAAAGTAGGCTGGTTCAGCTTGAACTCAGCGTTGCGATCGGCATCAGTGATGGTGTCCTGAAGTTTCAGGCGAACCTGACCCTTTTGCTCAACCGCAGAAAGGTTGGTGACCTTGGCGGTAAACACCAGTTTGTCGCCTTCGCGCATGAATCTCGGCGGGTTCGGCTGAACCATGAGGTCTTTTTGCGTAACGGTTTCGCCTATGAGCTGACCAGCCTGCAATGATTTGCCATGTGCAAATCCCATGAATTTCCAGGTGGTGAGCGCTTCGGGCATGGTGAATTCTACCGAAACCTTTCCGTCTGCATCTACGGTCAGATGCGGCTGGAAAAAAGCTGTCTCATTCAGGTTGCTGCGCGCAGAAACCTTGTCGAGATTTACATCAGGAGCAGCTTCGCCAGCGCTGATCGGTTCGGGTTCCTGAGGCGCTCCAGCGCCGCCAACGGCTGATTCTTCGTTACTCGCAAATGAATCTGCCGACTCCATTTTCTTGCTTTTTTCCATCATCATGCCGTCGGCTGCCTGCGGCGCTGCCATCATTGAGGGCATTGGAGCACCTTTGCTTCTGCTCATGCGCAGGCTTTTGCCTTCATAGCCGTAGTCATAGCCGAACAGATCTTGCTGGATGTTGCCAGGCAGCTGCGGATACTCGCGGTAGCCGATGCCCGGGTAACTGTTCAAATCATTTCGCCATAAATAGAGGCTTTGTGCCTGGTTTGAACCGTTTGAAGAAACACGGTTGTAATCGTTGTAAAACACCGGAAAGTTCGCTGGCCAGCTGTGCGGCGCAAACGCATCGAGGCTCGCGTCATACATGCCGGCAACCATTTCAATGGCGCTCTTTTCGGCATCTTCGCCGGAAATTTCGATTTTCCAGGTGTCTTTCTGTGCTGGTTGCATCTTTGAGGTCATGTGCGCGAATTTGAGTTGCAGCTGCTTGTTGGTCCAGGGGACGGTTGCCACATGGGTATGGAAATACTCGCGGTTTTCTTTGATCTGCATGACTCTGACAACGAAGCCGCCGCGATGCTGCTCAGTAACTGGCAGCCGTATCTGCACTTTCCCTTTGTTAACGTCTGTCCAGAAGGCCTGAACGATTTTTTTGCGATGTTCGACTTCGATATATGCCGGGCCTTTGCCGTAGCCGGTAGCCCAGAATGCGTTAAAGGTATCACCGGGTTTCAGCGCGCCACTGACATCTCTGAAGAAGAACGGGATGTTGATGGTGAAGCTTTCGCTCTTGTTATCGACAACCATGAAGTTGAAAATCGCGTTAACCGGGTTGTTGTAGCGGTCGCGGCTCTGTGCCTTGATGCGATAGGCGCCTTCGGGCAGCTTGAGTTCGCAGGCGAAGTTGCCGTCGATACTGGTGTTAAAGGTCTGTTCGAAGACAACCTTGTCTTCTTCCCAGGTTCTGATGTTTGATTTGTCATTTTTGGCGACTATTTTGCCGCGCATATAGCTCTGGCGATAGGCTCTGGCTGGCTGTTTCAGTGCGTAGACCAGAAAGCTGCCGGCGCCGGCGATGCCTTTTCCGTCAAGAGTGGTTGTTCTGACGCTGACCGGAAAGGACTGGTTGGCATCGAGAATCTCCTGACTCTGCAGGCTGAGCGACAAAGCGGTGTAGCCAACGCGAACGATCTGCTTGCTTGAGCGAGTTTCGCCAGTGCCATCGGTGACGTCTGCAGACACTGTGTAGACAAACACCGGCTCGTCTGCCTTGTTTACCGTGCGATCGGGCAGGGCGCTGAAGCTGATCACAAACTCGCCATTCTTGTCGGTCACGGTTGTGCCGTGTGCTATTTCCTGTGAGCTGCCGGGGTCGAAATACCACCAGCACCATGGCGGATACCTGACTTCGCGCACAACTCTGAACTTAACCTTGCCGTCGTCAATCTTGGCACCGGTATAAGCCATGGCGCGGCCGGTGAGCTGCACGACCTTATCGAGCTGAAAGGCCTGTGTCGGAGTGTCGATGTCGACCTTGAACTTGGGCCGTTTATACTCTTCAACACGTATGCTGGTGCTGCTGTGAAAGGTGTTCGAATAAATTGCGTAAACGCCGGTCAGGCGGTCTGCCGGAGCTATAAAAGTGCCAGAAAACGAGCCGAATTCGTTGGTCTTGAAGTTTTCGTTCTTTACTTCCTGGTTGTTCGGGTCACGCAGCAGCACATTAACGCTGGTGCCGGCCGGTAATGTTTTGTATTCATTGGTTCTTGTATCGTGTCTTGCCGCTATGCCCTTGAAGTAAATCGTCTGGCCGGGGCGGTAGATCGAACGGTCGGTAAAAAAGTATACGCGGGTGTCTGCCGTGTAATCATTGCTCGGGTATGCGTAAAAATCGCTGGTGCGGTAAACAATATGACCCTTGTGTTCGGCTATGTAGAAACCATTGCCACGTTGTGAATCGAATGTTGCGATACCGTTTTTGTTTGTAGAACCACTAAGAATCTGGCGCCAGCCCTTGTCATACTCGTGCGAGTAAGCCTGAACCTTGACCCCTTCCATGGGCTCGCCAGAAACGTTGTTTACGATAAATACTTCCTGTTTGCCTTCGCACTTGCGAATGACCATGCCGAGCTTGCTGACGATAATCTGGGTGATCTGAAGAGCATTTCGCGACTGATTGAAGTCTTCGTCAACACTGGCTGCCAGGTAATAAAGCCCCGGCTGTATCTTTGGCAGATCAACCAGCGCTTCACACGGCTTGTATTCTTTACCTGGATCAACATCAACGCTCCACTGTTCAAGGGGTTTTCGCTTAAATATGGCGGCGTAGTCATCCCACTGAATACTGTCGGGCGAATAGTTCTGCTTTTTATAGAGTTCATCAGGGTTCCGCGGTATCAGTCTAAAATGAACCTTATTGATGTTTTTGAACGAAATTGTCGCCTGGCCGCCTTCTGGCAGCATAATGCGCTCGGTTTCTATGCTTACTTCGCGGCTTTTGATTGTGGCAATCACGTTGTTGCAGATGCTTGCGCCATAGCTGTTCGGGTGGGCGCTGCGGCCGCGTTCTGCCACCTCTAGGGCCTTAACGAATTCGCTCGTGCTCTGGTATTCCTGAGCAGCATAACCCAGCGCGGTTGCTGAATAGGCATGTGCCGAATGCGATTTGGCAAAAGCTTCGAGTCTGTTAATGTATTTGTCGGAAATGTTGTCGCCAACTGCTACTCTGCGCACCCATGCGAGCCTGATCAGGTCGTTGTCAAGCAGAGCGTCAAGATTGTCGCTGGCCTGGGCTGATTTAAGCAATCGCTGCAACAGCTTTACCGCGCGATAGTTACATGAATCAGTGTCGAGTGTGTCTGGCTGCCATTTCATGAAGGCTTCGACATCGCCAAATGCTGGTGAATCAACGGTGATTTCAAAAGCAGTTGTCGGTCTGGCAGCGCTTTGCGCGTCGGCCATGTAGAAAGTCAAAGCCTCATGTGCGAAAAAGTCAAACAGTGTCGGGCGCAATGACTCAGGCTGGTTACCGCCCTCCAGAAATCCTGCGAGGGTTTTTATGGGAAGGCTTTTGAGCGTCGTTTCTTCTTTGAGAACATTTTCATAAAGATTGCCGATATGGGCAAAAAGCTTGGGAAGATCCCAGGTCGTAAAGTCCTTTTCATTCAGCCCTTCGGTGCGCGAACGGTTAATAAAGCGGTAACTGTTGCGATTGTAATAATGCCAGTACCACTTGGCCAGAATAATGTTGAGCAAAGGCTTAACCTTGGCATCGGCAGTGACAATCTCTGTCTCAAGCCGGGTAATGCGTTCTTCAGGCTTGTTGCCCTGAACGGTGCCTTCCTGAACAATGCGGTCGCACAAAGATTTAACTGCATCGACCATGTGGTTTTCCTTCTGTGCAAGTTCATAAATTTTGGCAAGATTTTCTATGGCTGTTTGTGGCAGGCCTTTTGACTTTGCCTCGTCGACCTGGCGCCAAAGCTCGGCGCGGGTTTGCGACTGTGCGGGTAGCGCGAACAACAGCGCAAAAATCAGCAAGAGGGAGATGTAACAACAACGTTTCATTAAAGCCTCCATAAGATACCTGATGGTGTTATCTTTAACGCGATATATCAGGGCCAGATTTAGAAATTTTACTAACCAGCCGGCAAGCTATTCTACTCTCAAAACATCTAAAATTAAACAGCCCATTAAAAAAACTGCTGGCCGGCGCGGGGCATAAAAAAAAGGCCCCGGTTGGGGCCTTTTTTTGAACTTCAATTACCAGGTTTTGGCGAGCTTTTCTTTGGCTTTTATTGCTGCTGCTGTGTGTGGGTATACCGTCATCGCCTGGCGAAAATAGTTGTCAGCAGTGAATTCATCGCCGAGAATTTCATAACATTCGCCGGCCTGGAAAAGCGCTTCGGCAGCATATTCATTCGTCGGGTATTTCTGCTGAAACCATGCGAAGTTGTTGGCGGCCTGGCGCAGGTATTGGCTGTTGGCAACATTGATTCTGCCATGTTCCTTTTGCGAATGGGCAAGCACAAAGGTTGCTTCGATTGCATATTCTGAGTTCGGGTAAAAGCGAATGAAATCTTCGAAAAGTCTGATGGCCTGCAGATAACTTTTCTGCTCATATCTGATGCGAGATTTCCAAAAAGCTGCGTCATCAGCATATTGTGAGCCAGGAAAGCGCTTAAGCAATTCGTCAAAGTAGGTTACGGCGTTGTTGAAATTGCCGGATATATACTGTGAATGGGCACGGTTATAAAGTTCGTAGTCGCTGAGCTGACCAGGATAGCTGGGATTACTCGGCGGCACCGGAATCGGCTGTGGCGGGTTATAATCAGGGTAGCCCGGGGTGGTGTTTCCGCTCTGTAAGGCTGTAAGACGCTGTTTTGCTTCTGCAAAGAAATTTGAGCCAGGAAATTCGTAAACTACTTTCTGATAAGCGCTGATCGCACTCGCTTTGTCATTGAGTCTTTCGTAAGTCATACCGGTAACATACCAGGCATCGTCGACGAATTCGCTGAATGGATAACGCGAAATAAAGTTTCTGAACTCATTTATCGCGCTGCGGTAGTCGTAAAGCTTAACCAGGCAGAAGCCAATGTAATAGGTCGCACGCTCGGCCTGATGAAAGTAAGAATACTTGCTGCTGACCAGGCGGTAGTAACGCAGCGCGTTGCCGTAATCGGTTGAGTTGAGATAGGCTTCGGCAACGATGAAGGTTGCTTCAGGAGCGCGGTATTCATAGGGGTAACGCTCGAGAAAGCGTCTCAACAGGTTGATGCTGTATGAATAGTTGCCCTGATAATAAGCATTTCTGCCGTCTTCAAACAGTTTGTCAGGTGATTCGTAGCCGCCGTTACCAGGGTAACCCGGATTGCCAGGATAATTCGGGTTGCCCGGATAATTTGGGTTGCCTGGATAGGTTGGCGGAGTCGGTGGCGTTGGCGTCGGCTGGGGCTGCCCTGGCCACGAGTCGACCCTCGGGCTCACAAAAATATCGTTTACCAGGTCATTGCCGGTGTTAAAGGCAAAACCCGGTGTCAACGCCAGAATCATCAAGGCCAGAACCAGAACTCGATGCATACTTCTCATCTTCAGTTCTCCTTATTTCTCTCACTCGTCTAATGTTATATTGTATATCGGCGTTAAAGCGCCCATGCTGTATTGCTATTAAATCGTTCTCGTAATCGCACCTGGTCGCGCTGTATCCTCAGGCGACCTGACACTAGCGCATCCTGCGCGTCGTAATCGCAATCGTTCTTCCTTCATTCATTCTCGCTCAATCGTTCTCGTATCTCGTTCTCGTAATCGAAATCTTGACTCGATCTTGCCAGCTTAGCTGCATAAGGTCTTTTGCTCGACATTTTTCTGAAACTCAGCAGGCAAGACCCGCTTTTATAACCCCGTATCTTCGTATCCGCTATCTGGGTCTGTAATGATAGGGTTAGAACCATCGCTGTATGGATCGGTATTGGTCAGCCCGCCCTCAAAGTAGATTTCAAGCGGCAGATAGATGTTGTAGTTATCTTTAAGCTTGTAATCATAGCCTTCGAGCTTCACCCAGTATTTTACGCCAACTTTGTTCTGGTTTTTCCAGCTGGTGTAATCGCTGTAAAGGATGAACAGTCCGTTGAACCAGGCCGGTTTGCTTTCGCCCGCGCGACCAATCATGACCTGAGTGCGGATAGTGCGGCTTCCGTAGCCCTTCATGACATTGAAAGTATAGGCCGGTGAAGTTGTGTCGTCGATGGTGCCAGGGTTGCCGCGTATGTACATGTCGCAGTTAACCTGGCGCGGCAGGCCTGAGTAGTAGTCGTAGCTTACTTCGGTGTCATAATAGGTGCTGGCATAAGGGTTCGACGAGTTCGTCGATTTTGTTGTCAGCGTTCTGTAAGTGCGCATGTGGTTAATGGTGATTTCATCGCCACGGGTTTCGCGCACAGAAGCCTTTACCTCGTAAGCGCGTCCTGTCTCATAAATTTGAGCTGGTTTCAGATCGAAACTGGTATGTACCGGATCGACATAGACCGGAGGAGTGCCACCGCCGCCACCGCCGCCTTCCGGGCAACCAGTGAGAAATACGGTGACTATAAAAGCGGCAAATACCGCCAGAACCAATCTAATAGCGTTTGCTAGCCTCTTATTCATCTTATGCAACTCCTGTACAATCTTAACCCGCATGATTAAAGCAAGAATTGTTCCATACCTGCAATATGTTGTATATAAGCTTAACATAGTATAAATTAAAAAAATAGATGAAAATTTGGCGAAATCTGCCGAAAACTTATCAGAAGCACTTATTGCTTTTAGACTAAATTCAGGAAATTGTATGAAAAAAATTCTGATTCCTGTAATGCTGGGACTGCTGTGCGCACCAGTCAGTGCCGATCAGAACATTCATGACTTCGTCAGAGAACTCGGTTATTCCGGCGACTACATCATGGAAAATCTGCCGCCGAAAGATGCGAAGCCGCGTCGCGCAGTTAAAGAGCCGAAAATCACACATGTCGAGTCGAATCGACAGTTGATGGCTCCCGAAGACCTGCTGCACCCGCGAGTTATGCAGAAAAGTGAGTCTCCACGCATGATCCCGGTTCTGATGCGCTATCACCGGCAAAGTCCGGCATCAGACAAGATCACCCGCAAACTCGCGGTTACCTGCCTGCGCAATGGTCAGCCTCGTGAAGCTCTTTACTGGTACACCCAGACCTGGCAGCGCGATCGCTCGGATTACGAATCGCTCTGGAACATGGCATGCCTGTCTTACCGCCTTGGCGAGACAGCTCTGACCCGAAAGTATCTCACCGAGTATGCGAAGGTCGATCCGAACAGTGCCTGGGGAAGAATGGCCCGTGAGTTCATTGCTGGCCGTTTCAGCGGCAGCGATCTTGCCGACGGTTTTACCGCCGACATGTCGCATACCGGCAGTTCAGGAGGTTCTTCGGCATCTGCCAAGGCCGACAATAACCGTGGAGTCGAGGCGACCAGCGCCAAAACGTCTGCAGACGGCAAAGGCATCATGGTCATTGAGGGTAATAGAACAAGTTTTGACCAGTTTATGAGCGGATACGAAGAGCTCGATGCCGCTCCACCTAAGATTGATGACACAGTGAAAGGGAAGAAGAAGGTTAGGCCCCCGGTTAAAGCAGAAGCAGACGCAAGCAAAACTTCGCTGCTGAAGGCTGCGATCGTAGATACACCCCCGCCAGCGCTGACGGAAGCCGCGCCATTGGCTGAAGTTCAGTCGCTAACTGCAACCGCGCCGCCGCTCGTTCCCTGATCTGATTTTTCTTGCGAACAAAAAGAAGCAACCCCCTGACCGCCAGCGGGTTGCTTTTTCTTATGCGGCAGTTCACCTGCAACTGAATATTTGCGCTAATATGGTAAAGATTCAGTTTTAAGTGGAATCCTCTTGTTAAGGGCGCAGGCAGGTTTTTTGCACACGAGGTGCTTATGCCGGGCGGCTCAGGATGGAGATCGCCCGGTCCCATGCGCGAAAGCTTTTTTGCACACGGACGTGCTTATACAGAGCTGCGCAGGATAGAGCAGCTCTGAGAGACAGGCAAATTTGACGCAATCACGACGCCCGAGTAAAACAAGACAAATAAGGTGATATGAAAGATGTTGTCAAAATTGCATCTAGACGAATTTCCACCAGTAACTGAATAATTGCGCTAATGTGCAGCTTGCTGCTATGCTAAAGCGATAAATCATGGTATGTTCTATACCTGAAAATTTCTCAACAAATTCAACTACAGGCAAAGAAGCATGAAACAATCAAAACTGTTCACCAAAACCTCTAAAACTCTTCCAAAAGATGAAGTGAGCGTCAATTCGCAGCTTCTTCTCAAAAGCGGCTTTATCGACAAGGAAATGGCCGGTGTCTATTCATACCTGCCCCTTGGCCATCGCGTTCTCAACAAGATAATTGGCGTCATCAGAGAAGAAATGAACGCGATTGGTGGTCAGGAAATGTTGCTGACCGCTCTGCAGTCTCCCGCTGCCTGGCAGGCAACCGATCGCTGGGACGACCAGAAAATGGACGTCTGGTTCAAAACCGAGCTGAAAAACGGCTCGACACTTGGACTGGCGCCAACCCATGAAGAGCCGCTCACCAGGCTGATGAAAAAATTCATCAGCTCATACAAAGATCTGCCAGCTTTTCCTTACCAGTTTCAAACCAAGTTCCGCAATGAAACCCGCGCTAAATCTGGCATTCTGCGCACTCGCGAATTCATCATGAAAGACCTTTATTCATTCTGCCGCAATCAGCAGGAGCTTGATGAATACTATGAACGAGCCAAGGCAGCCTATGTTAAGATTTTTGATCGCCTTGGTCTTGGCAAAATAACCTATGTTACCTTCGCTTCTGGTGGCACTTTCAGCAAGTTCAGCCATGAATTTCAGACACTGTGCGAGTATGGCGAAGACATAATTTACATCAATGAAGAAAAGAATATCGCGATCAACCGTGAAATCTTCAATGAAGAAATTACTAAAGAATTTGGCCTGACCATGGCCGACTTTGTCGAAAAGAAAGCTATTGAAGTTGGTAACATCTTCAAGCTTGGTACTAAGTTCTCAGATAGCCTGGAACTGAATTATGTCGACGAGAGTGGCGCAAAACAGCCGGTCATCATGGGCAGTTACGGCATCGGGCCCGGCCGCGTCATGGGTACCATCGTTGAAACCTGCAACGACGAAAAAGGCATCATCTGGCCAAAGCACATTGCGCCGTACCAGGTTCATATCATCTCTCTCGGCAAAGACGAGGCAATCATGCAGGAATCAGAACGCCTGTATAATTTGCTTAATGCCAGCAACTTCGAAGTATTGTGGGATGACCGCCTCACCGTGAATCCCGGTGCCAAGTTCGCCGACTCAGATCTTATCGGTTGCCCGGTCAGAATTACTGTCAGCGGCAAAAACATCGAGAACAAACAATACGAAATCAAAAATCGCGCCGGCGGCGACGCGAAATTTGTTCCTCAGGACCAGATCATCAGCTTTCTTACTGACGAACTGAAGTGATGTAATCACATTTCGTAAAGTCTGATCAGTCGTTCATACAGTGCCGGCAACTAACCTTGCCGGCATATTCATTTCGGGGAACCAGTTGTAGCAGCCCACAGCCAAGCTCAATGCATCTGCCCAGCGGACTTTGCCGCAACAGGTCGAGCTTACTGCGGTCTTTGACCTGAAGCGTGCCGTTTATGCTGACAGTCTGCTGCTGCTGGTGCTCACCATCTACCTCGTAATAGAGGCGGTTGTTGGGCCCAAGCTTGTAGTTAACAATAGTTGCGGCACCTGCCAGCTCTTTTTTGAGCCAGTTGATGATCTTGTTTTCGTCTGCAACGGGGTCCCAGTCGTTATCGAATGGTGGTGCCGCAAACAAAGCAAAATCCTGGTATTTCTGGTCTTCGAGGGCTTTGAGTTCTGTGGTTTCAAACAGCTGGCATTCCGGCATCAACTGCATGATGGGCGAAGTCTCAGAATACACGGTAAACGGCACCGATATGCCTATCTTGTACCATTCAAGGCGATACAAAAATCGCGCGGTCTCTGGCGCCTGATCTGCGAAGTAACTGGCGACCGCCCGATGAATATCGGGCGGATTAACTATTTTCTGGCGGTTAAGCAGGAACTTACTTACAAACATGTCAGATAATAGAAGCGTCAGTTTCGCGTTCTACTGAGGTGGCAGAATCAAAGTCTGATGACTTTGGCTTGTCTTTGGATCCTTTTTCCCTTTTGCCCTTGAAGAAGAACCAGGCCATAACTGCTAACGGAATCGCGTAAAACCAGAAGAAGTAGCTGCCGACGCTTTCTATGCCTGGCGGAGTAGACTCAGGTGCCCATCTGAAGCGGTCGAGATTGTAAAGTATGCAGATTACCGATGTCCAGACGAAGAGAAAGTTCGGTATCGCTTCAGCTGCACTCATCAGGCCGAGCCCATTGGTTCTGTCTTTGGTAAACGGGTAAAACAGGTTGTTTCCCATGAAACCGGTCGAGTCTTCGATGATATGCACCATCGACCCGAACAGGATGATAAGCGGGTAAAGCAGCCATCTCGGTATGCTGTAAAGCTCAGGATTCGGGCCTTCGGCAACAGTAAAGAAAGTGAAAATTCCAACCAGCAGAGCTATCAGCAACCCAAGTGTGAAACTATGCGACCAGGTGCGATGCCAGGGCAGAAAAACGATTTCGATCTTGCCTTCGCCGCGCTTAACAAACTCGAAGCAGGGTCCGCTCATTATCGCGATCTGCGATTTTTTGTCGAACTGCTGAAAAAACTGGCTTTCTACCTTGACCCTGGCGTGGGCTTTTACCGGGTCTTTAAGCTCGGTTCCTTCGAACGGAACCTGGCCGGTATCTACTTCGGGCCCGATATCGACCACTACTTCACTGGTGGCAGAATCAAATGCCAGTGTGTAACTGCGCCACAGGTTAGAGCCGAGCTGCATGGTGTGCAGTTGCACGGTGCCGCGGCCTTCTTGCTCAGCTTTTCTGATTGCCTTGGCAACGG
Source organism: Candidatus Riflebacteria bacterium HGW-Riflebacteria-1 (assembly GCA_002839445.1). Lineage (GTDB taxonomy): Bacteria > Muiribacteriota > Ozemobacteria > Ozemobacterales > Ozemobacteraceae > Rifleibacterium. Next base: position 45,609 of record PGYB01000025.1, read on the forward strand.
TTTCGGCGATTACCATGGCATCGAGATTGTTTGGGTCAGGTTTGATTTCGAAATCAGACTTGTGAAAATACTTGGCGAACTTGAAGTCGAGCGTATCGGGCATAATGCCGAATATGCCGCCAAGACAGAGTATGAACGACTGTTCCTGTGAAGCCATGTGAACAGCCTGCGGAAAGAAACTTGCTACTGCGATACCGGAAATAAAATGTGTAAAGCCTTTCATATCAGATCAACCCCAGAAATCTCATTACATCGTTTCCGTAACCTGCCATATTAATGCAGACCGGAAGCAGAAGAACACCCATCAGGTTCATTCTTCGCGCCTGAAACATTACCGGAAGCAGTCCGATACCTGTTGATACTGTCATAATAGCCAGACCGCCCCAGCTGGTAAAAGCGAACACCGCTGGAATTACGATCAACAGCGCTACCACCGACACCCAGAAATATTCGATCTTTTCGACGATCCAGATGCACATGCGTGTAAACGGCGCCAGCATCAGATAGGCCATGCCGGCTGAGAACAGCATCAATGCCACGAACAGTGCGTATTCTTTCATGGTGAGAACCGAGACGACCGGCGTAACTATCCAGGCGAGGCCGCCACGGGTAAGGCTCAGGCCGGGTATGAAGAACAGCATAAAAGAGCCGACATAATAAACCGTTTTGCAGGTGCCATAAGACATTACAAAAAGTCTGCCATCGCGCTGCGCAGTGGCATGGCCCGCCATCAGACCACCGACACCGGCGGTTACAATCGGAATATACGCTGCAAAAAAGCCACCGAGAAAGCCACCAAAAGTGCCGCGGCAGATAAGCCCCCAATCCATTTCTATAGATTCAGGATCGTGCTGCTTGGGTATCAGGCCAATGTTAATGATGTTTGTAATCAGCCACGGGATTGCAAAAAGGCCGACAAAAACCGGGGTAATGCTCTGAAAAGCGAATTCTATTGGCACGAGTGTTTTGGCCATGACGATGAAGCCTAGAAATCCTGAAAGCAGAAAGGTTGCCAGGCCCACGCTCAGAAATTTCCAGCCTTCGAGAAAATTTTCCCAGCAGCTTTCAGACTGGCTTATGCCTTTTGGCCACTCTGAGAGAACCATATATGCTATTACCGTGCCTAGTATCCAGAACATATGCGGACTGGTAATGGTCTTGAGCCCGGGCATGAACCACAAGAATGCCGGTGCGAGTACTGCCAGCATGATGATGCCGCCAACTGCACCGACGCCAGTGAGCAGAATTGATTCAACTCCGCGTCCTTTGGCTACCCACGCGGCGCTTGGCAATATGTAGTAAGACAGGCTTTCGTCGCCAGGGCCAAAATAGGTTGCCGGCACCGTGTTAAGAATCGAATAGCCGACAATCATGCCGATACACAGCGCGATCAGCTGCATTGGCGCCATGGTTGCCTCGAATTTGAGAATAACCAGCAGAAAAATGCCGATCACGTTGTAGATGTGAAGAGCGGGCAAAAATGAGATCAGACACGAGAAGAGTACTCCCAGTGCGCTGAAATAAAACAGGTCGAGATACTCAGGATGCAGCAGAGTTTCAAGTATTGCCATGTTACTCGGCCTCCGTGCTGTCACCGACGCTGACTTTGGACACGACTTTGAAAGCGCCCTTTTTGTTGACTTCGAGTTCGAGCTTGCCTTTAAAGAGCTTCAGTTTGCCGGTGGCTTCGATGAGGTCGCCCGGATTAATTACGCTTTTATCTTCGCGGATGAAATCGGGCACCCATACAGGGAATCCGCTCTTTCCATCATCTATATTCACGATAATGCCTTTGCCGTCAAAAACTTTGGTGCTGATGACGCTGCCGGTCATGTTTACTATCTGGTCAGTCATTTCAAGGTTGATCTGGGATGGCTCGACCGTTTTTACCTGAACTTCGACGGCTGCTGGCGCGCGTTTTATGAAGGCAATGTGCTCGTGCGCATTGATCAGCAGGCTGGGGGAGTCTTTCTGAAAACGAACCTGGCCCTCAACTGATACCATGTCGCCTTTTTTCGGGACCAGATTTCGAGTCTCTATCTCTTTGGCAACCTTTGAGTAGGCCGAGATTCTGATGGTATCCTCGGCAGTGTCGCTGGTCTGCTTGATGACAAAGCCGAGAGATCCCCATTTCGGGTGTACGCCATAACTTGTCTCTACTTCGCCGACAACCCTTACGTGGGCAAAGTTGCTTAACGGGCCGAGCTCGGCAATTTTGACTTCAGGGGTCTTCACCGTGCGCGCGTAAAACAGCAGCATGATCAGGCCTACTGTCGACGTCAAAACAGCTATGGTTTTGAAAATCCTTATCGATATGCGCTTTTCTGTAAGCGCCAGACAATAGGGGCATCGCGTGTAGATACCGACAAAACGGCCACAGCTCTGGCAATGGGTTTCTTTTTTATAGCGTTCTTCGGGACTCGGAGAGAGCGTTTTTTCCTGTTCCATAATACCTCTGATTGTTGGCTTAGAATCCGGTTTTGAGAACCTGAGCGAGATGCGCGACCAGTTTTTCTGGGTAATCTGGTGGCATCTGTTCAGGAAAGGCAATTACAACTGATGTAACGCCGGTATGACCTATTTCATAATCGCTGCCTGCGCCAGTTTTAACGACAATTGGCGGGTTTTCTGTTGACAGGCTGAACTTGAGAGCTTCTGCAAGCAGTTTGCCGCGCCCGCCGCGATGATAGTGACGCACCGCAATAGCACCGCCGATCTCTCTTTTAAACGACAACAGCATGTCGAGATCTTTGGCCAGGTTGGCCTCGAGTACCGACTGATATTCAGGTCGGGTCTGATTCTCTGGGTAATTCAGGCGGACAATCTCTGCGCCAGCACCCATTAGCGGCTTGACCAGTCTTCTTATAAGGTTGTCAAAACTCAAAGGTGCCATGATTGCAATGCGGGTGCCGAGAAGCCTGGCTGAAACCGGCTTTAACGAAATTGCCGGCAGAACCACCGGTTCGCCAGATGTGCGAATCCAGTATTCAGACTTATCGTAGCCAAGCGGCGGAGCAATGTCGAGTTTCATGTTGCCATAGATTTTCGGATAGCTGATGTAAAAAAAGCCATCGGGACCGCTGATGACCTTTTCGTCGGCACCGTAGCTGATTTTCACACCCCTGATGCCATTGCCATTCAAGTCGATGATGCGCCCCAGCACGAAGCGCCGTTCTGGAACTCGCACCGCTATTTCAGTTGCAGAGATGACTTTTCCTTCGATTTCGAGCTGCACATTAACAGCTTCTTTTTCATCACCATTAAGGTCAAGAAAAAGAGTTGTTTCGCCCTGTTCTGATACCACACCGCTTGTCGCGCTGTTAGCGCCATAAATCAGCCTGAACGGCAATGATCTGGTATTGAGTCTTTTCATGTCATCGCGAAGGGTGACGCGCACCGGAAAGCGACCTTTAAAACCTTCAGGAATAAACGGTGCCACCGGCACGAGCGCGCTGTGTGCTACTGGCAGATCGACCTGCAGGCGCAGCAGAGTGCGGGCTGATGTGCTGCCGTCACTGCCGGAAAATGTTAACTGCAGCTCATACATGCCGCTGGCCAGAGCTTCTGTGTTATACAGGCGATAGGTGTTGCCGATCGAAGGCAGAGTGTCAAAGCCAAAACCTGACTTTCTGTCGGGAACCATTCTGACATTAACCTGTTCAATGGCCCGGTTCGCCGAAAAAATAAGATTGAAAAAGGGTGTGTCTATTTTGACCGGTTCTTCAGATATGATGAACTTAACGCGTAAAATACCATCTTTAAAGGTTTCGCGTATGGCGCGCCGCAGTGCCTGAGCCTGGTTGGTCAGTGCTTTTCCTGTCTGCAGCTCCTGCTCGATTTTTGGAATCGTGATATAGCCGCCTTCGGTAAGAACCGATGGCGCCGGATTGTTTCGTAAGACGAAAAAACCGGCTGGTACAATGATTGATTCTTCGCCGAAGCCCCATTTGGCAAGTTCGGTCATCATCGAATTGCCGACCTTTTGTGAGATTCCGCGGTCAATGGCGTTAAAGTAAATTTCGCTGCGGTTGTTCATAACCGGCTTGAGTGATGCGTTGTGATGAATTGACACAAACAGGTCCGGGTTGCGCTTTGTTGCCATTGCAACACGGTCGGCAAGCGAAATGAAAACATCTTTGTCGCGAGTCATTGTGACTTCAGCGCCATCAGCTTTCAACAGATCTCGCAGATAGCGGGCAACCCTGAGGTTTACAGCCGATTCTTTAAGGCCGGTAGGGCCAACTGCACCCGGATCAGTTCCGCCATGCCCTGGATCGAGCAAAATTGAGATCCCCTTCAGGGGTGCCAGGGAGTTTGCGAAACCGCCAGTTGCCACCAACAGGAATACTAATAAAACAGCCAGTTTTGTTCTGATCATGCCGCCATAATATCACATGATCGCCACAGTTCAAACTGTTACGGCAAATTTTGCGTTACAGTTAAATCGCAAATTAATGACGCCAGTTCATTTTGTCGGCCAACTCGCTGAAATGCTTCTTTTCTTCATCAGACAAGTTGCGGGGAATGGCGACGTCGATTTTTACCAGCAGATCGCCGCCAGGCAGGCCGAGGCCGCGCAGGCGAAGCGTGTCACCGTTCTGGCTGCCAGCTGGAATCGTGAGTATAAAATCCTGATTGCGTGGATCCTTGAGCTTGATCTTGCTGCCAAGCACCGCCTGAGCGATGTTTACACTGATGGTCGTCTCGATGTTGTTGCCTTTAACCTTAAATGGGTGTTCATCTTCGATCTCAAGTTTGAGCTTGAAGCTGCCTGAAGCTGTTTTTACCTGCAACACCGAGCCGTTGGCTGAGCCGGCCGGGATATCGAGAGTCTGTGTGCCGCCCGGCAAACCGCTTACCTGAACTTTGCCGCCGGCCATGGCGGTAATGAGCGGTACCTTTAATGTCGCTGCGTTCTGGCTTTCTCTTTTTGAGCGCGAACCAAAAATGCTGTCAAAACCGCTGAATCCAGTGCTGCCATCGCGTGATGAACCGAAATTGAAGTTTTTGAGTATTTCAGAAAACATGTCTGATGCGCCGCCCGACGCACCACCTGACGAAGAATAAAAGAAGTCGCCAAAAGGCCCGTCTTTTGAAAATCCCTCAAAGTTAAACGATCCGCGCCCTGATCGAGCCGCATCGTACTTCTCGCGTTCATCTTTACGCCCAAGCACTTCGTAGGCTTCAGACACTTCTTTGAAGTGCTCTTCGGCCTTATTGTCACCCTTGTTAATGTCTGGATGATACTTCTTGGCAAGGCGTTTGAAAGCTTTTTTGATGTCTTCTTTGCTAGCAGACTCAGATACTTCGAGAATTTTGTAGTAGTCCTTCATAGTGGCCTGATTATACCACAACTTGCGCACGCTGCAAAAAAAATGCGCATGCTGCAAAAAATTAGCAATACTCTGCTCAAAAACCGGCAGTTTTTCTGATTGTCTGAGTGAAGTGCTTGTTAAAAGCCCATCTTACCGGTGGCAGGGAAATTGCTTATCCTTAACAAATCCTTCCGATCAGGAGTCTCGAATGCCGGTTACTTTTAAACAGGTTCTGAATACTGTCCTGGCAGCGCTGATTCTGACTACAACAAGCATATATGCAGAACCGGAATGGGTTGATGCAACTCATCTTTTCGAAGAAGAACTTCGCGAAGTCGTTTCGACTGTCGAACGCGAGACTCTCAAACAGCAGGCCGCCCGCTTCCGAACCGAACAGGCAGATCGCAAACCCTACGAAGTAGGCGATGTCGAGACCTTCTGGACTAAAAACATTGTCGAGAATGCTTTCGAACAGACGAAGGCAGTTGTTAAAGCAGTTGGCAAGCATTGCTACATTTTTCTTGAAGAAGGCAAAAACATAAGTCCCGAGGCTATCGAGAAGGTTCGCAAAACCTTTGATGAAGTGATTTATCCCACCAACACCACTAACTTCGGCTCTGAATGGAAGCCTGGCATTGATGGTGACGAACGCATTACTCTGCTGATGTTCGATATCAAAGACGGCTACAACGGTTCTGGCGGCTTTGTCGGCGGCTATTTTTACGCAGCTGACTCATATTTGCAGGAAAAGCTGCCTGAGCACATAAAGTCGAACGAACGCGAAATGTTCTACCTCGATATCAATCCCTCAGACCCTGGAAGCGACCGTTACAGCTCGACCATCGCGCATGAGTTTCAGCACATGATACATTTCAACCAGGATCCTTCTGAATATACCTGGGTCAACGAAGCCTGCTCGCAGATTGCTCCTTACTTGTGCGGTTTTGGCCACGCCAACCAGGTTCAAGCCTTTATGCGCACACCAGACAATTCGCTCACTGCCTGGTCAAAAGAGCAGATGCTGGCTAACTATGGTCAGGTCTACCTCTGGAACTATTACATAATGTCGAATTATATTGGGGAAAAGCCCGAAGCAAGAGCTGCGTTTTTTCGCAAACTGGTTGCCTCAAGCAAGCAGGGCGTCGCTGGCTACGTTGAGGCGCTCTCAGGTCTTTCTCAAGACTTCACAACTTCATTTGACCGTTTTTGTATTACCAATTTTATCAATGACAATAGGCTTGGCAGTAACGGCAATTATGCTTATGACAAGTCACTTGCCCGCTTTAAGCTGCCGGTGTCGGAGACCTTGACTGTTCTGCCGGCCGAAGTCGCTGGCGAAGTATTTTTGTGGAGCGCTGACGCCGTTAAGATAGACCTGTCACGCTCACGCAGCGAACTCGAAATTTCTTTTTCAGGTCTGCTTGGCAAGTTTGGCGAAGATCTCTATAACAGCTTCACCGTGGTCCTGATCATGGGTAACTCACGCGGCCAGACAGCTCCAAAAATTTCGTATATGAGTATAGACAAGCTTTCGAGTAAGCTGCAGGGCGGCAAGCTGACTGCCGTGGCTGATGAAAACTTTGACACTGCGACTCTGATCATTATCGCTCAGGCTCCCGAAGAAGTTGACGATCGTCTCTATGCCAAGGCAAAATCTTTGCCATACACGGTTAAGATTATTGACAAAGGTGCTCAGGTTGTTGCTGCCGATACCAGTGTAGACGTGAAACCAATGATCGCAGCCTACGCAGAAGCTGCTGCCAGCCTGGATGCTGGTAACGAAGCGGCGGTTATGATTGCCATGAATTCAATATCGGCAGCCGCTGGCACTATTACCCGCACAGTCAGCGCCGAACTTTCTCTGGGCAACAGCGCTTCTCTCGATACGCTCTCGCAAATGCTCGAAAACGGCGAAATCGAAGCAGACAATATTCGCCCGATTCTCAGACAACTTGCTGACGTTGCCCAGTTCAACGCTGAGGCGTCATCTTCAGATGCGTTGCGGCAAAAGGCACAGCAGTTCCGCGCCTACTGATTTTTGCTCTTACTGATTGGTGATCTACAAAACTGGCCGGGATATATCCCGGTCAGTTTTTTTTTGTCCTGGGTTGGCGGTATGTTTGAATAATGTGTATAATTACCAAATACAATCCCGCAGGGAGACATTACTCTGATGCCGAGATCCTTTATTCGCGCCGCCAGCCTCGTGATAATGCTGAGTTTCTGCGCGATTCCCGCTTTCTCAGAAATCATTGACGCCACCGGGCTTTTTGCCGAAGAAGTGCGCTGGCTGGCAGACAACGTCGCCAAAGAAACGCGCGACGAGTTTTTGTTCAGAACGTCTGGTATCAATGCCTACGCCGATTCAAAACCACCCGAAGTCGGTGACGTCGAAGTTTTTAATACCCTTAATATTAGAAGCAAAACTAACGTAAAAATCCGCGCCCAGCTTAAAAAAATCGGCAAGCATTGCTATGTCTACCTGCAGGAAGGCAAAAAAGTAGATGCAAAAGCAATCGCCCGTATTGTCAGCGAATTTGACGGCCGCATCTATCCAAGAACACGCTCAATGTTTGGCAGCGAATGGAACCCGGGGATAGACGGTGACCCAAGAATAACCCTGCTCCTGCTTGATATTCAGGATAATTACAACCCGCAACAGGGCCGACGTGGCTACACTGCCGGCTATTTTTATGCCGGAGACTGCTACAACCGCAAAAAGAAGGCCGAAAGCAACGAACGTGAGATGCTTTATCTCGATATTTACCCGAGTGTTCCGGGTTCTACTGAATTCATGAGCGTGGTTGCCCACGAATTTCAGCACATGATCCACTGGAACAATGACCCAAAAGAATTCACCTGGGTCAACGAGAGTCTGTCACAGCTATCGCAATTTCTTTGCGGATACGGTCACCCTCCGCAGGTTCAGGCCTTCATAAGAAATCCTCACAATAATCTGGCAGCCTGGTCAGATGATGATATGATCGCCAATTACGGCCATGTTTATCTCTGGGCTTACTACATTTCTACGCGCATTGCTTCTACTGATGAACGTCGCCGCGCTTTTGTCCGTCGCATGGTCGCTCAGACTTCGCAGGGCTTTTCCGGTCTAAATGCCGCGATTGAAAAGCAGGGCATCAAAAATGACGTGCGCAACCTCTTTCGCAGCTTCTGTCTGGCGAACTATCTTAATGACGACCGCGTAGAACGCGGCGCTTATGGCTACGACAATCCGCTGGCTAAACTCGCTCTTCGCCCTGATCTGAGGCTTGATAAGCCGCCCTTTGAAGTTAAGGGACGGGTAAAATGCTGGTCAGCCCGCGCGATACAGATAAACTCCGCTTCTTTTCGCGGCCGCGAGGTTTCGGTGCTGTTTGCCGGACAGAAAGTTACTGCTGGTAATTATTCGAACAGCTTCGATGTGGCTCTGGTAACCTATTCATCTGATCGTAAACATTTGCCGGTGATCAACTGGCTTGATATCAACTCTGAGTACAAGTCTGTGCATAGAAGCAAAGTGTCAAGTGTTCATGACCGCATGATGATGCTGGTTGTGAATCGCGGGCCCGCCGTGATGAAGGTCGAACAGGCTTTTGCGCGCGGTTCAGCTCCGGCGGCATTCACCTTTGCCATTCGCCTGCCGTCTTCTTCGACAACGGCTGCCCCAAGAGTGGCATCTGCTGGCAGTTCTCGCCGCACAACTGCAAGACCCGACCGTGCGCGCAGTCGCAGCATGATCGAAGAAATTGCCCGCAGTCCCGGACTCGAAGAATCGGCGGGCAGCGTGCTCAGCTCCCGTGGAACCGCTGAAGAGCCGCTGGCCGCGGTAGAATTTGATTTTGGTTTTCAGAAGATTGCTGACGCCGAAGACACCATCATAGACGCGATTCGCGAAGACATCGCAGAGGATGATTACAAACTTGTCGAAGAATTTGTAAAAGCTTATACTTCGGCTTCAGACCTTGAAAAGAGCAGGCTGCATACTTTGCGTAGCCGTGTTCTCGATATTTTGAAATTCGAACAGCTCCAGGGAAGCGCCAGGGCCGAAGCCTTTATCTCGCAGTTTTAACTACAAAGTCCCAGTTCATCAGACTTGCACCGTTTCTGCGCAGCCAGTCTTTTTGATGGAGATAACCGGGGCACCTTTCACCGACAAGTTTCCAGAACTCGATTGAATGGTCGAGGTGGCTTAGGTGTGCGGTCTCATGTGTGACAACATATGAAAGCACATCGTCGGGAGCCATGATCAGGCGCCAGTTGAAATTGAGGTTCTTTCGGGCCGAACAGCTGCCCCATCTGGACCTGGTGTCTTTGATAGAAACTGATTGATACGTGAAGCCATGCTGAACTTTCTGCGTTTCAACATCTTCACAAAAGGCTCGCCTTGCCTGCGAACGCAGCCAGTTGCAGACGTGCGCCGACAAATTGTTGGCTATAACTCTTTTGTCAGCTTCCATCGCCGACAGCGCCAGCTGCAGCACGTTGTCTCTAAGAGTTATTCTGCTATGCGCAAAAGGTGTAATTGTAGCCTTTGCCTGCAGAATCCGGCCGCGATAGGGCACGGCCGGGAGTTCAAGTTCAGACAACTTCGTCAAACTTTCCGCCTCCGGCATTAACAAGCTTTTTGAAGCCGTGTTTCCTGATATTGTCGTCTGAAAGCAGGTCTTTGGTCTTAACCTCTGTGCTCTGCTTTGTCGGAAAAAATATTCTGACCACTTCATTGCCGCAATCCGGGCAAATCTCAAGGGCGTCTTCTCTTATTTTCTGCACAATTTCAAAATCATTCTGGCAGTATTTGCAGCATTTTTGCGGGTCTCGGGGGCGATAAGTGTAAAAAGGCATGTTTAACCTCGAATTTCATCTGATGATCGGCGAATGTTGTTTTGTGCACCCGCCTGTTCATATAATAGCCCTGATTCAACAAGTTTTTCAAGGGCTTCAGCAAAATTAGGAACAGGAAGGTTCGGCCAGAGCCTTTGCCATGTTGGCGCCCATCCTGCCTGCTCTGAACGCGCCTGAACTGCCGCCATGATAAATGAACCACAATGCCCGGGCTCAAGAACTTCAACATCAGGAGTCAGTGAAAGATCTTTTTCAAAACGATAGATAACCGGAACAGGCGACAGAGTGGCAGCCTGATCAAGCTGTTCAGCGCTCAGCAATAATGGGTCGTATTCATACCACAATGCTTTGCAACCGGCCTGCAAACGATAGTGTGTCTTGCGCACCACATTTTCAAACAAAGGATTGACAGCAGGGTTGCTGCTGACCGGCACTTTTTGTGTCATTCTCAGTTCGTGTTCAAGTAGAGAGGGCAACATTCTGGCTGCAGTTGACGTTGAGTCCATATTCTCGACAAATGCTTGCAGGTATCTGGCGATATTTTCCGGGCTGAAGTTATAGAATTGCAGACCGCTGTCGCGCCAGTAGTCAGCTAATCGCGAAAAAAAGCAGGAAGCCGACCCAGAAAACAGATGCTTTACTATGTAGCTGAGGCTCTTGGGGTAGCGCTGGCAATTATAGATTCCTTCAACCAGCTTGCCAATGTCCTGAATATGAATTGTCTCGGAGCTGTTAAGCCATCGGGTTCGCAAAATCGTGTAGGGTGGGGCGGGCATTGAAAAAAGCTCAAGACTTTCCGAAGAACTCTCAAGGGGTGTGCCGCGTAAAACCTTTACCAGGCTTATCTGTATACTGTGCGGTTCAAGCAGCCAGACATCATCCAGACTCTTTAAAAAATCCCCGAGGCTGTCATAAGGAAGCGCGCCCAGCAGATCGAGGTGAAGATAGCACTTCGTGCGCTTTCGCAGTTGCAGCACACGGTCTTTCAGAACCGCCAGGTCGAAACGTCTATTAACAGCCGCCAGAGCGATCGGGTTGGTGGATTGTACACCAATTTCAAGATGAAACATGCCTTCTGGCGCGTCAGCAAGAAGTTCGATTATGTCTTCGCTGAGAAAATCTGCCTGAATTTCAAAGTGAATATTGATGTTGCGGTGATTGTTCGCTTTGATATAACTGATAATGCGTCGTGCTCTGGCACGGTCATGGTTAAAAGTGCGATCAGCAAAGCGAACCTGCCGATAATCTGAATTGAAAAACCAGTCAAGATCAGCTTCAACCCGTTCAACAGAAAGGTGACGCAGCCGGCCAAGAACAGAACTCAGGCAATAGGAACATTTTGAAGGGCAGCCGCGCGACGCTTCGTAATAGGTAAAGCTGTGTTTTTCTTTATAAAAACCAGCCTGAAAAGGCGAGGGAATGATATCAAGATCTGCAATCAGCTCGCGGTCTGGATTGGTCTGTATATTAGTGCCGTTGCGCCAGGTGATACCTGCAATATCGTTTGTCGCGTTTCCTGCGATTATTGCCGTAAGAAGTTCTGCAAAGCTGACTTCGCCCTCGCCGCGTATAATGAAGTCAAGGTAACCGTAGCGTTGCATGAGCATTTCAGAATTATAAGATACTTCGGGGCCGCCCAGAACTATGATGGTGTCTGGCAAGGCAGCTTTGACTGCTCCAGCAATGTCCAGTGTGCGGGAGAGCGACCAGATATAGACCGAAAACGCCAGAATATCAGGGCTTTTTAAAATCAGGTCGGCGATTATACCTTCATTAGTCTGGTTGAGATCATACTCGCAGATAGCCATTTCTGGTCGCTCTGGATCCGTTTGCCAGTAAGCCTTGAGATAGGCAAGGGCCAGAGCGCTGTGTGTGTGTCTGGTGTTGATTGCTGCCGCTATAATGTTTGTCATATCCTGTATTTTACCGCAAATGACAAACTATTAACAGCCTATACGTTTCAGAAACGGCAATTCTCGGTCAGATATCCACATTGCTTATCTTCATTCCCGGCAAGGCTAACTAGTATCAGCATCAAGCCGTCATCCTGAGCGCAGTCGCAGGATCCAGAATGGCAATAAAAACATGGATTCTGCGACTTCGCGTTGCTGAGGCAGAATGACCGAAAGGAGGCGGTAGAATCCTCTATCAAGGTCGTCATACGTTGCCCAGTCACAAAACATCTAACTATATGGTACGGGTTTGGTTTCTCACCGAAGAATTGTTGTTTCAGAAAAAAGCGGAAATCAACCAATTGCCTATCCATGAAGACATTACGAGGTTTGTGTGTTAAAAAGATACGTGTGCCAAAATTTCATCAGTGAGCTGCTGTGAAATTAGCACACAAAATACGAGTGATTGTGAAATTTATTTCAATCGTTGGCTCTGTGCTCAAACTGCGCGCTTGCGAAGATTGTCTGTTTTGCTAGCAAACTTCTGGTCTGAAGCGTGTTGGGCTGATAAATACATGTGTGTGAAAAAAATGCACTTGTGCGTTTTTTTACCGTATGATACCCCCGAAACAGGCTTGAAATCGTTTTAAATAGTTGGCACGATTATTGCTCTATTATAAACAGCTCTTTGAAAAACAATGGAAAAGCGTTTTCCGGATCGCCGAAGTATATTCATACTTTGTCATAGCACTCTCACTCCATGGAAACATCAAGGTCACTCTTTTATTCACACCACAGCCACTACCTAGTCATCAACACTCAACACACCAGCTATACCAACTCAACACCACAGTCAATGAATTGCCACAGCATGATCCGGAAAGCTTTTTATAATTTTGTCATCTGACGATGACTCAACGATCCTCTCAAAAGATCCTCTCACTTTGTCCCCGGGTTTTTAAACCGGGGATTTTTTTTGCCCGGAATGCTATCGCAGGACTAGTCCAGTTCAGGTTTATGGCTAGATCCGCAGGATATCACCTGGACTACCTTCAGACTCAGGCGCTCGGCCTGGCGCGTTCTCGCGGCTATCGCGACTACTCCGAATGCCAGCGCCATTCCGGTAAAGCCGTAGACGAGGCGCCAGACATCACTGATAATGCAGCCAGTCAAATGGCAAAGCCAGGGCGTCAGAGCCATTCCGGCAAAAAAACCGGCAACTGGCAGGCCGAAAATCAGCAGTGCTGCTACGCTTCCTTCACCGGGGTTGAGATCAAGAAGAACTTCGTCGCCTATGTCGACTTTAAACTCTGCAGTTAAAGCTCTGATTGTCTTTTTTGCTGAGCGCTTTTCTCCATCGAGAAGCCCTGTGCATGCGTGACAGCCATTGCATTCCGGTCGCGGTTCTACCTCGACTATTACAAAGTCACCTTCGATCCCGGTAATTTTTCCCTGCAGGCTCATGACTTTCCATCCGACTTATAATGAGACGTACAACAAAAAGGCATGTTACCCTATATTTATGAAAAGCGAAAGAGCCGGGTTCCTTATATTGACCATGTTTCTTATTTCTGGCATGCAGCAGACTTCGGCTCAGATGCCGAACTTCTTTGCTCCACCACCAACTCCAGCTCCTGTTGCGCGGCCGGTAACGGCGCCAGCGCCCGCTCCCGTCACAGAGCCTGCCAGGACTCCCGTCAGCGAACCAGGCCAGCCCCTGCCTTATAAAGAGTCAGTCTATGATCCGGCTATGGATAATCATCTGAAAGCACCTTCGCAAGATCAGCAGATTGGGCTTTTTGGCCTGCCAATCGGCAGAGTCGAAAATATGCTGATGGCGAATGGCGCAAAGAAACACTCATACGCCTTTGGTAAATACAGCCGGTTAACGCTCTCTGTTTATCTGGTTACAGTCTATTTCGACCGCGACAGACTTGTTGGCGCTTTCTCGGTAGAACCTCGACCGCCATACAAGACAGTTGAGCCCGATGCCAGACAGTTTTTTATGGAAATGTTTCTTAAAGATGCAGATCTGTCGCGGTTTGAGGCAAACATCGCCAGCTCGCGGCTTGAAGTCAAATACAAGAATTAAGTCGCATCACCGTTCTGCTCGCTTTTGCCAGTTTCAGATGCTGCTTCAGCTGTTTGCTCCGGCGCTGTCGCCTTTGCGCTTTTGATGCCGAGGTAGTTTTTGAGTTCGCTGCGGTGTTCCCACATTGTCCATGTTGACATGAACGCAACGATATAAAGATAATCAAGATCTTGCGGCCGGTAAAGAAACACCCAGGCAATCGACAGCAGTGGCATGGCGCCGGCAGCGCTTAAGGCGCCGGGTTTGCTTGATAGGCCCCAGAAGGCCAGAAACAGGCCGAGAAACAATGACAGCAGCGCCGGCACGTATAGCAGTGTTACCATTACGCCAAATGTAGGCGCCAGGCCCCTGCCACCCTTAAACCCCAGAAATGGGCTGTTACAATGGCCAATTACCGTTAAAACGCTGCCAATACCAACTACCCACCATTGCGAATAGGCCTCAGGTCCGATCAGTTTGATGGTAACCGGGTATACTGCAAGAAACCCCTTGAGAGCGTCGAGTATGCAGACAATGACTCCTGTCGGAATACCGAGAATTTCGAATACTTCGCCAGGAGGGCGAGTGTCGCGGCTTCCCGGCACAATCAATGATTTTCCGGTCTTGAGGCGCGCGACAATCTCACCTAACGGCAGGCTTCCAATCAGGAAGCAGGCGACGAAATACTGTAGGATTATGGTCATTGGCGAGCCAATCAGGCCTTGTCAATCATTTTTATGCATTTTTTCGGGCATTTTTCGGCGCACAAGCCACATCCAACGCACTTTCCTGGTATTATCGAGTGTTTTTCTTTGGGAGTGCCGCCATTAACTGCCGAAAACTTGCACACTTTAAAACAGATTGTACAGCCGATGCAGGCTTCTTCGTCAATAACAGCCACGCGGCCCTTGAAATCTGGCCTGGTCTCCATGATAATAGTTTTCTGCGGGCATTTGACGACGCACGCACCGCAACCCACGCATTTTTCATATTCTATTCGAGCCAGGTTATCCGCAACCTTGATTGCATCATATGCGCAGACCTTAACGCATAACCCGCACCCAATACAGCCAACTTTGCAGACTTTTCGGGTTTCGGCACCGCGGTCGGTCGAGTTGCACTTAACATGTACGGTCTTTTCCTTGTCGACCATTTCTATCAGCTGTTTCGGGCAGGCAAGTACACACTTTCCGCAGGCTACGCACTTGTCTTCATCAACTTCAGGCAGATGATGCGGGCCAATCTTGATTGCGTCAAACGGGCAGGCGGCTACGCATGAACCGAGTCCCATGCAGCGATGCGGGCAAAGCCATGGGCCGTTTTGCAGCAAAACCGCTGCCTGGCAGTTTGGTACGCCCATATACTCAAATTTTTTGTATTCATCTGTGTCAAGACCGTTGCATTTAACCAGGGCCGCTTTGACTACTGGCTTCATATCTGGCTTGTCAATCTTGTTAAGGCCAAGAAGCTCTTCAATTTTTTTTCGGTTTTCTGCCGCCATGACCGGGCAAAGAGTTGTGGCAACCCCTTTGTTGACAACCGCTTCGGCAAAGCCGGCACAGCCAGGGTAGCCGCAGCCACCGCAATTGGCGCCAGGAAGCAATTCAATTGTCTGCTCAATTTTGGGGTCGACTTTTACCTCAAACTTTTTTGATGCAAATGAAAGCACCGCCCCAAAGACAAAACCAAGAATTCCGAGAACTAAAACCGCTGTTAAGATTTGCATATTATAGTTCCTTAGTTAGACCAGGCCAGAAAAGCCCATGAATGCTGTGGCTAGAAGTCCGGCGGTGATAAAGGCTATCGGTGCGCCCTTCATCGATTCGGGTATTTCGCAGATATCTAAGCGTTCGCGGATGCCTGCCATTATCAAAAGGGCGAAGAAGAAACCAATTCCGGCGCCAGCAGCGTTAGCAACTGCTTCAACCAGATTATAGCCGCGCTTGATGTTGATCAGCGAAATGCCGAGAACAGCACAGTTTGTGGTTATCAGCGGAAGAAAAACGCCGAGGGACTGATAAAGTGCTGGCGCAGTTTTTCTGACGACCATTTCGACAAATTGCACCAGCGATGCAATGATAAGAATGAACGATATCGTCTGCAGATACTCAAGCTGTAACGGAACTAGAACAAAATTCTGTATGCTCCAGGTGACTACAGATGCCAGCAACAACACAAATATTACAGCAAAACCCATGCCTGTTGCCGAGTCGATTTTGCTTGAAACGCCTATAAATGGGCAAAGCCCAAGAATCTGGCTGAGCACTACATTTTCGATAAATATCGCAACAATAAAAATTGCAATCAGTTCGGCACCCATTTAATTGCCTCCTTTGCTGGCCATAAGGCGTTTGAGGGCGATCAGCAAGCCGAATACGATGAATCCGCCCGGAGCCATGATCATGATCAGTGCCGGATCTTTGCTGAAAAACGGCATCGCATGGCCAAACAATTTGCCTTCGCCAAGTAGCTCTCTGAAAAAGGCGATGCAGCACAAAGCTATGGTAAAGCCTATTCCCATGCCGATTGCATCGAGCAGTGAGTCAAAAACGCCGTTTTTGTTGGCAAAAGCTTCGGCCCGGCCAAGAATGATACAGTTAACAACTATGAGCGGAATAAAAATGCCGAGGCTTGCCGACAGGGCTGGCGAATACGCCGCAATCATTTTGTCGATTATGGTTACAAAAGTTGCAATGATGACTATGTAGACAGGTATTCTTATCTTGCTCGGAACCAGATGGCGCAGCAGCGAGATCATCATGTTGCTGCCAATCAAAACGAATGTCGCAGCAATGCCCATACCGACAGCATTGCTCAGCGATGATGAAACTGCCAGAGCCGGGCACAGGCCGAGACCAATCACAAAAATCGGGTTGTCTTTCCAGAAGCCTTTGGTAAGCTGTTGTATTGGATTCATTTTGCGTCTCCTGATTGCGGAACAGCTGGCAGAGCAGTGGGCGCCGTGAGGGTTGGCAACTGTTCTCTGACCTTTTCAAAAGTTCCTAAAGCTTCGGTTACGCCTACGCAAAAAGCCCGTGAACTGATGGTTGCAGCGGTAATGCCGTCGACATCGCCACCATCCTGTTTCACCTTGAATACTGGTTTCTGCTTATCCTGCAGCAGCTTTTTGAATGGTGCCAGGAAAACGTTATCAGCGAGTTTGGTTCCGAGTCCGGGGGTTTCTTTCTGCGAAAGTATCTTTACACCAGCAATGCTGCCGTCAGTCTTGAGGCCAAGCACCATTTCAATTGGCCCGGCATAACCCTTGGGGGCAACATTAACTACGATACCAGCAAGATCACCATTTTCGGCAAAACCTGCAGTATAAAGAAGGCCCTCGTTGGGGTTTTCAGATTTGATGTCATTGAATTTTTTTGCTTCGGGTAGTACTTCTGCTCTGGCTTGTTCAAGTTGTTTGAGACGGTTTTCAAGAATTCTGGGTGAAGTTTTCATCTCAGTGAAACCGAGGAGCACGCCGGCAACAGCTGCTATGATGAACAAGAAAGAGCCCATGCGCAACATGTCGTTCATGCCTGTGCCTCCTTTGCTTTTACCTGGCCAAATTTGCGCGGCATGGTAAATTTATCGATCAGCGGAACAAGCGAGTTCATGATGAGAATCGAATAGCAGACGCCCTCAGGATACCCGCCTTTCATACGGATTAGAAGAGTAAGCGCACCACAGCCAAAACCAAAAATAAGTTGTCCGCACCCGGTCATTGGCGAGGTAACCATGTCGGTAATCATGAAAAATGCACCGATAATAAGGCCGCCGGTAAGCAGATGGAATGCAGCATACTCGAGCGTGCCTCCAAAAATCAGGGCTCCGACAAAAACAGTTGCACACATGGCAACCGGGCCATGCCAGGTGATGTGCCCACGGATCAGCAGATAAAGGCCACCAAGCAGCAGAGCTGCCTTGGACATTTCACCGAGTGAACCACTGAAGTTGATGCCCCAGAACAGGTCTGAAAAGCCGATCTGAAGCTGGCTGAATACATAAGATACCAGTGAAGTGCCAGATTCGCTGAGCTGTTTAACCAATTCAGCATCACGGCCAGCTGTTTTAATTATCCCAAGGGGGGTTGCACAGGTCATGGCATCTGTTATGGCTGCTCCGGTCGACATTGCCGCACCGGGCTTGAGCCAGGTTGTCATGTAGACGGGCCAGCTGCCAAGCAGCAGGGCACGCGCAACATGTGCCGGATTGAATATGTTCTGACCAAGTCCGCCGTAGACCTGTTTACCAAGTGCGATTGCGATAAAGCCACCGACAAAAGCCACCCAGATCGGCAAGGCAGCGGGAACACAGAAGGCGAGCAGTATACCGGTAACAACCGCGCTGCCATCTGAGACGCAGACGGGTTTATGCATCAGAAACTTTTGAATGAGAAATTCTGCAAGTACCGCCCCAAGCACTGAGGCCAGAACAACCAGTGCCGCGCGGGCGCCAAAATTGTATATTGCCATGGCAAGAGCGGGCACCAGTGCAATGTTCACGTCCCACATTACGCGAGCTGCAGTAAGCCCGGAATAAATGTGTGGTGAACTGGTTACCAGCAGTCCGTGAGCTGGAGTGTTTAGTGCTGCTGTCGTTGTATTCATGATGCTGCTATCCTTTGTTGGCTGGCGCTTTTTTGCGCTCAGCCATAACATTCTTTTTGCCGAGCTTGAAGCTTTGAACCAGCGGCAGGGCAGATGGGCAGGCATAAGCACAGCAGCCACATTCTATGCAGTCAAGCATGCCGATTTCATCAACCTTGTCCCATTTTCGATGGTCGATCAACTGCTTCATTTTCTGGGGCATCAGTCCCATTGGGCATGCTCTTATGCAGCTGCCGCAGCGCAGGCAAGAGGTTTCGTGCGGTTGCGCCGCTTCTTCGCTGTCCCAGCAGAGAACACCACTTGTGCCCTTAATTATCGGAATGTGGAGATCAAACAGGGCAAAGCCCATCATCGGCCCACCCATGATTACTTTTTTGAGCGGAACGTCTTTTTTGAGGCCGCCTGTCATCTCAATAAAATCACATACGGTCGTACCAATTCTTACGCGATAATTGCCGGGGTTTGCGACGCAATTGCCGGCTAATGTAACTATTCTTTCGAGCAATGGGCGTTTCATGTTGACTGCATCTGCTATAGCAGCTGCCGAGGCGACGTTCTGCACGACCACACCAACGTCCATGGGCAGGCTGCCAGATGGAATCTCACGGCCGAGGCAAGCGTAGATAAGCTGTTTTTCACCACCCTGCGGGTATTTTACCTTGAGCGGCTGAACCGTAATGTTTGGCAGGGCTTTAAGTTTGTCGTCGAGAGCCTTAATTGCGTCTGGTTTGTTGTTCTCTACGCCAATGATACCGTTTTTGGCATTCAGCGCTTTCATTATCAGTTGCAGGCCGTTTATAACTTTATCGGTTTCTTCGAGCATCAGGCGATGATCTGAGGTCAGCGCTGGTTCGCACTCAACGCCATTCAGAATCACTGTGTCTATTGGTTTGGTATCTGGTGGAGAGAGTTTGACATGGGTCGGGAAGGTTGCGCCGCCAAGTCCTACCATTCCGGAGTCCTGGATGCGCTTTTTGATTTCTGCAACACTCAGTTCAAGACCGTTTTCGCTGGTAAATGGCGGTTCTGCAACGGCTGGATCCCGCTCGATAACGATTGCCGGCGATGGAACGCCAAAAGGGTGCATAAAATTGCCGACAGCAATGACTGAACCTGAAATAGTCGCGTGAATAGGAGCTGAAACATATCCACCCGCTTCTGCAACCACTTCTCCACAACTTACTTTATCGGTAATTTTATGAGACGGCTTTGCGGGAGCTCCGATATGCTGAGAAACATGAAGCACCACGCGGTCTGGCAGAGGCAAATTCTTGATAGCCTTGTCAGAGGTGAGCTTCATTTCTGGCGGATGTAGCCCGCCTGCAAATGATTTTGGCTCGAGCATTCTTCTATGTTCTCCTCAAAAACGTTAACTCAGATTTCGAAAACGCGATACATTAACATATTGCCATGCAGTTTTCAATGATTGAAAATTATTTCACATGCGGCATGATGGTTGAATACTGGCAAAAAAAACTGTATTTTAGATAGATGAGATCTGATCATGTAGATGAAAGCTGGCAATTTAGGGCATTAGCATCATTTTGCCCGGTGTGCAAATTTTCCAGGTGATTTTTTTAGAGCGCGAAACCTATGAAATACATAAATTTTCCTGACCCAGAATTAGCCGATGACGATGGTTTGCTGGCCTTTGGTGGAGATCTCGAGCCGGAGACTCTATTGCAGGCTTACTCATCGGGAATTTTTCCATGGTCGGTGAATCCGATCAGCTGGTGGTCTCCAGATCCACGGGCGATCTTCGAACTTGCCACATTTAAGCCAACCACCCGCATGGCGCGTATGTATCGCAGCGGCCGGTTCTCTTTTTCAACAGACGCAAGGTTTACCGATGTTATGCGCGGATGCGCCTGTTCAGCTCCAGGGCGTGAGACAACCTGGATAAGCCCTGAATTTGTAAGGGCTTATACAAAGTTACACAGGCTGGGTCACGCTCATAGTGTCGAGGTATATTGTGCAGAAAAGCTAGTGGGTGGCGTTTACGGGGTGGCGCTCGGTGGATTTTTTGCCGGCGAATCAATGTTCTCTGATGTGTCAAATGCCTCGACCATGGGTTTGCTATATCTGTTCAAGCATTTAAAAAATCGTGGGTTCGAGTTGTTTGACTCTCAGGTATTGACACCGCACACATCACGACTTGGCGCTGTAGAAATCAGCAGGGCACAGTATCTTCAGCGTCTGAACACTGCTATAAAGAAGAATTGCTTCTTTGATGATAAGAAATAATGTTTATGACCTTTAAATGAAGCGACAAACCTGATATAATCTGTGCGTTCATTTTGTGCCGATACACTGAAAAATGGGAAAACCTGTGACAAAAAGAAATACACTAATACTTTCATTGCTCATATCACTGTTTATTTGCCAGTTCAGCTTAAGCTTTGCTGCCGAAGGCGGTAGAATAACCGATATCCGTTTCTGGCAGAGCCCGGAAGAAGCCCAGGTGGTTCTCGACATCAGCGAGACGCCGCGAGTATCGCCGGTTTCGCAGTTGAAAGACGGGACGCTTTATTTTGATATTGAAAACTGTATTTTTCGACCTGGTCGCCAGCGCTATCCTTTGCAGAATCCATTTCTCGAAGTGCTTACCGTGCAACAGATGTCTGAAGGCAAGGTGCGCGTTTTCTTTCGCGCGCCAATCGGAGTAGAGGCGAAAACCTTTGTTCTACCGGTGACGGCAAGCAAAGGCGATCGTATTGTTATTTTCCTTAAAGAACCCCAGGCGCAACTGATCAAGCGCCGTAATGCTGAGCTTAACGAAGTAAACCGCCTCAAGGCCGAGAACGTAAAGATCGTAGTGCTCGACCCCGGACACGGTGGCGAAGATCCCGGTACGCGCAATAATGGAATAATCGAAAAAAATTATGTTATGACTATGGGTAAGCTTATCAAAGCTTACTTTGATCGCGATCCCCGCTTTAAGGCAGTATTGACACGCGATGGCGATTACATAATTCCACTTGAGCGCAGGCGTGAAATAGCTGAGCATCTGGGTGCTGATGCCTTTTTAAGTCTGCACGTTAATTATAATTCCCGCAAGGCCATTCGTGGCATCGAAGTCTACTTTGAATCACCGCGTGGTGCCGTGGGCGAGGCCGAGCGTCTGGTTGCCGAGATGGAAAACCAGGTCGATTTTGGCGGGGTAACAACGCCCACCAACAATACACAGGTGGTCAAGCGCGAAATCGTCGAGCGTCAGGCAGCAATAATGAACAAGAGCCGGCAGCTCGCCGAGCGCGTAGAGCTGCAGCTGGGTGCCTCAGTTGTTGAATTGCCTTCGCGTGGGGTTAAGCGCGCGGGTTTTAAGGTGCTGCATTCGATGGCGATGCCCTCGATTCTTGTTGAATTTGGTTACACATCCAATTTGGCAGATGCTGAAGTTCTAAAAAATTACAACGCGCGAACCAGAATGGCGCAGGCTGTGTATCTGGGCGTCAGAGACTTTTTGCTCAATCCAATTGAAGAGGGCCTCGACACCTCGTATCTTGAATTCATAAGAACCAGCGAAGCAAATAAAATAGCTGTAGCGAAACAGCGCGCTGCAGCCCAGGCCAAGAAGACAGCCAGTAAGAAAAATGCTGAGAAATACAAGGTGAAATCTGGCGATTCTCTCTCGAAAATCGCGGCGAAGAACAAGATCCCATTGGCCAGATTGCTTAACTTCAACAACATCTCAAGCAAACACGTTATAAAAGTTGGAGATACCCTCTTAATACCGCCAAAATAAAGGAAGCGACCGGGTGGAATTTTTTAATAACTTAAAGATCAAGACCAGACTTTTTTTTACAATGGTACTGGTTTCGCTTATTCTTCTTGCTTTGACTTTTTTTACGTCTGAACAGATTCGTAATGCGGTCAAAACTCAGATACCCGTTCAAATTCAAACTATTCTCAGTTCAGAAGCCAACAAGATTGGCGTGGCTGTGCTGGCCAACGAAAAAGTTGCCGAATACCTTGGCAGAATGAGTTCGACTGTTCAATTTCTTTCATGGCTCGCACAGGCTCCAGATGAGACCGAACTCATCGAACAATGGAAGCAGGTCTTGAAGACTCCAGTCAATGGCCTTCTCGTCAAAAGCGAAGACTATCTTGCTAATGAAATTATCGAGATAGCAATTCTTGATGTTGATGGCGAGACGGTTTTTCGCATGGGCACTAACGGCAAGGATTTGCCGCTAACAGACCTTCCATACCAGCGCTATATAACAGGCAAAATGCGTGACGCCGTAGAGACTGACGGTGTTTATCGCAGTCCGGTTTTTTTTCAGCAGGGCGAAGATGAAATGCGAGAACGCATCTTTTTCATTTTCAAACCGGTGATTTCGCAACGCAAAAAAATAGGCATAGTCGGCATTGGCGTATCTCTTGAATCTCTTTTTGAGAATGTGCCTGGTTCTCTCGCGACCGTTGGTGGTAAGACTTCGCTTATCTCGAGTGAATATTCGCAAAACGGCTTTTACCTCTCACATTCTGAGCAGGAAAACGTACTCGATCCGCAGCGCCGCATTTTTCTGAACTCCAATGAACCCGAACTTCAAGACCATGCCGAGCGCATCGTCAACAACCGCAGCGGTTTTCATGAGTTTTTGACTGGTGATAAGGCTAATATGCTGCTTGCAGCGTCTCCGATTCCTAACTCCAACTGGGTAATTCTTACATCTGTCGATACTCAGGGCATGATGGGGGCGCTCAACAAAGCGCAAAATTTTTCCTTGTTTCTGATCATCTTCGGCCTTGTCGTCATGACCGGCATCACGATGGTTGTAATCACCGGCGTGGTCAACCAGATTCGCGGTGTTTCGCAGGGCCTTGAAGAGATATCACGCGGTCGCGGTGATTTGACCAAGCGACTCGCCATTATCGGTAAAGACGAAGTTACTGAAGTATCAGACCGCTTTAACAAGTTTATTGGCTACATTCAGCGCCTGTTGCTGCAGATTCAAGATGTTATCAACCGCCTTTCACACATGGCAAATGGTATTTCAAACCTTACTCTGCAATCTAATGAGTCTATTCAGAACATTTTTGGTAATACGCAGCGTATTACCAAAGCAACCAAAGATTCAGCCGGCACGCTTGAATCAACTGCGGCGGCAATCGAAGAAATCTCGGCAAATTCGCAGCTGATCGCCAAGCGTTCAAATCGTGCTTACGAAGAATCAGTTCAGAACAGGCTCAAGGCTACTCAGGGCATGGAAGCCGTGCGCGAAGCTTCCACAACTATTAAGGAAATTGAAAGAGCAGTTGGCGATTCATCGCGAGTTCTCGAGGAGCTCAAGAACCAGTCAAGAAAGATCGGTAAGATTGTTTTGACCATTACTGCCATATCGCGACAGACCAACCTGCTTGCGCTGAACGCTGCTATTGAAGCGGCGCGTGCCGGCGAACAGGGCAAAGGTTTCGTGGTTGTTGCCGCCAACGTTAAGAAGCTTGCCGAGCAGAGCGCTAAGGCCGCCGAAGAAATCGGCGCCCTTATCGGTGAAATTCAGCATAAAACCAACAAGGCCGTTGAAGAGATGAGTCTTGGTAAAGACAAGGTTCAGGAAGGCGTCAAAATCATCAACCAGGCCGGTGGTTATCTCGATGAGATCGGAATGGCTTCTGAGAGCGTTAATGTTCAGGTTCAGGATATCAGCAAGTCTTCGGTTGAACAGAGCAAAAACATCGAAGCAATCAGCCTTTCGATTGAAAACCTTTCTATTACAACCAAGACTACGACAAAAGAAGTCGATGGCGTTCTTGATTCTCTTAAATCACAGCGCGATTCGATTCAGGATATGGCAAAGATTACCAAGCATCTGAGCATGGTAGCAGATGAAATGAACAGAATGCTTGCCCACTTCGTGCTCGAAGCACGAGAAGTGACAGAATCGATCAGATCTGGCAAGAAGTCTGGCAAAAAGTCTGAAGAAACCAACGAATACAATACAAGTGATGCCGAGGTCGTAGAGCCTGGCGACGATGCTTCTGATGAAAACGAAGGCGATGATGCTGCAGCTCATGAAGCTGCCTCAGAAAAAGCGAAGCCAGAGCCCGCCGCCCTAAAGAGCAAACCCGGCAAAGGCAAGAAATAGCCCAATAGACGTGCTCTCGCCAAAGCCTTATTCTGTAAATCTGAGATCAGCTCAGAGCTCAATTTTTACCATTAACAGCCCTTGTGCCAGAGGACTCCTCTGGCACATTTGAATTGCAGGGCTGTTTGGTGCAAGAGTCGGACTTGGTAAAAACGCATACAAGGGCGTAGGAAGGTTTTTTGCGCACGAGGTGCTTATGCCGGGCGGCTCAGGATGGAGATCGCCCGGTCCCATGCGAGAAAGCTTTTTTGCATAAGGACGTGCTTATACAGAGCTGCTCAGGATAGAGCAGCTCTGAGAGACAGGCAACTTTGACGCAATCCCGACAACTCCTACCTCAAATTCACGTCTGTCGATAGCTTTAGCGAATGGGGCCACTGAGCAGTCTGGCATGCGCCTTTCTAATGGCTGAAGCATAAGAAGGGCCTAATTCTGCCGAGAGCCCGGCGTTAGCAGCATGCCATGGGTCGAATTCTTGAACTCTTATGTGACAAAGGACTGGAAGTAAGCACTCCCGGCTTCATATGAAAAATGTTGGCAAACTTTTGCCGGCAAATATAAAACCCCGGCCTGAGCCGGGGTTTTAAAATACTGTGCTTGCTGGTTACAGACTATCTGTCGTTTGAATGCAGGCTGTCGAACCTGTTCAAGTGTTCGATCTCAACCTTGAGGCTGTTGATGGCAGAACTGTCATATTCGTTGAGCATTTCGTTCATGTTCTGCAATGCGGCAGCATCGGTGTCAATTGCACTTCTCAGATATTGTACAACCATCGGCGAAAGTTCTGCATAACGCTCTATGCGAACTTCTGCGTCTTCTTCGGTGTCAAGTTCGGCAATGTAGTCAAGCAGTTCACGGATAGTCTTTTCTTTGCCAAGGCTGAGCCAGTGAATAATGCTGCGATTAAACGGAACCGTGTCAAGATCACCCGGACTGCTGTAAAAGCTGTCCTGATAAAGTGCTTCACCGATACATGCAACGCGACCGCGACCAAGATCTTCGGCAGCAGCTACCGGAATCGGCAGCAATGGAGTGTGGCTTGCATAGATGTATGCGTCGCCAAGTGCGTCTGAGTCAGAATTGTAGAAGTCGTCGTCTCCGGTGGCCAGTAAAAAGAGGTTCTTGCTGGCTGCCAGGCCCTTATTTTGTGCATTGATAAGTGTGCAGGAATCTCTGAGCAGTAGTTTTTTAACTCCACCAGTGATTGCAGGATTCGGAAAGGTTTTTATGAACGGGCGGTATGGTGGCCCGATATTGTCAGTAGGGTCGCAAGCCTGGTCGTCATTAAAGCGGATCTTGCTGCCAACGCCTTTCAATATGCTGTTCAACATGTCAGGATTTGAAAGATTGCGGAAGTCTGATTTTCCAAACATGATCAAAGAGCCACCAGCTGACACATACTGTTTTAGTGCTGTGATTTCTTCTTTCTTGAAATCAATTGTCGGGTGAGGAATCGCGACAACAAAAGAATCCTTGATCATGTCAAGAGTGATGGCCCTTGAGATACTACGTAATTGTATGCCGTACTGTTGAAAGAGATCCATTTTCATTCCAGCAAAGCGGCCGGTATAGTAATCTTTGTTTCCGTGTACGCAATCAACATACATAACCTTAGCGTCAAGAATTACAATTATTGAGCTGGTGTCAATTATTGTTGTACCCT
The DNA here is from genome assembly GCA_002839445.1 of Candidatus Riflebacteria bacterium HGW-Riflebacteria-1. Taxonomy (GTDB): domain Bacteria; phylum Muiribacteriota; class Ozemobacteria; order Ozemobacterales; family Ozemobacteraceae; genus Rifleibacterium. The sequence continues at coordinate 72,088 of PGYB01000025.1, forward strand.
TTTTGAGGACTGCGATGATCTCTACTTCACCGAGCCAGTCAATCTGGGTCGGTAATGCTGATTCGATGGTCTCTTTTGGATCAAGCTTGGCGAATTTAACTTTGTCGATCAAATTGGTTGGGCACATTGCTGAATGATAGACTTCAAGAGTGATTCCAGAAGCAGCAACTTCGGCCGGATTAGTGACCGGAACCAGAACCTTGAACGGGTGCTTCATGTACAGCTTGTCGTAGTTAACGCCTATGCTGACGATCTTAGGCAATGGATTTTCTGCACCTGCTGGTGTGGTGATAGTGCCTTCGAAAGTCACGAACTTTTCGACTTCCCGTGGGTCACGGGTCTCAATTTTATACTTGTAGGTCGAAGAGGGCTTCAGGCCGGTCAAAGTAACCGTATGCGTTTTGACCGCATGATCATACTCTTTTGACTGATTGAGAGCATTAATTCCGTAAAAAACTGCAGTGGTACCTGGTTTGTTGGTCGTCCACTGGATAGTTGCTGAATTCGCAGTTAACGCGATCACTTTTGGAGTCTGGGCAAATTCGATCAGGCTGTTGTCAGTTACGAATCTAATGGTTTTGCCATCGGTAAAACTTTCAACGTGACCATCAAGGTCAGTTCTGAATACTTTCATTTTATGATAATCGTAAATGTCTAATACAACCGGTGTCGGATGGCCAAACGAATTGCCTTTACCAGCACTGATTACACCATATTCTGGTACAACTACATCCATGAAGGCGTGACTTGAAGAGGTCTTGCTGCCGTGGTGACCTGATTTGAGAACTGTGGTTTTCAGCTTTTCGCCATATAATGCAACCATGTCGATTTCAGGCTTTTTCCCGGCATCACCGGTGAACAGATAGCTGACCTTGCCGACTGTCGCCTTAATGATTATTGACATGTCATTCGGGTCGGTTTTGAGTTCGTCGGATTTGTTTTCCTGGCTGTCCCGGCGGGCATCACAATAAAGCACTTGTGCTTCGATACCTTTGCCCCAGTCGAGCATTTCGCCCATTTTTGCACGACGATACGGAATGTTTTTCTTTGTGATCAGCTCACGCAACTGACCATAGATAAGGCCATCCTGCGGGCCCCTTTCCGGGTCTACTCTATCTCGACTTTCGTCGGAAGAGATTTCGGAGTCGTTTGAGTAAACAAATTCACCAAACGAAAATTCTCTTACCAGATCAATGAATCCGCCAAAATGGTCGCGGTGCGGGTGCGTGATGTAAGCATGATCAATGTGCTTGATACCTTCTTTTTTAAGGTATGGAATGATGTAACGCTGAGCAGCGTTGCGGTTGTCGTCGCCAGCATCGATCATGATCGTTTTCTCAGCAGAGCGAATCAAAATACAATCGCCCTGATGTACATCGAGAAAAGTTACTCTGAGGAGGGGCGCTTCATTAGCAAAAACTGGTGTTGCAATAAAAGCTATCAGCAACATCAATACAGCTATCTGCGCAATTCTATGTTTCATACTCTTATACTCCTTATGCGCGCTGGGTTTAGATTTTAGAGAAAACCTAAGCCACGTATGTAAATTCTACTGAGATCTAGAGGATGTGTCAATGGCTATATCAATATTTTTTTTCGAGGTGGCAAGTCGTTATCAGGCTGCCTTGGCGTAAAAGAATTCTTTCGTTACGAAAAAAATACTGCCACTCTCTAAATTCACGGTAGAGTATGGCAGTATTTCTTTATTATCAAGCTTTACTAATTAACCGCACTTTGAATAACCGCATGATTTGCAGATTACGCAGCCGCCCTCGTGCTCGAGCGCTTCATTACATTCAGGGCATGAAGATCCAGGTTCTGTGTTGTCCATGAGAAGATCTTTCTTTTCTACAGTTCGAGACTCGCTTGCTGCCGGTACATTGCGAGTGAACGAATCTCTTGCGCTCAGATAATATTGCTCAATAGCCTTACCTATTGCGTCAGGGCATGAAAGTACTTTGACACCACCTGACATGGCACCACGTTTGATGGTTGACATGCACCTGATTCCTTTTAGCTGATCAATTATCTCCTGTACATCGACGCCGGCGCGCAACGCCATCGACACGAGACGCGCTGCTGCTTCTGACTGGGAAGGGCACCCGCCATTGCGTCCAAGGCTGGTAAATACTTCGCAAATACCCTTTTCATCGGAGTTAACTGTTACATAAAGATTGCCGCAGCCTATCTTCACGCGCTCAGTCATTCCGACAGTTCTTTCGGGGCGTGCCCGTGGAGTAACCCGCGTGTTTTCTGATTGCCGCGTACCCTTTTTGCCAGAACCCACGTTTAACACCTGTTCGTCGCGAGATCCGTCTCGGTACACGGTGACGCCTTTGCAGCCCAGAGTGTGAGCTAGTCTGAAAACGGTTTCTACATCTCTTATTGTCGCTTCAAAGGGAAAGTTGACGGTCTTGCTGACCGCGTTGTCAGTGTGCTTCTGGAACACCGCCTGCATTCTAATGTGCCATTCCGGAGAGATATTGTGACTGGTTACAAATACTCGCGCAACATCTTCTGGTATTTCAATTATGCCTTTGAGACTGCCTTGTTTTGCAATTCTTTCCATCAGCGCTTCTGAATAAAAATTGCGTTCTCGCGCAATTTTGACAAAGTCGTGGTGTACTTCAACGAGCTTTTCATTATCCATCACGTGCTTTTCATAGGCTATTGCAAACAACGGTTCGATTCCACTTGAACATCCTGAAATCATACTGATGGTACCTGTTGGTGCGATAGTAGTAACCGTTGCGTTGCGCAGTGGTTGCATTTTTTTCTCGGCAAAAATTGATCTTTCAAAATTCGGAAACGGGCCTCGTTCTCTTGCCAGGTCCTGTGATGCGGTCCATGCTTCACGTTTGATGAAGCCCATCACAGTATCAGCCATTTCGAGCGCTTTTTCCGAGTCATATGCCAGATTGAGCTTGATCAGCATGTCTGACCAGCCCATGACGCCAAGACCTATTTTGCGGTTGGCTTTGGTTGTTCTGTCGATCTCGGGAATCGGGTAGCGATTTTGATCAATAACATTGTCGAGAAAACGCACTGACAAGGTGATTACTTCGCGCAGACGCGTAAAGTCGACCTCTGGTTTGCCGTCTGTGCTCTTAACAAAACGAGCCAGGTTGATCGACCCAAGATTGCATGACTCGTAAGGCAGAAGAGGCTGCTCGCCACAGGGGTTAGTAGATTCTATCAGGCCGACTTCCGGCGTTGGCTGATATCTGTTGATCCGGTCAATAAATACAATGCCAGGCTCGCCATTACGCCATGCACGCTCTACAATCATGTTGAAGACTTTGCTGGCCTTGAGCGAATGTACTGTTTCGCCAGAGCGTGGGTTGACAAGATCATACTCATTGTCACGCTCAAGCGCTTCCATAAAGCGGTCGGTGATAGCGATGCTGATGTTAAAATTGGTCAGTTCATCGTTTTTCTCTTTACAGGTGATAAACTCCAGGATGTCAGGGTGATCTACTCTAAGTATCCCCATGTTTGCGCCGCGGCGGGTACCGCCCTGCTTTATGGTTTCTGTGGCAACATTGAATACCTTCATGAAAGAGATCGGACCAGAACTTACTCCGCTGGTAGAGCTTACAATATCATTGGCCGGCCGCAGTCGCGAAAAGCTGAAGCCTGTGCCGCCACCTGATTTATGGATCAATGCGGCATTTTTGACGGCGTCAAAAATGCCTTCCATTGAGTCCTCAACCGGTAATACAAAGCAGGCAGACAACTGGCCGAGCTCTTTGCCCGCATTCATAAGTGTCGGACTGTTCGGCAAAAAATCAAGATCAGTCATAATATTGAAAAACAGTTGTTCGAGATCATCTACTTTATATCTGCTGTTTGGGTAATTATTCTCGGCCGAGGCAATTGCCATGGCTACACGATGAAACAGCTCTTCAATGGTTTCTGTCGGCTTACCGTCAGGGCCTCTGGTGAGGTAGCGCTTTGCCAGCACTTTCTGGGCATTGGGCGAAAAACGGTGCGAAATAGTGGTTGTCGGGTTCATATTGCCATCCTTATTGTCTTATATGTCACATGCGTTAAGAAAAAAATCTTCGATTTTGTCCTGGGCAACTTTGTGCACAAAGGTTTTGCCAAGAGACTGAGGGAGAATGAATCTGTAGCCATCGTGCAATTTTTTCTTATCTTGTGAGAGTGTATTCAGTAATTCCTTTTTATCAAGCTCAACGGGAATTTTTGTCGGGAGCCCAAACTCGGTTAAAATGTGTCTGAGATGCTCAGTGTAATCTTCTTCCAGCTTACCGATAGTTCGTGCTGCTTTTAGCGCCATCAACATGCCCAGGCCAACGGCTTCGCCATGGTGCAGCCTGATGTAATTGCCGGCAGCTTCGAGTGCATGACCAAATGTGTGCCCAAGATTCAGGTGTGCACGAATGCCCTGGTCGAGTTCGTCTTCGGCGACAAATGATTTCTTGATATGTATGGAACGGCGGATTAGGCGCTGCAAAAGACTCATATGCTTTGCCTTGATCGAATCAACGCTTTTGTGAATAAACCGGAAATATGCAGAATCAGAGATTGCACCATGCTTTATCGCTTCGACAAGGCCATATGCGAGTTGACTCAGCGGCAGCGTGCGTAAAACAGAGACGTCGATGGCGGTTAGAACTGGCTGATAAAAAGTTCCGGCCAGGTTTTTGCCACCGGGCAGATTGATGGCATTTTTGCCGCCAATGCTCGCGTCAACCATTGCCAAAAGGGAAGTTGGCATCAGAACCAGTGGCAGTCCACGCTTGAAAACCGAAGCAGCAAAACCGCCAAGATCGCAGATAACACCACCGCCAAGCGCAATAAGAGGACAGTTGCGGTCAAGACCGTCGGCGCAAAGTTGGTCTAATATTGCAGATAGCGAATCGAGACTTTTATGTTTTTCGCCGTCTGGCAAAACGATCTCAGTGGCCTTGATGCCTCTTGTGCGCAGCTCGGCAAGCAGCGGTTGCAGATACCATTTGGCCACGGTCTCATTGGTTAATACCGCGCAATGTCTGGCTGCACGCAGGCGAAGAACGCGCGCCGCGACTTCTTTGAAAATGTCCGTGCCGAGAACAATTTCATTGCATGTAGTGCGGGTAAAAGTAAGCTTTTGTGTTTCCATGTTTATGACAACCTTGAACCAAAAAACGTAATGGCGTTATTATGCAGTTTTCTGCGCATATCTTCGCAGTCAGTGCCGCGCAATTTGCAGAGATGTTCAAACGTCAGTGCCAGCCAGGCTGGCTCATTTCTTTTGCCACGCTTTGGTTGCGGAGCCAGATACGGGCAGTCTGTTTCAAGGTGAATAACGTTATCAGGCAGGAATTTGAAGACTGCCCTGGTCATATCTGATTTTGTAAAAGTCAGTGCGCCACCGATCGAAAAATGAAAACCAAGATCAGCAGCTTTGCGTGCGATTTCGATATCTCCGGAAAAGCAGTGCAGCATAACCTTTGGTGGTCTTGGCAGCTCTTTGATGGCGGCAAAAAAATCATCAAACGCTTCTCTGACATGAATTACTGCAGGCATGTCTAGCTCAGCGGCCAGAAGCCACAGAGCTTTGAAAACAGCTGTCTGTATTTCAGGAGGCGAGAAGTTGTAGTGAAAATCAAGCCCGATTTCGCCAATACCAACGACTTCTGGCAGTTTCGCCAGTTCGCGCAATCTGTTTTCGGTTTCTGCATCAGCTCCAGAAGCATCGTGTGGGTGTACCCCGACAAGTGCCGAGCAGCCCGGGTATTGCCTGGCAATATCAATCGCCTGAAGTGAAGTCTCGACACAGGTGCCGGCATTGATTATTCGCTGCACACCACTCTCGCTGGCTCTGGCAACCAGCTCTGAGCACTCTGAAAACAGCTTTTCATCCTGCAGATGAGCGTGCACGTCTACCAGAAAAACGTCGCTCATTATTTGACTCTTATGCCTGTTTGCGCAGGCTTGTCTGGTGATACCAGAGCAAGCCCGCCATCTTCAGTTGGTGCTGCCAGAATCATGCCGTGCGAAAGAATTCCCCGTATTTTAGCGGGTTTGAGGTTCTTGACCATTACTACCTGACGGCCAATAATGTCTTCGGGTTTGTAGAAAGCCGCTATGCCGGCCACCAGCGTGCGTGTCTCGCTGCCGATATTCACCGTCAGCTTGAGCAGTTTGTCGGCATTTTCGACCTTTTCAGCGGTTTCAATACGTGCAATGCACAGCTCGGTTTTTAGAAATTCGTCAAAGCTGACCAGCCCATCTTCGTTAACTTCAGTTTTTGCTGCTGGCGCAGCTGGCTTTTCCTTTTTGCCGGCCGGTTCTGCAGTTTTGTCACCCTTTTTGAGATTCTGGATGCGTTCAGTTTCAAGGCGCGGAAACATCGGTGTCGGCTCGGTGCACGCAGTGCCGTCGGCCAGTTGTCCCCATGACAAATCAGGAATCTTTACTCGGTTCTCGGCGCAGCCAATCTGCTTGAAAAATTCAGGGGCAAGGTGCGGCATAAAAGGCTCAACCAGGTGTGTGCAGAATCTGATGCCTTCGCCGATAGTGTAAAACACTTCGTCGAGCACTTCAAAGTTCTGTTCTTTTGCCAATTTCCATGGTGCACATTCGTCGACATACTTGTTCAGGCGCTGCACCAGGCTCCAGATGTTCTTGAGTGCGTCGTGAAACAGAAAGTTTTCCATCGCATCAATGTAGCCGGCTTTGACCTGCTCGGCCAGTTTTACTATTTCCTGGCTTTGTGGCAGAGTTGCCGACTTCTTGTGGAAAATGCCGCCGCGATTCTTGATCAGCAGGGGCAGGGTGCGCTGGCAGAGGTTGCCATAGTCGTTCGCCAGATCGGCATTGTAGCGAAGCACAAAGTTGTCTTCGGTATAGGTGGCATCCATGCCAAACACCATCTCACGGAAAAGGTAGAACCTGAAAGGATCAAGGCCGTATCTGGCAACCAGTTCACGCGGATTTATGATATTACCTACAGACTTTGACATTTTGCCTTCACCGGTAACCCACCAGCCATGGGCAAAGATGCATTTTGGCAGATCAAGGCCCAGTGCCATGAGCATGGTGGTCCAGTAGACAGCATGCGTGGTCAGAATATCCTTGCCGATCAGATGACAGGAAGCAGGCCACAGGCGATTGAATTTTTCCATGTCAAAAGGGTAGCCAGCCGCTGAAATATAGTTGGTAAGAGCATCAAACCAGACATAAGTAACATAGTCTTTGGCAAATGGCAGCTCGATACCCCATGAAAGACGGGCTTTGGGGCGACTTATGCACAGATCGCCCAGTGGCTGACGCAGAAAACCAAGAACTTCATTCTTGCGATTCTCGGGTCTGATAAAGCCAGGGTTATTGTTGATATGGTCGATCAGTCGCTGTTGATACGATGACATTTTGAAGAAGTAGTTCTTCTCAGTAAGCTCCTGAACTGCGCGTTTGCAGTCAGGACATGTTTTTTCGGGCACTTCTTTCTCGGTCCAGAAGCGCTCACATGGCGTACAATACCAGCCACTGTACTCGGCCTCGTATATGTCACCCTTTTCCCATAGCTGGTTGAGAGCGTAGGTAACAACCTTCTTGTGACGATCTTCGGTTGTTCTGATGAAATCATCATAGGTAATGTCGAGCAGTTCCCAGAGGGTCTTGAATTTTTCGACGAGCTTGTCGGTGTGCTCTTGTGGCGACAGGCCACGCGCTTTGGCCGCCTGCTCGACTTTCTGCCCGTGCTCGTCAGAGCCGGTTAGAAAATGAACATTGCGCCCCATGGCACGATTGTAGCGGCTGAGTATGTCGGCGGCAAGAGTCGAGAACGCGTGGCCGATATGCAGTTCGTCATTGGCATAATAAAGGGGAGTGGTTACGTAGAATGAATTTTTTTCTGACATGTGAACCTCTGGTTAAGGGTTAATTGCTGGCGCCGTGAATGACAGCGCGGTTGCCGCCACTGTCGCGAGCCTGGGCCAGCGCGGTAATGGCCGATTTCATGAGAGTTTTCGGGTCCTGAAGCGTTTCAGGATAACAGGCTATGCCTGCAGAAACCGTTACAGAATGCTTCTTGCCGTCAAAGGTAAATTCAGCTTTTTCGATGTTCTCTTTTACTCTGCCGGCCAGAAATACTGCTCCGGCCACATCAGTGTTGGGAAGCAGCATAAAAAAGCGTTCCTGCGTAGAAGATGCCGTGTCAGTATCGCGGAGCGCCCTGGTAACGATCTCACCGCAAGCGTTGATGATCTCAATGCCAAAGTCGCTGTTTGAGCTGTCAACAAGCTTTTTAAAGCCGTCTACTTCAACTATCACCAGGCTGAGAAGTTGAGCATATCTGAGTGCTCTCGTCGCCTCTTCGACGAGAAAGCCTTTCCAGACATTATGAGCGGTGAGGCCGGTCAAATCGTCCTGAAAGAGGTTGTGGTAGAGGCGATGGCGCTCAATGATAAGCGCGGCCAAAGTGCATAGATCGTGAGTGTAAGGCAAATCTTCGTTGCGAAAAACTGGTGGCGAGATGCGATTTATAAAATTCATAACACCCAGAACATTACCGTCATTGCCTAATATCGGGGCACACAGAAGACTCGCCACTTTTTCGTCTTTGCTGCGAAACTCGCTGAACATCTTGAAACGCGGGTCTTTGAAACCTTTATTGGCAATCAGCGGCAAGCCGTCTTTGATTACCTGGCCGGCCAGCCCCTCATGAGGTTTTAGACGAATTGACGGATATTCTTCATCAGTAAGATCGTCGAGCAGGCTCTTTTCGACCCCTCTGACGCAGGCAACTGTCATCTCGTGCTTCTCACGATTGATCAGAAGGATAGAGGCCCACTGCACATTCAGTGCGGTAATTGCCTCGTCGAGGATGGCTTTGAGATTGCTTTGAAAATCAAACGTGGTGTTGAGAGTCTGCGCAACCTTGAGCAGCGATCTGGTTTGATCGAGCTGTTTCTCGGCCATGCCGATATGAATTTCGTTCTGTTCTACCTGCTTTTCCTGTTGAAACTGTTTTTTGCCAAGGCTGATAATTTCCTGGTTCCAGGTGCTGAAAACGCGGTTCAACTCATTAGCAATCTCGCCCAGCTCATCAGTCGAATTGTCAGTAATCGCTCCTGCTGACTTCTTTGTCTGAAAAGCCTGCAGCGCGCTGGCAATCTTGTCTATAGGCGTTCGCAGCGAGCCTGTTACCAGAATTGAAGTTATCAGTCCGTTAAGCAGGGCAAGAAGTCCGACAAATATGGCGGTAGCATCGCTAACCATAACGTCTGCCAGCTGTACATACAGGAAAATGACAACCGGAAAAAGCGCAACCAATAAAAAGGTTACGTATAATCTGGCCGCGATCGAAAAATTTCTGAATAGATTCACAGTCTGTGTACCCCGTTGAATAATCAGGATTCTATTGTAAGCCCGTACCTAAGTCAATACTGTTTATATTTAAGATTGGCGCAGAAGTCTGCTATAGACACTTTCCATCATTGAACCAAATTTTTCGAGGGAAAAGTTGTCGAGAACTTTCTGCCGCGACGATTTTCCCATGTTCTGTCGTAAAACCGGGTTCACTATAAGCTTTTCAATGGCTTTGGCAAGTTGCTCAACATCTCTCGGCGGCACAATCAGTCCCTGCTCATTGTTCTGAATGATTTCTGGAATAACGCCAACTGCGCTGGCAATTACCGGTTTGCCGCAGGCCATGAACTCAAGCGCTGCGCGCGAATTGGCCTCTGAACCTGTAGATGAAATCAGGCCTATATCGAGCGCTCCCAGCAGATCAGGCAGATCTTCGCGGTAACCAGCGCAGTATATTCGGTCGGTTACACCAAGTTCAGCGGCAAGACTTTTTATCCAGGCGTAAGTTCTTTCGGCCTCATAACCTATGATCACCAGCTTGAATCGGGCAGGCAGTGTTTTGATTCTCGCAATCGCCTCGAGTGCGAATTCATGCCCTTTGACCGGGTCGAGCCTTGCCAGAATACCAAGCAAAACTTCGCTCGCATCCGATCCGATTTCGCTGCGAAAGCGGCTTGTCTGCCGAAGCCCCGGATTATAAAGTTCTGAGTCAACTCCGCCATATATTACGCTGATCATGTCGGGCTGATAATCCAGTATGTCCTGACAGAGGCGCTTATGCAGCATGGAGCCAACAACCAGGTGATCTGTCCAGGCATGATGAACAAAACGATTGATAAAATGCTTCTTGGGCGGGTCATACTCAGTTCTGATTCTCGCAATTATTGCCCGAGGAAAGGCTTTTCGAGCGATCATACCTGGAAGCCAGGCGGCCTCGTTCATGTGCGGCGAAATAATGTCGGGTTTGAAACTGCGAAAAATCATCTTCATGCGTTTGATCGCATCAACAAACAGCAGGGGATTGCGATGGTTGAGACGAATGCTGTCGTCGCAGGGAATTCCTGCTTCTTTTGCGCGATCGCAAGCTTTTCCGGGCTCAGTAAGCAGCAGCAGATCATGGCCACGTCGCATCAGTTCTCGCGAAACAGTAACACAATAATTGGCCGCCGCGCTCCAGTGAAAAGTGTTCAGTATTTGAATGATTTTCATCTGTTATTTTTATCTGCCTCAAAGGAATTTGCATTGTTCTGCAAATTTGAGATTAACTCACCAATGGCTTCTTTACCATGTATTGTCTTATGCATCTGGCAAACCGCTTCCTGCTTCGGCTACGCTTCGCAGTGGCAATGACAAGTCTGATCCAAGTCTGGAACTCGACAAAACCTGATTTTGCAAGTTGCTCTCCAAATCGTCGTGCATAACTGAACATGCTCTGAAAAAATGTATCGATATTCCAAGAGTTGGCATGGTAATTTTCCAAGGGTGGTTTGTGTGCATTATCACAGAACCTGAGATTTTTTTCAAGTAACTTGCCTGACTTATCGATCAAAAGCTATTTTTAGCTATTGGCTGCGGCGCATGGCATACCAATAGTTTTCTTTGCTTAATATTGGGGGTGGCTATTGAGTTGTGAATCTGGTAAGATTTTGAAAATTTTATGACGGGTTCTGTTGTTTCGGTTCAGGATTTATAATCGGGGGCGTGCAACTTGCTTTCTACAGTACTGATAACAAAAAACGAAGAGCACAACATTAAAGACTGTGTAGACCACCTTGTCGACTGGGTTGATGAGATCGTAGTATTTGACAGCCATAGCACTGATCGAACTGTCGAAATCCTCAACGAATACGACTCTGCAAAGATCAAGGTTCATACTGTTGACTGGCAGGGCTTTGCCAAAACTAAAAACCTGGCGATCGATGCTGCTAAGGGTGACTGGATTCTCAGCGTCGATGCCGACGAGATTGTTACTCCCGAACTGAAAAATGAGATTCTCGCAAAGATTGCTTCGTCATCTCATAACGGTTATCTCGTTCCACGCCTGCTCTTCTTCTGTGGCAAGCCGGTCAGATATGGTGGTTGCTACCCTGACTATCAATTACGCCTTTTTAAAAAGGAAGCGGGCAGATTTGAAGAAACGCCTGTGCACGAATTTGTGCGTCTCGCCGGCCGGCCAGAAAAGCTGAAAAACCACATGCTGCATTACAGTTATCGCCGAATGTTTGATTACTGGGCGCGTCTGAACAAATACACTGAACTTGATGCCGAAAAGAAGTACCAACAGGGCAAAACGTTCAGATTTTATCGGGTATTGGTGCTGCCTTTTGAAGCTTTTAAGCGCCTGATTTTGCGTGCTGGAATACTGGATGGATTCCCCGGGATTTTTTATCACATCTTTTCAGCCGTTTCCAGTCTGGTTAAACATGCGAAATTATGGGAATACTGCGAACATAATAAAAGATAGCCGGAACTTTTTTTGTGAAAGGCTGTCTAATCGGGCAGATGGAGATTTGCCCCAAAACAGGAAGGAGACATCAGCATTGTGATAGAGATGCATAACATAACAAAATACTATGACAACTTCAGGGCTCTCAATGAGATTACCTTGAAAGTTGAAAGGGGCGAGATTCTAGGGCTTCTTGGCCCGAATGGGGCTGGCAAAACGACTGCCATGCGTATTTTGACCTGTTTTTTGCCGGCAAGCTCTGGTTCTGCGACGGTTGCCGGCTATGATGTTTTTGAAGATTCCCTCGAAGTAAGGCGCCGCCTCGGCTATTTGCCAGAAACACCACCTCTCTATCACGAAATGACTGTTCGAGCCTATCTCAATTTTATCGGCGAAATTCGCGAACTGCCGGGTAAGCTTCGTGAACAGCGTATAAATTATGTTTCTGAACGCCTCGGTCTCATCGAGAACCTTGGTCGGGTAATCGGAACCCTGTCAAAGGGCTACCGTCAGCGTGTCGGTCTTGCGCAGGCATTGTTGCACAACCCTGAAGTACTCATTCTCGACGAACCAACTGTCGGTCTCGACCCTAACCAGATTATCGAGATTCGCTCTCTGATCAAGGATCTGGCCAAAGACCACACTATAATTCTCTCGACACATATTCTTCCAGAAGTCAGTATGACCTGCGGAAGAGTCGTCATCATCAACGAAGGCGAGATCGTTGCCGTTGATTCGGTCGCCAACCTTGAGAAAAACGCGAAGGTCAGCCCGAGCTGGAAAATTGTTCTTAAACCAGCTGCTGGCCAGCAATGGCGTGATGCTATCGATCGCTGTGAAAGCGCGCATATCAGCGATATCAAAGAACTTGCCGATGCTTTCGAGTTCAGGCTTGAACTGACGCGAAATGATATGTTTGATGATCTGTTTTCAAGCTTAACCAGCGGCGGGGCGGTTTTTCGTGAAATCTCGCCGGCCCGCGCGACGCTTGAAGATATCTTTCTCAAGCTTACCAGCTCAGAAGAAAGGAAGGAAGAAGCATGAAAATTCTCGCAATAATGAAAAAAGAACTGCAGGCCTTCTTCTTTTCACCGATCGCTTACATTGTATTTGCCTCATTTCTGGCAATAGTTGGTTACCTGTTCTGGGTAATTCTCGTGACCAGCAAGATCGCGACTCTTGAGCCGATGCTCTATAATGCTGCTTTCATTCTGATGCTGGCTTCGCCGGTTCTTACCATGCGACTGGTAAGCGAAGAAAAAAAGAGCAAAACGATTGAACTGTTGCTGACCTCGCCGATCTCACCGTTTCAAATTATCATGGGCAAGTTTCTCGCGTGCTTTATTCTCTACATCGTGCTTATGATTCTGACATTACAATACCCGTTGATTCTTTCGGCATATTCAAAGGACTTTGACGTCGGCCCGATTTACAGCGGTTATCTCGGCCTTGTTCTGCTTGGTGCCGCCTACATTTCGTTTGGACTGTTCGCCAGCACGCTCACTGAAAATCAGATTATTGCCGCCATGGTCAGTTTTGGCGGTCTCATTCTTTTCTGGATTTTTGGCTGGGCAAAGCACGCGTTCGAAAACGACTTTGGCGAACTTCTCGGCAATCTTTCTCTGTTCGACCGCTACGCAGAATTTTTGCGCGGGGTCATCGATTCGGGCAATGTCATCTTTTTTGTGGTGTTCACCGTGACCTGGCTGTTTCTCGCCACCCGGGTGCTTGAATCAGACAGGTGGAGGTAAGTTATGCAAGACAAAAGACGCATTCAGATTCCGGTTTTTCCTTATGTGATGCTGGTGCTGGCATTGGTTTTGTTTGTGCTGGCTGCAATGCTTTATATCAATTTCCCGAGCAAAGCTACTGCTGCTGCCGGAACGGCTGCCGTCGGACTGCTGGTAGCGGTTCTGGCCTTTGTCGCCAGGCCGGCGATGGTAAGGGAGTTGTTGACCAGTCGCAAGACTCTGCTCTGGATTAACGATATTGCTCTGATAATGATTATCATCGCTATCGGCGTTGTGCTGTCGCATATCGGTTTTCGGCGCAATGTTCGCTATGATTTCACGCAAAACCAGTTGTTCTCGCTTTCTGATATGACTATTCAGACGGTTAGAAATCTCAAACAGGATGTCCGCATAACCGCTTTTTACCCGACAGGTTCTGCTGAAGCCGGCATGATCAAAGATATGCTTGGCGAATATAAGCGCCACAGTGATCGCCTGAGCTTTGCGATCGTCGACCCAATGCGTGACCCGGTAACGACAAGAGCCATGAGCATAGGCAATGTTGGCACCATCGTTGTGCAGTGTGACGCCAGTCGACAGGATGTTGCTCGTGAGGCACTTTTTGAGATTCCGGGGCCGTATGGTCCCCCTGATGCAAAGCCAAAATACACCGGCGAACAGGCGATAACCTCCGCCATACTTAATGTAACCAGCGGTGTCAAGCGGCTTATAACCTTTGTAAAAGGGCATGGCGAGGCATCAATATCTGGTTACCAGCCGCGTGATATCGCTGGAATTCATGAGCTGCTGACTCGCGAAAACTTCGATGTCGACGAAGTCGTTCTGCTTGAGCAGGATATCGACCCGCGCACTTCTGTGCTCGCGATAGTAGCCCCACAGCAGCCGTTTCTCGATGACGAAATCGAAAAATTGCGCAGCTATATCAAAGGTAACAAAGGCCATCTGCTGGTTGCGCTCGACCCGGGCCGTGTGCATGAGAAGCTTGAACGCCTCATTTTTGAGCAGTTCGGCGTGCTGTATAACAACGACATTGTTGTCGACCCCCGTGGTATCCAGCGCAACTACTGGACAGTAGCGCCAACTCTTTTCGAGCACCAGATTACCAGACCGATTATCGAGAAAGAAATGCTCGCATTGATGTTTCATTGCCGAAGCCTGACTCTCGAAGCCAAAGAAGACTGCCGCATCGACCCGATCATGAGAACGATCGACGATGCCTGGGCAAAACGTGATCTAAACCCAAATGTTTCTGTTGAAATTGAATTTGAAGAAGGCAGAGATGCACGTGGCCCTCTCAACATGGGCGTTGTCGTCGAAAAGACCGGCGTCGCTTCTGGCACCAGGGCGCTGATTCTTGGCGATTCTGACTTCTTTTCCAATGGCTATATTGGAGCTCTCGCCAATCGCGATCTGCTCATTAACAGCGTGAACTGGATGGTCGGGCAGTATCAGATGATTACTATTCGCCCTCGTATTCTTGAGATGCCGCGTATAGTGATTGATGAGACCGATGCCGGCAAAATTTTTACCCTCTGTGTAATCGGCATGCCTCTACTGATTGTATTACTTGGCGGAATCGTTTACATGGTCAGAAGGAGAGTGTAGCCATGATAAAACGACTTATACCAACCGCAGTTGCCTTTCTTTCTCTTTTGCTGCTTCTTGTTTATGCTAATTACTACGAGACCAGCGATATCCTGCCGCCTGGCGCGCAGAAGCCTGAGCCGATTCTCGGCTGCAGTGCCAGCGAAATCACCTCTATTACCTGGAAGCGAGCTGACGATGAATCGATAAAACTGGTTATCGCGTCTGAAAGCAGCAAACTGGTTTTACCAGGGGAATTAGCCAGCGATAAAAGTGAGGCAGACGGTCTGATAAGGCACTTTGCTGAACTCAGATACGAAATGGTTGTCGCCGAAAATGCTACTGATACCGCTGGCTATGGCATAGACAGTGATTCGCCGACCGTTATCATCGAGGCCGGCAACCGTTCATGGGAACTCTATCTCGGCAGCAAGATCGAAATTGGCGGATCAGTTTATCTCGCAAAAAAAGATGACCCGCGCGTGTTCATGGTGCCTGGTTATATTCGTGGTGGTTTTGCCAAGACTCTTGATGATCTGCGCGACCGCAGGTGGTTTGCCGAAGACTTCGGGCAGATTAATCACATCAGCATTGTTGCGCCTGAGTCTGCTGTTGAGCTGCGACTTGGCGAATCATTCAGCGAATGGTTTATCGACCAGCCGGCGTCCTATTCAGCAGATGGCGTAGCTGTCGCCGAGTTCGTTGAACGCCTGCGTAATTTGCGAATTTCGCGGTTTGTCGATGATAACCCCGCTGAAACCGATGACTATGGATTTGCTGCGCCCGGTCTGGCTATTACTCTAGGCAACAGCGAGGGCAGGGTGTTTGCTCTCGAAACCGGTGAAATTTCTGGTAGCGAATCCTATGCGCGCCGCCCCGGAACCGCGCCGATTCACGCTTCATTAAATTCAGACCTTAACGAACTTAAACGAAACGCCAATGATCTGCGCGAAAAATACCTCGCCATGCCACGCCATGACAGGATTTCTGAACTGACAATCACCGATGCCTCGGCTTCGATTACTATTGAACGTAAACAAGAGCAGTGGTTGATCGGTGATCGTGTGGTCGCAGATGCCGATATAAAGTCGTTTCTCAGCGCGCTCGGGCAGTCGCGCATCTTTTCGTTCGGCAAACTCGAGAAACTCGAAGAGCATGGCCTGCACGTAAAGGAGAAATGTCGCCTCATTGACATCAAAGACCCTGAACAGCCGCTAACCCTTTGGCTTGGCGTTAAACAGGGCATGAACCTGAGTGTCATGAATCGCAAGGAGCTCATGCTGATCAGCGCCGAGGTTGACGATGCTCTGAAATTGTTTATGCATCGCATTAGCCAGGGCCAGCAGGCCAGTGTTGAATAGATTCGCTTTATCGGTTAGAATTTTGTGACCCGAAAAATAAACAATGCGAGGAAAGAAATGTTTGCCGAAAGATACGCCGACCGTGTTCAATTTCTGAATCCAAGCTCGATCCGCAAGATGATGGCTATCGCCAAGGGGCTGATCGCTCAAGGCAAGACTGTTTATGAACTCAATATTGGTCAGCCCGATATCGAGTGCATTCCCGAGTTTTGCGAGGCGATCGACAAAAAGGCCAGGACCGGCCAGATCAATTATTCGCCCATCATCGGCGAGAAGTATCTTCGCGAAACCTACGCGCGCTACCTGAATAACTTTTTCGACAAAGATGGCAAGCCGCATCTGGTGATTGATACCGATAACGTTCTGATTACCGTTGGTGCCTCGCATGCCTTGACCAGCTGCTTTCTCGGTATCTGTAATCCCGGCGATGAAGTTCTCGTCATAGAGCCTTATTTTTCGCCATACAGCGGTTTTCTTGCTGTTGCCGGCGGGAAACTGAAAGCGATACCTACCCGCGCCGAAGATGACTTTGCGCTGCCGCCGGCCGAAGAGATCGAAAAGCTCATCACTCCCAAAACTCGTGCCATCCTTTTTAACAGTCCAAACAACCCGTCTGGCAAAATTTATTCGGCCGAAGAAGTTGAACGTCTGGCAAAGATTTGCATAGATCATAACCTCTTTATCATCAGCGACGAAGTTTATCGTGAAATGACATTGGGCGATAAAGAAGCGTTCAGCGTTCTTCAGGTTGATTTTGGCAATGATGAAATGAACGAGAAACTTAAGAATGCAATTATCATGATCGATTCGGCGAGCAAAACCTTTTCTTTGTGCGGTGTTCGTATCGGCACTCTGGTTGCCAGACAGCCGATTCTCGAAAAACTCGCGCTCGTAGTTGCACATACAACAGCCTGTGTTTCAGATATCATGCAATACGGAGTGGCCTGGGCCTATGACGCAATACTTTCGCGCCCGGACTATCTCGATAATATGCGCAAGGTCTACCATGAGCGTCTAGAAGCGACTATGCAGGCGATTGCCGAGTATCTGCCCGGCGTTGTTGCGCCGAAGCCAGATGGCGCATTTTATCTGATGCTGAAATTTCCTGAATTTGAAGATATAACCGAGTTTAGCCATTTCATGCTCGAGAAATTCAATCTCGGCAACGAGACTGTTGCAGTTACCCCGGCCGCCAGTTTTTATCTAACCCCGGGATACGGCCGTAACGAGATTCGGATCGCTCTGGTTGTAGATCCCGAAAAAATGCGGCGCAGTATCCAGATCATTTCTGAAGCTCTCAAGGCATTTAGCCAGTTCAAGGTTAACCTCGTAAGGCCAATGCTCTGATTTTTTTTGTCTGATCTGCTGTTTCTACTCATCAGCCCGCCCGACAAAATTTTCGGGCGGGCTGATATTTGTTGTCAGGCTCTTGAAAGTGAGCGGCGAAAAGAGTATTCTACTGGCCTAAAGCACAAGCAGGAGGCTCAGTAAACAATGCTCGATATCAGATGGATCCGCGCTAACCCAGAATTATTCAAAGCTGCAATGATCAAAAGAGGCGAGGCCTCCGTTGATAACCCGATTAACCAGAAGATCCTGCAGGCTGCAGGCAGTCCGAAAGAACCAGAAAAAATTCTTGAGGTTCTGCTGGCCAATGCCGCAAATGTTTTCATCGAAAAACTGGAGCCTCTCGAAAAACTCGATGTGCAGCGCCGCGAGGCCATCGGAAAACTCGAAGCGCTCAGCGCTGAACGTAACACGGTAACCAAAGAAGTTGCCCGCCGCAAAGCCAATAAAGAGCCGGCCGAAGAGCTTTTTGCCGGCATGAAGGAAGTCGGCAGCCAGATCAAAGATTTCGAAAAAAAGGTTGATGAGCTTGACCAGGCAATGAATGAAATGTTGCTGGTTATTCCTAACGCACCGCATCACACTACCCCTCTGGGTTGCGACGAGAAGGCCAACATTGAAGTTCGCAAGCATGGTCAGCCCAAAACCTTCTCTTTTGCCGTAAAAGATCACGTTGATCTTGGCGCAGATCTTGGAATTCTTGATTTTGACCGGGCGGCCAAACTCACCGGCGCCAGATTTTCGGTGCTAACCGGCAGTGGCGCCCGCATGGAACGCGCGCTGATTAACTTTATGCTCGACACTCATACCCAGAAGCATGGTTACCGCGAAATCCTGCCGCCCTTCATTGTAAATGCAAACTCAATGCGAGGAACAGGGCAGTTGCCTAAGTTTGAACAGGATCTGTTCAAGCTGCAGGGCACTGACTATTACCTGATTCCAACCGCCGAAGTCCCGGTAACCAACCTCTATGCTGGCGAAATTCTCAAGGAATCAGACCTTACTATCAGCTATGTCGCCTATACGCCATGTTTCAGAAGCGAAGCCGGCAGTTATGGCCGTGACACCCGCGGCATGATTCGGCAGCATCAGTTTGATAAAGTCGAGCTGGTTAAATTCTGCAAACCAGAAGATTCTTATAACGAGCTCGAAAAGCTTCTTGATAATGCCGAAGAAATCCTGCGCCTGCTTGAACTGCCATATCGGGTAGTCGCTCTGGCAACCGGTGATATTGGATTTTCTGCCGCCAAGACCTACGATATCGAAGTCTGGCTGCCTTCTCAGAACTGCTATCGCGAAATCAGCTCTTGCAGTAATTTCGAAGACTTTCAGGCCCGCCGTGCATCTATTCGTTATAAAGGCAGCGATTCCAAGGCAAAGACCGCGTTTGTCCACACTCTCAATGGCAGTGGCCTGGCGGTTGGCCGCACCTGGCTGGCTATTCTTGAAAACTTTCAGGATGAAGCCGGAAGAATCTGTATTCCAGAAGTGTTGCGGCCATACATGGGCGGCTTGACTCACCTGGAGCCGATAAAATAAGGTTCGGTTGTGACTGCATGCTTCAATAGAATTTCTATTCGCTGGCGATGTTTTGCGGGCCTGCTCTGGCTCGCGGCAGTTCTGCTGCTGGCAGGCTGCTCCGGTGAATCTGGCCCGGTTCCGGTCTTTTCATTTCCTTATCCGACTGATCTACGAATCTCCGGCATTGTTAATCTGGCAGATGTCGCCATTCATCAGGATCTCGGCGGTATAACACCATCGCTGATCGATCTGCGGCCATTCGAGCTGTCGATCCAGGACCAGCCTGGCAACACGACTTCTGCCGATCTCGAAGGTCGCTTCGTTCTTGAACCGATCAGCATCAGAGATCAGGTGGTAATCATGTGCCAGCACACAAAAAAGAAGAACCTCGTTCTTGAGTGGATGGCTGCCGATTCGCAGGGCTTGTATGGTGAGGTAAGAGCCGAAGTTTCAATCAAATCAACAGCGCGTTCACTTATCGCGCGTTGCCTGCGAGATCGCTACGGCCGCCGGATAAAACCAGACTCTCTTGATGCTCAGCATATATCAACGACCGTTGATGCGATTGCCGATGTTCTTGAGAAACACCCGGAAAAACTTGCGCAATACCGGCTCGATCAGGTTCCTGAAGTAAAGACGGCTTATACGGCGATGGCTGCGTCTTTGCATCAGGGTGAATCGGGAGTTATTCCCAACAGTCTGGTGTTACTGCTTTATATGGCCGGTGACAACAGCCTCGCCACCCAGATTGCCGACAATATTGAGGATATCGCTGCTGCAGGTCTGCCCTCGGGAACCCAGATTCTGATTCAGGCTGATTACCCTATTGACGGCGTTAAACGCATGATGATCACTGATAAGAAAGTCGTAGAGCTGGCTTCAGTAGGCCATCTAGATTCAAGTTCCGGCGCCGTGCTCGCGGATTTTGTCGCCTGGGGTCGCCGGGCGTTTCCGGCACGCCGTTATGCCCTGTTCATCAGCTCGCATTCAGATGCCTGGAAATCTGCCGCTTCGTTGCGAAACTCCTTGATTGTCGATGATAGCGCCGAGTCTGTCGGCAATCCGATTGAAATCGCGGCCTGGCTTGAAGGTGCCAATACCGCCTTTGATGGCTATTATCGGGCGCTTGATCTGCTGGTTTTCGATGCCTGCAGCATGGGATGCATCGAAATTGCATGGCAGTTCCGCAAATGCGCAGATTTTACCGCTTTTTCGCAGGCCTTTGTGCCGGCTCAGGGGCTGCCATACGGCAAAATTGTCGGCGCGATCTCAGCTGTCGGCGCCGATAAAATGGCCGGCCAGGAACTGGGCAAACTGATCTGCAATGAATACCGCTCCCGCTACATCGATGCGACTGTTAAGACCCCGGCAACGATTTCCCTGATAAAAAACGCTGGATTCGATGTGTTCATGCCAAGGCTGATTGCTTATTTCACGCGCATTCATGCAGAGATAGGCCTTTACGGAACTGTTCTCGGCAATCTGCGAGACAGCCTTGAATTCGTCAACGAAGAGGGGGCAAAAAAATATGTCGTTCAGGCCTTTGAACGGGCTGAATATCGAGACCTGAAAGATTTCGTCAGCAAGGCGCGTAATGCCATGCCTTCTATTGCCAACACTACCGATCAGCTGCTTGCAGTATTTAGCCAGCTGATCGTGGTTAACCACACCTCGTCATGGTTTTTTCCACAGGCCAGCGGGATTTCAATCACATTCCCCGATAAGGCCTCTTATCTGTCTGATTATATCGGCAGTTCTCCTTCGAGCTACTTCTTTCTTGATTTTTGCCAGGCTACCCTGTGGGATGAAATTCTGACGGCAATTCACACTAACAGCCAATAGCGAGCGTATCTGACACTCGCCCGTTATGTGTGTGCGGCAACATCCTTGACACGCCTGTGAGACCCCGATTATAATGACGCGGAAAGAACAACGCTAAAAGGAGTCTGTTGCATGCGCAGCCCTATTCACAGAGAAGGCTTTTTCTTTGCTGGTTCTCTGTTCGCTCTTGGTTTAATTTCATCGACGGTTTGCCGCTGGTTGAGCCGCTTCTTTTATCTTGCTACGGCTTTTACCTTGTATTTTTTCAGAGATCCCGAACGCGAGATACCGCAGGGAGAGAACCTTATCGTTTCGCCTGCTGATGGGAAGGTTGTCGGCATAGATTCTGTCGAGCATGTTCCGTTTATTGACGGGCCAGCCAAGCGGGTAAGCATATTTCTCTCGGTTTTCGATGTTCATATCAATCGTGCCCCGATCAAAGGCAAGGTTGCTTATCGCCACTACACGCCAGGTGAATTTTTACCGGCGTTTGAGCCAAAGGCGTCTGTTGACAATGAACAGAATGCCATTGGCATAGAAGGCTCCGAAGGTTATCGTGTTCTGGTAAAACAGATTGCCGGCCTGATTGCGCGCCGCATTCTCTGCTGGAAAAACCCTGGCAACACTGTAGATGCCGGCGAACGCTTCGGCTTGATCAGATTCGGCTCGCGAACTGAAATTTATCTGCCTCTCGACGCCAGAATCGAAGTGCGGCTTGGTCAGCGTGTTTATGGTGGCAGCACTATCGTTGCACGTAGATCCTGATGACAACCAGCGAAGAAGTCAGGAATCTACAGGCATCAGAAGTACAGCCTGCAGAGATAACGACTGCTACGACAGAAGGTGGCGAAAAACCACGCCGGCGTTTTAACAGCAAACACCTTTCGATTTTGCCCAACGCCTGCACTTCAATGAACCTTATCTGTGGTTATCTTTCAATAGTCATGACTTCTCAGGGTGAGTTTCTTTCTGCCGGCTGGCTTATTTTGCTTGCCAATATTTTTGATATTCTTGATGGCCGACTCGCCCGCCTGACTTCGGTTGAGTCGCGCTTTGGTGCTGAGCTCGATTCTCTTGCAGATCTTGTCAGCTTTGGTGTTTCGCCAGCATTTCTGGTTTACACTCGCTATCTATCACATGACCGGTTTTTTGGTCTGATTATTTCAAGTATTTTTGTGATTTGCGGAGCGCTGCGTCTGGCGCGCTTTAATGTCACACCACATTCGAAGCAGGATGTTTTTGTTGGCCTGCCTATTCCTGCTGGCGCCGGCATTATAGCGACTATGACCATTTTTGAGTTGCAGTTTTTCAACTTTATGCGAATTCCCGCAATTGTGATTCCATTTGTTGTCGCAATTACCTCGTTTTTGATGGTCAGTACGATTGAATACCCGGCTATGAAAAAGACCCCGCAGACAAGCGGCAAACGCAAGCTTGTTGTTGCTCTGTTGCTGCTTGCTCTTGTCGTCAATCCGCCAATGACTTTGTTTTTTCTTACCTGGGGCTTTGCACTTTACGGGCTGACTTTCAGTTTGCTGAGAAATACCGTCTCTCTGCTGCGGCGACTCAGAAAAAAGCCGCAGTCTGAGACTCACGAATAAATATTCCACCAATCTGATTTACATTAAAAAAGGCCCCGAAACAGGCTATGTTCCGGGGCCTTTTCCTGTCTGATCAGTTAACTTTGGCGCTGACTATTTCGATGTTGTCGATCATTGGTAGACCGTCAGCATCATTCTTTACCGTGCCGCGAATGTGCAGAATGGTTCCTTTGGGGTAGAGTTTAGGCATTCTGCCTATTTTAATCGCACCGGTTGGGTCGGCAAGCAGATAAAGCCGCTCGCCTTTTACCCCATAACCTTTGGCCAGAACGCCAAGCAAGCCTACGTGCTGCCCCTGCATTTCGATTGGAGAGAAAAGGATCTGGGCCACAGAGACCATTTTTTCGATATTGGATTTAATGGCCCTCAGCTGTTTAACTTCGAGATAGGGCATGCCATTAGCCTGTTTAACGGTAGCAAGAACGGTCAGCGGTCTCCAGAAGGTTTCTGGTGCGCCAGTATCAGGGTCTTGTGGCATGGTGCCAGTACAATAAATCGCCTGGTTGTTTTCGTCACAGAGAACCCAGTCGGATCTGCTGACCGGCGGGCTACCGGGAGCGTTCTTCCAGCCTGAGTAGTGACCGTAAACCGAGACAAATTTGTCAAGGTATGCGGCGGGATTCTTGATGATGTCGGCGATGGGGGTGAACAGTTCGCCGGCGGTCGCAGTGCCGACAATTGCGCAAATATAAACGGCCAGAATGACCATCAGACGCCTGTAAAAACCATGTTTATTCATTGTCGAGATCTCCCAGGTCTGCATATTTGGCCTTTATTTCCTGTGCCAGAGTTGCCAATTCTTCTGTATGTTTCTGACCTAGCTTTTTTATCGTGTTGATTGAAAAATGCAGGTCGCCAAACATGAGGCCGATGTTTTTCTGCACAAATTGCAGATCTTCGAGCACTTCTTCGGCGTTACATACGCCAGAAATCGGGGCGCCGGTTGCTATGAAATGTTTTGCTGCCTCGACAAACACCATCAGATCGTCGAGATAGCCAATGTTCGGTACATCGTCAGGAATCATGTCGTGATCATCTTTGAGATAGACAAACGTGCCGGCAAGGATTTCCTTGCGCTCAGCTGTCAGGTGCGAAAACGTTGAGTATCTGATAAATCGCTTAATATATTCTTTAAGCTTGGATTCAATCTGTTCTTTGAGTTTTGTGCTGTTCAAGGTCCGCCTCCCCAAAATATATGTTTAAAAGGTAACACAACCAAGTCTGCAGGTAAAATACTTTCTGAAGCAATCAAAATTATGGAATCGAAGCTTCATAATGTGTTAGATTAAGCAGGCCTGAATGGCGACAAAAATCGGAAGGATTTTAATGACAACCCCTCAATTCCCACTTCAAGATCAACTCTGCGGGTTCTCACGGGCGCTCTTTTCAACCTGGTTGTATCACCGGCGCTTTAATATTCTCTTTGATGCGGGCGAAGGCGTTGCCACCAGCCTGTGTAACCGGGTTTTCGGCATTCGCCGGATTTTTCTCTCGCATGGCCATGCTGACCACATCGCAGGACTGGTTAACCTGTTGAATATCAGAAATCTTGGCGCAGGAGACCAGACTGCAAGCCTGAAGATCTATATTCCAAAAAACAACAAGCTTATCGAGTTCATGATGGATTATCTGGCGCGAACTCAGAAGGCGCTGTCTTTTGAGCTTGAATGGATCCCGATAGATGCTGACGAAGATGTTATGCTCGATGATCAGCGAAACAAGGTCTTTTTGCGAACCTTCAAAACCAAGCATTCTCAACGCCAGCTGAGTCTGGGATACAACATAATCGAAAAGCGCCGTCGTCTGAAACCCGAATATGAGGCTTTGTCGCAGCGTGAAATCAACCAGATTGTCTGGACAAAAGGAAAAGAAGAAATCGCAACTGAGTATGAGAAGATTATTTTTTCCTATGGCGGCGATTCTCGGCCGATTAACCCTGATCTGGTAAGAGAAAGCCTCTTTCTTTGTCATGAGAGCACTTATATGAGCAGTGATGACGATGAACGCAATTTCCAGCAGCATTCTATTCTTGATGAAGTTCTTGAAATGGCTAAGCAGGCGAATGTTGAAACCTTGCTGCTTTTTCATACTTCGCTGCGCTATAATCTCGATGAGCTGAGAGAAAAAATTAACGCTGCAAAGGCACGAATAGAGCCGGGCTGTCAGGTTCTCGTCCTGTGCGCCAACAACATAATCGACACGGCAAACGAAGGCAGCTGGCGTAAGAAAATGCGCAAAGACAGTCTGAAAGAGCAAAGTCTCGACGGAAATTCTTTTTGAGGAGCTCGAAAATGACCGGTAAGGCAAAAATTCTGGTAATCGATGACGAGCATAGCGTTCGCTGGGCTTTTGAAAAGGCTCTTCAGAAAGCGGGCTATCAGGTTGCTCTCGCCGAAAACGGCGTTAAGGGGCTTAATCTCTACAAGACATTTCATCCTGATATCGTGCTGGTTGACATTCGCATGCCCGAAATGGATGGCCTGACTGTGCTTGAGCATATTCGCGAGCTTGACTCTGAAGCTCAGGTTATCGTCATGACCGCATACACTGACATGGAAACAACCATAAGCGCCATGAAACTGGGTGCCTATGATTTTCTCAGCAAACCGTTCAATATCGATGAGTGCCTGCTGCTCATTTCGCGCGGGTTGAGCGCAAGAAACACCGGTCGTGCCGCGGAGGTATCCGCTCAGGCGCCCAAGTCGAGTGGTCTCAAGGGTAACAGTCCTGCCATGCAGGAAGTCTACAAGCTTATTGGCAAGGTTTCAGAAGAAGACGTGACTGTGCTGGTTACTGGCGAATCCGGTTCTGGCAAAGAACTGGTTGCGCAGGCGATTCACTATAACTCACGGCGCTCTCAGAAGCCATTCTGGGCAATTAACTGCACAGCCATTAACGAGAGCTTGATGGAATCAGAGCTATTTGGCTATGAAAAGGGCGCTTTTACCGGTGCTGCTGCCGCCAAGCCTGGCATGTTTGAACTGGCACAGGGCGGCACGATTTTTCTCGACGAAATAGGCGACATGAACCTCGAAATGCAGGCAAAACTGTTGCGAGTGCTTGAAGAGCGCGAAATCGTCAGAGTCGGTGGTAACAAACGCATAAGTGTTGACGTGCGCATTATCGCAGCCACCAACCGGGATTTGCGCCGTACAATCCTTGAAGGCCGCTTTAGAGAAGACCTCTATCATCGCATAAAAGTAATTGAAATCAAGCTGCCATCGCTGCGTGAGCGGCCTGAAGATATTCCTCTGCTTGCACGATATTTCTGTTCTATTCTGGCGGCTCAGAGGCGAGGAGCCCCGAAAACTCTTTCAGAAGAGACCATTGCAGTGTTGTCTGCATATGCCTGGCCAGGTAACGTTCGCGAGCTGCGCAATGCCGTCGAACAATCATACACGCTCAGTCGCGATCAAATGATCCTGCCCGAGCATCTGCCGGTTGAAGTGCGACTTGGCAACCAGGCAAAAGTAAAAAGAGACGAAGAACTGGCTGGCAGCAGCGAAATGGTTCAGGCACAAATTGCCGATAGCCCGCTTCCTGCAGCCGAAAGCGCTGCTGCTGAAATCGTTGGCGAAGTTAAGAACGACGCTGCGGTGCCAGTAGAAGTTAGTGATATCAGCAGCATGGTCAAGGCACTGCTCCGAGATAGTCGGACTGGTGAAGCGTATTCATACGTTATGGAAAAATTTGAGCGCGAACTGTTGCGCCAGAGTCTTGAAATGCACCGCTGGAACCAGGTGCAAAGCGCCGCCCATCTGGGAATCACTCGCAACACCCTTCGCGCCAAGATCGACAAATATGAGCTCTAAACTTTGTTTGACTGTCAAGCACGGGCGTGATAGCATGCGTTCGATGGCGTGCTCTTAGTCGTATCTCCAAGTCTGGAGGCTGCTTATGCCAATATATGAATTTTTCTGCAATAACTGTAGCAAGACTTTTGATAAGCTTTGTTCGCTGAAAGATGATTTGAGCAAACTACGCTGCGAGTATTGCGAAAGCCAGAATATTAAAAAGAAAATGTCGTCTTTTGCCACCTCTGGAAATCGTGACGAACATGACCATCAGAGCAGTAGTTCGTGCTCGTCATGTTCGTCTGGATCTTGTTCTTCTTGTGGTCACTAAATAGAACCCCCCCGGTCAAAAGCTGATCGAGGAAAAAATCATTATAAAGGATGTTTGTATGGCAATTAAAACTATCATCATGGGCGCCGCCGGGCGCGACTTCCACAACTTTAACATGGTTTATCGTAATAACCCTGTTTATGATGTGGTAGCATTCACAGCAGCGCAGATTCCTGACATCGACGGCCGTGTATACCCGGCTTCTCTTTCAGGAAAGGGCTACCCCAAAGGCATCCCGATCGAGTCTGAAGATAAGCTTCTTGACCTGATCAAAAAACACAAGGTCGAAGAAGTTGTGTTTTCTTATAGTGATGTTCCGCACGAAGTCGTTATGCATCACGCCAGCAAGGTAATTGCCGCCGGAGCTTCTTTCAAGATGCTCGGCTACAACCAGACTGCAATCAAATGTGCCAAGCCGGTCATTTCAGTTTGCGCGGTGAGAACTGGTTGCGGTAAGTCACAGACTACCCGTGCCGTTGTTAAGGCTCTCAAGGCTCAGGGCCTCAAAGTCGTTTCAATCAGACATCCGATGCCCTATGGCGACCTCGAAAAACAGGTCTGCCAGCGTTTTGCTGATTACAAAGATCTCGATAAGCACAAATGCACCATCGAAGAACGAGAAGAATATGAACCACACATCGATATGGGTGCGGTTATCTATTCTGGCGTAGACTATCAGGAAATCGCCCGCAACGCTGAAAAAGAAGCTGACGTAATCATCTGGGATGGCGGCAACAATGACCTGCCGTTCTTCGAATCAGACCTCAAGATCGTTGTTGTTGATCCACATCGCCCTGGCCACGAAATGTCTTATCACCCGGGCGAAGCCAACATATACACTGCTGATATCGTTGTAATCAACAAGATCGATTCAGCTTATCCAGAGTGTGTAAATGAAGTGCGCGAAAATGTCATGTTCATGAATCCTAATTGTCGCATCATCGATGCTGCCAGCCCGATTTTCGTCGAAGGCTGGGAAAAGATCAGAGGCAAGAGGGTAGTGGTTGTAGAAGACGGTCCGACTCTCACTCACGGTGAAATGACTATTGGTGCCGGCATCGTCGCTGCCCAGCGCTATGGCGCCGGTGAAATTGTAGATCCCAAGCCATTCTTCAAGGGCACTCTGCTGGAAGCTCTCAACAAGTACCCGCACATTGGCGATCTGGTGCCCGCTCTCGGTTATGGTGCCAAGCAGGTTGGCGATCTCGAAAAGACCCTCAACTCATGTGAATGCGATCTGATCATCTCGGCAACACCGATTGATCTTACACGCGTTCTGAAGATTAAGAAACCTTGCCTGCGCGTTGCATATGAACTGCAGGAAATTGGCAAGCCGACCGTTGCAGATCTCGTCGGTGAATTTATTCAGAAGAAGTTCAAAAAGAGTTCTAAAAAATAAGTTCTAATCTGTTTTATCGCAGCAGCCGCCAGAAACAATGCTTCTGGCGGCTGTTTTTTTACAGCAATATCGAGTTTGCCAAGCGCTGCGTATTGTGATAGACTGCTTGCAGATTGCCCAGAGTTAAGGAGAATCATTAACAGTATGCGCAAAACACTTTTCTGTCTTATTCTTGTCAGTATTTTCACGTTCTCAGGCGCTTTTGCGGCTTTTGCAGCCGACAGCAAAATTCCTACCAGTATGGTTACTATCGGGGAGGGCGATGAACTGCTCGAACCCGAAGTTGAGCTTAAAATAGGCGACAAGGCTCCAGAATTTTCATTGCCGAACCTTTCCACTGATAAAATGGAACATTTAAAAGATTATCTCGGCAAGCCGACTATTCTTTTCTTTATTCAGAGCGCCTGCTACTCATGTTTGCAGGAAGCGAAGGCTTTGCAGGAACTCAAAACCAGTTATGGTGACAAGATAAATATCGTGGCCGTTGGTGTTGATCTTCTTGGCAAGCCGATGCTGGTTTCCTGGGCTGCTCACAACAATATCAATTATCCCGTGCTGCTTGATCCGATCTTTTCTGTGCCTGAAAAATACGGGTTTTCGTTTACTCCGAGTTCAGTCATAATCGACAAAGATGGCCTGATCTCTTTTATTCATGCCGGTTTCAGACCAGCTGATATCAAAATTATCGAAGACAAGGTCAAAGAGCTTCTCGGCAGCTGACGCGTTCAATGTTTTAAAAACAATTTAAAGAGGGCTGTTTCCAGTTATGTGAAACAGCCCTCTTTGTCGTTCTGGGGAGACTGCGTTTGCTTTATCATGCATCTTTCCGCAGTCCGCCCCAGGATGTGAATGATGTTCTGGCACATCAGGAAAACCTGAACAATTTGCAGTAGTGCTTCAATCAGTGGCTAATTTTGTCAGAGAACCTTTATAAATGCCATGATCAGCTTGCTCAAGAAATAGTCCAGGCTAAAATATCTTTTGGAGTCCTCCTGCATGGGTCGATGTATTGTTGCTGGCGTTGCCGTAACAATTGTTCAATAATTGCCAGGCAGCGCTTTCAACTAAATTGCATGAGAATTTCACTTATCAGCTGTTCAAATATTGCATTCGAAAAATGGCATAGAAATTGCGTACATTTCTGTTGCATTTGGTTTGAATAT
>PGYB01000006.1 GCA_002839445.1 Candidatus Riflebacteria bacterium HGW-Riflebacteria-1
TGCCCGCCTACGCCCTTGTAACGTTTTCTATCAATGACAACTTTTAGACACAGTTCTTAAGGAGTTAGCTATACAATTCAAATGTGCCAGAGGACTAGTGCTTTGTCAATAAGGATTCGGCCTTGGCATACTGCATACTCGGGCTCTCGGCAGGATACCAACGCTTCAACTCTCACCAGGCGTTAGTTTCTGCTAATAGGAGTGGCCTGGTGTCAACATTGCCTGGCTCGAAGTTTACGCTTATGGTATGCCTGCCTACGCCCTTAGTGTCGTTTTTAACAGCGCCTGTTTATCTTCAATTTATCTACAAGTTCAACTTTGACAGACCACTAATCATTTCGCTTTTCTCAATAACACTTTTGGTGTTGCATAATCAGCTGATGACAGGGCTGCGATCGTTGCGCTCAATCGTTATTAGATTAAACTGAGTTTCCTGATTGAAGTAGCGAAATGACTCTGTGGCGTCATTCTCAGCCAGCTTTGCTAAAGGCAGTTTCGGACCTATGATATGAAGACGTTGATGATCTGGTTCGACGCTGCACTCATTTTTGACGCCTTCGATCTCGATTTCCCATCTGGAGCTGGCGAGCTCATCTATGTTAAAGGGCGCTAGAGAAGAAGTCAGTATCGTCAGCCGCGGCTGAAAAAAGCCATTTTCATCGATGAGATTCGAAGTAAAGCCGTTCAAAAAGAGTCTCAGATCAGCCTGACAGCGGCCCTGATGATCTGGTCGCGGAATTCTGTCGCAGGCTTCGATAATCAGCTCTATCAACTGAGAAAACTCAGCAATACTGACTTTTTCTGCCGTGAGATGCTGCGTAAGGGCAACGAGAAAATCGTTTCCCGGGAGACAGTTCATATAGGTGCGTTCTTCATTCACAATGAACGCGCGCTGTACCAGTTTGCACCAGTCCTGCGGGTGAGCCTGTTTCCAGGAAGTCAGCAGGCGATCATACTCTGAGATGAACTTCAGCGCCTCGTTATCAAGAGCCTGTAAATGCTGGTCTGACGCGACAACATAGTGCTTTTTCAGCGCGCGCTCGATACTTTCCGGCATGCCGCTGGCCGAGCTTTCGATCATTTGCCCATGTGGATTGCGCAGCAGGTTAAGCGCGAGTTGCAACTCTACTTC
This sequence comes from Candidatus Riflebacteria bacterium HGW-Riflebacteria-1, assembly GCA_002839445.1. GTDB lineage: Bacteria > Muiribacteriota > Ozemobacteria > Ozemobacterales > Ozemobacteraceae > Rifleibacterium. The sequence goes on from PGYB01000006.1 coordinate 1,133, forward strand.
GCCAGAACTCCGTAGAATCGGAAACAGGCGCATGAATCTCGAAAAATCATACAGGCTGATACTTGAGTTCTCCGCTTCCCATGGCGCAGTTGCTTTAAAGTTGGGATACATCATCATTGATAGACGTTCAAAGTCAGTCACAATTTCATGGTAAGAATCTACTGGTAAAGCTTGCCTGTCTGCCTCTGCGCCGGCACTAATTCCGGTCAAATCGAGAAACCTCTGTTCAAGCTGCTTTCTGCGTGCTTCATCGAACTGATGGCACGCCTCGCGGTAAGACAGGCAGTCAGTATTGATAGTGTGATTTACCAATGCTTTCAGCAGTTTTTTCTGGCCAGAGCCTTCGAGACCGAAAAAATTGCTGAGCCAGTTTGGCCGGTAAGACCATTGTGGGGCGCGCCCGCGCAAGGCAAACACTGTGTCATAGTCAATCAGATGACCGTCAATTGAGACGTTGCCGGCAGACCAGCAGCCGTGCAGAATACGCTCAATGAACTTCTCGGCATCCTGCCGGCCAAGGCTGCGCGCAATTTGTCGCAATCGATCGGCCTCGACCGGTTCATTCTTTTGAAAAAGGTGGGTCGGGCGATCGAGTTCGCCACCTTTATCGATTCTCACAATAATACCGCCAGGGTATCTGCCTTCGCGCCACGGAACTTCGACATCATTGACCGGATTGATAACTGCAAGAACAGGCGAAGTGCCGGTGCGCAGGTTAGTGTGTAATACGTTAGAGCAGATTGCCTCCCAGAGAGCGCTTACCAGGTCGAGGTTGCCATTGGAGTGATTGCGGTCTTTCGATATGGCGAGAACGGTTTTGCCAAGCCCCTTGAGATTAAAACATTCCCCATAGTATGCGGCGCGCCCTGAACCAAGATTATCGTTTAAAGACATGTTCATCGGGTCGGCCTGCCGGTCGACATAGACCATTAAAGGTTTTGCACCGGGAATGCCGAGGCTCTGATCGAAAGTCAGCAGGAGATGCTTTTCGACAAACTCCTTTGCCTCGTCAGCCGTCATCGCTTTGCCGTAAGCATTTTCAAGCAGTCCCGATCTGGCAAACACGACGTGGCATTGACCTGGATCGACCGGAAAGGCTGCCATGGCAACGAAAGTCGCTTCCCCAAGCCTTTTGCAGGCTGCTGGCAATACTCCGGCCGGTTCTTTCATATTATTCTGTTATTCCATCATTCAGATTAACTAAAGATACCCGGAATATTCGATCCTGTAAATTCTTGACTTCATTCTGTACAGATAAGTAGAATGGCGGCGTGTTGGGTTGCTTGAATAATCAGAGTTTTAACTTATAAGGAGTAGAGAGAAAATGAAGCGATTTTTTGGATTGTTGTTATCTGTAGCTCTTCTGATAGCGGTTTCTGCGGTTGCCGGTCCTTCCGGAACTGAAATTGGCAAATGGACCGATTGGGTGCGGGCGGACAAGCTCGACCTCGAATACCGCGTACGCTGTAACGGTCTTGGAACAACTCCCAACGCGTATATGTGGGACGTTGAAGTTATAAACAAAGGGGCCGATATCGCGAAGTTTGGCGTTAACCTGACTCCAACCGACATGGCCACAGAACCGACAAAGGGTTGGATGACCTGGCCGATCGGTGGAAACAGATGGCACAAATTCGTAGGCTTTCGCAGCGAAGCCGCCCCTGGTCAGAGGGTGAAGGTCTGGCTCAAGAATCTGTCTTCAGAAAAGCAGAATGTCGCAACCGGTCATCTCGCCGCCGGCAAGCTTGATTCGGTAGACGGAACAGTTTTCAATGCCTGCAACATGGCCTGGAAGGTTGGCAAAGCCGATCTCGACTGGAACCAGACCCAGGAATGGATAAAGAGTCTCGGCCTCGGCTGGCGCTCACCGACAAAGAACGAGCTGGTCATGCTGTTCAAAGAAGTCGGTCAGAAAAGCCCGATTGGCCAGGATTATGTCTGGGCGGAACCTAAAGATGAACATTCTGCCTGGCATTTCAGTTTCTATTATCGCGAAGTGCGCTGGTCATACTTTGACGACCATAGTCGCTATGGCCGTGGCGTTGCGGTTCGTCCAATTACTGATCGTTATTAAAACTAAGCAGGGTATGATTTGATGGCAAGGTTGCTGATTGTTTCGCCGCCGCTGCATTTTGAGCAGCACCTGCGACGCAGTTTCCAGCCGCCATTAAATCTGCTTTACCTCTACGCCTATATCAGTTCTCGCGGGCATGAGGTTGAGTTGCTTGAATGTGCCTCGGTTGACGAGACAGTCGCGGCGATTATCGACAGATCACCCGACTTTGTCGGTATTCCTCTCTATTATGCCTCGCTTGAAAACACCTTCGCGATCGTAACCAGAACCCGCCAGCGCTCACCTGATATAAGGATGATCGCTGGCGGGCCCTGTCTAACCATGGAACCCGAGCGAATGATACGCGAAGGCGGTTTTGATTTTGGAGTGTTGGGTGAAGGGGAAGAGACGCTGCATGATCTGCTGTCGTCGGCGCCAAACGAAGAGGCCTGGTCATCCATCAAAGGCCTGGTTTTTATGCGTGATGGTAAGGCGATTGTTAATCCGCTTCGGCCACCAATTGCCAGTCTTGACGCGTTACCATTTCTCGATTTTTCTGTGGTCGACAATGATTATTACTTTTCTTTTCAACAAAAGATGGGGATTCCCCCGACCGTTTTTCTGAATTCTTCGCGCGGCTGCTCATTTCGCTGCAGTTATTGCTGCACGCCAGTGCTCTGGCCTGGCCCGGTGCGACGATATTCGCCGCAACGCATGATCGATGAAATCCGCTTTCAGCTCGAACGCTTTCCCGGTGCAGAAATCGGGTTCTGCGATGATTCATTCTTTTCTGACCGCAACTGGCTGAAAGAGTTTCTGAGACTGGTTAAGCCACTTTCGATCAAATTTCAATGCATTGGTCGCGCCGATCATCTTAATCCGGCGGTAATCGGCGAACTTGTCGATTCCGGTTTAACCTACATCGCCTTCGGGGTCGAGACCGGAAACTCCTCACGCCAGACGCGCCTGCATAAAAATCTCGATCTGGCGAAGCTTGTCGCTACTATGAAAGAATTGTCCAGATACCAGGTCAAGACCAAATGTTTTTTCATGCTGGGCTTTCCTGATGAAACCATCGAGGAAATAGCCGAAACCATTAACCTGGCGGTTACGTTAAAACGGCTCGGCATGAACTTATTCAGTATTTTTCCGGTTACTTTATACCCTGGCACCGAGCTTGCCAGACAGTTTCCAACCAGTCACTTTCAATGTGGGCTGGATGCGCATCTCCCAGAGATTATTCGCGACCATCTCGAAATCAGCCAGGCTGACCAGGAAAGGCTTGACAGTCGCTTCAATGCGCTGCTTACCCAGAGACAGATGGTCGAGGTCGTCAGCTTCGCCTGGGAGATGATAGAAAAAGCCGAAACAGTTTCCGTCGACGAACTGCAGCATCTAATAAACAGAACTGAGCCACAGAGCAGTGCCCCGGTTGTCACCGGCCCGCACCAGGAGAAATAATATGGTTACAACCGCCAATGTGCGAAACATTCGCTTTGACAACGCCGATCCTCGTGAACCAAGAAGCGTCAACCTTTACTTTGACCACTACCGTGGTGAACCTATTTACCGGGCCGTAGCCTATCTGGCGAATTCTGGCTGCGAGTGGTCACTAAAGACCGGCGGCTGCACAATGTGCGGAACAAAGAATTCTGCCCTGCGCCGGCCGATTTCCGACGACGAGTTCTTCGCGCAGTTTGCCATAATCCGAAAGTGTGTCGAGGAATTCAACGCTGCGCTCGACACACCGGTAAAGTCGCTGCACATCTACAACGACGGGTTTTTCTTTAATGACAACGAGATCTCGCCGCGTGCCCGAGAAGCGGTTTTTGAAATGGCGTGCGAACTCAACATGTGCAAACTGGTTATTGAAACCAACGGCCTCGATATCGTTCGCGACAACCGATCGACCGATTACCTTGGCAAGGCCGTCAAAAGCCTCGGAAAAACCGAATTCGAGATAACACTCGGCATCGAGTCGGCAAACCCGCTTGTGCGAGCTCTCTACAACAAGCCGGATTCTATCGATGACGTCAAAAACAGCCTCGATATTATTCGCAGCAAAGGCGCGATTGCCAAAGGCTATGTTCTGGTCAAAGGCCCGATGATGACTGAAGCTGAGGCTTATGAGGACTGTGTAAACACTATTCGCACTTTGAAGCAGTGGAGCAATGGTGGACGTTTCAGGGTTGAATTCCAGCCAGTATGCCTGTTACCCAACACTCTGCACGAATACCTGATTTCGCTGAATCGGAACGATCCATATTTCTGGGAACCGCCGCTTTTAAGCACGCTTTTTCGCATACTCGCCAACTTCCCCGATATGAGCGAAGATCTTTACACTGCCCTGTTTGCCAGAATTGATGAAGATTCGCCATGGGAGTTCTGGCAGAACCGGCCACACGATGATCCAGAAACGACCTACAGGCTCTATTTAAAGCTCGTCGAATACTACCTGCATCGCAGACATGATTCGATAACTTCTGCCCTGCAGCTGGCCAACGAGTCTTTGTGGCAACAGAGAATTGCCCGCAAGATTCCACAACCTCTTGAAGAGCGGGTCAGGCTGGTCAAAAAGCTGCTTGCGCAAAGCCGAAAGAGTAATATGCAACTGAGTGATTATCTGAAGACTCATCTTGAGCCAGGAAGCGATTTTTTTTCGAGCTGCGAAAAACACCTGAGCAGCGTTAATCCTGATGACTCAGCCTGACATATTGTTAATCGCGCCGCCACTGCTTTGGGAAGGCGAATCGCGGCCAGAAATGAAACAGCCGCTGAATCTACTGTATCTTGCCAGCTGGCTCAACCGGCAAGGTTTGCAGGCACAGGTTCTTGACGCGGCTTTGGCGAGCCTTTCGCTTGGCGAGGCTCTGCAGGCTGTTGAAGCGTTCAGGCCGCGTTTTATTGGCGTGCCATTTTATCAGGCAACTAGAGAAACCGTTTTGCAGCTTTGCCGCGCGATACGCGCGCGCTTTCCTGAGATCTGGCTGGTAGCAGGCGGACCTTTGGTGACAACATCTCCCGAAAGTCTTCTGGGGTTTACCGATGTTGACATCTGCGTGATCGGCGAAGGTGAAGTAACGCTTGAAGAAATTTTGCGCAGCAATCTGCCGAGCCCGAGAACTGACGACTCAGACTGCTCCTGTCTTTCCACCATACCCGGGCTTGGCTTTGTCGATGGCAAAAGCTCGGTTATCACGCCGTTACGGCCACCAATCGATGATCTTGACAGCATTCCGTTCGTAGATTTTGAATTGATAGATATTCAGCGCTACTTTGCCTATCACGCTTCAATTGAGATGTCGAACTGGCTGTTTCTGACGACTTCGCGAGGCTGCCATGCACGTTGCACCTTCTGCGCCACACCGGTTCTCTGGCCAGATGGCATGCGCCGGCAATCGGTGCCACGACTGCTCGCCGAAATTACTTACCAGCGCAAGCTCTATCCGTCATCACAATTCGGGTTTATGGATGATTCCTTTTTTTCCGACAAAGCATGGTTGCGTGAGTTTTTTGAAGGTATCAGTTCGATGAAGGTGAAATACTGCTGCATTGGCCGGGCCGACCATCTTTGCGAAGAAGATGTGATTGGACTGGCTCACAGTGGCTGCATTTATGTTGCGCTGGGTATCGAAACCGGCAACCAGGCCAGACAGCGGACAATTGGCAAGCATCTCGATCTTAACCGGGTCAGAGCGTCGATTCGATTACTCGCTGAATATGACATTTTCAGCAAGGGTTTCTTCATGCTGGGTTTTCCTGACGAAACTCCAGAAGAAATGCTGGAAACAATCAATTTTGCAGTAGAGCTGAAGAACCTCGGAATGGGTGAGTTTAATTTCTTTCCGGTGTCGATTTACCCTGGAACCGAACTTGCGGCACGCTGTGCAAAGACAGCCTGTGTGTCGACCGTCTATCAGCAATCCGCCAAACCCGGTTCGCAAGATGGCAAAGTTGATCAGAGCGCCTCCGATATCGCAGAAACCAAGCTGATGCGCTATGCAAATATTCCTGATGCCGATATAAATGACTATTTCAGCGCAACCCAGATTCTGAATATCGTAAAATTTGCCTACCGCCAGGCAGAATCGGGCCAGCCCGTCACTCTTGAAGCACTGACAACGGCGGCGCAGATTTCCCCGCAACAGGCCTTGTGAGAGCGTTAATCAATTCCTGCGATATCGCTGCTTTTTTGAGTCGGTGGGGGGTACAGAATCGGGTTGCTTAGAGGTATAATTTGAAAATACTGTCGCTTTGAGGAGTTATAAATGACTAAGAGCAATAACTTTTTTTATAAATCGGTTCGGGTGGCTGCGGCCTGTGCTATTGCGATTTCAACGCTGTTTTCGCCGGTTGAAGCCAGGGTCAGAAACTTTGCCTCGGCAAAGGATGTGCAAAGTCTGAAGTTCTTAAGCGCCAACCACATGCCGGTCAAGGTGCTGGTTGTTTACTCTCCAAACCAGAAAAACCAGAATTTTGTTATCACACTGATGAATATTGTGGCTGATATGCATGATAAGGGCCTGGTAAAGCAGGAAGACGCCTTCAAGGTGCATGTTATTCCCGGTTGGGAAATGCAGGAAGCCGATTACGCATTTATTCGCGAAAAAGTAGGCGCTGAGCGGGTTAAGAAGTATGTTGAATTTAACAACGTCTATACCACAACCGATATGTGGATGCAGGACTGGGGCGAAGTTGGCGTGGTTAAGCTGAAAAGTGAAAAGAAGCCGCAGACCGTGGTTTTTGACTCAAATCGTGGTCGTGACAATGCTGAATTACCGGGAATTCTCGCGAGTTTCTGGAATAGTTACCTGCTGAAAAACCCCTCGACACATTTTTCCGGTGGCGATTACGGCGGAAATATCGAGGTTACCCCCGACAACATTTTATTGATCGGCAACACTTCTACTCCTGAATTGCGTGGCTTTCTGGAGAAAAATGGTTATAAGAATCGCATGGCGGTTCTCGAAACCGACTGGTTGCATGTTGGCCATGTTGATGAATACATTTCGGTTTGTCCAAATGCCAAGGCTGCTCGTGGCTATACGCTGATTAAAGCTAACCCGAGACTTGCTCTCAGGTTGATTAAAGATTCTTCCCTTGCAGATTTGCGGGCAATTCCGCTTAAAGATTACCGCGATGCGATGATCGAGGTGCGCAAATACCTTCTTAAAGCCGAAGTTAATCGAGCCGCCCAAAAAAAACGCAAGAATAATGAAGCTTTGCCTGAAGATCAGAAATTTGGAGTTGCCGTGTTGAATTACCTCGAATTATCGGAAACTACCAGTGAATCAGGTATGGAACTGGCAACCGGCCACATGGTAAGAGGTTCTGAAGTTGAAGAATTTATCAAACTTAACCTTACTCTTGCCAATCTGATTGATGCCAACCTCAAAAAGGCCTGCGAAAAGATTTCTGAAGTGCGCAAGGAAAAGGAAGGCAAGCTTCATTCGATTATCTCGTTTCCGGCGCTGTTTCGCGCCATGTATGGCGGCAAACATATTGCATACATTCCTGGCAGCGTTAATCAGCTGATCTTGAACAACCAGCTTATCGTTCCGGATCCTAAAATAGAAATCATGCGGAAGTATATTGCCCGCACACTCGGCAAGATGGGGCTCCAGGCTAATTTTGTCGACTCGCTGCCTTATCATAATCTCCAGGGCCAGATTCATTGCGGCACCAACGTTTTCAGACACCCCAACAAGTATTTTGTAAAGCCTCGGTAACTGCATATATCAACAGGGTGACGCAATAGAAACCCGCAGCTCACTGGCTTATAGCCGAAGAGTTGCGGGTTTTGTTAATTGCTGGTCCTTTGTCAACATTGAATAGATGAATTCACGGTCGTTGCGGGGAGGACTTTTGTCGCTACGCTCCTCGCGAAGACCATGGATGGTCAAGTGCCGGTGAGCATCAGGATTGAAGCGAACCGACCAATGACGGTTTGCAAACCTGCTGTTCAAGTGTGACAGTCGACTAGTCGGGCGAAGAAGGAAGTATGCCTTCCCAAGCGTTCCTAACCTCTTGTGAAATACGGGCGCTCTGTAGAATTTCTCTGATGGTCGTTAGCAGTGCAGGGTCGTCATGAGTAATCTTTTCGCGATTGCTCGTAACGATATCCCAGTCTGATGGAAAGATGATACCTTGCGGACAGGAAAATGCCGAAAGGGCGCTTTTATCCCAGAGAATGACGCGGTCGCTGAAAACCAGGCGTCCGTACAACAACGAAGAGTCGAAACGCATGACAAGCGAGAGAAGATGTGTGTTATGAATCCCTACATAGAGAGATGTCCATGAACCGTGTGGGGCGAAGGGCTTTGTTTCGGCTGGGGCGGCTATTGATTCGAGGGACTTCCCGAGGATTCGGGGGGTAAGAAATGAAGCAAAACATTCGGCATCTTCAGGGTTCTGAAGTTTCAGGCCGCCGCCAAGGAGAAAGTCGTGCTGAAAAACCACTTTGAATGTTGCTGAAATAACTCGATCCGGAAGTCTTAGCGCGCCGTTCAGGAGAGTGCCCTGGGGGATCTTTCTCTTTACCGTGGCATCGGGGAGCAATGCGGAGATAGCCGTCGAACAAAGGCTGGCGACACGAAGAACGACCGGGCCTGATTCGTCTGAAAACTCAAAGGTAATGTTTCGGTCTTTTTCTCCAAGAATAACCCGGCTGAAGGTACATTTCTCTTCGCGATACATTATGCTGGCAAGATTTAAGTAGATATCCTCCGGAAGGGATGCGTGTTCAAAAATGATATGACCCAGCTTGAGCGCACGATAAGAAGGAGTCTCGTGGTAGGCGATGGTTCCCTCCTCTGGAAGTCCGCGGCCACCTCCACTCCAGAACGGAGTCCTGACAAAACCGGTTTTCAGTGAGTTATCCTTCCCGTCGAAGGAGATCAGATAGTCCATGAAATAGAAGTCTGCTTTGTCTAATCCACCTTCAGGCTTTGACCAGAAATAAATCTGGGTTTCTTCGTTTCCCTGAAACCAGCGAAGATTGGCCTCAGTAGCTCGGATCTCCCTGATGCTGGTTCCGAGCGTACGGGGCTTGAGAAAATCATTCAGCACGCGGGAGTGGCCAGCAGGCATGCTTCCGAAAGCACAGCCAATCTCGTTGTGGCGAAGTGAGCAGACCCGAAGGTCGGTTTCAAAAAATACGCTGCCCAAGCAGATCTTTGCTGGCAAAAGCATGCCAGACTGCGGGTTTGCCAAGATTGGATGATCTCGTGTGTTGAGTGAAAGGCCACCTTGCGCAAGGTCGACCAGAGGAAAGTCACCTACTCCCAGCACCTGAACAACGCCATCGGCGTAATTGAGTCGCGGCGAAATGCGGCGCTCTTCTTGCTGAGGAAGAGACGCGGTGGGCAGTTCCGGGCTTGGTCGTCCAAGAATCCAGTTCATCATTTGGTTGAAATTCATATGCTCAGGCTGCCTGCTCTTTATTCAGGTCTCTAAGAAGGTCATCAATACTGACCTGATGCATTTCTGCGGCATCCCCGAGGCTTTCTGATTCGCCGATAGAACATCCGATGCAATACATCCCGTGGCGCATGAGAATTTTTTGTGCATCTGGGTGGAGCTTCAGGATTTGCGCGATGGTCATTTCAGCACATATTTTTTCCATCTTATTTCCCTATAATGATAATGGCGAACTATCCACCATGAGCTATAAAAGCCGATTGTGAGGAGTTCTGTATAAGTTCTACGAGCGGGTAAATCCCGTTATCTTCTAACCAACCGAAAATTCAGATGTTTATTATCTGAATCTCACATCCAAAAAGTCTTTCTATGATGTGACATAGCACTTCATCAGTTTCTGAGTCAACTAAAATTTATCCAGGAACTCTGAAATAGTCAGGAGAAACCATTGAATGGCACTAAGTTAACGAAAGGTCTAAACTCAGATGTTTTTACTCGTGCTCAGCGAAGCGATGCTCGTGAGTCGATGCGCGCGGTATCCACATGCGCCTCGACTCACGAGCACGATTCACAAAATTTTGCTTCTTATCTTAGTGCCATTTGAGACACCATTCTCGCCGAGCTAATTCTGTTGCCTTGCCCTCAGCTGTCAATTATACTGATTCCTGTTGGATACATATATACCAGGAGGAAACATAATAATGCCCGAAAACACTAATCGCGAACGCGATCTTGTATTGGCGCCAAACGAGTATTGTCTAATATCTGACCAGACCAAGGGGCACATCGTTGTCTACGTCGGACCCTATAAAACAAGTCTCGCCAATACTGACCAGCCGGTTCTTTTTAACGATCAGCAAAAGCGCTTCGAGCGAACTACGCTCGAACTGGCGATTTCGGTGTTTTCGACAGCTCCTGAGGGCTGGTATCTTGTGCTCAAGAACCCACCCAAAGATGGCATTCAGCCGCCGCATTTCGGCTCTAACAGCTTGCCTGAGCTGAGAGTCGGTCACAAAGTTAATATTCCCGGCCCGGTCAATTTCGCGCTCTGGCCCGGGCAGATGGTTCGCGTAGTTCAGGGTCATTATCTGCACCTCAACCAGTATCTGGTCGTACGCGTCTATGACGAAGAAGCCGCCAAACTCAACTGGAAAAAGGCTGTCGTTAAACCGCAGCAGGCTTCTACCGGCGAAGATGGCAAGCCCGCCGGCATTTCTGACGGCATTCCCGATCTGACCATGGGCAAACAGCTGGTAATCAATGGTACCGAAGTATCTTTCTACATACCGCCAACCGGTGTCGAAGTGGTCAGAGACTCTCATGGTGGTTATCTTAGAGAGGCCGTGACTCTTGAGCGCCTCGAATACTGCATTTTGCTCGACGAAGACGGCAACAAACGCTTCATTCAGGGGCCGGCTGTCGTATTTCCCAGCCCAACCGAAACCTTTATCGAAAAGAGCGGCAGCCGCAAGTTCAAGGCCATCGAGCTCAACGAAATCAGCGGTATCTATATCAAGGTGATCGCGCCTTATAGCGAAAACGGCGTTGAGCACAAGGTCGGTGAGGAGCTTTTCATTACCGGCAAAGATCAGATGATCTATTTCCCACGGCCTGAACACGCTATTATCAAGTATGGGGAAAAGGAACTGCATTACTCGGTAGCCATTCCAGCCGGCGAGGGCCGCTATGTTCTCAACCGCATGACCGGCAAAATCTCGTTGGTTCGCGGACCTGCCATGTTTCTGGCAGACCCGCGCAACGAAGTTATCGTGCGCCGTTTTCTTGAGCTGCGCCAGGTCTCGCTCATGTACCCTGGTAACCAGGAGGCGCTTGAATACAACATGCGTCTCAAGCAGATTGCCAAAGCCGGTGGTAACGAAGATTACCTGACCGACAGCGAGCTCAAGCGCAAGCTGGCAGTGCCAAGACCACCAATCGCGACCAGAGTTGAGAGCGGCGCGCCAGAAGGCTTTGCTGGTGACGATTTCACCCGAAGCCCGTCTTTTACCCAGCCGCGCACCATAACTCTTGATACCAAATACGAAGGAGCGGTGGCTCTCGACATCTGGACCGGTTATGCCGTTCTGGTCGTTGGCCGCACCGGCGAACGCCAGGTCGTGACCGGCCCGCAGACTGTGCTGCTCGAATACGATCAGGCGCTCGAAGCCATGGAACTGTCGACCGGTACACCGAAAACCGACGAAAAAACCATCAAAACCGCCTACTTGCGCTGTCTGCACAACAAGGTTTCCGACCTGGTTGAAGCTGAGACCAGTGATCTGTGCCGGGTAAAAGTGCGTATGTCATACCGTGTTAATTTCGAAGGTGAGCCAGAGAAGTGGTTCAACGTGGAAAATTATGTTAAGTTCCTGACTGATCATATGCGTTCACTTATCCGTAACGCGGTTAAGCAGCATCGAATTGAAAACTTCTATGCCAATGCTATCACGATCGTTCGCGATTGCGTTCTTGGCGTGGCATCTACCGACGGTAAACGCCCGGGCCGCCTGTTCACCGAAAACGGCATGCGCATCTACGATATCGAAATTCTCGATGTCAAGATTGGCAACGAAGCGATTGAGCAGATGCTGGTCGCCGCGCAGCACTCAGTAGTCAAGCAGACTCTCGCGATCACTTCGGAAAAGCGTAATCTCGAATATGTTCAGCAGAGCGAAGCTATCAAGCAGGAAGAAGCGACACTGCGATCAACGACCAAAACTCAGGATCTCGACCTGCAGACCGTCGAAACCAAGTCCGCTCTGCTCCTAAATCTGGCTAAAATCGATGCTGAAATTGAATCTCAGAAGAAGGCGCTTACCTCGAAACTCGCAGACCAGGAAACCCTTAACCAGATTGACGCCAGCGAACTTGGTCGCAAGCGTGAGCTGGCCACTCTCGAACTCGAAATGGCCGAGAAGCGTTTGAATCTGCGAATTGAAGAACTCAAGGCCGAGGTTGCCGGGGTTGTCGATCGCGCCAACGCTGTGTCGCCAGACTTTATTGCCGCTCTGCAGGCTTTCGGAGACAAGGCTCTCGCCGAGAAACTTGCCGAAAGCATGGCTCCGCTTGCCATACTTGGCGGCAAGAGCATCGCCGAAGTCTTTGCACAACTGGTAAAGGGAACAACTCTTGAAGATATCCTCAAGAAAAAGGCCGAACTGACCAAAAAATAAGCATCAGCAATTAATCAACGAGAAAGAGACAGCGCCCCTTTATGGGCGCTGTCTTTTTCTCGTTGATCTAGACTGAGTCGGGATTGGGTGTTCTCTGGTAACCGAGCTTCATACCGTGCTTCTTGAAAAGTTCGCGGCGAAAAAGCGGGTTGTAGGCAAAATAGGTGGCGATGCTCCAGAGATCCTTGGCGTTAGTCTTAAAATCAAAAACGCGGCGAACGATGTTCACCGGGTGGTTAAAGCGGCGCCGCGCCCAGAAACAGGCTTCGGTGAGCTCATCAGCCGTCATTTTTGCCGGTTTGAAAACAGCATCACCAAAATGATAGCGCTCGTCGAGCCACCATTTATCGTATATCAGGCGGCCGGCCGCCTGCATTTCGGCATAAAGCGGGGTTGCAGGGTAGGGGCTCAAAATGTTGAACGCGGCAAAGCAGAATTTCTGGTCGACCGCCCATTGAACGGTTCGCTGAATCGATTTGAGGTCGTCGGCGTCGTACCCCATTAAAAATGCCGCCCAGAGCTGAAAACCTATGTCGCGGATCTTCTCAATGACCGGCGCATAGCTGTCGAGATGCATGTTGCAGTTTTTGTTCATCTGCTTGAGGTTCTCGGGATCAGTCGATTCAAAGCCGACGACCAGCCCGGCGCAACCGCTGCGCTTCATTAGATCCATTAAATCTCGATCTTCGGTAAAACTCAGGCTCGCCTGGCCAATCCAGCGCTTCTTGAGAGGAATCAACTGTCTGAACAATTCTTTTGCCAGGTCAGGCTGCGCCGTTATGTTGTCGTCGACAAAAAAGACGAATGGCGATTTTTGCTCAGACAGCTCGGATACTACCTCGTCGACAGGCCGGCAGCAGTGTGTGCGCCGATAAAGCGAACCGGTCGCGCAGAATTCGCAATTATTCGGGCAACCGCGGCTGAACTGGGTCAGGCGGAGCGGCAGGTAATGCTTGTTGTCAAATATCTGCCAGCGCGTGCGCAGCCCCTGCAATCGTGGTGGAAAATGTCCGATATATTCATTTTTGAGCAGGCCGGCGCCCAGATCGGCAACCATCTCTGGGAAAGCCTCTTCGGCGTCGCCGATCATAAGGGTGTCGGCGTGCTGCGCAGCTTCTTCAGGGATCATCGAGACGTGAAAGCCACCGAGGGCGACCTTGACACCGGCACGGCGAAAGCGATCGGCTATCTCATAAGAGCGCCGCGCCGTGTAGATTTCTACGTTTATGCAGACAAGATCAGTAGGTTCAGAGTAGGGGATGCGCTCATAGCGATCATCATAGAGCACGCATTCGACATGTTCCGGCAACATGCCGGCCAGCACTGCAAAGGTCAGGGGTTCCATACGTCCACGGTCGAGATATGGCCGGCCACCGACCACTCCCATATTTGGTTTGATAAAGGTGACTTTCATTAAGCTGTTTCCTCTGCAATGCTGTAGCCTGGCAGTCCGGGGCGCAGGCCGTTTTTTCGACTGATATCAGTTCTCGACACCAGATTGGTTGAAAGAAACAATAACGCTTTGAGCGGATCAGCAAGATTGGCTGAAAACTCAAGACCTCGTCTGAATATGCTGCTGATGGCGGAAAATCTCTTGCGTGCGTTTTTTACCGAATCGGCAAGCTCTTGCGGTGTCATGTGTTCAGGAACAAATGCCGGAAAATCCCATCTGAAATCGGAAGAGAGCCACCAGTGCCGGTGCAGCAACCTGCCTGCTGCGGCAAGGTGTTCATAGACTGGTGTACCCGGAAACGGGTAGAGCATATTAAAATTTGCCATAAACAATTTTTCGTTTATGGTGAAGTCGACCGTCTCGCTGATAACTTCGGGGGTGTCTTCGGGATAACCAAAGACAAAGGTCGCGTAGACCATTATTCCACGTTGACGATACGCGGCAAGCAGCTTTGCTACTTCGCCGACGTTCAAGCTCCAACTCTTGTTCATGACTCGCAGATTGCCCGAGCGCAATGACTCAAGTCCGATTATGACTGCCTGACAGCCACTTGCTGCCATTTCATCAAGAAATGCCGGGTCGGCTGCCGAGGTTATGCTGGCCTGGCTGGCCCATTTGAGTCCTAGAGGTTTGATTGCCCTGAATAGATTCAAAGCATGTTCGGGTTCGGATACGATATTGTCGTCAGCAAAAAATACCTGCTTGCGATCAAGAGACCGAAGCTCTGTGACTACTTGTGCGATCGGGCGATGTACAACATGGTCACCGTAGAAACTGTGCACCGAACAAAAATCGCAGTTAAAACGGCACCCGCGACCGGTTTCGACCAGACTCAGTGGCAAGTAGCCTTTGCCGGTAAAAATTCTGCGATCGACGGCAGCTGGCTGGGATACAACGTCACGGCTGTTATAGCGCGGCTTGAGCTGGCCAGACTGCAGATCTTTGATGACTTGCGGCCATATCGCTTCGACGGTGCCGATTGCGATTGAATCGGCATATTGCGACGCTTCATCTGGCAACAGGGTTGGGTGAAACCCGCCAAGCAGAACCTTTACGCCGCGTCTGCGAAACTCGTGGGCGATCTGGTATGAGCGTAATGCGGTAAAAGTCTCGACAGTTACTGCAACCAGGTCATATTGATTATCAAAGCATATTTTTTCGAGGCGCTCATCGATAAATGCAAACTCTACGCTGGCTGGCGTCAAAGTAGCTATTAAACCGGCAATCAGAGGCTCAAGCACTGCCGGCGTGCGGTAGGCGACGCCATTTCTGGCGCCGATCACAGGCTTTATCAAGGCAATTTTCATGCGTTTACTCGACAACAAAGCTTTGCTATTTTCAGGCCGATACCTGTAGTAATTTTCAATACCTCAGTGCTTATTGATGCAGGTTTAACTACTCACCGAAAATTACTGCCAACATATTAGCATCAGTTGCTGAATTTTGCCGGCTAAATAAAAAAATAATGCGGGCATGAATACTGTTTCGATTCATGCCCGCACTTTTGCGCTAGAAAACGTTTGATTATCTGCTGATCTGGTTGAACTTAACCATGCCGGCAACAATTTTGCCAAGCTCTGATTTTTTGAGTGTGCTGCTCTGGTTAATTTCGGCTGCAACACGATTCAACAGCGCGGTGTTGCTGCGCGCAGCGATCAATTGTGCCCGCAGACTTTCGCGAGACTTTTCCTCAAGTCGCTTGAGATGGTCTGTATAACTGTCGTCTTTGCCAAACAACTTCTTGTACAGGCCGCCTTCGCGGTCAGCAAGTGTTTTAACGATAGCCGCATAATGCGAAAGCTCAATTACGCTGCCATTGCTGATCAGATAGTTGCGTTCATAGCCGTCAGATTCTTCCGGGGTGTAAAAATACTTGCGCGAAAACTTTATTTTAAGAGTGTTAACAGCATCCGCGGCGAGCGCGACCGCAATTCTCGCAGCCGGCTTGAAAGCAATAGATTTGCCGTTGACTTCGACGCTGAGCTTGTCGGGGGCAATGGCACGGCCTTCGGCAGTCTTAAAGCTGACGCCGGCTTTATTATTACGCACGGAAATTTCTGGTATCAGGCGATGCGGAAAGCTGATTCCCTGATAAAAGAATTTAAGCGGAAAAGCGCGCAAAGATGGGCCATAAAAGCTGTCTTCGAGGTAATCGCGGTGGTTTTTGCCAAATGTTTCGTAATAAATGGCGACTGGCTCACCTTTAAGTTTGCCGGTGCCGACGATGTTTACTGAATGCACTCCCTGCAAGGTAAGCGAAACCTTGTCGCTGAACAAGCGCGAAGTGTGCTGGGCATACATGATGCCGTATCGTTCGAGATCGGCGCGAACTTTTTCGAGCTTGCCGTTGCTCTTGTTGAAAGAATTGTCATAGGGAAGGTCCATGCCGAAGCCGTTTTTCGGCAACTCATACGACGCGCCACTGCGCAGCGGGTCGCCAATTCTGGCTGGTAACTCGACTGAGCTCAGTATCCATGCGTAGTGCTTAGGCGAGTAGGGGACCTTCTCGCCGGTAACCCGGTCTTTGCCGGTTTCTTTGATAAAGCTGTACGGGCATTTGGGAAACTTGAAATAGAGGCTTTCGACCAGACGCGGATTCATGCCATATTCGCGGGCGCCATTGACGAATGAATTGTAACTGCCCAGTTTGTTTCCCTGCGCGATGTTCCACCAGTCGCTGGCCAGGCTGGCCGAATAAGCCAGACACTTTGAAGAACCCGTTCTGCGGCCAAGATGTGAGCTGAGACCGGCAGTGCTGGTATAAGCGGCAAGCTCTTCCTGAGTTTTGCCAGGAAGCATATCAAGGTAATCAATAAGAAAAAGATCTGTCAGATCTGACTTTTCTATTGGTGTGCCTGCGCTGTAACCATCGGCGAGAGGCATCAGCTCGACGAGTTCGGGCAGAAGACCGGCATCCGCGGTTTTTTCCCATTTTTCACGATCGACCACAAAAACAGGCTGCATATCTTTGTTCCAGATCAGGTATGACAGTATCTGGCGGCCATCGGCAGACAGCTGAAAAAAGCCGCCAACGCGTTTGCTGTCAAGGTTCAGCGGCACGAGAATCTTTACTGTTCTGCCATTGAATTTAAAAACTTTGGGCTGGCCAGGCTCCGGGTAGCGTTTGAGCACTTCCTTGAGATCTTTACTGAAATCGGTATAGCGACCAAGGTTTCGGGCATATTCTGAGCGGTCTGCCAGAGCCGCCTTAATTTCTAACGCTACAGTTCTCTGAGCAACAGCTTCAACGTCAGAAGCCGCAAATATCGGGCATAAGCAGATACTGGCAAAAATCGCAACGCAAGCCAGAATTCTAATCATTTATTCCTCCAACAGATACAAGATTAAACAAGTATACGCATATAGACTTCAGTCTGCAATAGTCAGACGATAGCCGATCTGGCAAACGTTCAGCCGTGCTCAAAGCTGGTTTCATGGTGAATTTATCAGTGTTATTGAGTAATCGCATGCAATCTCATCGCGCGGTAATTGGCCGTTTCGTTTGCGGGAAAGGGATTTCGAATTTGCCTGCCAGTCGCATGTTTGCGAGCTGCATGTATTTACAGTCCACAGAATGTTGACGTCTTGGCTGTAACTTCGTTCGTTGAAACTTTGCCAGTAACTTACTGCAGGTTTACATAACTCGATAAGTTGAAACTTTGCCAGCAACTTACTGCAGGTTTACATAATTCCAGGCCTCCAGCCTGCTCGTTTATTTCTTTGGTTTACATAATATTTATTATCAGACGTTTATTTACCATACCCTTACAATAAGGATTAAGACAAGGAATGTCAAGTATTACTTTGTATGTCATTTATACCCCCCGTGAGACCGCTCGGGGGGATTCCAAAAAGTATGCAACTAAAAATTAAGTAAAAACCATTGCCAAACAAAAGAAAGAAAAGCAAAAAATACCAATATAATGATAAAAAATCCAACTATGTAAACAGTAAATTTTGTGTCTGCAATTTTAAAAGCAAGATAATCATACAAATTGAAATCTTTCATAAAAAAAACTCCTGCATAATTTGAAGCCAGACAACGACTAACAAAATAAGTGCTATAGCTTCTCGCTCTCTCGAAGCGCGATTAAAGCTATTGTTGTCTGGAATAGCTTTGTAATATTCTAACCTTTTTTTGGCTTTATGTGGAAAGAAAAAAGGGAACCTTTTCAGGTTCCCTCAATACGGCCGGCAACTTCTAGACCGCCGGCCGGCCGCTGACGGGTGCAAGATTTATTCCCCAGCCCATCAGCGGCCTAAGTTCAGGCAGCTTGGCCAAGCACTGGGTCAGAAGCATCAACACCAGCACCAGCATCATTAGATACCAGGCTGAAATTAGAAAGTTTCTCGTATTCTTTGATCATGGCACCGACTGCTTCACTTGTGTAATAAGCACCAAGCTCGGTTTTGTTGTCATCAACCCAACCGATTTTGCCAAGTCCTGCAACACCGAGACCATCAGAAATCTGTGTAACAAGACCCTTGAGAGATGTTCTGGTGACATCATCAGTCGGCCACGGCACGAAAACCTTCTGCGACATGATCTTAGGTGCATCAGGGTCACAGCCGTTACTTGCAATAACTGAACCAGCAAGACGAAGGTTTGAAGGAATTACTTCAGGCATCTCGTCATTACGGTAGTGACCAAGAATCTTTACAAGCTTGGCAATAACGCCCATGGACATTTTACCGATCTGCTCCGCAATGTAAATTGCAAAAGCTTCAACGGCTGCCTCAGTTGTGCCTACTACTTCAAACTTGGTAGTAGCCCACTTTTTACGACCGCAAGCTTTATCAAGAGCACACATTGTAAGTTCATAGCGCCCTGCTTTAAGCTTACCATTAGCTGAACCATCAAGTTCGGCTGCGAAAGGGTAAAAACGAATGGTCATAAGACCTCCTTTATATTTTACGTGACGTAATGCGATCTTCGTCACTGTTTACGACAACTTCATTTTCAAGAACTTCTACTAATACCGGCTCGTAGTCTTGATGAAATACTTCAACAAGCCCCTTGGAAGGTTCTTGATTATCACCAACACAGCAACCTTCAAGTATTAACCCTTTATCTACAATTTCAACAAGACCAAGCTCAGGATTGCATTCAGTTTCAGGCTTAATAACGCCCTTCTCAACGATACAAGCAATACCACGATCGCCACAAACGAGACTATCAGCAATAAGCTGTAATTTTGCCTCAATAGACATGTATTCTAACTCCTGAATTAAACAATCTTGGCCATTAAGACCGTCAACACCGTCTTGACCATCAATACCAGGCAAACCGGTATCACCTTTATCGCCTTTAACACCTTGTAAACCTTGAACACCCTGTATACCTTGTATTCCTTGTGAGCCAGTATCACCTTTTTCGCCCTGAATACCCTGTATACCTTGTGGACCTTGAGCACCTTCTTGACCTTCCCACCCTACGCCTGGCTCGCCCTGTATACCTTGTATTCCTTGTGCGCCTTGTGAACCAGTTGCACCAGTATCACCCTTTACACCTTGGATACCCTGAACTCCCTGATCGCCAGTATCACCTTTATCACCCTTATCACCTTTATCACCCTTATCACCTTTCTCACCCTTTACACCCTCAGTTGCACCAGAACGTATATTGAGAATCAAAGAATAAAGATTCTGTATCTGAACGCGCAAAGCATCACAATCACAATCATTATCATTAGGTGGTGGTGGCTGAACACCTCCATCACGAGGAGTATCATCAGCATCAGCATCACAACAAACATCACCAGTATCTGAAAAGCCTGTAACCGACATATAGAGCGTTGTAAAGCGCTCAATATAGACATTTGTAAGACTTATACCAATACAAGATATCTCAGCAAAATCTTTACACTCAGAACAACTGGCAGTTGCAAAATTAACATCCTCAGAAAAACCATTACCAGCACCGATTATCAAACCGCCCATACCACCTGCAGGAATGGTATATTTACGTGCACCTATCTGAACAACACCGTTTTTACTACTGCCTGATAAAGCTCTAAAAGAAACTCTATCGATAGTTTTCCATGCAGACAAAATACCATTAAGAGCATTTTGATCTGATAACCAATAATCACCAGCAGAAGGAATAACTATATCCTGAAAAAAAGTAACTTGTTTATTAAGAATATCAGTGCCAGTGATAGCTATACGGTAATTATCGGTATAAAACCGACTATCAGCACAAGTATTGAAAGCTGAAAACGCAAGAGTAATACTCGGATTAGATTTGTTCGGCTGACCAAAATCTACCCAATTGACATCATCAAGAACCTTTGCAGATGTTATAGGATTAGAAAAATTGCTTGTAACATAATAAGCATATAAATCAGGCACACAAGAAGAAAATAAAGCCCAGTTTGTTACAGATGCAGAGTTAAGCTTAAGCTCAAACTTAGTAACACTCTTTAGGCGACTCATTGAAGCACTACCTTGTGCTGATTGAATAGCGCAATATCCTATTGAATTATCGTAATAAACACGCAATAGCAGCCATGAAGGATATGCAGTAACAACAGGAGGATTTGCAGCTTCTGTTATACGCACATCAAATTTAAGTTCTTTGAAAGAAATGGCCATTAAATAATAACCTCAACATGCCAGCATTTTTGAACACTTACAGCATGCTTACCATTCGGACTAGTAACTAGTGCTGGACTGCGTAAGACACGGAACCGCTCAACATCAACGACAGGAGGGTTACTATAAACAGAAAATCCAGCAATAGGCACAAAATCGCGCGACATGCCCAAACGATGAAGGGATTCCAACGCTCCATTATATTTTCTGTTAACAGACTCGGCTCTAAAGCCACTGGTAGCACGGAATTTACCCGGATTTTTTTCTTGAATCTCTGCCTCAATTCGCGATTGTATCGTGCGTATGAAATGTTGACAACACGGCGGCAACCGTTTAAACGCTTGAATGTTCGCACTTTCGAGGCAATCATAAGGCATGTGACTCTTCATAATTAAGCCCAGTGATCATCATCAGACATATTCGCCATATCAGCACGAGATTCATCATCTGAGGAAATGATTTTTTCAACATAAAAAGAAATTTCTGGCGCATTGTATTTGCCGATTTTGAGAGTTGGTGAAAGCTGAATCTCCCGGCCTTCAAGAGCATCAGGAATCAATTTTTCAGGAATGTTTACATCGAAATTGATGAAAAGTCCTGGGATGCCGATTGTTGCTTTTACATATTCTTTATCTTCATGTTTACGAGTTGTTACACGCAGTATCTGACCCTGAAGAACACCTTTAACGCCTCTTGCCAATGCTTCGAAAAAATTCATTTTTTTTGCTCCTGAAAAGATTTTATTAGATACTCAAACGCCTGTGAATGAAGCTTGTTAACCTCATCAACAGATAATACACATGGTTTTATGTTTAAATTACTATCCACGCAAATTAAAAACTCTATTGATAATGACATGACGAGAATAACCTGAAAATGGTCTACCTTGATTTGAACGAAATACAGCCCTTGAATCAGCTTCTGCATTACGAATAGAAGGTATTAAATGAAAAGTTCCAGAAATAGAACTAGAATAAGAATAAGGTGAATGAGGATTGCGAGAACCCCAATTATTCCATGTTGCAGGAATCCATCTTCTACCATTTTCTCGTGAAGCATTTACAGAATAATTTTTAAAGCCTGATGATTTAATCATTTTATTCAACCTTTACATTAATAAAATTTTCTTCGTCAGGCCTGCAAATATGCTCGTTTAAAGCAATATCTAACATAGTTTCCATTTCTGTATCTGTCCCAAAATAACCATCTCTTATTCTTTCTTCACAAAGTAAAAAATCTTCTTCTTTAACAAATTCAGCTGTCAATTTTTTTACTGACATAGAATCACCGACAACAACGACACAAACAATGTAAGCAACGTTTTTTTGTTTTGGTAAAGTTATAGGTAATTTCATCTAAAACTCCTTTTCCTCATGTTCTGCCATGAGATCAAAAACACTCATGGAATCAGTATCTAATACAGGACGTTTACAAAAAATACGCTTCTCAAGCTGAATTGCGCGATTATAATTTGAGCGCATTTTGTTGATAGCGTCATTGTAACGACGAATATCATCGTTATCTTTTCGAATATATGAAGTATTCTGACTCTTAGGATATTCAAAACCCTGAAAAGAATAACGACGAAAGCATTGACCTAGAATCTCTCTATATAAAGAATCATAGCTTGACCATGATTCTGGACTGTTAATATAAACAGCGCGCCCTGTATCACCTTTAAACTCAAATTCTAAACGCCAAATAGCGGTAAAACCCTCATATTCAGGGTGTCTTAACAAAAAATGCGGGTCTTTTTCATCGGTAAGCTTGTCATAAACACGAAGCAAAGAATCACCTGAATATGGGTTTGTGCGAATGATAGTTAAAATTTTGTCATCTACACGACCATAGAAAAGACTTTTTTGTCTGCTACCTGGCTGAGGTAAAACAGTTGGCACAGGTATATACCGCTCACCCATTGAAACGAAATCAACAGCGGCATCTACTCGCACTGGACAAATCTGTATCTCAAGACTTGACAAAAAACCTAAAAGTTGATTTACAAAATCAAATGAGAAGCCATAGCGGAAAAAAGTTCCGGCAAGTTTTATTGTCATTGCTGGATTGCGTAACCTTGGCCTGAGATCATGAAAAATAGTTATACCGTAGTCATCTGATCTCAAAGACTGGTAATAATGCTGGTTTCCGTATGATTCTCGGAACTCAATAGAAGATAAACATTTCTTTATCTCTTTGAGTATGTATTCAACTGCAACAAAGTCACACCAAATGCCGGTTTCAAACCAATCAAGATGATAGTTTGTTATGACACTCTCGTCACCTGACCCAATATTTATTATCAGACGTTGTGCTTTTTGGGTAGGGGGTGGTGGGTATTGCCAATGTCGGGTTATACCGTTTATTTGGGCTCTCGGTATGATCGCAGTTCTTCTAGCCTGAGCCGCCCGGCAGCCTCGTGCTTAAAATGCCCGCCTGCGCCCTTAGTCGCTTCAACTAACCGGATATTTGAGTCTGACTTATTTATGCAGTTCCCAATAATACCCTGAAATATGAATTCTACTTATTTAGTTCGTTTTTTACTGTTTGTTTTCGTTCTCGTAATCGCAATCGAATCTCTTCGTAATCGATCTTCGTCTTCAGCTCTTCAATTCAGCCCCCAGTCGATTACGATTACCGCTTCGCTGAGCACGAGCACGGTTTGTAACGTGCAAGCCTGAATTGATGTTAACCAAGGCTTGGTAATATCTCGCCTGAACAAACGATGACTGCTGGGCTTCTTTTGTAATGCACTTGTATAAGCCAGTTCTGAGGATCTGCATATTCCAGTTCATCTGCGGCAGAAAAATAATCTCGATAAATCTTACAAATATACTGGATGCTGGCTGCGATACTTGATAACATTTTACAGGACGACTGAAAAAGTTTTTCTCTGGAGTCTTACGATACCCCGGAGATTATTGATCTTACGGAGCAACCATGGATCTGACCCGCAAACTTGCCGACGTATCCAGGACTGAAAAAAGCCTGTTCCTGAAAAAAAAGCTGCGCGAACTGCGGCTGGTTTATCAGGTCGACCACATTACCGATCGCTACAAGAATCTTGTTTCGCTGTCTTCGGCCACGCTTAAACTTGCCCGAAAATTCTTCAAGTGCGAAGTCTCTGCCATTCTGGTTACTGACCGCGTGGCGCGCCATCGTCAATTTTATCTTGCTCTGGGCCTTGATGAATCTGACAAAGACACCAGCTTTCGTTTGAAAGAACTGATGCATAAATCGGTAACTTTCGAGGCTGGCGAAGAGATCGTTAACCGCTTGCAGCCGGTTACGGCAAAACCAACAGACTATATTCTGGTTGCTTTTCCGGTGTCTGAGCAGCTCTGTGGTTGCCTGCTCGTTGGCAACCGCGAAAAAACATGGGATGAAGAAGATCTGCACTACTTGCGCGCAATCGTCTCGCAAATCGACAACGGCCTCGAACACGCCTTCCTCAAGCAGAAATATCAGCGCTCGCGCACGCGAGCTGACCGTGAAACTCGCAAGTTGAGCTTTGTTTACGAAATAAGCCTCTCTCTCGGAAAAGACGAAGACTTCAGCTCTCTTTGCCGACGCATCCTCGAGAGTGCCATGCAGCTCGTCGATGTTAATCGCTGTTCGTTTATGAGCTATAACCGCGAAAAAGACGAGCTCAAGACCGAATTTGCCATTGGCATTCCCTTTACCAGATCACAGATAACTTTTAAGCTGGGCGAAGGCCTTGCCGGAACCGCTTTAAAGGAAGGGCGCCCTATTCTCGCCTCGCGTGGCGGCAAAGATGTCAGGTTTATCCCATACGATAACAACATTGAGAACATACCCTCAGTAGTTAACATGGCCTGCCTCCCCCTCATAGTAGAAGGAAGTCCTCTGGGTGTGCTCAACTTCAGTTCAACCGAACCTGATTATGCCGTAACTAATGACGAACTGGCCGCTCTCGAAGTGGTCACTCAACTCATCGGCCTGGCCTGGCAAAAGCAGCGACTCTACCAGATTTCTATCAAAGACGAACTTACCGGCATGTATTCGTTCAGATTCTTCAAGACGCGACTTCAGGAAGAAATGCATCGCGCCAGCCGCTATGAAAGTGCCTTGAGCATTGTCATGTTTGATATCGATTTCTTCAAGAAGTTTAACGATAAATATGGTCATATGGCGGGAAACCTTGTTTTGCGAGAATTTGCTACAATACTTAATGACTCGGTCAGGTTCGGCGTTGATATCGCAGCCCGCTTTGGCGGCGAAGAATTCGCTCTGATATTACCAGGAACTTCTGGTGAAGGCGCGTTCGTTGTTGCCGAAAGAATTCGTCAGGCCGTCGAAAAGACAACTCTCAGCTTTGAGGCGCACAGTCTGCATGTCACAGTAAGTGGCGGAGTCAGACAGTTCGCAGCAGGCATGACCCTTGAAGAGTTTATCAAATCTGCCGATGCGGCGCTTTATGAGGCAAAAGAAAGTGGTCGCAATCGCACAAAAGTTGCATCAGCGTAGAATGTTCGAACTTGTAACAGTTTTTGCTGCGTTGAATATATTGACTCAGTGAACGCAAAACTTTATCATACCTGCATGAATTTAACCGATTTAACCGCATCAGAAATTTCTGCACTCGACCGCGACGCCACGGTAGTTGTTGTACCGCTTGGTTCTATTGAGCAGCATGGCCCGCATCTGCCAGTCGCGACCAAGTGCTTCCTCAGCGAAGCCATCGCTTTTGCCGCAGCTGCACGACTTCGCAGTGAGCAGCTCGAATGTCTGATCACGCCAACCTTTCCATTTATGCCCTGTCAGAGCAGCAGCGGCTTTGCATCCAATTTTGCCATGGCCGCGCGAACCTACTCTGACGCGCTTTATGAGATTGGCAGCTCTTTCTGTCGTGATGGTTTCAAATTTCTCTATTTTGTAAACCTCTCGGTATCGCCTGACGCAATCAAGGCAGTCAGCGTTGCAGTCGAGGATCTGAACACCCTCAAGGGTTTTCGCGCCTTTGACCCGATTCCGCTCTGGAACTTTTCGCCTAATGAAGAGCTTGAGTCGTTTATGCGGCAGCGTGGCGTTGACCCGGCCAATGAAATTCACGCCGACATCAAAGAAACCAGCGCTGCCATGCATCTTGATCCTGAGCTTGTGCGCGGCGACCTGCTGGCCGGTCTCAAGCCATGCCGCATCAACACTGCCTGGGAAGTCCTCAAAGGTAACTTTTCATTTCAGGAAATGGGCAGCACAGCCGGCTATCTTGGCTCACCTGCGCTGGCTGACCCTGAGCTCGGGCGTCTTTACATCGCCGAGGCCGCGTTTGCCCTTGCCGAATCAGTAAATTACACTCTTTCGGGAAACGACCTTCCTGAGTTGCCGCTGCAGATTCGCATGCTGCTGAAAATGGTCGATCTCGACGAAATGTAACGATAAATTTTTCCCCACATCCTGGATGTTATGTAAACCAATCTATATAATATCTGGCGAAAAGAAAACAAAAAGAAAAAAAAACTATTTGACAGTGGAAATATTTAATCGTTCGTGTTAGAATAGATTTTCCCATGATACTTAGCCCTTACCTGTTACGCGGTTTAACCTCGAAAACCTTGATTACACTCAAAAGTTGGGAGTAAAGAAAAATGTACGCCATTATCGAAATCGGTGGAAGACAGTATAACGTCGAGAAAGGCAGCCGTCTGCGCTGTGAAAAACTCGACCAGGAAGCCAATGAAATCATGTCAATCGACAAGGTTCTCATGGTTAAAGACGGCGAGAAGCTGCAGATCGGTCATCCTTATGTTAAGGGTGCCGAAGTAAAAGCCAGAATCGTCGGCCATGCACGTGGCAAGAAGATAATTGTGCTCAAATACAAGAGCAAGAGCAATTATCGCCGCAAAATCGGTCATCGCCAGCACTTCACCTCGGTTCTCATCGAGGAAATCAAGTGCTGAATGATACAGGTCGACTTCACTGACGACGGTAACGCCGTCTGTCTGAAGGTCACCGGTCATGCGGGCCTTGCCGACAAAGGAAGCGACATTGTTTGTTCAGCGGTCTCGGCTCTGATACAGACATTCGCCGGTGGAGTCGAAAGCGAACTGCAGGCATCACTCAGCGGTCATCTTGATTCAGGCAACTGCAACATCAGGATACAGGTTGATGAAAGCCACAAACAGGCGCTAAGGGCAGTTTATAAAGTATTTAAGTTCGGGTTCCGTAAGATCGCAAGTTCTTACCCGGAACAAGTTAAATTGAATTAATCACCTAAGGGGGATTTTGACATGGCTCATAAGAAGGGACAGGGCTCAACCACCAACGGTCGAGACAGTAATGCGCAACGCCTGGGCGTTAAAAAGTATGATGGCGAACTCGTAAGAGCCGGCAACATAATAATTCGTCAGCGCGGAACACCGATCCATCCCGGCACCAATGTCGGCAAGGGCAAAGATGACACTCTTTTTGCTCTCACTGATGGTTCAGTAAAATTTGGCTGGCGCAAAGGCAAGCACTGCGTGCATGTTCTGGAAATCGCCGCCGAAGCAGTAAACTGACAAAGTTTATCAGCATAAAAAAGCCGCCCACGAGGCGGTTTTTTTATGCCCGTTAAGTTGGTGCCTGGCAGATAACGTTGAGAAAAAGCACAAGCGCCATGGTAAGTGGGTTTATGCGTAAAATGGCTTAGCGGAGGTCGTGAAATTGCTTTTCTCTGCTGATTGAGTTTAAGTCGATACTGGCAATGATTTCGGCGATTTTTCGAGCTGAATCTTTGCCTTCATAAGGATTGGCAAAAAGGGCGCACTTCTCGCGAAACCCGTCTGCCAGCAACCGGCCAAGGGCCTGCAGAATCGCGGCTTCGTCAAAATCGGCAGTGATAACTGTCTGGCTGTGCGGTCTTCCTTGCTGCCGCCGCCCGATGTTGAGCACCGGCACACCAAGAGATGGCACTTCGATAATGCCGCTTGATGAATTGCCGATGACACAGCGGGCCAGCCGCGCGGCCGACAGGTAATTCAAACGTCCCAGACTGCTGAAAAAGCAGATGCTTTCAGGTTCAATATCGGCCTGCGCCTTAATATAAGCGTTGATTTCTTCGCCTTCCGGGTCAGCGTTGGCGCCGGTAATGAGCAGGCGTGTTCCCGGGTATGTCTTTATAAGCAGTGGCAGCAGTTGTTTGATGCCATTGAGAGCAGCTCCGGGGCTACAGGTCTGGGGGTGAAGTGTAATCAGAAAGAAGTCGTCAAGAGCACATTTCGTGAGGTCTTCGAGCTGAGATCGCTGCAAAAAGGGCAGATCGGCAAGATCGGCCAGGCCGAGGTCGCCGGTATTGAAAACCAGTTCGGGGATTTCTCCGAGCTGAATAACGCGCCGACGATAGTCTTCGGTAGCGGTAAAATGCAGGTCGCTGAGTTTGCTGATGCAGTGGCGCAGAACATCATCGAAGGCGCCAGCAGTAAGCTCGCCACCAGAAATGTGCGCGCTTCTGATGCCGAGCAGGCGGCATGCGGTTGCAACCGCGTAGATTTCATAGCGGTCGCCCAGATAAACGACGAGATCGGGTCTGAACATGTCAAACAATTTCGGAAATCTGGTAAGAGCGCCTGCCATGGCTGCAAACATAAGTGACTGATTATCCTGCGCACCGTTTTCTGGTGTTATGTAAACTTGATGATAATCCTCTCCGATATCCTTGCTGATTTCTTCGGCAGAATAATCGCTTTGATAGTGCAAATGACTGCCGGTTACTACCACGCTGACCCGCGAAACCCTTTTCTGCAGCTCATCATGGAGAGGGCGCAAAATCCCCCACTCTGCCCGCGACCCAGTTATAATACAAATATGTTTGCTCATAGTGCTGATTTTAATGGTGCAACCCGGCTTAATCAAGCAAAAACTGATCTTATAGCAAATCTACTTATTTCGTTCGCAACTACTCCTTTGTCACATTTGAATACATGCTTAAAAATAGTCATTGGTCGGTTCGCTTCAATCCTGATGCTCACCGGCACTTGACCATCCGTGGTCAAAAAGCCAGCTCTGAGCTAATCCCTTTGCCAATGAGATTGCTTCGTCGGACTGAAGTCCTCCTCGCAATGACCGCGAATCCGACTACTCGATGTTTTGGCAGAGGACTAGCGCATCCTGCACGTCGTAACCGTTGTTGCTGGCTATTAGTGTTTTTGCTCTAAACTTTTTGCGGGTAGATGCCGATATATGTTTAGAGAATTTAAATTTCAAGCAGGAGGTGCTTCATATGTGTGCTCAGGAACTCGTGGCTCTGTTTCGTTTCTCTGGTAATTCGTGCCCGGCATGCCAGCGTATTGTCAGCAGGTATGAACGCACCCTTAATCTGACCGACGACGACATGGAGCACCTTGAACAGTGCATTCTCAGCAAGCCATGATGTGATGTAAAGAGGGCTGTTGGCTTTAAGCCGGCAGCCCTTTTTTTATGAAAAATTCGGCATCAGTTGCGTGCCGCTCCACAAAGCGTCCCCCACCCTTTTCTCCCTGCCAGCCATTCTGCCGACTGTAGACCACCTTGCCCCGCAGTATGGTCATTTCGTTACAGCCCCGGCACTGCAAACCTTCATACGGAGAATAGTCAGTGCGCATATGCAGTGCTGCTACCGAAATTTCATGGTTGCAATCAGGATTGTAGACCATAATATCTGCGTCAGTACCTGGCATGAGGCTGCCTTTTTGCGGGTATAGACCGAAAATGCGCGCAGGATTTTCTGAAATAGCCTTAACTGCCTGTTGCAAAGAAATCTTCTCGGAGTGAACCCCATTCAAAACCAGCAGTGGCAAAGTCTCGATGCCAGGCAGGCCCATCGGCAGGCTGGTGATCTTGTTCTGCCAGGAATTCTTGTCAGAAGTCGTAAATGGGCAATGGTCAGTAGCCACAACTGCGAGATCGTTCGCAGCCAGTCTCTGCCAGAGAAGCTTTTGCTGGTTCTTTGAGCGTATAGGCGGGCAACAGCCATAAAAGTGCCCTGTCGGCCCTGAAAGACTTTTTTCATCGAGATAAAGGTATTGCGGGCAGGTTTCTCCGGCAATATGCGCGCCGCGTTGGCGTTCGCAACCCAGTATCTGCGCACCTTCCCCACTCGAAACATGAACAACGTATACCTTGCACCCGGTATATCTTGAAAAATCGGCAATTCTGCGTATCGCTTCGGTTTCAGAAAAAACCGGTCTGGTAAGCGGCAGGCTTTCAATGCCAAGATTGTTGGCCTCTGCTGCCTGATCGGTCAGAAGGTCAATAAGGCAGCCATTTTCGGCATGAACCGTTACCAGAATGCCATGTTGTCTGCAGGCTGTCATAATATTTAACAGCCCTTTGTCATTCTGCATCAGGCCTGATTTGCCATAGGCCATGAAGATTTTCAGGCTGGTCACACCATGGCTTGCCAGAAGTGGCAGTTGCTCGGCAACCTTTGCAGAATAATTGCCAATACATGCATGTAGTGAGTAATCGACAGCAACCAGCGGGTCTGCTTGTTCGCGCCTTCGCTTCAGGCTGTCGAGGACGCCCTCATCACCAGCCTGAGCGGTAAAGTCGATAAAAGTGGTAACACCGCCACAGGCCGCTGCTACGCTGCCAGAATAAAAATCGTCGGCAGAAATCGCGCCGGCGAATGGCAGTGAGAAATGCGTATGGACATCGACCGCGCCGGGAAGTATCCAGCGGCCAGTGGCATCTAACTCGCTTTTGCCTTTGAGATTGCTTCCTACCGCCGCGATCTTGCTGCCCTCAATCGCGAGATCAGCCTGAATGAGAGTATCTCCCCAGAATACCTGGCCACCTTTCAATACCTGTTCAAACATAATATTTCCTGCTTAAATTTTCAGTTGGTTCAATTATTTTAGAGTTCTGCCGAAGAAGATACCGCAAAACATTGAATTGGGGGTAGAAATTTTGAACTTGAATTCTTTAGTGGCGGGTTTTCTTGGAGGATTGGTTTGCAGTACTATTTTATTTGTATGCAGTAGAACTTATCTGTTGCACAAGTTGATTGATCGCGAGAAGTTGCGTGATCTCTCGTATTTCGGGCGTAGCGCGCCTGAAAAGAAGCGTCTTTAAGAGTTTGCCAGTGTAAATATCAAGTGTTTTGCAATTCCGGCTTAGCCGGATTTTTTTTTGCCTGTTTAACCTGCACGGGGTTTATGTTATTTTACTGACTGACTATGGATGCCAACGAAAAGAAGATTCTAGAGTTCAAACGTCGGATAATATCGCTCATGCGCAGCCGTGAGCACGCTTCTGCGCTAAAACTTTATCATAAATCCTTCACTGCGCAAACGCCTGCCGACCCTGATTTTCTTGAAAGTTTTTATATTGAGCTCAATCGCGTCAACATGCACGAGGTTGCCTATGAGGTTCTTAAAGAGGGAGCGACCTGGCACCCCGACAACGAAAAGGCCGAAGAACTCTTAAAGAACGCTCAGGGTGTCTATCTCGACAGCCTGGTTCTGCACGGCAACAACCTTCTTTACGAGCGAGATGACAAAGAAGCGAAGTTTACCGAGAGCATAAAAAAGGCCGACTCGCTGGCGCGCGAAAAAATGCGCGAAGAAAACGACAAGATTCTTTCGGCAATAGTTCAAAAGGCGCTTGTAACCTACGGTAAGGCGCTTGAGCTGAAAGATGACAGTATACCAGCGCTATCAGGCCTTATGCGTTGCCACCAGATTCTTGGTGAGAACGAGCTGGCCGAAGAGTTTAACTCGCGCATCGAAGAACTTTCGCCGACAATAAAATCTCGCGAAAAGACTCGCCAGGAGCTTGCCAGAGAGGCAGAGATCGCCGAAGAGGAAAAGAAAAGGGAAGCTGCCCGTGAGCTTGAACTTGAAGAGTCGGCAATAGACGAGATTAAAAGGCTGTTTGACGATAAACAGTATCATGAACTTATCCGGCGAATAGATGATCTGCACCTGTCGTATCGAACTACTGTTCCGCTGCTGTTACTCAAAGCCAGGGCATTTGGCGAGTTGCGCCGTTTCAAGTCGGCAGATCAGGTTATCAATGAGGCAGAGCACCATAATCGCAACATCAATGAAGTTCTCGAAATTAAGAACAGTCTCAACGAAACCAAATACCGAATTCTCTGCAAGGCATCTGATATTTATCTTCATAAAGCGCTTGAAATCGGCTTGAGCCTCGGCGAGTCACATTTCCGCCGTGCCCAGAAAAGCATTCTGCGCGCACTTGAATTTGTTCCTGAGAACCTTGATCTTCTTGACAAGCTTTATACAACGCAGAAATACCTTGGACAGACTGAAGATTCTTACAAGACCAAGGCAATGATTTATGTGCTTAACAAAAAGTATGTTACCGCGTTCGACCGCGAGTCATCAGCATCTCTATGTTTTATCGCCAGTTTTGCTTATTGTGGGGAGCCGCAGATAATAAACCAGTTCAGGTGGTTCAGGCGGGAATTTCTGTTGACATCGCGGGCAGGCATGGTCATTAACACAACTTACGTCAGAATCAGCCCGCGCATTACCAGGGCGGCATTAAACATAGCGGCCGCACGAACTGTTTTTCGACTCGTTCTTTACCCGATTCGTCTGATGATCGACTTGTTGCAATATTTTATTGCTAAAACAGGCAGGGAACTTTTATAATTCAGGAATGCCAATGAAAAAACTTTTTGCAAAGTGTATTTTTTTATTCATGCTGCTGTTTGCCGGCAGTCTTTACGCGCAGACAATCGACACGCAGAGCATAAAAGTAGGCATCTTCCCTGAAGATGATTTTACTACGATCCGCATACAGTGCTTCAGCGGCAACTGGCGGGTAGAGTTCGGCACTGCGTCTGCTACGCGCGAATATCTTGCCGAGGGCGAAGACTGCACGATTATGCTGGTTCCAAAGGGCCTGGTCGCCAGGTTTTCTGATGGAAAAGATTTTAACGTCGGGTATGACAAGATCACCCTCAAAGGTGGCGACCTGCTGAACCTTGAAATCCCAGACCATCAACCGATGTTATTACAGGGCAGCCTGACAGTCGGGCACGCAGATGCCTTTATCAATCTGGTTAATACTGTCACTGTTCATCAGCACATTGTGTCGAGCATATCGAAAATTGGTATTACCAACGAACCTGAGGCACTCAGGGCAATTTGCACCATGGCGAGAACACGACTTGCGTGGTTAATGGCTAATCCGCAACATAAAGAAAGCCCTTACGATATCTGTGATGCAAGCCATTGCATGCCGTTTCTCGGTTGCGGCTATAACCGCGAACTTGTCGATCTTCTTACCAGTATGACAGACGGCCAGATTATCAGACACGCTGGCAAACCCATAATGCCCCGTTACCATAACACCTGCGGCGGCAAAATTTCTTCTGCCCGAGATGTCTATGGCGCGGATGAGCCTTATCATCAGGCCAAAGCAGACCTGCTCGACGGCAAGGGTTCTGAGAACTGCTTTCACAGCCCTAATTTTCATTGGTCAATCGAGCTGCAGAAGGTTGATGTGCTAGATTTCCTGTCGATGGCTTTTGCGGGTGGTGCAGATCGAATGTACAACAACTGGGAACCTAAAAAGGTTGATGCTGGTGGCAGAATTCTGGAAGTAACCCTGCGCGGCAAGATGCCAAAAAGTGTTTCTGGAACTGAGTTTCACAAAGAACTTGCCGAGTTTTTTGGTCCGAATGGCATAAAAAGCATGAAGTTCACGATGGAATTTCTGCGCCGAACCATTATTTTCAGAGGAATGGGCTACGGCGATGGTACAGGGTTGTGCCTTTATGGTGCCGATGGCCTCGCCAAAAAATCCCAGAAGTATCTGGACATCGTGAAGTTTTACTACCCCGGAACCGAAGTAAAGTAATCACCCTGGCAATCAGAAAACCTGAAAACCGCAGAAAATAAAAAAGGCGCAGTTTCAGCTGCGCCTTTTTCTGTGGTAGTCTTGTGTCAGAGATCGACGCCGATTTCAAGCGACAGTACAATCGTCAGAACAGTAGCCAGAAATATACTTGCCATTTTTTTCTCCATACTCATAATACCGCATACTCTATTTATCGGCAACCGTACACACAAAGTTAATGACATGCCGTGAATATTATCTGCCGCGTTGCATTTTGCCGGCAGGCTGAGTAAACTGTTGCAGGAGGTTCGCATGACAGACTACAGAATTTGTCTGGTTACCTTGCCAGATCGCGAGACTGCCCGCAAAATCGCTGACAACATAGTCAGAGCAAAGCTTTGCGCCTGCGCAAACCTGATTCCTGGTGTTGAGTCGATTTACACATGGCAGGGCAAGGTCGAAACCAGCAATGAAATTGTTATGGTGATCAAGACGCAGCAGAGTTGTGTTGCCGAATTAGACGCCAGAATACGCGAACTACACCCCTACTCTGTTTATGAATTTGTCGTGTTGCCAATTTTGTCTGGCAACGCCGACTACCTTAAATGGATCAAAGAAACGACCTCCTGAATGGCGCGAACTTTTAAACTCACTAACGATCAGCCCCCTGCCAGTGAATTCAAGATAGACTACCAGTCACTGCTTAACGAACAACAGTTTCAGGCGGCCACCCAGTTTCACGGCCCGGTTCTTTGCATTGCCGGCGCGGGTTCAGGGAAAACGCGAACGCTTATTTACCGGGTCGCGCGCATGCTTGAGAGCGGCATAGCGCCCGACAGCATTTTGCTGCTGACCTTTACGCGCAAGGCTGCTGCCAATATGCTTGAACGTGTGGCGGCGCTGGTCGGAGCACAGGGCAAAGCGGTTGCGGGTGGAACATACCATAGTTTCTCTGCCATTACATTGCGCAAATATGGTCACTATATCGGCTTGAGCCCAGCCTTTTCAATTATTGACGAAGCAGACGCGGGTGATATTCTGAATTTTTTGCGCAGCGAACTCGGTTTTAACCGTAAGGAATCAAGGTTTCCGCAAAAAAAGACGATTTCCCAGATGTTTTCAAAAGCAAATAATCTCGAAAAATCTCTGACAGAAATAATCAGCGATTACTATCCGCAATTTGCCGAGCACTCCGAAGATCTCGGTCGCCTGCACGATGAATTCGCCAGTTACAAGCTCAAAAACCTGCTTCTCGATTACGACGACCTGTTGATTTTTCTGCACCGGCTACTCAGCACAAGTGCAGAGGCGCGAAGCGCTATAACTTTGCGTTATCGCTATGTAATGGCCGACGAATACCAGGATACCAACGGTTTGCAGGCAAGAATCACTTTTCTTCTTGCCGGCGAAGGTCGTAATGTCATGGTTGTAGGCGATGATGCTCAGAGCATTTATTCGTTTCGCGGCGCGAGAGTCGCCAATATTCTTGAGTTTCCCAAGGTTTACCCGGATTGCCGCATCATCAGGCTCGAAAAGAATTATCGCAGCACCAGACAAATTCTCGATGCCGCCAACAGTCTCATGGAAAGCGCCGAAGAGGGCTTTAAAAAGAATTTGACGACCGACAAAACCTTGGGTGAGCTGCCGGCGCGCGTGCGTTG
The DNA here is from genome assembly GCA_002839445.1 of Candidatus Riflebacteria bacterium HGW-Riflebacteria-1. Classification (GTDB taxonomy): domain Bacteria; phylum Muiribacteriota; class Ozemobacteria; order Ozemobacterales; family Ozemobacteraceae; genus Rifleibacterium. The sequence continues at coordinate 36,272 of PGYB01000006.1, forward strand.
CGAAGATGAACAGGAACAGGCAATGTTTGTTGCGGCGCGAATTCTTGAACTGCGCGAACAGGGTGTCAGACTCGACAACATGGCTGTGTTGTTCCGTTCAAGTTTTCATGCTTATCAGCTTGAGCTAGAACTCAAACGCCGCAATATACCTTATGTGAAATGGGGTGGCTTCAAGTTTCTTGAAGCTGGCCATCTCAAAGACATTATTGCGCACCTGCGTGTTATTCAGAATCCTTATGATCAGGTCTCATGGCTGCGGGTTCTCCTGCTGATCGAAGGCATCGGAACGCACAGCGCAACCGACATATTCGGCCATATCCGTCAGGCCGTGAATCCTTATGATCTGTCGGCAGTCAAAGCCAGGGCAAAGGCGTTAAAAGGTTTGCAGACATTGAGCAGGATGCTGATATCTGCCTCCGGCCAGGTAAGCGCTCCGCCAGCGCGTCTGCTGGAGATGGTTGCTGACTATTATTTTCCGATCTTGAAAGAGCGCTTCGATGATTACCCGCGACGCTTTAAAGATATTGATCAGCTGGCTATCATCGCCGGGCGTTTTGCCTCTCTCAGTGATTTTCTTACCGATCTTGCGCTTGAACCGCCAAAAAACTCGGTTGATGAGGCTTTGGCGGCTGAACAGAGTGAAGATGAGTCGCTTGTTTTGTCGACCATACACTCTGCCAAGGGCCTTGAATGGCATTCGGTATTTGTTATTCACGCTCTCGAAGGCAGGTTTCCCTCATTCAATTCGCTGAAATCTGAAGCTGATCTCGAAGAAGAGCGGCGTCTGATGTATGTGGCAGTTACCCGTGCGGCTGAAAATCTGACAATTTCATATCCTTCCCAGATATGGGATCCGGCAACCGGTTCTCTACTGGCGCGACCGTCACGCTTTATCGAAGAAATCAGGCAAGAGCTTCTTGAGACATGGCAGATCAGCCGACAATAAGACTGGCTCCTTGTCATTTTTGTCATTGCGAGCGAAGCGAACCGACCAGTGACGGATTTTGCAAAGCTGCTGAGTGCTTGACAGGCGGTTGTTTTCTCTGTTAAGGTCATTACTCACATATGTTTGAAGCGGAGTTTTTCAAGTGGTAAAAAATCTCAGCATCGTAGCACTGATTTTAATGTGCACGCTGGCCGGGCTGCTGATAAAAGATTACATGAGCATGCCCAGTCGTAATCTCGTGATATTTTACACGTCTAATCTGCGTGGACAAATCAAGCCTTTTTCTGGAGCCATTCAAGATCAGCAATATCAGCAGATTGGTGGGCTTGCTTTTATCAAAGGCTTTATTAGTGAGACTTCGAAGGCTTTTAATTTCAAGCCAGACGAGGTTCTTCTGCTCGACACCGGAGATGCGTTGTTCGGAACCGCTGAAGCATCGCTTACCATGGGCGAAGTTCCTTTACGACTGATGGGTAAAGCTGGATATCACGCCATGACCATTGGCAATCTTGAATTCGAATATGGATTTGACCGGCTCAAGAGCTTTATCAGCACAGGCCAGGTGCCCATGCTGTCTTGCAATTACCGCGATGTTACTTCGCCGGTTGGCGACACATTCAAACCGGGCATGATCATCGAAAAGGGTGGCGTTAAGGTTGGTATTATTGGCCTGGGGCATGGCGAACTGGCTCGCAACACGCGTCAGGACAATATTGTCAATCTCGAAATCATCGATTTCAAGTCTTCTGTTCAGAAAACAGCTGCGCAGCTCAAAGCTGAAGGAGCAGAGATAATCGTTCTGCTTTCCCACCACCCGGCTGTCGGCAATCTTGATAATCCTGGCGAAGTTTTTCCTGATATCGACATTATCATCGGTGACCTGATCGGTCCCGGAGCGGTTATCAGCGGGCGACCCCTGATTTGTCAGACAGCACCCGCCCGAGGCGGCGGTGTTGGCATGGCCAAAATCTCATACTCTGGCGGAAAATGGGATATCGCGCGTGGATTTCAGCGCATTTTCACCGTTGATGCTGAAAAGATAACTCCTGATGCAGAACTGTCTGCAGAAATCAGTCGGGTAGAAGCAAAAATAGACACTTTGCTCGACGAGATTGTTACGAGCAGCGCTGGTAGTTTTACCAATTCATACGCCGAAGAATCGACTACCGGCAAGCTTATCGCAGATTGCATGAGGGCGACCGCCCAGACCCAGATTGCTTTTACCAATTCTGGCGGTATTAAAGCAGCGCTTGGCCAGGGTCCGGTTACTCTTCGCCATCTCTACGACATGCTGCCTTTTGAAAACACCCTGATAGCAATAGAACTCACCGGCTGGCAGATCGAGAACCTTGTTGAAGAGGGGCTATCCGGTAAAACCGGTTTTTTGCAGCCATCTGGCATAAGCTGCACCTATTCAAGCTCAAACCCGGCTGGCTTCAGACTTGTGCAAATCTACGTCGGCGACGAACCGCTTGAATTTACCAAGACCTATAGCGTTGCCGTGAACGATTTCATGTATACAAACCAGCATGACTGGCCAGAACTGAATCTGGGCAAAAACCCGCAGGTGCGTGGTCTGGTGCGAGAGGGTCTCGAAACCTATCTGCGCAAGTCACCAGTCATAACACCGGCGGCCGAAGCCAGATTCGGCGATTCTCTCAACCTCGACGAAACTTTGCGCATACAGGCCCTTTCTTACGAACTGGCGAGTCTGACTCCAGCAGTCAACCATGACGGCACCAGCAATTCAGAATATTCGAGACTTCTGGCTGAGGTTATCCGCCTCGAAACCGGCACTGATTTTTCGTTTATTCCATCGGCGCTGGTCAACAAGACGCGTGAACCCTTGATATCGGTAACGCCAGCGCGTATTGCTTCAGACTTTTCCACTGCAGAAGGTGTAAAAACTGCAGAAATTAGCGGTGCCGTGCTTGAAAAGCTGGTAGCGGCAGCTGTTGCTTCTGAAAGCGCTTTAACGTTTTCAGGGCTTTCTGTTGAGATACTTGAAGGTGGCAAGCTTAAAATATTGCCATGGAGAGGCAATTTTGCCGCGAACAACATATACAAAATTGCAGTTAACGAAAATTTCAAGGAAAAGGTCGCCGACCGTTATGATCTGACCGGTCTTGAAACAACAAAGGTTTTCAACGATATTCGCCGGGTCTTTATCAACGGTCTGCGAGCAAGAAACGGGCAGGTAGAGATAAAACGTGCACTTTATTGATTTCATACGAGGCCGCAAGCTGAAGTTTAAAATCCTTCTTCTGTTTGTTCTCATTCTTGTTTTACCTCTAGCCGTTTTGATGGGCATTACGCTTGACCGCATTTCGAGAAAGGCCGCCGAAGATTTTAAGAGTAAACTGGGCTATGCAGCCAGCCTTTTCAGAGAGAGCCTAGAAGACCAGCTCGACTCTCTCAAGATTCGCGCCAAGACAGTCGCTGATTTTGATTTCTACACTCTTGCCGGTGTCGGCTTTAATGCCGAAACTACCGTGCCGCTTATGCAATATGAGCTGGTTCGTTCCGGGCTTGATTATATTGCCATCATCAAAAACCGTGCCGAGGTAGTTGTCGAACAGGGGACCCCGCCAACAGAATCACTCTTGAAAATAATTCCGGCAATGTGCCACTCGCCATTGAACGTTAACCTGTACGTTATTGGCGACGAGCCCTGGATATTTGCCGCGGCAATGATCACCAAATTCAAGAGCGAGCAGCCCCAGCACGTAATTTTTGCGCAAAGGCTGCCACGCGATTTTGCCGACAAGCTTAAAAGTTTAACCGGCGCCGAGTTTTCACTTAATTATGCAGGCAATCGCATTCTGACCAGCCAGATGGACATTTATAGCAAGCGAAACATCGGTCGCATACTCGATAATCCTGACTTGAAAAGTGGCCAGATGCAGATTACAAGCCGCTCGCATTCGTTCGTGCGAGAAGAAGCTCTCAAAGGGCAGATTTCTGAAACAATCAGACTTGAAATCGCTCTGCCAGACTCAGAATACAACACTCTCGGGCAGACCATTCAGCGTGACTTTATCGTTTTAGGTCTGTTTGGCCTGGCCCTGGCTTTGGCAACCGGCACAGTTCTGTCATGGCATATCGCGGGCCCGATTAATAGTCTTGCCGAAAGCACCTCGCTGGTTACCCGCGGTGCTATGAGTGTATTGCCTATAACCGTCCGCAAGGATGAAATAGGTGATCTGTCGAACAATTTTCGTGAAATGGTTATCAGTATCAGCAATGAAAAAGAGATGAAAGAACAGCGTGTACGTGAACTCAATACTCTGTTCGAGATAAGCAATGCGGTTAATCTTTTCACCGACTCAGAAGAACTGCTGAAGTTCGTGCTGACCCAGGGCATAGATGCGCTTGAAGCTGAGCGCGGTTCAATCATGCTGCTCGATGACAGCACCGACGAGCTTATCGTCAAGGTGGCCAGCGGTGGGCGTTATCGTGTGTTTGCCGGTAACCCGGTAAAGCTGGGTAATGGCATATGTGGTCAGGTAGCAAAAAGCGGCAGCGGTATAATCTGCAACGATGGCTTCAAAGACCCGCGATTCAGGAATTTCGGTAGTCTGATGCCGGTAGAAGACATTCAAAGTCTTATCTGTTCACCACTTAAATTTAAAGATGGCATTATCGGTGTAATCAACATTGTAAACAAGCGCAATGGCAGCGAGTTTAAAGACAGCGACCTGTCGTTGTTAAATCTGATTGCTTCTCAGGCCGCAGTGACTATCGAAAACAACAAGCTCTACGAGCTTTCTATCACTGATGGCATGACCAGGCTTTTTGTTCACCGTTACTTTCAGGCCAGATTAGCCGAAGAAGTTCTGAGAGCTCGGCGCTACGGGCTGACAATGAGCCTGATAATGATGGATATTGATAATTTCAAGAAGTTTAATGACACCTACGGTCATCAGGTTGGCGACCAGGTTATTCAAAAGGTTGCACAGAGCATCAGAGAAACGGTGCGTACAGGAATCGATGTTCCATGCCGTTATGGTGGCGAAGAGATGGCGGTGATTTTTCCAGAGACGCGTGCAGAAGAAGCTTTTCAGACTGCCGAACGTCTTCGCGAGAGGATTGCAGCGATTACCGTTCAGCACAGCAGTGGCGACCTCCGCATTACTGTCAGTATTGGTGTGTCTTCCTACCCGGTTCATGCGCATGACCGCGAGAGCCTGATCAAGGTTGCCGACAAAGCTCTATATGCAAGCAAAGGCGCCGGCAAAAACCGATCAACCCTTGCTCCGGAGCCCGGGCAGGTATGAGCAACTCGCTTGCCTGCATTCTTGTGGCCTTGTGTGGCATATTGCGCAGTACCGACCTGTATTTTCGTACGCCGGTCATCGCCAGTCTGCCGGTAATAGTGCTTATTTCATGGGAACATCTGATCAACCTGGTGGTGGTAAGCCCAATTTTCTGGCTGAAGCGCCGTCAGTTCTCTCTTTTGTGCACGCGGGACATGCTGTACTTTTTGATGGTTGGCTTTGGTGCGTCGGCACTGGGGATTTTGTGTTTTACCGAGGCCTTTCGCTACATAAACCCTGCCCTTGCGGTGTTGATGCAAAAATTGCAACCGGTAATAACAATTACACTTGGCATTGTTCTACTGGGTGAAAAAGTAAGCCGGCGTTTTATTGGATGGTCAGCCGTGGCAATAATCTGTTCATATTTTGTTTCCTTTGGCTTGACTGATCCGTTTACCGGCGAGTGGAAGAAGGCCGCCACCGGTGCTGCTTTTGCCGTCGGCGCGGCTTTTTTCTGGGGTAGCGGCACAGTGTGGGGTAAAATACTGTTGAAGAAGTATGATCAGAGCTTTGTTCTGGCCAGCCGCTTTCTGTTTGGCAGCATTTTCACCGTGTCACTCGCGTTTGTTTTTCATGGCGGGTTAAAATCAGATCTGGTAATCGGCGAGAGTCTGTATAAAAGCATTTTTTACATGGCGATAATATCTGGCGTTCTGGCTACCAGTTTTTTTTATGCCGGACTGAAATGGGTAAAGGCATCACTTGCTTCGGTATTGGAGCTCTTTTTTCCGGTATCGTCAGTATTGATAATGTGGTTGAGTTTTAACCGGCCAATAAGCTTGCTGCAGATATATGCAGCGGTTGTGATGTTTTACGCGGTGTTTCAGATTAATAAACTGGCCGAGCCCGCGCAGTGACCTGACAGAATCTGTTCAGTTCACTGCCCTTTATCGCCGTCTGCTTTTACGAGCATCTGGTATATCTGGTATTTTTTCTGGTAGAGGGCCAGGGCCTGCAGGGTGTCTATTGTCTGGGGACCGCTTTCGCGAAGCAGTCTGACATACTCGTTGTAAGCTTCGAGATATTCTTTTTGCGCGTATTCAAGCGGAGAAATTTTTATTGCCCGGGTTGTTGTCGGGTTAGAGGTCTCAACAGTAGTCATCTGAACCGGGTCAGAAGAAAGCAGCCTTGAGTCACTGCCGGTTTGCGGGCGCGACAGGTCAGGATTCTGGCTGCAGCCAGTGATTGCAACTGCTGCCAGCGCGAAAAACACAACTATATTTCTTGTTTGATGACTCATGACTTTTTGATTATAGGTATAAACCGGCATCCTGTCAAGAGTTGATCAGTCAGAGTTTTTTGCCGTTTCAGATCGGTGCGCAGGCGCTTTGTGCCTCACACAAAAAAATACTTGAATGTACTGTGCGAAGATAGTATAATACCTCGATTTAAGAGGAGTCGGAGAGCCTGAAACATCTTTTGAAAGATGTATTACACAACATGGCACCGCGAAATAGCAAAACTGTCACCCAGGAAAGGGGAGCTTCATGAAAACTATTCTCGAAAAAGGCATCATTTTTTACCAGGGGAAATTTCAGGAGTTGGATAAACTGGTTATCGAAAAGGGAAAGATAACAGAAATCACTCTTACGTCGGCCAAGGCCAAAAAAGGCAAAGCCGTACCTGCGCCAAAAAAGAAAACAGAAGCCAGTGCCACTGTAATTGACTGCAGTGATGAGTACATACTTCCAGGTTTTATAGATGCTCATACCCACATCAGCCTCGAAGAAGAAGGTGTTGGCTGGTATGATGCAGATTTCAACGAATCATTCGGCCTTGCTACACCACATGTAAGAGCTTTTGACGCTCTAAAAATGCGCGATCGCGCTTTTAAAGACGCTTTGCACGGTGGCGTTACCACCGCCATGATTACTCCGGGCTCAGCTAACCCGATTGGCGGCCAGTGCTGCATCGTAAAAATGGTCGGCAACACAGCTGAAGCAGCTGTAATCAAAGAGAGTTCCGGAATGAAATTCGCTTTTGGCGAAAATCCCAAACGCGTATATGGTGAACAGAAAAAATTCCCGAGCACCCGCATGGGCACCGCTGCAGTAATTCGCGAATGGCTTATGAAAGCCCAGGATTACCTCAAGCGCAAAAAAACCAAAGAATTCAAAGAGCGCGAAATCAAACTTGAAGCTCTGCTGCCATTGATCGAAGGCAAAATTCAGGCTCGTGCACACGCGCATCAGGCTGATGATATCATTACCGCCTATCGCATTGCCCAGGAATTCAACCTTGAAATGGTTTTTGACCACTGCACCGAAGGGCATCTCATCGCCAAAGAACTCGGCAAGTGGAAAGCTCGCGCCGTTGTTGGCCCGACTTTTTCAAGTCGCTGCAAACCAGAACTGCGCAACAAAACATTTGAAACCGTTGAGATTCTCATGGATGAAGGTTGCGTCGTTGCACTGACTACTGACCACCCGGTAATTCCTATCGAAGGCCTCAGCGTAGCAGCAGCAATGTGTGTTCGGCATGGCCTCGACGAAGAACGCGCCATCAAAGCTATCACCGAGAACCCGGCAATCATACTTGGTCTTGATAAACGCCTGGGCAAACTTGAAGTTGGCTATGACGCAGACGTCGTTGTCTGGGATGGCCACCCTCTCGATACCCGCTCAAAAACCAAAGCGGTATTCGTTGACGGCAACAAGGTAATCTGATAACCGAGCCTTCTTGCTCTTTTAAACTGTAAAAGAGGCTGTTACATGTCAATTATATTCAATAACGTTCGCATACCGATGAGCGGCACGTTTTTTCCCGGCCAGAAAGTGCTGGTAGAAAAAGGCAAGATCGCTTCTGTAGGTTCAATGATTCGCAAGAACGTTGAAAAGGTTATCGAGTGCGAGCAGAAATATCTGATTCCAGGTCTGATCGATGCCCACAGCCATCTCGGACTCTTCGAAAGCTCTACTTCAGTTGATGATATCAACGAGCCTTTTGCCGACATAACCCCGCATCTGCGACCACTTGACGGCGTAAAGATGCGTGATCGCGCCATGGAAGACGCCAGAAGAGCCGGAATTTCTACCTGCATGGTTTGCCCAGGCTCAGAACGGCCAATCTCTGGCATTTGCTCTATTCTCAAAACCAACGGCAACTCCGCAGATGTCGGCTTGATCGTTGAACAGGCCGGGGTTCTGATGTCTTTTGGCGAACAGGTCAAGATCGCTGCAAGAAACGGCGAAAAGTCCTATGTCACCAGAATGGGTATTTCAGCGCTGATCAGAGAGACCTTGATGAAAGCCCAGGATTACTACGCCCTCAAACAGAGCAAAAAGATGGTTAAAGACCGCGAAATCGACATGGAAGCTTTGATCCCGTTGATCAGAGGCGAAGTTCCCATGCGAGCCTGCGCGCATCGTGCCGAAGACATTATGGCTGCCATCAGAATAGCCGAAGAATTCAAGCTTAAGCTGGTTATCGAGTATGGCACCGAAGCACATATGCTCGCCACTGTTCTTGCCGACAAAAAGATTCCGGTAGTGCTCGGTCCGACGCTGATTCCGCGTTTCAGGTATGAGCTCAACGAGAAAACCTTCGAAAGCGCGAAGATTCTCATGGATGCCGGCGTAGAAGTAGCATTCACCTGCGATTACCCCGGTCTTCCCATAGAAACCCTGCGTGTTGCCGCTGCCATGGCGATTCAGTACGGTCTCGATGAAAAGCGCGCTCTTGCAGCTATTACCGATGTTCCAGCCAGCATACTTGGCGTTGAAGAGCGGTTGGGCAAAATCAAAAAAGGTCTCGACGGCGACCTGGCCCTGTTCTCTGGACACCCGCTTGATATCAGGTCTCGCCTTGAAGCTCTGGTAGTCGATGGTGACCTTTTTGTATTTTCTGATGAACTCAAAGTAGAATCCGGAACTTAAACAACCGACCACGAACTAAAAATAGACCGCCTCGCCGATCCAATGGGATCAATGCGAGGCGGTTTTTTTATCTGTGGCGACCAGCAGCTTTGCCGACTAAGTTTTTTTTAAACTTTTGATTCGCCTTTTGCCAGTACGAATTTGATGCGGACCGGCAGTATTTTGCCCTGTTCGCGAATCGTTGCTCCGCTGGCAAAAATTATGCGGCGAGTACGCGTGGCCTTGCGCAGATCAAGGGACCAGCGTTTGTTTGTACTGCAAATTCTGGCATTGCCCGGCCGATTGCGCGAAAATATCTTGCTGAGACTCTTGGTGTCGAGAATGTTAAACTTTACTTTCTTCATACTGAAAATCTAACACAATCAGAGTAACAATTCAACAGATTTGCCGACTGAACGCTGATATGTTATGATTGCGCGACAAAAAACTAAAGGTGATAAAAAAATGACTGAAAAATCAGTGTCAAGTGACTGCAAAATCTTTGTTAATCGCACTCTCAATATGAATTCGATCAAGATGATCGGCTTCGATATGGACTACACGCTGGTTACGTACAATGTTCCAGCTTTTGAGGCCAAAGCTTATGAGATACTCAAAGAAAAGCTTATCCGTGAGTATAAATACCCCTCCGTTATCAGGGATTTTGTATTTCAAAACGACTTCATCATACGCGGCCTGGTTATTGATACGGAAACCGGCGATTTTCTGAAAGTCAACCGCTATGGTTTTGTTCGCGTCGCTTCGCATGGTACCCGCTTTTACGGGTTCGAAGAACAAAAAGAAAAATACGGCCCGAACGGCATCGACATGAGCGATTCGCGCTATTACATCGTGCATACTCTTTTTTCGCAGGCAGAGGGTTGCATGTATGCGCAACTCGTTGACTATTATGACGCGATCAGTCAGAAGGTCAATTATCGACAGCTGTTTCTCGAAGTAAGAAAGTGTCTCAATGACGCTCATCAGGAAGAAGAGCTCAAGGGCGACGTGGCGAAACATCCCGAAAAATACCTGATAAAGGACCAGCGAATTGTTGACGCACTGATCAAGTTCAAGAAGTTTGGCAAAAAGCTTGCGTTGATTACCAATTCAGATTACGAATACAGTCGCAAAGCGATGGAATACTGCTTTAATCCCTATCTCAAAATGCCGTGGCAGAAACTGTTTGATCTGGTCATTGTCGCGGCGAACAAGCCAGAATATTTTACCGCGCGCAACCGTTACCAGAAGGTTGATCCCGAAACCGGCCTGCTGTCAAATTTCTATGGCCAGATTGAGTGGGGCGGCCTCTATCAGGGTGGCAATGCCGCGATTCTCGAAAAACATCTTGATTTGAAGCCATCTGAAATACTGTATCTGGGCGACCACATTCTTGGTGATGTTGTTACCTTGAAAGAAACCATCGGCTGGCGTACCGGGCTGGTAGTGCAGGAACTGGCTGAAGAAGTTCCTATTCTCGAAAAAACGCAGCTTCTTCATCAGAAAATCGCTGACTTAATGTTCGAAAAAGAGCGTCTCGAAGACCAGTCTCTGGAATTGCGCGAAAAGATGTGGCTCAAAACTGGAGACCAGGATTCCGCGCGCAAAAAGTGGGAAGAAATCAAAGCGAAACTGATCAAAGTCGACGACGAAGTTCGTGATCTCATTTTCGCCACCCAGGAAGGGTTTAACAAGCATTGGGGCGAAGTAATGCGCGCCGGCAACGAGATTTCGCGCTTCGCAACTCTTGTTGAGAGATACGCCTGCATCTACATGTCAGGGATCGCCAACCTGTATTACTATTCACCATTCAAATATTACCGTTCAAAGCGGCGCCTGTTAGCGCACGACCCCGATCTCGATCTCGAATGAGTGTGCTGAGTAATATCTGATCCGATTGAGGATCATGTGCAGTATGCGACTTTATTGAGATCAGCTCAGAGCTGGCTTTTTGGCCAAGGATGGCCTTATACATTTGCGCAACGGGAATGGTGCGCAAATGTGCCGTCTTCGGCATACTGCTTCGTCACTTTATTCCTCGCAATGACGGACTTAGAGCCGTTTTGTCGTTGTGAGCAAGCAATGTCAAATACAGGAATATTGTGTGTCGTTCTAATGCTCAGGCTTTCTTTGTTGTGTATGGATCGTCTCTATCAGCCGATTTAGACTCGTCTTCATTGAAAAACTGGTCGGCCCATTCTGTTTCTTCAGTCTCGCCGTCTTCGGGCTCGCTCTCATCAAAAAGCTCTTTTTCGTCGCGCTGCGCATCTTTTTTAGACAGATAGCCGGCTTCGAGATTTTTGCGTCTGACCTCTGCGGCCATGCCGATTAGTGGAAACACGGACGCCAGGATGGTGCCGATCATGCCCCAGAACGCGCCAAAGCCTGTCTGCAGAGCATCTTGATAAACCATGATAACCGATCTGAACCAGCCATCGGGCATGAGTTCCTGACCAAGCTCAATGGCCTTGTTGTCGTAGATTATTATAACTTCGTGCGTCAGAAAAAATGCAGCAAAAATGCCGATGAAGAAAGCCGTAAAATAGTTTTTGCGCAAGGCAAATATGAAGCCAGCCATGCAGCTGAGCATTACCGGCAGACCAACGCCGCCGGCGCGCCAGCTTTGCGCGACGACTGGTGTAAAATCAAGAAAGGTAGAGAATATAACCAGGGCAAAACCAGATGCCGTAAGCACGCTGATCGGGTCTATAGAAAAACCAGGATCAAATACTCCGGAATTGCCTTTTGAAAACTGAGTGTTGTCGTACACTTTAATCTCCTGCGCTGTTATTCAATGCTGAGATAGAATCGTTAACTAATCACCGGGTTCAAGATACCGGCGCATGCAGCTGTTATCGAGGGCTTTACTCGGAGCACCCTTGACGCCGCCATGTTCGTAGCTTATATCAAGAATGAGCCTGGGCGTCTTGATCGGTGTAATAATTGAAACATATTCTACAGACTTGATCTGGTGAAGCTTGACAAGTTTGTGTTTGTGCAATTGCTCAAGCATGGCAGCTACTGTTTGCTCATCGTAGCCGGTGCGCTCGGCCAGTTCGGCCGTGTTCAGCGGCAACATGCGGTCTTGTGGCCTGCCAATCTCGAAATCAAGTTCAATAAGCTTTTTAAAAACCGGCCAGGCATGTGGGCCGAATTTATCGTGCAGCTGTTTGGGCAGGCCAGAAAATTCAAGCCACTTGGGAAATCTGAAGCACATCTTTTTCGGGTTTTCGCCGCCAGTTGTTGCTTTTTCGCCGCCGCCAGCCGGGTTGAAAAACGGTTCGAGATCTGCAGAATTAACGCGCCAGTCGCTGCCGACCTTGACTCCGGGTAGCTTTCCGCTGCGCAGCCAGCGCCTGAGCACTTCAGTGTTCATGTTAAGCAGCGCCGCGACTTCTTTGAGATTCAGCAGTTTTCGGGAAGTTGGCATGTTTCTATTTATCCTTTGATTGTGGCGATAAGAATACCATGCACGCAAAGTAGTAGCAAGCAAATTCAAAATGGCCAGCAATTATCGGTGAGAAGCTTCCATTCATTTTTCCACAGTTGCCCACAGGCTGTACCCCGTGGCGATCTGTGGATAAATCTTCAAAAGAGCCTGTATAGTTTTGTGATTAGTTTGACCGACAAATAGTCCAAACGAAATTTGTCGTAAAGTCCGCTTAATATAGGCAAATGTAGAATTACCGAAATTCGGCAGAGATGCTGGCATGACCGGCAAATTTGGGTTATTGTAACGGTATACAATTAGAAAAAGAGGATTATGTCATGACTCCAGACTGGAAAAATGAAGATGCGCAACACTTTGAGATGCATGCCAGCGAAGCGCTGCAGCCTCTCTATCAATGGTTTTTAAAAGATATTGAAGATGCCACCGGAAGAAACATTACGGGACTCGATGTATTAGACATCGGGTGTGGACCAGGCTTTATGCTGAAAACTTTTATTGAATCCGGTGCGACCAGGGTTGCCGGTGTTGACCTTTCCTATTCTATGCTTGAGTCTGCAGCCCGGTCGGGACGCGGCAAAGGAGCGACTCTGCTGCAGGCCGACGTAACAAGTCTGCCGGTCAGGCCACAGAGTTTCGATATCGTTTTCAGTCGTGGCTCAATTTTTTTCTGGCCCGAGCTTGAGATGGCACTTTCTGCTATTGCACACGCGATCAAACCTGGAGGAGTGGCTATTCTCGGCGGCGGTTACGGCCTCTCTACGCCACAGAATCTGGTCGATGCCGCCAGGCAGCAGCGCGGCAGCGATCACGGTCGCAATATTCCAAAAATCGACCACGATCATCTGCTTAAGATTGCGCAAAAAATCGGTGGCCGAGCCGAGATAAAGGCTGCATCGGGTCGCGGTTTCTGGTTAGTCTGGCGTCCCTCCCCGACTGTCTGAATATCTGCAAGATCTTGTTTCTGTTTCGTGCATTTCCGTGCTAGAATCGCAAAAATTTGATACTGCAGCAGGTTAACGCATGAAATACAAGATCCTCCTTCTTGATCCTGATGTAAAAAAGAATGAAATAGAATCTCGCGAGCTAAGTTCGCGTGGAATCAGTGTTGTGGTCGCACGAAACGTTGCAGATGCCTGCCGGTTACTGCGCGAAGACGGGCTGATTCACGTGATACTGACCGAATGGGATATTCCTGCCGACGAAGGCAGTTCGCAAAGCATCAAAGGGGCAGAGCTGTTCGAAGCGTTCAAAACGCTGCGCTTCGAGGTCACGGTTTTTCTCTACACAGATCAGGCTGACCTGCCCTATTGCAAGACCGGCGGCAGTCTCAGCGGCTATTTTTACAAGGGCGAACACGATTATGACGATATCGTCAGAAAAATTCGCGCAGAAGTAATAAACAGCAAGAGTCGCGCGCCATTTTTTGAAAAGCTGCTCGAATATTCGCGCAAAGCCAAGGACTCCTGGCACACGCCCGGCCATGCCTCGGGCTATTCGGTTAAGAACTCGATCTGGGTACGTGACTTTTATGAATTTTTTGGCGCTAATCTTTTCAGGTCTGATATTTCAGTGTCGGTGCCGATGCTAGACTCGCTGCTGCACCCGACCGGCGTCATCAAGGAAGCTCAGGAACTCGCCGCCAGGGCCTTCAGCGCCCGGCATACGTTTTTCTCTACCAATGGCACGAGCACGGCAAACAAGATTCTTTTGCAGACCCTGTTAGCGCCTGGCGACGCGATTCTGCTCGATCGCAACTGCCATAAATCGGTGCATTACGGAACCATTCTGGCGGGCGCCGAACCGCTCTATCTCACACCATCTATCAATAACCGCTACGGCATCTTTGGCCCGGTTCCCAAGCATAGAATTATAACCGCCATGGATCACGCTCTGGCGGCCGGAAAGAAGCTCAAGGTTCTGATTCTTACTAACTGCACGTATGACGGCCTGATCTATGACATCGCCGACATCGTTAAAGAAGCGCACAAACGCAAGATCAAGGTGATTGTTGATGAGGCCTGGTATGGTTACGCAAGGTTTCATCCCTTTTTCTATCCGTGTGCCATGCAGGCTGGCGCTGACTACGCGACACAGTCAACGCACAAGACCATGAGCGCATTCAGCCAGGCTTCGATGATTCATGTCAATGATCCTGACTTTGAAAGCTTTGAAGATCGCTTTATGGAAATATTTAACATGCACACCAGTACTTCTCCGCAATACACAATGATTGCGTCGCTGGATGTCGCCCGCAAGCAGATGATGATGGAAGGCTATGGCCTGCTTTCGCGCTGTATCGAACTTTCTGAGACCCTCAAGAAGAGTATTAACAGTCTCAGCAAATTCAGGGTTCTTGAGCTAGAAGACTTGATTTCAGACGAGGTGAAGCACGACGGTATCAAGCTCGACCCGACCAAGTTGACCATCGACGTTTCGAAGACCGGCTTTTCCAGCCGGGAGGTAGAGCATCTGTTGCTCGAAAAGCACAATATTCAAATCGAAAAGACCACGTTCAACACTGTGACTGTGCTGATAACAATTGGTGCAACGCACAGCAAGCTTAACCGCCTGTTTCTCGCGCTCGAAAACATCGAGCAGATGAGTGGCAACCGCAGTCCGTCAAAATCAAGTGGCATCGATGATTCATTTCTCAAGCTGTCACCGATTAAATTCGTGCCGCGCTTTGCCTTTTATTCAGAGGGCGAAATCATACCACTGCGCGAGGCGACTGACCGCGTTTCTGTGCACATGGTCACTCCCTATCCCCCTGGCATACCATTGCTGGTTCCCGGCCAGATTATCAGCAAGGAAATGATCGAGGCGCTGAATCATTATCGCGACTTTCAGGTTGAAATTCACGGCCTGACCGAGGGCAAACTCAAGGTGCTCACCGCCGCTGACGAAGCCCGTCTCGAAGCTGATGGCTACCGAATTCTTGATGTCATCGAAGACTAGTCCGTTGCCACCAGGCAGCGCGAGCTGCCTGGTGTTGAATATTGCAAGAGATACGACCGGCGTCTCTTAAGGCTTTTTAACCTGGTTGCGGATAAATTTTCGTGACACATCTGGAAAGTCTGAAAAGATGCCGTCGACGCCGATCTTGTTGAACAGAGTGTCAAGCAACAATTCAGTACAAACGCCTTCTGGCAGAGCATCAGCTCTAAAAGTGTATGGATGCACCATTAGCTTGTGCTGGTGTGCGCGCGCGACCAGATCAGAGATAACCGGCGTGCCCTCTTTGTCAAGACCGGTGATGATCTGTTTGATCCAGGGGCCAATTCCGACCGCGTAGCTGGCTACTTCTGCAACATCACAGTCTTCTTCAATCAGCTGAATCAGCTTTAGCTCGCATTTAAGTTCATTCTTGATGCGCTTTAATTCGGCAAAGTCAAAGCATTGCAGGTAGATATTGTCTTGAGCTGTTTTGTAACCGTATTCTTCGAGAATCTGCAGCACGATTTTGCTGATGTCCCTGCCCTGCTCAAGATGCCAGGCCGGGTCTTTGATTTCCGGGTAAATCCCGATGTTCTTGCCGGTAGACTTGTTAAGTCCCTGAATCAGTTCAATTTCTTCCTGCAGTGTGTGCAGCCGAAAGTCTGATTTCCAGACGGGAAAACGCCCGGCGAAAACTGCGGTGCCAGAAGCTGGTTCAAAGCGCTCGCAGGCTTTGAGAGTCTTGATTTCGGCAAGGGTAAAATCGAGTGCGTAATAGCGGCCATCGTCACGGGCGCGGCCAGGAAAACGGTTTGCAACATCAGTAACTGTGTCAAGATGAATGTCATGAATTACCAGGGCGTGGTTGTCTTTGGTCAGAACGACATCCTGTTCGATGAAATCTGCTTCCATTCCGTAAGCGAGGGCCTTGGCCGGCAGCGTGTGCTCGGGCAGATACGCGCAGGCGCCGCGATGCGCGATGTTAATGGGTAGATTCTGTGAATAGATTGACATGCAGCCTCCAAGTATCATACAGATTACTGTTGCTACCAGCTTTTTCATTGGATACCTCGTTGAAAATATTTATAAAATTGTAGCATAAATTGCCGGCACTGGTTTAATTTAGGTTTGCTTTGCGCAGCCGCAAGCGGTAATATGTTTGTGCAATACTATGATTCATATTCTTTTACGGAGACAATATGGCTTTAAAAAAGTTTAACAAGTTCACAAAAGTCAGGCTTGGCGAAGAAGAAGAAGAAGAAATAAAAGACGAAAAAGAAGACAAAGCGGGTGTTAACGAAGTTGTCGAACAAAAGCTTCTCGAAAGCAGGCAGATCTTTTTGTGGGGCCCGGTCGAAGATGAGACCGCCAAGGATATTGTTTCTAAGATGCTCTATCTCGAAGCGATCAAGACCGGTGAGCCGATTACCTTTTTCATAAACAGCCCGGGCGGCGTAATTTCCTCGGGAATGGCGATTATAGATACCATGCATCTTATCAAGTCTCCAGTCAGCACAGTTTGCATGGGACTGGCGGCATCGATGGGATCACTGATACTATCGGCCGGCAAAAAGGGACGCCGCTTCGTTTTTCCGAACGGCAAGATCATGATTCACCAGCCCAGCGTCGACTTTCTGTATGGTCAGGCCAGCGATCTTGAGATTCAGGCCAGGCAGCTTTTGCGCACACGTGAAGCCGTGGCGGGTATGCTGGCGAAGAACTGTGGCAAATCCAGGGAGCGCATCCACAAAGACATGGATCGCGACTACTGGATGGATAGCGAAGAATCGATCAAATACGGCATAGTCGACGACATTTTCAAGTTCAGTTAAGGCTCTACCCGGAAGAGTTTTAGATACACAGGCAGGAATTATGGAAAGTTTTGACTTTGTATTTCCGGTGCTGACCGGCATTTGTTTGTCTGCGATCACGGGTTTTCGCGCATTTTTGCCACCGCTGATTCTCGGCATGCTGTTGCGATTTTTCCCTGAAGCAGTAATTCTCAAACCCAGTTTCGCATTTTTGAGCCAGGATCCGGTTCTGATAGCTCTTGGCGTGGCAGCCCTGGCAGAATTTCTTGGCGACAAAATTCCCGTTGTCGACAACATTCTCGACTGGTTTGAACTGCCGGCTAAGCTGGCATTCTCGGCCATTCTGACCTTCGCGCTGGTGCCCGGTGCAGCGCACTGGTTCTACCTGCTGGTTGCAATTGTATTCGCTGAATCGGCGACTTTTACCGTGCACACCGGCAAGGCCGGGTTGCGAGCCTTGTCGACCACGACCACCGGAGGTATCGCCAACCCGGTGATGAGTCTTATTGAAGATGCCATCAGCTTCATTGGCACGATTGTCGCCATTCTCGCACCGGTTCTGGCTACCATTGGCATTATCTACCTGCTGTATCGAAGCATCAAATATCTTGGTGGGGCAAAAGGTGGCAACGAAGGCAAAATTGCCAACGCCACCCCTTCTTTTATCTGGTTTAACGTTTCGCAATGCCTGAGTCGCTGGTTTTTTCGCATCTATAACGGCATGAAGATTTATAACTATGAACGCGTGCCCAAGAACATGCAGTTTGTAACCGTAGCTAATCACGCTTCGATCTGGGATGGCTTCATCATGGGCGGTGCTGTGCGCTTGCCTCTGTTTATAATGGTTAAAAAAGAAGCCTTCGACAATCCGATCAAGGGCTGGTATCTGCGCAAAGTTCTTTGTTTTCCGGTCGATCGCTCAAAAGTTGATGCCACGGCAATTAAACATGCATTGAAACTGCTTGGTGACGGCTATAACATTGGCCTGTTCCCCGAAGGAACCCGCAATCGCGATGGTAAAATCAGTCCCTTTAAATCTGGTGCCATAAAGTTTGCTCTTAGGAAAAAGTTGCCGATTCTGCCTGCATACATAGCGAACTCTCACCTGCTAACGCCGCCGGGCACCGATCTTCCTCACCCTGCTCGCATGTCGGTGCATTTTCTCGATGTGATCGACACCAAAGCTGAGCTTGAAGCCGGCAAGAACGAAGATCAGGTATTGCAGATGCTTTATGACCGTATTTGCGATAAGGGCAGCGAAGTTATGGGTTATGATGTTCGAGACACCTCGGTAGAGGGCAGTGAAGAAGAAACCGAAGCCGTTTCAGCGTGAAATGCTAGATTCCATACTCAGCCCTGACCGCAACAGCAGTTTCTGGATAAAGGTGGACCACGACAGCCTGCTGAGCAACGTTGTGCAGGCAGCACAGCGTGCAGAGATCATTGATCTGAGTCTGCCCCTTTTCAGGCAGTTGTGGCCATATATTGAAGAAGATGTGGTGCGGGCCGGAATCAAGGGGGTAACTGGCTCATCAATACCGGTTCTGCTCTCTGCCAGCAATGAGCTTGAGAGAATTCTCAAACCCGCTTCGCGACAGAGCGACAAGGGATACGCGCGGGCCGGAATTGTTCCGGTATTGTCATCGGTCTCAGAATGTCTTGCCTTGTCAAATCTGGCCCAGGGCCTTGACCAGCGCATGCCATTTCTGATACATGTGCGCAGCACTGACAGCGATGCGCCAAGTGGTGACTGGAGCCTTGAAAGCATCTGCGAAAAAGTTCCCACCCTGCCAATGATAGATCTCTCCGGCTTTTATTTAAGGTTTTCACCGGCGGCCCGTCTGATCGGCTATTTTAAAAGACTGCTGCACACAGCCGAAGCGGTAAACCAGAGAATAATATGCCCCGCTTCAGCAAGCGGCGAAATGCTGGCTGGAGTTTCCTACTGCTCAATGTGGGAAAATCTGGCAATTGATAGCGGCAAGTCAGCATGTTTTCCGTTAGAAATAGGCTGCTGGGCTTACCCGGTGCGCACCGGAGCTGACTATCAGGTGTTTCAGGCAGATATCGGGCGGCTGCACGGACTCCCAGAGGATTTTCCGGCAATTATCGAAGGTGAGCCGGCAAAGCTGCAAAAAATCGCTACTGATTATTGCGAGTTTGTCACGCAAAGGCCGCTTGAAGGGCCATTTCCGGCCCGGGTATTGCTTACCGGCGGTTCGGCTTATCAGTCGATAGAGCTTCGTGAGTGGCGGGTTGAAGATCTCAAGAATCTGCTCGGCCACCTCGAAAACTGCCCGATTTATCTGCAGAAAAAAGAGCGTTTGATCGAAATTATACCGTGAATTCACAGCTTCGCGGCGTCACCTGTCGCGTCGTTAAACAGGCGGTTTTTAAACAGGTGCTCTTCATCGGCAAAATAGACGCGGTCTACCACTGGAGTCAGCAGCGGCTTGCCATCAAATGAGTTCAACAGCCACTGTTCAAGAAAATCTTTGATGCTGATACGCGCGGTATCGCGTATTGAGTTGATATTTTTCTGGCCGACTTCTTCAAGCAATGCGGGGATCTGGTTCTGCAGGGCAAGTTTGACTTCTTCGCTGTTGCGTATGATGCTGTCTTTGACAACCCGAAGTTCATAATTGGAAAGATCCACGGCAGGCTTGTTAAACTCGATGAGCGGTGCCACCACAATCAACCGGCGCCCCTGGTCTCTGATGTAAAAGGCCCATTCGCTGTCTTTGAGGCGAACGTAATAGGTGAAGTCGCATGAAACACGCGCGGCAACTTCAACGACACCGCCCGGCACGTAGCTGAACAGCTTTTTTTCTGAAATAAAAGCAAATTCTTCTTTGCTGCGCAGAGAGGCAACCTGCAGATTGTTCTGGGTCTGCATGCTGCTGATGTAGGAAGTGAACTGGCCGCGTGTTGCTTCTTCGCTGAGAGTTGGCATCAAGACGATTGCCGGTGCCAGTTTGAAAAAGAAATACCAGGCAAGACTGCCGCCAATAATCATTGCGCCGACCGCAACAATGGTAAAAGCCTTTGCCCAGTTAAATGGTAATCTCTGGGCGCTTTGTTCCCGGGCCTGAATGCTGTCATTCATGGTGGTTACAGCTCCTTATCAATTGCCGGTCAGGCCTGTAGCAGCTTCTGGCGACTCATTTTCTACAGTTGGCATCTCTTCTGCTTCAGGTTTGGGGCGAACTGCCATAAATTCACCCTTCAGCACTACCAGGTCGGCGCCAAATTCTATTCGGCACTTCCCTTCGATGATTCGAGCGACAAAACCTTCGGCATTTTTCATGGCAAGATCTTTAAGATATTGCAGTATATGCTTTGCGACCATTGTATCGGCGTCAAGCACCAGACTGTTAATCTGCAGCCGGTTTACGCGTATCTGCGACGCAGCAGCACTTATTCCCAGCTGAAAAATCAGACTGCGCATAAAAAAGCCAGAGCCAGTTACATATAGCGTTGCGCCATCTTTATCTGCGCTGAAGCGCAGGCGTTGCAGGCAGAAACCTTTCTCAGGCGGCAGCTGATAGCCCGATAAAAAGGCGTTAAACTCAGAATGTGTCAGGGTGACTGCCGTTGTCTCAGAGATTTCGAGGTCGACCAGTTTTTTTTGAAGTGTCCAGAACGCTTCCTGTTCTGGGCCGGTAAACTCTGGCAGGGCTGCCGGGGTTATGAGCAGCCGGAAGGGAGCCGCGAAAACCACGGCTGCAACCGCCGCTGCAATAATGACCAGCATAACCGGGTGCAGACAGAAAAAGACGATTCTTGCCACGAGTGATCGCTGTGGCTTGACTTTTTTAGCTGCGGGCTGACTCATCAGGACTTGAAGCTCTTAAGAACGCTCTGTTCTTCGTATGACAGGAGTTTTTCGATGTCGAGCAGAATGATCAGCTTGTCGTTGAGCTTGGCAACGCCCTGAACGTATTGAGAACCGATGTTTGACGCAAACATTGGCGGCGCCTTTTCGATTTCGTCGGCGAAAAAACGCATAACTTCTGAAACGTTGTCGACGATCATGCCGACAAAATTTTTGCCGAGTTCGACAATCAGAATTTTTGCACTATGTTTGCTCTCATTCGCATTGAGCTCAAAACGTTTACGCAGGTCGATAATCGGAACAATTGTTCCACGCAGGTTGATAACCCCTTCAACGAACTGCGGCGCCTTGGGAACCTTGCGGATCTCAGTCATCGCGTATATCTCGCGGACCTTATGAATAAAAACCGCGTATTCGTCTTCGCCCAGATAAAAACCTACTACCTGAATTTCCTGTCTGATACCAGGTTTTTTTACTGCCATGCTATTTTCCTTCGTTCTGTTGTGTGGTCTTTTCGGTTTGGCGCCGGCGTGTCTCTTTCAAATAAATGATAAAGCTCGCTATCTGAGCCATAAAAACTGCGGCATCATCGAGCCAGCCAATGATCGGCACTACATCAGGAATTATGTCGATCGGGCTGATTACATACACGAGCGTACAAATAAAGAGAAATATCTGCATACCAGGCTTTGCCAGCAATTGTCTTGGAATTGACGGGCCCTTTTCGGTCATGCTTCAAGGTCAGCTGAGCCAAAGCTTAGGGGAAGAAGCTCTGCGTCGCTGGTGCGCTTTATTTCGCCGCGGTTATTGATGAGCAGAATCTCAACGCCCGGCGCCAGTTCGTGAATTACCTGGCGACAGGCGCCGCAAGGCGGCGTAAAAGCAGCGCGGTCTACATAGACAGCCAGCTTTATAAATTTCTTGTGTCCGGCGGCGATAGCGGTAAACAGGGCTGTGCGCTCGGCACAGTTACACAGGCCGTAACTTGCGTTTTCGACGTTACAGCCCTGGATAATTTCGCCGTTCTCGAGCAGCAGGGCAGCGCCGACGTGAAATTTTGAATACGGCGCATAGGCCATTTTGCTGGCTGCTATCGCCTGATTAATCAGTTCCTTTTCCTTCATGCAGTCACCTCGTTAAGTCTTATTTCTACCATAAAGCAGCAACTAACTAAAGAAAAAAACACCCCTGACTGGCAGGGGTGCTTTGGTAACATATCAGCGTTTTGAAAACTGTGGTTTTCTTCTTGCTTTTTTGAGACCGTATTTTTTGCGTTCTTTCATTCTCGGATCGCGAGTCAGAAAGCCATTCTTCTTGAGCGGTGGGCGAAATTCTTCGTTGAATTTCACGAGTGCTCTGGCGATACCATGGCGCAGGGCGCCTGACTGACCAGTGCTGCCGCCGCCGGCGATATTGGCAAAAACATCAAACTTGCCGAGAGTTTCGGTGGTGGCAAGTGGTTGAACAATGATCTTGCGGGTCAGAGGAATCGGAAAATATTCCTCAATAGGTCTTTTATTAACAACAATCTTGCCTTCGCCGCGGCAAATGCGCACGCGTGCGGTAGCAGATTTTCTTCTACCAGTTCCCCAGAAAAATACATCAGCCATTGTGATTTCCTCCTTCCTTACTTGGTAAGCTTGATAGCTTTAGGCTGCTGAGCTGTATGCGGGTGCTCAGTGCCTGCGTAAACTTTGAGTTTACCGAGATACTGCTTTCTCAGCTTGTTGCGAGGAAGCATTCTCTTAACAGCCAGCCATACCATTTTATCGGGTGTGTTTTCGAGCAGCTGACCATAGGTCAACGCCCTGATTCCGCCCGGATAGCCAGTGTGCCAGTTGTAGATCTTGTTGTCGTGTTTCTTGCCGGTAAGAACTATCTTGTCGGCATTTACGATAACGACGAAGTCACCACAATCAAGATTGGGGGTATAAATAGGTCTGTGCTTGCCACGAAGGCGGGCAGCGACCTGAGAAGCGAGACGACCAAGAGGCATGTCTTTGGCGTCTACCAGGACCCATTCACGGGTAAAATCAGTTTTCTTAGCATAGAACGTCTTCACCGATTTTGTCTCCTTTCGGTTAATACATGACTTTCATCAGATAAAGTCCACCGGGCGGTGCAGGGGCACCCAGCCTTCGTCTATTCTGATTACGGTACAGTTCGCGGATTTCCTCAACCTGCATTTCGTCATTGCCCACCAGATACACTGCCCTTGCCATGTTACGGACCATGTTATGCATAAACCCTGTTCCGATCACGTCAAAGGTAATTACCTCGTGGTCAAGGCTGACACTGGTTTCGAGAATCCTTCTTACGGTGCTCTCATACTGCTGCGGGGATTTAGCAAAAGCGGCAAAGTCGTGTTCGCCGATGAATTCGCCAGCCGCTGCCTGCATTTTTTCGATATCCGGTTGCCGTTCGATCTGCCAGAAGAACCTTTCGAGGAAAGGTGAACTGGTTTTGACCAGACGGAACATATAACGATAGTGCTTGCCGCGGGCGGAAAAACAAGGGTGGAAGCTCTCATCTGCTTCTTCTGCCCTGCTTACCCTTACTGCCCCAGGTAGAGCGCCGTTCATTCCGATGATTAGTTTTTCAAGAGGTATCGGACACTCAGTTCTCAAGAGAACCACCTGTTCAACCGCATGAACTCCGGTGTCTGTCCGTCCCGCCCCGATGGCCCGAATTTTTTCACCAGTGATCAGTTTGATTACTCTTTCGAGCTCTCCCTGAACAGTTGGTTTGTTCGGCTGATACTGCCAGCCAAAAAACGCGCTACCATCGTAGGTAACGAACAGTTTAAGGTATCTGGTGGGGTTTGTCAAGCTTTTAAAATCCTTTCAGGTGCAGGCAATATACTACCTGCGGCGCTAAATGTAAATTCTTACCTGAAAAGCATTTTGCTGGTGTACATAAAAAAGCCCGGCAGCCAGGCCGGGCATATTTGATTAAAGAGATTGGCAGGTCGGTCTATTCGGTGACCCTGATTTTTTGCGAGATTCTGCGCTTGGTATGGTCGAGAATCTTTTCAATATCATCGTAAGTGCCAGAAAACATTGCCAGTTCAAGATTGCGGGCAATTTCGCCAATAAACCTGGCTTCGCGCATATCTGCTGACTCAAGCGAGCGACCAAGTTTCTCAAGGAATTCGCCAAAGGTGATGGTTGACTTTTCGAGTTCAGAACATGAATCCCAGACTATTTCAAGGTGTTCTTTCTTCATGTGGGCCTCTCAATGTTTGATATTAAATTATTATACACAAACTTGCTTGAAAATCAAAGAGCATTAAGCGAAAATCATTCTTAAACTAAATACAGGTCGTTACCATGAAAAAAACAATGATTAACCTTATTCCTGGCCCGGTCAGCGTTCCAGAAGTGGTTCTTGCTGCGGCACATCATGATTTTGCTTCGCCTGATCTCGACACCGACTTTCTTGAACTATACTGCCAGACAGAAGCTCGATTACAAAAGATTCTTGGCACCAAAAACTCAATTATCATTCAAACCGGTGAAGGCATGCTCGGCCTCTGGGGCGCGCTTAAGAGCTGCCTGCGCCCCGGAGACCGCGTTGTCGCGGTGTGCAGCGGCGTTTTTGGCTATGGCATCGCTGACATGGCAGAAGCGATTGGCGCAGAAGTCAGGCGCATCTCCCTTCCCTATGATCAGACTTTCGCTAACGCAAAAGAGCTTGAACAGCTGGTCGCAGACTTTAAACCTCTTATGATAACTGCCGTGCACTGCGAAACACCTTCAGGCACCCTCAACCCTCTCGCTGAAATTGCCCGCGTTAAAAGGGAACATGGCGTGCCGCTTTTTTGCGTTGATACAGTCGCCAGCGCCGGCGGAGCGCCTGTCGAAGCTGACCGCCACCTCATCGACCTCAGCCTGAACGGCAGTCAGAAGTGCCTGTCAGCGCCGCCGAACATGACCTTTGTCAGCGTCAGTGCTGCTGCCTGGGAAGTTGTCGACAGGGTCAATTACGCTGGCTACGATGCCTTTAAGCCATTTAAAAACGCAAAGGCAGAATTTTATTTTCCGAATACGATGTACTGGCATGGCACAGCGGCACTCAGCGCCGCCGCTGGTCTGATTCTCGACGAAGGCCTTGAGAATGTCTATCAGCGTCATGCTGATGCGATGCATTATTGCGTGGAGCGCGCCCGAGGCATTGGGCTTGAGCTGTTTGCCACTCCCGAAGCTGTAAAGGCGCCGACGGTTACCGCGCTCAAAGTGCCAGAAAAAATCGAGTGGGCGCGACTGCACAAGGCGTGTCATGAAAATGGTCTTGCCATCGCCGGCAGCTATGGCAGCCTGGCCGGAAAGGTCATGCGCATCGGCCACATGGGCACTCAGGCCAATATTGCTCTGCTCAAAACGGGCATGGATATTCTCGAAAAAGTGTTGAAAAAGTGAAGAACCTGCAATATTCCGCAAACTTGCGATTAGCCAGGTAAGATCGAATTATGCAGGTTGCTCAAGTGACAATACTTAAAATTGGTGCTTATTATTACCCGGGCTGGCATCCATGCCGGGTTCGTGATTCGGCATTTCCGAAAGGCTGGAGCGAATGGGACCTGTTAAAAACCTGCCAGCCTCGCTTTGAAGGCCACGATCAGCCTAAAGTCCCGCTATGGGGCTACGAAAACGAAGCCGATCCGCAGGTTTTCGCCAGGAAACTGCAGGCGGCCCAGGCTTATGGTGTCGACTTTTTTGTGTTTGCCAGCTACTGGTCGCGCGGCAAGCGCCTGCTCGAAGGCGCTCTGAACCAGGGGTTTATGCAGGCGCCAGATCGTGGCGCGGTAAAATTCGCGCTGATGTGGGCTAATCGGATGCCGCGCAAGGTTATGCCGGTAAAAGATGCGGCAGCCCGCCTTATCGACCCGTCACGCCTTGTCTATACTGATCCCGAAGACTTTATCGCCTACATAAGCCATGTTGCTGACAACTATTTTGTTCAGCCAGACTACTACCGGGTTAACGGTGCCTGTTACCTCAGCATATTCGATACTGCTTTTTTTATAAGACAGATGGGCGTCGAGGCTGCCGAGGCCTCGATCAGGCAGGCGCGCGAACTTCTCGCAAAAAAATCGCTCAGACTTCATCTTGTCGCCATCGACCCGATTCCTGAGCATCAGCCGCTGCTCAGTCAGATCGGTTTTGACAGTGTCACTCACTATGTGTTTTTACCCGACTGGAACGGGCCATTTAATCAGGATTTCAACGAATGCGCGCGACAGAAGTCTGCGAGATGGCACGATTATCAGCCGGCGACCGGCTTGCCCTATGTCCCCTCGGTAACGCCGAACTGGGATGCCAGCCCGCGCGCCGCCGATTATGGCAGCGAGAAACCAGGCAGATACCCGTGGTCTCCAGTTCTGACCGGAACCAGCCCGGAAAATTTTGCCGGGCTTCTCCGCGAAGCGCGCTGCTTTGCGCTCGAACATTCGAAATTTGCCGAGCCGACAATATTAATTTCCTCATGGAACGAATGGACAGAAGGCCACTATCTCGAACCTGACGGCAAACACGGCTTTGCCTGGCTGGAAGCGGTTAAATCGGTGCATAACGATGGATAAGCGCTGGCCATTTTTTACGGTAGACCTTGAACTTACTAATGTTTGCGAGCAGAACTGCAGTTTCTGCCCGCGCGACAAAATAACTCGCCCGGCCGGTTTTATCGATTTACAGCTGCTGGCCGACATTTTGCGGCAACTTGCCGTGTTGGGCTCAAGAGTTACTTTCTGTGGCATGGGTAATCCGCTGCTGCACCCGCAATGGCGCGAAATCGCCGACATTTGCCGCGGCAGCGGCCTCAAATACGGCCTGACCATTCAGGCGCCCGCGCTCGACGCTCAAAACATCGCGAGAATCGACATTCTGGCGCCATCATTTGTCGAGATTTCTTTCCCGACCATTGACAGCAGCCATTTCAGTCAGATATATCCCGGTCAGGATCTTGAGCCATGCCTGCGTGCAGTCGACGATCTCGTTGCTATGCGCGGGTCAGCACGTGGCATCAGCGTAACAGCCATCCGCACCGTTGAGGAGCCAGCCTCTGCCGAAGCAACAGCTGCTTTCTGGCTGAAGCGCGGATTGCCGCTCAGACAGCAACTCTGTCATTCGCGTGGTGGCAATCTGACAAAAAATGTGGTCACGCGACCCCGCGCTGTTGAAGCCTGCGGGTTGTTTGCAACCCATTCATTCATCACCTGGCAGGGCTTGCTGCTGGCCTGTTGCCACGATCTGACCGGTGCAACCGAAATTGCCGACCTCAGTCAGGTTTCGCTGGCTGAAGCGGCTCAGACCAAAATCGAAATTCTGCAGCGTGGCATGCCATGGCCTGTCTGCGCAACGTGCGATGAACCAGCAACAGCACGTCCCCTGCCCGACCGCGCTTATCCAGAAACAGCAAAAGCGCAAAGCCGTTATTTAAAACGTCTCTGCGCTTCCGGGTAGTCGCGGTTAGTTGAGTTCGCTCAGTTCTTTGGCCATTTCTTCGAGAGCTTTGACCAGCTCGACACGGTGTTCAGGGTCGAGACCTTTTGCTTCGTCAAGGACCTTGCGGGCCTCGCTAAATGCTTTGCTGGCGGCGGCGGCGTCTTTGAGCTTGAGCTGCAGGCGGCAGCGCAGAAAGCTGGTTTCCAGTAAAAAGTCGTTGCTGACGGAGTCGAGCCAGCCAAGGGCCACTTCGTAGTTGCCCTGGCGCAGATGCAGGTTGGCCAGCGCGAAAGCCGGCGAAGTATCGGTCGGATCGAGCGCGAGACATTCGCTGAATACCATCTCGGCTTCAAGAAAGCGGTCGAGGCGGCCGAGCACGGTGCCTTTGTTGAACAGCGCCGAACGCCTGACGTGCTCATTGTGAGCGAGCTGGTGTGCCTGTTCGAAAGCGCTCAGTGCCTGTTCATTTTCGTCGACGCTCAGATACAGATTGCCAAGAGCGAGGTAAGCTTCTGGAAACTGCGCCTTGAGCTCTACTGCTTTGAGCTGTGCCTGAACGGCCTCGGCGAACTTGTTGTTAAAGCTGAGCGCGAGGCCAAAGTTATACAGGGCTTCAGGTGAATTCGGGTTCTCGCCGACTGCCTGACCGAGAACAACCTCGGCCTCTTTTGTCTCTCCGGCGGCGAGAAGCCTGGCGCCTTCGTTAACCAGTGCCAGCGAGCCGAGACTTGCCGGGTCAACGGTTGCCGGGGAAGCCTTGCCTGTTGTAACCGCTGATTTCGCCGGGACAGGAGCGATAGCCTGATCGGCCAGTAGAGATGGCGCAGTTGCAAGGGTAGCGCATACGGCGAACATTAAAAAAGAATTTCTTATCTGTTTGATCGAATTATTCATGAATTTTGTCTGTCAGTTTTCTTTAAAGGTCGCTGATGTGATAATGATCGGCGTTCCAACTTTTACCAGTGTAAACAACTCTTCGGCGTCGGCGGTGAACATGCGAACACAACCGCCAGAAGCGCGCGAGCCTATCGATGAAGGGGCCGAGGTTCCGTGCATGCCGATACTGCCGCCCCAACCGGCGGTTATTCCCATCCAGCGGGTGCCGAGCGGATTGTTGGCTGCGCCGCCCTTGATGTCTTTGTATTGTGGGTTTACTGCCTTATTTGCTACCGAAAACGCACCTTCTGGAGTGCGTTTGTCACCGGTCACCTTTTTGCTTGCGCCATCAGGGTTTGCACCATAGGCGATCGGATAGATTCTTACTACTTTGCCGTTTGAATAGAGGGTCGTAGTGAAGTTTGCCTTGTTGATGACGATCTTGTCGAGCTTGCTTTGATTGTTGCTTAGCTTTTTGACTTCGTCAGAGCCTTTAGCCAGCAGGCTGTAAATGCCGTATTTGGCTCTGAATTCGCGCAGCGCGGCCTGGCTTTCAGCATGATTGATGCCACGTTTTGCTACCGACTTCGTGTAAATGTTGTAAGAGATCATGAATTCCTGCTGAGCAAATTCGACCAGCTTTGGTTCGGAGCGCTCTATCATCTTTTCTGCGCTGATCAGCGCGACTTGAATCCACTCGTTTTGCTCGCTGATAACCGGAAAAGTTTTTCCAACAGTTGTAGTTGAAACAATCGAATGGCTGGTAGACGGCCCTGATCTCAGGTTAACTTTATCCTGCGTGATCAGAATGACTTTGCCGACCTGCGCGCACATGTCGTTGCGCAGCCAGGCTCCAGGCTGTTTGCCAACATCAGCAACTGCCAGCTTTATACAATGCCAGCCCGACTCACTTTTAACGACCGGGTAACGATCGCCACGGCTGACCTGTTGCAGCACCTCATAAGTGGTGCCTGGGCCAGACCTTACATTTACGGTTCCCTGGGTTATGCTCAGTTGCTTGTTCTCGACAATACCCATATCTCCGCGAACCCAGCCAGTTTTTTCGGCGGCATTTTTTGCTGCCAACACTCCGCCATTAGCAATGGTAGAAGAAGTTTTATCTACCTCAAATATCGACTGTGCAGCAGAAATAAGGGGAAACACCAGCATGATAGCGAACATCAGCCAGATTACGGGGCGCATGAGACAACTTTTCTTCATAGTGATCCCTCCGAAGGGTGGCATACATTATTTGATTATACGGTTTGCAGCCACTTACGTCAAACAGCGGCGCGGCATTTTCCAGTCTGTGATCTGATTTCTAATTTCTGAAAAGTCAGGAATACCGCGTTCAGCGCCTGCTAAATGCCTGAAAAAGATTGGCATAGTCGTCTGTCCACAAACTGCATGCCCGTTCAACAACAATTTCTTCCCAGCGCTTGTAACGCTTTATCGCGGCAAAAGCCGCAGGGTCTGAGGCAACAGCGACCCATTGCGAGTTGAATATTTGTGCAAAATCATACCAGTCGTAACGTAATGAGTATCTTGTCGTGATGTCTCGCGAAATCAGGCAATAAAGGCCCAGTTCGTCGCAAATGCGTTTGATAACCGGTGCCAGGTCAAAATAGTTGTTGCTCACGTGAAAAAGCATCAAACCATCCGGTCTTGTTTTAGACTGATAGAGACGAAAAGCCTCAGTGGTCATGAGGTGAAGCGGAATTGCATCAGACGAATAGGCATCTAAAACCAGAAGATCGTATTTATGATCAGGGATGCCCTGCAGGACAACCCGGGCATCGCCAACATGATTTTTCCAGGAAGCCTTTGATTTTGCAAGATAAGTAAACAACTTTGCGTCTTCTGCAATTTCAACCACTTTCGGGTCTATTTCAAAAAAGTCGAAGTGCTGCCATGGTCGACCATACCAGGCCAGAGTACCGACGCCAAGCCCCACTACTCCAACCTGACGAAACCGACGCCCGACCAGCCCGGCTCTAAACGCAGCTCCTATTGGACTTTCCCTTGAATAATAAGCCAGGGGAAAAGCCCTCCGCATGCTGGTTATGCGTCGCTCTATGCCATGCATTGTTGTACCATGCTGCAGAGTATAGAAAATATCTGTAAGTCCGGATACTGCCAAGTCCCGGTCGTTTTCTTTACCCTGGTTGGTTACGCGAGCGACCTTGAGCACGCCAAAAAAACTCCGTGCAGTAAACACAACATCTGAGGCCTTTTTCATCTGCACAAAAGGGCCGGCGGCGAGAAGAATGACTAAAGGAACCCAGACCAGTTTTTGCATGCGAAAAAAGGCATCGATAAACAGCAACCCGAGCGGCACGAGAAAAATGCCGCCCTGTTGCGCAAAACGCCTCATGTTGCCTTCATCCAGCCATGCCATTGCTACCATTGCCAGCAGAAACAGAGTATAGATCACGCACTTTCTGGCAAGCGAAAAATCCTGAACTGTTAATTTCCGCGACATCGCAGAAGCGAGGATAACGGCAACAAAAAGCGTCAATAAGTATTCTGCCTGTGTCGCTAAAAGCATGGGGGCCAAAATACTGTTGAACAGGCCACCGAGAACTCCGCCAACTGACATCCAGACATAAAATGAATTCAAAAGCACGGGTGCGGGCCGGTCGTTGGCAAGACGCCCATGAAAATACATACAGATCAGGAACATGGCGAGAAGATGTAATGGTATCGTCAGCCACATGCGTTCGACAAGCCCGAGATAATACATGATCATTGCCAGCAGAGCTGTCGGATACATATAGTTTTCCCATCTGATTTCTCGCCAGCGCGGGCTGCGCGCAAAAACCAGAATGAATGAAATCAGATAAAGTGATAATGGGATTACCCACAGAAGCGGCAAAGAAGCAATGTCGGTCGATATATGCGTGGTAACAGCAAGCATGGCGCTGCATGGAACGAAGCCCATGAGGCACCAGAACAGCGACTGGCGCCAGGTTGACTGAGACTGAGCCGCTGCTGGTATGACGCTGTCTGAAATGTTCTGCGGTTGCCGGCGCTGACCGGTTTGCCAGAAGACAATGCAGCAGATGGTTACCAGGCAGGTTTGCAGGACATAAAGAGCTGACCAGAGTTGGCGTTGAACGGTAAGCGTCATGAACGGCTCAATCAGCAGAGGGTAAGCCAGCAGAGCCAGCAGACTGCCGGTATTACTAGCTGCGTAGAGAAAATAAGGGTCGTGCGAATCTGTTTGCCCCGCCTGCGAATAATATCTCTGCAACAGCGGTGCATTGGCTGAGATCATGAAAAACAAAAAACCGATCGAAGCAGACAATCTGGTCATAAGCCAGGTGACCGGATTATTGACGGCCGACCCGGCGGCACTGATATCAATATGCAACGGCAGCAGCATAAAACCGCCGGTCATCAAAAGGATATGCAAGGTAGACTGGCGCTGACTGCCTAGATAGCGCAGGGCCTTTTCGGCATAGAGATATCCGCCCAGCAGCATCAACTGGAAAAAAAGCATGCAGGTAATCCAGACCGCTGGAGCACCGCCCATTGCTGGCAGCAGAAGCTTGCCAACCATTGGCTGAATCAAAAAAAGCAGGAAGGAGCCGACAAAGATACTCAATGAAAAAATTGCGGCTACCATTTTCAGACCATATTAATCTGAGAAAAAGTGTTTGAAGGAATCATGTCGGCAAGTCTATCACGATAAGCTGGAACCTTACTATCTGATTTATCAGATATATTTGAGATCGACCAGGTCCCCATAAATGCCAGCTCAGAATTGACAGAGAATAACTTGTAATTGCTCTCGAATCATTTGCTGTCCTGAAATTGACATTAACCATCCTTGATGATAGTCTCCCGGTTATGTCTGGGGATTTATGGTGATCCGGGTCATCAAAATCAAAAAGGATAAAATATGAAAAATTTCTCGACCCTGTTTCTACTTGTTTGTCTGGTTTTCTGCTCATTTGTACCAGCTTTTTCGGCTGACGAATTCACCTACGAAGATGGCAAAGTTGATCTGGTATGTCCGGACGGCTGGAAACACACCATAACTGAAGAATCTCTCACCATGAGCTCTCCAGACGGTGCTGTTCAGTTCGTTTTTGAACTGCTCGAAGCAGACGATCTTGTGGCTGGCATTGAGCAGGCTCACAAAGAGATTAACGCTGCTGTTGGCGAAACCACTTTCGGCGAACCAGTTGAAGAAAAAATCAACGGTATGGATGCTTTGACGTTCACCGGCACCTGCCCCGCCAAAGGCCTCGAAATAATACTCTCAATCATAGACACTCCAGCCGACAACGCGCTCTGTGTTTATTACTTCGCCGCCAAAGCTGCAGAAGAAACTCACGCAGCCGGAATTGCCGAAGTCATTAATGGCATTCGCCCGGCTGTCGTAGAAGCCGCCGGTGACGAAGAAACCGACGCCGACGCTGACGCTGGCGATGAAGAAGAAGGCGACGTAGAATAATTTCTGCTTTTCTTTTACGCTGCCCGGCAGGATTTTCAAAACAGGTGCTTGCTAAGATTCTTGGCAGGCGCCTGTTTTCATGCTGGCAACTCTATTGTCTCAGCGAATCTGATTACTCAAAATTAGAGTATCGTACCTCTGCTGCTATATTTTTTGCAGGGATTCGAGCTTAAGTTCATCAATTCTGCTGAAGTGGTCTTTATTGTTGGTTAATACTGATAAATTCATATACATGGCAGTTGCCGCAATCAGCAGATCCATGTCGTCCATTCTTTTGCCCGATGATTCAAGGCGGGCTTTGAGCTCGCCGAATACTTCCATTATGCCTTTGTTTATATCTATGACCGGAAACAGTTCGGCAACCCGATTGGCAGTTGCCATGTTTTTTTCGGGGTAACGCGACTTTCGGGCTCCATAAACAAGCTCACCATAAGTGACAACAGAAATAAATTTTGGCAGATTCTTGTTTTCTAGCATCCACCGGTGTACCGTTTCATTCCCTTTAAGGCTGTAGATGATGATGTCGGTATCAATCAAAAATGCCATTCTTCCCTCCAAAACGGGTTGAGCCGGTGCGGGCGCTTCTTATATCTGCAACAATTTCTTCAGCGCTCTTCTCATCTTTCCAGCCGCCGGTGAGGGCAATAAACTCCTGGGTCGCGTTCGCCGAACCTGACTGCATCGAACTCAGGTAATCCTGAATTATCGTTATGACTTCCTGACTGATAGAACGATTGTGCAGTTTGGCCGACCTCTTCAGAAAGTCGTATAACCGGTCATCTATATCTCTGACCTGCAATATTGCCATCTTCAACACCTCCTGCTCACTATAAGTATATTTATTTGCGCATGAATTTGCAAGCAAATTGCATGAAACTAGGGGTTTAGCCTTGCAAAAGCGTTCAAGCAGGCAAGTTCCTCTGATTATTTATTAAGGAATCAGGCTCGAGTGAACAGTTCGGCTGGCAGCGAGAATCGTTTGGCCAGCAGGCCGGCGTGGCGCTTGTTGATGCGGCGTTTTCCTGACAGTATTTCGGAAACCACGCCCTGGCTGCCGATGTCTGCAAGGTCAACCTGCTTGAGACCCTGTTCGATCATCAGATTGCGCAACAGTTCAGCTCCTGAGACCATCGGAATCTGATGATGTTCACGATCATAGTCTTCGACCAGCACTTCGAGGGTTTCCAGCAGACCAACCAATGGATGCCGTGGGTCATCGTTCACCAGATCGGAAATATACTCCAGCGCATGCACTACCAGGTCATACTGCTTGCGCGAGCGAATCCGCGACAATGGAATATCTCTGGTAAGCCTTGACCATGCCGAAACAAAATCATTGCCGAACAAAACCGGACTTGCGATACTACGCATTTTTCCAGCTCCCTCTGTCGTATTCCGCGTGGGTCATTACATGACGCACATAAACCCGGCCGCGATTGAAATGGATCCCGCAGACGATCCGGGAGTTGTTGCCACCGACGTTAAAGACATATTGCCTGCTGAGCGGTTAAACTCAGGTTTGCAAAGGATTAGTCAGCCGGTGATTGCCCTGAGAATCTGGTTGCGGAGCTTGCCGATGTTGGCTTTTACGGCTGGTGGAAAGGGCAAAACGAACGCCTGCTCGGCCGTATCGCTGACAAAGCGGATGACAGCGCCGGAAAGCCCCCTGCCCTGCAGTGCTTCAGCGAAAAAGAAGCTTTCCATATCGACCAGGCTGGCATTGTGTTTTGTTGCCAGCTGTTCGCGGCTTTCTTTTGTTGTTGCCGGCTGATCAACCGTTACTATTGCTGCTGTCGGCAGATCTGTGGTGTTCGGTAAATCGAGCTTGCGGTCGCCATAAATAAGCGTGTTGCAGCAGAACAGCTGGCCGATTTGCAGATCAGGCGTGAGCGCGCCGGCGGCGCCAAAAAGAATGACACGCAGATAGCCGGCGCGAGCAAGCTCGCGCTCCAGCAGCGCGATCAGCGGGGCACAGCCCGCCGCGTTGGCAGTGGCCAGCCGCCCGCCTGCGAAAGTCCAGGATGTTGCGTCGGTTTGCCGGCAATCGGGCAGAATGCCGGCCAGCAGTCGGGCTTCAGCCTTGAACGGCGAAAGAATAAGCGTTTTTCGTTCTGACGGGTTCACTTCTGCAAGCTCCGGTCGAGCATTTTTTTGAGGTCGGCGTTGGTGAAATTACACTGTTTAAGGCGTTCCCAGACTTCTGGAGTTTCCATGCACATGTAGACTGGCACGTCGGCAAAGTATTTCTGCAGGCCGGCGCGCGCGAAATTGTAGATCTGCTCGCGGAAAGGCCTGAAATACCTGATTTTACCATCTGTTGACGGATAAAATTCTTCTGCAAAAATGCCGGTGTCGGGGTGATACTTTTCGACGTATTCCTGAAAGCCTTTTGGAAAGCGGAACGTACCCAGCGAAATCCAGTTGATTTTAAGACCGTGCAGATATTCGTGCATAAGCGCGAAAACCTCAGAATACTTTTGTTGCCAATCTTGCAGTGGCAGCAGCGGGTCAAAATGAAACGCCAGGGCACAGCCTTTCTCGCGCGCGGCCGTGGCCGCAGCAGCAAGACGGTCGCGCAGTGACGCGGCGCCGTGTTCGAGGCGGTCGATGTATTCCTGCGGGTTGAGCGAAAAAGCGAGAGTGACATGACGGGCATCTTTTGCCTGAATGATTGGGGCAATATCTGCGCTTTTGCTTTTTACTTCGAGCGTGAAATCGTGCATTCCGACGGTCCAGTCGATAATCGCAGCGTTGAGTGGGAATATCCCTTCAAGCGCGAGCGGGTCGCCGAACTGACCGGTGCCCAGACGGATTGGCCCGCTGATTCGCTTTCTGAGCTCGACAATCTCGCGCTGGCAGTCTTCCCAGTTCAAAAAGAGCGTCACATCGCCGGCGCCAGTATAATTCTGAATTATGCAGTATTCGCACTCGAACGGGCAGCCCATACCCCACTCTACGACCCAGTAACCGCAGCAGACGCTGCCTTTCTGGCCAGGACAGGGTTTTATAAACGCGCCGCGGTTAAGCGTCAGCAGCAGGCCATTGCCAGGATGCTGCTCGCCGCTGACCTCGTGTTTATGCTCAAACTTGATCGCACTCTCGATCTGTTTTGCCAGCGGCAGGTCTTTGACCTCAGAGTCGATGTAAAGGTTTCTGAAGCTTAAAGTCATTGAATATCCTCAGGGGTTCTGGCCGGGCAACTGTGAACCGGCTGCAGAATCTCACAGTTACCAAATCTTTCGTTGTCTTTGTCCGCAATACGAGGCGTTGTAGTTATCGGCATCCATTGAAAATGATAACGAGCAGAGGGTGATGCTGCTGTAATAATCGTATATTTTGCGTCCGGATTTGTTTTTTGAATTAGTGCAAGCATGCGTCACAGCTCTTCGACGGCGGCAAAAATCGCGTCGACCGCGGCCTGCGCTTCGGTCAAACGACCGCTGTGCCGGCGTGTCAGATTGCAGGTCAGCTGAATACCGGGCTTTGAAAAAGTCTGGTCAATTTTTAAGCTGATGCCGGGTGGCAGAGGGTTCTGCTCAAGCGCCCGCGCGAATTTGTCGAGCACATCGGTTCGCCGTGGTTGCGCCAGGCGCTGCAGGTTTTCGAGCACCTCGGCAGCGTCGTTACCAGGAAGATTCCCGGCAGCATCTTTGCCATGCAGATTTTCTGGCAAGACGCCTTTTCTCTGGGCCTGCCGCAAAAACATGGCGATATTGCGTTTTTCTGAAACTGTGCCGGGCATCTGCAGAAGCGGCAGAGCAAAACGAGCAATGTCCTCACCAAGATGGCCAAGCTCGCGCCAGATGTTAAGTGGCAGTTGCTGCGCAGGCTGTTTGCTACTGGCCAGAATATTGTCGGCAATATATCTGAGGGCCAGCTGCAGCTGCGGCGAATCAGCTGTGCCGGCACTGCTGAAAAAAGACGCTTCAGCACCAGCTTCTACCCCGGCAAAAGCTGCCGCCAGCTCAAAAGCGCTCAATTCTCGATGACTGTTCAGCTGCGTAAAAAGCAGCGCTGGCGACCCAGCTGCTTCAATGCATGGCGCGCTGGCAAAGCCAAGCTGTTTGAGCGCAGTCAATCGCCGGTGCCCGTCACAGAGCATGTTCTGGCTGATAACCAGCGGCTGCAGAACACCGTATTCTTTGATACTGCGCACGAGATTATCGTCTGGTGCTGGAGTGGCAGAGCCGAGCAGCGGCTTAAGATCTTTTACGGGAACTTCAAATATTTTCATGATGCCGAATTGTAACGCATCCCGGCATCTCCAGCAAGCAATATCAGTGAGCTCCGGTTAATCGCGAACTACTCTGGCAGCAGGATACCGGTTTAGTTTTGCCGAGATGTTGATTTTCAGCAACTGAAGACAAGACGCCCTTTCCTGACTCAATGAGTTCGTTTGTAACAGAATTGTTTGCTTAAAATGCAGTTTAATTCTGCCACAAGCGAATTAAAATTGAATTCCTGAAAAGCTAATAATTTGGTGCGATCTGGATAATATCGTTGTATTATCGCTCTGGTCAGTGAATAGATTAACAAATGGAGAGTCGCTGATGCAGTCACCACAACAGAAGGTTTTCTACTATAAGCATGGCTGGAGAACGCTTTTCACCGTTGATACATTGTTCGTCTGCCTGATGATGCCAATCGCTTTTTATGGCTTTGCTCTTCTTTTGTTCGATAAATATGCTTTTCATACGATGCTTGTCTATGCTGTGATCGCCTTCATTCTAGCGATAAAAAGAGTCTTTAATGATCCGGTGCCTTTTGTCTGTAAGACTTCACAGCATCTGATAATTAATTACGCAATGTTCGGTTTCATTTACAAATCTTACAAAATCGTGCTCGATCAGATCAACAATGTTGAAGTCTGGGAAACAACCTACAGAGGTGCAAAATCTGTTTACCTCAAGATTACAGCTGCAAAAAAAGTATTTAAAGTTCATGAAGAACTTTTGCAGTCCGCCAGTGATATCAATAAGATAGAGCAAACCATTCGCGAAGCTATGTAAACAAGCTACTAGCGTTTGCGTTTGAAAAGGTTTTCGAGGCCTTTGAGCAGTTCTTTGGCGGGGTCGGTCTTTTTGGTTGCGGGGGCGGTTTCGGTGCTGGCTGGTTCTTTGCTGCGGGGGTTCAGGATATCCTGCAGTATTTTCTGTCCTTGACGCTGCAGGCCCAGTTCAAGGAGTTTTCCTGAATTGAAGCCGGGAAAGGAGGGTGCCGTCAGAGTGCCTTCGACGCGGCTCGGCATGTTGGCGGTTTTGCCGTCGAGAGAAATCTGCCGCAGAACCTGGCTTTTAGCTACAGCTGCCGGGGAGAAACTGATTGTGATGTTGCCTTTCAGGCTGGTGTCGAGACCGATATCGCCGCGATAATCAGCCCTGCCGGCTGAACTTAGAAAATTCAGGTCGTTGGTTGTCATAATTCCCTGATGGAGAACGAAAGTCCCTCTCGCTTCGGTTATGTCGCCCGAGGAAAATTCTTTGAGGTTGACCAGTGACAGAAAAGGTGTCACGACTGGCGGCGTGTTGTATCTGCCGTTTTGCATGAGCAGACTGCCGTTGCCGTTCCATGACGCGAGGGTTTCGACATCGCCGTCTGCTTTTAAAGTTACTCCCACTGGCCCGGTAATTACCTGCTTCTGTGTCGTGTTGCTGTCGAGAAAAGATTCGACGCGTAAACCGCTGGCCCTGGCATTAATCTGCAGCTGAACCGGATGTTTGTCATGAAAAACCTTGCCACTGCCGTCGAGAGTGCCGCCGAAAAGCTTTGCCTGCGCACTGGTGATGGTAAAATCATTCCCGGCATAGCTGAAACTGGCGTTGACATCGAGAAACGGAAATACGTATGAGCTGCGATTTGTCGACGATACCGGCACAGCAATA
The DNA here is from genome assembly GCA_002839445.1 of Candidatus Riflebacteria bacterium HGW-Riflebacteria-1. Classification (GTDB taxonomy): domain Bacteria; phylum Muiribacteriota; class Ozemobacteria; order Ozemobacterales; family Ozemobacteraceae; genus Rifleibacterium. The sequence continues at coordinate 75,082 of PGYB01000006.1, forward strand.
TCAAAGCGCGGAACAAAAGCCGATCCGGTCAGAGAAAACTTTGTCGCAGCGCTTTCAGCCTGCAACTTTGCTGAAAGCTTATGCAATTCTATTTTTTTATCAGGAATAGAGAGTGAGGCATCGGTAATCGCGATGTCGGCTGAAACCAGGCCGTCAGATATTTTTCCGGTTACCGCCATAGTGGCTGAAACTTGTTTAATTTCAGGGCTGGCGTTGTAGACAATAGAATCGACATCGTGCAGACCAGCTGAGAACGAGAACTGAAGGGGCGCCGCTGCTGCCATGGCAAACTGGAGTTCTGCACCAGTTTTGCCGCCGGTCAGTCGCAGACCGTCGATGCGGTCTGGCATGAGTGCCTTGATGATTTCAAACAGGTTTTCGGCCGACGACGAGTCAATACTCATCGAACCTGAAGCCTGCAGAGGCGTGAGCGCCTGTGCTTTCAAGCTGACCTTTACTGGCAGCATCGAGGTTGCTGTAGCGTTCTTGGCGCCGGGCAGAGAAGCGTTACCGTTGAAATCGACGGCTAATTCTTTGCCTGACTCAGATCTGGTAGCCGTTAGCGCGGGCAACTGTAACAGCACGGTTTTATTGGATTTTTGTGAAGTTACCCGCAGCTCAAACTTGCTGCCAATAATCTTATCAAAAGGAAGGTCTTTGATGCCTGATTTAAGACCAGACGAGACCGGCTTTTTTATGTCGCCCGGCACCGGCTTTTTTATATCGCCCAGCACGGGCTTTCCATCGGCATCAAGACTTACAGTCGCCTTTAATGACTTTATATTTACTTCTTTCATGACCAGATTGCCGCCGAGAAGACTCATAAAATCGCAGGTAGCAGACAGTTCTTTTATCTCAGCCGAGGGCAGTTCTGGCCGTGCAGGGTCGCCGATTTTGACACCGGTCAGTTTAACGGTCGCATAACTGATTTTATAGTCTTTGACGGCAACCGGCATGCCAGCCAGTTCAGAAATTTTCTTTTCGAACTGCTCTTTGATGCTTATGGCCTGCTGTTCTTCGGCAGACAGCATGGTGGCTGCGAGCAGCGCAAAGCAGAATAATGCGACGATAGCCTTCCAAAAAGCTCGCCTTTGCGAGGAAAAGGGTAAAGTAATATTTCTGGTCATAATGTTTGCCTCTCGTATGTCTGGTTTGGCGGTGATTATTAACAGCTAACACCTATATTTGGGGGAGATCTCAGTCTCCGAAGCTGTCTCAGGTATCTATGAGATCGCTAAGACATCTTTCTGGTGCCTCGCGATGACAGGAATCATCTCTATATGGGTGTTTAACAAACCCCTGACCTAAAGATATGCATAATACACCAAGAAAGCGAGATAAAAATGACGGTGCAGGATTTGTGAATTATTACACAGTCGAAAACAGCAGTTATTTCCAGGTCAACGTCGCCACCACTGCCCACGTCACCCGCAAAAAGTTGCTCACAGACTTTTTCGAGTCGTTTACCATGAGCTGGTAACGCTTCTTTTACTGAAACACAGATTTATCAAAAAAAGTTCCCCGAAGCTCCTCGAAATCGTGCGAATGGGTATTGCTGGTTGGGCAAATTTTCATTAAAATATAGATAAATATTTTAGGAGGATTTGACATGCTTTGTAGTAAATGGTTCAAAACACTGGCACTGGTAATGTTTTTTGCTGGTCTGGTTTCGGTTGCGCAGGCGGCCACTTATGGTTATATGGTTGTGCGCGGCAAGGATCAGGCTATGATTGAACGCGAAATTACGACGATCGAGCGCCTGATCAAGACCTGGCCCAACGGCGAAGTTCTTTATGTTCATACCGTTAAAGCCGGCGCCATGTTTTTCAAGCGCATTACCTCGACAATATTCTTTGCCGGCAACCGCACCGAGATTTCGAAATTCCTCACCCAGGGGCCCTATGAAGGCGATTATCTGCGTGACATTACCGTCAGCTTCAGCTACAGCAGTCTGCGCGACAAAAATGGTTACGATGGCGAAATCAACACAACTTTCACCCGCAAGTTTACCAATATCCGCAAGGCTGTTGAAACCGTGCAGGGCAAGAATGCCGAGATCCTCTGGAACGAGCTGAAAGACAGCAAGGTTTCTGCTTATAAAAAGCACCTGGTCAGCGAAGAACTGATCGCACCGCGCGTCAGCGTAGTGTTTTACAGCATGCAGCCAACCGAAGACAACCGTCTGCTCGGTATCAGCTACAGCGCAGACAAGGTCAGCAACAGCCGCAAGTAATATATCGCACGCAAGAAGCGCTTTGGCATTAATGCTGCCAAGGCGCTTCTTTTGTATACAAAGGAATGAATCAATTTGGCGACATGTTTTTTCGTGAGGAATCAGAGATACTGATGAGCGATTGGCCAGTCGGTCGATTACGATCAGGATTCCGATTACGATTACCGCTGCGCTGAGCACGATTAAAGCATTTTAGTTGCGCGACATTCAATGGTAGTAATATAATTAGTAACAGTGGATCAGGGAGCGTGAATCGTGAAAACACAGGCGATTGAGCGTATTGTAAACAGTTTTGACACCATGCAGTTTTCGACTGACAGGCTGGCAACTGATTTTCTTGACGTGCTGGCCAGACTCGAAGATGCTGCGATACAAAAGCGCTTGCTGCAGGAACTGATCGGAAAATATGTAGAGCTGGAAAAGCGCGTCGATGGCTTGCTGCGCAATACGCTGCCTGAGAGCGTAGCCGACGAGATAAAATTCAACAGTGAATACCCGCCGCGGGCGTTTGCAGGCACCATTTTCTTTTCTGACTGCGCCGGCTTTACCAGACTGGCTGAAAAAATGTCAGCTGAAGTTCTTATTGAGAGGCTTCATCTACTCTTTTCCGGCACTGACAAAATTATGGCGCGACATGGTGGCACCAAGATAAAAACCATCGGCGACTCATACATGGCTTGTTTCGGAGCGCCGATTGCGCAGGCTGAACATGCCCGTCGAGCAATTGATGCCGCGCTCGATGTTATTGAATTTCTGCGGGAATTCAATGCCGGCCAGCCTTTGCCGATTGAAATGAGAATAGGCATACATTCTGGTAAGTTCATTGGCGGGGTTGTCGGCAAGGATCGCATGCAGTTCGACATATTTGGCGATACCGTCAATACTGCATCGCGCTTTGAATCATCTGGCGAAAAAGGCCGGGTGAATATATCCGGTGACACTTTCGAGCAGGTTATTAAATATTTCAACTTTGAAAGCCGTGGCGAAATCTCGCTGAAGAACAAGGATCCAATGAAAGCATATTTTGTAACAGGCCGCCAGAAAGAAGCGGCGAGGTAATAAATGGATATAAACGGTAACTACAATCGACCAGTCAAGGTCGCTGATGGCATTTTCTGGATCGGCGTCTACGAACCTGAAGCTAATCTGCACTGTAACGCCTATCTCCTGGTCGAGGGTGAACACGCGCTTATAATTGATGGCGGCAGTCGCCCTGATTTTGCCAATATCATGATGAAGATACTGCAGGCCGGCGTTCAGCCACAAAAAATTGCTGGCCTGATTTATCAGCACTACGACCCTGATTTGTGTGGTTCTCTGTCTAATTACATTGATCTTTGTGACAACAAAGATCTGAAAATATACTCAAAAGCCAGTAACAATATGTTTTTACGATACTACTTTGAGAAGAGCCATCATGCAAAGCTTACTGACATTGGCGTCAGCAATTACGAGCTTGATTTCTATGGTCGTCGGCTCAAGTTTATCAAAACCCCTTACACTCACGCGGCCGGCAGCTTTGTAACCTTCGATGAGCTCACCGGCACGCTTTTTACCAGCGATCTGTTTGGCAGCTTTTCCCAGAAATGGCGACTTTTTGAGGAATTTAACGACGGGTGCCTTACCTGTAATGAATATGGCAATTGCCCCAACCATGTTGATTATTGTCCGTTGCCTGACCTGATAAGTTTTCACCAACATGTCATGCCATGCAACAAGTCGCTGTCATATTCGATGGGATTGCTTGAAAAACTGCCGGTAAAAATCATCGCACCACAACATGGCAGTGTTTATAACAAAAAGCGCGATATCGCATTTCTGATTTCGTTGCTTAAAGACCTTAAAGAAGTTGGAATGGACGCTATCGCCTGAAATCGATCTAGAAAGGAATGCTTTAATGTCAAAAGTACAGGAGTTGCTCGATCTGATTGATGCTTTTACTGCTAACGAGCTGGCGCTTGCTGGTTATTACGAGCTTTGCGCCGAAAAGTTTCCGCAGGAGAGTGAGCAATGGAAACGGCTGATGGCCGAAGAAGAAATGCACGCACAGGTTTTCAGAAAAATTCGCAAATCGGTTGAAGAAAAACCCGAAATGTGGAAAATCGGGCGTTTTACGATACAGACGGTTAATCTGATCTGCAAGTCGGTTAAAGACAAAACCGAAGAGCTTAAACGGGGATCAATAAACCCCAAGTATGCGATAAATTTTATCGCAGATGTTGAGCAGTCACTTATCGAAGGTAATATCAGCAAGTCGCTTGATACAGAAGTTGAAGAGTTTCGTGCCCTCCTCAACAGAGTTCAGGAAGACACCACCGGGCACAAACAGCTGCTTCTCAGTCTGCGAAAATAGCTGTTTTTCAGCTGGCTGCAGCTGGTTTGCGATTATAGAAGCCGAGAATAATGCCGAGAGCGACCGACCATACGGCGGCAAGGCCGATTTGGTAAGGCTTTGGCAGAGCGAAAGTTACGCTGTGCGCCGGGATCCAGAACCAGAGCAGCGACATGAAACCCTTGTCGATGTTGGCCCAGTTGCTTTTGCGCGCGATAAGATTGTCGAGCAGGCGATGCATCAGCACGAGAAACGGCCCGAACTGAAGATTGGTCGCTGTCGAGATCGCTATTGCCCTGCCCCACCCGCTGAGCTCGGGCAGCATTTTGTGCTGCACCAGCGAATCAACAAAGCCGGCAAAGCCGGTAAAAGCGTATTTGATAAGAACAGCCAGTATAGCCCATTCAAGCATTTTCGCCAGCAGCGTGGCAAAGCCAAATGGCTTGCTGACGCGGCTTTCGATGATCCATTTGGCGATGACGTCGCCGAAAGTGCCGAGAACGGCAAACTGCAGCATGGCGGACACTATTGGCCAGGTAGTTACAAATTCAATATAGTTCTGCATGAAGTATTCTCAATCTTTCAATTTAATCAGTTAATCTTAAGTAGTCGACTCTTCAAGGGTTAAAATAACGAGATCGCCGATTTTTTCGCTGGAAACGTAAATTACCGTTCTACGGTCATCGAGCCATTCAAATTCAGGACTGGCAGGGATACGAGTTTTGGGAAGCCCCGTTGAATGAGAGTAGCGCATAGCCTGAAGCATGATACAGCTTCGACATTTATCTCTTCGACCGCAGCCTTCCGGTTCTTCTGCCTGTTGGCATTTTAAAACGTTGCCACATTTCATTCCGCGAATCTGGTCAGGCGTTACAGCTGAGATCTCAATCGCTTTACGGTTTGCGGCTAAGACGTTTTCTTCTGGGTCCATGACCAGAACAGGCCCCGGAAATCTGTCCAGAAATTCCTGCATTGGCTCAGACATAGTTTCGAACATCTTTCTTGCACAATTTGAGCAGATACCATGACTGATCAGGCGCGCAGGATGTTCGACCTGATGGTCGGTTCCTGAAATTTTGCCGCACCAGGCGCATTTGTGTTGCATCACTCGCTCCTCTGCTCTAAAACAGTTATTGGCATGCCGGGCTTGATAATACCACCTTCGAGTATTTCGGCGCGCAGGCCACCGCGGTCGTGCATGGCGGTAAGCAGATCAGCGGCGAGCATCTCTTGCAGATAGCGGCATGGCTGGCAGAGTTCCCACGCGTAAAGAAGAACTTCGCCAACGCGAAACCTTTTGCCAAGCAGGCTGTTAAGTTCGATACCCTGCGTTATCAGGTTGCGTCTGAAATCACCGGGGGCGAAATCGCTGCCAAGCTGGCGGTTACACGCCTGTATTGCCTCGATAGACTGCAGGGTAATCGCGCCTTTATTGGCAACATCGCTGTTTTCTACAAAATAACGGTCGCCAACCAGGCCGCAGTCGGCTCTGGCAAAAGCTTCGCCGCGTTCAACCGTTTTGCTGCCGGTCTGGTCGCAGGTAAATATCTGTATTATTTTTGCCATGTTTTTCCTGTCTAATATTCAAAGCGCAATAAATTGTTAACAACACGAAATTCTGCAGTTGCGATGCGCTCGTAGATGCCGCGTTTGAGATAATATGGGTTCCAGCCAAAAATGAGCGAAGTTACTGCCTCCCAGATCGCTACCCAGGCGGCAACAACCACACCCTCCTGAAATATTTTCTTCCAGAGTTCGATCTCTGGCGTATCGGGCAGCTTATACAGGTAGACCATGGTGAACAGGACTACGCCAAGAAGCCCAAGCAGGCTGAATTTGCGCATTTCCTTGCGCAAATTGCGATTCTCGATCTGGTAAAGATAAGAAAAGTAATTGGCCACCGCTTTGCGCAAGATGTTTTCCTGCAGCATATTGTATTCCTGATCGATAGATACTCTTATCAGAAACTCGCTGTCGCCTACTTCCTTGACGCTGTCTATGATGTAATCGACAAAGTCCTGGTCGAGTTCGCGTTTAACAAAAGTGGCCTTTTTGTCAAAGCTGTTAAACAGGTCATTCATTGACTCAACGCTGATGTCAATAATGGCCTTGCCATCTTTGGTAAATTCATACCGGTTTTCAAGAAGCCCCTGTTCCATAATCTCCAGCCTCACGAAATGCTATTGCGGGCAAACAAAGCTAATATATTCAAAAATGCAGTTCTGGCGACTACAATTTAGCAGACGCCCATTCTATTGACGGTTAAGAATGCTTTTGGCGCGGTAGATCGACCCGAGATTATAGACATTGGCATACTGCCTGCCGCGAAGAATTCTGCGAGCCAGCGCTGATCTGGTGCCGCTGAGGCAGTAAACCAGCAAAGCCTGCTGCCGGTCAGGCGCAACACTTGTGATTTTTTCACCGAGCTGGTCAAGTGGAACATTGATTGCATCTTCAACATGGCCGGCGGCATATTCTTCAGCGCTGCGAACGTCGATAATGACAGCACCGGCATCTTTGAGCTCGCGCGCTTTCTGAGGGCTGATCTGACCCAGTCGTTTGAGCAGAAAAAAAATAATTATTGCCGCGATAATGATTAATTGTGAGTTTTCCATATTTTATCCATTTGTATCAGAAACGGTGAGCGTCAACTGAATGAGCCGTAGGCATGGTCTATTTCGACCTCACCGGACTCGAGCACTCTTGAGTCTTCAATGTTGTGGTAAACCAGAAAGATGCCCTGGCGGCCGTCCATAACGACACCGAGCTTGTTCGAAAGTCGGGAGTGGGTGAAATACTTGTGCCGCTTAACCACCGGCTGGCTGCGCAGCCAGTTCCAGTCTATAAAGCCCTCGCCGGAGTCCTGGCGAACAGAGAAATAACCGATACCCATGGTGGTGACATTATGAAAGAAATGTGAACCCATCGAGGGGTCAACCCTGAAGCCTTCGAGCGAATACTCAATTATTACCTTGGCATAAGAAGTCTGTGGCCAGGTCACCGGAATGCCGAGCCAGCGATCGCGAGTGCCCCAGCGTCCGGGTCCGAGAAGAATGTATTTTCTGCCGGCTTCTTTGTGCTCAAGGTTAAACGCCTCTACTTCGCGTGCCATCTCTTCGGTCTGTGACTTGTCGAAAAGATCAGGATCGATCCAGACGATGTCGCTGATCTCGTCGATACGGCCGTTACCCATGCCAGAATCAGCGTAGAGCATCAGTTTGTCTTTTTCGATACAGCTCTTATCGATGTTGAAATCTTCGCTTTCTCGCAGCATATGTTTGAGTTGCAACAGATAGAACACCGGCTTGTCAAGGTTCTCAGCATCAACGTCTACGGCAAATTCAATCTCTACAGGAGTTTCGAGAGCTTCTTCTGAAACATTAAGAATATGCTTGATCGTTTTTGCAAGAGGTATTGATTCATACTGCAGAATATTGGCAAAATTGATCACCCTTGGGCCGCGCATCTGAAGACCAACGTCAAGGCGTTGTTCAAGATGACTCCATGTCGATACTACCTCTTGCAGAGTTCCGTCGGCTTCGGCTGCCGAAATATCGAGCTTGACCAGCGTTGCGTCTTCGCCATTAAACAGATCAACTGTGTTCTTTTCGAGGTCGAGAACGGTAAAACGGCGCTGCGAGTTTTTGACCAGCTCTTCCGGGGTGAGAATCTCTAGTTTGGGAAAAGTCGGGCAGAATCTGAACGATCTTTCGCCACCGACGACATTGCGCCCCAACCCCAGCACCAGCATGCCAACCCCATCTTCGGGTTGAATGTACGAAAACGGATAGTAGTTAAACGATTGACCGACACCCGAAATCTGCGGGTAAAAATTATGACCGTGCCGTCGCCCGACGATCTGTTGAATAACAACCGCCATCTTTTCTTCTTCGATGTTGTAGTTGATCGCGTCGAAATATTCGCGGGCTTCTTTTGAATATACCGAGGCGTATACCAGCTTTATTGCCTCTTCAAGCTGCTTGAGGCGCACTTCTGCATCAGGATGATTGTTCGGTATGAAAAAGGTTTCATAAAGGCCTGACATCGAATGCGAAACCGAGTCTTCCAGTACTCCTGATGAGCGTATGGCCAGCGGGTAAGTAACCTTCTGCAAGACAATGCGCAGGCGATTGAGTATTTTCTCAGACAGTCGGCTTGCAATGAAGCGGCGTTTGATCGTCGCGTAATCGCGCTCAGACGAGACAAAATCGGCAAGATCGTTGGTCGTGATAAAATTGGTGAATTCATCGACACCGATTATAAAGGTCTCAGGTATTCTGACCACGATGTCTGATACCGCTTCAAGCATCGACGAATTATAAAGCAGATAATTCATAAAAGCGATGCCACGACCTTTGCCGCCAATGGCGCCCTCGGCCAGTTTGCAGATGTGATGCCGGTTGTCGCCAATAAATGATTTATCAAAAGAGATAACCTTGCCGCGGGTCTTCATTCTGAACACCCAGTTACCCATGTTGATCAAAAAGTCGCGCAGTGACTCGACTTCATCAAATTCAGCAACATGAATACGTGACACAACCTTGGCAATCTGCACCTCTCCGCGCGCCAGCAGCCAGGTCGAAAAGTTATTGCGACTGGCATGATACTCAATCGACTCAGCCGGTACAATGCGCAGACAATTGCGAAAATCGCCCATAGTGCGCGCTCGCGTAATTTCCTGACCCTGTGCGTTTCTGAATACGAAATCGCCAAAACCGAGATTCCGGTAGAAAAATTTAGACAGGCGTTTGGAAAGGAATTGCGATTCTTTGTGAACAAACGAGGCTCCGATGCGGTTCGCAGCCGATTCAATTTCTGGTTCGGAAGACTGTAGCAGAATTGGCAGGTCTGGTTGCAGCTCTTTAAGTTTCTTGGCCAGTTTTATACCGGCTTTTTCATCCAATATCCCGTCTTTTTTGTATTTAACATCAGAAATAACGCAGAGCAGGTATTCTTTATAATGTTCATACTGCTTCATGGCTTCTTCAAAATTTGTTGCCAGGATGATCTTGGGGCGACAACGCATGCGTAATACTTTTTTGCTTTCTTCCTGAAGCTCTTCTTCGACAAGTTTGGTCGTCTGCCGGATCAGCTCAGAATATAGATGTGGCAGATAGCGTGAATAGTAGCGTATCGAGTCTTCAACAAGCAGTATAATGCGCACCTGAGCGATTGCCGTGTCTTTATCTGCATTGCGCCGGTCTTCAATATATTTGATCATCGCCAGAAAGATTTCTGAGTTGCCGTTCCAGACAAAAACGTTGTCGTAATGCAACCAGAGATCACCCCGGTTATCAAGCGACTCCAGGTCGGTGTTGTCGTTGAGTAAAAGCAGCACAGGCAGGTCAGGCCAGAGTTCGTGAATTTTCTGTCCGCAATTGATGGTATCAGTTTTGCTCAATCGGCTCAGCACAACCACGAGGTCGAACTTGCGGCGCTCAAGCATCTCGATCGCCTCATCGGCAGACGTTACGCTGGTAATGCGCGGCGCACTGGTCAGATTGAGATTAAAATATTCACCAAAGATTTTTTCAGCGAGAAGGCCGTCCTGTTCTAGGGAAAATGCATCGAATACAGTCGCTACCAGCAGCAGTTCGCGCACTTTAAAGCGCATCAGGTCGTGAAAAATTTCGCTGTCAGACTTGAATTTTTTAAAGACCTGCATCAGTTCATCGTTGTGCATCTATGTCTCCGAATGTGTTGTGTCGCATGATTATAGCAGACTCTCGACCACATTGCCGTATTTTTTTAAATGGGAGGTTGCGACTTGTTGCCAGTGTGTTATAATAATGCATTATCATCCACGGAGGTCGCTCATGAAATTGTTTAAAAGTATTTTTGCCTTTACTCTGGTAATAAGCATCCTGTTCTCTGCTGGCAGCGTGTTCGCAGCAACAGAAGACAATAAGACAGTAACAAATTTGTCGAAGGCTTATGAATCCTGGAAAAATCAGGGCATCAAGTATGTTGTTCGCGATAGCAAAGGCCAGTTTGTAAACTGGGCATATGGTCGCCTCGAATCCTGGGATACCAGATCCACATGGGTTGTAAGAGATCCCAAAGGCCGCTTTTTGACCAAAGCTAACGGCAGCGTAGAAAACTGGAAAAACGGCCAGACCCGCCTCGTATTGCGCGACAAAAAAGGCCGCATGCTCACCCACGTGAACATCAGTCTGACTGAAAAATCAAGCTTTGCCGCTACAGTTGTTGGCCTGCGTCACCTCAAAAACGACAAGTTTCTCGCTTTCGTTCAAGACAGTATTGCCGACATCATAATTGCCGAACTCAAATCAGGGTTCAACACCAAAGCCAGCGTTCTGGTCAAATATCTCGACAAATACAAAAACGACAAGGGTACCGAGAACTTCAAACCGGTTCTGCGCAAAATCATTCCGGTTCTTGTTTTCATGTCGAATGACAAGCCAAACGATCTTAAAACCAAGAGCATCGTAGCAGATGCAAGAAAATTGCTGACAGAGCTCTAATTCAACGTTTTCCCAAAAAAAAGCCTCCTACGTGGAGGCTTTTTTTTTATTTATGCTAATAAAATCCAACAAAGCAAACGAAGTATGTACCGTTAATTGAATCAACTTTCATAAGCAGGAAAATGAGCAACAAAACTCATAAAAAGAGCAGTATCTTCTCTCTGCTGAGTGCTGGCGCATCAACGCGCTATTCGGCTCTAGCCTTTATTTTAGGCGGGGTTGTGCTGTTTATTGTTCTCTGGCACTACAAAGCGCCAATCAAGCTGATGGCGAAAGACGCAGTCGAAAACTTCGGCTACCCTGCCCTGTTTCTGTTGTGCTGGGCTGCTGATGTGATTATTCAGCCAATACCGGCTGATGTAATTGTTTTCGGCACAGCATTTGGCGGCGCTGACATCTGGAAGACTGCTTTTATAGCAGGTCTTTCCAGCGGGTTTGGTGGATTCACCGGCTATTTTATCGGTAAGCTTTTTGGGCCATGGCGGTTTCGCCGGCTTTTTGGGTCAAAACTTCTGCGCAGCGGCCGCGACCTTTTCAGAGATCATGGTGCTCTGGCTATTTTTGTGGCCGGGGTTACCCCGATACCTTATTCGGCCGTGTGCTGGATCGGTGGAATCTACCGCATGTCCCTCGTTAAAGTTGTCCTCGCCAGCTGGATAAGCCGAACCCTGCGTTACTTCGCAGTTGCCTGGCTGGCAAACATGTTCTAACGGAAAACTAATAATGCGACAAACAGTTACACTACTTGGCGATTACTTCTACTACTCGTTTGTCTTGATATCTCTGGTGACTGTTCTGGCTGTATTGTTTACACCAGCACGTGACTTTGTGATTGCCGACTTTTATCGCCAGCTTGATACAAATGGACAAAAACGCGCGCTGGCAGCATTTGACGAAAAGCTCGACAATATCGGCCTCACTCGCGCCGAATTCAGCCCGCAGATTCTTATTCGCAAACGTAATCGCGAAATGCTGGTTCTATCAGACGACCTCATCGTCGCCTCATACCCGGTAAGTCTGGGTCGCGCACCCCTCGGCATCAAGCTGCGCGGCAACGACATGAAAACACCAGAAGGACAGTATTACATCTGCACCAAGATCGAAGGACACCGTTATCATCTTTTCCTGCAGATCAACTACCCGTCGCCAGACGATGCCAAACGCGGTGCAGTTCAGCAGATTATCAGGCCAGGTGAAGAAGCCAGGATAGAAGCGGCCTGGCAGCAGACACAACCCCCGCCCACCGACACCGCCCTTGGCGGACCTGTCGGCATACACGGTTTTGGCGCTGAAACGAACTGGACCACCGATGGCAGTATCGGTCTGCACAATATTCATATCGAAGAACTTTTCTGGAACATTGCTACTGGCACGTCAGTAGCGATAATTCCCTGACCAGCAAGTTTCTCTTGATTTTACCCGTGTTCAGGACAATATTTATCTGAATGGATAAGGGAGAGAAACATGCGCAAAACAACTCTATGCATAATTCTGCTATTTGCCCAGATATGCTGCAGCAATCTCTCAGCCCAGCAACCCGAAATTCCTGTGCCCGGCGACTTCAGAGATGAACGTATCTATTCGGTTATAACCAGTCGTTTTTATGATGCTGATGCAGAAAACAACTACTATAACTATGAACGCATCGACAAGGGCGACCCGCATTATCGTGGCGATTTTAAAGGGTTAGCGCAGAAGCTCGACTACATAAAAGATCTCGGTTTTACAGCAATCTGCATCACGCCTCCGGTTGAAAATCGTGGCGGTTTGGATTTTATGGGCCTTAACGCCTACGACTGGGAAACCTTCGAGCCGCGCCTGACCTCAAGTGATTTTGCTTATGGCGATCTCATCAGATCTGCCCACAGCATTGGCCTCAAGGTCATTCAAACATTGGTGGTAAACCACTGTTCGAATTTTGGTATCCGCAACCACTACTTCATTCCACGACTGCCGCTTAAATTCTACCGTGGCCCGCTAAAACCGACCTGGCCATATGTCTATAATTTCGGTGACTACAAACATGAGTTTCGCATGAATAACGACAACCCCTGCGCTCCCGACTGGTTCAAGGATTTTCGCTTTCGTGACCCGTGGGGCGCCGGACCTCTCAAAGACCCGATCACGGGTAAAACTTTCCCAGCAGAAAATCAGCATCCCGAACGCTTCTTTGGCACTGATGAAAAATATCTACAGTCAGACTGGTTTCACCGTGAAGGTTGGATAAAGGCAGATGAAAACCTGACGGTAGCGCGCGTGCAGCGTGCTCATCTTGACCAGAACAGCATTGACCTCGCCAGCGATAACTGGCATATAAAGCGGTTTTTTGCAAAGGTAGTCAAGAAATACATCGACCTCGGTGTCGACGGTTTGCGCATTCAATATGCCCGCAATTCAGACCGCCAGGATCTTGTACACATGGTCGAACTCTGGCGCAAGTTCAAGCCTGAACTCTATGTGTTTGCCGATGTCGCGCCGGCTCTGGATGGCTTTGGCAAGCTGACCGGCGTTGAGCCAACTGAGCTGGTTCCCTGGTGGTATACCCGCAACACACCTAACCCGAACGAACCTGATCTGGCTGGCAACTCCGGTATCGCGGTCATGGATTACCCGCTTTTTAAAAGTTTTGCAGCAAATCTTTCTTCTGGTCATTTCAATGGCGTCGGCAATATCATCAAAAATGACTGGTTGTATGCTGATCCCAATCAGCTGGTAACCTTTTTTCACAACTATGACAGCGGGCCAGAAACCGGCAATTTAACAAGGTTTTCGAGCGACCAATGGAAAGCAGCCTGCGCATACAACCTGCTCTGGACCCTCAGAGGCGTGCCGATGCTGCTGATGGGCGAAGAAATTGAATTCATGAAAGGCATGCCGCAGGTCTGCGTGCTGCCGACCGATGTGCTCTCGCGCACAGGTAAAGCTTATTTCGGCGATAATCTCAGTGACGGCACGATCGCGCAAACAGCTTCACATGTGCTGGCACAACATATCAGGCGCCTTAACCAGATTCGCGCCGCGGTTCCAGCGCTCAGTCGCGGTCAGCTCGAAAGCGGCAATGAGTTTGTCTCAGGCATCAGTTTTATCAGAAATTACAATAACGCAGAGAGTTATGCGGTAGTCGGGCTTTCGGCCTTTATCGATCAGGATATCACGGTAACCCGTGTTTTGCCTGGCGACTACAGCGATGCGGTGACCGGACAGACACAAAGTGTTGCTACCAGCACGCGCACGCTCAGCTTCAGCGTCAAAGGCAATTCCGCTGGCATCTGGGTGCGCAATGGCCCTGGCAAAATCGGCGTCGACGGCGAATATCTGCGCTGAGACGCCGAGTCAGTCTATACGTGGTTTAAGTTTGACCAGGGTGGCGCCCCAGTGCCCGGCGTCATGACCGGCAGGTTGCCAGGAGTCGACGATTTCTAGACGCGCCAGTGCGGCTTCAACAGTTCTTCTCAGGTTGCCGATTCCCTTGCCATGCACAATGCGCACGCTGTATATGTGTTTTTCGCGGCATGACGCAAGATAATCAGCGACAACTGCCGCTGCTTCACGAGGTTGAAAAGTGTGCAGGTCGAGAGTGCCATCAAGAGGCAACTCTACCGGATCAGGCGGCAGGTTTGTCATCAATCAGGCTGGCGCGCGCCGGAAGAAGCTCGAAAGGCGTTACGATTTTTGCGCCTGCCACGCCGGGCACAATGATCTCGGCTTTTGGGCAGTAGTCGAGAAAGAGCTCGCGACACTTGCCACAGGGTGAAATTACTTCGCCAATACGGTTGACTACTACGAGAGCTTCAATGTCGGTAACGCCTTCTTCGGCGGCATTGGCGAGAGCGACCGCTTCAGCGCAGATTTCGGCACCGGCTATCGAGGCTTTCAGTTGAAGTCCGGTAAAAATTTTGCCATCTTTCGATTTGACGGCGGCGGCAAAATGATGCCGGTTTTCTTTAAATCTTTGTGAAATCAGCTTTTTAGCTGTCTCAATGAGATAGAAATGATTCTTTTTCAGCTGGTTAAGCATTTTTATCCTCTTTTCTTAAAACTCGCCTTTCAGTTCTTTGGCGAAGAATTCGCGCTCATCAGCGCCGTAACACACGAGACCGATGCGAACCGAGGTTTTGACCGGCTTGCTGCCCCATGGCCAGAAGGCGCAATACATGCACGCCTGTTCGCCGATTATCTTGCGGTAAAGCGTCTGTTCTTTGCGAGTTCCACCAACGCCGCGAACAAAACGGTCAAAATAATTCTTGAAGAATGCGCCTTCACCAGCGGGTTTGTACGGTTTGCCGAAGTATTCTTCAACTTCTGCCGCCAGAGCCAGTATCAGATTAGTGTCTGCCACGCCGCAGTATAACAACGGCTCATCGACATCGTGATTGGGCTTGATGTTGTATTTTTTTTCGATAATATCGATCAGTTTGAGCGTTTTGCGAATCTCGGGCAGGTAAGTCTTCATAGCACCTCTTGTATTTAAATGCAGTATATCTGAAAAGCAAAATTTGACGCAATTAAAAAAGTTACTTGCGCACAACCTCTTTGCGGGCGGCCACCATGGCCTTAAGGCGATCCGGGTCCAGCGGGTTTTCCCAGAAACCATCATATTTAAGGCTTGAGCCGATGATCCAGCCGTCGGCGCGTGCGTAATCAGCAGCGTTCTCAGCGGTAATGCCCGAGCCAATCATGATTGGAATACGGCCAGCTGTGCGCGCGCGCTTTAAATCGTCTTTAGCTGCTGCCTTGCCGGTTGCGCTGCCGGTTATGATTACACCATCAATCCCGAAAAAGTCAGCGCCATGTACCCAGTCCTCAAGCGTCAGATCAGCAGTCACCGCGTGCGCCGAATGCTTTTTCTGAATGTCGGTCCAGATTCTGATGCGGCCGGCGCCAAGTCTGGCCCGTTCACGCAGCAATTCACCAGCACAGGCTTCGATCCAGCCCTCGTCCGCAACATGACCAAAGACACAGCCCTCAGCTCTGATAAATTCGCAGCCAGAAATGTGCGCGACCGCAAGCGCTTCAATGTTAGCGCCGGCAAGAATCTGAATGCCAACCGGGAAATGCGTGCCAACGCTGCGTTTTACATCACAGGCGACGCGGGTCATCGCGGCAACGATCTCCGGTCCAACCGCACCCTTGAGGTAAGGCCTATCGTGCATGTTTTCGAGAATAATGCCATCAAAACCAGCGCTCTGCAGCATGCTTGCTTCGGCCACGGCAGTCGCGCTGATTTTTTCCATAGAATCTGTATTAAAAGGCGTTCCTGGCAACGCTTTCACATGTACCATTCCAAAAAGAGCCGGCATCGGCATGCGGGTGGTGACATCAAGAAGGGGCTTCATCAAGATCTCCTTAGCTGAACGCGAATATCAGAATGTTTCCGACAATCAATATGAATACATACCAGAAACGGCAGATTTTATCGAGATATATTGCCATATCAAAGCGGCGGCGCTTGGCGTAATTGTTGTTAACCACGGTCTGCACCAGCGCGAGAAAAATGACGACGTAAAAGAGCATGAAAATTTTGTCTGACATCAGCAGATAGCCTACAGAAGGCAGCGCGTCAGCCTGGGAATTGTGCAGCGCGATTGCCGAGAGAAGTGCGGTGATGCAGATACCGCACTGCGCCTCGAACTCGCTGGCGTTTATGTAGAATACCACGTAAGCCATGCCAGCGATGATGAACAGCGGCAAAATGAACTTGATCAGATGCGGCAGAAACAGTCGTTTCAGGTTGACTCTGAATGTGAGGCGCGAATAACTCGAAGTTTTTTTTGAGCCAAGCCCAAAGTCGGTCTTGTAGTGGTGAGCGTCAATGTCGCACGCCGCGCCGTTGCGTTGCCAGTCTGGCACCAGCATTTCCGGCTCGAGCCAGAGGTTGTAGTCTGCCGAACTTTCCGTGTCAGGGGTGAATAGTATCTTTTCAACGGTGTTTTCAGCATCTTCGATCACTATAGGAAGACTTTGCCGGTCAAATGGATATGACTGCAACCTGAAATGGCCGCGAAACCTTCCTTTAATGCGTTGCGACCACTGTTTTTTGCCCGACGCACTCGTGGCACTGGCAATTGGCGTGGCGCTCTCGATGTTGCCATTCATGAATTCGATGTTTTCTGGCACCCAGCTGCTTTCGGGAGGCGCCTTATACCAGATGTAAAAATCAGCGAAGAATTCGCTCTCTTTAACATCGAGATGCGCGATGTCGAGAATATACAAGCCAATTTCGATCTTGGTGGGTTGCGTCTCAGTCGCGTAAACAGACGGCAAGACCAGCAGTGTCATGAATAAAACGGCAAACAGAGTAATCTTCAGCTTGTGAATTAGCATGCTTTAAATCTAGCAAAAAATCCAACATTTTTAAACAAAATCATTCTGGGACAGCACCCTTTGGGAAAAGCGCACTGGCGAAGTTTGCACATCGCAATCGCATCAAACCGTCATCCTGCACGCAGTCGCAGGATCCAGAATGACAGAGAGAAGTCAGCAGAATGACGAATAGAAGGCATTAGAATGCTCAAACAAGGATTCGTCATCACTGCGCCCAGTCACAAAACATCTATTATACTTTTCATAAAAGATTCGTTCACAGCAAAAGACTAGACACAGAGTTGCCGTTGCAATTGCCAGCAGCAGCGATTACGATTGCGATTACGCGCACGAAAAAGTAAACCCCAGAACAATGCAGAAGGTATTTACGAACGAAGCTACTGGCTTAGGGCTTCGAGAACCCAGGTGAGCGCTTCTTCGCGAATTTCTTCGGGCGCGGTGCGATGGCCGCCCTCGAACTCATACCACTTTATCTGCCAGTCGAGGCTTTTCAAAAACTTGCGGTCCTCTTGCATCAGCTTGTAATTAAAGTCGGTCGGACTGGTTAAAAAGGCACAGACCTTGCCGCGCGGGTAAGTGTCTTTGTGCTTGAGACTGTTTTCATGAATATACCCGACGCTGGTGATTACCGCCGCAACTGTATCTGGATGAAAAAAAGAAAACAGATGCGAAGCCATGCCGCCGCCAGAAGTTCCCACCGCTATGATGCGGTCAGGCCTGATCGAGTATTGCACTGCGACGCGTTCGTGAATGAGGTTGCGCAGGCGATTGAGGTAGTTCGGTATATCCATGCCGTTCTTGATAATTTTTGACGCCAGAATAATGCATTTATGGTTGTCGGCGTGCCCGCGCCAGGTAGCGACAGTGTCTTTGGCATTGGCCGAAGGCGAAAAGCCGACGATCAGCGGATACCTTTCTCCAGCCGCAAGACCTTCGGGAACATAAATCAGGTATTCATTTTCTTCAAAAGTGCCGCTGGTAACCGTTTCGTCAGCGCTGCAGATACCAGGCAGATAAGTCAGCAGAAAAACAACAGCTAACAGAATATTGCAGATTCGCATATTTACCTCTAACTGACTACGCCCAATAACGATGTTGTCAGTGCATAAGATACAAGGCACCCAGAAGCAGAGCAAGCACAATAAAGCTAACCAGCAGCAGTGAAAGCGCACCCAGCTTTTCGAGCAGGAACTCAGAATACGTCTGTCCATCGTCAGGAGAGAGCTTGAAGATAACTTTTATCGTGTCAATAATTACCGAGAAATTGGCGCCAAGAGCTCCGGCCATCGAGTCTTCAGCCTCATGACGTGAGCCCCCGGGATTTTTACGTCTAAGAAACATCCTTGTCTCCTGGAATTATTATACAGGTAAGCCTTTGTTACACTTCTACCGCCGGGCTCTCGGCAGTCTAGTTTTTGTCCTGGGTGTTGTGGTATGGGCAGGCGACAAAGTGACCGGGTTCGATTTCGAGCATCGGTGGCGACTCTACCGCGCAATCATTGCGCGCGATCGGGCATCTGGTTCTGAATCCGCAGCCAGATGGCTTTTTCATCGGGCTTGGTACATCGCCCTGCAGAACGATACGCTTTTCCTTTTTGATGTTGGGGTCCGGGTGCGGGATCGCCGACATGAGCGCGCGCGTGTACGGGTGGCGCGGGCTTTTGAAAAGCACTTCGGCGTCTGCCAGTTCAACGATATTGCCGAGATACATTACCGCGATACGGTCTGAAATATGCTCAACCACTGCCAGATCGTGCGCAATAAAGATGTAGGTCAGGCCGAATTCTTCCTGCAGATCCTGCATCAGGTTGATTACCTGCGCTTGAATCGACACGTCGAGAGCTGATACCGGCTCGTCAGCAATGACAAGTCGAGGATTGGTGGCCAGTGCGCGAGCGATACCTATGCGCTGGCGCTGCCCACCCGAGAATTCATGCGGGTAACGTGTTGCCTGCTCAGCCGACAGGCCGACTTTTTCCATGAGCCAGCCAACCTTGTCGAGCATTTGCGCCTTGCTCATTTCAGGCATGTGTATGCCCAGGGGTTCCATGATGATGTCGCTGACTGTCATGCGTGGATTCAGTGACGCGTAAGGGTCCTGAAAGATCATCTGAATTTCAGAGCGATAAGGCCGCATCTGGTCATTGTTCAATTTCGCGAGATCGACCGGAGGCAGCGCTGCGCCTTCCTGCCTGGCGTTAGCGCCAGCTTTTTTCACTGATTTATTAGTATGAAAAATGATCTGCCCGGCAGTTGGCTGATTCAGATTTACTATGCATTTGCCGGTAGTAGACTTACCGCAGCCTGATTCACCAACCAGGCCGAGGGTCTCGCCTTCGCGCAGGTCAAATGTCACGCCGTCTATCGCTTTGACATCGGCGACCTTGCTGCGAAAGACCCCGCCAAATACCGGAAAGTACATTTTGAGATTGTTAACTTCGAGAAGCGTTTTGCCACTTTTTTTATTTTCGGTCATTGTTTTACTCCCTGTCAGCCCTGTTCATCTCTTTGGCCAGATGGCATCTGACAAAGTGTCCGGGTGCGGTTTCAATCATCGCTGGCGGCGTGTTTTCGCACATTGCAAGCTTCTGGCTGCATCTGGTGCAGAAACTGCAGCCTTTTGGCAGATTGAACAGCGAAGGCACAATCCCGTCGATAGTGCTGAGTCGTCGCACCTTCAGACCGGGTTTGGGCAATGATGCGAGAAGACCCTGTGTATACGGGTGCTGCGGCGAATTAAAAATGGTCTTTACATCGGCGATCTCTTGAATTTTGCCGCAATACATGACAACGACGCGATGACAGGTTTCGGCAATTACTGCCATATCATGCGTGATCAGCAGAATCGCGGCGTTCGAAGTCTTTGCCTTGACGTCGAGCATCAGTTCCAGAATCTGCGCCTGAATGGTCACGTCGAGCGCGGTAGTCGGCTCATCGGCGATCAGCAGCGCCGGGTCGCACGACAGCGCCATGGCGATCATCACGCGCTGCCGCATTCCACCCGAGAACTGGTGTGGGTATTCGTCGAGGCGCTCACGCGCCGAAGGTATGCCAACGAGCTCAAGCATCTTTACCGCCTGTTCGCGCGCTTCTTTCTGCGTCATGTTGCGGTGATGAATCAGCGATTCGGCAACCTGTTCGCCGATGGTGAACACAGGATTCAGGCTGGTCATCGGCTCCTGAAAGATCATCGATATCTTGTTGCCGCGAATCTTTCTGATCAGGTCGTAGTCCTTGCGGCGATAGGCGTCGAGCAGATCAACACCCTCGAAGATGATGTTGCCATCGACAATATCACCGGGCGGATTCGGGATCAGCTGCATAATTGAAAGCGAGGTAACTGATTTGCCAGATCCCGATTCACCGACAATGCCGAGAACTTCGCCGGGCATGACATCGAAATCGACACCATCAACGGCTTTGGCTACGCCGGCTTCGGTGCGGAAGTAGGTTTTGAGGTTTTTAACTTGTAAAAGTGGGGTGGCCATGTGTTGTCTCCTGCTTTATCTGAGCCGCGAATACTGCTTCGGGTCGAAGGCTTCTCTGATCGCTTCACCAATAAACGATACGAGCAGCAGTGTCAGGAACATGGCGAGCATCGGCGAGAGAATCAGCCAGGGCTTGGTCAGGTTGCCAAGCCCCTGCCCGAGCAGTTCGCCCCACGACGGGGTCGG
Organism: Candidatus Riflebacteria bacterium HGW-Riflebacteria-1; assembly: GCA_002839445.1. GTDB lineage: Bacteria > Muiribacteriota > Ozemobacteria > Ozemobacterales > Ozemobacteraceae > Rifleibacterium. Next base: position 96,130 of record PGYB01000006.1, read on the forward strand.
TGCCGGCAGGCCGAAACCGAGAAAGTCGAGTGAGACCAGTGCGCCGATATCGGCTACCACCGCGAATGGCGCGAATGAAATAACCGGAGTCAGCGAGTTGGGCAGAATATGCCGGAAAATAATCGCCCCGTCGGTACAGCCGATCGCGCGGGCCGCTGAGACGTAATCACGCGACTTCTCGCGCAAAAATTCGGCGCGAATGTAATAGGTCATGCCCATCCATTTGAAAATGACCAGTATCATCACCAGCATCCAGAAGTTCGGAATCATTATCGCGGCGAAGATCATGACCGTGTAAAGAAACGGCATTGCCGACCAGATTTCGACGAAGCGCTGCATGATGATATCGAACTTGCCACCATAGAAGCCAAGCAGCGCACCAATGGTAATGCCGATCAGGTAACAGAAGAAAGTAACCAGCAGCGCGAATGACAGCGAGGTTCTGAAGCCATAGACCATGCGCGCGAAAACATCGCGGCCGCGGTCGTCAGTGCCGAGAATATGCTGAAAAGTGCCGGGTTGCCTGACTTCAGGCTTAAGTTCGAGCAGGCCGGCGTGTGCCATCTGCAGATAGAGCTGTGCTGGCTCAAGATCTACCCATTCCGGACGCTTGAATTTGCTGGTGATTTCTTCGGGCGTAGGCAAAGTTTCAGGCAGAGTGTAAAGCGACTCTTCGACATAAGCTTTGCGCCACTCACCGGTCAACCAGGTTGGCGGGTGCGGCGGCCGTGTCGGCAATTCGTCTAACAGCGATTCAAGCGGGCTGTATGGATAAAGCGTCAGCCATACCCAGTCATCGCCCCATTGCGCGTATTGACGGTCTTCGTCATTTGCCGTGCCGGTTTTGACGCGTTCGGCCCGCTCATTGTTGCGAACCTTGAGCAAGTCTTTGAGCATGCGGTAATTCGGCATGCCGTAACCGCGCATGCCAAAGGTGCGGGCGCTGATGAACTTGAACAGCGTGAAATGATATTCACCCTTGTATTTAACCATGATCGCGTTGCCATTTATCAGAAACTCCGCGAACAATGATACGACAAACAGGGCAATGATGAGAATAAACGCGTAATAACCGCGCTTGAGAGTTTTGAATTTACCCCAGCGCCGCTTAAAAATCGGGCTGGTAATGAACATTCTGAACGAATCAGCGCCAGCTACCAGCAAGGGCAGAATATAGACAATAAAGCCCGCTGCCAGGACCAGCGAAATGACAGCTTCGGTTGTGTAAGACGGCTCAATCGCCTTTTCGCCAATTTCTGGCATCAGCCAGTAAAAAAGCGGCCAGGCAATAAATAGAACCAGCGTTTTGATAATAGTTTCGTATTTTTTCCAGGTTTCTATCATGAGAATCTTATCCTCGGATCAATTAAGCAGTAAAGGAAGTCTGAAACGATGTTGCCGAAAAGCTTGAGCATCGAACCGATCACGAGAATGCCCAGAGTTACCGGGTAATCGCGTGCGATGAGTGAATCATAGCCTAGCAGGCCGAACCCGTTGATGTTGAAAACTTTCTCGATGAGATAAGAGCCGGCCAGAATGATCGAAAGCATGTGGCCAAGACCAGTCGCGATAGGAATCAGCGAGTTGCGCAAGGCGTGCTTGAAAATGACTACGCGTTCCGAAAGTCCCTTGGCAAAGGCTGTGCGCACGTAATCCTGCCCAAGGTTTTCCATCAGTGAGTTTTTCATCAGCACCGTGCTTGAAGCGAACATACCAAGTACATAACAGAAAACCGGTAGAATCATGTGCCACATCGTATCGAGCGTGCGCCCGATAATGTTCAGATCCGAGTGACTGCCCTTCTTCAGATTGAAGCGCTTATCAGCCGGAACATGCTTGAATGCAGGGTGACTAGAGTTTATCGTCTGATTTTTTTCAAGTTTGGGAAATTCCTTGCTGATCGCTTCGGGCAGATCTGCTACCAGTGCGCCTTTCTGCAAAAACATTGCCAGTTTTGAGCCTTCCAGTATAGTCCCACTCTCTTTGCCACCTGAAGGAACAATGTCGAGAAATGCGTTTCCGCCAAGAAGCATCAGCAGCAGCACGCCTGCAGTCCAGCCCGGTATAGAGTAGGCAATGAAAACCAGAACAGAGCTGCCGGTGTCAAAGGCTGAGCCGTGTTTCACCGCTTTCCAGACACCAAGCGGAATGCAGATCAGATATGAAAGTAAGAAGCCGCTAAGGCCAAAAATAATCGAAATAGGAAACTTCTCCTTGATCAGATCCCATACTGGCCGCGAGTATGTGTCAGAAGTGCCGAGATCAAAATGCAGCACCCGCCAGAGCCAGTGCCCGTAGGCTATGTAAAAGGGCTTGTCAAAGCCATAAATGGCCTTGAGGCTTTCCATCATTTCATCAGAAATCTGTCCTTGTTCCATCTCAGTGTTTGAGGTGCCACCACCACCCTCGCCGCCCATGGCCATTGCCTGCTGGTAGCGCAGAACCGCCTGCTCAACCGGACCACCCGGAACAAAGCGGGTGACTGTGAAGCAGAGGAAGGTGATACCGATAAAAGTCGGTATCATCAAAAGAAACCTGCGGATAAAGTAGCTGTACATGGTTATTATTCTCCTGCAGACGGCGGGTAATGTTCATCCCACCAGCGTATTTCCTGGGGTCCCGGGTCGAGCCTGGTCTTTTTTTTGCGCGCATCCTGAAGTATGCGGTCTTTCTCTTCGTCATACCACCACAACGACGCTATTGATCGCTGATCGCCGGTTTTGTCGAGAAACTGCGGAGGCATGCTGAACTTGTTCCAGTAAAGAATGCGCGTGCTGGCCAGAAACCAGCCGAGCGCGTAGAGATGCTCGCGGGTGACGATGCCGTCAATTTCACGCACAGCCTTCATGCGCTCTTTAGGGTCAAACATCGTCGGGTATTGTTCGCAGATCTCATCGACACGGGCGTTCTTAAAGCCCCAGATGTTATTGTTGTTTTTTTTGTCAGCAAACTTCGAGTGCACCGAGCTTTCGGGGTTAGGGAAAAGAAGGCCGCCGTAGGCTCTTGAACTCAGCTCAAACGTGCGTTCGCCAACTTCTTTGATATCGGTGGCCCAGGTAACCTGCTTAAGATTGAGTTTGATGCCAATGTCGCGCAGGTCTTCCTGAAAAATGGTGAGAATGCGCTCTGAGCTCTTCTGAACATAGTTGATAGAAAGTTCAAAGCGTTTGCCATCCTTGACCAGCCACCCGTCAGAGTCGCGATCCTTCTGCAGCCAGCCGGCTGCTTCGAGCAGCTCAACCGCCTTATCAGGGTCATACCTGGTTTTGGGATTATCAGGATTCGCGTAGGGCGAGTTCGGGTAGAACGAGTCGAGATACTCATACTCGTTGAAAAACAGCTTATCCATCATCTTTTCGCGGTTATAAAGATGCGCGAAGGCCTGGCGCACACGGATGTCATTAAATGGCGGCTTGCGCATGTTGAAGGCTATGCCGGAAGTCCCGATCGGGCGATGCGTGAAAACCTTGCGTTTCTGAATGTAGCCGTAGGCAAGCTCGGCCAGCATGGCCGGAATGAACTCCTGATGCCACTCGCGCGCCACGTTAATGGCGATCCAGTCGAGTTCGCCCTTCTTGAAGCGCAGTTTAACCAGATTTTCGTCTGAAATGAAGATAAAGTGCAGGCGGTCGAAGTTGTAGTAGCCGGTGTTTTTTTCAGCGTCTTTCTGCCACCAGTCCTGACGGCGGTTGAGAATAATCTCTTCGTTGACTTTCGAACTCTCGAAAGTATAGGGGCCTGATCCTGGCATGAGCTTATTCTGATACTCGCTCAAATAGCCCTTGCCATCGAGTTTTTCGATTATGTGACCGGGAAGAATGGTCATAAAGCCGATCGACATGAAGGCACGCCAGTTGAGCAGCTTTGATTTGATCATTACCACGCTCTGCGACAGTGCAACCGGTTTTTCGTATTTGTTCCAGTAGTCTATCGAGAAGGGGTCTTCGATGCCGGGGTCAGTGTAAAGTTCCCAGCTGCGAACGACATCTTCGGCAACTACCGGTTGGCCATCAGACCAGCGCGCGTTTTCATCGATCTCGAAAAAGAAACAGACCTTGTCGTCGGCCATAGCCCAGCGCCTGGCCAGGTTTGGCACATAATCAAAGGTTACCGGGTCGAGATCGAGCAGACTTTCGTAACACAAACCGGTCAACATGCTGTTAAAAGTCGAATTGGCATTCTTGCCGACAGTTCTTAAAGACGGAGGGTAAGAGGTTTCAGCGTATTTGAGGGTGCCGCCTTTCTTTGCCTCACGACTGCCGAAACCCTTGAATTCGCTGTTGGTTTGCCAGTTCAGAGAAACAAGCATGGTTATGACTTCAGGGCTGACATTGTCATAAATTTTGTCGCGCAGTCCTGCTGCAGCCAGAAGCGCCTGGCTGACTTCTGCCGACGGGATATTCTCGGGCAGCAACGAATGGATAACACCTTCGGGTTCGACTGCCGGCGTGGTGGTCGCGACTTCTTCTGTCTGCGCCTGCAGCGTGCATGTAAACGAAAGCAGCATTAAAAATAGTGCAAAAATCAGATGTCTGGTTTTCAAGAAAGCACTCCTTCCGTGTCGACGGTCCTTGTATGTTTTCATTTGGCCGTACTTTCGGTTCTGTGTGTATAACTTACAGGCTGTAACACCATGTTGGCAAGCGCAAAATTTCAGAAAACGCGATAACCCTTTTCAGAAGCTATTTCCAGCATTTCCTGGTCGCCGCGTGAATCGCCATAGGCGTAGATCTGTTCGTATTTGTCGAGTTCAACGACTTCTTTTATGCGTCTGACTTTTTCGGGCCCCCAGCAGTTCGCTGTGGCAAAACGACCAGTCAGCCGTGCGTCTTTTTCTTCGAGCCTGGTAGCGATCAGTTCGATCCCGTGCTGCGCGCACCAGAACTTGAGGTAATCTTCAAACGAAGCAGAAACAAGTATGACGCGATGCTGTTGCTGCAGATGCCACCTGATCTTTTCGAGAGCCGCCGGGCGCACGATGCCGTTTAGTTTTTTCGCGACGAAATCTTGCGCGGAACGGTCAAATTCGCTTCGGCTCATGCCGCTGAAAAACGCCTGGGTAATTTTCTGTTTGGCAGTCTGGTTACTGATAAGGCGCAGCAGGTAGGCCAGCAACCATGGTGAAGCTGCAACCATGCGCACCAGAAACCGTTTCATACCTGCCACGAAGATCAGAAAATCTCTGAAACTATCATGTGTTGTCACTGTACCGTCAAAATCGAACAGGGCCAGTTTCATCTGGCTGTCTCCAGACCGGTCTGCCACCTTATAAACATCCATTGATCGGTTTGCTCTTCAACAGTAATGTTGAGCGGCTTGCCCATGCCGTGGCCGCTTTCGCGGTCGACCCATAGCAAAATCGGCTTTTCATGAGTGTTTGCAGCATTAGCCTGCATTGCCGCTGTCATTTTGCGTGCATGCATCGGGTGCACCCTGGTGTCGTTTTCACCAGTATAAAGGAAAACGGCCGGGTATTCGCGATTGCGACAGATGTTGTGATATGGGGAATAATCGACGAGCCAGTCAAAATCTTTTTCATTCTCGGCACAACCATACTCAGGCACCCAGTAACGCGCCATAAGAAAAAGGTGGTATCTGACCATGTCGAGCAGAGGTACTCCGCAGAGAACGGCCTTAAAAAGATGCGGTCGGCGTATGAGACATGCTCCGGTCAGCAACCCGCCGTTCGAACGTCCGCTGATTGCCAGCTTTTCGCTGCACGTGTATTTTTGCGCAATCAGCCATTCGGCGGCTGCTTCAAAATCTTCAAAAACCAGCTTCTTTTGGGAAAGCATGCCAGCCTGATGCCATTTATCGCCGTATTCGCCGCCCCCGCGCAGATTGGCTACCGCATAGATGCCTCCATCCTGTATCCAGGGTATAATCAGTCCTGAAAAAGCTGGAGTCATACTTATTCCAAAGCCGCCATAGCCATAGAGCAATGTTGGATTCTGACCATTTTTTTTAACGCCATCACGGTATACCAGAAACATGCTGACCCGGGTGCCGTCTTTTGACTCGTAAAAATGCTGCTCTACCCGCATGTCGCTCAAGTCGACCGCGAGTTCGCATTTCCACCAGGCCTTGCGGCTATTGCTGGCGCAGTCGTAATAGATGATACTCGGGCAAAAATTAAAAGACTCGTAGCGTATAAAAAAGTCTTCTTTACTTTCGCTGCAGGAAATGCTGGCTGAGCCGATACCAGGCAGGCTGATTTCTGACTGCTGAGCTGTCGCCAGATCGAATTTAACCAGTTCGCTGGCAGCGAACTTCTGGTAACTGACAATCAGTGAGCTCCTGGTAAAATCCCAGCCCTCGATGGTTGCATCAGTGCGTTCAGGTATCAGAATTTTCCAGTTTTTGCGAGATGGTTCGGCGGGGTCAACCTGGTAAATCTGGCCGTTCGGGGTATCTTCGTTGCTGTGAATATAGAGGCTGCCACCGATAACCCTGGCGTGCGTCATACTGTCGCAGTCGACAATGATCTCGCGCTTTTCGAACTCGCCGCTGTCGTTCCAGTTGTGAAAGTCGATGAGCCACAGATCATTTGAGCGCGTACTGGTGTAATAAGAGAGCAAGAGCCATCTGCCGTCTTCGGAGAGCGACGCGAACGGGCCCCAGGTAGTTGCCAGCGGGCCCTCCTTATACTGAGCGTAGATCAGGCGGTCATCATCAGTTTTGTCGCCGAGATAATGCAGTCTTATTTCGCGGGAATACGGGTTTTTGATATCAGCGAGGCGCGAATAGATAAAGCCAGAGTTGTCTGCGAGCCAGAACACATTGATAACCTTGTTGCAGATTTCGTCGCCGAGATGAGTTCCGTCTTTGACGCGCATTATTTTGAGTCGATAATTCTCATCACCGCTTCTTGCCATACCATAGGCCAGCAATTCGCCGTCATGCGATGGCGAGAACCATGCAACGTTGGTCAGACCGGTCTTGTCGATAAGTTCAGGGTCTATCAGCAGTTGTTCTTTGCCCCAGACACTGTCTACCATGAAAAGACATGGCTGGTTTTTGTGGCCTTCACGACGAAAATAAAAAATTCTGCTACCGGCAAAAACCGGCAGACTGTTGTCGCTGCGCTCAAGAAGAGGCGTAATGCGCTGTTTGAGAGGCTGTCGTCCGGGCAGATTATCCAGTATTGATCTGGTAAAAGCGTTCTGTTGGTTGGTCCATTCAGCTACTTCAGGCGTAATTTTGCCATCTGCGTCGCCCTCGAGCCAGCGAAAATCATCTTTGCACTGAACGCCGTGTATTTCTTCTTTTACTGCTACAATCTTGCTCTTCGGGTAATCTGGTTTCTTCTTTGCCATGTCGAACACCTTGCTTCTCGTGATTACTGGTCGACTTTACTTCTAACAGTGCGGTTCGACCCGGGACATCAGGCACCAACAAATTTTCCAATACGCTTGTAAGCCGAGACATATGTTAATAGCTGGCTGAAAAACTGTAAAGTAAAATCGCGCGATGCTGTTCGGGCGCAAACATTGCTGGCGAAAAAGTGTCAGATCGATTATATTCAGGGTATGGCTATAGCTGTAAAAGGAATTCAGTATTCTTATCAGATAGACTTTTTCAATCAGGTCCCGACTCATGTTAAGAGTCAGGTACACGACCTGCCAGTTCTTTCTGTACTGCAGCCTACCCCTCTTGATCGCACTCAGGCCGGAGACACCTACCTGCCAATGTCTGATCAGGCATTCTCTTTTGCAGGCCCGCGCGCGACGGCACCCAGCCCGATAACAAGTCCGCTTGACCCGTTGCCATCAATAGCGCCGACATCTCTGCTCACTGCTCTCGCCGACCCGAACGGGTCGCCGGTCGGCGAACCAGCTGGCCGTGTTGCCAGCACACCACAGTTTGCTTCGGCAATCGCTGAACCGGCTCAGATTGCTCGCAGCATGCCAGCCGTCAATGCCAACCTGCGGCCAGCCTCGCCGCTGGCCGCCGAAACCGAAACCAGCAGCCCGCTCATGCCTGCCGAATTGCCGAACCCGTTACCTGAAACCTTGCCAACCGCAGAAGCAAGGCCAGACGAACAGGTTAAAGCGGTGCCGCGCTATGAATACAACCTTGCTCTGCGCGCTTATAAGCCAGATGCCGGGTCATTTTTGCAGCCTGGTGGCTACGAAAAATCAGATTTTGCCCGTGCCGACTTTTTTGCTGAACCGTCGCGCACAGTAACTGAACCGCCAGCATTGCCCCAGGCATCATCACAGGTTGCAGTAAATCCGCTCAGCGAGAGCGAATCGAAGGTGCAACCTGCTGTTGCCGCTCGCGAGCCGACAGAAACTGCCGGCGAAGCTCTCTTGCGCAACGAACGCGAGCAGCCACTCACCGCAAAAACTGAACAGCCCGAGCAAACACAACGCCTGACCGGCGAAAATTTTCTTGCCCGCCAGGCTTTCAGAATCTACGACATGCTTACCGCACCGGCAATGTTCAACACCGGCAACCTCGTCGATCTGAGATCGTAACGAGATTCTGGCCGCGCCGCGCACCAGTTGCTCTAAGCCTACATTCCACCAGTAGAAGCGAATTCTACCTTGTCAGATAACGCTAGCATAAGCAGAAGCGCTGCCACAAACAGGCCGACCATTACCATCATGACCTTGCGATGGGCCGCCTGCAAATCCATTTTTTCAGGTGGGCCGATTTCAACGTTTTCAGTTTTTGTAGAATCTTTTTCTTTTACTTTTTTCATAGTATCTCCTGTTATGGCAACATCTAAGGGCTATCGCGGTGCACAATTATAAGCCTTGCGTCAATCTCTTGTAAACAATATACTACATCGACTTAAAATTATGAACAAATCTGCGATAGTGCGGCGCAAGGAGATATAAAATGAAGGTGTTGAAATTCGGCGGAACCTCTTTGGCAAACTGGCAACGCTTTTCGCAGGCCGCCGATATTATTCTTGCCGCGGCAAACCATGAGAAAGCAGCAGTTGTTCTATCTGCGCCGGCAACAGTTACCAACAGTCTCCTCGAAATGATGGAAAAGGCCTGTCGTAACGAAGATTACCAGTCTGTTCTTGTGCGCGTCGAAAAACTGCTGCGTGACCTTTTCGCTGCGGCAGACAGCACACTGACCACCGACCAGATTCAACTGCTCAGCGCGATATTGAATACGCAGCTCATCTTCTGGCAACACAAGGCCGAGGGTGTCGCGTTGCTTGGCGAGTGCCCCGACACAATAACAGCCGCCGTTGCGGTGGGCGGCGAGTATATGTCGGCCGCACTCATGGAACAGCTGATGATCGCGCGTGGCAGAACCTGTGCCCAGCTCGACCCGGCACGACTTCTCCCGGCATATGGCCCGACACTTGACGCGATGGTCGATGTCGAACAGGGCCGCAAACTGTTCGCTAATGTTGCTATTAATGAACGTGACATCTGGATCATGCCGGGTTTCGCGGCGAGCGACCGTAATGGTCGCGTGGTAACACTTGGCCGCAACGGGTCAGACTATTCAGCAGCTGTTCTCGCGGCTTGCATCAGCGCCGACAGCTGTGAAATCTGGACAGATGTCGACGGAGCCTTCAGTGCTGACCCGCGCCTGGTTTCTGACGCCGCGTTTCTCGCGCAACTCAGCTACCAGGAAGCCATGGAAATGTCATACTTCGGCGCCAAGGTGCTGCATCCCAAAACGATCGCGCCGATCGCGCAATATCACATACCATGCTACATCAGAAACAGCCTCAAGCCTGATTTTGCCGGCACGCTTATCTCAAATGCGACTGACCGGACAGGCATGCAGGTTAAAGCGGTTTCTCACCTTGAAAAGCAGACAATGTTCAATATTTCGGGGCCGGGAATGAAGGGCATGGTTGGTATGGCCAGCCGCGTGTTTGGCGCTATTTCACGTGCCGGTGTCTCGATATCGCTTATTTCGCAGAGTTCTTCGGAATACAGCATCTGCTTCTGCGTGGCGACAGACTGCGCTGACAGGGCCGAACAAGCTTTGAACGCCGAATTTGAGCTGGAACGGCGCAGCGATCTGCTCGAACCCTTCGCGCTGCAACACGGACTGGCAATTGTGTCTTTGATTGGCGATGGCATGCGCACCCGTCGCGGTCTCGCGGCAAAATTTTTCAAAGCATTGGCTCAGGCCGGCGTTAATATTATAGCAATAGCTCAGGGAGCTTCTGAGCGCTCGATTTCTGTTGTCATCGACCAGAAAAAGGCAGGTCAGGCGGTTATTGGCTGCCATCAAATCTTTTTCGACGTACAGCAGTATCTCGACCTTTTTCTTGTCGGTTGCGGCAACATCGGAAAATCTCTTCTGCGTCAGGTTCTGCAGCAGAAAGAAATGCTTCGCAAAAACAACATAACTATTCGTACCTGCGCCATAGCGAATTCAAAGCGAATGATTTTCGATGCCCGTGGCATAGATCTCGAAAACTGGCAACAGCAGCTCGAAGAAAAGGGTGTCGCCTGCGATCTTTCACAAATGTTCAGCTGGGCAAGCGAACAGCTGCTGTCAAACCCGGTGTTCATGGATTGCACCAGCAGTCAGCGCGTAGCGGATTGCTATATCGAAGCGATGAATGCCGGACTGCATGTGGTCACGCCCAATAAAAAAGCGAACACCAGAGATTACAACTATTACGCGGCCATGCGTGAAACAGCATTGCGCCAGAAACGGCAGTTTTTATATGAAGCAACAGTTGGTGCTGGTCTGCCGGTTATCGACAACCTCAAAAAACTGATATACGCTGGCGACGAACTGCTGCGTTTTAAGGGTATCCTGTCAGGCTCGTTGTCATTCATATTCGGCAAGCTTGACGAAGGTGTGTCAATGTCTGAAGCTACGAGAATTGCCCGCGAAAAATGTTACACAGAACCTGATCCACGCGATGACCTCAACGGTATGGATGTTGCCAGAAAAGTTCTTATTCTGGCCCGCGAAGCAGGCCTTAAGCTTGAACTGTCTGATGTGACGGTAGAAAGCGCGCTGCCGGCTGAATTTGACGCCAGCGGAAGCGTTGATGAATTTATGGCTCGTCTGCCCGAGGCTGATGCAGCCATGGAACGGCGTGTGAAAGCCGCGCGGGCCGAGAACAAGGTGCTGCGTTATATCGGCGAAATAGATGCCGGCGTGTGCTGTGTCAAGGTCTGCGAAGTCGGTGCTGACGACCCGCTGTACAGCGTTAAGGGCGGCGAGAATGCGCTGGCATTCTATAGTCGTTATTATCAGCCGATTCCTTTTGTTCTGCGCGGCTATGGCGCTGGCAATCAGGTTACCGCCGCCGGGGTTTTCGCTGACCTGATGCGCACCTTGAACTGGACAAGAGAGACCGTAGCATGACCATTACCGTTTACGCGCCGGCAACCATAGCAAATCTCAGCGTCGGTTTCGATCTGCTCGGCGCGGCAATAGCGCCGATAGACGGCAGCAGTCTCGGTGACCGCCTCAGTGTTTCGCGGACAACTTCAGGGATCAACCTCGCGTGTTCCGGGCCGTGGAGTGGCAAATTGCCTGTGGACCCGACCGAAAATATTGTTTATCAGTGTGCGCAACATTTTAACGAATGCCTTTCAGAACAGTCTCGCAGCGGTCTGGATATCAGTCTTGAAAAAAATCTTCCGGTGGGCAGCGGCCTGGGGTCAAGTGCCAGTTCTGTTGTTGCCGCTTTTTACGCATTGAACGAACTGTTCGCGCACCCATTCTCTGCTGACCGTCTTCTGCTGATGATGGGCGAATTCGAAGGTCGCGTCAGCGGCTCAGTTCATTATGACAATGTTGCCCCCTGTTTTCTTGGCGGGTTGCAGCTTCTGGTGCAAGCGCCTGACTGCTTTTGCGCTAAAATACCGCATTTTAATAAGTGGTACTGGGTTGTTGCCTACCCTGGCATTTCTCTCTCTACCGCGAAAATGCGCGCGCTGTTGCCGCAGGAATATAAGCGTTCAGACATGATCAGCTATGGCCGCTTCCTGAGCGGATTTATTCATGCGTCACATGAAAACAACCGCCAGCTGGCCGCAGCCATGCTTAAAGATATTGTCGCCGAGCCATATCGTAGCCCGCATATACCGAACTATGAGCGCGCGAAACAGTCTCTGTATGAACTTGGCGCCCTTGCCAGCGGTATTTCAGGCAGCGGGCCTTCGATGTTTGCAGTGACCGACGATCTGGTGATCGCGCAAAGAAGTGCGCTCTGGCTTAAAAATCACTATTTAAGCGAACCCGGCGGATTTGTGCACGTCTGCCAGATCAGCGACTCCGGCGCGCGCGTAATCAAGAATCAGGATATTGCCCATGAAACTCTATAATCTGCGCCATCCCGACGAACAGGTCAGCTTTGCCGACGCGGTTAAGCTTGGCATGGGTCGTGACCGCGGCCTTTTTTTCCCGACCGTTATACCGCGTCTGCGAGACGTTCAGAAACTGCTGCAACTGCCTTTTGTCGAGCGCAGTCAGCGGATTATCGAAGCCTGGATCGGCAGCGACCATGGCAGCGAAATTGTCTGTCGCATGGTCGAAAAGGCCTTTAATTTTCCGCTTGATCTGGTCAAGGTCGACGCGCAACGTCAGGTGCTTGAGCTTTTTCACGGGCCGACCCTTGCTTTTAAAGATTTTGGCGCGCGCTTTATGGCGCAGTGTCTGAGTGAATTCGCGGCCGGGCAGCAGACAACAATATTGACGGCAACTTCAGGCGATACTGGCGCAGCGGTTGCCCACGCCTTTTACGGGCTGCCGGGAATCAATGTCGTGGTGCTCTATCCTGAAGGCAAAATCAGTCCGCTGCAGGAAAAGCTTTTCTGTACACTCGGCAAAAACATTCGCACGATATCGGTCAGTGCCGACTTTGATGCCTGTCAGGAACTCGTCAAACAAGCTTTTGTCGACGATGATCTGCAACGCGCCCTTAACCTTAATTCTGCCAATTCGATCAATATAAGTCGGCTGCTGGCGCAGATATGCTATTATTTTGAAGCTGTCGCCACCTGCGAGCCCGACAATCCGCCAGTGATCGCGGTACCCAGCGGCAACTTTGGCAATCTGACTGCCGGCCTGCTGGCCCGCGCCATGGGTTTGCCGGTTAAGCGCTTTATTGCAGCGACCAACAGCAATGATACCGTGCCGCGTTATCTGCACGACAGAGTCTGGGCGCCGGTAAAAACCGTGGCGACAGCATCGAATGCCATGGATGTTGCCGAACCCAGCAACTGGCCAAGAGTTGAAGCCGTCTTCGCCGCGATGAATCAGTCTCTCGAAGAGCTCACCGGGATCGCTATTTCTGAAGAACAGACGCGCGACTCGTTACTTGAACTCAACCGCCTCGGATACCTTTCAGAACCACACGCGGCTGTTGCCGCTGCCGCTCTGCGCCAGTCATTGCAACCCGGCGAACAAGGCATATTTCTCGGCACTGCCCACCCTGCCAAGTTCAAAGAATCGGTTGAGATGATTCTCGATCTGCACGTTGAACTGCCAGCCGCGCTGCAGGCGGTTGCTGACCGCGAAATATTGTCAACGCGTCTCGCCGCAGATTTCCAGCAGCTGAAAAATTATCTGTTGAATTCGGCTATTTGAGATTCTCTCAGCGATTGTAGTAATTTATGTTGGCTTTTTGCCAGCTGGTGCGTTTTTCGAGGTCGCGCAGACTGACCTGACCTTCGACCGGGTTGTTGTCCATGCTGGGGCCCATGAGCATCACGTGGGCGTTTTTGCCGGCAATTTCGAGAACCATAACCTGCTGCGCGGTCGGTACTTTGACGTCGCCGAGCTTAAGATATTTAGCGGTAATCGCGTATTTTTGCGTGCGTTTTGGAATAATGGAAACCTGTTCTTTCAGCCTGGCGATTTCTGACGGGCCAAACTGTTTGTCTTCGCGAAACTGCGCGATAACCTGATTATAAAGGGCCATGACCAGCATACTCGACTTCAGAATTGCTGCCTTAAAACCGCTATCGATGCGCAGATTTTTCATGACCCCGGTCATTCCTTCGAAGAGTTGAAACTTGGCTGCGTAAATCTGGGCGAGAATACGCAACTCTTCGGGCAGGCGCGGTTCAAGTTGACGGTAAAAGCCGATCGCGTTAGTGAATTTTGTTTTTACTTCAGGCATCTTGCCGAGCACGTTCAAATATTTGAGATCATGAAAGTAGCCCTCAAATTCGTCGATGAAAGAAAACATCTGCATAACCTGTTCACGATGGTTAACTGGTTTTTTCGAGGCAGCTGACAGCGTAACCGCCTTTGGTTGCGGGGTCATGCAGCCGGCGCAGAATGTGGCGTTATCAGGCATTTCGGCACTGCAGCCGATACATGACTTGGCAGAAAGCTGTGGACAGAGTGCACTCAACATCATAATTGCAATGAGCAGATAGCGGTGTTTCATATTTTCTCCAGCAAGTGTATTCGCTACATGATGCCTTTTTTTTTGCAGCAAGGCAATACCGCTCTATCGTTTTATGTTTGAGCTTTAGACTTTGCTCTTGCCAAAATCATGAAGTTGCATAGTTTATGAGCTTATGGTTGAAAGAAAAAAATCGGCGCGCAAGATGGCGACTGCATTCTTTTGCAGCGCTGCTCTGGCAATGCTTACTGTTTTTTGCCTCGAACCGGCACAGGCCGGCGGCGAACAGTCTTTCCCACCATTTTATGTGAGAAAGGTCGCACCTGGTGATCAGTTCACCCCTTTTTCACTCGTCGATCTCAACGGAAAAACCTGGTCAAACCGCGACTACCTTACGCGGCCGCTGTTGTTGATCACCGGCAAGTGGGAGTTGCGGCATGATCTGCGCAAATGGGCAGAGCACCTTAACCTTAATTACATTCAACAGGCTGATATATTATGGGTCTTCAACCCGTCAAATAATTCCTGGTTTACTGATCGACTAAAAAGATCCCAGGAAGCCTTTACAATCTTTAATCCCAAGGTTCCAACTGTTATTGATTCGCACTCGATGATCGGGCGCAGTCTCAAAATCGAGTATGATATTCCGACTATCATTGGTATCGACCGGCAAAACCGTTTTCAGTTCACCCTCGAAAGCCCATTTAATAAGCCTGGCAGCGATAAGCTGGCCGCGCTGGTTCGAACAAAGCTTTTGCACAACTGATCCACGCATTTACACGCAGACTTGCGCTAATTGCGCAGACGGTTTTGGGCAGCTGCAAAAAATACAATGAAAACTGCGGGACTTACAATATTCTGCAAATTTGTAAGTTGCCAACGTTTAAATAATCTGCGGTAATCCTTAAATCTGTGGATACTCTTCAGAAGAGCTCGTATGATTATTATGATCAGCTTGTCCGAGAACATAGTTCAAACCAGACATCTCGCAAAGTCCTTATGAATAGGCAAATGGATTGTTGTCTATAGACTTTTAGAGCAATTCAGGTTATTATCTTGCCAAAATTACAGCATGGGGATAACCAATAATGAACTATTCAGATGTAGCAGCGTGCCCGGCGGTCTTGCAGCAGAAACATATTGCGTGGTGGCAGGGTGATCACGAACAGCTGTCCGTGATGTCTGAAGCCGTAGCCAGAACTCTTTCCGAAATCAACCGGCCTGTCTTTGTCATTCTCAAAGATGGCCAGCTTGCTTTTGCCGCAGCCGGCACCCTTTCTTTTGATCTGACAACAAGACCGGTCAAAAGTCTGCCGCTGCTCGCCATGCTCCCCCCCTGCCCGCTTGAGAATCTTGGTGACACCTCGTTTTGCCGCGATCACGGTCTGAAACTGCCTTATGTTGGCGGTTCGATGGCGCACGGCATCAGTTCGCCAGAGATTGCCATCGCGCTTGGCCAGCACGGGATGATAGGTTTTATCGGCGCTGCCGGCGATTCCCCGGCCAAGGTCGAAAAAGCTATTTTACGTATGAAAAGCCTGCCTGAACCAATACCGTTCGGCTTTAACCTTATTCACAGCCCCAACGAGAAAGGGCTTGAAGACGAAATCGTCGATCTATATCTCAGACATGAAGTGAGATTGCTCGAAGCCTCGGCTTTCCTCGCCATGTCATTGCCGCTGGTGCGTTATCGCGTCACCGGTATTCATGAAGATGAAAACGGCAATATTATCACGCCAAACCGCATTATTGCAAAAGTCAGCCGTGTTGAAGTCGCGTCGAAGTTCTTCGCGCCGCCGCCGGATAAAATGTTGCAAAAGCTTGTGGACACAGGAGTGATTACTGAGCAGCAGGCAAAGCTGGCCGCACAAATTCCGGTAGCGCAGGATCTGACTTCTGAAGCAGACTCTGGTGGGCATACTGACAATCGTCCGGCGGTATCACTGCATCCAACAATGGTCGCGCTTAAAAACCGCATGCAAAAAGAATATAACTATAAACAGCCGTTGCGCGTCGGTTTTGGCGGCGGCATCGGCACGCCGGCTTCGGCGGCAGCCTCGTTCGCCATGGGCGCTGCCTACATCGTGGTCGGCTCGGTGCATCAGGCATGTAATGAATCCGGCACTTCTGACGCGGCGCGAGCTATGCTTGCCGGCGCCGGTCAGGCAGATATTGCCATGGCTCCAGCTGGCGACATGTTTGAAATGGGTGTAACCGTGCAGGTTCTCAAGCGCGGCACCATGTTCGCCATGCGTGCCCAGAAACTCTATGAAATTTACCGCAAATACGAAAGCATCGAGGCAATACCTGCAGCTGATCGCCAGATGCTCGAAAAATCAGTCTTTCAGGAAAACCTCGACACGATCTGGGCGCAGACTGCCGATTTTTTCAGGCAGCGCGATCCATCACAACTCGAGAAAGCCGAAAACGACCCGCACCACAAAATGGCACTGATTTTCAGATGGTATCTCGGCAAGTCTCCGCGCTGGGCAGTTGCCGGCGAAGAAGCGCGCAAGGTCGACTACCAGATATGGTGTGGCGCTGCCATGGGCGCCTTTAACGAATGGGCGAAAAACAGTTTTTTTGAAGACCAGATAAATCGAAAAGTGGTCGACGTAGCCATGAACCTGCTTTATGGTGCAGCTCTTGAACTGCGCCTGACGCAGCTGCGCAACCAGGGCATTGTTCTGCAGGCAGCTCTGAATCAGGTTTCCCCCAGGCCGCTTGACCAGATAGAAAAACTTGCTGACGCCTGCTGATACAAATCCTGATTTTACCAGACCACGCGCTGATATCTGGATAATCGATTCCGGCCGTTTTGCCGACAGCGCTGAAACATTGCGCGGTTTACTGGCGCCAGATGAGTTGACACGCTATGAGCGCTTTGCCTGTCGGCAGACCGCTCTTACCTGGTTGACGGCAAGAGCCAGTCTGCGCTTTCTGCTTGGCAGATATCTCGATCTGCCGGCGCGCGAGCTCGCGATTCATACCAGCGAAAATGGCAAACCATTTGTCGAAAACATGTATGATCTCTACTTCAATGTCAGCCACAGTGCTAATATTGTTGTGATTGCCATGACCGGCTGGGCGGTCGGCATAGACGTCGAAAATCTCAGCCGTAAGGTCGACAGCGCGGCGGTGCTGCGCCGCTTCTTTTCGCCGACTGAGCAGGCCAGCTGCGCCGCAAATCAGGTGATCGACGCGCAGAAAACTTTTTTCAGAGGCTGGACACGCAAAGAGGCTGTGCTAAAAGCTACTGGCGAAGGCATTGCCGGCCTCGCGCACAACGAAATCAACTTTGCCCCCGGCTTGACCAGAGCCATGCTCACCTATCGTGGCTCACAAGAGGCTGCCAGCAGTTGGTTTTTTTACGAGTTCGAACCGGCACAAGGCTATATCGCCGCACTCGCCTGCCAGTCGCCTGCGCTGGCTATAAGCGAAAAGCGACTGCAGCCAGCTTCCCTCAACGACTGAATCTACGGGCAAAAGCTCAGATCGTCTGGCGATGAACAACGGTCTTAGAATGTTTACTGAATCATTTTTGTAAGCCGGCGATTACGATTACGCACACGAGAGTGATTGCGAGCAGCCAAAAGAAAGCAAAACAATGTCGCAGGTATTTACGAACGAAAATAACTGTAATTGGTAATACTCGCTTGATCCTGTGTGAGTTTCGTGGCAAAATCAAAAGCGACCAATAAGTTATGGAGAATTAAAATGGCGGGTAAAGCTCAGCGTCAACCGAAAACAAAGTCTGAATTTACTTACGGGGATTACCTCACATGGCCTGACACAGAGAGATGGGAACTGATCGACGGTGACGCCTACGCGATGACTCCGGGTCCCGACGCAGATCATCAACGTATTCTGGTCAACTTCTGTGTTACCATCGGTATATTTTTGAAGGGTAAGAAATGTGAGATCCTTCCGGCACCTTTTGATGTTCTGCTGCCCATCGGCGACGAGGCCGATGAAGATGTTAAGACCGTTGTTCAACCTGACGTAATTGTTGTCTGTGACCCTGATAAAATAACCCGACGCGGTTGCCGTGGCGCACCGGACTGGGTTATCGAAATTCTTTCGCCTTCGACCGCCAGTCGCGACCAGATTTTAAAACGGCGGCGTTACGAAAAGGCCGGCGTTAAAGAGTATTGGATCTGCAACCCGACTGACCGTGTGATTTTCGTTTATCATCTGCACAAAAACAAACTTGTCCTGTTCGAAATCTATGATGACAAGGCAAAAATCGAAGTAGCAACGCTGCCCGGGTTGACACTTGACTGCAGTGAGGTTTTTCCGCCAGCCCCGCCGGTAATTGTCAGAGAATCGCCGGCGGTTTATCTCTGAGCAACGGTGCCTGTCACATAGATCAGAACAGTTGAATCATGGCTGAAGGCATGCTATCTTTTTTTTATCAACAGAATGCTTATCTGACCAGGAGAATTTTGATCTATGGAACCTCTTCTTCAGATTCGCGAGGTAACGCGAAAATTCGGTAATGTGTGCGTGCTCGATCGCCTTACGCTGACCGTGGAACGCGGTGAAATTTTTGGGCTGCTTGGCCTGAACGGCGCCGGCAAGACCACCCTTTTCAAATGTATTTTAAAGCTGATCGCCCTTAACGAGGGTTCTATCCTTTATGGCGACAAACCGCTTGATCTCGCGACTATTCACGCCAAGATCGGCTATCTGCCTGAATTTTATCTGCCGCCGGGCGAACTGCGGGCCGGCGAATATCTGCGCCTGCTCGGCCTCGCGGTTTCTGGCCCGCGCCCCGATGTCGATTTTCTGTTACAGAAAACCGGTCTTGACGCTGACAAGCTGATTGGCGACTATTCTCGCGGCATGATTCAACGCCTCGGGCTCGCGATCGCACTGCTGAAATCGCCAGAATTTGTCATACTCGACGAGCCAACGCTCGGGCTAGACCCGCATGTAAGGCTCAAATTGCTGGAATGGCTCAGAGAACTGAATTCCCAGGGCAAAACCATTCTGCTCTCTTCGCATGATTTCGCGCAGGTCGCCAAGGTCTGCAAGCGTATCGCCGTTCTGCATGAGCACCAGCTCAGATACATCGGGCCGCTGAACGATTTTCTAGACCAGCATAAAACCTCTTCTCTCGAAGAAGCCTTTCTCAAGGAGACAGGCAATGCGTAAAATATTCTCAATGGCCGCGATTACATTTCTACAGGGCTTTAGAACGCAGACGTTCCGGATTGTCGGCATGCTCTTTGTGGCGATCATGGCAATGACTTACGCTTTGCGCGTTCTTTCGATCGGGCATAAAGAAATGATGCTGCGCAGCTTTGGCCTGTCTGTCATGGAAATCAGCAGTCTTCTGCTGATCATTTTTGGTTGTGTGGCAAGCTTTTATCGTGAGCGCGAAACACGCCTGCAGGCGATACATCTGACTTACGTGTCGTCTTTCGATCACGTTCTCGGCCGCCTGCTGGGCAACTGCCTGCTGGTCGGCGCCTACACTATACTGGCAACGCTGGCCTGCGCGCTGGTGTTGTGGCACGAAAACGCCTGGAGCTGGGCATTTGTTATCGGCGCCTACTCGATTTTTCTCAAACTCTGCATTGTCTGCGTGTTCTGCTCGCTTTTTTCCAACCTGCTCTCTTCGTCGATTTTCGCGTCGCTGATGACTGTTTTCGTCTATTTCGCGGCCGAATACGCTTCATACCCGCTTGCTATGATGCGGCGCACGCCCTCAGTAATTCCAGACTGGTTTTCGCGCGTGGTTTATCACCTGCTGCCGAATTTTGATAAAATCGACCTCAAGTATTCGGCTATTCATGGCGAAGGCGTCGCGGCGCTGCTGCTTGTAGAAATTACACTGTATTCGCTGCTGTACATTGCTGTGGTTTTTATTCCTGCGTGGAGGGCTTTCGCACGCCATGAGCATTGAGAACGTTATGGAGCGGTATTGCTGGCTGATTTTTCTCGTTCTTTTTAGCGTTACTCTGGCGTTTTCGTTTCAGCTGGGCAGCGACACGCCGTCGGTGCGTGGCGGGCTGTCTTTTGTGCCGCAACCAGAGTATGTCGAGCGCGTGAGCGGAACTTTCAGGTCTGCCGTCGCGCAGTTCTTTTATATGCGCGGCGCTCTCGAACTGGCCGGCGATACATCAAAAAAAGTCGACATGCTTCTTGAACTTTTTCATCTGGCACTGCGCCTTGACCCCCGGCTCGTTCAGGCCGCTTTTCTCGGTGGCATGGTCGCGCCAGGCAGCGAAGAAGATCTCAAAAAAGCCGCGGTTTTTCTTGATAAGGCCGTTGAACTGAACCCGAATAATTGGCGCATTTTATATTGGACCGGCTTTACTTATCTCGAACTTGGCGATATCCGCAACGGCACTGACCGCTACTGGAAAGCTTCGCTGCTGCCAGGTGCCCCACCCTTTCTGCGCTTTTCGGCTGCCAATCTGCCGACGAAGGGACGCACACTCGAACAGTCAATCATCGAAACCGAAGGAATGCTCGAATCGGTAGACAACGACGATGCTCGCGAGTGGATAATGCTGCGCTTGCTGTGGTTGCATAACATGTTGATGCTTGAGAGCAAGGCAAGAGAATTCAAAGACCAGGTCTACCGCTACCCGGTCGAGCTCGAAGAACTGGTTGAGCGCGGCCTGATCAAGGAAATCCCGAAAGACGACATCGGCAACGGCTTCTACCTCATGCATCCCGGCGATCCCGAACAGGGATATATGGTGCGCAGCCTTTAATCGTTTTTTTTTGCGTCATCGCTAAAATCTTTTTTAAATTAACCACTCCCATTGTAACCCGCTTTAAAAGACGTGTTTCATGTGGACATCTATTTTTCGCAGCAAATGCGATCTATGCGCAATTTGCAGGACCGCCACGAAAATGCGCAATAATAGAAACACCAATTAGATTTCAGGGCGGTACACCTCAGACGGATTCAGCAGCATTTTTTTTGGCTGCAATCCGACCTGTGAAATGCGCTTAAACAGGCGTATTATCACGCTTCACACCTGCCGATAGTAGTATTAAGCAGCAGTACAGGAGCAGCATATGTCGTTACTTACAGTCGTTCCTTTTATCGCATGGTTGTTAACCATAGCCCTGGCACCATTATTATTCGAACACTTCTGGGAAAAAAATTCCAACAAGGCTGTGTTGAGTTTTCTTTTCGCGTCGCCAGTTCTGGCCTATCTGCTGACCCATAACATGAGCCATGAGCTCTGGTTGAGCACCGAAGAGTATTTTTCATTCATTGTACTGCTCGCGTCATTGTTTATTGTTTCAGGCGGCATTCTCGTCGAAGGCGATATCGAGGCAACGCCGCGAAATAACATTTTTCTCTTCATCATCGGCGCGATTCTGGCCAACTTTATCGGCACCACCGGTGCCAGCATGGTGCTGATCAGACCACTGCTCAAAATCAACTCGCAGCGCACCCGCATGTCACATGTTCCGATCTTCTTTATTTTCATCGTCAGCAACATCGGCGGCTGCCTTACCCCGCTTGGCGACCCGCCGGTTTTTCTCGGCTTCCTCAAGGGTGTGCCGTTTTTCTGGACTCTGAGCCTTTTCCCGATGTGGCTCTTAAACATGACATTTATTCTGACCATATTCTACCTGATTGACAGCTACAACTATAACCGTGAACCTGCAACAGCTCTCAATCGCGACGCTGCTGAAATTCGTCCGATCAAGGTTTCGGGAAAACGCAATACCTGGTTTCTGGTTGGCATTATCGCTGCTGTTTTCCTGCCGGCACCAGCAAGAGAAGTAATGATGATCGCAATGAGCATGATGTCACTGCGCGTAACTCCTACTCGATGCCGAGAACAGAACAGCTTTTCATTCACGCCGATAAATGAGGTCGCCATACTTTTTGCCGGGATATTTGTCACCATGGTTCCCGCCTTGCTTCTGCTCAAGGAGCGCGGTGCCGAACTTGGCCTGACCCAGCCCTGGCAGTTTTTCTGGGTAACCGGCGGTCTCTCGTCGTTTCTCGACAACGCCCCGACCTATCTGACAGACTTGTCGCTTGCTCAGAGCATGGCGGCCCACGACAGCAGCCTTGCCAAAGAAGTGGTTGGTATTCCGGCCGTGTATCTAAGAGCTATCAGCGCCGGCGCAGTGTTTATGGGCGCCAACACCTATATCGGTAATGGGCCAAACTTCATGGTTAAGACGATCTCTGAATCTTCAGGTGTGAAGATGCCATCATTCTTCGGTTACTTTGCTTATGCCTGCGCGATTCTGATTCCGGTTTTCCTGATTGACACCTGGTTGTTCTTCTAAAAGCGTCATTAAGCAGCACGCATGCGGTCGGTGATATCACCGGCCGCTTTTTATTTGCGCCACTATGGGACTTACGATTGCGATTACGATTACGATTACGATTAAGAGAACGAGAACGAGAACGAGACGAGACGAGACGAGAACGAAACAAGTCGAATTGATTGGCGCGGTTATGATTTCGCAGACTGGCAATTTGCGGTATACTCTCAGAAATGCTGAGCCACTACTCAAAAACTTCTGCGACAACACTGGTTGAGATTCTTATCGCGACAACGATTCTCGCGTTCACCATGGCGCCGATCGTCGCCATCTTTACCTTCGCCTCGCGCAGCATGGGTTCAAGCGTTCACCGCATTCAGGCGCAGTTTCTCGCGCACGCTGTTCTTGAATCGATAAAGGCCGAAGTTCACCGCAATCCTTCCGCGATCAATCAGTATCCCAGCCGCTTCGAAGTTTCGGCGGTGCGCAAACCGCTTGGCTTTTTCGCAACGTCGCGGGTTAATTTTTTCAACAACGTGCTCGGGCCTGACAAGCCGATCACGCCAGATTCGCCGCTCTACAAGGAGTTTGACCAGTTTCGCATAATAGTTACTGTTCTCGGCACCGGCAAGGTGTCTGAGCTCAGTGTTACCGCCGAGTGGGCCTTTGACGGCAAAGATCAGAAGCTCGAAATAATTGGAAAAATCGACTCGCGACCGTACCGCTTTTCCAAATTCGAGCGCTATTAAAGTTATGCGAGAAAATCACGCAACAAACGCCCCGGCCCAATCGCGTCAAATCGTTCAGCGGCGCGCTTTTACGCTGGTCGAAGTGGTGGTCAGCATCGCGCTGTTTGCGGCGCTGGTCATCGTTGTCAGCTCGATGTACTCGTTTATCAGGCGCTCTTTTGTCAGGGTCGACAGCAAAAGCGCCGCGAGCTCTCAGATCGAAAGGTTTCTGCTGCGCCTTGACAACGAACTGCGCTCGGCCAGAGATGTCACTGTGCCGTCTTCTGACGCGCGATCAAACTGTCTGACCTTCGTTAACAAAGAAGGCAACGAGATTGCCTACGAATTTTCTGAAGATGGCACGGTAACGCGAATTGATTTTCATAACGACAATCAGCGCGTGCTGATGCATGATGTTGCCAGTCTCAGCTTTTCGCGATTTACCCGCGGACTTGTCGAAATCTCGATCACGATCGGTCAGGTTCCGATTTTGACCGCGATTCATGTCTGGAATCTGCCATGACAACACTTGCCAGAAAATATTCGCGTCGCCAGCTTTCGTTACCTGCCACCGACAAACGTGCTGGCATGGCCATTCCCATGGTGCTCGGATTCATTTTCGTCGCTACCATACTTGGCACTACGCTGCTGTTTCTGTCAAAAACCCGCGGCGCTGATACGGTGCGCACGATCGGCAGGTTTCAGCACCAGCACCTGACTCAATCTGGCCTCAGCGAAGCGCTCGCAATAATCAAGCCAATGCGCATCTCTGAATTAATCGCCAACCGCGGCGTGCAATGGAACTTTAACACTGTGCAACAGAACTTCGGAAACGCTGTCGGCTGGTGCGAAGTCACAGTCAAAACCCGAGGCAGCAGCGAACTCGAAATTGTCTCGACTGGCTGCTGGCAAGATCGCGACTCGCCTCTCCTGCGCCGCAGTTTTTCGTGTGTCGCGCGCTATTCAGAGACCAGGTCTACTGAGTCAAACCTGTATTTAACTATGGTAAAGATAAATGGCGAATGGAAAGTCGGCAACTTCAGCGAAGAACTGCCAAAAAGCGATAACGAGTAACTCAAGCTTTGCTTGAAATCTTGAATCTTGAACCTTGAACCTTGAAAGGAACCTGTCTGGTATGAAAGTGTTAGCTGTTTTGACCATGTTCCCGAATCTTCTGATATTGTTCGTTTCTTTCTACTCGCACCTCTTTGCCATACCCCTGATCAAAGATATGCTCGCCAAGCTGTCGCCACTGGCGCAGCAGCGTTACCAGGAAAATGTTGTGATAACGATCAGCGGCTACACAGCCGAATTCTGCGACATGCTGTTTAACTGGTGGTTTATCATAATTCCATTACTGGCGCTTTTTTTAAACCTGGTTTTCTATCAGCTGAAGAAAACGAGCGAAATCGCCGCATTTGCCAGCGTGTTGTTATTGATCACGCTGGCTTCGACAGTTTCTTTTTTGAGCATGTCAGTGAATTCGCTGGCAGTCTTCATGCTCGTAGCCAATTTTATAAAGTAGTCCAGAACTTAAGGTGTTCTGACAACAAAATGTGACAGAATGATCTGTTGCGCGACCACGCCCCTGGATGTGGCGGTGATGAAATTGTCTGATTATTCGCTGGTAGCCCAGTCAATGACCTTTTTGGCCCGCCACGGCAGTGACATCAGATTGGTTTTGCGCAGATGACGATGGAAAGTCTCAAGCTCTTTAAACTTTGCAGGGTCCGGGTTCCGGCCTACAACGGCGCTGAGGGCCTGCTGGCTTACTTCGTTCCAAGATTTAATCCAGTAGCGAAATTGTGGAACAGAGAGAACGGTCAGTTCCTTGACGTCTTTTTTGACCAGCCCCTGCAGCTGATTAAGATATTCTGGAGTGATAGCTCTGGTAACATTCTGAATACCGCTCGAAACACAGTTTGCTCCGAAAATATTGTATTTCTGAAATATTAGTTCATCACCACGATCCGGGTGTTCAGCTCTGAGCGCCCGCAGATGGGTCATGGCGGCCAGTCGCGCGCACTCTTCAACATGGGCGAGGAAAAACAGCTGCAGATCAAGTTTTTTCGGGTTCACCACATGGCGGAATTTGCTATTCAGCGGGCTGCGGCTTTCGTAATATTCAAGCGAGAAAACGCGCATCTGAATGAGCTGCATACCAACAATGCCCTGAACGCTGAAATCCTTTTCTGGTCCGGTGCCCATTAATAGTCCCCTGATCTTTTTGGTCTGCCCGCTGCTATTTTTGATTGTGACTTCTTCTTTAAAATTAAAAATAGTGGCAAAATGAAAGGCTCCCGGAAGAATCGGCAGATTAAGAATTTCGCTGCTGGAAATCTGATCGAGTCTGAAAGTGCCGCTCCAGAGTTCTTTGCTGTCATGAATACTGAAAAGCTTTACTGCCTGTCCTTCAGCTATGGCTCCAACTGTCGAAACTCTGTCAGTTTTGGGAAAAAGCAGACGTCGGGCGTAGCCATTCTGCAGAACTGTGTTTTTAATGCTCTCAGCCAGGTCGTCGTTGCAGAATTCGAATCCTGATGCAAAGACCGGGGAAAGAGCAAGCAGAAGTGTCAGGGTTAAAACAAATTTCAATGTTTTTTTCATCTGAAAATCTTACCTCGCTAAAAATACTAAAAATATTATAACAAATTTTTAGCCAGTCGTGTTGTATACCAAGTCCATACTTGACTACCCACTTAGCCTATTTTCCGCGGCCACGAAAACACTTAAAAAAATCTCCAGGCGTGAGCTATTTGCTTGCCCGCTTACCCGCTTGCCCGCTTGCGTATCTGCGCAACTGAAGCCATTTCCTGAGAACGGCCGCAGCACTTAAATCAGACGCAGAAGATAGCCGGCAAGTGAACCCCATATGACCACCCAGGCGGCGTTCAGCTTTTTCCAACGATAACTCATGGCAAAAGCGCCAATGGCAATAATTAACAACCGCCAGTCTGCTGCCAACCCATAACCAAGATCAAGAATTACAGCAGCCATAAGCCCGACGGAAGCGACATTTACCGCATCAAGAAAGCGCGCCGCTGCTGGCGAACGGCGTAGATATGGCAAAACCGGGTTCAGCAGCAGAACAAAGAAAAAGGACGGTAAAAAAATACCTATAGTCGCAGCAGCTGCGCCTTCTATGCCAGCAATCTGATAACCGACAAAAGTTGCGGTTGAAAGCACCGGACCAGGAGTGAACTGGCCGATGGCGATAGAATCCATAAGCACCTGAGGGGTCAACCAGCCGAGTTTATGCACCAGCTCATCATTGAGAAAGGCGACAAGGACATAACCGCTGCCGAAGAGAACTGCGCCAATTTTAAGAAAGACCAGAAACAGATGCGAGGTGGTCACCGCAACCGCCGGAAGCGCAACCGCGCTGCCAGCACCGAGAATCGGCACCGCTACCTGCATGAGTGCGCCAACAGAGATTTTCGCCGGTGAGCGGTTGATCATGCCGACAACTCCCAGGCCGAGAATGACAGCAACAGCAGGCAGGCCCAGCAGTGAAAGAATTATGGCGACCAGCCCCAGGCCGGCAAGCATGCGACTACTCACTGCTTTGCGCCCAAGAGTGATAACCGCATTGCAGATTATCACAAGAACAGCGGCCTTGATGCCGAAAAAAAATGGTTCCACATCAGGCAGTGCGCCATATTGCGCGTAAAACCAGGCGATCAGGCCGGTTAACAGAACGGCCGGTATGATGAAGCAGATTCCGGCAAGCAGCAACCCGGCTGCTCCAGCTCGAATATAGCCGCAGTGAATTGCCATTTCGGTAGAATTCGGGCCCGGAATCAGGTTGGTTACGCCTACCAGATCGAGAAACTGCTGCTCAGTCATCCATTGGCGGCGCTGAACGACTTCTTCCTGCATCATGGCAATATGAGCCGCCGGGCCGCCAAAAGCCATTATTCCCAGCTTGAAAAACACTCCAGCAACTTCACGCAATCTGCAGAAATCAGTCATTGTATTTATCTCCGTTCAGACAACCGCTTCTGTATGCCTGCTCAACGAGCTTTAAGCTGCTTCTCGACGGCTTTTGCCTGGCGATTGCGGCATTCCATGCTTATGCGCGCGCAACCGTTAAAAGCGGCGAATTCGATTATTCTGCCCGCCAGCGCTCCGGCAAGTGTTTTGCTGGCAGCTGCATTGGCCGGGAAATCTGCCAGATGAAGGTTTTTAACGATAAGTTCTTTGTGCGCCCGATCGGCCTTCGCGTCAATCGAACCGATCAGCTCGGTTCCAGCCAGGATCGGGCATGAGAAATAACCAAACCTTCTTTTTGCCTCAGGAACATAACACTCAAAAACATAGTCAAAAGCGAAAATCTTTTTGATGAAATCGCGGCGAATAACCATGTTATCAAACGGCGACAGAATGTGGATCTGCCGCCCCAGTTCATCGAGATCTGCCTTTTTTGCCGCGCGTGCTGGCATTGTTTTCTTTACTGCTGATTTAAGCGCATACCAGGGTTCGGTAATGTTTTCGATTGCAAGCTGAACAGCTTCTTTTTCTTCGATCATGGCGTTAAGCGCGGCTGTAGCTGCCGCCTTGTCTTTGACGAACCAGAGCAGTTCGGCCTTGCCGGCAACGCCCAGCGTGCGCAGCACGCGCGTCACATGATGGCGGTGGGTTTCTTCACAGCTCGGCATCGAAGTGTCGGGTTTTTCGGCAGCCTGCGCCAGCACGCGTTCGCTGAGTTCGTAGTAACGTCTGAAGTTTTTGCGGTGCGAAATCATCAGTTCGCCCTGCCAGTAGAGTACTTCGAGCACCTGTTTTGCCGGCTTGCGGTTCCACCAGCCGCCGCTGAATCCGGCCGGGGCGTCAAATTCAGCTGCTGAAAGCGGGCCTTCTGCCGTGATGCGGCGGCGGATTTCTTTTGCCAGCTGCTTGTTGGCGGCAAGTATTTCGCGACAGTCTTCGCGTTCGCGAAAGCGCTGCATGATCGGCAGTGCGAAGCGATAATCCTGCATTGGCAGATATGACATCGCGTGCGCCCAGTATTCAAAGATTACATGCTGCTTCGCGTGCAGTTCTTCGAGTTCAGGCGGCCTGAAATGCGGGCAGCGCGACCACAGGGTATGATGGTGCGCCCTTTCGATAACGTTGATCGAATCGATCTGCACGTAGCCGAGATGGTTGATGACCTCAATGGTCGAGCCATTAGAGCCGGTCAGCCCCTGCTGTCTGAGCACGATCTCGCGTGCTTCTGAATTTGAAATCTTCACCTGCCGATGTCTCCAGGCTGTAACGTTCTGCGGCCAGTATTATAACTCAAAATAATTCCATTTTTCGCCTGATATTTCACAATTTGCTAAGCGACTTGGCAAAAAAAATCTGATTTCCTGCGCCGGATGTGTGATATTTTTGAAAAAAGCTCATCTGATTTTCAGAGCAGGAGGCGGCAAATGCAGGAATATCGAACAATAGCAAGAGTGGTCACCGGCATGGAAACCACTGACGGCGCTGGCGTCAGGCTGGTGCGTGTATTTGGCAATCGTGATGTTGTTGATTTTGACCCGTTTCTGATGATGGACGCTTTTGATAACACGAAACCGGAACAATACATCAAGGGGTTTCCGTGGCACCCGCACCGTGGCATCGAGACGATTACCTACCTGATCGAAGGAAACGTCGAACACGGCGACAGCCTTGGCAACAAGGGCAATATTTATGATGGCGACTGCCAGTGGATGACCGCCGGCAGTGGCATCATCCATCAGGAAATGCCGCAGCCGCCAGGAAAAATGCTCGGCGTACAGATCTGGCTCAATCTTCCAGCCAAGGACAAGATGACCGCGCCGGCTTATGGCGATATCGTTGCGGCGAATGTGCCGCATATCGACGATCAGGGCTGTGAAGTGCGCCTGATTGCCGGCAGACACAAGGGTCGCGACGGGGCATTTACCGGTCGCTACATCAAGCCGCTGTTCATGGACGTAAAGGTGCCGCCCCAAAAAACCTGGGAGCTCGACACCGTAGCCGAGCAGACTCTTTATACCTATACATTTTCTGGTTCTGGCAGCTTTGAGGCTGACTCAAAGAAGGTTCACGGCAGCAAGGTAACTCTGCTGTTCAAGCCGGGCAAGAAACTTCGGGTAAGCGCCGGGGCCGATGAACTGCGCTTCATTGTGCTTTCCGCGCCTCCGTTGAAAGAATCAGTAGCCTGGGGCGGGCCGATTGTCATGAACACCCAGGCCGAGCTCGATCTCGCTTTCCGCGAACTCGAATCCGGAACCTTTATCAGAACTTGACTATCACCTGGCTGTTGCCTTTGGCCAACCAGAGGCATACTGCATGGTAGAATTGCCGTTAAGCTCTGCTGTTCAGTCCAGTTCTTTATCGGCGTCGGGTTGCTGGCAGCTGCTTTGGCAAAACCGGCTCCAGCACAGCTGTTGAAGCAAGCTTTGCCCGCCCCGGTCGCTTATTCTTCGCTGGCGGCGGCTATGGCTTGCTGGATGGTGTTTCTAAGATCCCTTAAGCTATAAGGTTTTTGCAGAAAGGCCCGAGGAAGTGCGGAATGTCTGTCTCCCATAACCATGGCTTCATTGTAGCCGCTGGCAAGAATAACCGGAATTTCGGGTGCAATCTCACGCAGAATCTTCAGGGTTCCCCAGCCGTCCATGCGCGGCATGGTCAGATCACACAGCACGCAGATTATTTTGTCCCGGTGCCGCTGAAAAAGCTCAATGGCTTCGACACCATCGCTGGCTTCGATGACCTCCAGGCCTATGCTTTTTATTGAGGCTGCCGTCATTTCTCGTATCATCGGCTCGTCATCGACCACCAATATTTTGCCGACTTTCGCTTTCGCCTTGAGTTTTTGTGATTGTATGTCTTTCAGGGGAGCAGGTTTGTCTGACAGTGGCAGATATACGCGGAAGATACTGCCATGACCAGGCTTGCTCTCCAGCGTGATACAGCCATTATGGCTTTTTACGTGGCCAAGAACAACGGCAAGTCCCAGCCCTCGACCGGTGAAGCGGGTCGAGTAAAATGGGTCGAAGAGTTTAGCGATGTCAGCTTTGGCAATACCACAGCCAGTGTCTTTAACTTCCACACAAGCATAATCACGTGCTTCTGGCTGAAAGTTACCGGGGAAACGATTAACATCGCTGATCTTCTGCGGGCTCACACTCTTGAAGAAAATTGAGATGGTGCCTTGTTGCTCTGCTATTGCCTCACGGGCGTTAGTGATCAGGTTGCTCAGGATCTGTTTCAACTGACCGCTGTTTGCGCTGACGGCCAGAGCAAAAGCAGGAAGAGCCTGTTCAACGTTTATATTCGGGGGCATGTCTGCGCAGATATCGGCCAGACACTGGCTAAAGGCTTCAGAAAGGTCCAGTGGCGAACGTCTGGTCGAGGTCTGTCCCAGGTAGGCAAGCATCAATGCGCCAACTTCGGCAGCGCGATTGGCGGCACTCATGGCTAACGACAGTTTCATGGCAGGAAGACTGCCAATTGATGGAAACTCCATGGCCTGTTCCAGGTTTCCTATGATGATAGTGAGGAGGTTGTTGTAGTGATGTGCGATGCCGGCGGCCATTTGCCCCAGGCTCTCGACTTTCTGTGCCTGATGAAGCTGGCATTCAAGGTCTAGTCGAACTTTCTCTGCCCGCACGCGCTCGCCGATGTCATTCATGATAATGCAACAGGTGGGAGTATCGTTTTTCTGAACGAAAGTAGCTCTTAACTGTATCCATATTGGTTGACCATCTGCCTTTACCATACGCAGATCGCATTCCTGATGCGCCTTGGTCGTAAAAAGTGCTTTACGGTGCAGGTAGTAGATGTCCTGGTCATCGCTCATGATGAACCTGGTAAGTGGTTGTCTGACCACTTCGCTTTTGGTCAAATTCAGCATTGAGGCGGCGGTGAGGTTGGCTTCCAGGATAATTCCCTCTTCGTTGAGCGTAAGATAGCCAACCGGCGCAAGGTCATAAAAATTGAAATATTGCGCCCGGGAAGCTTCCAGCTTTAGCTGTGTCGCGCATAATTCCTCGTTCTGCATCTCAAGCTCAATCTGGTGCACTTCTAGTTCGTGAAGTTTCTTATATATTTCTTCAGGCGATAAATCCGGGTCGCTTTCGCGTGATTTAAATGATTTTTTGCCGAGTTTCTGTTCGGCTGCTGCGCGTATTCTGGTTAAATTGTCAGGCGGGGTTTTGTTATTTGTCATCGCTTCCCTACGTCAACTAAGGCTTATGCATGGAACGAAGATGTTTTATCTGTTTCGGCAGCTGCAAAGAAAGCAGCCTGCGTCAGTGCTGCTTCTTTGCTTCCGGGCTCATATCACGTTGTTCCTCTTGCGATCTCACAGGCTAGGCAGACGCTGTTTTTTACAGTTTTTATGAATGGTCTGTCGTAGCAAACGAATTCTATCACCCAGATATCTATGAGTCAACCGCATTGATCGACCGCAGAATTCATAATTCAATGATTACTATTCTGGTAGCTCAGAATGGGTTTAACGCGCTCAAAGATAAAACGCGGTCCGCCGAGGTGAATCTTGCGTTTCGCTGCCCAGACGCAGAGGCGGCCTTCGAGATTATCGACGACTTTTTTCTCGTGTTCGGTGAGAGCACCCCTACCCTCGTCATCGTTTTTTTTCCAGGCCTGCCGTTCGGCATCATTGAGAAAAACGAGCGAAAAGCGGGTTCCGGGAGTTGCGTGGCACTCAAGCGAGTAGCCAGTTTCGAGCATATTATGTTCAACGAGGTCTTCATAGAGCATTCCCATTTGTTCGATTTCACTGTCTTTGAGCGGAAGCCCGACGACTCTGAGCAGGGCAAGAATTTCAGGAGTGGTTCTTCCCTGATTAAGGAACATTATGAAGCGGGTGGCAAATTTTTCCGGGTCAGCGCGTTCACGGAGTTTGAGCAGTTCCTGACCGGCTTCGCGACCAGTCATGGATTTCCAGAGCAGTTTTTCGTCGGCACTGATCTCATCCAGACTGTATTCGGCCGAACTGGCCAGAGTTATCAGACAAAGCAACAAGCAGATTAGCGCGCGTTTAACAGTCATAAGAACTCCTTCATTCAGTTAAGCACCAGCGTTTAAATTATACCAGTTCATCAGTTTTTCGCTGCCGGTTTTTTCTTCGGTCTGGGAAGGGGCAGTTCCTGCGTGGTAATTCTAATCAGCTCGCAGAGCCAGTCGCGGTCGTCATACTCTTCAATCAGAAAACTGGGCTTTGCACCTGGATAAGCCGGCGCTTCGACAACGTTGCCAATATATGCGCGGCCTTTATCAGTCGGTTTGATGAACAGCTGGTTATCGCATACCAGCGCAACGACTTTTCCCTGGCAATAGACGGCGTATTCTCCAAACATTTTCTTAGCGGTAATGCCGCCAACGCCGCTCATCTGATCAACAATAAATTCGATGAAATCTTTATCTGTCGCCATAATATGCCTTTCCGCAAAGTATCTTTGCGCATTCATTGTTCATGGATGTCACGATTATAAACACGACTGACATATCTGAATCTGCAATATGCAGTTTTTGCATAATGCCACCTCGATTGCGTTCGGGTTTTGCGCAACCGCATTGCCTTCAAACCCTTATGCCAAAGCTCTCTGCGGCGGCATCAACGGCCAGGCAGTCTTTGCAGACTGACCAGCTCGAGCTTTTCTTTGTCGATGCTCCAGCGTTTGAACTCAATAAACCTGAATTTAGCATACAAAGCCAGCTCCGGCAAATGCTTAAGGACTAAATTAACGCAGTCCGCTTTTCTGCAAAAAAAAATAAAAAAAGACCGCAACTTTTTGACACATTTTTAATTTAACTATTCAGGTGCGCCAAAAAATTTCAGGAGGAACCAAAATGAGAACTTCAGGACTGGCTAAATTCAGTTTCATGAAATCGCTTTCTGGACTCGCTGTTTTGTTATCAGTGGCGTTAATAATCTTGGTATCAGGCAACATTTCTCCAGTTTCAGCAGATGATTCCCCCGTCTATAACCTTCTCACCTTCGAAGACGACAATGGTAACGGCAATGGTCACGACAGGGGCAAGCCGGGTCAGAGAACTGGACACAGTGACAACATGCCAGGCAAAAAAATTGGGCACCGCAGGGGTGATTCCGGTCAGGAGGCTGATGGCTCGGGTTCTTCCGATAATACATCGAATCAGCCCCCGAAAAACAATGGAAAAGACCAGTGTGTCAGAAGACCTGATCAGCAACCCGGCATGCCTGGTCGTCGCGTGGGCCCCGGCATGGGTAATCCCGGCGGCTTTGGCCAGGATAACAATCAGGGTAATGGTAATCAGAATGGCCAGTTTGGTCAGCAGCACAGAATGCCCGGTCGTCGCGTGGGCCCCGGCATGGGCAATCCCGGCGGCTTTGGCCAGGACAACAATCAGGGTAACGGCAATCAGAGTGGCCAGTGTGGCCAGCAGCACAGAATGCCAGGTCGTCGCGTAGGCCCCGGCATGGGCAATCCCGGCGGCTTTGGTCAGGATAACAATCAGGGTAACGGCAATCAAAACGGCCAGTGTGGTCAGCTGCACAGAATGCCCGGTCGTCGCGTAGGCCCCGGCATGGGTAATCCCGGCGGCTTTGGCCAGGGTAACAATCAGGGTAACGACCAGAACAATAACCAGGGCAATGGCAATAAAAGTTTTAAGCAAAACAATGGAAATGGCTGGAATGGCAACCACAACAACAACGGCAGCAAGGGAACTGGCTGGAACAGCGGAAATAATGATAATAACGGCAACAATGGCAAAGCTATTGCGCGAAACAATCAGGGGCAGTCAGGTGCCCGCGCGCAGAACGGAAGAAAGCAGAAATAGCGAGGCTCTGGCTGGCCGCGAGCAACATCTTCCGGCCAGTCGCGCCTTTTCCGGACAACTGGAGGGTAGTAAAACATTATTGTCAAAGCATATCGAATCAACGTTAATGCATGTTGAAACTTGTTTGTCGAATGAAGTATTCTGGTCAGTCGGCAAATGGCGTCATGGCTGGTGCGTTGCAGATAATCAGTTGATTGATGAGGTATTGATTGGGAAACGCTCTGGAGACAAAGAGAGACGAGGAATTGATGCTTCAATTTCAACAGGGAGATGAAGCCAGCTTTCGGACCCTCGTCGACAGATATAAGCAGAGAATTTACGCGTTTACTTATCGATTCCTCAATCGAAGCCCGGAAGCTGAAGATATCGCGCAGGAGGTTTTTGTGAAAGTATATTTCTCTCGCGATACCTACCGGCCTACCGCGAAGTTTTCGACCTGGGTTTATGTTATTTCGAAAAATGCCTGTCTGCAGGCGCTGAAAAAAATGGGCTCGAATGTTTCGATGAATGAGAGGCGTTCTGATACTGACCTGGAAATGGTCGAGACAATAGCCGGTTCTGGTGATGACAACCCTTCTGAGAGGCTTCTTAATGATGAGAAGTCCGGTCAGATAGCCGATGCGATCAGTCGTCTGCCAGAATCGCAGAAAATGGCCGTACTCTTGAAGCGTTATGATCAGATGAGTTACGAGGAAATGGCTGAAGTTATGAACTGCTCTGTTCAGTCGGTCAAGTCGCTGTTGTTCCGCGGCCGATCGGCTTTGAAAGAGTATCTGAAGGAGTATTTTCGCGAGGATTAACAGCTGTCGCGAAGATGGGAAACGTTATGGACTGCAGAAACGTAAAAGAATTATTTTCTGAATACATTGATGGAAGCCTGGGTGAAATCGAGCGCAAGGCGCTTGAAAATCATCTGGAGAATTGTGCCAACTGCCGGGCAGAGTGCGATTCTCTGCTTGATTCATGGGAAATGTTGACCGATTTTGCGGTGCCGCCGGTTGGTGATCAGTTTACCCGTCAGGTAATGCAGAAGGTTAATAACCGAAGCAGTCAGCCGGTTGTGTCCGACTGGTTTTCGCGCCTGGTTGCAATTTTTTCGCTGCGGCAAATTTCGGCGGTGCCGGCCCTGGCGTCTCTGGTCGTTTTGATCGGTATCGGTTATTTCATTTTAAGCGGCCGTCCTGCGGGCATTGCTGAGCGAAATGGCATTGATTCTACCCGGAAATTCGAAGTTGTCAGAGATCTCAGGGATGAAGAGATTATCAGAGATCTGGAAATATATGAAAACGCCGAAATTCTTGAAAATCTTGATCTGCTGATGGATCTGGAAGCAGTTGAAAGTTTCGAGGCAGCTGACTGAGATATGAAAAACGATTCGCTTAAGATGCTTTATAGCTTGATTTTTCCGGTGCTTCTGCTGCTCGGCAGCGCTTGCACCGGAGTTTTTGCGCAAAACGCTTCTGAGGCGAGGGTTATCAAATCGTTGACTCATGAGGAGAAGCTTGCACGCTGGAACAGTTTTTCTGAACAGCAGAAAGAAGCGATCAGAAAAAAAGCGCGCGCTATGAGCGAGAAGAAGTTCAAGCAGCTTGAGAGCAATTTTGAACGCATCAAGACTTTTGAGCCGGCTGAGCAGATACGGGTCAAGGAAAACTTTGGACGTATCCAGCAGTTTAAGCCGCAACAAAAAGAATTTTTGCAGAAGAGATTCGAGAAGTTTCAGCAGCTTCCGGTTCAGCAGAGACAGGAAATTCGTCGACAATTTGTGCCGCAGTTTCAGCGTCAACCCGGCCAGCAGCCCGGTTTCAAACCTCAGCATCGTCCGGACCAGCAACCCGGCGAACAGCCTGGCTTCAAGCCTCAACATCGCCCGGGCCAGCAACCCGGTCAACAACCTGGTTTCAAGCCGCAGCATCGCCCAGGCCAGCAACCCGGTCAACAGCCCGGTTTCAAGCCTGAACATCGCCCGGACCAGCAACCTGGCCAGCAGCCAGGTTTCAAGCCGCAGCATCGCCCAGGCCAGCAACCCGGTGAACAGCCCGGTTTCAAGCCTGAACATCGCCCGGACCAGCGACCTGGCCAGCAGCCCGGTTTCAAGCCGCAGCATCGCCCAGGCCAGCAACCCGGCGAACAGCCCGGTTTCAAGCCGCAGCATCGCCCGGGGCAACAACCCGGCCAACAGCCCGGTTTCAAACCTCAGCATCGTCCGGACCAGCAACCCGGTGAACAGCCCGGTTTCAAACCACAACATCGCCCGGGCCAGCAACCGGGGCAACAACCCGGTTTCAAGCCACAACATCGCCCGCACCAGCAACCCGGTCAGCAACCTGGTTTCAAGCCGCAGCATCGCCCGGGCCAGCAACCCGGCCAACAGCCTGGTTTCAAGCCACAACATCGCCCGCACCAGCAACCCGGCGAACAGCCCGGTTTCAAGCCGCAGCATCGCCCAGGTCAGCAACCTGGTCAGCAGCCTCCTGAACGGGAAATGCGAGACTTTCGCAATGACATGATGGGTGACAAAAATCGTGGCCCAGGTCAGGATGAGTATCGGCAGCGCTGGCGTGATATAGACAACTATCGCGAAGAGTTTGGTCGCCCTGCTCATGACCGGCCAGATCAAACGCGCCCGACCGTGTCACCCGATGGTTCCGGCCAACCACCCCGCCATCCTGGCATAAATGGAAAGAACAATGATTTTGGCGACACTGAAATGCGCCGGCCACAGTTTCACGATAGAAAACCTGTGCCAGAAACGGGAGATGGACTCAAAAAGCCGGGAATTCCCAGGCAGTTGCCCGCCCCACCGAAATCACCGGGCGCTACTGGCCAGAATCGCCCGCCCAACCCGCGTCCTCCGCCAATAAAAAAGCCGTAAATGGCAAGACTTAAACGCAATGCTCGGTTACGTTGCCATTGTCGCCATGCTCCTTAGTTTAATGGTCAGACAGCGATTTGTCTACGACACGCCAGATGTCCAAAAATAGCGTTGCCGTTTTTCGGATTCGCCGCGATTATTGCAACGTTAACGCTGGTTCGCTTATAATTCATTCTATGATAATTAAAAAACTTTGCGAGATGAGCGGGGAAATGGTGACCGGTGCGGTTGAGCTGCTTTATGGTTCGCAGATAACCGGTAATCAGAGCCGTGACGATATCAAAAATTTTATCTGCGGCCGTTGCTTTGATAATGGCCGTTTCATGCTGGCGGCAGTTGAAGACGGCCGGGTTGTTGCCACCGGCGGTGCTGTTGTCGCTGAGATCGACCGTCATGAAATATTCATAACGGCTCTGGCGGCCGCTTCCAGCTTCGAAGCGATTCTTGATGAAGTTGTCAGGGCGTTATTGTCTGATATAGCTGAGTTTTCTGGCTGCAGATTGAAGCTGGGTGTTAAGGGTGATTTGAATGTTCCGGCCGGGTTTCCTGAGTCTTTCGGTTTCTGCCATGCTTATTCGCTTCTGCAGATGAGGTTTGCTGCAGAACAGCCGGCTGAAGAAGACTCTGCCCATATTGAGCTGCCAGCCCTGAGCCCTGAAAACATCGACGAATACGTTTCGGTAACGAATGCCGGCTTTGACGGAACTCCGAATGTTTCAACTATTGATGCTGCTGACGCAAAGCGGCTGCTTGCAAACGAGGCTTTTCGCTGCGGCCTGATCAGAACCGACAACCGCACTGTCGGATGCTACGAGCTTAAACTTGATAGCTCTGCCGGCTGGATCGAATCTGTATGCCTGCTGCCGGCTTCCCGTGGTCATGGACTTGGTCGCGCCGCTGTCGCGAAGCTGATCAGAATGCTGCATCAGCTTGGTTATGAAACGGTGAAACTGTCGGTTATTGATATTAACGAAAAGGCTTACAGTCTTTATCAACGAATGGGTTTCAGTGTCGACCGCGTTCTTTCCAGATGGTATGTGAAAAATGGCGATTGAACATTGATTTCCCGGGACTTTTCGCATATTGCCGGCAAAGAAACAGGCAGACAGGTCATGCCTGTTCAGGCACCGATTGCCTTCAAAAGCCTG
The DNA here is from genome assembly GCA_002839445.1 of Candidatus Riflebacteria bacterium HGW-Riflebacteria-1. Lineage (GTDB taxonomy): Bacteria > Muiribacteriota > Ozemobacteria > Ozemobacterales > Ozemobacteraceae > Rifleibacterium. The sequence goes on from PGYB01000006.1 coordinate 134,248, forward strand.
TTTCAAGACTCTCTGCAGCGGAGTCTCAGCGCTCTGGCAGTCTGCGCAGCCTGACCAGTTCGAGCTTTTCATCGCCTACACACCAGCGTTTGAACTCGACAAAGCCAGATTTAGCATACAAAGCCAGCGCCGGCAAATTTTTCGCCGCAGTCTGCACGGTCATCGGCGCTTTGCCATATTCAGCGATCACGGCCGCTATCAGTCGGCCGGCCACGCTCTGTCTCTGCCAATCTGGATGCACTACCAGCGAACTGATACTATGCGCTCCGACTTCTTCATCTGGCTCAATACTGATGGCGCCGATAATTTCATCGCCAGCATAAGCCGCCAGAAATTTTTCCGGCAATTCCTGAATATCACTCACTGAAACCGCCAGCGGCGGAAAGTCTTTGACTCCCAGCAATTCCGCTTCCTGGCGATACGCCAGCATCTGAACCGCATGCAACCGCCCCGCCACCCCAGTATCGTGGTGGTCTACGCACTTAATGCATATATTGTGATTCATATAATTTCTTGCTACAAACCTGTCTAAAAAATATTGAGCAATAACTTTCTCTATTCAAAGTTATTGCTTTGTCGATGGCGCTGAATCAAGCTCTTATCCGGTAAAAATCTCTTTGGCAGTTGAATCTTAATGCCCTCAGTATTTAATAAGAAATCAAGACCAGTTTTAATATTAGCATCTTTGAGTTTTTTTGAGAAAATCGCTCTGTAATCATCGTCAAAGCTCATCAACCCGAGATCAAATATTTTGTCGTGCATAACATTCAAGCATAGGCCATTTCTTGGGTTCAGCCTTAGGTTCTTATCTTGTGACCATGGCACAATATGACTTGCAACTAGTATTTCCGATACTCCAATCCCGGTTAGACAGCATTTTGATTCGTAAGTTGAAAGAACCATTGATCGGAAAAAATTCTGTCCAACCCTTGTTTTAACAGTCGATATCCTATCGGTCTCAGATGTCTCAGAAATTTCACCACTGAATTCGGGCGTTTCGTCTGCTGTTAGAGGAAGATTCAAATTACTTCTAATTTCATTCGCGCTCATGATGAGATTTTCTAGATGAGGAGAAAATTCATCCCAGATGACTTTATCAAGGCGGCTTCCATGCGAGGCTCCTTTTTGTGAAAGTGATGGATCAAGATGGGCAAAATTGCACAATTTTAAAGCCACAGAACTCGCTGTTCTATTAATTGCCTTTGCAAGTGCTATTATTTCTGGATTTCCTTTGTGCATACGTCCAAAAGAGGTTCTACAGTAGAGTTCAAAAGCAAGAATCGTTTCTTCTCTCGACCAATTCGCGTTCTTCAAAATACCTGCTCCTAAACTTTTATTTTTTCACTTTGCCAGGCTACCATAAAAAATAATTTGTTTGCGAGAGCTGACTGAACACGAAAATTACTTATCGTAGAAGTAAACTTTCATATTTGTGGCTGTCGAAAATTCATGGTAATTTGCCAGCTCCATCCACGATCTCAAGTTAAAGTCCTTTTCAAATACAGCGGTGATTTATTAATTTCAAGGATGAATTGTATATTATATCTCAACAATTGTGTGGCGCTAGTATACGATTTCAAAGTTTGAAAATTCTTAAATGCCAAAAAGAACAAACTGGCACCCTTTACAACCTGGCCTGAAAACCTCATAAATGGAAAAATTTCTCTCACCCAGGACTAAACATAGCATGATTTATAAAACATGCAAAGATGTTGTTGTCGATGTGCGAGTCGAAGAAGGCTTTGATTACCAATTGTCAGAAAACACTACTCTGATAGCATCATATGATGCCATCAGGAAAAACCAGCAGGAATATTACCAGAAACTGGCGATTTCAGATAAAGCCGGCAGAGTGCGGGCGAAACGCTTACTGCTGCGGCACAAAAGGTTCAGATGATTCTGATCTGCCTTTGAATTTGAGCTGGAGTTCTCGATACCAGCAGTAGCCGACCGGAACAACAAAAAGCGTCAGCAGTTCGATGCACATGCCGCCAAATGTTGGCACTGCCATTGGTATCATTACGTCGGCACCACGCCCGGTTGAGGTTAAAACCGGCAACAGCGCGAGAATGGTGGTGGCCGTAGTCATCAGGCAGGGTCGAATACGCCTTTCTCCAGCCTCAAGAACGGCTTCCCTGATCTGCTTAACATTGTCGGGATCGTTTTTCTTAAAACTGCTGTCGAGATAGGAAGCCATGACGACGCCGTCGTCGCTGGCTATGCCAAAAAGAGCGATAAATCCCACCCATACGGCAATCGACAGATTCATCGCCTGCATGTTAAGCAGTTCGCGAAAATGTATGCCGAATAGTGAGAAGTTGAGAAACCAGGCCTGCGAATACAGCCAGATCATGATGAAACCACCGGCCCATGCGACGCCAATGCCAGTAAAGACGAGAAAGGTTACTGATACAGAGGCGAACTCAAGATACAGGATCAAAAATATTATCAGCAGGCTTAATGGCAAAACAACCATGAGTTTTTTCTCTGATCTGACCTGATTCTGATAATTGCCGATAAATTTAAAACTGGAATTAGCTGGCAATTTAAGAGCGCCTTCGGCAATTCTAGCCTGCAAAAATGCGTCTGCCGCCTCAACCACATCAGTTTCGGCATATTCCGGCATTTTATCAAAAATCACGTAACCGACTGGAAAGGTGTTTTCGCTTTTCAGGACCTGGGGGCCCTTTACAAAGCTTATTGTCGTCAGATCGCCGAGTGGTATGAACTTTTTGTCAGGTGTGGCGACCGGTATGTTTTTGATCAGTTCCGGATTGTCGCGCAACTCGCGGGCAAAACGCAGTCTGATGCCGTATCTTTCGCGGCCCTCAAAGGTTTGTGACAGCTGCTTGCCACCAAGTGAAATTTCGATGACATTCTGCAGGTCATTAACCTTGATGCCATAACGGGCAGCGGCTTCGCGATCGATCTCGATTTCGATATACGGCTTGCCGACAATTCTATCGGCCGAAACAGTACTGGCATCAATTGATTCTATCTGTTTAAGCTCCTTTTCGAGCGCAAAACCAAGCTTTTCGACTGACTCGGTATCTGGTCCGGTTATCTGTATCCCCATTGGTGCCCTGATGCCGGTCTGTAACATGACCAGGCGGGCAGCAATCGGCTGCAGTTTTGGCGCTGAGGTTGTTCCGGGAACTGCACTGGCGTGTAAAATTTCTTTCCAGATATCGTCGGCAGATTTTATATGATCGCGCCACTGACGCTTTCTTAACCCGGTTTCGGGGTCTGGTTCGCTATATTCGGCACGATATGAGATTACCGTTTCGATCATCGAAATTGGCGCCGGATCAAGAGGTGAATCGACGCGACCAATTTTACCTACTACTGATTCGACTTCTGGTATGCCTTTGATCGCCATATCCTGTTTGCGAATGACATCGATACATTCGGCCACACTGGCGTGCGGCATGGTTGTTGGCATGAACAGAAAACTGCCTTCGTCGAGAGGCGGCATGAATTCACGACCAAGACCCGGAAATAAGCTGATACCTTTTCGCCATACCCACGAATCGGTGATCAGTTCGCTAGACAGCCCTGTTTTAGCCAGCATCGCCGGCACCCAGCCGTTTATGCGCGCAAATCCCAGCCAGACATTGAGCCCAAACAGAACCACTAGAAATGGAATTACCGCAAAAGCGCCTTTGTGGTCAAGAAACCAGGCCAGCATTCTGCCGTAATAAACCAGAAACAATCTGAAAAAGCCAAGAACCGAGCCAGCAGTGATTATTACAGCGATTAAATTCATAATATAGCCATAACCATAGCCAAGAGGCATCCAGATATGTGTCAGATACAGGGTTGCGGCGACAGCAAATATGACTGGTGACCATTTATCCGCAAAGTTACGGATTCTCTGAGGAATTCGCTTGTAAAAAATTCCGGTCAGCCCGGCGAAAATCAAAATGATTCCGACTGTTGTCTGAAAAAATGCCAGAATAATTCCTGATATCAGCATTGCCACAAATCTCAGATCGCGACTGGCGCTTTTCTTTCTGAAAATCAGGGTCGCAGCTACCGGAATCAATACCAGTGCTATAAACAGCGAAGAAATCAGCGCAAATGTTTTGGTCCAGGCCAGAGGTGAAAAGAGTTTGCCTTCGGCGCCGGTCATTACGAATACCGGCAGAAAGCTTACCACTGTTGTCGAAACAGCGGTTATAACGGCTGAGCCGACTTCTGAGGCAGCGTTAAATATTGACTCCTTTGCCGGAATGTCGGTGTTGGCATCTTTTTCCAGGTGACTGAGAATATTCTCGCAAAGAATGATGCCCATATCAACCATGGTGCCGATTGCGATTGCGATGCCGGCCAGCGACATCAGATTGGCACCGACATCAAAAATTTTCATGGCGATGAAAGTCATGAGAACTGCGAGGGGCAGCAGGCCTGAGATGAGCAGGCTTGAACTGAGGTGCAGCAGCATTACGATAACAACCAGAATGGTGATAGTTATCTGCTGAGAAAGAGCGTCTTGAAGTGTCTGCAGGGTCTCGCCGATCAGTTTGGTGCGGTCGTAAAACGGAACAATTTTTACCCGGCTCAAACTGCCGTCAGCAAGCTTCTTTTCTGGCAGTCCCGGCGCGATTTCACTGATTTTATGTTTCACTTTTCCGATGACTTCCAGCGGATTCGCACCAAATCTGGTAACTACCACACCGCCAACCACTTCAGCACCTTCCTTGTCGAGAGCACCCCGCCGTGTTGCTGGCCCCGAAGTTACTCTGGCGATGTTTCCGATCGTTATGCCAACGCCATTGACCGACTTGATTACCGAATTTTTCAGATCATCCAGCGATTTTATAAATCCGATACCGCGAATAACATATTCTGCCCGGTTTATCTCGATAGTTCCGGCGCCAACGTCGAGGTTACTTTCCTTGACGGTTTTAACCAGCTCAGGAATCGTAATGTTGTAAACTCTGAGCGTCTCAGGGTCAATGTCGATCTGGTATTCGCGAACCATGCCGCCAACCGAACCGACCTCGGCAACACCTTCAACAGCCTGCAGGGCAAATTTGATGTTCCAGTCCTGAACGCTGCGCAGCTCGTGAAGATCAAAGCCCTTGCCTTCGACGGTGTACCAGAACACCTGACCAAGAGCGGTTGCGTCTGGACCAAGAGCCGGCGTCACCCCTTCCGGAAGGTTGCCTCTTATTGACGCCAGTTTTTCGAGTATGCGCGAGCGCGACCAGTAGAAGTCGACTTTTTCGTTAAAAATAATGTAGATCGACGAAAACCCGAACATTGAGCTGGCTCGGATTGTCGAGACACCAGGAATGCCCATAAGGCTAACCGTCAACGGGTAAGTGATCTGATTGTCGACATCTTTTGGGGAGCGGCCGGGCCAGGCGACAAAGACAATCTGCTGGTTTTCGCCAATGTCAGGAATCGCATCGACGGCAACCGGCTCACGCATTATGCCGGTATTCAGGTCGAACGGAATGACCGAAAGGCCGTAAATTACCAGCACTATCAGCAATATTGCTGCAATAATGCGCTTTTCGAGGAAAAATCTGATGATTGTATCCATTACCGTTTCTCTTTGTCCCAGACTTTTCTGGTGCTGCCACATTTAAGCATTCTTGCGCCAAAATAGGGGTTTGCCAGATCAGCAGCCGATTGAAACCAGGTCGCGCCTTTGTTGTTGAAAGCCATTGGACAAAAGTTTTCGTGAATTTCGAAACTGAGTTTGCCTTTAACCAGCATGAGCAGATTGCGCAACACGGCATCCAGGCCGAACAGGTTCTCTCTGGCTGCGGCGATCTCAGTGCTTGCCTGGATTTTCAACAGGATTGGCATCATTGGTGCAACTGCAGTGGTCAATGAAACAGCTGCCGGGTCGAGAGCCATCATTTGCTCATGTGATTTGCCGGCTGCTTCTGCTGCTCCCGGCAGGTCATCCGCCGCCAGTTTTTCAGAAACTTCGAGACAGCTTTTTATAAGCTCTTCGAGTTGTTTCATGTTTTCCGGAGAGATTTCCTGGGAACTTAGCTGAGTGAACTCCTGCAGCGAAGTGTCTCTTGACGGACTCATCATGCTGTTTCCGGCGCGTATCTGCTGCTCAGAGTCAAGTTTGAAGGCACCTTCAACGACAACCCGGTCACCTTTTTCGAGGCCGTCATAGATGAGATAGCCTGAATCTACGCGCGCACCGACCAGCACCTCAACCGCTTCGTAAAGGCCGTTATCCTTATCCTTTTCGCGAAAGACGATAGATCGCGGGCCACTCCAGAGCACTGCGCTTTCGGGCACAATCAGCGGCTGATTCCCGTCACTGTTTGTTTTTATTCCGATGCTCTCAATTGGCACCAGCGCCATGCCACAGACATCACATGCGCCCGGACCATCCTTAATCACTTCGGGATGCATCGGCGAGATCCATTTGCCGGCCAGTTCGGGGTTTATCACCTCGCCGCCCGGACCAACAGAAACCTTGATTGTTACTCTGCCAAACATGCCCGGCTTGAGCTGACCGTTCTTATTGTCGAGGTTTATGCGGGCATCGACCGTTCTTGAATCAGCAGCTAAAACTGGTGAGATGAAAGATATAACGCCCGGAAAAATTATACCGGGAAAAGCCTCAAATTCGCATTCAACCGACTGACCATATCTGAGCCACTGAATATCACGCTCATAAACCGAAGCGATCAGCCAGAGTCGGTTCATGTCGGCAATAGAAAACAGTCTGGTTCCCTGATTTACATACATTCCCTCTCTGGCAGTCTGCTCGATTACGATCCCTGCTGCCGGCGAGTTAATGGTTACCAGCTCATTCTGAACTTTTTGCGACTTGAATTGTTCGATCTGCTGGCTGGAAATACCCCAGCGCAGCAGGCGCTCGACCACGGCCCTGTGCAGGCTTTCGTTGCCGGCAGTATTGACCAGCTCTTCGCGCGCGGCGATCAGATCGGGGCTGTAGAACTCTGCCATATGATCGCCCTGTATTACCGGTATGCCGGTGTAATTGACGTATAGTTTTTCGATTCGGCCGCCGACCCAGGCGGTTACGTGCTTAACCCTTGTTTCATCGAGTTTTGCTGTTCCGGGCAGTCTTAAAGTTCTGGTAGCGGTCCCGGAAAACACTTCGGCAGTTCTTACTTCAGCGAGCTCGCGTGCTGCATCAGAAAGCTTGAGAACAGACGGGTTGCCAGAGTCCAGGCTCTTGTCGAGGAGAATCAGATCCATAAAACACTTTGGGCACTTGCCTTGCTTGTTCTGTCTTACTTCGGGATGCATGGAACAGGTCCAGATTTGTGCGACTTCTTCTTTATGCTCGGAATGGTCATCTGAAGCCGGAATGGGCTTATGGCCGGCAAAAAGCAGATAGCCGGTGATGAGTCCAACCAGAAACACCGCCAATAGTGACATATATGGTTTATTATTTTCGATCAGAGCTGGTTTCATTGTTGGGATCCTGCTTTAAAGTAGATTTTTCCGATGTCATAAAGCATGTCTGCTCTGGCCTTGAGAGTGGCGAATTCAGAATCGATCAGCTTTTCTTTGAGATTCAACAATCTCTTTTCGGTCTCGACAAGCTGCTGAAAGCTGGCCTGGCCACTTTCATACTGTGATTTTACGCTGGCAAAGGCCTTTTCAAATTCTGGCAGCATCCGGGATCTGATAATCTGCAGACTCTGCTGGTTGCGTTGAAAAGATGCGAGATCGCTGGCATACTGCGCCTTCAGCATCAGTCCGGTAGAGGTCACGGCCTCGGCTTGTGCCTGTCTTCGCGCTTTGAGCTGCTCGACGAAGATACGGTTAAACTCGATTCTGGAATCAGCCTGAGGTATACCAGCCGATGCCGCTGTTGACATGCTTTTTTTCATGGGCAGCCGCGAAGTGCTCGTATATTCTGGAAAGGTCATTCTCTGAACCAGAGCGATCGAATCTTCGAGGCGGTTTAATCCGATATTTTCTGCCAGCAAAGCCGGATGATCTGCAAATCTGTGGTCGCCAGTCTGACCGGGTGACGTAAAATCTGAGGCCGGCAAAGCGTTGAAATTCAATGCTGGTCGCTCGCCGTCGAGCAGCGCGAAAGCTTTTTCCTGCTGCTCTATCAGCATCGTCTGATACTGATTTTTCTGGGTTTCCAGACGGGAAGCTTCAAGCGAGATCATGGTCAGCTCAGCGAAAGAAATTTTGCCATTGCGATACAATGAATCCGAAGTCTTTTTGAGGTCAGTGTAGAGCCCGATGGTTTTATCAATCAAAGCCAGTCTCTTGCGGGCGGCTATGATCTGATATGCTGCAAGTCTGCTCTGTCTGGCCATTCCGGCGAGAAAGTGATCAAATCGGGCACTGGCTTCATCACTGATTGATTGCGCAATTCTGGCTTTGATTGCTGAGACGCCAGGAAAAGGATGCTCTTTGAAAAGCGGAGTTAATGCCGGAGTCTGGCTCATAAAGGCGGAAAACTGGTTAAGCAGAAGCTCCATTGCCTGGGTTTGTGAAAGATTGTATCTGGCCGCGGCAAGCATCTGTTTTTGTTTTCTTACTTCCGGAGCCAGCGTCAAGGCGGCCCGGGTAAAGTCTTCCGGGGTTCTGATTGACAATGCTGCCGGTGGTTGGACAACCGCCGGTTCAGTGGGCCACTTCTCTGTCATTGGTTCAGGCGCGTTCAGCGTTGCTTGAATTCTTTCGTCAAAGCTGTCTCTGATCTCTGGTGCTGCTTTAAAGCTTTTTAACTGCTCAAGCTGCTGACTGAAAAAAGCTGATGCCGGTCGGGAATCTGCGTGGACGGGCATGGCAAGGCAGAACAGTGCTAGAAATGCCGATGTTTTTCTCATCGCGAAATCTCCTCCTGCTGCAGCTCAAACGGTTTTCCGACCCACTTTTCCAGTTCACTGACACTGACAAAGTAATCAGCTTCTGCGCGCAAGGCGGCGACTTTAATTGCGTAAACAGTAGTCATTGCTTCGAGATAGTCGGCAAATCTTGTTTTATCTGTCGTAAAAGTGCTTTGCGCGCTATCAGCGGCGCTTTGTGCCTGCGGCAATATAGTCTGCGCGTAAAGCTGATGCATGCGGCGCCGGTTCGTCATGTTAAACCAGAGCTTAACCAGACTGGCTCTGGTTCTGGTTTTTTCGGCATCTAACAGAGAATCAGCCTCGCGCTGTTTTTCTTTGGCTTCCCTGATCCGGCTTCGGTTCTTGTTACCCCAGATCGGCAGGTTCATCTGCACAAAGAAACCGTATGAATCTTTGCCTTCGTCCTTGAGATAGACATTGCCAAGATCTGGTCGATTGCCGGTAATATTCTGACTGTAGCCGATAACAAAATCAGGCTTGTTGTCAAATCCTGCCAGCCTCAGTTTTGTTGCCGCAATTTTCTTGGAATTTTCTGCTGCCGAGATTTCGCTTCTGCTCGTTAACGCAAGTTCCAGCAAATCTTCGCTGCTGTATGGTATTTTAAATACAGGAAGCGCGGCGAACCATTGCGGTTCAAGCGTCTGCAGGCCAGTCAGTGCTCTTAGTCTGGCTTTTTCAGACTCGAGAAGTTCGGCGTAGTTGATTTGATCGTTAGCCGTTTGCGCGAGCTGACTCTGCGCCCGCAAAACAGGCAGCAGCGCTACCGAAGCGGTGTTGGCGGTTGCTTCTTTGGCGAGAAATTCTACTATTCTGGCGTTGGCTTCGGTAACCTCGACCGCTTTGCTTAAATACCATATTTCGGCATAGCTTTTTTTGATCTCAGTAATCAGATCACGCAGTTTTATCTCATAGAGAAACCTGTCGCTTTCTGACATCTGGTGATTCAAGCGGATCGCAGTTTTCTGCTTGCCCGGATATGGCAGCATCTGGCTGATTGTCAGCATCTGGTTCTGTTCGCCAGTTCTGGTTTGAACCGGTTCAATATTCTGACGAAAATTCACCACCGGGTCAGCCAGCGCGGTTTTATGAATTACTGCCGCGCTGGTGGCTTTCCAACGATGATAAGCTGCGCCCAGCTCAGGATTATTCTGCAGACAACTTTCGAGCAGAAGGCTCAGGCCATTGGTTTCCTGACTGTGTAGCGCCATTGGCAGGCAGAAAAGAGCAACCAGAGTATAAATCAGGTAATTTCGGTAGATCGCCATTTTGTTTTTCCAATCGTAAAAAAGCAGCTGAAATCATGATGATTTCAGCTGATAATGACTAGTTATTTGCCAGCCGGTTCCATGCTTTTCTGGCCATGATAAAAGGTTATGGTGGCTGCTTCTTCGTCGATGGTGAAAAACTTGAGACTGGCTTCGAGACCAGAAACCGGGCATTTACCCTCAACATTGGTCACTTTGAGCGTTCTGGTCGCCGCGTCTTTCAGCTTGTCCTGAAATTTGGCGGGTTCAGCTTCGAACGAGCCAATACAGCCGCCGCAGCAGAAGTAATAAAGTCGACCGTCAACGATCGTATTTACTGATTTGTCGATAGTGCCACCCATCACTGGACAGTCATTGGCAAGAACTTCAACGATCTCAGTCGGAAAGACAGTCTGGTTTTCTTGAGCTGCCAGGTTGTTAAAAAGCAGAACGGCCAGAATCATTGACAAGATCAGGATTGTTTTTCTCATTTTTGTTCCTCCAGAATTTGTATCTTAAGACAGGGTAGTTTTACCTGCCAAGCATGTCAATTGTTAGCGCAATATTCGTGCCGAGGCCGGCAAAACCAAATTGGCTCAGCTGATATAAAGGCCACGTATAACCAGACTGTTAAGGGCTAAGCCATGTAAATAGCCTTCGGGCAATCACGAATCAAATGCTGGCGACAGGCATAGCAGTTCGACAATATTGTCGAGCTGCCACTAAAATTGTCGAACTGCCAGCATTCGGAATTATGCCTGACGGTCAGCTCAGGTTAAGCAGAAGTAGAAAGTCGCAGGCATGCTGATAGCCGATGCGTTGATAGATAGCGTTTGAGACAGGGTTGCTGGCGTCAGTAAAAAGCAGACATCGCGGCGAACCTTGATCCAGAAGGTATTGGGAATACTCAGCGACCAGCTGTGAGGCGTAGCCTTTGCCACGCAATTCGTCGGGTGTGTAAACCCAGGCGATGGAATCACCAAAAGGAGCCGGTCTGATGGCTCCGGCCATCGAGACGGGAGTGCCATTAACTTCCCAGATTACTCGCTTTCGGTTTTCAATCGACTGCCGTGTTTTTTTGCCGAGATCATCACGCAATGAAGGCGAATTGCTTTCTGGCAAATGGCAGTCAATTGTAAAGCGCACCGCCCACTCGACGAGCAGATCTGCGTCAGCTGCTTCGGCAAAGCGCAGTTTTCCACCGGGCCGGTTGGCGGGCATTACAACCTTCTGCAGCTCATAACTCATCATTTTTTCGATCTTCAGATTGGCCTTGGGAAAATAGGCCGGGACATGCGGCAACAACTCGGCAATCGTCTGCTCCGGGCCAAACAGGGTTCTAGGCCGGCCAACGTGGGCCAGCCACTCGGTCAGGGCAAATCTGGCAACCTCAGCTGGCATGGCAGAGAACACCGGGCGACCATTTATTGTCTGGGCCACTGCGCCAACAAGCTCGCCGGCCCGCAAAATTGCGGCAAAGCGGTCGGCCGGCTGGGGTTCTTCCCCTGGCATGCGCGCAGAAAGCATACCAAGAAACATATTGTTAGGCATAAGGTTCTTGATCAGCGATTCCCAAACGGTTTCACGAAAATTGTAGATGTCTGAAGTCTGAATAAACTGCATTGTTAACCCCGGAGAAATTCGAATTAGACCAGGATGCTCCTAATCCATATGTTCAGTAATGGTAGACGGTAAAACAACCCAGGAGAGCATGTGGTCCTCGTAAACTGAGAAAGTTGGCGAAGGCAGGTCGTGATTTTCAAATGCACCGGCTGGTGCAATTATTGAATCGGGAAGATCGTCGATTTCCCAATATACAGTGGCGCCGCAGGAAGGGCAAAAATAGAAATGAACATGGTCGCCTTCGTCAGTTGGTCGATCGAATTTTGTCGCATTTCCTTCAATCAGCACTTTTTCTTTCTTCAACCTTACCTGAACACCAAAAGCGCTGCCAGTTCTCTTTTGGCAGGCGTGGCAGTGACATATTGATGTTTTGGTGATTGTGTCATTGTACCGCAAAACGAGTTGTCCGCAGGAACAGGAGGCTTTTTCGGAATTCATTAAATGAGCCTTTCAAGATGTTCGTAAAATTTAATATTCACTGTGCTTTTCTTCAGCTTTTTAGTTTAGGGGCAACACGAGCAGAGTGTCAAACTCAAAAATGTTTCGGTGTGCCGGCACCGGGCTCAAGATGTGTTAAAATGCCAGAAGCTTTGAGTTCATTTTCATCAGGAGTTTGCCATGCGAATACGGATCAAGAATCCCGATATCATGACGCTGAACGCCGAGAGTCAAATTCTCAGCGGTGTCGATATATTTATTGATGCGGGAATGATCGTCGCATTGGGCGAGCCGCCAGAAGGTTTTGTGCCTGATGAGACTATTGACGCAACGAATCACCTCGCATTGCCCGGCTTTTTCAACGCCCACTGCCATTCGCCGATGACATTTGAACGCGGCTGGGCGGAAGATCTGCCTCTTGATCGCTGGTTCAACGAACGGATCTGGGTAGCCGAATCGGCGTTGACAGATGAAGACGTCTATTGGGGAGCTGCACTTGCCGCATGCGAGATGATCAGAAGCGGTTGTGTCGGCTTCAATGACCATTACTTCTATATGGGCGAAGTTGCCAAAGTGGCAGCGCAGTCTGGAATGAAAGCTTCTCTGACCTGGTGCCAGTTCGGAATTGGCGATGACAAGGAAATTGGCACCAATCTTGACGGAGCGCTAAAGTTTGCCAGCGAACTCCAGAGCAGCTCGGAAGGCCGCATCAAGACGGTTTTGGGGCCTCACTCACCATACGTCTGCCCGCCGGATTTTCTCGCTGAAATCGGGCGAATCGCCAGAGAAACCGGGCTTGCCGTGCATATTCATGCTTCAGAATCACCTGAACAGGTTGCCAACTCGCTAAAATCGCTCGGAAAAACCCCCATTGAACATCTTGATTCCTGTGGACTGTTTGAAACCCGGGCAATTGTCGCTCATGCGCTGTATCTGACGGAAAATGACATCTCGATTCTTGCCCGGAAAAATGTTTCTGTGGCCCACTGCCCGCTTACCTACATGAAACTGGCAATGGGCGGAACTGATCTGCGACCTCTGCTTGCTGCCGGGGTAAATGTCGCTCTGGGAACCGACGGCCCCGGATCAAACAACGATATGGACATGAAGGAAGTGGTTCGCATGGCGACTCTGCTACAAAAATTCTACAACAACGATGCCGAGGCTCTGGCCGGTGATTTGCCCCTAAGAATGGCTACAGCAAACGGTGCCCGCGCCATGGGTTTTGCGGACTCGGGAAGCATTGAAGTGGGAAAGTCGGCTGACATCGCCCTTTTTAACATGGACTCGCCACACTGGTATCCGAAACATAATCTCACCGCAAATCTTGTTCATTGCGCCAAAAACGGTGATATCAGGCATCTGCTCATTGCGGGGCAGCCAGTCATGAAAAACGGAAAGATTCTGACCCTTGACGAGGAGAGAATTACCTACGAAGCCGACTGGCGTGCCCGCGCAATGGTTCAGAAAAACATGCAGATTGTCCGCGAGTACAAGGCCTGATAATCAGTGGCGCGGTCTGTTCTGGCAGCGGAGTTTATTCCTCGGCCTTTTTGCCGAACGGCATAAAAATCAGGTCGTCAGCGCTATTTGCCTTGCCGTCGCGACCGATGCTTGCCAGATACGGCTGATTATCGAGCTTGTAGACGAAAGGCTGGTTTCTGATCAGATCTGCGGGAAGGGGCTGGCCGAGCCACTTTTCGAGTTCCGGTAAATCTTTTGGCCAGACGCTGTTTTCAGCATGATAGACGTTGATGATCATTGCCATGGCCGCGCCGTTCAGCAGTATGCGGGTTTTGACATCGACCAGCGTGTAAAACGGCAGAATATCGGTGAAGCCTTCAAGAATCATGTGGCGCGCTGATTTTTCAGCGAAGAAAAATGAATAGCCCTTAAACAGGCTGTCATGCCTTTTCTGCCATGGATTATACTCGCGCTGGGCTACATGATACGGGCTCTCAAATGCATGAACGAGCTCATCATATATCTGATCAAGTTCTTCATTCAGAGTCTTTTTGTCGGCCAGCGCGCTACTGACGCTGGTCACTTCCCTGCCGTATTTTTTTAACGCGGTGCCCGAAGCGATGTCGTCAGCGATCTTTCTGGCAAAGGCAAGCGGAAGAGTCTTGTCAAAAGCCAGAACTTTGCTGACCTTAACAAAGCTCCTGTCGAGCCGGTCTAATTCAGCGAGCGCGCTGATCAATTCAGCTTTGGTCGCGCACAGTGCTGCTGCATTCTCTATCAGGCCAACTGCGGCGATTTCCCTGATGACACATGACTTTAAGCGGCGCCCCTTGTCTGGATGGGAGAGTCGATCATTCTCCAAGGCAAGCGCCAGGTTGATAATGCCGCAGAAAGCGCGAAATGCATCTTGCCCCCTTCCCTGAGCTGCCAGAAGTCGGCCGCCGGCATACCAGAGAATCGCTTCGTCGAGAACATCGTTAAAAGAAGTGGTGGCAGAAGCGAACACGACAGTCGAAGGCAGCGGCGGCTTGCCGCTGAAAGTGGTTTCTGGTGCTGCGAGATGCGAGAGCAGCTGATCAGGGAAGTTCGCGAGATCAGGAATCTTGCTGCACATGAGTTGAAAGGCTTCTGCATCAATTGGTGCCGGCGGCGGCGTAAAATCAAAACTGTTCTCGCGAATCAGATATGGCGAGAAAAAAGACTTTCGCCAGGTTTCCTTTTCACTAGCTGGCAGCTGAATGCCGGTCAGGTATTTTTTTAGAGCGTCGTCAGTCAGGCCATCACTAAGTTTATGCATGTTGTCGAGCGAAAGCGCCTCTGATGTGTCGAAAACCGCGGGCAGCTCATCGCTCAACTGGCTAAGCAAATTAACCGACCTTTGCGTGGCAAAGTAGCCAACAGCAAGAACGATAAGGGTGATAATTACGCGCAGCACCGCCCCGGATCTCGACGAAAAGAAAACAGGTCTGTTCATTTTTGTATCCTCTACACAGGTTTATGATTCAGAATATGAGAAAGCTGTAAAAATGACAAATAAAAACAAAGAACAAAGCAACTTGCAGAGTATGATTTCATTGCGATTAGATCTGAGTTGATCCCAAATTTGCAAAATATTGTAAATATTTCACCAGATGCTGGCAATCTGCTCTTCTATTCAAAATGGCACTCGATGATGCGTGCAATGTAGCTTTTTTCAGCCAGGGCACGTAGAACATTGTGAAAATCATCCTGGTGTGTGGAGCCGATACATAGACACTCGCCTTTGCCCGCACCGATTCTGCCACGCGAACCCGGCATGAACTGAACCGTCTTGTCAATGGCCTTGATCTCAGCTCGGCAGACATCGTTATCCGGAATGCAGAATTCATAAGACACGGCAACCTTGCCGTCAGACGGTCCGCGCAGACCGTCTTCGTCAAGCAGGCTTACAGCAAATTCAATCTTGCGCCAGGAGTTCAGGACTGCCGGTTTCTCAAGAATGGCGAAATCGACAATAACCGGGAAATGGTCAGACTTTACATCAGGGCCGATAGCTCGGCGCAACACGACTATGTCAGGCGAATGCAGAATATGATCCAGCGGAATGCGCAAAAACGGGTTGTTGTTGGGCCATGATGGCTGAACACCGTATCCCTGAGAACTGTCACGCAGCCCGGTTTCCCGTAACAGTTTTCTGAAATTGTAGCTCCAGGGAGTAAGATTTAAGTCGCCGATCAGCAGCGTCGGCTGTGCTGAGTCAACGTATTTGGGAAGCTGCTCGAGCTGGTCGTTGCGCAATCCTGCGTATTCACTGCTGACAGGCGGCAGCGGATGCGTCGCGAGAATATGCAGATCGCCTTGCTCAGTCTTCACTACTGCAAGAATTGATGGAACGCCGATGCCGGGGAGGTTGATTACTGTGCTTTCGGCAAAAGGAAGCCTGCTGAAAAGGGCTATGCCGAAATTATCATCTCTGGGTTCGGCCAGCGAATGAGGGTAAGAGGTGTGGAGCCACGCAAGATCGCTCAACCATTTCGAGTTGGTTTCTTCGAGCACGATAATGTCTGGATTGGTATTGCGAATGAATTCGCTGATCTTTGCTGGGTCACCAAGGCGTGTATTCACATTGACAAGCACAGCGCGAAGCGGCGGTGAGCCAGCAGGCGGCGTGTTCTGCCCTGCAAAATACAGCGGAATCACCTGCGTAAGGTTGATAAAGGCGAATCCCAGAAAGATGAATGCGGTTTTGCGGCGCCCCGCCATCAGCAGAGCAATACCAAATACCGTCAGAACAACCAGATACTGCACGCGAAAATGCGAAAAGAGGTCAAGAACCCATGACAGCCGACCAGAAAATCCAAGCAGCGTTGCCGCGCAGAAGACTGCCCCAGCCAACGTGCCAAGGGTCCACGGCGGGAGACTTCCCCTTAAAATACCTGATGAATTCTCGTTCATAATTTCTGGCCGAATATCTTTCAGGGTAACAATTATTCTGCTCGATCGCAGTTAATGCATTATTTCACCTATGCAAAAAATATGCAAACCGATAACAGGCAAATTGCTCTGATAAATTGCCCGACAGTCTAATGTTCAGCAATTCTCGGTCAAAAATCCACATTGCATATCTTCGTGCTCAGCAAGGTTGTAATCGTAATCGACCTCAAGCCGTCATCCTGCGCGCAGTCGCAGGATCCAGAATGGCAATTAAAGACCTGGATTCTGCGACTTCGCGTTGCTACGCGCATAATGACAGAAAGAAGGTATGATTTTCGGGAAAATCAAAAATTTGCGGGCTGGCGGTATTTTCATTATACTGAGTAAATGCAAAACAGTATTGTCAACTATACGCGCAAGTTATTCATCGGCATGGCTATGGTCAGCAGCTTTCTGCTGACCGTCTCAGAGCTGCCCGCATGGGACTGCAACGAAACCCACCCCCTGATCAACGCTTACGCTTATGAGCACTTTGTTGCCAGGTGCAAGGCCGGCCATTTTGCCGACAAGTTTAAAAACATGCAGCTGGACAACCAGACCCAGTTCGCCGGTCTTACCTACAGTAAGGCGGTTAAACTAGAGCCTTCAACCGAGGGAAAGACAATCAGCGCGGTTGGCGTGTTTTCGCAATGGCTTGAGCGCGGCGGGCGCGATGCCGATATTCCGCAGCTCAGAATGGGCTTTCGCCATTTTTATGACCCAGTCTATGAGCCTCGTTACCTGACCTGGCTGCGCCGAAAAATTATTACCCCTGATAAAAAGAAATTCAGCAGCGAAAAAGAACTTTTCGACTCGTATAATTACAAGGCCGACGACTGGAATCCTAATCTCGAATTCGGCAGTGTTACCCGCAATGTTCGCCTGCTTCCAAAAGTCTTTAGACCCGAAATTGACGCGATAACCTGGGCGATGAACCACGAAGAGAACGAGCATTCATGGCTCAACGGCAAACTTGCCTACAAAGCCGCCATGGAAAACGACAGCAGCGCTTTTGGCAAACTGAATCGCAGTCAGATGTTTGGCAAGGCATTCAGAGCCCTCGGCGAAACCATGCACCTGATGGCTGACATGAGCCAGCCGGCGCATACCCGCGCTGACAGTCACTCGGCCTATGAACCGATAGAAGAAACGGTTAATGCTAAAATGGTGCGAAAAGTTATGGGTGACACGCACAAAAAGGCAGATTTCAAGCCGGTTTCTGAGTATGAGATCGAAGAAGGCCTGGCGCCAGATCAGCTTATGGCTAAGGTCGCGGCGTTTACCAATGCTAATTTTTTCAGCAATGACACTATTTTCGATTACAACAAATGGGTTTTCCCGCGCCTCAAAAAACGCCCCTACCCCGCTCCACAGTTGTCTAAGCTTCGCCACGAAGCCGGTATCTATTACACCTGGTTCGAAAGCGTCGGCTGGGTGCCACTTGCCAAAGAGACAGGCTCGATGTTTTCTAAGGTTCTCAATGATAATGACAAATTTGGCCGCAAAAACCCGAAGTTCAATGTAATGCCTTATTTTGCGGAAAAGCAGGCACAGGTGCTGATTCCGCTGGCAGTTTATAACTGCGCCGAGCTGATCAGGGCTTTTATTCCGCGCTTCAGCATGCAGGCCAGCCTGCGCAATGTTTCGGGCACAACTTATGAATTGCAAGGCGAGCTGATTCACCACGCTGGCGACGATCCTGAATGGCAGGATATCGGAGCGATAAGATATACTGGCGAAGGTTTCGTAAAGGTAAACAACCAGTGGCAGCGTTGCGAATTTATTGATGGCCAGCTGAAACCGGCACGTCTCGAACTCAAGCCGGGCGACCAGGTCAAGCTGAGTATTCGCAACGGCGCGGTGATTGTAAGCAGCGAAAGTGTAATCGCCCGCTGATCCCCACCGGGGCAGCGTTGCTACTATTCACAAAAAATTCGTTTTCGCAGACACCAGGGCGCCTGAAGTGCAGTGAGCCAGATTCGATTACGATTACGATTGCGAGCACGAGCTCGAAATGACAGGGCAATACCAAAGGTATTTACTGACAAAATGAGTGGAGTTGGTATTAGAGGCTTTGCAGGCGCTTGTCGATGTAACTGTTTACCGAAGCAAAAACGTTTTTAACTTCTGTGCAGTCGGGAAGAAATGCCTGCAGAACATTCAGGTAACCGCGTTCCCTGAGACGCCGCAGGGTTGGCGCGAAATTGATATCATACACCCAGCCAGTCTGCAGCAATTTAAAGTCATTCAGGGTTTTGAGGTCTTCGAAGAGCACAGTCTCGCCATTCATGATGCTCGTGTAGACTTCTGGCGAAATGCCCGGCGAATCAGGCAGATGCAGCTCAAGCCCGGCGTTGATTTTTCCTGATGTTCTCTGCTGGTAATAGTCGGTTGCGACCCACCAGATATCAAGCTTGTCGGCATCGCGCAGCAGACGGGCGTGCAAAATGCTTCGCGAGTCAAGGGCGTCAGACAATACCGCCTGGTTGTGAAGAGCAATGCTTTTGAAAATGAGAATTCGCTCTGATTCGTTGAGACGCAGCAGAATATCTTTGCCGCGCAAAATGCCGACGCCAAAGGCTGCGTGATTGACCGACCGTTTGTCTGAAAATGTCCGGTAACGCCAGAATTGTTCAAATCTGCCGACATCATGAAACAGAGCAGCAGTCTCGGCAAGCCAGAGATCGGGACCGACAAGCCCGAGATCAGTAGCTATTTCGACAGCCGCACGACAGACCCGCTGCGTGTGCTGGTATTTGAGGTCGATGTTCATCTTGACTTCGGGATCGTCAGATACAAAAGTCTCTACATAAGCATCAAACCAGTCTTTAAAATACTTGAGATCTTCAGGACTAATAGGTCTTGCGGCAGCGTTGCTGCAATCAGTACCGTGCATATATTCACCTGTCTGTCCTACCCTGAAGTTGGGCGACAGCTAATTCAAATGTGCTTAACAAAATCAATTGTAAGACTTTCTATCGTCATATGCAATGTATTGCTCTATAGAAGCAGCAACAATTCATCTGACTATTAGAGGCGACTCGTGCAAGATGCAAATGCGAGTCTACCTTTTTTTATTCAAACCGGTTAAAAGAAACAGTTAAACCTTGAGTATCTTTAAGATACCGGACCACAGGCCTTGGAGAAATTCGGTTATCTTCGCGATCAGCTGCTCGATCAATTCTACAGCTGCGGCATTATTTTCTTCGGTGTCACCAGATTCGTCGTTTTCTTCGACCTCGTCGCCTGAATTGTCACTGGTATCGGCTTCTTCGTCTGAGCTGGTGTTTTCGTCTGTATCAACGTCTTCATCGGCCTCTTCTTCTTCGACAGTGGCTTCATCGCTCGGATCTTCATTATCGTTATCATCTTTGTCGTCGTCGTTATCTTCGTTTTTGCCATCGTTCTTTTCATCATTTTTGTCGTCGTTCTTGCTGGCGTCAGAACTATTTTCGGGCTTATCAGGCTTGTCTTTCTTTACCTTGTGCTTGAAAACGCGTTCGTATTTTTTGGCGTATTTTCCGGTTTTTGCGTTATAAGTTCGCACCTTTGCCCGGGCAGGCGTAAGGTCGAGCACGCGCATCCAGGCCGAATTCGTTCCAATGGCGGGGGTATGTATGACGGTGACTTTGCCGACCTTATTAGCCGGGTTATGGTATTCATTCGATGCTGGCCCGATGTGCAGATGACCGGATACCCAGAGGAATACCTGCGGGTTGTTTCTGAGAATTTCTCTTATTTTGCCTGCCGGCTGCGCATTAGAATTGTGCGGCCCAAGTTTTCTTTCTTTTACATAACTGCCCTCTAATGGCGCGTGGCAGAATATAATGGTTGGCACATCGCGGTTTTTCTTGAGAGTCTCTTTAAGAAAATTCAGCGCGCCAGTTGACAGGCTGACCAGCCACTTGCCTTTCAGGTCATCGTTTGGCAGAAACACGAGCAGATGACCGCCGACTTTTCGCGAAAAGCGCAGGCTTTTGAGTTTGAGAGCCTTGCGGAAGCGCTCAAGCTTGGCCTTGCGCTCAGCCGGAGAAGTGCGCAGTTTCAAGTTATTCTTGCCAAAAAAGTCACGGTAAAGTATGTCGTGGTTGCCAGGAACGGCAAATATCGGCACTTTGAAGCGGCTGACGAGCTTTATCATCTCTGAGTATTCAGCTGGCGAGCCGATTTTTCGGCAGAGATCGCCGGTTATGGCGACGGCGTATATGCCAGGCAATTCGTTAATAGCCTTAACTGCAGTCTGCAGCATTTTCTGTTTGCTGTCCTGAACGTGCAGGTCGGCGATTACCGCGACTTTTGCCGGTCTGTCGTCGCTGTCGTAAATTACCTTCTTTGCATTGGCGCTGGCGCTGGCGTTGGCAGCATCAGCCGCGCCGCCCTGTTTGAGCTGGAATTTACCCTCGCTCGCGAACGGACTATCAAATTCAGCGTAGCCTGCGGAACAGCAGATAACGCTCAAAACCAGCAGAACGAGACCTGTCAGTAAGGCTTTGCGGTTATAAGACATAGATCGTCTCCTCAATGCTTTTTTCAACTTACTATATTACTCTACAAACACTAAAAAAGTTTCGCTGCAACATTTTTCAGAAAAACCAAGCTGTCATGCGCGCAGTCGCAGGATCCAGAATGGCAATAAAAACATGTATTCTGCGACTGCGCTTTGCTACGCGCATAATGACAGAGAGAGGGTGCGCGGGCAGCCCGTTAACATTGCTACAAACAGTGGCTGCAAAACTTTCGAGACATTATTGATGCTACATGGTAAAGTTGGCATCTACATTTTTGGACAGGATACCACATTATGCAACAGAAAAAATCATTGACCTGGCGCATTCTGACCGGGTTGACGCTCGGGGCAATCACTGGTCTTGCCATGTCGTATTTTCTCATTCCAGCTGGCACTGCCAATTTATGGATCTCTGGTTTGTTCGACCTCGTCGGCGGCCTGTTTATAAATTCTATACGCATGCTGGTCGTGCCGCTGGTCTTTGTTTCACTGTTCTGCGGCGTAACCAGTCTCGGCGACATCGCTCGCGTCGGGCGCATCGGCGGTAAGACCCTGGCGTTTTACCTGATAACGACGGCGATAGCAATCAGTCTCGCGCTTGCTGTGTCGGTTCTGGTTAAGCCCGGTCAGGGGCTGAATCTGGCAGAACTGTCAAAACACGAACCGTCAATGGCAAGCCGGCAGTCGATGTTTAAAACGCTGCAGAACATTATTCCATCTAACCCGGTTGCTGCCATGGCCGAGGGAAACATGCTGCAGATAATTTTCGTGGCACTTCTGTCAGGAGTCAGCGCGACGCTGGTTGGCGCCCGCGCCCGCCCGGTGATCGACTTCTGCGAATCTGCCAACGCTATTGTCATGAACATGGTGATGCTGCTCATGCAACTCGCACCTTACGGCGTATTCGCGCTGATAGCTAAAACTTTTGCTGCGGTCGGATTTGACGCGATGCTGCCATTGCTGAAATATGTGCTGACCGTTCTCGTCGTTCTGCTGCTGCACATGTGTCTTACCTACATGGGAGCACTCAAATTACTGGGTGGACTGCATCCGTTCAGATTTTTCAAGAACTTTCTGCCGGCGATGAGCGTGGGTTTTTCTACTGCCAGCAGCAATGGTACGCTGCCGATCTCGATTGAAACCGTCGAAACACGCTGTGGCGTTGCCAACAGTGTCGCAGCTTTTACCATGCCGCTTGGCGCGACAATAAACATGGACGGCACTGCAATCATGCAGGGTGTCGCAGTAGTTTTCATCGCGCAGGTCTATGGAATAGCCCTGCCACTCGATTCTTTTCTCATCGTTATACTCACTGCAACCATGGCATCGATAGGAACTGCCGGGGTTCCTGGCGTTGGACTGATCACGCTGTCGATGGTTCTCGAATCGGTCAACCTGCCGGTAGAAGGTATCGCGCTGATTATCGGCGTCGACCGCCTTCTCGACATGACGCGAACCGTCGTCAACATCACTGGTGACGCGGTTTGCACCATACTGATCGCGAAGTCAGAAGGCAAGTTCGACGCTGCAATCTACGACGCGGCCAACGCTGAAGAGTAGTTACGCCAGCATGGCCTGGTGACGCGAAAAGCGCTTACTCAGAGTCAAGAACTGAGATTCCCGGGAGGGCGAGCCTTTCGAGGAACTCAAGACTGGCACCACCACCGGTTGAGACATGGGTCATCTTGTCGGCCACCCCGGCCAGCTTAACTGCCGAAGCAGAATCGCCACCACCGATGATTACGGTTTTGCCTTTTTCGGCCATTTTAGCGAGTTCAAGCGACAATCTGATCGTGCCCTCAGAGCCTTCTTTTATCTCAAAGGCTCCGATAGGGCCGTTCCAGAGAACGGTCTTAGCGGTTTCGAGAATGCTCAGCGCGTGATTGATAGATTCTTCACCAAGGTCGAACGATTCCCAGCCTTCTTTTATGGTTTTCACGTTGCGCTCAAGGTTGCCGACCTTCAGATTGGCAAAATCGAATTTGTCAGTTGTCACAAAGTCTCGTGGCAGAACGATCTTGTCGCCGTATTTGTCCATCAGCTTTTTGGCGGTCTCGAGCATTGACTCTTCGACCAGCGATTTCTGAACGTCAAACCCGGTCGCCTTGAGCAAGGTGTAACCGATGCCGCCGCCGACAATCAGCAGATCTATCTTCTGCAGCAATGATTCAATGATGCCGAGCTTGGTCGAAATTTTTGAACCGCCGGTAATACCGACAAATGGGCGTTTTGGCTCGCCGACCGCAGCGCCAAGATATTTGAGTTCTTTTTCTACGAGCATTCCGGCAAGTTTCATGCCGACATGCTTTGTTACTCCGGTAATCGAGGCATGACTGCGATGGCATGTGCCGAAAGCATCGTTGACGTAAATGCCGTCAGAGAGGCCTGCCAGGCCGCGAGCAAAGAACAGGTCGTTCTCTTTTTCGCCGATCGCGTAGCGCAGGTTTTCGATAATGTTGACCCGGCCTTTGACGATATCTTCTTTTTTGATGAGTACGCCTGATGAAGCGATGCTCTTTTCGTGAAAGACGAGATCGGCAAAGTGAGCGCGCAGGTATTCGGCCACAGATTTAAGGCTGTATTCGGTGTAGATTTCTTCGCGCGACTTGCCTTTTTTCTCCTGTTTGTCGGGCTCGCCGAGATGCGAACAAAGAACAGGCGTGGCGCCCTTTTCCATAAGATATCTGATCGTCGGCAGAGCGGCGTCAATTCTGGTTGCGTCAGTGATTTTGCCCTTTGCCAGCGGGACATTAAAATCAAGTCTGACCAGAACATTTTTTCCGGCAAGAACATCTTTGCCAACGCTGGTGACGATACGCTTTTTAAAGCCAGTTTCTTTTTCGAGAACGGCAATTTTTTCGTGAATAATGCGATCGACTTCGCGTGCAGCATCAGTCGGTGAAGTGAGACCTTTTATCGAATCGAGAATATTGTGGGTTCTGATAAAGCTGTTGTAGAGCGGGACACTGCCGCGATACACGTAACCGCCGTTAGCGTCGAGCGTTATCAGTTCGCCCTCTTTCAACACCGTGTCAGTGGCACCCTTGAAAGTCACGGTTTTCTGCTTGAGATCGATCACCGCAGATGAACAGCCGACCACGCATGGTTTGTTGAGAGTGATCGAAGTAATCGCCGCGTGCGAAGTTCGACCCGGGTAAACGGTGATGATGCCATGCGAATTGTTCATTATGTAGAAGTCGGAAGGCTTGGTATTCTGGGCGAAATAGATGATATTCTCGCGATGCGCCTTGATTTCTTCGAGCTTTTCGAGAGTCAGCACCAGGGTTCCGCAGGCAATGCCGTGATTGATCGGCACGCCGGCAATGAGCGGCGGTTTCCATTCGCGAAAACCGTCATCAGCGCGAGGAACCGAAATAAACGCGTTGGTCGCGCACATTCTTTCGATGCGCGCTCTGAACTCATCAAGGCTGATAATACCGTTTTTCATCATATCAACGTCGACGACGAGTTTGGCGTAGGTGCTGATGGTCGCGCGTCTGGTCTGCAGAAGATAGAGCCGGTCGTCTTCTACCGTGAACTCAATATCGAGCTCGTGCTTGAGTTCCTGTTCGAGAATTCGCTTATCCCTTAGCAGTTCAGCATTGATTTTTTCGGGTATCGTGGCGATGTTGCGGGTTACAATATTACCCATCACGACATCTTCGCCCTGAGTCATTTCGCGATATTCGCCGAACATTTCGTCTTCGCCATTGATCGGGTTTCTCGTAAACAGGACGCCGCTCATGCATCTCGCGTTCAGGTTGCCGAACACCATCTGCTGAATGGTTACCGCAGTGCCGTAGATAACATCAATAGACAGTTCCTTGAGATAGTCTCTTACAATTTGAGACCGGCTCGACGCAAAAACCAGATCAACACTCTTTACCAGCTGTTCAAATGGATCATCGAGAAAGCTGGCACCAAGCTCTTTTTTGACAGCCTGCTCGGCCATCTCGATTGACGCTTCGCTGCCGGGGTCTTTTTCCAGCGCGACAAGAGAATTGATCAAAAACCGGCGATAAATGCTCGACGCGAAGGCATCGCCATGTTTTGCCGCGAGAGTATCGCGAATATCTGCAGTCAGGCCAACATTCAGAATTGTGCACATCGAACCGGGCAACGAAATAGTCGTGCCAGAGCGCACCGAAACCAGAAGAGGATTCGTCGGGCAGCCAAGTTTTTTGCCGGTTTTTGCTTCAAGCTGTTCGAGGTATTTTTTTATTACAGCTCGAAAACCGGCGCGGTCGGAATTTTCGCCGGCCATCTCACGGCAGATCGGCAAGCCAAGAATAAAAGCCGGGGGAATATTGACCCCGAGACTGCTCATATCAATTATGCCATTACCTTTGCCGCCAAGATAGGGCCGCACGCTGTCAGGCGTCTTAGTCCACGTGGTGGCGATAAAGTCATCGTAGTTAGAGTTAACCGCCGGCAGGTCGCTGACGCGATACTTGCCGTAAAGGCTGCTCTCAGCGCTTTTGGTGGCGAGCTCACGGTTCAAAAACATCACGATTTTTTCAATGAATTCGCTAACTGCGTGAAACTCTGTCGTTCTGATAAAATTGTTGAAAAAGCGGTCTTTGATCGGCGACAGAGCCGAAGTCGGCACTTTGTAGGCCTCAAGAACATTGTTGAGCATCTGGCTGAGCCTGAGAAAAATGTTCGTGCGCATGAACTGCTGCAGCTCAATCGCAATATTCTCAAACAGGCGTTTGGTTTTGAGAATATCGACGGTTTCCATCGCGTAGATCTCGTTGAGTTCTTTGATGAACTTGTCGCTCTTTTCGGCGAGAATGCCTTTGATGCTGAGCAGCACGATCAACTCTTTCACCAGGATCATGCAATCCTTGATGTTGCCAAAAGTCACTGTCTCATAATGGTTGTTGGTCAGGTCGTTTGTGAAGATAAAAACCAGTCGGCCAATGTCGAGATCAAGGTTAAGAAAATCAAACATCTCGATACGCTTTTCTGAATATGACTTTTTGAGCAACATCTTAAAGCTCGCCAGCCTCTTAACGCAGTCTACGAGGTTGTCGGTATTCTTAATATGCGCTGCGTCACTTATTTTAAGAAATGTCTGCATTTCTTTTTTAAGAAAACATTTCTCAAACAGATCAAGATGGCTTTCGAGATTATTTTTGACCGCGGTTATATCACCCTTTTCGTAATCCCAGAGGTAGGAAAGCTTTTCTTCAAGCTCTTCTGCCAGTTCGATAAATTTTCTATCCTCAGATTTCGCGTCAAATCTGCTGGCCAGAGCCATGTAACCGGCTTTAGCGATCGGTTCCGAATTATTGTTTTTGATCAGCTGCAGGTAAGGCCTGATATATTTTTCTAGAATTCTGGGTGACAGCTTTCTGTGCACCTCTTTGCGCAGATCGCCGGCGAAAGAAAGCATCGGGTCGTTGCCGTTGCGGCTTTCTTCAAAATACTCGGCGGCACTGCGAATATCGCCTATCAGGTCACCGCCGCCGCTTCTTATTGGCAGCTTCTTGAGCACTTCCCGGAAATAATAAATATATTCATTAGAGGGCTCAACCATCGTGTTGAGTGTTTGTTTTGTCTCGTCAAGAACTCTTTGATAAATGGTGTCGATGTTCTCTTTTAGATCACGGCTGTCGTGTATTTTTTCTTCTTTGTCGAGCAGTCTGATGTTAACGAGAACCGCAGTAATCATTGCCAGTTTCTTTTCCATTGCGGTTTCTTCGCGCAGAGCGACAATTTTGCCGATTATCTGATCCCAGGTGTTAAGCGGAACCATGCCCTGATCAAACGTGGAAATGCCTGAAAAATCTTCAATCATACGCCCCTCCATCTTTAATCTATACTAACTCAATAACACTTTTTTGGGGCACTGTCCAATTTTCGCAGCGTTTTCGACATGGCAAAATTGCCAGCGCAGAAAGGCGCGCGAAATTACAATCATGATTTTTCGTCATGAAGCAAATCGCTATGTGTCAGAGTGAAAGAGAATAGGTGGCGGACAAATCTCGTGCTATTGAGCTGCTCCAGGAATTACCATGAAGCGGCCACGCAATGCCCGCACATCCTTTATGAGAAGCGGTCGAGGAGCATAACGAAACTCTTTGAAAGCGCGCATCTGGTCATCAGCTGACCTGCCGGTCGCCGCGTTTCCTGGCGGTGTGCAGCCAGAAATCCTGATCCCGGAAGAACTGAGCTCTATCAGCTGAATATCGCTGCCACGATTCATAAACGGTGTACAGCTTGCGACAGAGGTCATTGTCGGCGCACCAATATGATTAACTGCTGCGAACTCCATCGGCTGAGCAGCAAACTCTGGCAAATTCCTCCCATCAGTCGCGTTCTCGGCAAATACCTTCTGGTAAATCCTGGTGACATAATCATTGGCATCGCGTTCGCCGAGATAATCATGGCGACTATGGCGCAACAATACCTTGGCCAGCAGGGCAGACTGAGTCCAGGTTGCGTCAGAGGCTGACATCCAGGCGAACTTGTCGAGCTTCTCACCCAGCAGATCATTATAGAGGGCGTTAAAAAATGCATTAAACAGGCCGGCAGCCTTGTTATCATAAAAACCATTTTCGTCACGGTCGACGCGCAGATTATCCCAGCCGCGCAGCAGCTCAAATGCCTCCTTTTCAGAGGAAGACAGCTGATCAATACTTATGAGTGAAACCAGAAAATCCTTGAAAAAATAAGCTCTCTGATCGGTAAACGCGAGGTCTTTATCAAGTTGCACCAGATAATCAAGCGACCATTTGTCACGATTGGCGGCAATATGATCGGCAAGAAACCTGCTGCGCTGGTCAGCAGCCCAGTTTGTCTGCAGATCGCCGTTGCGGTAACCTTTTACCGGCGGGCAGTTCCAGTTAGCGTAGAAACCGGTTGCCGGGTTACTGCCTGCAAGACGTTTATCAGGCGAAATAAAATCTGTTGGTCGGCTGACTGGAAGTCGATCGTCACCAAAACTTCGCCGGCTTTTGCCGAGCCCGCAATGCACGAACGCGATATTGCCAGAGCAGTCAGCACCAAACCAGTTGATCGACAGGGCGTTTCGGTCTGATGCTGCAAGCCAGCTCTCCAGGTTATCGGCAAACGTCGATGCAAACCAGGCAGTGTATGATTCGACGACTTTTCCGCTCCAGGCGCGGTGCTTAACATAGTAGGTGTTGCCCTCTATCGCGACAACCGGGCCAAGGTCTGTCTCAGTCACTTCGCGCTCAACTGGCTTCGGCAAGCCCTTCACAGCAATTTTCTCTATTCTTCGGCTGATTCGGGCAGTGCAGTTTGTGCCCGTAAGCAGATCTGGAGAGTCTTCATTCAGCTTGAGATTGAGCAGATCAACCAGATTGCCCACCCCGGCTGTGGAGGTAAAGGCAATATGGCGGTTGGCAGCAAACATTATGAATACATAGCCAACCGGAGTTGTGCCGACAATATCAAACTCCGGCGTGTGCAGCCCAATACCGTAAACAGCGGAGGGCTTGAAATATCCCATCTGTGGCCCGCCAAAAAGCAGAGCCTTTTTTTCGCCGTTCTGTTGCAGGGTTAAGGCTGCTCCGTAGCTGCCTGATTTATCAGGAACACCGAGAGCCTTGAGCAGTCGGTTACGTTTCTGGTTCTGCAGAGTCGGCGAATTGGTCGGAGCGGTAAAACTGCCGGCGGGATCGGTTGTCGGAACAAACCTGAAACCGGGTTTGAAAAAGGGCATGTCGCCGAGTGTCGTGTAAATATCCGGGTCTTCATAAAAAACAACATCTTCGAATATCTCAGAAGCTGTTCTGGCGCCATACTTCCTGACCAGACTGTTGAGAAGATGCTGATTGTCGAGTTCCATGGCAAAATCGTTGTAACGTGCTGCCATGGTACCAGCAAAAATATCGAGAATCTGTAACTGCGAAAATGCTGCAGGCGCTATTCCTGCCTTGGCAAATGCCGGGTCAATAAGAAACTTTCCGGCCTGAACATCGGCTATGGCTCTGTTTATACCGTCAGTAAAAGCGTTAAGTGCGGTTGCAAAATCTTCCGGGCAGTTTTTCAGGCCTTCAGAAAGTTCTGTCGGCGATACCCGGTCGCGCCGGGCGAGAAAATCGGTCTCAATGTAGTCTGGCCCGAAAATTTCAGCTAGAGTGCCTTCGGTAGAACGCCGCAAAACCTCAAGCTGAAACATGCGATCTCTGCCGAGGCAATAACCATAGCCCATAAAGGCGCCATAGGTAGTGCTGGCTACAACATGCGGCATACCAGCTTCGTCATGCCAGATTTTGATATAACCAGACTCTGTTGACAAGTTTTCGCGGCCGGAGCAATTTGCCGACACGCTCACAAGCATCAGCGCAATCAGCAATGTATGTAGTATGTAGTTCTTCATCTCGACCTCCGCAGCCCATTAGAATAGCTTAATGTGTTGAATTGCTTTACAGATAGAGATTGTAAACACAAACAGCTAAAATTTCCAGTATTAATCTTGAAACGAATAAGCGAGTCGACATCGACCGTCATCCTGCACGCAGTCGCAGGATCCAGGATGGCAATAAAGGCCATGGATTCTGCGACTTCGCGTTGTTCGCACAGAATGACGAGAAAAAGCGAGAGTTATAGAACCCTCAAACAAGAATTCGTCATACCTTTCCCCAGTCACAATACAGCTGACACATGACACAGGTTTGCCTCGTCAACAAGAATTGCTGACAGATACCTGCATATTTATTCTTTAATCTTTGCCAACTAAATATTGCTCGAAAATTTTGCTTTTACATGTTAATATATTGCGCAAATAACTGGCACTTTAAAGAAACTGACGCCCGCAGATCCGGTTCAACAGCGTAATCCGCCGTTAAGCCCTGCTGTGGGGGCGGCAGGTGTGATGTCATTTAGATTCTGAACGATACAGGAAGGTCGGCATGAAGCGCAAAGAAGCAAAATTTGAACCACTGGCGATAGTCGGAATGAGTTGTCTTTTCCCAAAGGCTCAGAGCCTTGAAGATTACTGGGCCAACATCAAAGAAAAAGTTGACGCAATAAGCGAAGTACCGGCGACACATTGGAATTCCGCCGACTACCTCGACAGCGACAAAAAGCGTGCCGATCATGTGTACACTTCTACCGGTGGCTTTCTTGATCCCGTTGATTTTGTGCCCGGCGATTGGGGAATCGCGCCTTCTGACCTCGACTCAATCGACACTTCGCAACTGCTTAGTCTCGTAGTCGCGCAGGGCGCTCTCAGTGACGCAGGTTACGGCGCTGCTCGCGATTTTAATCGCGACAACGTCAGTGTTATTCTTGGCCTTACCGGCACTCTTGAGATGGTTGTTCCGCTTGGCGCGCGTCTCGGGCACCCCATCTGGCGCCGGGCCATGCAACATGCCGGTATTCCGGCAGATATCACTGAAGAAGTTATTACCAACATAGGCAAAGCCTACGTTGGCTGGCAGGAAAACTCTTTCCCTGGCCTCCTTGGCAACGTTGCTGCCGGACGCATCGCGAATCGCCTTAACCTGGGCGGAACCAACTGCGTCGTCGATGCTGCCTGCGGCAGTTCGCTGGGCGCCATCAATCATGCCGCTCTCGAACTCTGGACTGGCAAAACCGACATGGTTATAACCGGCGGCGTAGACACCTTCAATGATATTTTCATGTATATGTGTTTCTGCAAAACACCGGCCCTGTCACCCACCGGCCACGCCCGTCCTTTCAGTGTTGACAATGATGGCACTATTCTTGGCGAGGGAATCGGCATGCTGGTGCTTAAGCGCCTGTCAGATGCTGAGCGAGATGGTGATCGTGTTTACGCCTGTATAAACGCGGTCGGCAGCTCAAGCGATGGCAAAGGCAAGGCTATTTACGCCCCCAGCCCCGTTGGTCAGAAAAAAGCCCTGATGCGCGCCTACGAAATGGCGGCGATAACGCCGCGCGACATCAGCCTTATTGAAGCGCACGGCACCGGCACCAACGCCGGTGACGAAGTAGAAACCACGGCACTGAAAGAGCTCTATGGCATCTCTGAAAATGGTCGACCATGGTGCGCCCTTGGCTCAGTCAAGTCACAGATTGGCCATACCAAGGCAGCAGCCGGCTCAGCCGGTATTATAAAAGCCGCTCTTGCTCTTTACCATAAGGTTATTCCGCCGACTATCAAAATTTCGCAGCCAGCCAACGGCGTGCGCGGCGAAGAAGTTCCATTTTACATGCCCGATAAAATCAGACCCTGGATTACCGATGATGCAAGGCCACGCATAGCTGCTGTCAGCGCCCTCGGATTTGGCGGCAGCAACTTTCACGTAGTCGTATCTGAATACAAGTCAGAGAAGACTGTTGACGACTGGAAGCGCAGCGTAGAACTGGTTACCATTTCTGGCAAAACTCCGGCTGAGATCGAAAATCGTCTGGCAAGCCTGACCAGTTGCAAAAATGCTTACCAGCTGCGCAAATACGCCGCTGAATCACGCCGCGACTTTAATGCCGACGATAATTGTCGACTGACTTTCGTAGTCGAAGCAATTCACGATATTGAAAAGATCGTTACCGATATTACCGGTAATCTGTCCAAGAAAGACGGTTCTTTTAATCTGCCAAATGGCGTGTATTATGCCACTGGCGAACAGAAAGCACCGGTCGGTGTAATTTTTCCCGGTCAGGGAGCGCAATATCCCGGAATGAGTCTCGACCTCGTCTGCAGCAATCAACAGGCTTTTGCCGCCTTTATCGAAGCTGACCAGGCAATTTCGTCTCTCGACGCGCAAAACAATCACCTTGTTGATTACGTGTATCCACGCCCGACCTACGATTCCGAAAAAGACAAACTCAACGATGAAAAACTGCGGGCAACCGACATCGCGCAGCCGGCAATAGGCGCAATAGCTCTTGGCCAGTATCGCGCGCTTGAAGCGTTCGGCCTGCACGCCGATGGCTTTGCCGGCCATTCATACGGCGAGCTGGTAAGCCTCTGTGCTGCCGGCGCATTTGATAACGCAACTCTGGCAAAACTCTCGCGCAAACGCGGGCAGTTGATGGCTCAGGGCAGCGGCGACCGCGGCGGCATGATTGCCGTTGCCGCAGATCGCACCTTTGTTAAAGAACTGATCGCCGAAGAAAATCTCGATCTCGTGGTAGCCAATCACAACTCACCACAACAGGTTGTGCTTTCCGGCAAAACCTCGGAAATCGAACGCTCACGCGAAGTTTTTAAAGCGCGCAAACTGCGTGCTACCGTGCTTAATGTCGCCGGCGCCTTTCACAGCAAATTTGTTTCTGACGCTGCCGAACCGTTCCACGCGTTTCTGGCCAGCGAAAAAATCAGCAAACCCTCGGTGCCGGTATACGCGAATACAACCGCTACCCCCTACCCTTCAGATACTGAAGAGATTAAAAAGCTTCTCGGCTTTCAACTTGCCAACCAGGTGCGTTTCGTCGAAATCATCGAAAAAATGTACGCCGACGGAATAAGAACCTTTATTGAAGCCGGGCCCGGCGGAAAAATCACGGGTCTGATCAAGTCTATTCTTGAGGGCCGCGAATGCAACATTATCGCGGTCGATTCATCTGCCGGCAAACGTTCTGGCCTCAATGATCTGGCCAGAGTGCTCGCCCAGCTCAGCGCGATCGGCTATAAACTGCAGGTCACCCGCTGGCAGGACGGCGAAAACTGGCTGGCACAGCAGCCCCAGAACGTCAAACCGAAACTGACTTTCCCGGTCTGCGGCGCCAATTACAAATCGCCGGCACATGTTAAATTTTGCGAGGAACTCGCGAAACCGGCGACAGCAAAGCTGATCACCAGCAAAACACCGCCGGCACCGGCAAGCCAGCCGGCCGCTAACCAGTCGAGACCTGCGGCTAATATTGCCCCGGCGCCTCAGCCGCAATCTCAGCAACAATCTCAACCGCAGCAGCCAATCTCTTACGTGGCGCCGGCGCCTGTTATGCCAGCAGCCACCAACGAAGCTCTCAGACTTTCACGCGAAACCCTTTCGGCCATGCAGCAGCTGCAGCAACAAACTGCTGAACTGCACCGCCGCTTCCTCGAAGGTCAGGAAACCGCGCAAAGAACCATCATGGCGCTGGTTTCAGGGCAGAGCATGCCTGCCGCCAACGCAGCAACTTTTGCGCAGCCGGCAGCAATGCCGACTCCAGTGCGCGCTCAGCCAGCCGTTTACGCAACGCAACCAGCCCAGGCACCTGTCATGCCGCAGCCCCAGGCTGCACAGCCGATAGCTCAGGCAGTCAGGGCAACACCAGTTGCAGCGCCAGTAGCAGCCACACCGGCAGCTCCGGATACCAGCCGCATTCAGCCTGTTCTGCTTGATGTCGTGAGTGAGAAGACCGGTTATCCTGTTGAAATGCTGAACCTCGACATGGATATGGAAGCTGACCTCGGCATCGACTCGATCAAACGCGTCGAAATCATGTCGGCCATGCAGGAACGCCTGCCCGATGCCCCGGTAGTTCAGCCCGACCAGCTTGGCAAACTGCGCACACTTACCCAGATACTTCAGTATCTCGGCAGTAATACCAGCGCGACAGCGACAAAAGCTCCATCTGCAGCGACTTCTACCGCTGCTTCTGCCGCAACGCCCGATACCAGCCGCATTCAGCCGGTTCTGCTTGATGTCGTGAGTGAAAAAACCGGTTATCCTGTGGAAATGCTGAACCTCGACATGGATATGGAAGCCGATCTCGGCATTGACTCGATCAAACGCGTCGAAATTATGTCGGCCATGCAGGAACGCCTGCCTGACGCACCCGTAGTGCAGCCTGATCAGCTTGGCAAGCTGCGCACGCTCACCCAGATACTTCAGTATCTCGGCAGCAACGCAGGTGCACCAGTCAGCGCCGCGCCGGTTCCGCAATCTGCCAGCAATGCCGGGGCAGCTGCGATCAAGCCTGTTTTGATCGAAATTGTCAGTGAAAAAACCGGTTACCCCGCCGAAATGCTGAACCTCGACATGGATATGGAAGCTGACCTTGGTATCGACTCGATCAAACGCGTCGAAATCATGTCGGCCATGCAGGAACGCCTGCCCGACGCGCCGGTAGTGCAGCCTGATCAACTTGGTAAACTGCGCACGCTTGCCCAGATTCTCGAGTATCTTGGTTCTGGCAGCAACAATGCAGCGCAGCCGACAGCTGCTCATAGCACCCCGGCAGCAATACCCGGAATAAACGGCATATTGCTCGAAGTTATTGCCGACAAAACCGGTTACCCGACTGAAATGCTCAACCCTGACATGGATATGGAAGCCGACCTCGGAATAGACTCGATCAAGCGCGTCGAAATTCTCTCGGCTTTTCAGGAACGGGTCCCTGAAGCTCCAGTAGTGCAGCCCGGTGATCTCGGAAAGTTCAGAACCATCTCTCAGATACTTGAGTATCTGAATGCTGGCAATGCCGCACCGGCGGCAGTAGCAGCTGAACCCGCAAAACCAGCGGTCGCGATTAAACTTGAGCCATTAGCTCTCGACAAGGCGACACCCGAGCATTTTCCCATCAAACGCACAGTCTTGCGGGCATATGAACTTGGTGCAAGCACAGCAGCGCCCTTGAAAAACCTTAAAAAAGGCGACAGTCTGATCGTAGTTGATGATGGCTATGGTCTTGCCGAAGCTGTTTGTGAGCAGTTCGCAGCAGCAGGTTACCAGCCATGCCGAGTTAAGCTTGCTGATGTCGGCGCCGCGAAGTTTCTCAATACTATAAAGGGCTTTGTTCTGATCGCGCCGCTGCCCGAAAAGGCTGCACACAACCTTTGGGAGAGGTCGTCAGAAGAATGGCTTAAAGACTGTTTCATCGCTGCCCAGAAAGCTGGCATGGCTATTAAAGCTAATGGCAGCGGCCTGTTCGCAACTGTTTCACGACTTGATGGCGCATTTGGCCTTGAATCGCCGACCCGCACCATAGACCCGGTTCAGGGTGGCCTCGCCGGACTGAGCAAGACAATTGCCCACGAATGGCCAGAAATGTCAGTGCGCGCTATCGACCTTGATTACCGCTTCAAAGACATGCAAAGTGCTGCCGAAAAACTGGTCAGGGAACTGTTGCAGCAGGGACCACTGGAAACCGGCCTTACCCGCTCAGCCCGCTATGGTCTGCGCGAAGTAGAAGAGCAGATAGATGAACTACCCGGCTCAGATATGCTGCGCCAGGGTGAAACCGTAGTGGTCACTGGTGGTGCCCGCGGTGTAACAGCTGAAACAGCGCTCGAAATGGCAGTCAAGTATCACACCAACATGGTGCTGATCGGCCGTTCGCCTGAGCCAACACCTGAACCAGCCTGGTTGAAGGGTGTCACTGGTGACGCTGCAGTTAAACAGGCAATCCTCAAGAACAGCAGCAAAAAATTGTCGCCCAAAGAACTCGAAGCTGAGTTCAAATCAACCATGGCTAACCGCGAAGTTCTTCACAACCTCGCGCGCATAAACAGCGCCGGAGTCAAAGCCTTATATTATTCAGCCGATATTCGCGATGCTGATGAGACTGCCCGCGTAATTGATCGCGCGCGCAGTGAATCAGGTCCAATACGTGCCCTGATGCATGGCGCAGGCGTATTGCGCGACCGCCGCATCGAAGACAAAACGCGTGATCAGCTTGATGATGTTATCGATACCAAGGTAGCCGGCTTGCGTAATCTGCTGCTGGCCACAACCAAAGACGACCTCAAAGCGATAATCCTCTTCTCATCTTTCTCCGGGCGCTTCGGTAGAACAGGCCAGGTCGATTACTCAATGGCCAACGAAGTGCTGAATAAAGCAGCCCACAAATTGCGTATCAACAGACCGGGATGCCGAGTGCTTTCATTTAACTGGGGCCCATGGGACGGTGGCATGGTAACGCCTTCTCTGCGCAGCGTCTTCCTTGCCGAGGGAATTGGCCTGATACCATTGCGCGATGGCGCGAGACAGCCAATTATTGAACTTAGTCAGAACTCTTCTGATGCAGTAGAAATTGGCATTATTGGTGAGATAGCCAGCGTGGAGGCTCCGCCCCCCGGAAAAAAGTTCGATAAGGTTTTTGACTTTGATATCAATCTGAAGGAAAACGCCTGGCTCAAAGACCACGTGATCAATGGCGATCCGGTTCTGCCGATGGCAGTAGCCGCCGAACTGCTGGCACAGGCTGCTACTTTGCGCAACCCCGGGCTGCTCTTTGCCGGCTATGATGAATTGCGCGTCCTCAAAGGCCTGGTGCTCAAAGAGCATAACCTGCCGGTAACTCTCTACGCTGCCCGGCCCCGCAAGTGTGAAGAAGGCTTCAAGGTGACCTGTGAGATCAGAAGCCTTATCGGCGCGCGCGAAATCGTGAATATCCGTGCCGAAGTTCTTCTGGTTGAGCAGCTGTCTACGCGTATACCGGCGGCTGTCAAGGCTGACGCCCATCTGGTATACCCGGATTCAATAAATGAGGCCTATCAGAACCACCTGTTCCATGGCGAATTTCTCAAAGCATTGCAGACCGTCGAAGGCTGGTCGGAAAACGGTATCGTGGCACAATCTGCCACTGCGCTTGACCCGATCGCGTGGTTCGCCCGTCCGCCAATGTTGCGCTGGCACACTGATCCGCTGGTGGTCGACGCGGCCTACCAGCTCATGATTCTCTGGACCACTCAGGCCTGCGGCGCACCCTCACTGCCCAGTTTTGCCCGACACTACCGCCAATACGCCAGCGGTTTTGGAAAAGTGCCGGTTACAGTTTCTGCCCGTACCAGACGCAGCGGCGCCATGATGGCCAGTGCCGACATAGATTTTATCGATGCCTCAGGCAATCTTCTGGCCAGAATCGAAGGCTATGAATGCACGATGAATGAAAATCTGCGCAACGCTTTCATGCTCAGGTCTGTTGGTGGAGCTGAATAATGACTGCAAATGCCCTGCCGCGAAAGCCTTTCGCTATAGCAATAACCGGTGTTGGCGGGATGTTCCCGGGCGCAGACAGTCTCGATGACTTCTGGCAGATGATCGCCGAAGGGCGCAGTGCTGCGGCAGAAGTGCCAGCAGGTCGCTGGCCGGAAGCAGCTGTCAAATATCATGACCCACGCCCCGGCACTCCTGATCGCGTATTGTCACCGCGCAATTGCGCGTTAAAGAGCATTCCAAAGAACTATGCTCACTTGCAGATAAGCCCGGAACTTGTTGAAAAGCTTGATCCGCTGCTGGCAATCAGTCTTCAGGTCGGTCGCGATGCCTTCCTGGATGCAGTTACCACCGGTCTTGACCTTAACCGGGTTCAGGTAATTCTTGCCAATATCGTGCTGCCAACCGATACGGCCAGCGTCATCACACGCGAAATGCATATATCAGCTCTGCGTGAGCAACTTGGCAAAGGCCTGGTCAGTTCTAAAAGCAGCGAAGTTCACCCGCTTAACCGTCTGGCGGCAGAACTCCCGGCAACTTTGCTCGCTTCGGCTCTTGGCCTCGGTGGCGGCGGCTATACTCTTGACGCTGCCTGCGCCTCTTCTCTTTACGCAATAAAACTTGCCTGCGAAGAACTCACGGCGCGGCGTGCTGACGCAGTATTGACTGGCGGTGTGTCGCGGCCGTCATCGCAGTTCACCCAGATGGGCTTTTCGCAACTGCACGCCTTGTCAAAGACCGGCATCTGCCGACCTTTCGACCAGGGCGCTGATGGTCTGGTAGTCGGCGAAGGCGCCGGCATGTTCCTGCTCAAACGTCTGGCTGACGCCGAAGCAGCCGGAGACAAGATTTACGCGGTAATCCGTGGTATCGGCCTGGCCAACGACGTTGGCGGCAGCCTGCTCGCCCCCGACACCGAAGGCCAGATGCGCGCCATGACCCAGGCATATCAACAGGCAGGTTGGCAGCCGCGCGACGTTCAACTTATTGAATGCCACGGCACCGGCACACCCAAGGGTGATGCCATAGAATTCAGCAGCCTGCATCAGCTCTGGCAGAATGAAAAATCCTCTGCCGCGAAATGTGTTATCGGCTCGGTCAAGTCAAATGTTGGCCATCTTCTCACCGGAGCCGGAGCCGCCGGCCTGAT
This sequence comes from Candidatus Riflebacteria bacterium HGW-Riflebacteria-1, assembly GCA_002839445.1. Lineage (GTDB taxonomy): Bacteria > Muiribacteriota > Ozemobacteria > Ozemobacterales > Ozemobacteraceae > Rifleibacterium. Next base: position 172,278 of record PGYB01000006.1, read on the forward strand.
GAAACTCCTGATGGCACTCAAAAACCGGCAACTGCCGCCAACAGCCAATTTTAACCAGGCTGACCCGGCAATCGCCATAGAACAGAGCCACTTTGAAATACTTAAACAACCTCGCGCCTGGGAGCCAGCCCCTGAACAACCGCGCCGCTGCGCGCTCAGCGCTTTCGGCTTTGGCGGCATCGATGGCCATGTTCTGCTCGAAGAATATTGCAATAACTCGAAAAAGCCTGCTGCGAAAGCAAAACAAGCGGAAGCCGCACCCGAGCCGCTGCCTGAAATCGCCATAGTAGCCATAGAAACCAGAGCCGGCACCCTGCCCGATCTCAATGCGTTTCAAAAAGCCGTTATAAATTGTGAGCCGGCGATCAGAGATATTCCTGACAACCGCCACCCCATTACCTCAAACGCCGCCTGGCTTAAAAAAGGAGCCTATCTCGATGAGATCGCGATAAGACCCGGCGAATTCAAAATCAGCCCGAAAGAGATTCCCGAAATTCTTCCGCAGCAGCTGCTGATGCTGCAAACCGCCGATCATGCTCTGCGCTCAATCAAACGCACCCCGGAAGAAACCCGCAACTGGGGCGTCTATATGGGCATAAATCTCGATTTTGCCAGCACCAGCTTCGCCAGCCGCTGGGCGATCGAAAAAGATGCTCGAGCCGCCGGGTTTGAAGGCATAGCCATGGCTGATCTCGCTGATGCCATCACGCCTCCACTCAACAACCCGCGCACCGTTGGCGCGCTCGGTGGAATTGTTGCCAGCCGCATTGCCCGCGAATACAATATAGGCGGCCCATCGCACACTTTTTCAAGTGGCGAGAACTCTGGCCTTTCGGCTCTCGAAGCCGGAACTCGCGCGCTGCAACGTTACGAAATTTCGGCAGCACTGGTCGGAGCAGTCGATCTTGCCGGCGATCTGCGCAACCTTAACTGCATCGACGCCCTCAGACCCTTCTCGCGCAAAAATGGTTCGGTAGCATTTGACCAGAGCGCTGACGGGGCATTCCCGGGCGAAGGCGCTGTAGCTCTTGTTATTAAACGCAAAGAAGATGCCCTGCGCGATGGCAACCGCATAATCGCGCTGGTTAAGGGTATTGGCCGTTCGACGCAAACCAGTCCTGGTGACCGCGATTCAGCAATAGAGGCCTACGGCCGCGCCATGCACACCGCCTGGAACGAGTCAGGGCTGAATATTGCAGGCATGGGCCTGCTCGAAGTTCACGGCAGCGGCAACCCTGACGAAGATAGAATCGAAGCGGCAGCTCTCGCCAAGACTCTGCCTGGCAAAGATCAGTCGGCACAAAACCGCTTTAAAAGCAACGATCAGCTTTGCGCCCTCTCGGCCAGTAAAATGGTCGTCGGCCACACTGGCGCAGCCGCCGGCCTCTTCTCTCTGGCCAAAGCCGCTGTGTGTCTGTATCAACAGGTTCTGCCGCGTTACCCCGGCATGCAGAACCCTATCCCTGATATGCAAAACAGGGAAGACTTCTTCTTTACGCCTGCTGAACCGCAATTCTGGTTGCGCAACCGCATTCAGGGCGAGCGAACAGCCGGAATAAGCAGTTTCACCATCGACGGCAACTTCTATCACGTAGTTCTGCAGGCACTCGAAAACGAGGATCAGTTGCCTGTGGAAGTTCAGATTGACAACGAGCGTGCTCGCTGCTTTCCTGGCGGCGCGCCCGAAGAAAGTCTTTTTATCGTCGGTGGCATCAATGCCTGCGATACTCGCGAACGTCTGGCTGCTCTAAGAAACATGGCAGACCGCCCGATTCGGCAGTTGGCCGCTGAATACTGGCAGCAATACGCCCCCGGAGACTACGCCAACTGCTTTGCCGCGGTAGTAGCCGATTCCGAAACTACTCTGCGCCGCCGCGTTGATATCGCGCTGAATCATCTCTACAACAATGAAAACAGTCCGATGCCTGCTGGTCCTGAGATTCAGGACCGAATTTTCTATAACCCGAATCCCTCAGCGGCGAACGGCAAGATCACTTTTGCCTTTCCCGGTTCTGGCAACCATTTTCTTGGCATGGGCACAGCACTTGGTCTTACCTGGCCCGAGCATCTGCGCCGCCTCGATGCAGAACATGAACTGTTGGCCGCGCAGTTCGCACCGCGCTTAACCGCGCCATGGCGCCTGAGTTACGCACCAGGCTGGCAGGATGACGCCATGCACCAGCTCATTGCTGACCACAATTCACTGGTTTTCAGCCATGTGTCGTGCTGCGCGCTGGTGAGCGATGTTGTCAGAAGCTTTGGTATTGAACCGGAAATCATCATGGGCTACAGTCTTGGTGAAACCGCGGGCAATTTTGCCACGCGCACCTGGCGCGAACGCGATGAAATGGTGCGGCGCATGCGCAGTTCGAACCTCTTTACTACTGAGCTGATCGGACGCTACAACTCGCCGCGCCGCCAATGGGGCATCGCTGAGAATGAAGTTGTTGAATGGTATCTCGGCGTTATTTACAGCCCGGCAGCGAAGGTCGAAAAGCTGCTGCCAGACTTTCCACAGACCTATATTCTCATCGAAAACACCGCCGAAGAATGCGTTATTGGTGGCAACCGCGTCCAGGTCGAAAAGCTGGCCAAAGCCGTTGGCAAAGCCTTCTTTCCGCTCGAAGGCGTGTCGTCGGTACATTGCGAGGCTGCCTTGCCTTCAGCTGAAGACTATCGTGCACTGCACCTGTATGACTGTCACCCGCCCACCGGCATGACTTTTATCAGCAGCGGTAAGGGCACTGTCTTTACGCCGCAGCGCGAAGTTTCAGCAGACTCGATCAAAGCGCAGTGTATAGGCCGTATCAACTTTATTAAATGTGTTGAAACCGCTTACGCCGAAGGAGCGCGCCTGTTTCTTGAAATCGGCCCACGCGCCTCGATGTCGCGCATGATCAGCAATATTCTCGGCCAGCGTCCGCACTTTGCCAGATCAGCGCTGCTGCATGGCCAGAATCAGGTCAGCAGTATGCTGCGCTTTATCGGTAACGTTGCCGCCGAGGGCGTTAAAGTTGATCTCTCCCCGCTTTATCGCCAGGCCGAAGCGCCGGCAGCAGCAGTTGCCAGCAAAATCGCGCCCGTAATCATCAAGGTCGCCCACCAGATTGACATCGGCAAACTGCAGCGTCGTGAAACGGTTGCCGCAACACCGGTTGTCGCAGCACAGTCAACAGCGAAGACCGTAATCCAGGCCGCCGCGCCAACTCCTGTTGAGCGTGCTATGACAGTCGACGGCACCACAGATTCTGCCGCCAGATTTGTAACATCAGAAAGTTCAGCCATGAAAAGCCAATCAGCTCAGCCTTCGCCCACAACCCGCCCGGCTCACATACAGCAGCCAACAACATTGCCTGCAGCAACCAGCCCGCAGCAATATCAAGCTCCCGTTTCTGTCCCGGCTCGACTCAGCGACCTGCCGCAGCATCCTGCCAATCTTGCAGCCGGTTCTAATTCGCTGCTCGACGGCTGGGTCGCCGCGCAGCACGAAACCGCACGTGCGCATGAAGTATTTCTGCGCCTGAGCTCGCAGATCGGCGAAGCGCATGCTACATTGCTTAACCAGCAATTGCAGCTCATGCAGGGCATGCCAGCGCAAAATATGCTGGCAGAATTGCCGGATGAGTCGTGCGCGCAACTGCCAGCGCCTTCGCAGCTGCCGGTTTCGCTGACTCCCGACTACACGCAGCGCATGCCCAGACCTTATACCGGGCCTTTGTTCATCGACTGGCACGGCTCGATGGAATTCGCTGTCGGCAAAATCGGCAAGGTTCTCGGCGAATATTTCGCGCCGATTGACGCGAACCCGACGCGCGTGCGCCTGCCCGACATCCCGCTCAACTTCGTCGACCGTATAGTGCTCGTTGAGGGCGAAAAAGGCTCACTTGGCAAGGGGCGCTGCGTTACCCAGCACGATGTCTACCCCGACAGCTGGTACCTCGACAATTACTGCATGCCGACCGGGCTTTCAGTTGAAGCCGGTCAGGCTGACCTCTTTCTCTCCGCCTGGCTCGGTATCGACTTTAAAACGCACGGCGTCGCTAAATATCGACTGCTTGACGCGATTGTTACCATTCACGGCCCCCTGCCCCGCCCCGGCGACACGGTAAATTACGATATTCGCGTTGACCGTTTCATCAGGCAGGCCAACACTTACCTGTTCTTCTTTGAATTCGACGGCAGCATCGACGGGAGACAGCTGATTACCATGCGTGCTGGCTGCGCCGGCTTCTTTACCGACCGTCAGCTTGCCGACGGCAAGGGAATCGTGCTGACAGACGACGACACCAGGCCTGATCCCCGCCCCAACCTGCCCGGGCGACAAAACCTGCCGACCATGCGGGTAGAATCATTCAATGATTCGGCCCTCGCCGCGCTGCGCGCGGGCAACCTCGCCGCCGCTTTCGGCAGCGAGTTCGCCGGCCTCCCGGTGACACCGCAGACTATTCCATCGCGCAAGATGGCGATGATCGACCGGATCACTGAAATAGACCCGACCGGCGGCCGCTTCGGCCTCGGACGCATCAAGGCTGAAATTGATATTCCAATAGATGCCTGGTTCTTGACCCAGCACTTCTGTGACGATCAGGTCATGCCCGGCACGCTGATGTATGAGTCGTGCATGCAGTCGCTGCGCGTTTTCCTGCTGCGCATGGGCTGGGTGGCTGACGCTTCAACCTCAGCTTTTGAGCCGGTTCTCGAAGTGCAAAGCCAGCTGCGCTGCCGTGGTCAGGTTACCCCGGGCGTCAAAAAAGCCCTTTATGATATCTCGATCAAGGAACTCGGCTACAACCCTGAACCCTACGCCATTGCCGATGCGCTGATGTTCGCCGACGGCAACCGCATAGTGCAGGTGCTCAACATGAGCATCCGACTTACCGGAGCCAGTCGCGAGAGCATCGAGGCCCTCTGGCAAAACCGTGTTCAACACCACGCTGTTACTCCAGTTCCACAGGCAAGCGAGATTCTGCCGGCTATCTACAGCGGTCAGCAGATTCTTGAATACGCGATTGGCAAGCCTTCTCTCTGTTTCGGCGAAAAATTCGTGCCCTTTGATGAGCAGAGGTTCCTCGCCCGCCTGCCAAATCCGCCATATCTTTTTGTCGACCGCATAACCGCTGTCAACGCGGAATTTCTCAAGATCAAGACCGGCGGTACCGTTCAGGGGCAGTTTGATATCAGCCCCGATCACTGGTTCTTCAAGGCCAATCGCCAGACCAGCATTCCGTTCTCGATTCTGCTCGAATTCCCGCTGCAGGTCTGCGGCTGGTATTCATGCTATATGGGCTCGGCGTTCGCCAACGAAAAAGAACTGCACTACCGCAACCTCGACGGTTCGGCGACGCTCTACGAAGATGTCAACATCAACAGCGGCACCCTGACAGCTACGGTCACCACTACCAGAGCCGCTAACTCTGCCGGAATGCTGATTCAGTCTTTCGACATGCTGGTCACCCAGGCTGGTCGCAAGATCTACGAAGGCAATACCACCTTCGGTTTCTTCGCTAAGGAAGCTCTCGCCAACCAGGTTGGCTTTCGCGGGCTCGAGCTCTATGAGCCTTCAGAAGCCGAGAAGCAGCGCCATGTTGACTTCCCGCTCGAAATCGTGTCACCGCTTAATCCGCAGGACACTCGCGTTGACGCGATGAATGGTCTCGCCCTTCCCGGCAAATGCTACCTGATGCTCGACCGCATCGAACTGTGCATTCCCGACGGTGGTCCGGCCGGACTGGGCTTTATCAGAGGCACTAAGCAGGTCGACCCGTCGGAGTGGTTCTTTAAGGCACACTTCTATCAGGACCCGGTCATACCCGGCTCTCTCGGCCTTGAGTCCTTCATTCAGCTGATGAAAGTCGCGGCGATTAAGCGCTGGGGCACTCAGCTCGCCGGTCGTAACTGCCACTATGAACCGATGGCGCTGAACCAGAAGCATACCTGGTCATATCGCGGTCAGGTCATTCCAAAGGATAATCTGGTAACCGTCGATGCCTGCATAACCAGGGTCGATGACGCTGATCATCTGCTGGTTGCCGAAGGCTTCCTCAAGGTAGATGGACGTATAATCTACAGCATGAAAGAGTTTGCGCTCAGAGTTGTAATTGATGGCTAAGTTTGCTATCCTGCCCAAACCACAACGAATATTATGAAATTTACCCGCGTATTTCTTGAAGCCATCGGCTACGAACTGCCTCAGCATGTTGTTACTTCGTCCTGGATCGAAGAACAGCTTGCTCCGCTGTACCGCAAATTGCATCTACAGCCTGGCCAGCTCGAAGCGCTTACCGGAATACGCGAGCGCCGCTGGTGGGGGCACAACCATGTTAACGCGGTCGAAGCCGCCAAGGCAGCCAAGAAGGCCCTGGCCGAAACTGATATACCGGTCGAAGATATCGGCGCTGTCGTCTATGGCGGCGTCTGTCGCGACAACTACGAACCTGCTACCGCCTGCCACGTTGCCGCTGAGCTGAAAGTGCGTGCCGAGACCGCGATCTGCGATGTCTCGAACGCCTGTCTTGGCGCCATGAGTGGCATTATCGATATTGCTAACCGCATCGAACTTGGGCAGATCAAGGCTGGTATCGTTGTTGCCTGCGAAACTGCCCGCGATATTACGCAAATCATGATTCAGCGCATGCTCGAAGAAGGTTCAATGGAATTTTTTAAACAGGCGCTCGCCACCATGACCGGCGGCTCTGGCGCCTGCGGCATTGTGCTCAGCGATGGTTCATACGGCGAAAGAGGCCCACGGCTTGCTGGCGGTGTAATTCTCGGCGCACCCGAACATCATCGCATGTGCCGCTGGGGAGCTGATCAGCGTATTCCGGCCCGCGCCCCGCAGATGATGGAAACCAACGCCATTGGTATGCTGCGCCACGGCGGAGACCTTATTCGCCGTGTTGGTGAAGCTTTCTGGCGCGAACTGAACTGGACCAGCGACCAGCTTGACAAGATAATTTCGCATCAGGTGGCCAGCGCTAACCGCGACGCCATACTCAATAACCTCGGCCTGACGCTCGAAAAAGATTTTTCGACCTTTCAGTTTCTTGGCAACATGGGAACCGTTTCTCTGCCGGTTACCGCAGCGATCGCCATGGAACGCGGCATCCTCGAAAAGAACCAGAAAGTCGGATTTGTCGGCATCGGAAGCGGTCTTAACAGCATGATGCTCGGATGGGAATGGTAATATGACATTTAACCACGCAGAATATCAGGATATCTATCCTTTCACCCCGCACCATTTTACGCACCAATCAGGCTTGAAACAGCATTATGTCGACGAGGGCAACGGCGAACCCATCGTCATGGTACATGGCAACCCGAGCTGGTCTTTTTTGTACCGCGACATGATCAGAACTTTTATGAACGGCTATCGCTGCGTTGCGCCCGACCATATTGGCTGCGGCCTTTCTGACAAGCCCGGGCTCGACAATTTCGGCTACACTCTGCGCGAGCATATCGACAACCTTGAAACGCTCATCGAAAGCCTTCAACTGACGCAGCCGATCAACCTCGTCGTGCACGACTGGGGCGGAGCCATTGGCATGGGTTATGCCACCCGTCACCCCGAAAAAATCAAGCGCATGGTCATTCTTAATACCGGCGCGTTCAGGCTGCCACAGGATTGCCCTTTCCCATGGCCTGTCTGGCTGTTCAGAAACACCGATCTCGGTGCCTGCCTTAACCAGACTTTCAACGCCTTCTCTTTTATCGCCAGTCACACCTGCTCGCTTAAAGGCATGAGCCGCAAGGTGCGTCACGGTTTCCGGGCGCCCTACGACAGCCCTGCCAACCGCGTCGCCACCACCCGCTTCGTGCAGGATATCCCACTGGTCGCTGATGATCCTTCTTACACTGAGCTTGTGCGCGTTGAAGAAAACCTCAGCAAACTCGCTGACAAACCAGCACTGATCTGCTTTGGCCGCCTCGATTTTGTGTTTACACGACATTTTTACAATGAATGGAAGCGGCATTTCCCGAAAGCAATCGCGCGCAATTTCCATGCCGGCCACTACCTGCTCGAAGACGTTGGCTCAGAAGTATTCGCCCTGATGCGCGAACTGTTAGAATCACGATCCTGAACCCGGGAGCACATACCATGCCTGAACCACAAAACCAGGGCTTCAACATGGCGGCTTTTATCCGCCAGAAAGCCGCGCTAACTCCGCACAAACGAGCCATTGTGGTTCCCTCCTGTCGCAACAGTTACGGCCGTGTCGCCTACACTCAACTGACTTTTCGGCAGCTCGAAGAAGAAACCAACCGCTTTGCCCGCGGCTTCAACCGCGCCGGAATCGGCCGTGGCAGCAAAACCGTGCTGATGATCACACCCGGCATTGAATTTTTTATTGCCTTTTTCGCACTGTGCAAGGTCGGCGCAACTCTGGTTATGATCGACCCGGGCATCGGCATGGCCAGCCTCAAGACATGTATCGGGGAAGCGAAACCCGAGGCCTTTGTCGGCATTACCAAGGCCCACGTCGCGCGCGTTCTTATGCGCTGGGCGCCTGACAGCATCAAAATTCGCGTAACTCTTGGCCCTCGCCTGTTCTGGGGCGGCCACAAATTTTATGACCTGCGTGACAATGACGCGTCGCCTTATGAAATCGCGATGATGCCGCGCGATGAGATGGCGGCGTTGATGTTCACTTCGGGCAGCACTGGCATTTCGAAAGGTGCTGTCTACACGCAGGGCATTCTCTGCAGCCAGGTTCAGTATATACAGGAAATCTACGGCTTTACCCCCGACGATGTTGATCTCGCGACTTTTCCGCTTTTCGCCCTGTTCGATGTCTGTCTCGGCATGACCGCGGTAATTCCTGACATGGACGCAACCAAGCCGGCCAAAGCCGACCCGCGCAAGCTCACCGAAGCGATTAACGACAACGGTGCCACCTCGATGTTCGGCTCGCCGGCACTCATTGACACTCTCAGTCGCTGGGGCGTTGAGAATTCGGTCACACTGCCGTCGCTGCGCAAGGTTCTTTCCTGTGGTGCGCCGGCGCGCAATGATATTCTGCAGCGCTTTCACCGCATGCTCCCCCAAGACTGCGAGATTTTTACTCCTTACGGCGCTACTGAAGCGCTGCCGGTCAGCTCGATCGGCAGTCGCATGATTCTCGGCGAAACCGCGCCGATCACTGACGCCGGCGGCGGCACCTGCGTTGGCTTGCCTATTCCGAGCGTCAAAGTTAGAATAATCAAGATCAGCGACGAGCCGATCACGCAATGGAACGATGATCTTGTCGTCACTGCCGGCGAAATTGGCGAGATTACGGTCACCGGGCCGATCGTCACCCGTGAATACTATAGCCGCCCCGAAAGCACCATGCAGGCCAAGATTGTCGACGGCAACAGCATCTGGCACCGCATGGGCGATCTCGGTCGCATTGATGAGCAGGGGCGCGTCTGGTTCTGCGGCCGCAAGTCACATCGCGTCGTTGGCGAAAACCAGACCTGGTTCTCGATTCCCTGTGAGCGCGTCTATAATCAGCATTCGCATGTATTCAGAACCGCCCTGGCCGGAATCGGCGAAAAGGGAAAACAGGTTCCGGTAATCTGCGTCGAGCTTGAGAAGGGCGTCGCCGAAGTCAATACCGAAAAGCTTATTGCCGAGCTCATCGAGATCGGCAGCAGACATCAGCATACTGCGGCCATAAAGCATTTTCTAATTCATCCGGGGTTCCCCGTCGATATTCGCCACAACGCCAAGATCAGCCGCGAAAAACTATCTGAATGGGCCACCGAAAAGCTCAAGGGGCGCATTTAACAGGAGAGAATCGATGACTGACCAGAAACATGAACTCAAGGCTGGCCAGATAGCCTTGGTAACCGGCGGCAGCGGTTTTCTTGGCCGCGCCATAGTAAAACAGTTGCTCGCGAAGGGCTTAAAGGTTCGCGTTCTTTGTCGCAAGGACTACCCCGACCTCATCGAGGCCGGCTGTCAGATTTGCAGGGGCGAGATTTCTGACGCTGATCTTGTCGACAAGGCCGTGCAGGGCTGCGAGATGGTATTTCATACCGCCGCCAAGGCCGGAGTTGAAGAGCCGTATTCAGAATATGAGCGCATTAATTATCAAGGAACTCTCAATGTTCTGAAGAGCTGCCAGAAGCACGGCGTCAGTCGTCTGATCTACACGAGTTCACCCAGTGTAGTTTTCGCGCATGGCGATGTCGAGGGTCTCAATGAGAGCATGCCCTACCCCGACCATTACGATGCTTATTATCCAAAAACCAAGAGCATGGCCGAGAAAGAAGTGCTTAAAAGCAATTCTGACAAGCTTGTAACCGTTGCGCTGCGCCCGCACCTGATCTGGGGTCCCGGCGACACCAATCTCGGTCCGCGCCTGGTCTCTCGCGCCCGCGCTGGTCGTCTCAAGTTTGTTGGCGATGGCAAAAACAAGGTTGACACGGTGTACATCGACAACGCCGCCGACGCGCACATTCTTGCTGCTGAGCGTCTCTATGCTGGCTCTCCAGTTGCCGGCAAAGCCTACTTCATCACCAACGCTGACCCCCGGCCGATTTCTGAGATCACCAACCTGATCATCGGCGCCGCCGGTTGCGCACCGGTCACCGCGACAATTTCTCCCAAAATTGCCTGGTTCATCGGCCTTTGTTGCGAGACAATCTACAGGACTTTCAAGGTCAAGGGCGAACCGCCGATAACCCGCTGGGTCGCCGGCGAACTTTCGACTGCGCACTGGTTTGACATTTCCGCCGCCCGCCGCGACCTCGGCTACGAACCGCGTGTCAGCATCGAAGAAGGCATAACGCGCCTGCGCGATTACTACCAGAAGCAGTAACGGCCTTCTGCCTGGTTGAAATTCCATCGGTTATTGAGGATTCCCAGTTCTAACCAGGAACAAGGACTTAATAATGAGATTAATTCAAGCATTTAGAGCAATCTTCGCCTTAGCCGCTTTATCATTTCTTCTTTTTTCATATAATCGTGGAGATCTACATCCAGCTGACAAGACTCTTCTGGCTAATTTTACAAGAAATGAGCAGGTTTTCGAGAAGCTCGTAGAAATGATTCGAACGGATAAAAGGCTGCTACGAATTGATCAAATCTGGACAATTCCAACAAATCCGCAATCCGTTGGCATAACAGAAGCAAGAATTCTTGAATACCGAACCCTATTAATCAGACTTGGCCTGTCATTGGCCTTATATGAGTTTCACAGACCAGTGACAATCATCTTAGTGGCAGCATCAAAAGATTGGGTGCGTTCTCCGCCAAGACAGGGCTATGCATATCTGGAGATGAAACCGAATCACGTCGTCGGAACCCTGAAAAATTACTGGCCGAAAGCAGGGAAACCCGTTACTGTATATCAGCACATTAAGGGCAACTGGTATATTTTTTTCGACTTTAAGGATTGAAGCTTACGGGCACTTCTGATAGCAATTGGCAAAATCGACTTGATCTGATCTGGTCTATGGGTGTCATCTACAACCTCATGTTTGGAAGAGGTCAGAACCAGTGGTGGAAGCTTCGCCAAAATGACTGCTTTGTAGAGGTTTCAAAAGCATTCTGGTGCATCTGTGGCGACATTTATTCTGTTCTAACCTGTCATTCCTCATTATTTTGGCGAACTGGAAAAAGAATTCCCGGCCTTGTTGATCGGAAGAGTTTCTGCGTAATCAACACTAAAAAGCTTGAGCTAGCTTGAAAGCCAGCACGAATATCAGTGTACAGTCTTTCGTGCACCGACTTTTTTTGGCAAGAAACCCCTGGAAGTCTCCCAACATATTTTTTCCTCACACTTATACCGACTCGGCATAATTACATCTGTAACATTATTATGCCGAAAACCCATCACATTTGTCGAAAACCCCGCCCGTTTTTAGTTTGACACCGCCCCGAATTATCCCTAAACTAGAAAAAAAGCCGAATCGGCATAAAAATAACTGTTTGGCAAATGAAGAATTAAGAATTGAAGAATTAAATACAACCGGACAACAATACAGAACAAAAATACCAAAGAAATCCGTAATGGTAGAACCAGCGTGACGCGGGCAAAAGATTGTTCCTGGACGCATGATTGTTTTCGTTGTAAAGTTTGTTTGGCTTGTTTGATGTGACGGAGATGCTTTGATTTTTGGCACACGATCGCAAGCGAAGAATTTGATGTGTTTGGTCGCAGAGGTTGGCTTGCAATGAGAGTTTAGCGGAGTTTAAGAATTGATGAATGAAGAGCCAGAACAATCGCGTCGACACGGAAAAACCGGCCGGAGCACGGGTCTTGCTTGCGCAACACCCGCGCCCGTCTCGTTTTTCCGGTCACGACAGGCGTTATCGCAAATGAAGAATTAAGAATTGAAGACAATCGGACAACAATACAGGACAAAAAATACCCAAATAAATCCGTAACGGTATAACCAGCATGACGCGGGGGA
>PGYB01000007.1 GCA_002839445.1 Candidatus Riflebacteria bacterium HGW-Riflebacteria-1
CTTTCTACCTGAAGCTTATCGGTAGAAAGCTCCTTACAAATCACTGTTCATGGACATGCAGCACATATATTCACCACAAGGTGAATATATAATGACAGAAAAGAGCGCAATCGTCATCCTGCTCGAAGTCGCAGGATCTCTCAGAATTAGAACTGCCCGAGCGATTTTACCTCGGGTTGGCACAGTGTTTTCTTCTTCAAAAAAAGGTTTAATCTGCGGCAATCGGCCTGCTTAATCTGCGGATAAGTCTTTTCTCTTCTCGTTTTCCCGGTAAAAAAAGAGCCTTTCTTGAGTTCGAAAGGCTCGATCTTTTTGAGTCTTTGGCTGTCAGTATTTTTTCAGGGCTTTTTCAAGAGCTTTAACCACGGTTTTCAGCGCCTTGATTCTGGCGAAATATTTGTCGTTGGCCTCGATGATAGTCCATGGGGCGTAACTGGTTGAACAGTTCGCCAGCATGTCGTTAATCGCTGACTCGTATTTAGGCCATTTCTCGCGGTTGCGCCAGTCTTCTTCGGTTATTTTCCAGGCTTTCCATGGTGTGGTTTCACGCTCTTTGAAACGTTTCAGCTGCTCGTCCTGGTCGATGTGCAGCCAGAATTTGACCACTACTGCGCCAAAATCGGCAAGATGAGCTTCGAATTCGTTGATCTCGCGGTATGCCCGGCGCCATTCTGTTTCTGAACAGAAACCTTCAACGCGCTCAACCAGAATACGCCCATACCAGCTGCGGTCAAATATCGTAATGTGGCCGGCCTTGGGCATTTCTCTGGCAAAACGCCAGAGGTAATGTCTGGCCAGTTCTTCCTTGGTTGGAGCCGCTATCGGAATAACCTCGTAACCACGTGGGTCGAGATTTTCGGTGAGCCGTTTGATGTTTCCGCCTTTGCCGGCCGCGTCAACGCCTTCATAGACTATCACCGCTGGTATTCTGTGAATGTATATCTCGTGTTCAAGGTTGCGGATGCGCTTCTGGTAAGATTCAAGTTCTTCACGATAGGTATTTTCGTCGAGGGTCTGCGCAAGATCAAGAGCTGAAACCACCGTGACGTTCCTCGGCGTGAGCTTGGTTGCTTTGGCTGCAGCCTTTTTGACGGTTGCCTGCTGCTTCTTGATTGCAGTTTCCCAGGCATCGGCAAGAGCTTCAAAAACCTTTGTCGTAGCGTATCTTCGATCATGAGCCTCGATGATTACCCAGGGCGACTGGCTGCTATTGGTTTTTTCGAGCATTTCTTCAGCTGCTTCGATGTAATCATCATAAGCCTTGTGCTGCTTAAGCTCTTCTTTGCCAATTTTCCATGAAAGCGAGGGGTTTTTCTGGATATCTTTAAACCGCTTGCCCTGTTCTTTTTTTGAGATGTGACACCAGAACTTGATCATGACGACGCCATTATCAATCTGCTGTCTTTCGAACGCGAGGATCTCGTTGAATGCCTGCTGGCACTCTTTTTTAGAAACCTTTCCGGTAACGCGTTCGGCCAGAACCCTCTCATACCAGCTTTTGTCAAAGATGCCAAGTCGGCCTTTTTCAGGCAGCTTTTTCCAGAACCGTATCAGGAAGGGATACATCGCCTCTTCGATTGTCGGCGGATGCACCGGGTGAACTTTGAAGCCGCGCGGATCAAGGGGTAACATCAGTCGATTGATTAATGTACCCTTGCCGGCCGCTTCCAGACCTTCAAAAACCAGTGTTGTGGCAATGCCAAGTTCGCGCATTTTCTGCTGCAGTTCGGTCAGACGACGCTCCAGATCGGGCATCAGTTTTTTGTATTCTTCTTTTTCGAGCTTTTTGCCAAGATCCACCATTTCAAGCATTTTTATTCTCCTGTTCAGATCCCTGATTTTGCCGGCGGGCAAGCAATATATGTAATTTAATAAAACCCCGGCGGCCTTAAGAGGTTATTTGATAAATATAACATAATGTCTGCGATGTACATAGGGAGTTGCGCGCGGACGTCGGCAACCTGCTTCAGAAGCTTGCGGCCGTTTGACATTTGCGCCAGAAGATTGTAGATTAACGCTGATGTTCTGCATTCTTGTATCCGGCAGGAAAAGTCGATGGCCGACATAAATTCTCTGCAACCGTCAGATGCCCGGGCAGGCGATGTTGCTTTGAGCAGCTTCGCAGAAAAGTTTTCGCAGGTTGATCTACGCTATTCACTTCTGAGAAGTGCGCTCTACATTGGCCGTGGTTTTGGCTTTGACGAGAACCACGCTTTGCAAGTTACCATGCTTGCACAGATCATCTTTGACTCGACAGTCTCTCTGCACAAGCTTTCTGCCAGGGATCGCGATGTTCTGGCGGTAGCGGCGATGTTGCACGATATTGGTTCCAGTGTTGGCTTTCGCGGCCACCACAAGAATTCCTGCAGTCTGATCATGAAGTCCGAGATACCAGAATTTTCACGTGATGATATGCTGCTTGCAGCTATAGTTGCACGATATCATCGCAAAAGCGAGCCAAAGCCCGAGCATGAATTTTATTCGCAGCTTTCGCAGCATGAGCAGAAGCGCGTGGGCTGCCTCGCTGCCATTCTTCGTATCGCTGATGTTCTCGATCGTGATCATCTGCAGCGGGTTTCGGGACTTCTGGTGCATGCGAATGAATTGTCGGTGACTTTAACGCAATCTGGCAGAACCAGGGCCAAGATAGATATTCAGGCCTTTGAAAAGAAGTCACACTTATTTGAAAAAGTATTTGGTCGTCACGTCAAAATCAGCTGAAACAGGAGTCTATATGAATTATTACTGCGGTATCGATCTTGGTGGAACCAAGATTTACTCAGTTCTTTGCGATGAGAGTGGCGCCATTGTTGCGAGAAGAAAGGTTAAAACCCAGGCCTCCAGCGGATTTGATCAGGTTTTTGCCAATATCATCACCTGCTACGAAGAATTGCTGCAAAAGGCGGCGCTCGAATCTGCTGCGGTAGTGAAGATCGGCCTTGCCGTTCCCTCGGCAGTTAATGTTAATACCGGCATATTACTGAATGCCTGTAATCTCGGCTGGAAAAATATACCTCTAGCCCATCTGCTTTCTGAACGGTTGCATAAGCCAGTGTTCATGGATAACGACGTTAACATGGGCGTTTTTGGCGAATACTCTTTTGGCGAGGCCAGCCAGTTCAGTAATGTGTATGGCATTTTTGCGGGAACAGGCATTGGCGGCGGTCATATTTGTAATGGCACCATAAATCGCGGCAAAAATTTTACTGCCGGTGAAGTTGGGCACATGGTTGTAAAAATCAACGGACCAGAATGCAATTGCGGCAACAAGGGCTGTCTTGAGGCGGTTGCCGGCAAGGCGGGTATGATAAAATACATGAAGAAGCAGGAGGAAAAGCGCGGTCTGAAAACGATGTTGTCTGAGATTTCGCCGGACTGGCGCACGATGGTCGGCTCTTCTGCTCTCAAGGAATGTTATCAGAAAAAGGATGCACTGGTTGTTAAAGCGTTGAAACGGTCGGCAAGGGCACTTGGCATAGCTGCTGCCGGCATAATCAATCTTATTGGCGTTGAAGCTCTAATTTTTGGTGGTGGTATAATTGAGGAAATGGGCGACTTAATGATTCCTGGTATCAAGAAAAATGTCGAGAAATACGCTATAGCTGGAGGGGCTGAAGGAGTGAAGATAATCATTTCGCAGCTTGGCGACGATGCCGTAGCTCTTGGCTCAGCGTGGTATGCCGCAAAGCAAGAGCTTCTATGAGCGAGATAATAACGGTAATCGATATTGGTTCAAGCGCAATAAGAATGTGCGTTGCCGAACATTCTGGCAAAAAGCTGAATCTGCTCGAAAACCTGAGTCATCCTGTTCCTATTGGCAAGGATACTTTTCGTACGGGTCGACTGTCGCGAGAAACGATCAACGGCTGTATTGAAATTTTGCGTGATTATCGGCATGTGATAGAGATGTTCAGGTCGCGCAATGTTGCGGCCTATGCCACCACGGCAATTCGCGAAGCCTCGAATCGTGATGTTTTTATCGATAATGTCCGCAGCTTGACCGGCATTGAGGTAGAAGTGCTCTCTCCGGCTCAGACTTCATTTCTGCTCTCTGAGCAGCTGAAGAAAAAGATAAAAGGCAGCCAGTGCTCAGTTGGCTTCAGCCTTGGCGCCGGCCGCTCCGAGCTCATGGTATTTTCAAAGGATGGGCTGCTCTTTAATGCTTCGCTTGATATCGGGTTCATGAAGATGAACCAGGATTTTCGCAAGAATAAATACACCGAAGAATATTACCCGGCCTTTCTGGAAACGACAGTAGAAAATGAGTTGCGCCCGTTTTTGAGTGAGGTTGCCAAATACCCGACGCTTTCGTTACATGGCACCGGTCAGGAACTTGACGAGATTCGCTTTGTTTTAAACCGCAGAAATCCTGGAGAAAAGAGAAACAGTCTTGCTTTTAAAGAGCTAACCAAGCTTTACAAAGAGATAAAAAACTATTCGGTCGAAGAGCTATATCACAAGTTACAGATTTCTTACGAATCAGCCGAGGGTATCGTTGCGACTCTGGTAACAGCTATTTCACTCATGCGTATGTTCAGAGCGGCTGAGTTGAAGCTTTTCAGGATGCCGCTGGGCGAGTGTCTGCTCAGCAACATTGTGGCGCGCAAGAGTGAGGATTACACCGAAAAAATGAGTGAAGGTATCAGGCGTTACGTCGAGAATATCGGCACCGCATTGGCATTTGACGTCGAGCATGCCCGGCATGTCGCTTCATTGGCTCTCGATGTGTTTGACGAGACAAAAAGTCTTCACCTGATGGGTCATACTGAGCGCAATTACCTTCTGACTGCGGCAATCCTTCATGATATCGGCAACGTAATATCGACGCGGTCGCGTCAGAAACATTCGCAGTACATAGTCAACGCCCAGGATTTTCCCTTTTTTAACGAAGAGGAAAAGAACATTATTGGCAATATCGTGCGTTACCACCGAAGTAGTCTGCCAAAAAAGACGCATGTCGAGTTCATGGCATTGCCGCACAAGGCGAGGATGACCGTTATGAAGCTGGCGTCTCTGCTGCGTATTGCCGACAGTCTTGATAATAGCCAGCGCCAGAATGTAAAGCATATACGTTTTAATCGTGAAGAGAGCCGTCTTACTGCAACTGTCGACAGCAGCGACGAGCCGTTTTCGATAGAGAATTCATTTAACACCAAAAAGGATCTTTTCGAAGACTTTTTTGGCATCAAGCTGCAATTGGCAGTTGAACGGACAAGAAAATGAAGAACAGAAGATACCTGAATCGTGAACTGAGCTGGCTGGAATTCAACTCGCGTGTACTTGAACAGGCGGCGCCCAAAGATACTCCGCTTCTTGAGCGCCTCAAATTTTTATCAATTTTTTCTTCAAATCTCGATGAATTTTTTATGGTGCGTGTAGCTGGTGTAATGTCGCAGATACGGCTTGATTACCGTGAAAAGTATTTGTCTGGCCATCGTCCGGAAGAGATATTTGCCCTGCTAAACAAAAAAATCAGAAAGCTTGTAGATTATGAATACAAGATTCTTAACAAAGAAATATTGCCAGCCCTGCAAAATGAAGGCGTTTTCTTTTACACCGCAACCAGCTTGCCAGAAGCTTTTGCCATCGATATCAGAGAAAAGTTTTTGAAAAAATTTCTCATGATTCTCACACCAATGGCGGTTGATCAGGCCAGGCCATTTCCATTCATACCTGGCAAGACCCTCAATATTCTTGCTGAGCTTTCTTCGCCGCAGCATGATCAGCCTCTTTATGCGGTTGTTCCGGTGCCTGGCCGTGAGCGCTTTTATGAAATTTCTCCGAATAATTACATTTACTCTGAAGAACTGGTCAGAATATTTCTTAAAGACCTTTTCGAGGGTTACACTCTTGAGAAGTCATGCGTTTTCAGGATTATTCGTGACGCTGAGCTCTCATTTGACGAAGAAGAAGCCCGCGATCTGCTGAGCGCTATCGAAAGCGAGCTAAGAACCCGGGATCGCGGATACCCGGTGCGACTTGAAGTCGAAAAAAATGCGGCGCCCGAGATGGTTGCCTTTTTGCATGAAAGATTTGAACTGGCTGACAATCTGACGTATTACACCGAAGGACCGCTCAATGTCTCCGCTTTTATGGAATTTTACGGCTTGTATGACAACGCGAAGCTTCGCGATGCCAGAATTGTGCCAGTCATGCCGATTGAATTTGCCGGCCGACAAAGCACTTTTGCGATCATTGCAGCTGGTGATCGTATTCTTAATCTGCCTTACGAATCGTTTTCACCGGTTGAAAAGTTTGTCGAAGAGGCGAGCAAGGACCCTTCTGTGCTTGCTATCAAGCAGACTCTTTATAGAACTTCTGGCAATTCGCCTATTATTAAATCACTTAAAAGAGCTGCGCAGAACGGAAAGCAGGTAACTGTCGTCGTAGAACTCAAGGCGAGATTCGATGAGGCGCAGAACATCTCGTGGGCAAAACAGCTTGAAGAGTCTGGTTGCCATGTGTCTTATGGCCTGGTCGGCCTCAAGACGCACTGCAAAATGACTCTGGTCGTGCGCGAAGAAGCTCGCGGCATCAAACGTTACGCACATCTTTCTACCGGCAATTACAATGACAAAACCGCCAGGCTTTATACCGATGTCGGCTTTTTTTCGTGCAGAAATTCATTTGCCGCTGATATTGCCGGCGTTTTTAACTATCTTACCGGCTACTGCGAGCCGCCACGCCGCAAGAAGATCATCTCGGCTCCATTTGACCTGCGGCAGTTTCTGCTCGATAAAATAGCTCAGGAAACGAGAAATGCACAGGCGGGATTGCGCGCCGAGGTCGTTGCCAAGATGAATTCTCTGGTCGATCCCGATCTGATCAATGCTCTTTACGAGGCTTCTGGTGCCGGTGTCAAAGTTACCCTGATTGTCAGGGGAATCTGCTGCCTCAATCCCGGAGTTCCAAGGCAGAGCGAGAACATCAAAGTATTCAGTATTGTCGATCGTTTTCTCGAGCACTCACGCATATTTTACTTTTATAACAACAAGAACCACGATCTCTATCTTTCAAGCGCAGACTGGATGATGCGCAATCTTGACCGCAGAGTCGAGATTCTATTTCCCGTTGAAGATGACGCTATTAAAAAAGAAATTTTACATCATCTCGAAATTCAGCGATCGGACAATACAACACTGTGGGAGATGCTGAGAGACGGTGAATACCGCCGCCGCCGCCCGGGAAAAGGCGACAGAATACGCTCACAACTGGTTCTTGCTGAGTATGAAGCCGAACGAAACATGGTTGAGCGCATTCAAAAGACTTCGCTCAAAAAGAGAAAATCGCCATTCAAAAAGCGCGAGGACTAAAAGTTCTAGACAGAATAAACTATTGCAATTGCTCTGTAACAATCGCTAAGGTGAAAGTCAGGTATTATCTTAAGGAGAGGTTGTATGACTCGAAAAATGCTGTCTGTTGCTTTGCTGTTTGTTGTTCTTTCTTTGCTGCCGGCCTTTGCTGTTGAGCTTGAGCCGATTCCTGCCGGGGCGAATTTTGTGGTTTTTGTCAATAACCATGCGGGTCTGCCGCTGGGTGATCTGCTCAAAAGCGCACCCATACCGCCCATGGCTCGGGAGAAACTTGATGAGTTTTTTGCCGCCACAGCCTTTAACCCGCTCAAGGACATCACTCGTGCCCAGGTTATGGTAAAAAAAGGCGCTACCAAACGCGAAGATAATGCCGTTATCGTGCTTTCCGGTTCTTTAAACAAGGATAAAATCACCGGTTTTATCAAAAAAACTCTTGGCGAAGGCCTTGACGAAGAAAAAGTCGGTGCTTTTACGCTTTATCAGTCTAAAGACGGCAAAGGTGGCTTGTGTTTCATTGATGACGCCAAGGTTGCGTTTGGTACATTGGCTGCTGTCAGGGTTTACCTTGATGCTCGCACCGGCTCTGATCTCAGCAAAGACTACGATGAATTGAAGGGTTACATCAGTGATAAGGCTTATGCCGCAGTAATGGTTGGCGGCAAAGACTTTCTCAGCGGTGAAATGGGTAAAAATCGCGCAAGGCGCCAGGCCCGCCAGGAAAAAATGCCGCGAGGCCCAAACCCGGTTGGCAAATGGCTTGAAAACTATCTTTCTGAAGGAGTAGAGCCGCATGGCGTTTTTGCCCAGCTTCTTGACAGTAAAATCGAAGCCAGATTCCTCTACAGCCGTGGTGAGAGCAAGAAAAATGCCATACAGGCTTCAGTTGAAGTTATTGACCCCAAGCTCACCATTGAAAAGATGTTCAGTGAATTTTTGAAAATACTTCCCGAACTTCCGGCACCAGAACCGAAAAAGAAGGCCCCTGAGAAAGCTCCTTCTCCCAATAAGTGGTAAAAAATAATATGAGCTGCCATGACCCGTGTGGCAGCTCATATTGCCTGTTAAACTATTTGCTGGCCAAACCTTTGGCAAAATTCTATCACACGGGTTTCGGCCAGGCGGAATGTGGTAATCCCGACGATAGCCCATCATATGGCGTATCTCAGAGGAGCAATAATCGATAGCCTTTTTGGCAAACGACTGGTCTTTGCCAGCGAGCGCTCTTATTGAAAGGCACTTTTACCTGGCCAACGAAAGTCCTGCGATCAGCATAAAAAAGCCAAGCACAAAGTATAGAACTCTTGTACCGTCGCGCCCTAACAGGTCTACGAAAAACCTGGCCTTATGGTTATTCATAAAAAAATCGAAGTCTTTGAACGAACAGATCATCGTAAACAGGCCAAACAAGATGAACATCCAGCCTTCTGAGTGTTTCATATCAGATCCCTTAAGCTGTTTTCCAGATTCTCAAACCGTATGATTATAGCACCATGTTTAGACGCCGCCAGCGGTTTTCTTTTGCTGGTCTATTTATGCGACCAATCCAGTTAATACCAAGATTCTTCAGAATTAAAAAAACGCCGTTTTTAAACTTATGCAAAAAATTGTAGTATTATTTACAGGATGAAGGGAGGACGGTTACAGTGAAAAAACATAATTATTTATTATTGGTAACGCTTATTGCTGCAGTTTTTCTGCCAGCAGCGCTGTTTTCAGAGGCCGACCCGTTTGATGAGAATACAAATGTTGTAATTACCAAGGCCGTAACTATTCCCGTTAATGTTCATGATATTGACGTGGCCGAGGCCGCCGAAATGGTAGTTAATGAGGGTTTCCCGATTACTGGGACCGTCAGCTGCGGCAACTCGACGCTTCGCCTTAGAACCTGGCCGTGGGGTGATGTGATTTCAAACCACACAAGCGGCACCTCGATTACTGTAATCGGTGAATCGGGTGAATTCTTTCTGGTTGAGATCAACGGCAAACAGGGATACATGCACAAAAACTACGTGAGTATCCCGGATTCGCCGGCATCTGGCGAGGAACCCTCTTATCCCGGCAACACTGCCAGCGGCGGAGCACTCTCGCTGACCGATGGCGTCAAGGCGTCTAAAGCCGGCGCGGCCGGTAAACCCATAGTTTCAACCAGCACTTCGGCAAGCAGCAGTTCAAGCTCGTCAAGCAGCACTTCTGGCTCTGCCAGTAAGCCGACTGTCGGCAGCAATGGCAAGGTTGTCATCAATGTGCCGCAGAAGTGTCAGATGAAGGTCATTTGTCCGGCTCCTGGTTCTGCTTGTGGCCCGACTTCGCTGGCAATGATACTTTCGCATTACACCGGTAAAAATGTTGATGCGCTGGCTACTGACCTCTGGAGCGTCTGCGGCGCAACCGCGGCAAACGGCACCGGTCACGCCGGTCTGAAGAAAGGTGCCCAAAAATACGGTTACCCGAATGCAAAATGGCACTTCTGCGTTACCCAGTCGTGGGTTCGCGAACAGCTCAAAGCGGGCAAGCCTATTCTCGCACATGTTAAGGGGCATTATGTCGTAATCAAGGGTATTGATAATTCTGGAAAAATATACTTCAATGACCCGGGAAGAAGCGTAGTTGACCGCTCAATGTCATTCTCTGAATTTTCGGCATGGTGGAGAGGGGCTGGTTCGACACACCCCTGTATGGTTCTCGAATAAAATTGGATATAACAATGAAAACAATAATTGGAATTCTTATAAGCTTTATTCTCGTTGCTCCAGTCACATTTGGCGCTGAGCCGACCGCGAGCGGCGAGGCTGGGGTGTTCTTTCCCGGTAAATTTGCCGGTGTTGCCAGCACGGCTGACGGTTCAGTTTATCTGCTTGCCCGCGATCACCGGGTAATCAAGATCACTCCTGATGGCCAGCAGCAGATTATCAAGCTGCCAGCTATCGCCGATGCCAAAGAAGATGACTATCTCTGCGATATCGCAGCTGCTGACAAGAGCCTCGCGTTTTGTGGTTATCCTTTTTCCGGGATTTTTGTTCTTGATCTCAGCAAGCCTGACAAGTTTGATTTCATACCGCTGACAATTGATGGCCAGCCGTTGAACGTTATGATGATTGCCCGCAAGGGCGATGGCTGGTGTGTCAAAGACGCTGACGAAAGAGTTTTGCACGTTGCTGCCGATAGATCGATCAGCCGTTTGCCGAAATTTTCTGAACTTGAATCAGATAAATACGGCAAGGCAGTAATAATTCCGCCGCCGGCTGACCATGGTGATAAGATCGTCTATCCCGGCAACGCTTTGCGCGAAGACGGCACGCCGATGTGGATTGCCCCTGCTGCAGCTTCTCCGCGCGAAATAATGTCGCTTGAATATCTGGGCTACGATGATGCCCAGCGCGATATCTTTATGGTGACCACTGCCAGCGGCGAACTTGATGCAGAAACCACTCTTTATGCAGTTCAGCATAGCAAGATTGTCGCGTCAAGAAAGATTCCCGGTTCCGATGCCGAGGGTGTGATGCGCTATTGCCGCCTGTCTACAGATGGTTCAATTCTGCTGATCCAGGCCGATCCAAACGGTCAGGAAGGCATTTTTTTAAAGCGTCTCAAACTGGAGACAACCAGCCCCGGCGCTGGCTGAGTTCGTCGGGCCTGATTACTGACCAGATTGCGGGGACTGTCTCATAGGAATATGAAACAGCCCCCCTTTTTTTGTACGTGATTTTACGGACATACAAAGTGAATTGTTGAAGTTATAAATAGATGTGTATGTAAGACAATCAGCCGGGGCAAGAGTGAGAGTGACTTTTATGATTTCAGATCGCTTGAAGTTCATAATTGCGATATTGTTGCTGCTGATGCTTATTGGAATTGTGCTGATAGTTCTTCCAGGTTTTCGGGCATATCCTTCTGTTGAGAAAGAACAACCCTCAACAGAAGCAGGCTTTGATGAATGCTCAATCCCTGGCGATTATCAGGCAAACCATGGAGAACGGAACGCTGGCAGCAGTCAGTCTGTTTCAAACTACTCTTGCAGAATTCTTAAAGAACCAGAATTCCATTTGAATGAAAGCCATAGAGGAAGAAATAAAAGAGACCATGGGGCAAAGTGAGAGATCGATCGTTCTATTAGCGCCTGCGCCCGCAGCAAAGGCGCATTTTGTTGGTATTGTTACATGAGTCGGATTTGTCTATAATGCAGATGCAAGAGAGAGGATTTTATAAAGTTGCCCGGGGGATGTTATGACCAGTTTCCTTCAAGAAGATTTTCTCGATCTTCCTTCGGCAGATTTTGTTGCGTCGGTCCTGCCAATCAGCCATTTTCAGCTGGATCTCGAAACCGGAGTTTTCAGCTTCGACAGAAATTTTGGTCCGATGCTTGGGCGGCCTGCAACCGCCAGAATGACCATGGATGACTTTTTTGCTATAGCCTTGCCGTATGAGAGGAAGATCATTGAGCTCAAGCTTTTAACTATCAAGCAGGGCTATTCTTCAACTTTAAACATCAGCATTCAGCTTTTAGACAGTGCCGGCATAATGCAGTTGCTGGAATGGTCTTCAGTAGTTGACTCCGCTGCCAGGACCGAAAATTGTGCGGGCATCAGGTTACGTGGCATTTTTCGCCATGTTTCAGACAGTAACTCAGGGCAACGTGATCTTGTGCAAAGCGAGCGCTGGTTTATGGAAGTTCTCGAAGAGTCGCCGCATGCTCTTTACCGCATAGATATTAAAAAGAATCGTTTTGATTATGTCAGCAAAGGCTTTGCAAACGCGCTTGGTATGACAAGAGAAGAGATTCTGGCGACTCCCTATACTGAATTTCTCAAATTTCATCCGGATGACGCGGATCAATTGATTAAAGTGCGTGACGAAATATATAAAAACCAGAATGGTGGCCGGTTCACCATGTATATGGAGTTTCGCTTTCTGTTGAAAACCGGCAAATACGTCTGGCTGAACGATACTTTTACAATTGTGCCAGGTCCAGATGGCCAGCTGGCTTACCAGGTTGGCTTTGGCTCGGTGATCGAAGAGAGAAAGCAGCTTGAGGAGCAGTTGCGGCAGAGCAATGAACTGCTCGAAGAAAGGGTAAAGCAGCGCACTATAGAATTGCACCAGGCGAACGAAACTCTTACCAGATTGATGGGGCAGCGTCAGGAGCTTGAAAAGAAGCTCCTGGAGATATCTGAGCGGGAACGTCGTTTTATGGGCCGCGAACTGCACGATGGCCTGTGTCAGCAGATTGTTGGCGTGATGTGCATGTTCGAGGCTGTTCGCACGCGTCTTGCAAGAAAGAAAGTTGCCGAAGAGTCAGAGCTGACAATGATGCGCGATTTCCTGCAGGATTCGGTAATGCAGATTCGAACGTTGTCGCGAGGGCTCTGCCCGCTCGCTCTTGATCCGCACTCTGTTGGCGCGGCACTTTCCACCCTCGCCGTTCAGACTTCTGTCCTCTACAAGATTGAATGCCGCTTCAGTGGCTCGGTTAACGTCAGTGTGGCTGATGCCGACGCTGCTCTGCATCTTTACCGAATTACTCAGGAAGCTATTCAGAACGGCATTCGCCACGGCAGCGCGCAAAAAATTGCGATTGATCTGACTGCCGACGACGAAAACATCAGTATCACAATTGAAAACGACGGTCGGCCGCTGGGCGTCGTGGCAGATGAACTGTCGACAAGGGCCGTTTCCGAAGCTGGCAGTGGTCTGGGGCTCAAATTGATTGACTACCGTGTCGGCCTTCTCAGAGGAACCTGGAAAATTGAAAATCAGCCGCAGAATGCCGGTGTCAGGCTGACCATACACGCACCAATTTACGGAGGCAGTTATAATGAAGCCACAGTCGCCTGAAACAACTCGAATATTTCTCGTTGAAGACCACCCGGTGATGCGCCTTGGGCTTAAAATGATGCTTCAGGAGCGTGGTTACATCGTTTGCGGGGAAGCCGCCAGCGAGAGTGAGGCGACAGCTCTGTTGCCTGGTGCGCAGGCTGATATTGCCATTTTCGACCTGTCTCTAAATGGCGAGACTGCTTTTGCAATGATGACAGCGATGCGCTATCTGCTTCCTGATGTGTGCATGATCGTTTACTCAATGCACGATTCGCCGCTGTTTGTTGAAAACGCTCTAAAAATCGGGGTTAACGCCTATGTTACCAAGGCCGACCCGGTTGAAACCTTGATAGACGCAATTAATGGAGTATTAGCCGGCAGGCAGTACATTGGCCCCGCTCTGGTCAAAACTCTTGAAGAAAGAATTTTCAACCAGGGTGGCTATGAAAGTGCTCTGAAACGTCTTTCTGAAAGAGAGATGGAAGTGTTGACGCTTCTTGGGCGCGGTTTTGGCAACGTTGAGATAGCGCAGCAGCTTTCAGTTAACACCCGAACGGTTGAAACTTACCTGGCGCGGCTGCGGGAAAAACTGTGCCTGAACAATAACCGCGAACTTATTCGCGAAGCAATTCGAGTAACTCATACCGGTTAACCCGAACACACTGAATTGTTGCAGCTCATTCTGCAATACGATAGCCCTGCTCGTCAAAGAGATGCAGGTGTTCGGGGTCCAGTCCGAGGCTGAGGCTGTCACCTGTCGGCTCATCAGGCGTTCTTATCACCGTCTGGCCCTGTTTGTGAAATGAATAGACGAGGAACTCAGGACCGATATTCTCGATAACACTGATCGGCAGCTCCAGGTTTTGCTCGTTTTGCGGCTTTACATACAGCCGCTCAGGCCTTACACCAAGAGTTACCTGTTTCAGGTTTTTCGCCTTAAGGCTGGCCGCAGTTGATGCCGGCAATTTTATCTTAATGCTGTCGGCCAGCAGATACAGGCTGCCGTTTTCTTCCAGCAGGCTGCCGCTAAGCATATTCATGGTCGGCGAACCGATAAATCTGGCGACAAACTGGTTTACTGGCGCGCGGTAGATTTCAACCGGGGTTCCGACCTGCTGCAGCACGCCGTTGTTCATGATGGCTATGCGGTGCCCGAGCGTCATTGCTTCGAGCTGGTCATGGGTAACATAAATCGTGGTCACACCGAGCTTTTTCTGGAGATCCTTGAGATGCGCGCGCATTTCGTTGCGCAGCTTGGCGTCAAGGTTACTGAGAGGCTCATCCATCAGGCACACTTTCGGATTTCTGACGATGGCGCGGCCGATGGCAACACGCTGACGCTGCCCACCAGAAAGCTCAGAAGGCTTGCGGTCAAGCAGGTGATCAATTTGCAACAGTGTCGCTGCTTCCTTAACCCTGGTTTTTATGACTTCTGGCGTTGGCAACGGTGACAGGTTGGTCAGCGGAAATGCGATGTTGTTTTCGACCGTCATGTGCGGGTAAAGCGCGTAACTCTGAAAAACCATCGAGATGTCGCGTTCGAACGGGCCGCTGAATTTGTCGGTGGCGTTAGCTACGAGGTTCTGGTCAAAATAAAGTTCGCCGCCACTCGGCTTTTCGAGGCCGGCGAGAAGATTGAGCAGTGTGCTTTTGCCGCAGCCTGAGGGCCCGAGCAGCACGAAAAATTCGCCGGGCTCTATTTCGAGGTCGATGTTTTTAAGCACGTCAACCTTGCCACGAAAAGTAACAAAGCTCTTCGCCAGATTCTTGATAGTGATTTTGGTGGCATTCATGGTTTGACCTCCAGATTATCCTTTGACGGCGCCGCCCATCAGGCCGGCCACGATATAGC
Organism: Candidatus Riflebacteria bacterium HGW-Riflebacteria-1; assembly: GCA_002839445.1. Lineage (GTDB taxonomy): Bacteria > Muiribacteriota > Ozemobacteria > Ozemobacterales > Ozemobacteraceae > Rifleibacterium. The sequence goes on from PGYB01000007.1 coordinate 14,980, forward strand.
GCTGGAAAATCAGGGTAAGAATTACCAGCGGCACAGAAGCGATTGCCGAAGCAGCCATCAGGTTGCCCCATGGAATCTCGCCGTGCAGGCCCTGAAAGAGCGCTATGCCAACCGGCAGGGTCTGCGCGGTATAGTCGATGGTGAGCATGATCGCAAAGAGAAACTCGTTAAAACAGGCGATAAAGACCAGCAGTGCCGACGAGAAGATGCCGGGCAGTGCGAGCGGAAAAATGATTTTATACAACACCTTCATGCGGCCTGCGCCGTCGACCAGCGCGGCTTTATCAAGGTCAAGCGGGATCTGGGAAAAGTAGCTCATGTTGATCCACAGGGCTATCGGGATTGTCCAGGCGATATAAGGCAGGATCAGCGCCATGTGCGAGTTGATCAGACCCATTTTAGAGAACATCTCGAATAGATAGCCGACAATGCTGATCTGCGGAAACATTGACATAGCGAGTATCAGCAGCGGCACCACCGATCGCCCCGGAAAGCGCATGCGCGAAACCGCGTAAGCGGCCATGCTTGAAAACAGGGTGACAACGATCGCAGTTACTGTCGAGATAAACAGGCTGTTTTTTAGGTAATCGAGAAAGTGCAGTGATTGCGCGGTAAGCACCTGATAGTAGTTGTTGAAGGAATACTCGACCTTGCCGGTTACCAGAAAGTCGGCACGGTCAGCCAGTGAGATCCAGATCATCCAGATGAATGGCCCGAGTGTAAAGGCGAGCAGAAACAGGCCGGTGGCAAAGATCAGAAAGCTTTTTATCATATCTTCTCTGGTCATTTAAGCTGCTCCGAAAACTTGCCGACACGAAGGTAGACCAGTGTAATCGCCAGGGCGACGATAAAGGTGACTACCGAAATGGTTGAGCCCATGCCAAAGTTGTCGTTGGCGAATGCTTCAAAACCTAAATATGACAGGGTCCGCGTCGACCCGCCCGGGCCGCCGCCGGTCAGCACGTAGACAAGATCGAACATGCGCAATGAATCGATAGTTCTGAAGATCAGCGAAATCACCAGCACCGGCATCAGCAGCGGCAGCGTGATTTTGTAAAAGCGCCTGAACATGCCGGCGCCATCGACCTTTGCCTGCTGGTAAATGTCTTCGGGGATCGCCTGCAGACCCGCAAGCAGTATGAGCACGACAAATGGAGTGGTTTTCCAGACATCGGCGAAAACCAGCGCCCAGAAGGCGCCAAACTCGGTGCCCATCCAGTTGATGCGCTCGTTGACCAGTCCGCTGTTAACAACCAGATAGTTCATGACGCCGTAGGTGTATTCGTATATCAACTGCCAGGTTCGCGCCGAAACAATGGTGGGAATTGCCCATGGAATCAGAATGACGACTCTGAGCAGGCCGCGCCCTGGGAAAGCTTCATTGAGCAACAGCGCAAAGATAACGCCGAAAAGCGCTTCGAGAGTGACCGCGGCCACGGTATAAGCCAGCGTAAAACGCAATGCCTGCCAGAAATCGGGCGAGCTGAGCAGGTCGGCATAATTGCGCAAACCGACAAACTGCTCTGGCAGATAAGAGACATCGAGATACAGACTGGTGTAAAAAGTGCCAAGAACCGGCACCAGCACGAATATGCCGACAACCAGCAGTAATGGCGCGATAAACATCCAGGCGGTGCGCACCTCGCCTTTTTCGTATTGTTGCAGAAAATTATTTGATGCCATAGCTTTTCATCAACTCCAGAACTTCGGTTTGTGCTCTCTGCAGCGACTCTTCGGGGGTGGCACGATTTGCCAGTGTAGCGCTGATATGCTTCTGAAGAATCTGCGAAACGTTCGAATAGTATGGAATAATCGGCCTTGGCACGGCGTTGTTAAATACCTGCCGGAGATCTTTCAAGGCCGGGTTGGCGGCAAGAACATCAGCGTCGTCATAAACGTCGGTTCTGCCTGGATTCCAGCCGAGTTTCAGCGACAGCTGCTTTTGCACAACTGTTGAAGTCAGATATTTGATGAGCGCTGCCGCTTCCGGTTTCATGTCGGAGAAACGCGACATGACGATGTGCCAGCCACCAAGGGTCGAAGCCCCTTTACCCTGGGTAAAGCCCGGCAGCGGCGCAATGCCGACCTTGCCGCGCACTGGCGAATCCGTCGCGTTGTGTAAGCCCCAGGCGTATGGCCAGTTGCGCTCAAACAGCGCGTTACCGTTGTGAAAATTCATTCTGACCTCTTCTTCTTTCATGTCGGTAAAGGTGTTTGGCGGTGAAATCGGCTGTTTATGAATCAGTTCATTCATGTAACGCAGGGCCTCAATGTTGGCAGGCTGGTTGATAACCGGCGTCGCGGTGCCGACAAAAAAGCCGCCCCCGGCCGAAGTGAAGAATTCAAGAGCGTTGCAGATCAGCCCTTCATATTGCGCGCCTTGCCAGACGTGACCCCAGAAATCAGGGTTTTGTCGGCGTTCGGCTGGCATAATCTGTTCAGCCATCTGGCGCAACTCGCTCCAGGTTTGCGGAGGATTCTGGTAGCCGTACTTTTCAAGTATATCCCGTCGATAGTAGAGCAGGCCGCCGTCTATGTATAGCGGCAGGCCAATCAGCTGGTTTTCATAGGTGTCGGCCAGTTCAATTATGCTGGCAAAGAAATCCTGCCGCCTGATTTCGTAGTTGTCCAGGGGTTCCAGCCACTTTGAAGCGGCCATCTGGCCGATCCAGGCCACGTCAAGAAGCATGACGTCAGGGTCTGGTCGTTGCCCGCGCAGAGCCAGCAGAATGCCCTGCTTGCGCTGGGTTGAGTCGGTCGATTGCCTGATCAGGATAACTTCGATGTTGGTATCTGCTGTAAATGCGGCAAGCAGTTCTTCAAAAAACGCGAGCTCGTTAGGTGCTCCGCCAACCATAAAGGTCAGTCGCGGTTGTTGCCCACAGCCATTAAGCAGCAAAATCGCAGCACACAGCAGAATTCCACTCAAATAGAACATCTTTTTAAACATCATGCCGTCATTTTAACGCAACTCACCCGGTATCGAAAGCAAAGATTTCGCCAGCGTGATTTCAGAAAAGTGTTCTAGAGGCTTTCCATTTTGATTTTCCATGCATTTTTCCACAGATTTTCGCAGATTGCGCAGATGGATTTCGGATAACTACAAAAAAACTCCTGAATAATCTGCGACAATCCTTTAATCTGTGGATAGCTGTGCCAGAGAGCCGGTATAATTTTGAAATTAGTGTGCCTGAGAATAGTCCAAACAAGATAACTTGTAACGTCCTTATGGATAAGCAAATGGAGAATTACTGCTGCATCTCTTCGGGGATTGTGGGGTGGGTTTAAAAACCGTATCATGTATGTACTATGTTCAAACTGACTGTGTATTCTTTGAGAGTTCTAGGTCTGGCAGTTATGTTGTTTGCCGGAAGCTCTTTGTCGGCCGGAGATTTGCCGGTTGAAGCATCTTTGCGGGAACAGTTGTTGCAGATCGCGAGCTTTGACCAGTTGCAGAATCCGCAGCAGAATGAGCTTGACGCTGATGCTGCCAGGGTCGCTGCTTTTTTCGAAAGTCTTGCCGGGTCAGACGAATTCTGTGAGAATACCGCAAAGGTTTGGACAGGCTTTTTTGAGCTGACCTTCGCGCGTGATGATGATGAAAATTTTGCGCGTCGTCTGCAGATATTGCAGAAAGCCGGCGAAAAGCAGTCGGCTGCGATTGCTCCCGAAGAGGCCGCTCATGGTTGCCGGCCTTTTACTGAGCATGTTAAAGAGGCAATCAAGGTTAACAGCGCACGAAAAGATTATTACTCGCGAGTTTCCAACGGTGCGACCCGCAATGTTTCTCTCCTTTACACTTCACTAGAATACAGTCTGCTGCCGCTTACCGCGTTTTTTGACCGCTGGGCACTGAAGTTCAATCAGGCCGGGATTCCCGTTCTGCAGAATGATTTTGTGTCAATGGATGACATCGCACCTGCTGAAAAACAGCCTTTGCGACGGGGTGTGCTCGATCGTGGCGGGCGAAAGCAGCTGCGCAGAATGCTGCGATCCTGGCAGTGGAAGAGTGCTCTGGCCGCTTCCCGCAAGGATTTTTTAGGGGTGCAGTTGCTGGCAATGAACGCTCTGCATGAACTTCGCCAGCTTGAACTGCGCTACAAGTGCCATCTTGCCCTGACATTGCACTTTGTCGAATCTGTAGGTCTGGCTGCCCGCAATGCCGACCGGCTCAGTCAGCAGTTTGCTCGCCGCACTGATAATTTTTACCGCGCTTTCATTGCGCTACAGACAAGCGGCGTCAGGCTTTTTTCAAAGGTCGATGTGATGGCGCAACCTTTTCATAGCGCCGGAATCGGCATTATAGTCAACGATCTGCCTGCTATCCCATTTCCTTGACAGTCTTTTTGTGCAGCTGTCGATGGCTGCAGCGAAGGTGACCCGCTGAGCAGTTCGGGCAGCACCCTTCTAACGGCTGAAGCCATAAGAACGGCCAAATTCTGCAGCGAGCCCGGCAAAATGAGCATGCCCCCAAATTAAATTGTTCTCCCAATTGTATCAGAGGACCAGTTCGTAGTCCCGCAATATGAGTTTTCATCTGCCTGTAAGCTTTTAAAGAGCTTTCAGGCAGTTTATTTTTTTGCACAAAATTTTTTGAACCGGTGCGAAGTTTTTTTGTATTAGCATATGAAAGCACATGAAAAGAACAGATGAACAACTTTTGCTCGATGTTGCCAGAGGCGATAAAAGCGCCTTCAGGGAGATTTATCAGGTCTGGTCGCCGGCGGTTTACCGACTGGTAAAGCGCATGATTGCAGTGAAAAGCGACGATTATGATGAAGTCTTTCAGGAGGCGATGCTACGAATCTGGAAGAACGCGCCGTTGTTTGATCCTGCCAAAGGTCGCGCCAAAAGCTGGATTTATCTGGTTGCCACCAGGCATTGTCTGAACTGGCTTGAGGCAAAAAGCACCAGGTGCAGAGACCGGGAAACAGTTCTCGATGACTCGGCTCCAGACGCTGATAAGCCGGGGCCAGAAGAAAGGGCGGCGCGCAACGAAGATGCGCAGCGTGCCATTGAACTTCTTGACCGTCTTCCTGATGATCTCAAGCAGGTGGTAACTCTGCGTCATCTCGAAGATTTGAGTATAGATGAGATTGCTGAGATCACTCAGGTTCCGGCCGGAACAGTTAAAAGTAGAATATTCTATGGCCTGAAGAAGCTCAGAAGCTTCTTTTTCAAGGAGAACTCCAATGAAGAAAAAGACTGAATGCGTTGAACTGCAGTCACGCATGGTTGAGTATTTCGCGAACCCGCCAACGCAGGTTCCTGACGAAATGGCGAGTCATGTAAGGGACTGCGCAGAGTGCCACCGTGAATTTGCCGAGTTGCAACAGGTTCTTAAGGGTATTCATGATTCTGCTGAAGTATATGAAGCGGTTCCGCAGCACCTGCTAGCTGCTGTTGAAACCCGCCTCGACTCAGTTCAGCAGCTTAGACCAGCAGTGCAAAGTCAGCCCCGTGAACGAAACCTGCTGATCCTGCAATACTCTTACCTGGCTTCTCTGGCAGTAATCATCTGGCTCTCGATGATGCTTATACAGCCGATGTTAACCGTCTGGCTGAGTGAAAACGGGCTGGTTTCTTCGTTCACAGTTCTTGATGAATACGGGCTGTTTCTTGCTTTCTTTGCTGCCGGCGGCCTATTTGCCATGATAAGTTCGCCTTTGATTATCAAAACCGCTGTTCGCAGGTCTAATAACGAAAAGAAGTTCAGCATTCTGCGCTGGCTTTTCTCGACCAGTATTCGCACATTCGCCTGCTGAGGCAGGATTATTAAATTGGAGGGAAGAATATGAATCTGCCATCTAAAAAGGATCTGACTCCTAAAACTATTCTGTTCTACGTTTGCGTGGCTCTTCTTGGCCTGCTCGCTCTGCAGGTCGTATTGCGACTGCTGCCACCGGCGATATTCCTTTTCCTGATGCTTGCACCACCGATTTTCGTGCTTTCAGACGCTCAGGAAAGACGTCTCAGCCGACCAGTGCTCTGGGCGACCTTTACGCTGTTCACCAACGTATTTGGACTTCTCGTCTATCTGCTGGTTCGCCCGGAAGCGCCTACGGTCAACACCTGCAAGAGCTGCGGCGGTACGCTTGAAGACAAGTTCAGCAATTGTCCCTGGTGTGGCGAAAAGGTTGAGAGACCGCTTTGCAAGTGCCCGGGCTGCAACGACGAGGTTAAGTCGGGCTGGAAGTTTTGCCCTAACTGCAACTACACTCTGAACCCGGATTCTCCGTCGTCAGTTGCCGGAGATAATGCCGAAAAGCCTGCCTGACCAGCCGTAAGTATCGCATCTGACAGAGCCGCTGTTGTTGGCCGAATGTGCCTGCCAGCGGCTCTGCTTTTTTGTTCGCGCCTTTGCACAACCAGATTCCGGGCCTTCATCGTTGCTGTTGTTTTTGTTCTGTTTCAAGTTTATTAACGCTGCAAAGAGTGGTAACCTGCAGATAGATTGCATATCCAGCTTTGCAGAATTTTGCTTTAAAACGGTCTGGTTTCGTGTGTCATTTTTCTGAAGGTGTTATCATGCTGTCATTAATTGCGGTTTGCTGCCTTGATCTCAAGGCATGCTCAGAAATTTTCAAGCAGGTTTCGCTGTGATCAGAACCTTTATAAAAAGTCAGAAATGGTTAAGTCGTAAATTCGACCTGCTTCTGCCGGCAAAATATCGGCGCGATGGCAACCGCGACTATATTGAGGCTGTCGTGCCGAAATACCTTGCGCATGATGATACTGTTTACGATATCGGTGGCGGCAAACGCCCGTTTCTGGCGACTGAACAGAAGCGCGCTCTTAATGCTACGGTCATAGGTGTCGATATTGACCCGGTTGAGCTTGATCTGGCGCCGCGAGGCGCTTATGATAAAAAGATATGCGCTGATATTGCCCTGTTTTCAGGCAATCAGGATGCTGATCTGGTTCTTTGCCAGGCACTGCTTGAGCATGTGGAAAATGTCGAAGCAGCCTTTGCGTCAATAGCGGCAATATTAAAGCCTGGCGGGCTTGCGCTGATTTTTGTGCCCAGTCGAAATGCTGTTTTCGCGCGGCTGAACATGCTTTTGCCGCATTCAGTTAAGCAAAGTATTCTCTACGGTATATTCCCGGAAAAGCAAAAAAAACAGGGGTTTCCTGCCTTTTATAATAGCTGCACTCCTGCTGGTTTAAAGAAACTGGCAGCGGCGAACGAGCTCGCAGTAATCGAAGAGCGTTACTATTATGCGAGTTCCTATTTTTCTTTTTTTCTTCCGGTTTACGTCGCCTGGCGCCTCTGGGTGCTGCTTTTTCACGCACTGGTCAGAGAGCAGGCGGCAGAAACTTTCTGCCTGGTATTGCAAAAGCCCGTCAGATGATCAGTTCTGCAGCTGATTGAAAGCTTTTTGCGCAAGCAGGCTGCGAGAAAGCGCGCCCAGAATTTCTGGTCGATCATACGCGGCGATGCTGTTGAGATACTCTTCGGCGAGATCCTGGTTGCCAGCTGCAAATGCGTTGTTTACGTCGTTGAGTATCTGTTTGTGCATTGCTTCGAGATAACTGGCGCGCTCATCAGAATCGGAGTTGGCGCTACCGCTACCGCTGAGCTCAATATACTGCGCAAGCAGATCGCTTCTCATTGTCATTGGCGCAATGTTCGCCGCCGCAGTCACGTTGGTATGGCTGCCAATGCCTTTGATATCGATGCGGTAAGTCGACTTCGACGACCAGCTCAGCATTGAATCGGGCACATCGGCAGGTGCTTTTCCGATAACCAGCAGATACATCACATCGGCGCCCTTGGGCACATCGACTTCGCTATGCCCCATCTGCGTTTTAACCGGTGGAGCCGGGTAGTCGTAATCGCCATTGTTGTGGCCAGGCAGCATCACGCGTGAGATGCCGGTGCGTCTTGCTGTTGTCGACTTGATATTGGTGATGTGGTGGCGCCCGATCACCTTCTTTTCGACTTCGTCAGCGAAAAGAAGAATTACTTCGAACTGGTTGTCGAGAGTGGTCAGATCGCCCGCAAAATCAACTCTGATCCTGCTGCCGGCGGCGGCGAGATTGATTTTGCTCATGTCGGCACCCCAGATGCTGACGCTGTCTTTGATCATAGCCGGAAAACTGGTGTAATAGCCATTTATCGGCAGCGAATAATCTTCGAGAAGTTTGTCGTAGGTGTAGGTCGCCGGCTTCAGGCCAGGTTGGTTAAGGTAGCTGGCAATGTAAAAGTTGGCAAAAGCTTCTGAAAAATTGGTTTTGAACTGGCTAAGCGCCGCGTTAAAGCCGTCGATCCCGGCCTTGCGGCTGGTCACCAGGCTATTGAAAAACTGCTGACGCGCCGCGTCAGTTTTGAGGTAGCGGCTGATCAGATAAAGGTTCCACAGGTAGGTCTGGCCATAATTTGCTAACTGGTTCCAGGGGCTCCAGGCTACAAGACTGTTGTCAGGAGTCTTCTGAAAGGCGCTGATCTGGCGCGGGTGCCCATAGCCGCAGAACCAGGTGTTGATCTGGGCGCAGCCTTCATCGACCCAGTCATATTCATCGGCGTCGTGATGAAAATGAATCAGATGCTGCAATTCATGGGCGATGGTGGCATAAAATTCGGGAGTATTGACTTCTGAAGGGTCGGTATCAACATACAGCATTTCGCGCTGATTGCTCTTGAGGTCGCTGTCGGCAGGTATTTCGTCTGGTCGGTAGCAGTCGCCACGGTTAAAATAGCCGCTGGTATAAGACTTGCCCTGCGCCGCGTTGTCTTTGATATCCATCAACAGAATGGTTATGCGATCCTCATTATCGATGCCCGGCCGGTTTTCCTGGCCAAAATAGCGGGTCGTGGTCGGGTAAATATTCTGTTCAAGTTCGCTGATCAGCTTGCCCAGGTCGATTTCACTGCAGCGCTGATTGCCTTTTTCCAGGTAGACGATAAAATTGTCACTGGCAGCGGCCAGACTGGCTTCTGTCTGCTCCCAGGTATTGTTGCCGAAATTGAAAGTCCAGAAGGTTTCGCGGTCACCAACCTGCGCGCGCAGCAATTTTTCTGCTTCGCCGAAGGTATTGCGTATTACGCGGCGATCGCCTGAAGATCGCTGCCAGGCCGGCGCTTTCATTCCTTTTGCCTGAGCGGAAAAATAGTGCGTTCCGTCTGCCGCCGGCGGTGTTGCCGCCATGGCGACTGAGCTGAAAAGGCCAGATATAAGCGCGGTTAAAGCCAGTAACCGAAATTGCTTCTGCATTAAACCCTCCTGCAAACATACACACTTCAGGTGTGGTCTCTGTTGAGCAAGAAGCATGCCACGCAAGAGGCCTCTTCTGCCTGGCTTCAGGGGCTATTGTATGCTGTTAATCATAATCAGTCTGCCAGTTTTTTGCCACACAGCTGCTGATTTTGTGAAGGCGGCAGGGCATGGTTAAGCACAAATCCGAACTGACGCAAGTGCGACACTGGACTGGAGGCATTTCGTTTGGCTTGTCCATGTATTTTTCCGCAGTCGCCCACAGGATGTGGGTGATACTTGGGCACATCAGAATTAGGCGGCTCTTATGGCCTTTGGCTATTAGAGTCGCTTATCCCGCAGGGCTCCCCGGGGGAAGCACCCGGGTGATTCGCGCAGATGGCGCAGATGGTTTTCGGCTAACTGCAAAAAAAACATCTAAAATACTCCTGAATAATCTGCGATAATCCTTTAATCTGTGGATAACTCTTCAAAAGAGCCTGTGCAATTATCATGATCAGCTTGCCCGCGAAGAAGCCCAAGCAAAGCGTCTCGTAAAGTCTCCTGAACAGGCAAATGAATCGTTGCTGGCAAGATGCAATTGAGCTTGAAAAGTCTGCCGAATAGTGATAAATAAAGCGTCCAATGACAACATTCTTACTTAAATCACTCGGGTGCAAGGTCAGTCAGTATGACGGCGAACGCCTTGCCGAAAAACTTCGTGTTCTTGGCCTGGTACAGGTTGAAGAAGCACCGGATATTTTTATTCTGAACGGCTGTTCGGTGACCGGCCGCGCTTCGCAAAAAGTTCGCCAGACGCTGCGTGCGGCAAAACGGCGCTGGCCTGCCGTAAAGCTGGTGCTGACCGGCTGTGAAGCCAGACTTCTCACACAACGCAACGAAGAGCTGGTTGAAATCGACTGGTTGCTCAAAGATGCTGAGCCAGCTTCGATATCTGATATGCTTGCGGCCCTGGCACTTGATGTTCAGGCCGAAGCAGGCAGTGCTGCTGTTGTGCCAGTTACTGCAAGAACCCGCGCGTTTTTGAAAGTGCAGGACGGCTGCAGCCAGTTCTGTTCATACTGCATTGTCGCGCATCTTCGCGGGCCCGAGTGGTCGCGCCCGATTGCCGATGCTGTTGCCGAAGCCGCTCGCCTCGTCGAAGAAGGTCATCGTGAGCTTGTTTTAACCGGAATTCATCTCGGCCATTATCAGCCCTCGCTGCTGCCGTTGTTGAAAGAGCTTGAAAAATTGTCAGGGCTTGACCGCATAAGATTGAGCTCGATTGAATCGGTCGAAGTTGGTGATAAACTGCTTGACTGGGTGGCTGAATCGCCAAAAGCCTGCGCGCATATGCATCTGCCATTGCAATCTGGCAGTGATGCCATTTTACGCGCGATGCGTCGACCCTATGATACTGCCGGTTTTGCCGCTGTCGTCGCGCGCGTTCGCTCCCGCATGCCATTCGCGGCCGTTACTACCGATCTTATTGTTGGTTTTCCGGGAGAAACCGACGAATTGTTTAGCGAAACTCTTCGATTTCTCGAAGAAATGCAGTTTTCGCGCATTCATATTTTTAAATTTTCGCCGCGTGATGGCACGCCGGCTGCAACTATGAGCGGTCAGATCGACAATGCAAGCAAAACGCGGCGTTCCGAACAGGTCGAAACGGTATGGCACAAATCTGCCCAGGCGTTTTATCAACGCTTTATCGGTCGCGAACTGGAAATTCTCTGGGAAACCAGCGAAGCAGGCACTATGCAGGGCTTTTCCCGCGAATATATTCCCTGCCTTATGCCAGTCGCCGGCCTGCCTGATTTAAACCAGATCAGTCGCGCCCGTGGAGTCAGCTGCACTCCGCACGGTCTGCAGGTAGCCGCCTCAAGCTGACTTTTAGGCGCATCAAGACGAAGTGCTACCGGTAACTGAAGCCTTACTTCATCAGAAAACAGGTGCTTGTACTGAGCGTGGGTAAGAGTTATAATCGGTGGCATGTTGAAACTAAAATACTGTTTGATCGTTCTGGTTGCATCTGTTAGCGCGTTGCTGGCTGGTTGCTCGGTGCCGGGTTCGCCGAATACGCCGGTAATTGATGAGTCAGTAACTATTTCTGGCACGGTTTCAGTTCCGACTGTTACTAACCCCGGTCTTCTGGCCGCGGTCGGCCTGATCAACAATCCCGATGCGTTTGCGCGGTTTGTCGCGAGTTCGACTCTGAAAGTTAACGGCCGTGCTGTCGAGTTTTCGCTTAACGATTCGACTCGCGCGTTTCGCGCCGAAAAGATCGCGCCGGCGGCGGCTTATGAGCTTGAGCTGCGCTGCGGTGCTTTCAGCCTGGTCGCCTTTGCCCCACACAGCGGTCGTCAGATGACTCTGACTAACGGCCTGTCGTTGCGAAGCACAGCTGATTGGTATCTCAGAGCGGCCTTTGCCGGGTCACAGAATTTTTCGACCAGTCAGTTCACTGATTATCAGATCGCGTCGCCGCTGGTTGATACTCTCGTGACAAGCCTGCAGGCTGAGCTCAACAAGGCTGGCCTTGCCTCGGCCGCCTGGCGGCTGACTGCCAGTAACAGTGCTTCGGCACTGGTTGCCAACCGTAACCTTACCGAGGTAATGCAGCGAAGCGGCCGCGTTTTTAGCTATAACGGTAATTATGCCGCGACTGTTTTTTATTCACGACTCAACAGTTCGGGTGTGCCGGTCATGGCGGTGCAGGCAGCTGTTACTATGACCTGCACCACCAGTGACGATGACGTCAGTGGTTCGTTCAGCATTGAGCCCATTGCGGTCAAGCCGATAGATGATTTTCCGATAACTTCGGCGCCTTCGAAAACTTCGTTCGCTTTTACCGGCAAACTAAATGGCTCATACCTCAGTTTTACGCGCAAGGCGCCGAATGATGGTTCTCCGCTCGCCAACAAGGATCTCGATTCCTGGTTTATTTTTCCGGTCAGTGACGGCATTGCCGTTCAGGCCGGCAATCTCGATAAGGCTTATTACACCGGCATTCAGACCCGCGCCGGAGAATTTATTTTGCGCAAAAAGTAATTTGCGCGAGTTTAATGCTTTCGCCTGATTTTTCCGATATCAGAAATGTGTGACATAAAATCGGGATATAATCATTAGCAGAAGGCAGACAATTCTCTGGTTAGTGCTGCTTGCAGCCTGGCTTTGCCCGGCTGTACACCCTCTTTTTGCGTCAACTCGTCCCGAGGGAAGCCTGATGCCAGTGCCTCTGCTCGAGCGCGAAGAGAGCAATGCTGATACGCCTTTTGGGCCGTTCCGCGAGAAATCAGCGCAGCGCATTATATATACGCGCAAGACTGCTAATCTGGTCAGCGAGTTTAACTACCGGCACGTGTTGTATAAAGATTATCTCGGGGTTGCACCTGAACGTAATTTTGTTTATCAGGCTTCGTTCAAGGGCTACAACCTTTCAAGCCCTCTTGAGTTCAAGGCCGGCCGCATCATGACCGGAAACAACAGCCTGCAGACAATCGATGGTGTGTCGTGGTTCTACCCCTCAGGAAACCGGCTTAAAACAACGATAGATTTCGGCCGGATTGCCAATGTTGATTTGAAAACTACCGGCCAGCCTTCATTCGGCGAGGGTCGCCTGCATTACAGCTTTAACGACAATGCATTCATGGCGATTAAGGCGGTTAAACAGTATGACGAAAACTATGGTGGCGCCATGTTCGGTTATAACACGCAGGATCTGCGAATAACCGGCGAATACCTGGGTGGCAGTGGCACCGATACTGTGAACCTGGCTTTGCAGTATATCAATCCGCAAAGTTTCGATCTCACTTCAGATTATCGGCTGATGTTCAATGACGTTACCGACTCCGGCCAGATGCGCCATTATGCCGGCATTGAATCGGGTCAGCTTTATTTTGAAGCCGGCGTCGGCAACCGCTTCTGGTTTAATGGCCCTAAGGCCGATGATATGTGGTTTTATGACGGCAACGTCGCCTGGCAGGCCAGCAACCGCGATAACGCCAGTCTCGGTTATCTCACCGAGTCAAATGCCGCCTCGACGACCCGCACGCTATATGCTCGGGCAGAACGCCGCATTTCGCAAAAGACCCGTTTCAGCATCGGCGTTGAAGACACCCGCTTCGAAAAAAGCGGCGGCTCGGTGCAGAACCTCGATGCACGCCTGCATCGGCGCGTGCAATGGGGTTATGTCGAATTGTCTGGCGGCATGATTACCGGCGGCTCAGATTCTGATCTGCACAAAGACGTAAGATTGCGCGCCGGTTACGAGTTTTAGACCTCTGTCATAGTTGAATTGCACAGTTTAACTGGCAATAATTGCGTCGAAAAATAGGTGTTTGTAAGCTTTGCAACAAAGAGAGCGGCGGTAAAGTTCAGTTGCCTGGGGCAGAGATGATTTTGCCGCTGATGTCGAAGCGCATTACTGGCTGCTTTTCGTAGACGTTGCGGGTCATGCTGTGTAGCCAGAGTTCGCTGAAAGAGCCGGTTTTTTCTAGTTCACGGCAAAGCTGATTTACCAGGCGGCTTTCGATCGCGTAGCCGGTTAACTGCATACGGTTGTCAGAGTCTACGCGCATGTTGGTTATCCAGGTGCCATTGTTTACGTTGGCCGTGGCTTCACGCTTTTTGCTCTGCCCAACTGGAAGGGCTTTATGGAGCTGAGGTGAAAAGGTTGTTGTTTTTGAGAAGGCTGTGAAGGCTTTTTGCAGTGATTTGTCATAGCCGCTTTTGACATTGCTGGTAAAAATAGACATTACAGTCATTGAGAGAAATGGTTTGCCGTCTGCAGCAGTCTCAGCCGAGACCGAGATGTTAACAGCACGCGGTGTCGCGGTCATTTTCCCGCCCGAAGACTCTTCGAAGCCTCTTAGAGTGAGCGGAATCTGATCCTCAGTAAGCATGAAACTCATTTCTAAAGGCACTTCAAAGTGGTTTTCGCCGACGATGAGCGGTGATATCCGCACATCCATGAACCTGATGGCGCTTCTCTCAAAGTAAGAAAGATGCATGTCCAGCATCAGGCGCGTGAGAGCCAACGGCGTGTCCTTGTAGGTCTGTTTCAGGTTCTCGGCGTCTTGAGCACGATACGGCCCGGCAAATGATATTGAACCGATAAAGCAGGTTGCCAGCACAAGCAGATACGCAATTTTTTTCATAAAACCTCCTGTATTTTTATTCATCAACTTTGTAATTGGACGATAGTAGTTTAATGGTGGGAAGCTGCGTTGTCGAGCTTCAACTGCTCAAGTCTCTCTGCATCGTCAAGCAGATCGCCTGGTGGCAGTTTTTCCATGGTGATGCCGGTATAGCCGTAGATGATCGAAACCAGCGGATTGATCAGGTTTAGGAACGCGTATGGCAGGTAGGCAAATGGGTGAACACCGAGTGCTGTTGCCATAAATGCCCCACAGGTGTTCCAGGGAACCAGAGGCGAGGTGATGGTGCCAAAGTCTTCGAGGCAGCGCGACAGGTTTTTGGGGTGCAGGCCTTTGTCGCGATAGATGTCTCTGTAGATTCTACCGGGGATTACGATCGAAAGATACTGGTCGCCAGCTGCCAGATTGCAGAATATACAGGTGAAGAACGTCGCCAGTACTGTCGAACCGGTGGTTGTCGCGTAAGTCAGGATTTTTCTGGCAATGGCGTTGAGCATGCCAGAGCTTTCCATTACACCACCAAGCGACAACGCAATCAGAATCAGGGATATCGTGCCCATCATGCTTTCAAGGCCGCCGCGCGAGAGCAGGCTGTCGACCGCTTCGAGACCGGTCTGTGAGACATATCCTGAATGCGCGGCCTTGATGATCTCGGTCATGCCCGAACCCTGAAAGAAAGCTGCAAAGCCGGCGCCGAGAAGAATTCCGCCAAACAGGCCTGGCAAGGCGGGAACTTTGAGCACCACCATCAGAATTACCAGCAGCGGCGGAATGACCAGCCATGGGGAAATGTGAAAGTTGGTGCTCAGCGCGTTAAGCATTGTGTTGATAGAGGTTGTGTCGAGCTCTTTGCCGGCGTAGCTCATGCCGAGATAGCCATAAATAGCGCAGGCAATCAACATGCTTGGGCCAGTTGTGTAGATCATGTGCCTGATGTGCTCGAACAGGTTGGTGCCGGCCATTGCCGGGGCCAGATTTGTCGTGTCAGACAGCGGTGACATTTTGTCGCCAAAATACGCACCCGAAATAATCGCGCCGGCAACTATGTTGACCGGGATGCCCAACCCTGAACCAACACCGATCAGCGCAATGCCCACAGTTGCTGCCGTTGTCCACGAACTGCCTGTGGCCAGCGAAACAATAGCGCAGATGATACAGGTAGCAATCAGAAAAATGCCTGGGGAAATCAGTTTGAGGCCGTAAAATATCATTGCCGGCACGACCCCTGAAACGATCCAGACGCCGATGACACAGCCAATGATCATCAGTATAAGAATTGCATGCATGCCCATACCGATTGTCTTGAGAATGCCCTTTTCGATGTCTGACCAGGCATGTCCCGACCAGATGGCAACCAGTGCGGCAAAAGCTGCTGTGACCATCAGTGGGATGTGCGGAGACGCGCCAAAGAGCGCAAGTCCGCTGATAAGTGCTGCCAGCAGAAAGCCTACCACCAGCATGGCCCGCGAAAAAGACATCTGGGCGATATCGGTATGGTCTGTTTCCATTCAGGTCTCTCCAGGATAGAATTTTCAGATATTGTAACCGAAAGTGCTGTTGATTTCTGCTTATTTATTGATTTCTTGAGAATCGCCCTGTGCCAATATTGGTATTAATTTTTCGGGTAATGCTATAATGCCGACATGGGCAAAAACAATATCAGGGATAAGTTATATGCAGTCGGTCTTTACCTACTTCTGGGAGTAGTGCTGTTTCTGCTCTTTATGGGCATTAAATACGTTTTGATTGCCTTATGTGCTTATTTGTCTATTTTGCTGCTTCTCGACATCTTTTATCTCTGTGCTGGAGTGCGAACCATCGGCACAATAACGGGTTATCAGCAGTCTGATTCGAAGTTTTACGAAAACGACGAATATGGCTTTCGCCGGCACCCAGATGTTGTCGCGCCACCTGAATATCGTTCTGATCAGGTGTTAACCGGCATTTCATACCAGGCTCGTGGTCGCTCTGACACCGAAGACAAAACCTGTTTCCTGCCGACGACTTTTTGGTATGATTCGAAAATGATCGGCCGGGAGATCACTATTTTTTACCTGCCGCAGGCGCCGCAGAAAGCCCGCCATATATCGGTCGGGTGGTTCCTGCTTCATGCTGCATTGCCTTTGACCGTGGCAGGTCTGTGGCTGTCAGATCTGGGCTGATCAGCTGGTATTCGCTGCCGGCTTGCATGTTGTCCTGATTGTGTGCAAATTTTTCAGGCAAGTCTGGCAGGATTCTGCTAGAATACTGCGGATTCAGATATACTGATTTAGCAGAGAGTCTGAGATGGCAGTCATAATATGTTTTACAACAAGCCAGCAGCAATGATTCCGCACTTTGTGGTTCTGCGGTTAAAGCGTTTTGTTCTTTTGCTGTTACCATTTTCTCTGATCATGGGTGTGCTGTTTTCTTTTGAAAAGACCTTGAACTGGCGCAAATCATGGGATGATGCGAACCTTCAGAGCAGATGGGAAGAATCGGTCAAAAGGCTTGCGCAGGATTTAAGCGCCAGGTTGACCGTAGAAAGCCAGATTGAAGCAATGGGCTGGCACATGACCGGCCTGATCAGAGACGCCTGGCCCACCGCAAGTGCAACAAATCAGCCAGAACTGATATTGAACTCTTTTCTGAATAGTTTTCCTGATTCGCATCGCCCGGAAAACTCGCTTGTCTACGCTTTTTGCCGTAAAGAGTCCGGCGAAATTCACAATTTTCAGGGGCAGGGGCTTTGTAACAAAAAGTCCAGGTTCATGAGCGACATTTTTGCTGTTCTTCTAAATTCGTCCAGAAACGGTTTTAGCTCAACAGCAGAGCGCAAAAAGGCGCAGCGCCTGCTCAGGGGGGTGTTTGGTGAAGATGCCATGCTGGATCTGTTTTCTTCAGCCAGAACCGGCTTTTCTACGCCGGTAACGTTCGAGAATCAGCGGCATCTTTTCTACTGGAATTACTTTGATACCAGGCCAGATGAGAGCATTGGCGTCTTCATCCTTTTCCCTGAGCCGGTTTTTGCCGGCGAGCTGCCTGTTAATTTCGCTCTCGCCAATTTTTTGCGGCACTCACGTGGAAAGTTTGTGCCCTGTCTGGTGCCTTTTCCGCAGAACAGCGACGCGATTGGTTCTCTTCCAGAAATATCAATGATCCCTGAAGATATGCGTTCATTGTGGGAGGCCGGCAGGAAGCATGCTGAACTGAATCCTGATATTCCTCCTGGAAAGATTGTTAAGACGCCGGATTTCTGGGGAATGAAAGCATTTTTTTCATATGATACACCATTGCAGGCCTGGGTCTTTTCGCGCGCACCCGCTGCCGAAAATCTTTACAGCTATCTGGGAAGCATTTGTCGCTGGCTGATGGTCTTGACAATACCGGTTTTTGCCTTTCTAATCC
Organism: Candidatus Riflebacteria bacterium HGW-Riflebacteria-1; assembly: GCA_002839445.1. Classification (GTDB taxonomy): domain Bacteria; phylum Muiribacteriota; class Ozemobacteria; order Ozemobacterales; family Ozemobacteraceae; genus Rifleibacterium. The sequence goes on from PGYB01000007.1 coordinate 32,720, forward strand.
CGTTTCTGCAGCTCTTTCCGAGAATTTCACTACGTTTTGCCTTTGGCTTTCTGTTTCTGATGATTGGCTCTGGCCCGCTCATTCTTCTGCTATTTTCAGGCATCAATTATCTCGATATTCAGAGCAGCCTGCGCGTGCAGCAGGAAAGCAAAAGTGCTCTCGAAAGACTTATCGATGCCGACAACGAGACTACTCATGTGCAGAGCGAGTTTTCGCAGATAGCCAGAAGGCTGGCAATTTCTGGTGACTGGTTGCAAAAACATTGTCATTCAGGAAACATCGATTTTCCGACCTTGTCTGCGACTGCTTTCGATTATTACAAGCGAAATGGTTTTGAACTTGCTGCACTGTACTGTTTCAGTCCTGGGCAGCCGGCCAGGTATTATCCGCACAACGGGGTAAATGGCAGTCAGAATAAGGACAAATGTGACCTTCTTGCTCCCCTGACCAAAGTTACCCATAGCTTCTATGCTCCAGAAGCTTTACCAGAAGAATATCCGATTCTCGACGAGTTTCAAAAAAATTGGGAATCTGCAGCTGAATCAACAGGAATGCTCGACTCGCGGAATTTTTTTCTCAATACGCTTGAAAACGCCGAGATTCTACGCCTGACTGGTGGCCAGGCCAGCTTTTTTCTGTCACAGGCTTTTTCAGATGGTGGAAAGACTCTTGCATACCTTGTTTATGAAGCTTCTGCTGAAAAAGCGTTGCGCAACAAGCTGCTGAGCAGTCTGAATTCTTTGCATGTTCCTGGAGTGGCTGAACTCTCGGCAGCAGAGATCTGCCCGGGAGGAATCAAGCCGATTTTCCCCGAGGATGATTCAAAAAACTGGTCAGGCAGTAATGGCAACATCATGAAAAAAGTACTGAAGCTGGCGGCACAGCTGAAGTCCGACTTCAGTATGCAGAAGGATGATTTTTTGTATCTTGCCATACCCTGCAGCAAAGCTGGCAATTTTGTTGTCGGCATGCGAATTTCACTCGCAGAAATCTCTATTCAGGCTCGGCGCAGCTTGCTTTTGTTGTTTGTATTCGCTGCTGTTATGGCGGTGTTTCTCTTCACTATCGGCAGACTGACCTTGAATCACCTGATTGAGCCTCTGGCTCTTGTCGAGAAAGGTCTGCAGAAAATTGCTGCCGGCGATCTCGCATGTAGCATTGATATAAAGCGCAATGATGAGCTTGGCGACATGACCATCGCGTTTGACGAAATGGTTAAGGATCTCCGCGAGAGAAAGAATCTCGGCAAATTTGTGTCGGGCATTCTCGATCAGAACCTGCAGGAAAACGAAGTTGCGCATGCCATAAAACCCCGGCAGCAGCATGGGGTAATTCTGGTGACCGATATCAGAAGCTTCACCACTCTTTCTGAGAGCTATCCGGCCCGGGAAATAGTCGATATGCTCAATCAGAACATTGCGGCTCTTTCCGGCCCGATCGAAAAATTCAACGGCCGAATTGATAAATTCATTGGCGATGCTATTGTTGGCATTTTCACCGGGTCTGAGAATACTGAGAATCTATTTAACGCTGTTTCTGCCGCTTCAGAAATGATGTTGGCGCATGCCAGACTGCAGGAATCGCGCAGACATGCCGGGCAGTTTTCCTACGAAATCGGCATTGGCATTGACTGCGGTCAGGTGATGCTTGGAACCATGGGCAGTCGTGGGCGTCTCGACTTTTCGGTTGTTGGGCTGAGCCGCCAGGTTGCCGAGCAGATGGAAGCGCTCTCAAAGCATGGGAAGCATACCAGAATCATTCTGTCCCCGGCGGCTTTCAGTCTGATCGAGCATCGGGTGCATGCTGAGCCGGTCTCTGATAGCGAGGGCTATGAGCTGGTATCGTGCGAGAGGAGCTTGCTGTGAGAAGAAACCTGGTGGTTTTGTTGCTGCTCTTCTTTTGCCTGGTCTTTCCATTTGTAACGATATGGCAGGGTGATCGGGAGCAGGAGAGGTTACAGGCTTCCGAGCGCCGTGAAAGTGCCCGGAAAAATATGCTCAGTCAGCTTGATCAGCTGGTGCTTGAACATAATCATGAGACACAGATGACCAGGCTTTGTGAACTATTCTGGGAAAATGCACAGATTTCAATTGCCTCTGATGCCAGTTTGAGCGGCGTTGCGCAGCATTATCAGCAGTTATTTGCGTCTAGGCTTCCGGCTCATGATTTCGTTCTGGTTGATCTTGAACGGCCTGCAAGTCGCTTTGAATCGGGTTCTTTGCAAGAATTTCCCGAGTTTTGCGACAGCTTTATCAAGATCGCCACCGGAACTTTGCGCAAAGATGAGCAAATTGAGCCAATCAGGCTGGTCAAGAATGGTCTGCAGGTTTGTTTTCCGGCGTCTGTGCAGGCTGAGTGGCAGGGGAAATGGCAGATTCTGAGAGGCTTGTCCAAGACTAGAATTCTTTACTGGAAAATTTTTGATAACCGGTTTTTTGTTGCGCTTTATCTTGATGGCGCCCGGGTCGGGAACAATTTTGTTGCTGAAATCCAGGCTTTAACCTGGGCAGATCGTGATACCGGGTTGGTGTTTCTTCCGACAGACAGCGAACCGGCTATCTTTTCGCCATATTTTTCTAATCACGAGAAGCTTACAAAACTGCTGTTTGAAGCGGCAAGTTCGTCGCATCGCCTTAAACAAAGGGACACGGCAGATCTGTCAGGTCAGATATATCACCCGAAGCTTGAATTTGCCGGCTTTAATAACTTAGTAGCAGAGGCGGCACCTGCGAACCTCAATGCCAATTATCGCGCATACCTGCTGCAGCAGCTTAAGCCAGCTGAAATGCTCAACGGCCCGATCATGGGAGTAAAATATTGTGCTTTTCTGTTATTGTTTGCTCTGTGGCTGTGGCAGCTGATATGGCAGATCAGAAACCCGGGCTGCCGCGAGTTTTCAGTGCGTTTTCTTTTTCTGGTAACCTTTCTTGCAAGTGCCATTTTGCCGCTGTCCTGCATGAATCTTCTGTCGGGGAAGTTTCTCAATGAGCGTTACAAAAATCAGAAATTCAGCCTGACCGACAGCCTGCACAACGATTTGCTGGCGATAGACGCTAATGGTCGGCACAATCTTGCTTCATACACTGCTTACATGAAAAGCCTGGATTCTACAGAAAAGTTTGAAGAAGCTTCAGCTCAGCGATTCTCTAACGATACCAGAAGCGCTTTCTTTAAGCGATTCCTCAGTATCCTGGCCGAACAAAACATGCTTTTTGCACACGTATTTTTGATTATCAGCTCAAAAGGCGATCATACCCATTTAGCCGGTTATTACAATAAGTTTAATGAGAACACTCAGAAAGACTTTATTGTGTCGCGAATCATTCAAAATGCCAGGCAGAGGTTCAAGCGTTTTAAAGCCGTCGCAAATAAGTCAGATAAGGCTTCTATGAGCGGCAGTCAACTCGATATGGGCGGCCTTGAAAGGGAAATGGTCGACGACATTTTTCTGCGCCTGATCGGCCCGGCAACTTACATTGATCTGTTTCATTATCCAGAGCGACTGTTTGAAATCAGTTTCATGTTCACTTCAACTTACATTCTGGAAAGCGTTGTCAAATCAGGGGAAGAGCTGTTTTTAACCTATTGGTTCTGGAATGCAAGAAACCTTGAAGGCAAATACCTGCAGGAAACTTTACCGGCGTTTGCTGAAAACGCATCAGCCACATCTCTCAGCGATATCACCGTTGGCCTTATCGGATTTCGCAATGAGACATATTATTATCCAGAGTCTTTCTCGCAGCAGAAAGACCGTTGTCCAGAGCTTTACGACATCATGATGAATTCACATCTTAATCGCACCAGCGTGCGAGTTGAAGGCGAAGCTGGCGGCGAAAGACTCCTTTATGAGGCAATCCCGGCGAGAAATATCAAGGCGGTACTGGCCGGACAAAGAAGTCTTAGCGCAATTGAGCATGCAAAGGCTCAGAGCGAGCAGGTGGAGACTTTCGCGCTGACCGTTCTGCTGATTGTTGCTTTGTGCATCGGCATGGCCTGCAGTATGTACTTCATAGCACCTTTGCAACAGATCATTGCTGCCATCAAGACCATTAAAGCCGGCAATTTTTCGATCAGACTGAATGAGTTCAGGCATGATGAATTCGGCTCTCTGGGTTTTGCCTTCAACAGGATGGCAAAGGGACTCGAAGAGGGCTCTGTCCTGCGTCGCTATGTTTCAGCATCCGCCCGCCAGGCCGCCAGGTCTGAAGAGCATTCCGGGCCGGCCGGCTGCGGCGAAAACATTACGGTTACCATTTTGTTTTCTGCTCTGAAGGATTTTTCACAGTTTCAGGGCTCGCACGAGTCTGACGAGGTCTTTGCCGTTATGAACAAGCATCTTGAAATTGCCAACCTGGCTATTGAAGAGCATGGCGGCGAAATTGACAAAATCATCGGCGACAAAATAATGCTGGTATTCAGGCACGAAGAGCTGGGCGGCGACCTGGCGGCGGTTTCCTGTGCTGTCAATACAGTCAGGCGGATGAATAAGCTTGCGCGCCAGCAGGCACTGGAACTTGACCTCAGTATGGGCCTCAGTACCGGAAGAGTGGTCTCTGGCGTTGTTGGCGCCGGTCACGGGCATCTTGACTTTACCGTTATCGGTGACGCAGTGAACCTGTCGGCACGGCTGGCTTCGCTGGCGGGAAAATGCGAAGGCAGTGCGGTGCTGGTTGCTGCCTCTACCCGGGCATTCGCGTTAGATGAAAGCGGCCTGGTGCGATGGGGAACAACAAAAGTGAAAGGCAAAAACCAGGAAGTCGAAGTCTATGAATTGAGGGCATGAACAGGTTGTGAGCAGATCGCTTTTGCAGATCCAGCTGTGTCGGCCAGCATCATCTATGGTCTGCCGCCGATGAAATTCTGGCAATCCCAGAAGTCTTTTGTTGAAATCGGTGTTGAGCGTATAAGCACGCCTTTCGAATCGAATCTGCTCTCAATTATGTTATTCTCAGAAGCATCATTCGGGTCGTAATTGCCTTCCTGCTCGTCAATCTTGTTCATGGCTTCCTCAAATTTCTCAAGATCTTTAATTTCATAACAAAGTCGAGCAATGTCTTCAAATTCTGCATTGCCCTTTAAATGGCCGTTGGCATCATAATAACTGATCTGTTTTAATATATTCTGGTTTCGGTCATAGGTGTTGCTCTTGCTGTAATAGCTCTGGTCTTCACGGAATTCATACAGTATAAATGCGATGTCGCAGTGATACTGGCGCAGCTTGTTTGCGCTGTCGAGGCGAAAATGAACGTGTTGCAGTTTCTGGTTGGAAATCATGACTTCCGATTCTCCGGAATGTAAAAATTCGCGTCTTTCGAGTTCTGTAGAGGCTTTGTCGTAATCAACCACCGGAACCATGCTGGTATACGAAGTAAAGGTTTGTGCTGAGCACGATTGGCATACTGTCATAATAATCAGCATTACAAGCCAATGATATCTGGCCACTACGATTGCCCTCCTTGTTGTTGTCCGCTATTTTTGCTTCTTTGATAAACCGTTTTAATCGGTTATACTGATCGAGCATTTTGACATCAGTATAGCATATTGAGCAAACCTGCCATATTGCAGGCTTGCATTAACTTTGTAAGATTTCATCGGCAGTGCCGGCAGGCGGGAGAAATATATGGCAACAATTGGCTGTTTCAACAAACTTAAAGTGACCAGATGCATAACCGCAGGCATTTATGTCGATGGCGAGCAGTTCGGCGAGCTGAAAATACCGGGCTGGGATGTCACCGGCAAGGCTGAAAAAGGCGATATTATCGATGTTTTCATGTTTCTTGACAGTGATAATAAACCGGTTGCGACTATGCGAAAGCCGCTGGCTATGCCGGGGGAAGTCGCGCTGCTGAAAGTTGCTGCCGTCGAGAGTGATGGTGCGTTGCTCGAATGGGGCATGCCAAAACCTTTATGGGTGCCAGCTGGCGATCAGCAGCAAAAAATGGTCAGGGGATTTTCCTACGTCATCTATGTGCATCTCGACCCGAAAAGCCAGCGTATAACCGGCTCAACCAAGCTCGAAAAATATCTGACAGTAAAGCCGGGCGGTCTGCGACTGAATCAGGAAGTCGAACTGCTGGTCTGCGACGAGAGTGATCTCGGTTATCGTGCGGTCATCAACAATTCCGGGCTTGGTTTTCTGTATAACAACGACCTTTTTCAGAAGCTTAAGATCGGCCAGAAAATTACCGGTTACATCAAGAACGTCCGCGAAGACGGCCGTGTTGACCTGTATCTGCAGAAACCCGGATTCGAAAAGATTTTCGATATCGGCGACCAGATCCTTGCCAAAATCAAGGCAAGCGGCGGTTTTCTCGCGGTGACCGATAAAACCCCGGCCGAAGAGATTTACCAGCTTTTCGCCACCAGCAAAAAGAACTACAAAAAAGCCATTGGCGGTCTCTATAAGAAGGGTCTTGTCGTGCTCGAAGAACAGGGCATCAGGCTCGTTAAAAAGTGATTGGCGCACGGACCTCATGGCAAATGTAAAGCTGGCGGCCTTGCTGTTGTTCGCCGCCAGTAGTTAATTACTATCCTTTAATTACGCCGAGTGGGCGCAGCTTTACCAGGGGCTCGATAAGATCGAGTTCGCTGCGGATGACGGCGTCGATATCTTTGTAGGCCTGCGGTGCTTCGCCAAAATCATACATGGCGCCTTTACCCTTTTTTTTACCAAAGCCACCGGCCTTGCCCCAGCGGTCGAAGACAATGCCTTCCATCGCGCGGTCACATTCTTCAAGAGTCAGCTGGCGGCTGGCTTCCATGCGCCCCATTCTGCGACCGGCGCCGTGTGAACATGAGTTAAATGAATCTGGATTGCCGAGACCGCGCACGATGTAAGAAGACGCGCCCATGCTGCCCGGAATGATGCCGAGCTCGTCTTTGCAGGCTGAGGTTGCGCCCTTGCGGTGTACCCAGACATCGCGGCCAAAATGTCTTTCGCAGGCAGCGTAGTTGTGATGAATATTGATTTCTTCGACAAACTCAATGCCGTCAAAGTGCTCAGTCATTACTGCTTTTGCGGCAGCCATCATGCGTGCCCGGTTTTCGAGTGCATAGCGCAGCGCAAAGTTCATATCGCGAATATAGTGCTGGCCTTCTTTTGAATCGGCTGGCAGAAAGGCAAGATCTTTACATGGCAGCTCGGCATGCCACTTCGCGTTAAGTTCAAGCGCCAGCTTGTTATAAAACGACGCGATACGGTAGCCGAGGTTTCTTGAACCTGAATGCAGCATAAGCCAGATCTGGCCGTCTTCGCTGGCCTGAATCTCGATAAAGTGGTTGCCACCGCCAAGTGTACCAAGATTCTTGCGGTCGTGGCCAAAATGCGAAGCAGCAAACCAGCCGGGTACACTGCCGGAAATCTCATCTTCATACTCGGCAAACCCATACCAGCCCTGGGCCTTTGCATGACATTTGCCTTCGCCAACCGGCACCAGCTTTTTGATGCCATCGATAACTGCTCTGATCTCGCGCAATTCGCCGATTTTATCAATGGTCAGGCTGGTTTTGACCGCGCCCATGCCGCAGCCAATATCGACACCGACTGCATTTGGGATTACCGTTTCACGGCAGGCAATCACACCGCCGATCGGCATGCCGTAGCCGACATGGCAGTCGGGCATTAACGCTACATGAATATCTATGGCCGGATGAGCAGCGAGGTTGGCAGCCTGCTTGAGGGCGTCTGGTTCAACGTCGTTGCACCATGATTTGATCGCTACCCGTGCCGAAGGCGATACTGATTTTTTATCTTTGATCCATTCCATATTTTATGCCTCCTTCAAGGCTTAATAAGCTTGTTAATAACTTTGTGTCGTTTGCCGGCAGCCTCTGTATACTAGTCCTTTATCATAATTGAACAGCAGGCTTGCAAACCGTCATTGCGAGGAGCGTAGCGACGAAGCGGTATGCCGAAGGCAGCACATTTGCGCGTCATTCCTGTGGCGCAAATGTATAAGGCCGTCCGTGGCCAAAAAGCCAGCTCTGAGCTAATCCTTCTGTCAGTGAGATTGCCACGTCGGGCTAAGACCCTCCTCGCAATGACAATGAATCCTTGAACTCATATGTGACAGAGGATTAGCGATACACTAAGGCTGGTCGTCGATCATTTTCTGAACATACCTCGACTGATTGTCAGTGTTCATGGCATTACCGGCCGCGAATTGTTTCACGCGAAACATTCGTTTTCAGCTTGGCGTTCGGTTGTCTGTATGGTGAGTTTCCAGACTTTTGCTGAGACCTGACTGATTTCATGTGAAACCGGTAGAAACATCTCGATGATTCTCATGTTGGTCAGTGTGTGTTCCGTGGGCTCGGTCGTAGTGAAACAACCGCCGCCGGCCAGCGCCATTGGCAGCAGCAACTGGTCGGCCAGGTGCGGATCGACTGCCGCAGCCGATTTATAGAAGCGGTTGGCTTCGCGATAGACCGCTGCTGCAACCTTTTTGCGTGACACGCCAAGTTCGCCGAAGCCGGTAAACATTGCTGAACAATTCTCATAATCGAGCCGAAGCATCACGACATTGCCCGGTCCGGGTGAATCGACTGCGAGCGTCTTCATTTCGTTAACTGCAAAGTCGGCGGCGTTAACCACAGTTTTGCATTCATCGTCGCCGATTTCCCAGGGGATCTTCGAGACAGCCGCCAGCACTGAAGAATTGAATAGTTTCCCTGGTGTACATAAATCAGGTCTGGTCAGGTCATTGATGTTTGCCGGATTGACCGTTACCCGTAATTTGCCGCCGCCAGCTGGATAAAATCCCCACCGCTCAATTTCGCATGAGCAGTTGAAGCCTATTTTTGCCAGGGCCGGTACAAAGACCTCGCTGATGAAGTGAAACGGTGGCGACATCGGGTTGTGGGTGCCGCCCTCCAGAATCAGCTGTGAAGGCTTGCCGGCCAGCAGCAACGGGGGCAGGGCGCTTTGCAATACCAGCATGGCACTGCCGGCAGAACCGACCGCGAAGTGGTATTCGCCTGCTTTTGCGGGTCCTGGGGAGAATCGCAAAGTTTGCGATGAGATCGTATCGCCTTCGACAGTTGCCGAGCAGATCTTCTGTACGGCATGCACGCAGCTAAGATGCTGGCGCATCAAACCAGTCTTCTTGCGCTTTGCTCTGATGTTTTCGAGAAGAAATCCTTGGCCGGTGCATGCTGACAATGCCAGTGCCGTTCTTAGAATCTGACCGCCACCTTCTCCCTGTGACCCGTCAATCCTGATCATATTTGTTCTCCATTTTCTGCTATTAAAGCATGTTTACCAGTTTTTCTGCCAGTCCTTTTTCACCGAGAATCAGATTGATTTTTGATTTTTCGGCAACCTTTTCGATCAGCTCAAGTTCGCGCAGTCGCATGAGTGTCGGGTTGGTTTCGAGCATCTTTGCTGTATTGCACTGGCTTCTCGTCGCTGCAGTTTCTTCGCGGCGCATGATCTGGTTTGCTTCAGCTTCTTTCTGCGCGGCAACAACCCGGTTCATAATCTCGCGCATCTTGCCCGGAAGAATGATGTCTTTTACCCCAACTCCGGTCAATTCGACGCCATAAGTCTCGGCTTTGCTTTTCAGCATTGTCGCAATCTCGGCGGTCAGTTGTTCTTTGCCGGCCAGCAGTTCATCGATTTTGCGCGCTCCGATAACCGCCCGCATGATCAGCTGCGATTCGCGATAAAGTGCCGTTTCTGCCGATTCGCACACCGAAACCGATTTTACTGCATCGCGGATCTTGAAGTTTACTACCGCATTCAGGCGCAGACTGACTTTATCTGCGGTCATGATTTCCTGACCCGAAAGGTCGAGCACCTTCTCTTTTCTGCTTACAACAAAGAACTTGAGCGCGGCGACACCTTTCCAGAATGCGTAGAAACCTGGTTCGAGCTCGGCAACGAATTTGCCATCGCGATAGTAAACGCAGGTTTCGCCCTGTTCGACCTGAACGGTTTCGAGCAGGTTGCTGGCGGCAGCCGATTTGCCTATCTTGTAGAGATGACGGTGCTCAAAGCGCGGGTCATCGGCGGGCAGTTCTTCAACTCTGACGTTTTTCTGAGTCTTCCAGATAGCCTGTCTGCCAATGCCGAGCAGTGCGTAGAAGCGGCCGTCGATCCACAGTGCCGCGCGCTGATTGTCTTTAAGATCGACAACGATTATGCGGTCATTAAGCAGCTCTGAATTGATTATCTGGTCGACTTCTTCATGCCAGACGAACAGATCTTTCTCGTTAAGCACGTCGATGCGCTCGCCAAGAATCGTGCGGGCAAGATGCCAGCCCGGCTGCAGCGCTGCAACCAGCTTGCCGTTCTTGAATTTGAGGCCGGTCTCTGCATTTTTGATCTTGATCAGTCTGAACATTATCTGTCTCCTTTTGCTTCTATACTTGCGGGCAGTCTCCATAAGACTGTCCGTTAACTGGCGAGCCATCGGAATGTTCGTTTTGTCTGTCAGCTGCGCTTCTGCTGGAGGCTGCGTAAGCATACTTCTTTGCCGCCGGTCTCATCTTTCAGGTCGCCGCATGAGCGGTTTCCGGGAAGCTGGCCTCGCGACCGGTCAGTATGCGGTATCTGCAATCTGCGAGCAGTCTCGCAACTACCTCTGCCCGACCCGGCTGGCGCTTCGGGGTTCGGCCCGGCAGACTCCACGAACACTCTTCTGGCGAGAAACTGTTGGTTAACAGTTGAGGCTGGAGCAGGGTTCGAACCTGCCACTCATGGCTTATGAGGCCATTGCTCTACCGCTGAGCTATCCAGGGTGTCGATCTCGCTTTCCAACCGCCTCCGGCATACCCTTGCCGACTGGTGGGCACCAGAGCGGACGAATCAACCGACAATAAGGTAATTGCAACCGCCGTGCCAGTTTTGCTGAAGTGCCTGAAATCATCTGCTATAGCCGGTTTTGTGAGTTTGTTGCCGAAAGCCTTTAATAAAATTTATATAATTTTATATACTATGATATAATTTGGTATATGTAGTTTAAGGTTTGTTCTCAGTCGCGTTGAAATGAAGTCGAGAGCTCGAGTAAGAAGTATACCGAAGGTCTGGTTTGCAAAATCAAATGTGACTGATGACTAGTTGTCTTTGGTTGGTAACTCATGAAAAAAGTGGTAATAGGATTTCTCGGAACCGTTCTCGACCGTCGCGGCAAAGACAAGCGCTGGGAAAGCTGGCGCCCGTCGGTTTCGGTCTGTCAGCATGAAGATCTGCTGATCGACCGCTTTCACCTGCTCTGTAGTCGCCGTGAAGAGAGCCTTGCTAAACAGGTTAAGGCCGATATTGAGATGATTTCGCCTGAGACTGAAGTGAAAGTAGAATATCTGGAATTCATCAATCCATGGGACTTCGAAGAAGTGTTTTCAGGGCTGCTTAATTATTCGCAGAACTTTGGCTTCCGCGAAGACGAAGAATACCTGATGCACATTACCACCGGCACACATGTTACTCAGATCTGCGTGTTTCTGCTGACTGAAGCTGGATTTTTCCGCGGTCGGCTTTTGCAGACCGGCCCAGGTCGCAGCAACACGCCACCGGGCAGTTACGAGGTAATCGATCTCGATCTTTCACGCTATGACAGCATTGCGCGGCGTTTCGCGGTTCAGACCTGCGATGATATATCATTTCTCAAGTCTGGCATCCAGACCCGCAATGCCGCATTTAACGACCTGATTGCACAGATCGAGCGCGTTGCTGTGCGCAGCGATGCGCCGGTGCTGCTGGCCGGTCCGACCGGCGCCGGCAAATCGCGACTGGCCAGACAGATTTACGAACTGCGCCGGCAGCGCGGCAAAGTAAGCGGCCGTTTTGTCGAAGTGAACTGCGCCACCTTGCGTGGCGATATGGCGATGTCAGTTCTTTTTGGCCATAAAAAGGGCGCTTATACCGGAGCTACCGAGAACCGCGAGGGTCTGCTCAAGACTGCCGACAACGGCATTCTTTTTCTTGACGAAATCGGCGAACTCGGGCTTGACGAGCAGGCCATGCTGTTGCGCGCCGTCGAAGAAAAGCTCTACTTGCCGGTTGGCTCAGACAAAGAAGTGCGCAGTAATTTTCAGCTGATAACCGGGACTAACCGCAATCTTAAGCAGGAGTGCCGTAACGGCCGATTTCGCCAGGATTTGCTGGCCCGCATCAAATTCTGGGAGTTCGATCTGCCCGGTCTCAAAGAGCGCCCCGAAGATGTTGAGCCCAACATCGACTACGAACTGCAACTGCACTCTAAGTCTCTCGGCAAGCCGGTCGGCTTCAGCAGTGAGGCGAGAAAAGCCTACATAAAATTCGCCCGGTCGCAAGAAGCGTATTGGGTAGCGAACTTCAGGGATCTAAACAGTTCGGTCGCCAGAATGATCACTCTCTCAGATGGCAATCGCATTGGTCTGGCTGATGTCGAGCTGGAAATAGAACGCCTGCGCCGCGAATGGCGGCACGATACTTCTTCAGACCGCGAGTCGCATCTTGATCGCCTGTTAAGTCCTGAGAAACTCGCCGACCTCGACTTGTTCGACAGTCTGCAGCTCAATGCCATACTTTCTGTCTGCAAAAGTGCGGCAAACATGGCCGAAGCTGGCAGAACACTATTTGCCGGTTCCCTGCGGAAAAAAGGCTCGCACAACGATTCCGACCGCCTGCGCAAATACCTGCAACGCTTCGGCGTCAACTGGCAAGACATAAAGACCTGACATGCATCAAGCGCATTCACCTGTCCGCTTTCGTTATATGCCTGAAAAGTCTGTGATAAAGTCAATCAACATCTGAGGTGTAATTTAATGTCGCAATACCTGATTATTGGCGCCTGGCTCATTATGTTGCTGTATGAATTTATGCCGAGGTTTGGTCCAACTCAGTATTCATCGGCTTTAGGCGTCGTTTTTTTTCAATCCCTGACTGCGGTCGCCACGTATCTTTGTGGAAAAAACTGTTATCTGCGAATAAAAGGTATCGAAAAGACTACCGGCGCGGCCAGATTTTTCAGAGAGGTCAGTTCAACTATATATGCACTGCTGGCGTTTTTGGGTTGCATACTGATCATTTTATGTGCTTATAAATCTCTGACAGTAGGAATCCCAATAGACTAACAGGACGAATTGATTGTTAACTGTAACGTATAGTCGTGTTTAACTTGCAGAACCGTTTCTGTTTGCTCCTTACGGAGATGACCAGAATTCGGAAAAGCTGGCAGTTGATTAACACTGTTTGAAGGCCTTAAAATGTATGAGTAAAACTGTTTTGAACATGCGAATTGAGGGGAGTGAACACTAAAATGAAACGTCGTTTTCTGACTGTCGCCCTTGCTGTGATGGGTGTCGTTTTCAGTTTTTCTGCCAAGCCGGTTTTTGCGCAACGGGTGCGCGAGGCGATAAAGGGCTTCATAAATGACCGCGTCGACAAAAAGGCACTCGAACAGGAAGTCGCGTCAACGTTTCACGAGTTCAAGCATGGCGGATATCAGCGCTCGTATTACCTGTATCTGCCCTCAAAATGGGACAAAAAAAGTGCCTTGCCGGTGGTTTTTCTGTTTCATGGCGGCGGTGGTGGCGCCCGTGGCGCGCTTCATTTCTATGAACTTGAAAAGAAGGCTGAAGAAGCCGGATTCATGCTGGTTACGCCTAACGGCACCGGCGAAGCAAAACATGTGCTGCTGACCTGGAACGTCTCGTTCGGCTTTGGCTTTGCCCATAAAAACAAGGTCGATGATATCGGTTTCGTGAACGCGCTGTTGCAGAAGCTTGAGGCTGAATACCCGATTGACCCAAAACGAATTTTCGCAACCGGTCTGTCGAATGGCGCAATTTTCTGCCACTTTCTGGCAGCGGCTCCTGGTAATCGATTCGCCGCTATCGCACCAGTTGTCGGTACTGCGGGTGGCAAAGACCAGGGCGAAAAAGACTGGCATCAGCCACCGCCGCCGCAGGTGCCGGTTTCGGTCTGTATCGTTCAGGGCCTGATCGATGAGCATGTGCCAATCGCCGGAGGATTGCAGATCAAGTCGATTGCCGAACCCAAATACATGTTCTCGGCTTCAGAAACCATCAATCTCTGGGTAACAGCTAACAGCTGCGATCCGACACCTGAAACCAGTTACAGCACAAAGATGAACACTACCACGCACCACTACAAAAATGGCCGCAACAACAGCGAAGTGGTCGCATACGTCATTCACGACATGGGGCACGCCTGGCCAGGCTCAACGCGCGTGCCTAGAATGGGCTCAGACAAACCTTCGAAACATTTTCCCGGAAACGACATCATCTGGGAATTCTTCCGCAGCCACCCACAGCCTTGACAGTCGGTTCGTAAATTTACTCTTTAACGTTGGCGCGGTTTGTAATATGCTGATATGAGTTAATCCAGATGCGCGAAGGAGTACCCGATGTTTTGTGATACCCTCAAGATATCGCCTGTGAGCGAATTTGCCGGCAAAGACGCGATTATTCACGATGATGGTCGCGGCAGCAGCGACAAACTCACTTATGAACAACTCTGGCAGGAAATTGCCAACGTATCACGAGTGGTGCGCGAAGCCGGACTGAGCAAAGGTGACCGGGTGCTTTTCGTCAGTGAAAATCATTTGCACTGGCTCCCTATTTTTCTCGGTATTGCCGGGTCTGGCGCGATCGCGGTTCCGGTTGACGGCAATATTGCTGTTGCCCGCTTCAAGGCAATTATCGAAGACTCTCAGCCGACTTTGGTTATTGTATCAAGGCGTTTTTCGAGCAGGCTCGGCGAATTTGACCTTGCCAATAAAGAGGTTTTCGCCACGCTGAATCAGCATTTTGATGTGTTCAGCCTCGGCAAGGGCAGTTGCCCGCAGGCCAGTGAGCCTGAGCTCAGGCCGCACGATATTGCTGCAATCATTTATACATCAGGCACAACCGGCAAACCTAAGGGCATTATGCTCAGTCATAAAGCCTTTATCGCTTCGATTGAGCTTGGTCTCAAGATTTCTGATTATCACCGCGACGACCGCATGCTGACCCTGCTGCCGTTTACTCATGTTTTCTCGCTGCTCGACGCCGGACTGGTAATGCTTGGCTGCCATTCGACACTGGTTGTCTGCAACAGCTTCAACCCGGCCGAAATCATTCCGGTAATCATGAAATATCGAATTACCTATGTAATGGCCGTGCCGCGTCTGGCCGACCTGTTCGCGTTTGGCCTGATGCAGTCACCAGATCTAAAATTGTCCGGAATTACCATGATTATTGGTGGCGCTGCCCCGAGAGCGCAGGTCATGCAGTTGCTGAATTCCCGCGGAATCAGAACATTTCAGGGTTTCGGTATGACCGAAACCACTGCGGGTGTTCTTATTGGCCATAACTGCCCGCTTGCAGCGGTCGGCAAAGCGCAGCATGGCGTAAGAGTCATGATCGACCGGCCAGTCGAAGGTGTCGGCGAACTGTTGATTGCAACGCCGACTATTTTTTCTGGCGTTTTCGGTCAGCCCGCACTCGACCAGGAAATGTTTGCCGGAGAGTATTTCAAAACCGGCGATATTGCCCAGATCGACAAAGATGGTTATGTTTACATCCGAGGCCGTGCCAAGGAAGTCATCATATCTGCTTCAGGGCTCAATGTTTATCCGGATGAGCTTGAACTGCGGCTTGGAACACTGCCATATGCCGAGGAATTTGTTGTTTTCGGCCACTGCGAGGCAGATCTCGAAATCCCCGCTATCGCGCTACTGGCTCGCAATGAGTTTTTTAAAGATTACAGCGTCGGCAAGGCTCAGGAATTCGTCGAAGACGACATTCGCAAAAAAGTTGCCGACTGGCCGGAAGCTGAGAGAATTCGCAAGATTTTTATCGTCAATACACCGCTGCCGCGCTCTGCCAGTTCAAAGATCAAGCGCTTCGAAGTAGCGGCGATGTTCAACCCCGAAGCCGCCAAAAAGATGCAGCAGGACGATCATGCTTCAAGGGCTGCTAAAGTTGCGGATGATCGGGAAACTGTCGATGCCTTTATCCGAGAAGTAGCGGCTTTTCTCAACGTTGACCCTGAAAAATTCGAGTTGACGACACGCATTGATTCATTCATGCAGCTTGACTCGCTTGGCGTGGTCGCCATGTTGATCAAGCTCGAACAGCGCTTCAGCGTGTCTTTCCGCGAGCTGATCGGTACTTCGGTAGAGACTTTTGAAGAGCTTTTCAGGTTTTTTGCGAACCAGGTCGGCCCGGAACAGATCGAAAAGGCAGCCAATGGCGCGCCGACTACACCGGGATTACCACCTCTGCTCGACTTTACGTCGGTCGCGCTTGAACAGCGTCAGCAGTTCGTGCGTGATCATGCTGATTATCAGGCTTTCAAACTGCCGGTTCCCGAGGATGCCGCAACCTTTACCGGCAACATAGAGGGGTTTACCGGATTCGTTCAGGTGCCAGTAGGTTTGTGCGGTCCGCTCAAGGTTCTGGGCAAGAATGCTGAAGGCGATTTTTTCGTGCCAATGGCAACAACTGAAGGCGCTCTGGTTTCTTCTGTTGCGCGTGGTTGTCAGGTAATCAGCCTTTCTGGTGGCGCTCAAGTCCGCATTATTGACGAAGGAGTGGTGCGTACCCCGGTTTTTGTGCTCAAAGATCTCGAACAACTCGAGAAATTCAGCGCCTGGGTGGCCGACAATTTCAGCAAGATCGCGCGCTCGGCTGAGAGCACTACCAGTCACGGCAAGCTCAAGTCGATTGAGCCTTTTCCAATTGGCAGTATGGTGGTTTTACGCTTCAATTTTGTGACCGGCGATGCTTCGGGCCAGAACATGACTACCATCGCCACGCGCAACGCAGTTGATTTTATTCTTGAAAACTACCCCGGCAAGATTGTCGAGTGGTTTCTTGAGTCTAATCTATCAGGCGACAAGAAGATCAACGCGGTCAATTTTACGCGCACGCGCGGCAAGAAACTGGTTGCGCAGTGCCTGATTCCGGCGCAGGTGGTAAAGAGTATTCTGCATACCACGTCGCAGCAGATGTGCCGTCTTGCCAATCTCGCCATGGTGACTTCGATGCAGGCGCATTCATTTGGCATGCAGGCACATTACGCCAATACGCTTGCCGCTGTATACATCGCGGCCGGCCAGGACCCTGCCTGTGTCGCCGAGTCTGCTGCCGGCATCACCTGTCTGCAGTTGGTTGACGATGATCTGCAGATCAGCGTTACCTTGCCAGGCATCATGGTCGGAACCGTGGGCGGCGGTACCCGTCTGCCTACGCAGAATAACTGCCTGCACATGATGGGGTGCGCCGGCGCCGGGAAATCCGGAAAATTCGCCGAAATTCTCGCGGCCGCAGTTCTCGCCGGCGAAATATCGATCATTGGCGCCATGGCAGCTGATGAATTTACCCAGGCCCACGCGCGTTATGGCCGCGCCGGTGGCCTGAATGATAAGAAGGCCTGAGCATGAAAGCAATCTACGTTACTTCTGATGTTACCTATGTGAAAGACAATTATCTCTCGCTGGTAGACCAGGTTACCGACCCTGCTAAGCTGCCGGCCGGCGTTGAAGTTGCTGCGGCCATAATTCTGAAGGTTCCAGAAAAGCTGCTGCTCAAGAATATTCTGGGTCTGCAGTTGATCGGCGCACCGCATTTCAGTCTTGCCCTTCTGCGCAATCTCGTGCAGTCACGCATCAATGACCCGCGCGTCAAAATTCTGCGTGAGCGAGGCATCAAAATTTTCCGCTGTTCAAGCGTAAATACGCCTGGCGCACTAAAGTTTATCGGTGACCTGCAGCCCGATTTGATGGTGAACATGCGCACCCGCAACATTTACAAAAAGCCGGTGCTCGATCTGCCAAAAATTGGCTGCATCAATATTCATCATGGTCTGCTGCCAGAAAACCGTGGCACTCTCTGTGATCTGTGGGCCTGGATCGAAGGCCGCCCGGTCGGCTTCTCAATTCACTGGATGAACGAAAAGATTGATGACGGCGATATAATCGATCGTTGCGAGGTTGATGTAAAAGGCTGTCGCTCGTATATCGAGATTCCATACCGCTCCAGCCTGATTGAATCCGGCTGTCTGTTGCGCAACCTTGGACGCATCAGCCGCGAAGGGCATTTTGTCGGTATTCCGAACCGCACCGATCATATCAATTACACGCGCACCCCGGCGCCTGCAAAGATAATCGAGATCCGCCGCCGCGGCCTGGGGCTTTAGCGGCTGATCCTGTGTGTGCTCCGTGACCTTTTTATAATGCCGGTGAAAGCAGGTTTTTCTTTGACAAAATTTGGAGAAAAAATTAAGCCTTTCCCGGCACCAGCAAGAAACAAATTCGAGTCTGTTCTGCTGACCACTTTTGAGGAACCACCCGGTAAGTCGCAGAGGCCAGCCAACTGGCTGGCGCAGCAATTGTGGCCTGAATTCGAAGAATTGCCCGTAGGACTGATGGCCTTTACCATGCTGATCATGGTTTTGCTGGAGACAGATCTGCAGAACCTTTTCCTTGCAGCCCTGGAAATTGAATCTAATCTGTTTTTTCTGCTTATTCTGCTGAATATAGTCGTTTTTGGCGTCCTGTCGATATTTCATGTCTTTTCAAAGCGACAGAAAACTGATCAGGAAAAACGCGGGATGGTCGGTTTCGCCATCTTCTGCTGCATCATTTCTGGTGTTATGGGCGGGTATCGGCTGTATCTTGAGCAAAGCTCATGGCTGCAGATTTTCGGTGTCTGGAATGTAATCCAGGGGCTTGCTGCTGCGCTGCTTTTTCATGCAAAGGCCATCAATGAAAACAGTCTGTCTGACGAAAATGCGCCACTTGCTGGCACCATTGCCAATTTTGTTCTGGTCGGTACTCTGTATATATTCTTGAAATTCGGCTTCAACCTCCACTACATAGACAGTTTTTCCATCTGTGTAGCATACGCAATGAGCCTTTCGTCCGCGGTCTGCGCCTATATATACAGGCTTCCTGACCAGTCTGATGATTGCTAGCCGAACAGGCTGAGAATGTTAATGATCAGCTCAAGCACATCAAGCACATCAAATATAACTTTTAACCCCTTAAAGAGAACGCAGATTACAGCCACTGTTCCGAGTGCAAAGCTTCTGGGTCCGACCACTGCCATCATTACACCGACTACTACGAGGCTAAGATATAATGCCAGCATATTGTTTCTCCCTGATGATTTGCTCTTGTTAAACGCAAGTGTCATGCCACAGTGAAAAACGCCTGTTGATGAGGATCTTGCGAAATATGCTGCGACACTTTTGTCGCGCGATCGCGACGTTTTGTATCTTTGCTGGCTAGCTCTTGATAACATTCACAGTGAATTTGTTCGTAGCATCAAAATTAGACCAGAGTTCTATTGATAAATGCGTAGCGACAACTGCAATGATTACCCTGCTTCGCTAAAGCAGCACAGACGAAAATTATCTGTCTGCTGATGCTTTAATCACCAGAACTGATATGCGTCATAGCGCAGAAAGACCTTTTCAACAAGAGTTTCCGGGCAGGAAGCTGAACGTTTGGCCCGTGCTCAAACAAAATATTGTCAGTGTACGGGTGGCGTGTTAAGCTGATGCGAGATTTACTCCCATGGAGTATGGACTGTGAATTATGTTGACAGGTTCAATAAGTAAGCATGGTCGAGAGTATGAAAACTGATCAATAGAGAATTATCCAGGGGCACAAAACTTTTTGTGCCCCTGCCGGTATAAACCTCGCAAACTGGAGGAATCATGGCCTTTATCAGCAGATGGTGGCAGTTTCTGAAAGAGCGGCACCAACCGTTCAGCATTACGCTGATGGTCGCCATTTTCTTCGCGGCAGTCGCGTTAGTTGCTTATCAACCCGGTGTACATGACGCTCCCTGCCCGACGCGCCTCGGTGTCGGCTTTTTAATCGTCTGGCTGATTTTCTTGCACATGCGCCTGTTTGACGAAGTTAAAGACTATGATGTCGACCGTGAACACAATCCAGAACGCCCGCTGGCCCGCGGTTTGATCAGTGTTGGCGAATTTTCGGCGATGACCATGGTTTGCCTGGTGGTTGAAATCGCGTTGGCTGGTGCTATGCGCTGGCCGATGCTGCCGGCATATATGATGGTTCTATGTTTTACGCTGCTGATGCGCATGGAATTTTTTGTCGGCGACTGGATGCGCCCGAAACTTGAGCTTTACGCGATCACCCATACTTTTTCGGCAGCCATGATCAGCATGCTGATTCACAGCATTGTTTGTTTTTCTGATTTTGCCGGCGCTGATCGAGCCATGCTCGCTTATGCGCTGGGCAACTGGTTCGTTTTCAACGTGTTCGAATTTGGCCGCAAAACCTTTGCTGTCGAAGAAGAGCGCGATGGCGTCGAATCTTACTCAAACCGGCTCAAACCAACAGGAGCGGTTCTGCTGCTTCTGGTCAACGTCGCGCTGGCTTATGGCGCGTTCTATTATGTGGCGACAACAAAATTCGCAGCGGTTGCTGACTGGCGTCTGCTTGGCCCGTCGGCGGCCGTTTCCCTGCTGCTGGCTGTAATCGGGCTGCTTTACGCGAGCAAACCGGTGCTGGCCAATGCCAAACTTTATCGCGGTATGGTTACTTTCTATCTGCTTGCTTATCCGGCTGCCATTGCCGGGTCGCTTTATCTGCTGATTTATCGGTGAAAAAATACTCAAACTCTGAAGGATAGGGGAAACAGGATGTATATTGTTACCAACGAAAACCGGAATTTTGATCAGGTTCTGCCTCTGGTTGGCGGAAAGGGCGGCAATCTGCTCAAGTTGACCGCAGCTGGCGCCGACGTGCCGGCATTTGTCGTGCTCAAAAGAAGCTGTTTCGATGAATTCATCGGCTCATTTCGTGGCGAATTCAATAAACACCTCAAAGCCCTTGATTGCAAGACGCCCGAGAGTATCGCCAGAACAGCCGGTGCCTTGCGCAAGTGCATGCACTCGCATCCGATTCCTGACCGTATCAAGAGCGATCTTTTCGCCGCGCTCAAGAAGCTTTTGCCGGAAAATTCGTTTCTGGCTGTTCGCTCATCAGCGCTTGGTGAAGATTCTAAGGAATTTTCCTACGCCGGTATGCTCGATACCTGCCTGTTCAGACGCAGTGAAGATGAGATCTGCGAAGCGGTAGTCACCTGCTGGTCTTCGATCTATTCTGACCGCGCCGTGGCTTATCGCAACATGCGCAAGATCGCGCAGGACAACGTTTCAATGGCGGTTGTCGTGCAGGAAATGATCGACGGCGTCGCTTCCGGCGTCACCTTTACCGTTAATCCGACCACCAGATATGAAGATGAAATTCTGATTACATCGGTGTTTGGCCTTGGTGAAGGCCTGGTTTCGGGCACTCTTGATTCTGACCAGTTTATCTGTCTCAAAAAAGATGGTTATCCGGTAGTCGAAAAGCAGCTTGCCGACAAGGTTGAAAAGCTGGTCTTTGACCGCGAAAAGAATTACGGCACGGCAACTGTCGCAGTGAGCGCCGATGAGGCAAAAAAATCGAGTCTCAGTGATACGCAACTGCGCAGCATCGCAACCGTATGCCACCGCATTGAAGGCAGCTACGGCAATGTTCCACAGGATATCGAATGGACGATCGATTCTGCTGGCCGCGTGCGCATTCTGCAGGCCCGCCCGATCACTACCATCGACCGGCCTATTCCCTCAGAACGTGGCTACAGCACGATCTGGGACAACTCGAACATTGTCGAAAGCTATTCCGGCGTTACTACGCCGCTGACTTTTTCGTTCGCTATTTACGCTTATCATCGCGTTTACGTGCAGTTCTGCCAGGTTCTGATGGTGCCCGAAGAAGAAATTCAGGAAAACGATTACGCTTTTGCCAACATGCTGGGCTTTCTGAACGGGCGCATTTACTACAATCTTAAGAACTGGTACAAATTGATTTCTGTTCTACCGGGTTACAGCTACAACAGCCGCTTTATGGAAGGCATGATGGGCGTCAAGGCCAGCTACGACAAGTCGGTTAAGCAGAAAAAACTGGGTTTCTTCAGCAAATATTTTCTTGAATTGCCGCGTCTGGCGCTGGTTGGTGCCAATCTTGCCTATCGTTTCTGGCGCACCGACACCGAAGTTAAGCGCTTTATGGATGTCTACCAGGCGATGTATAACAAGTATAAGGACTTTGATTTCAACAAGGCGCCGGCGCACCAGCTGATCGACATTTTCAACGAACTCGACAATACTGTGCTGGCACACTGGAAAGCCCCGATCATCAACGATTTCATGGCAATGATTTTTTACGGAGTGCTCGATGCTCTGATGAAAAAATGGGACCTCAACGCAGATGCAGCGCTTAAAAACGATCTGCTGGCCGGTCAGGGCAACGTTGAAAGCACGCTGCCGCTGCGCAATATTCAAAAAATCGCGCGCTTTGTTTCTGCTGACCCCGAACTCAAAGAGTTGTTTAAGACGCTGCCGGCAGCCAAGCTTAAAGACCTGTTTATTCCGCTGCCTGGCACCGACAAGCCGGCCAGTCATCAACAGCTCGGCAGCCAGATCGTCGATTATCTCGAAAAATTCGGCTATCGTGCCATGTGTGAACTCAAGCTTGAAGAGCCTTCAATGAATGAGCGACCTGAGTTTCTGTTCGACATGATCAAGAACTACGCGGTCGCTCCAATGCCCGTTGAGGAAGATATCGGCGACAAGGAACGCATGGTGCGCGAAACGGCTGAACGCAAGGTGCGTGAGGTTCTTGGCGAGCAGAAGATCTTTGGCCTGATTAAAAAGGTCGATGTGCTGATGTTCGTTGCCAACTGGGCCAAAAAGGCTATGGCAGTGCGTGAATACCAGCGCTTTGCCAGAACCCGCATGTATGGCCTGATGAGCCGCATTTATAAGGCATTCGGCCTGCGCTTTGTCGAACGTGGTGTTCTCGACAAGGTCGATGATATTTTCTATCTGACCATGCAGGAAACCCTCGAATTTGTCAGCGGCACTGCTCGCAGCCAGAAACTGCGTGAGCTTGCCGCACTGCGTCGCGCTGAATTCGATGAATACAAGGCGATGGACGAATTGCCCGACCGCATCGAGACTACCGGCATTACCTATTGCAACGACCTGACGCGCGGCATGCTGCCGACCAACGCCGAAGATGACGATCCAGATATCATTCGCGGCATTGGTGGCTGTTCAGGCAAGGTTACCGGCAAGGTTAAGGTCATTCTCAATCCGAGCGATGACATGTCATTGAACGGTGAAATTCTCGTGGCGGCCCGCACCGATCCGGGCTGGGTGCCGTTGTTTGCAACCGCTTCAGCACTGCTGATCGAGCGTGGAAGCATGCTGTCGCATTCAGTCATTGTTGCGCGCGAGCTTGGTCTGCCGGCCGTAGTTGGTGCCACTGGCGTGACCAAAAAGCTCAAGACCGGTGATGTGGTTGAGCTTGACGGCACAACCGGCATTGTCAGGGTTATTTCACGAGCATGAACGAACAGCTTAACAACGTAGAGAAGCCGCAACGCAAGCGTTTTGCCGATCGCCAGTTCAAGGCGGCGGCACGCTTTATTGTGCGCTATCGTCGTGGTCTTGCGCTTTTACTGCTGATTGCCTGTGTTGGCGGGTTGTATTTTGCCCGTAACATTAACCTCGATAACAGCCTTGAGCTCTGGTTTCTCGAAGACGACCCGACGCTGGCGGCCTATCGCGAATTCAAAACAAAATATGGCAATGACGAAATCATACTGGCGATGATCGACTGCCGGCGCGACGGCATGTTTTCGCCGGCAATGCTGAGCGCAGTCTATAAGGCTTCTAAGGCGATTGAAGATGATACCGCTAACTTTCGGCGCGTGCTCAGTGTCGGCCTGGCGCCACATATTGGCCTGCAAAATGACGAGCTGATTATCGAAGACCTTATGGCCGGGCCCGTAGAAACAGAGGCAGATGCTGCGCTTATCAAAGAGCGCTTCATGGATGACCCGTTCAAGCGCATGATTCTGCAGGATGCAAGTTCAACCTGGGCAATTATAATCGCTGAACCGGTGGCAACGCCAGACATGGATACCCGTCGCCCGCTGATCATCGATTCGGTGCGTAAAAAGCTTGCAGGCTTTGAATACCGGCTTGCCGGCATGGGCGTCATGTATGACGAGCTTAATCGCCTGAGCATACTTGATGGCGGTGTTTTTAACGCGGTGGCATACGCGGTCATCGCGATTTTGATTTTCGGACTTTACCGTTCATGGGCTTTTCTGTTTATGGCCCTTGGCGCCATGCTGTTCAGCGGCATGAGCTTTCTTGGTTGTTATGGCCTGTTTGGTCAGAACTTCAACATGGTCACTATTGTACTGCCGACGCTGATGATGATTCTGTCAGTGTCTGACGTGGCATATGTTTACAACAATTACTGCTTCAATTCTGAGCGCATCCGAAAAAATCGTGAAGAAGGACTCGAACATGTTTTTAACGAAGTCCTTTCTCCATGCCTGTTCACTTCGCTGACCAATACCTGTGGTTTCTTCGCGCTGACCGCGAGCTCGCTTTCGGTTCTGCGCACTTTCGGCTGGTTTGCCGGCTTTGCCAGCATGGCCGAGTATGTTGTTTCGATGATTGTCTCGGCTTATATTTTAGGCCGGGTCGAGCTGAAAGAAGAGATCCAGATCAAGCGCCCGATGGAGCCCCAGATCAACTGGATCGTAAAACAGGTGCCCGTCTATTATCGCCAGATTCTGCTGGTTTTTGCTCTGGCTGGTGTTCTTGGCGTCTACGGTATTACGCAGCTCAACGTCGACACTTACTCTATGGGCTTTTTGCACGAAAAGAACCCGATCCGGGTTGACAGCGACAAGGTTGAGGCGGTTTATGGTAACTACCTGCCTCTTGAAGTTCGGCTGATGACCGGCAAACGCGGTGGTATTCTCAGCGTTGATTTCATGCAGCGCCTGCAGAAAACCCATGATGATCTTGACGCGGCGCTCGGCTTCGAAAAGCCGGCATCAATTGTCGATGTGTTCAAAAAACTGAATCAGGTGTGGAGCGACGGCACTGAGGCGACTTACGTCGTGCCAGACAGCGATGCAAAAATTGCGCAGCTGATGATGCAATACGAGTCAGACCCTGATAACGACCTCGTCTATATGACTGATCCTCCCGATTATACGGAAGCGCGCCTGACGATTCGCGTGCCGATGCTCAGCGCTGCGGTGTTGCGCGATTACGAAGATAAGGCGAAGGAAATTCTCCATCAGAACTTTGATAACACCGGCATTACCTGGAAATTCGGTGGTTATGTACCACTTTACGCGCGCATAATCAGTTATGTAACCTGGAGTCAGGTTTCAAGCTTCGCTCTTGCTTTTGTTTTTGTGTTTGGCGCCATTGCAATATTGTTCAGGCGATTGAGCGCAATGGTTCTGGTTATTCTGCCCAATGTCTTTCCGATTCTGATGACTCTCGGAGTTATGGGTTTGACCGGTATCAGACTTGATATCGCAACGGTAACGATCGCAGCCATCGCACTCGGAATTGTCGTTGACGATACCATTCACAGCCTGTATCAGCTTTATGATCCGTCACGTTCGAACCTGACACCGACAGAAGCGATTATCGACGGCGTTAAAGAGGCTGGCCCGGCGATGGTTTCTACCTCGCTGATCTATGCTTTTGGATTTCTGTTCATGGTGTTTGCCAGTATCAAGTCTATTGTTTACTTTGGCGTGCTGCTGTCGTTTACGATCGTAGTCGCTCTGGTCTGTGATATTATATTTTTGCCGGCGCAGATATATCTGCTGCGCCGCTATCTGTCGAGGGATTTCCGGGCAGAAACCGAGGGCAACCCTGTTGCCCAGTCCGGAAGCGAAGATTCAGCCGTTAATTAATCTGGAGGTTTGGTTATGACCAAGAAACCCGCAGTCGTTTACAGTAATGTCTGGGAAGATCCCGAACTCAATCGTGTGTCGCTTAAGGTCGAGCCCGGCCAGAATGTGCTTTCAATCACTTCCGGTGGTTGCAATTCACTCTGCCTGCTTCTCGAAGACCCGGCAAAGCTTATCTCGATAGACCTCAACCCGGCCCAGCTGGCAATGCTTGAATTCAAACGCGCTGCTATCATGGAACTCGACTACGACGACTTCATCGAATCCATGGGCACGCCATTTCTTTTCAAGCCTGGTAAGCCGGCTGAATACCGAATCGAGCTCTATAATCGTATTAAAAAGCACATGCCGGCTTACGCTGTGCAGTTCTGGGATGAAAATCAGAACCACATTCGCGATGGCATCATGATGTGCGGCAAAGTCGAAAAGTTTTTCAAGATTTATCGAACGCTGCTCGGCTTTCTCTATTCAAAAGAAGATCTGATGAGCCTGTTCAAGGCAGAAAATCTGGAAAAGCAGCGGGAAGCTTACGCCACTTTCCGCAAGAAACGCTGGAATGCTTTGCACCGTCTGCTGCTTAACCGCGCTGTTCTCAGCCTGGTCAAAGGCGCGCACTCTTTTGCGCAGGTCGATTTTGAAGACTTTGCCGGCAATCTCAATGTTAAGCGAACTCGTGGCATGACACGCTTTTTCAACCCCGATAACTACTTTATGTGCCTGTTGATGCTGGGTGCGCATTACCATGAGAAGGGCATGGCGCCCTATCTGCTGCGCGAAAATTACCCGAAGCTCAAGGCTAACATTGGCCGTCTCGAAATCTTCATGGGCACCATTGGCGATGTTCTTAAAAAGGATGGCCCGGGCAGTTATGACCGCTTCAACCTGTCGAACATTTTTGAATGGATGACTAACGAAGTGTTCAACGGCATTATCCGTGAAGTTCTCGAACTGGCCCGCCCCGGTTCACGTATGGCCTGGCGCTACACCTTTGCCCGCCCGCGCGAGCTCGATGCCGAGAACCTCAGCCGGCTCGTCTACGAACCCGAGCTATCAGAACAGCTGTTCAACCAGGACCGCGCCTTCATTTACGAGAGCTTCCACGCTTATCACCTTAAGTAGAAAGCAAATCCGCAGATTTCGCTACAGCAATTCCCGGTAGGCGTAAAACCAGCATGAACAGAGATCATGATATTGAGGTATCGTTTTTTTGTTGGTCATTCTGCGACTTCGCCTGACGGCTCGCGCGAATGACGGTTGATTTTGACCAGGAATTGCTGATTTCGCAGGCGGGTGCTTTGCAGAACTTAACATTAGTGGCTGTGGAGTTTTTGTTAAGCTTTGGGGTTTTATGATACAATTAAGGTAGTTGCACCTTTGGAGGCGATTATGCGAAAACAAAAGTTGTTGTTCTCACTGTTCGTGTTGATTCTGGCCGGCGCCGGAGCGGCGTGGGCTCTGACTGCCCAGGAAGTCCTGCAGAAGGTCGAAGACCGTTACATTGGCAATACTTCAAAGGCTCAGGTGCAGATGGATATTGTTGACAAGAGCGGCAACGTGCGTGAGCGCAAGATGGTCATTTCGCGGCGCAAGACTGATGCCAGCAACAAGGATAACTTCATTCATTTTGTTGCGCCGCCTGATATTCGCAATACCACTTATCTGGTCAACGAAAAGAACCGTGACCGCCAGAAATGGATTTTTCTCTCTGCGTTCAAGAAAACCCGCAAGATTGTTGCCGAAGATTACGCTCTGGCATTTGTTTCAAGCGACTTTACCTACGAAAATATGGATGAAATAAGGGCTGACGACTATGTCGCCAGCGACCTCAAAGAAGAAAAGTTTAACGGGATGGATGTATACACTGTCACTGCCGTTAAAAAAGACCAGAACACCAGTTATTCGAAGATTGTGCTTAAGGTCTGCAAGAGTTCATTCACGATTCTGCATACCGATATGTATGACAAGAAAGACGCTGCAAAGCTGGTCAAGGTGATGACCGCCGAAAACCTCGAAACAGTTCAGAACATCGTCACTCCGATGAAAGTGACCATGAAAGACCTCAGCAAAGGTACTCATACCGTGCTGACCACGGCCAAAATTGCCTATGATCTGCCGCTGCCCGCCGAAGAATTCTCACAGCGCAACATGGAAAAATAGCCGCAGACAAGATCTCGCAAAAAGCCACAAAGCCGCAAAGAACACCTTTTGCGGCTTTTTTCACTCAGAGAAGAATCCGCAGATTTCACGATTCCGCCGAAATTCTGTAAAGATCAGCATTTTGAGAGAAGCAACTCAAGCAAACTAAACTAGTTTGCCTGACAGCCTGCAATCATATAAACTACATGAAATGCAGGCAGATGTTTGGGGAATGCAAATACCCCCCCCCCCGCCGCTGAATTTTCAATTGAGGTGCTAGATTACATTGACCGAGAAAAGATTTTTCATGATTTTTTTCAGTATGGTCTTTTTTGGAATGATCATAGCAGGAATCATGCAACGGAAAGCCTCTTTTGGTCGGGCCATTCTCAGTCGTGACGAAGACCCTCTGCTATACTGGCTCGCAATGGGTGCTTATGTTGTGTTGTTCATAACCACAGTGTCTGGAATATTCTGAAAAATAGATCAATCGGCTACAGGACTGATGTGAAACTTCGTATTCGTCAATGCTGGCAAGTTTTATAACGGTTTGCGATTTAGAGCAGACGCGGCCTTTTTTTCCTGCTTCATGCGCAGTTCGACTTTTGTCATGAGAACTTTCAGGTCTGATGCGCCATAACCGAATTTGCCGGCGAGAGTATTAAGATACTGCTGCTCTTCGGGCGCCAGTTCGCCATCGGCCATGGCCATTCTGATCGCCGCCTCCATGAGGTTGTAGGCTTCTTTCAAATTATCTGGTTTTGGCAGATAGACCTCACCCTGCTTTACCGACTCAATCAGCCCCTGCAGCTTGTCTTCAGGCATGGCGTAACGGGTCGCGAACTCTCTGAGTTGCTTCATCTCGGCGTCGTCTATTTTGCCGTCAGCCATCAGCATCTGCGCTGACATTGTTATCAGATCGCGTCCGGATCGAATGATCTCCATATCACCGCGTTCCTGTTTCACTTCGGCGACCACTTTCTGCATATGGCTGCGCCTCTCGTTCATCAGAGCGCTGTATTCGAGGCTCTGCTCGTTGATGACCTTATCGAGAATCCATTCTGAACCGTCGTTCAAAAGCGCGTTACAGTAGTTACAGTTAATGGCGAAGCTCGAAACCATCGGTCCACCGCATGCTCGGCAGTGCGCACTGCTGAGAGTATTGTTGTCATTAGTTTTCTGACCGGGCTTTCTGAAAAACACAAGCACATCGCGGTGCGGTTTACTGAAACGATGGATCTGCGGCAGACGACCCTCAGACGTGCAGACGACCGGTATGCCGCTCCAGACCACGAGCAGATAAATACGCTCGAATTCCTCGCTCAGCACGATGCCCTTGAGCGTGGTCGAAGCGAACGAGACATTCTCGTAACAGGTAAACTTCTTAACACCGCTCATCGCGAACTCAAAAAGCTCGCAGCATTTGGCAGTGGAGAACCTTTTGATCGGCTCCATCTTGCGTTGCCGCTCGGCCAGTCTTATCATCCAGAACACAACCGCACAGCGATCTTCAATCTGATGTATGGAAAAATGCGTATCGTTTTTTTTGAGAGCATCCCAACTCGCTACCAGGCGAGGGTTGGCGTATTCCCACTCGCAGGCCTGAGTAATTTTTGACAGCACCCAGTCATAGTTGCCCGATCGAATGAATGATGAACAGACCTGGCAGACGGTGGCCTGACCAATCAGAATCGGCGCACCACAGTTCGGACAGCTTCCTTCCAGCAGGCCGGGCTTGTCGAGAGTTTTGGCCGACGGTTTTCTGATAAACGACCAGAATTCGCAGATCCTCTGTGTCTGGTTCTCGGCATTCAGCGTTTCGCCGGTCACAATGTCAATCGCCGTCTCAGTAAGCTCGCCCTCGACATGCACGTGCAGCTCGTCAAAAAAATCATCAGACGCAGCCCTGGCAATATTTACATACTGAATTGCAATTCCAGGGCAGCTGAATTTAACGCCGGCTTCCTTCTGCTCTTCAACCCGGCAGCGGAACTGTTCGAAAAGCGCATCAGAAACCATTGCCTGAATCTTGTCAATTTCATGGTCGTAGCATGCCTTGTGAACTTTGGCAAAGGCCGAGCGAAACTTGTCGAGAAACTTTTCTCTGGAAAACCCGGGGTCACGTTTTACGATGGCCGCGATCGTGGCTGCAATCTCTTTCTGGTCCTGGATTTCCATCATCGTGCCGATTATGCCGCTCTGTAGGCGAGGCAGTTTTCTACCCTCAACGGTTTCCGCCGGGATGCCCATGCTGACTTCTTTGACCTTGTCCCAGCTTTCTGCGAGAGCCTCAATTTCAGGGCCGATTATATCCCAGAGATCCTGTTTTGCAATGCTGCTATGACCCGCTAATACCTTCTTCTTCTGGGTCGAACTCAATCGGGCAAGAATACGCACTTCGCTGCCGGAATATCGGCTTTGCAAGGCGTTATTGGCTCTGATAGCAAACAGATGGCACATTGGCAGCATCAGCAGAAAAAGGGCGGGCTTTTTCAGGAAATACCAGCTGGCGGCAATCAGAACCAGCGCGACAAAAGTCAAAACCAGACTGTTTATCCTTTTCTGATGCCACAAAAAGACCGGCACGATAAAAGCGGCCAGCACAATCAATGATTCCAGTGGCGCAATAAAGAAGTAGAAAAAGCAGAAAAACAGTGATGCCGAGTAAACCACATAGATGATCGGCTCAATGCTTCTGGTAAAACGCAGAATTATCAGGCAGATAATGGAAAAAAAGCAGAAAAAGGAAACATCGGGTGAAAAGTAATCAGCATATTGATTAGGGTCGCCCCGGAGTTTGAGAATCGACATGGTAGCCGGAACCACAAAATCGTCGGTAATGACATCGAAAAAATACGCCATTGTTCCCGCCGACAGCAGAATCAGGGAAAAAAAGATATAAAATGACTCTTTCTGTATTTTCAATGTGCACTTCTCCTGCTGCTGCAGCTAGATACCATGTAAACCGCTAGCGCAGCATCTTGCTGATTGTATTGGCTGCGAGATGTATAGTTACCTGCATGACTGCCAGAGCCGCAATGATGCCTCCACAGCCGAACTCATAAAGCTTGGCAAACGCTATAATGTACCAGAGCGCTGCCAGTCCGTTGCCCAGAAAAAAACCGGCAGATGTTGGTCTGGCTGGGGTATAAGGGCCCGCTGGCGTGACCATAAGCATCTGTGGCACAAGAAGAAGAAATACGCCGACCAAACCCATCAACAGCGCAATATGAGGCTTCTTCCAGCCTTCGCTTAAATCGGCAATTGCACCACAGATGTAAACAGCAAATGCATGTATCAGAATTGAAATAACAAATGTCTGAACCATAATATCTCCAATCTCATTTCTGGATTTCAATCAATTTAACACTTATTCGCGAAACTTTACAGACGCCTGTTGCTTGACCCAGCAATTATCTGATAAAAATAGTAATTTGCTGACTCGCTCCAATCCTCATGCTTACCGGCACTTGACCATCCATGGCCTTCGCGAATGGTTAAGCAGAAGCAACCTCCGACCTCAACTTCACATTCGAAAAACACTGTTTTATGCAATATTTGAGGGCGGTGGCGAAAAAGAGTTCTGTGGCTTTGGCGATTTGCCGATAGAGATTGTAGAAACAATCAGGAGGCCTGCAGATCGACCGCACTCTGCAAATTCGCCGTAGTCTGCTGTTGGGCAGACTTTGGGGCCGGGCTGTGCTTTTTTCAGCTCTGGCAGCATTCCTGTTGCTGATTTTTCCGGCAAACTGCCGTGCTGACGAATGGGGTGACTGGGGAACTGAAACAACTGCGTCTGCGACCCCTGTAGTCAAACGCCCCTTTATCTCGGGCTGGTGGAACTGGCAATACAACGAATTTTCGTCTTATGATCAGGGCAGAATTACTTTTGAGCGCGATCTCGACAGCAAGCGCAAAATCGTGTCCGGCGTCAACTTCAATCATTACACCGAAGATAACAACAAGAAATGGAAGGTCTATCCCGGCGAAAATTATTACTTTTTCAAGGCCGGCGACTTTGATTACAAGCTTGGCATGCTGGTCGAGAACATCGGCAGCGGCGACAAATTCTCGTTTGTCGACAAGATCAACTCGCGCTACTTCCATAACGGCCTGGCCAACGATTATGACCGTGACAAAAAAGAGGTCCCCGGCCTTCGCGCCACCTGGTATATCAATAAAAAACTGCGCTTCGCTGGGCATTATTTGCCATACTTTATGGCGAGCGAATTCCCGTCGATTTTCAGTCGCTGGGCGTATGCCATTCATAAAACCATCGCCAAAGAGGTTCTGTTTAATGGCGCTACGTATGAAGCCGCTCCAGATGCCGAATTTAAGCCGCAGTATCATTTAGAGTTCGGAATGACTTATCCGAAGTTCGAGATGCGCTTTCACTATCTGCGCATGCGTGAGCGCCTGCCGGTGATCAGCATGGATCGTCCTGGCGAACTAAACGGCAGTTATCCTCTTGACGAAACCTTCGCCGTGAATGGCAATGTTACGGTTACTTCAGACCTGCTGCTGCGCTACGAGCTCGCATGGAGCAGAGGTCGCACCTGGTCAGCATTTGAAAATGGCCTGATTGGTAAAAAATTCGTCAGCGACCATGTCGGAATGCTTGTCGGCAGCGATCGCAATCTTCCGCAGAATTTCTATGTAAATGTGCAGGGCATGGTCTCTTATGTGCCTGATTTACGTCATTCAACGCCGTTTCAACTGAACCAGACTGAATATCTTGGTTCGCTGCAGCTGCGTCAGACTTTTCGGCAGGAACGCCTGCAGATCGAATTCAACTCGCTGGCTAATTTCAGCACTGGCGAGTATGTGTTGAATCCCAAGATCATGCTGGTGCAGTCAGACTATCTGACCTTTGTGCTCGGGTATCAGGTTAATGGTGAGGGCGCAGAATCGCTCGGCCCGGTTGGCCAGTTCTCGAAGAACAACACTGCTGTGTTCGAAACCCGTGTGACTTTTTAGGGGCCTGCTATTTCTGACAGAGCGGGCAATAACATGAGCTGCGACCACCTATGCGAACCATCTCAACAGTGCCTTTGCGGCATTTGCTGCACAAACCGCCCTGTTGGCCATATATCAGCGTTGTTATTTCAAAATGCGTGGTGTCGGCATCAATCTCAGGCTGGTCCGTCAGGCTGGCGATACCGTCTTTTACAGCCTTGTCGATGACAGTGATAATTGCCTGACAGAGTTTTTTCAGCTCGGTTCGGCTTAGGGAAGCTGCCGCACGGTCTGGGCGAATGCCCGCAGCAAAAAGCGCCTCCGCCGCGTAAATGTTGCCAAGACCGGCGATGATCTGTTGATCCATGATCAGCGCCTTAATGCTGCATTGCTTTTTTGCGCAGACGGTTGCAAGATATTGCGGGGTCAGAATGCCCGCAAATGGCTCGGTAACGCATTCGTCTGGAAACGCCGTAATTTCTATCGAGCCAAATCGGCGGGGATCGCAAAAAGTCAGAATGCGGCCAGATTGCAGTTTGAGGCGCAAATGCGCGTGTTTGAGCTCTTTCAGTGGTTCGGGGGTCAGATGAAAATGCCCGGTCATGCCGAGATGAGCCTTAAGAAAGAGTTCTCCGGCAAAATCGAAATATAAATTCTTGGCGACGCGCTTTATACCGACAATTTTGCCGCCGATGATTGCTCTTGCCTCTTTACTTCCCGGAATTGGTAACCGCAGTTTGGGTGACAACCGGTGCCATTCAGTTATGCTGTCTCCGCGTAATTGTCTGGCAAGGGCGACTGCCAAAGTATTTACTTCGGGAAGTTCGGGCATGAAGTCTGGCGCTCCGTAGCTGTTTTATCTTAGATGTAGAGTCAGTAGGAAAGTCGTACCGGAATCTGCTGTGTCGAAAGAGACCTGACCGTTGAGAAAGCCTTCGCTGAGCAGCTTGATCGCATAGGTGCCGAGCCCGCGGCCTGAATCGCGCCGACTGGAAAAGTGTCTCTGAAAAATTCGCAGGCGCATCTGTTCGATTACTTGTCGGTGGTTCCAGACGTTGAAACTTATTGTATCTTTGTCTTCGCACGAAACTTCAAAGCGCACCGAGCGGCCCGGGTCGGTATGCTCGAAAGCATTTAAAAGCATGTTTTGTAGAACCCTTACCAGTATTTCCCAGTCCAGGTAAATTCTTGTGTCACTTGCTTTTTTTGCTCTTTCGAGGCTCTTGCCGACTATGAACGGTGATTCTGCAATGCTGTCAATCGCGAGTTCTATAACCTCATTGAGCAGTATTTCGCTGGGTCGCCTGACATATCTCTCGTTGGTATGGCCGAGAAGAAAACGATGCAGTCTGATGTCACTTTCTAGAAGTAGCGCGCGCCGCTCAAGATCGCTTAATACGCCTGCCAGATCTTCATGTCGACTGTTTCTGGCCATCCTTGTCTGACAGTCGATTGAAGTTACCGCGTGACTGAAATCGGTTATAAAATAGTGCTCGAGAGTTTCGAGATTGCGCCAGCGCGTGGTTTCAGTGAGGCTGGTTAAAACCAGACGCTGGTTGTCAGAACGATATGGTATACATCTGACCTGAAAGCATCTGCTTTGAGGTCCCTTTGGATGATTGACGCAGACTGTAGCGTTTTCAGAGACTCGTGTGTCGTCGCGCAGGCACTCGAGAATGGCCAGGTTGATCTGGCAGCTTCTGCACCACGGAGAAGCGCCACAGCCCATCATAGAAGATGAATTAACGCAGCCAAGGAGTTCTCCAGGTCGACGCCCGGCAAGATCATTATTGTCGGCAAGGCCAAAATGGTCAAGGGTCTCCTGATTTGCGATCAATGCCTGGCGCTTGTCGTTTAAAACCAGCAGAAGGTCGTTGCTGCATTCCAGCAGGGTTCTTAACGCCGCGTCACTTCCGACCAGAGTGGTCTGCTGATTGAGTTCGTGACTGCTTGCTTTTTCAGGTGTTGCAAAAAATAGGTTCACTTTTAGATCCTCCGGTCATAACAGCTGTTTATAATGCCTTTTCTGCCATCACTGTCAGCTCACTGCTTCATTTACTACTCTGACAACCTACCACGACCAGCTTGTTGTAAGGTCGCACACCATGGCTCGGTATCTCGGTGCCACGGCCTGGCCTGTCAGAGCAGTACCCCGTAATGACGCAGTTTGCTAACTCAGTAACCAACAAATTATTATTTCTTTTATTGATTCTATCCAGCCAGATATGATCGAAGAGGTTCGCCAGAGTGGCTCTGGAGCGTCGCAAGCGAATCGTATCAAGACTGAGCGATCAACTATTATTTAATAATACCAAAAGTTCCTGAAAATGGAACAGTTTTTTTACATTAATCTGTGAATTGCAGAAGTCGTCTGACAACCTGTAGTTAGGCGCTAGAAAGCTGCTTTAAGAATTTCTGGTCAGGCGTTTGCAGGATCAAGGATTGTCGCAATATGTTTTTATTCTAACCCTCTGTCGCATTTGAATGCCGCCGAGAGCCCGGCATAAGCAGTATGCCTTGGATCGGACTCTTGAACTCATTTGTGACAAAGGACCAGTCTGTGCTAAGCTGTTATAGCGTTGATGCATTGTTAATGCCGGCAAAAATGCGATAGAGCTAAAAATCAGGGTTTTAGCTCAGGTATAAGTTTTGGATTGATAAGATAAAAGCGGTCTTCGATCTTTAACAGCGGGTTTATTTTGGTCCACTTCTGGCGATAATTGGGTGAGGCGCCCTCGAAGCCGACATAAAGCACGTGCCCGTCGTATTCAAGATCTTCAGAGCCCGCCGGCAGCTCAAGTGTGGTGAGGTGAGTGGCGCTGTCAACTACCCAGGCCTCGGCGCTGAAGGTTTTGCTCTGCCCCTCAGGCTTGAAGCTGTGTTTGAACGAGTTCTTGCTGGCTGGCGCCTTATAAAGCGCCAGTTTAGAAGCCCGCGCACCATAAGAAATGCTCAACGCGGTAAAACCTTCACTGATGGCGAAGCCCTGCACTGACTCGCGGCAGAAAATCAGCCGGTCAGGCTTGTAGGCTTCGCGAGATTTGCCGTCGCTGCTGAACTTGTATTTCTGGCTTGCGATTGGCATTCCGGACTGGTCAACGCGATAGCCGGCGATCCAGGTTTTGAGATTAAACCGGTTTTCGGCATGATGCGGAACCGGCCCGTATTTGCTGTCTGACGATTTAACAAAGTCGCCGACCCAGAGATACTTGCCGTCAAAACTTGCATAACTGGCGGTAGAATCGACGGGGAATATCTTTTTAACCAACAGATCACGAGCTGGCAGTCTGAAGCTCGGCGGTAGTCCATCAGGGTTTTGCGCCGGTGCTTTTGCCCGCCTGTCAGCAGCAAAGGCAATAATCTGTTTCAGTTCAAAGCCGTAAAGATTGTAACCAGATGCAACCCAGAGATAGTTTCCGGCTGCAGTTATACCTCCGGCGTGCCCGGTATAAGGCTTATCATCGGCAAGGTAAAGAGCAAATCTTCTGGTTGCTTTGCCGGTAAGGCTGTCAATCAGAATCAGCTGTGCAGGTTGGCTGGTTTTGTCGGTCTTAGGATAGTAAGACAGCAGGATATATCTATAAAAAGCGGCTTTTTTGCCATTTGTTTCAATCAATTCCGGCATCGGGCAAATTCCCTGCATGACAAATTCTGCTGTTTCATGCCCTGGAATAGTTACGGCGCGACTGATGTACGGCGGCAGTTTGCCTGGCTGGTTGCGGTTCTTGATGGCATTAACCACTTTGTTAAAGCCACTTTTGACAAATCTGCCGATGCGCTGAAAAATATTGCCTTTGTCGTCACTTTGCTGGCCATTGTTACTGTTTTCGTCGGCATTGGCGGCGACCGCCAGTGTGCTTTCGCTGATCTTTTTGACTTCGACAGTTGTTTCTGAAAAGGGCGATTGCGCGTGCGCGCCGATAGCTATCAGCGCTAAAAAGACGATCAGAGCAAGTTTGCTCAGAGATTTGCGAAGTGTTTGCATTGCTGACTTCCTTTGCCTCAGGAACTGTTCACCATACTTTGAGGTTACAGACAATATACCGTAGTTTGGCAGCATTTGTTTTTAACAAGATCATGTTTTTTGAAAATTGCAGGTCCGGTCTGCTTTTTCTTGTGTCTGGTTTTTATTGATAACTGCATAGATAATGCCGACTCAAATATTCGGTTAGTTGAACCTGCTAAGGGCGCAGGCTGGCATTTTAAGCACGAGGCTTTTTCTGCCCGGGCACTTAATGACACAAAAAACTCCAGCACCCGAGAAGCTGATGAGGCGAGTCGCTGGAGCGTTGAGGCCAAGTGCCTCTGCCATACACATCTCTAAAGGCTAAAGCCAATAAGAACTGCCTAATCCGCGCGAGAGCCCGCATAAACGGTATATGTTCGGGGGCGTTTTTGTTTTTGCAGGACTCAGTAATAAAAACAGGTCTACGTCACAGCAGAATTTTGCTATACTGGCAGTGCAAAGTTCTATCAGGAAAATAACGGATTGCGTAATACATCTTTAATTGCAGTTTTGTGGCTGTTGTCGTCGGTTTGCGTCGCCTGGTCTGCCAATTACCGCACGCAGGCCAACCTGCGTTTTTCTCACCATACGCACGACAAA
Source organism: Candidatus Riflebacteria bacterium HGW-Riflebacteria-1 (assembly GCA_002839445.1). Lineage (GTDB taxonomy): Bacteria > Muiribacteriota > Ozemobacteria > Ozemobacterales > Ozemobacteraceae > Rifleibacterium. The sequence continues at coordinate 70,173 of PGYB01000007.1, forward strand.
AATTCGGTTAGTTGCGCTACCTGTCACGTAGATCGCGAGGTCAGCTCGCCTGAAGCCGCACCAGGTGCGCCGGCGGGCTGGCAACCGCTGCGACGCACCCCGATTGTTGATCCTGGTGCTGCTGGCGTGTTTTCGCAAAAGCCAGAGGTAGACGACACTTTTGGTCGCCCCGGTGAAAAGCGTTGTCTTGAATGTCATTTTAAGACGCGTGAAAAAGCTGATTGCGGGCTTTGCCATCTCGAAAAGCCTGGCCATACTGAGCGTGCACGTCATCGACTCGAAGAAATATTCAAATTTTCCCACAAAAAACATGCGCAGTTTGAATGCAGTCGCTGCCACCAAGGTATTACCAACTGGGAAAACCTCGACGGCCACTATATCTCAGGGCGCATGAAAGATTGTCTCAAGTGTCATAATGGCCTTGACGCGCCGAAAAATTGTGTGATGTGCCATTCTCCGACGCCACGCCCCAAAGATCATACACGCAATTATGAAAAGAAACACGGCGTGGCTTATCGCTCTGATCCTCGTCACTGCTCGATGTGCCATGAAGATTCGTCATGCCTGGACTGTCATTCGCGCAAACCACGCGATCACACTCTGGCCTGGGTAAAGCGGCGGCATGGTATTGCCGCTCAAACCAATCCCCAGAAGTGTCAGGCCTGTCATTCTGATGGCCAGGTTTGTCGCCGCTGTCATGAAAACTGGTGACGTAAAATAATACCGGTGACGAAAAACTGCTTTTGTAAAAATAATTTTACATAAAGCCGCTCGTAGAGCTGATTTTACTCTTGGTTGTTTGCCTTGTTTTCTGATAGAATAGATAGGGAGAGAAATAAATGTTGCGGGCTGAAATTAGACAAGCGCGGGGTTTTACACTTATCGAGATAATGGTGGCAGCATCAGTGTTTTCGCTGTTTTTTCTCGGTGTTTTTAATCTGTACCGCATGGGCAGCAACATGTTCCTGCAAGGCAGTTGGAAACTTCAGAAGCAGAAAGATGCTGAGCGTTTTCTCGCGGTTCTGCGCGAGCGTCTCGAAATGGCTTCTTCACCTTCGGTAGTTACCGCAGGTGCGGTAACCGAATTTCCGGTACGCATTTACACGCTTGCCAGTGGCAGCGAAGTGATCGGCCCGGCTGCTGACGCCCGGGTGCTGCTTTTTGCCATCTGCAAACCTAATGTTCAAGTAACCAATACACGAGGAATGATCATGCCGCACGTGCTCACTCTTAAGCGTAGCGCTGGTAATGCCCATTCCGTGCTGGTTCTCGAAGGCAAATCGCAAATCGACTTTCCTGGAGTCAACGGTGATTTTATCAATGAACTGAATGCCGGCATGGTTACCGGTGATTTCGCGGCTGTGCCGTCAGACTTTGGGCTTGGCGCTGCGACCGGTTTTTACACCGCTCTGAGCGAAGTTCGTTCGGTGCGCGTTTTTATGGGTGCGGCCAGCGGCACTTTTGACGCTGCGGCACCAGATTCTGCCGGGCAGACCTTAGGTATCGAAGTAACCATGCAGAACCCGAGGAGCGAAGAAACAACCGTTACGCAAAGTATTTTTGCACGAATAAATGATACTGCACAAATCAGAACGAGGAATGCTAATGAGTTATAACCAGAGGCATGGCATTACGCTGACAGAGATCATGCTGGCTCTGTTTATTCTTTCTGCCGCTTTTATTCCGATTATTGCGGTAATGAGCACGGGCGTTCGCGGAACACAGAAAGACGAGACCATTTTGCGCGGCGTACAGCTGGCGCAGAAGACGATGAACACTGCGCTGCAGCTTCCTTTTGGCGATCTGGTTGCTAATCGCGGCGGTGCTGGAGCGGGCCCCTGGGTATTTGGCGCGGCCGGGCAAGAATTTAGTTACGCGACAGCCTCGACAAATCTGCGTCTTGGCAAGGTTCTTGAGGGAACACTTGAATACACGCTTGTTCTCGAGATAAGTGATATCCCGTTTAACTTCAGTTTGAGCGTTCACAACCCGATGGCGCGCAATATCGCATCGACTACCCCTGCGGGATGGGGTTGGCAGGCAGGTGTAAGGGTGCCGAGGGTAGGTGATCAGACCGGGCTTTTTAATCGTTATGTTCTTACTGCGACCTGGTTTGATCGTGGCTTGAGCGATGGCTCACAGAAGACTTACCGCCTTGTTTCATACAAGGCCAGATTACATGAACTTTAAGGAGTGCTGGTAAAATGAGCATTAAGCGCAGGGGAACCGCAGTTGTTATTGCGCTGATTTTCGCCATTCTACTTTTGCAGATGGGCGTAATTTATACCAGCATTTTGCGCACTTCGAAAACGCAGACCAGCAGAATTGACGAGCGTTCTCGCGTTGAGTTTCTTGCCAATGGTTTGATCGAACTGGCTTTGTTAAAATTCAGATTTCTTCCATCTGATTTTTACGCGAGTTACGACGCCGCACTTTCGCCGACTATACCGGCGGTTAATCGCAGCAACGAATATCTGCGCAGCTTTATCGAGGACCCGGTTTTTACTATCAAAGAACAGGTCGAAGACTCATTGCTGGGCAATGTCGAATATAACGCCCAGATCTCAGAAATGATACTGCACACTGTTGCCACCGGCACACGCTGGGGTGTGCAGGCGCTCGAAATTCGTGCAACTGTCGCTTTTACCGGTCCTGATGCCGAAAATGTCACCCGAACGGTTACCAAGGTTTACCGGGTCGATCGTAGCAGTACGGCACCTGTAAACTGAACGGAGGAAACATGCAAAGAAAACTGATTCATCACTTTATTGGCGTTGCCATTCTCGCTGTGATGGCACTGCAGCCGTTTGCCGATGCTGGTGCGCGCACTCCGGCACCGCAGATCGCTACTGTTGACATGGCATCCCTGCTAGCGCTGCATCCTGCTATGGCAGCCTATGACCCTAATATGCAGGCGTTTAAGGTGACGCGGCCACGACAGCAGTTTGTTCAGGATAAATCACGTCTTGCCGCTGACAAGGCGAAAAAAATTGATGAATTGCGCGCCCGTATGCGGCAGATTGAAAGCCAGATCAGTGCTGAAAAACAGCGGCACATACGCGATGAAGCTCAGCAGAAAACTGATTTTGACAAATCCATGGCGCAGCTGGCGACTGAAGCTGTCAGGCTTCATTTGCAGGTTTTCCGAAACAAAGAAGCCGAAACACGGCAGCGTCATATTGCCCGATTACGCTCGCTAAAGCTGCAGATCGACCAGATCGACAGACAGATCGAAAATGAAAATGCCGAAATGCTGTCAGACCGGTTTACTACTCCAACTGAAACGCGACAGCGCTTTCTGCAGGTTCTTAACGAAATTCGCCAGTTCGCGCAGGTAGCAGCGGCAAGCAGAAATATCTCTATTGTTCTCGATTCTGGCGGGTCATCCTTCCAGCAGACAGATTTGTCATCAGCCCAGAAATCCATACCTGGAGATGTTGACTACGCCGAGGTCTTTGCTAAGCCCCTGTTGTCGCCAATTACGCTCTCATCTGATGAAGCTTCGGTGCAGGGCTATTACAATCTGCGCCGCGACAAGGCATTGGTCTGGCACAATAATCGTTTTGCTATTCTTGCGCCATTTCGCAATGAGATGGCCAATACAACAGTTGTAGCTGGTGGAATTGATCTGACCCTCGAAGTCATGAACGCGATTCTTAAGAACTATCGTGTTGATCAGACTGTTCAGTCTATTCTTAACAGCGTCATTCAAGGTGTGCGCTGATTATATATGGTTATTTCTACACCGGGCCGGGAGTGAAAGGGAGGTTTGCGATGAACAGCAAATATGGCATAGGTATTATTCTGGTGATTGCTCTGCTCATGACGTCTTCGCACTTGTCGGCCAGCGTTCCAGCTCTCGCCGAACAATATATGCGCAATGGCGAAATTTATCTGCTGATCAGCTATAAAGATGTTCCTATCGGTGATCATGCCGGCGTACATCGCCTCAGCGACCCGGCTAATGCCGGGTTATACATTGGCCGTCTCTACGACCCGGGTTCAAGTATCGGCATCTGTGTCGACCTTAACCGGGTTGTTTATACATTTACCGAAGACAAGAGCGCAACGATCTACCAGTTTCTGCCCAACATGAAGCTGATGCGTCAGGTTGTCGACGAATCGTGCTACGCAGGCGACCTCGTACGTGCCCAGTGTATTGTCGACTACGGCTATCACCAGTATTTTCACGCCGACCATCGCCCGGCCAACCCGGCCGGAGTGCGTGAGCAGGTTTACCGTGTCGGCCCGGTCGGCCGCTACGTGCGTGGTTCTGGTCAGGCCTATGGTACTAGAACCGGTTGGCCGGGTTCTGGCACTACCAACCACTCTGCTCTCTACACCAAGACAATTGCAGCGCAGATGCCATGCTGCCATCTGTATACGAACCTTCCCAGCCCGACAGTTGCAGGTTGCGGTACTCCAACTGATCCGCCGGCCCTTGGTATAAACCCGCTACCCAAGATCAACAATGTTCAGGACCCAACGTTTGCCGGTAAACAGTGGTATCTCATACCCAACGGCGCCTGGTATTCAACCTGGCAAAGCCGAGTGACGCAGACTGGTGCTCGTGGTCCTGACCCCAACGGCGTTTTTTACCAGGTGTTCCGCGACTATGTTGAAGGTCGCCCCAGGCACTGGAAGCTGACAACCTGGAACAGCAACACCAAGCCAATAGGCGCTGCCGCCGATATCGGGCCGGTTGTTGGTACTACTTATGACACAAAGATTTCTCGCAGAATCCTTGCCGGCTGTCTCGATGGCTGCGGCGGTGCTACTGGTACTGGTGCAGGTACTGCCAACCCCATGTGGGTCAGCGTCGCATTTCAGCCGTCAGTTGGTGGTGGTTTGTCACGAACTTATCTGTATTCTCGCGAAAGACCACTGCCGGTCTATAACCTGACCCTTTCTAAGGGCGGTGGAGCTGCGACTGACTACGTGCCGGCCGCCGGCAATGCGCTGATTGGTAATCCTTATGATGTGGGTGCCACTGAATCAAAGGGAACCAGATGGGTTGGTATTTCGTTGCGTAATGCCAGCAGCGATTATGTTTACACACTTGGCACCGAGCTCATCAATCAATGGTATGAAGAAGCCACACCTGGTACCGGCGATTTCTCTATCGATGCCGTTACCGTATCAAACCAGTGGGATCAGAAGGGCGGTATCGTCTACGCTTACGACAGAAACCTTGGCCTGGTGCTAAAGTTTGTGCGTAACGAAATTACCGGCACAGTTGCCCAGTTTGAGCCAATTCCGGTTGGAAACAGCGTCGATGCAATCGCCGCCGATGGCTTCGGCAGCCTGTACTTTTCCAGAACCGTTGCCGACCCGGCTCCAGCAACCATGTTGGCGAATTTTGAATCGAGTCCGAACACCTATATTGAACGTGTTAGAGCTCTGCAAACCGATGATGGCTCAAACGAAGGTGTTGCCTTTTTTGAACAGAAATATTCAAAGAGTGTTTTTGAGCGCAGCGTTTACACCGGTCAGATCAAGACTGCCGGCAGCTATCATCTTGGCTCAAATTTTAGTGCACGTCGTTATGTTCTGCCGCCAGATGTCGTTATTGATCTTGCCCCGTCTAATTTTGAGTCGCGCCTGCTCGCCGCTGGTGGCTGGTGGGCTGGCTGGTTACCCAGCAATCCTGGCGCAGAAATGCTGGTGAGTGGTCAGCCGCCCGTCGTTACTTACGACCCGGCTGATTCGCCAAACCACATTGAACTTTCTGTTATCAACGTGCCAACACCACCGATGCCAAACCGTTTCGAAGACGGTTCGCGTGTTGATATCGCCGGCGCTTTCATGAGCTACCCCGTTCCAAGCAGTGACAGTAATAATCAGGGGGGTGGCCTGGCGGCCGGAACGCTTCTTGACAACCGCCGCGCCTACTTCTTTATGCCAGAAAATTACCCGCTGACGACTGGCAAGCTCGACCCGAGAACACAGCCAGACTGGAACAACAACAGTTACCTTGCCGGCTTCGTGAACACTGTCGAAAATGTCAGATACACATGGAAACTCTGGACTGTCAGCCAGCCAACGGTAAACCACCCCGAGAATCTTACCGAAATCTTTGTTAATGCCCCTCCTGTAACAGAGAATACCAGCGAACCCTACTTTGTATTTTACTCACCTATCGGTGGCAAATACATTCTTACGCTTGAAGCGAAATTCGACTGGTATGACTTTACCAAACTGCCATTTGGCGGCATGAAAGATGACGTTTATTCGCCAACGGGCCAGTATAGAAACGACGTTTATATCGTTAACGACACAGCTGTCGCTCGCCCGCGCGTTAACGCTCTGGCGCAGATTGAAAGTGCCTTTTCCGGCAGTCCGATATGGCCAGAACTGTCAACGCGACTCGATACTATTGTGCCGCCTGGTTTTGATGGCAAGAGCATAGTTGCAGCGATTCCGATCAGCGTTGCAACTGCTGCTCCGCAAATCGGCACAGACACTCTCAAAGCTCGCATTGAGCGATGCGATGATATGACTGTCCCAGAGGCATCGAGAATATGGGCCGCGTATAATCTCAACAACGGTTATCACCATGGTGTGTATTCTGGTGTGGCTTCTTATGGCTGGCGTATTGAAGACAAGTATCTGAAACACATGTTTTATGATATTTCAGTGTCGAACAACACTGCAAATGAAAGCGCCAGCAATTACAACTATGTTGCGGCACGAATCACGGATCCTGCTGATAAGCTTTATGTTCGCAGCGATCCTCTGCTGCGATTTAATAATGATGTCGGTGACCTGCGCTGGGATGGAGACGTTATTCTGACTGGTGTTATGGAACTGGCTCTGCCAGGCGGCCAGCAGACCACGCGACTGTTTGGTACTGACGCCAACCCGGAAATTCAGGTTAATACCAGAAGTCAGGCTTTTGGTATAGCGCCAATAACCTATCCTTCTGATCCAAAGTTCCACAGACTTATGATTACCGCACGCCGCAACTTTCGCTACAAGGTTTACCCGATCGCGATCATTACTCACCCGGTTACCGGTGTTGAAAGTGAAATGCCGCTGTCGCCGATCTGGCTGACTAACGTTATGAGTATTGAGGCAGAGGCCTTTATTCTTGGCGTCGACAAGGTTGCTCCTGTGCTGCAGACTGCCCAGACCAATCCGCGCAATATCTTCGGTCTGACCGGGCAGCCGCTGACGGCTGGCGTTGGTCCGGCAGATTATGCCAATCCAGAGGCAATATACTGGCTGATGTTTGATAACAGTCCATGGGAGAATAGCTCTCAAAACGGTTTGACGGCTGCCGCATCTGCTGTTAACCGCACATACAATGCTTCTTATAACAACAAGGCAACTTATAACCTCAGGCCGGTTTTCAGCAAGGCTAATCGCAAAGTCAGCCTGCGCTACGAATTCACCGAAAATCCGAACCAATACGCGGTATCACGTGGGGCTGTTGTCAAAGAACTCACTGGTGCGGGCGTATTTCAGGGTAAGAATGATCCAGGCAGCGACGGTAACACTAACAGCCATCTTGGCTTTACAATCCCGCTCGAAAATATTGGCTATGGCAATATTGCCAGAAACTACGCCAATAACACACCCGGGTATGTTCCTTACGCTTTCGATGTTATCGCAACCGACTCATCAGGTAATATGGTTAATACCAAGCTCAATCTGGTGCTGAATGTTCGTGATAATATACCGCCGATCCCCTGGGTAACCATGGTTGATAAGAAGAGCGGAGCGTCATCGATTATTCCGAGAATCAATGGCACGTCGCAGAATGGCTACGGACTGCTGCCCTTCAAAATTGTTGATTCAGCTCCCGGTTACAAGCCGGCAGTTGCATCGAACTCGATTTCCTGGAATTCGACCACTGCCGACGGCGTTCTTGGAGGGTTTACCGGCGAAACCTTGCTGGCATTGCCGAACGTAAGTGCTGGTGTGCTTAATCCGGCTGACAAGGCAACCGTGGATGCGATGGTCAGCCTTATCAACGCTGGCGTGCCTCCCAACTTTCTCGAAGATAACGTCGAGTTCATGATGCATCCGTTCGCTACTGATAATGCCGGTGGCGCGGTTGCAACCGTCACTGTGCGTTATATTGATGCAGCCTCTGGCAATGAAGCGGTCTGGAGTTCTGGTAACGCCAGCGTTCGCGATGGCAGCCTGCAACCAACTATTGCAACAGGTTCGCCGCTGGTGGGCTTTTTCCGAGGTCTTCCCGGCGATTTCCCGATGCTGGCTCCGGTTGTGGTTGTCGCCAAAGACGACGCCCGCGCCTGGAACTGGTATGTCGGACCAGGCAGTAGCAAAAACTGGGAATGGCCATTGAATGGCAGTAACCCGCCTCTCAGCGATGCCGGTCTCACACCGACAATCCTGCCGAATGAGAGAACCTTCAGCACGATGTTGCTCATCTATGACAGCAGAATGCGGATAAGAACCCTAGATTCGCGTCAGGAACGTGACTAACTGAAGCTGTAGAGTAACAAAATCGGGGGCTGTTTCATTACTGTGAAACAGCCCCCCTTTTTTATCAGTTGCGAATTACTTAAATCTACTGGTATTTTTTTTGCAGCATCGCGGTAAGCTTGTCTACTACTTGATCTGCACACTTATACTGCTTTAACAGCTGCACCACAACTTCAACGGTAATGTTAATGCCACCTTTGAGCACAAGAGGGTGCGGGTTAATCGGTAGTTGCTCCTGCACTGCCGGCTGTCGGCTCTGTTCGAGCCAGCGTGCGGCGCCATCCTGTCTGGGAAGCATGCCTTCTTCGCGATGTTCTCTGTCTTGTGACTGCGCCTGGGTTTCTTTTGAATTGGCCAGAAAAGCGTAATAAAGATCAGTTTCGGCCAGCGTCAGATTTTTATCAGTAAGAATCTCGAAAGATCTTTGCATGTTGCGTTTGCCATGGTTTGGCAGCGAAGCATTTAGAACAAGGTTTATGCCCTTTTTTTCGGCAACGAGTTCAACCGCTTCTTGCACCTCTTCTTCGATGCGCTTTAGCATTGCCAGCGAGGCTTCTGGCAACATTAAATCCGGGTTGCTGAGGCGAAACCTTGTCAGATTGCGTTTTAGCCAGAGTTCGTTGATCTGCTGGTTCAGCTTGTCTGCCTGAATGCTCGATTCGTGCTGCTTGATTTCGTTTCGCTGCTGCTTGATTTCATTTAACAGCGAAAATTGCTTCTGCTTAAGATCTGCGTAGGCGCGGTTAAGTTCTTCAAGATCAGCCTCAAGCTGTTCTTTGTCGGCTGGTTCGAGATTTATCAGTTTTTGTCGCTTTTCATGCAACGATTTTGCATCGAGCCCGAACTCAACGTTGATAAAGCCGGCACGACTGAAGTCATAGAGCGACATCAGCGGGTGCAGGGCAGTCACTGTTGTCAAATCAACGACGCCAGGTTGTGAAAAGCCTTCTGTGCTGGAGGATCTTTGGCAGAATGCGCTTGCGCTTACTAATAGAAGGCAGGCGAGCATCGGTATGACGGATTTTAACTTCATCGCTTGTTTTCTCCTTTAACAGATTTCTGATACACCACCGGTCGGCGGCTCTCAGGAAACATAAGGCTCACAGCGTAGCTGCTGTCGAGATATTCTTCGAGGTATTTTTCATGAGGAGTCCACAGGAAAATTTGTAGAGGGCTGCTGAGCCACTTTTCTGAGAGATTTGTCGGGGTGGCGACTGGTAGATAGTTGAGATAAATCGCATCTTTATCAGTAAGACTGTCTCTTATATCGGCTGCCAGTTCATTGATCTCCGGCAGAATTACTGTGTCGCGGGGCAACAATAGCTCGATCTGCTTTTTCTGGTCGATCAAATTAAACATTCTGCTTTTAAGCTCGCCGGCTTCATTGCTTTGCACTCGGTTGTTCTGCCAGAAAGAATCTTCGTCTGGCGCGCCGGTCGCATCAAGAAAGGCTTTCGCATCTTTGCTCTGAATAAGTTTCATCGCCTCGAGCTTTTCGTTCAGTTGCGCGATGTCAACTGTGAGCGAAGCCAGCTGCTGCCTCAGATTTTCTGAACCGTTGAAAGAGCGAGAAATCGGGTCATAACTGCGAGTGGTCGGGTGCCTGGCGATGAACTCATCGAGATTGAAAGTCTGGTATAGCTGCGCAGACAGCTGGTTGCAGCATAGTGTTAATATCAGCAGTATAAAAAGCTTTCGCATCAGTTCCTCTGTTGCATGTTTATTTTGCTATTCCGGCAAATCCGGAAAGTCGAAAGAGTAAGGATCAAAGACCTGTTCGGGGCGTGTTGTGAGCAGTCCATCGGCCAGCAGGTGCTCTACGTAATCGTGATCATCTATCAATGCCATTCTCGACTGATAAATCGGAAAAATTGCCAGTGAGAGAATTCTGCCGGGCAATGGTGCCTGGTAAAAAACCACAGAAAGCCAGGATCGCCCGAAGGTTTCTTGAGCCCATGGCTTGCCAGGGTCTGCATACACTGAGCGAATACGCCCGGACTGCATTATTACCAGCTGAAAACAACTGTTGTTTGAATTCTTGTCAACAAAAAGTGCTATTTGTAGCTGATTTTGATCGGTTCCGATAATCAGCGGCACTTTGCCCGCTTCCCGCTTTTCTTTTGCGAGTTCGATGATTGAGAAATTTTTTGCTGTTGCCAGCCACGGCAGCTGCGCCTCCCAGTTTGGCAGAAAATGCAGGAAAGCAAGCGAAAAGATGCTGCCCATATTGTGGTCGGCAACCCAGATTACCTGCTCAACACTGTTCTTCGGGATTTTGTCAAAGACCGCATCTAGTTCGGCCATTGGCATAAAAGGTGCAGATACTGGCAGTTTCAGATTAAAACAAATTTGCCAGTCGTGCAGCGCCAGGCTGCACGACTTAACAGGTTGCGCCCAACAAAGAATTGCTGTAACTATCGCGAGAATTTTGCAGCCGGTTTTAAGCATGCAGATACTTTATCATGCCGCACTATCTATCTCAAGGCACCATAAATCTTATGTTCAGACTTAAGATCCTAAAACGTCCCTTTTTTTACAGGTTTGCGGTATTGTTATTCTGAGTATATGTGGAGGAAAAGATAAAGATGATTAGAGACAGGTTGGTTGAAACAGTCAGGACTCTTGCTGAAAAAAAATATCAGAGTTGCGTTGATCTGTTGGGTCGGTTGATAGCCTGCCGTTCATTGAGCGGTAAGGAAGGCGAGTGTGTCAAACAGTTGCTCGCGTTTTTCAAAGCGGCAAAAGTGCCATGTTTTGTTGACTCGCGTGGCAGCGTTCTGGCGGTTCATCTGCCGAACAATTCAGATGGCCCGGCTACAGAAGCTCCCACCGGCACAATAAGGCAGTGGCTCTCGGCTGAACTCGCGATGGCGCGCGCTGCCGGACGCAAGATTCTTGCTTATAACGCTCATCTCGATGTCGTAAGCGCTGATACTCCCGAGGAATGGACTTCTGACCCCTTTGTGGCAACTCGCCGTGATGGTCGCATATACGGTCGTGGCAGCTGTGATATGAAGGGTGCTCTCGCAGCTATGGCAATGGCGATATGCTTGAACTCAGAGCTTTCCGAAGCTTCTGCGCATCAGGCTGTTATCCTGGGGTGTTTCTGCACCGAAGAAGAGGCCGGCGAAGGCCTTGCCTTCAGAGATCTCTGCGAAGAGTTTGATCTTAAGCCTGATTACGTGATATTGGGCGAACCGTCAAAAATGCAGATTGCCCGTGGCCAGCGAGGTAAGCTGGAGTGCCTGATCGAAACTTCGGGCGTTTGCGCCCACACCTCTGTGCCAGAAACCGGCGATAGCGCTGCTTATAAGCTCGCCAGAGCGGTGCTGGCCGTAGAGGCATTTGATGCTGCGCAACGCCAGCGTTATGGTACGGCGCCAGATAATGTTTTAAAACGCACAACTGCTGCGGTCACTTCTCTACAAAGCTGGCCGCAAAGCAAGAGTTTTGTGCCAAATCGCGCTGTCGCTCATGTTACCGCGCGTCTCGCTCTGGGTGAAAATTTGGCCACGCTAAGCGCCAGGCTGGCAGATGACCCGAACTGGCCCGAGGCCAAAATAATCCCGGTGGTTTATCGCGGGCGTTCTTACAAAGGTCGTGAAAGTGACTGGAGCTCTGAACATGCAGCCTGGGAAACAGCACCTGACAGCGATTTTTTTCGCGCGCTTGAAACGGCAACTTTCTGCATAATGGGGCGTAAACCTGCGCACAAAATCTGGCCGTTTTCTACCGACGGCGTGTACAGCGCGGGCATGGCCGGCATACCAACCCTTGGAATCGGACCGGGTCACGAAGAAATGGCGCACAAAATCGATGAGTGGGTCGAAGAGGCGCAGTTGATACAGGCTCTGCAGCTTTATACGCTTCTGCCATCAGCCCTGCCCGACTAAGATGCGCGGTCAGCCAATATTCTCAAGGAAAGTGCGATACTCACTGCGCGAGTCTTCTTGAGCCTTGATGCGCACTTTATTGATCTCTTCGTGATGTATGCGTACCAGTTCGACAATTTCGCCGTCAAGCTTGTTGTTCTCTGCCATCTTGCTAAGGATCAGGATCGTCTGTTCATTAGTCATACCTTTGCGGTAAGGTCGGTTTTCGGTAAGTGCCGTAAAAACGTCAGCTACTGCCAGCACTCTTGATCCGAGAGGAAGTTGTCTGCGCTCGAGCCCGAACGGGTAACCGCTGCCATCGAGTCGTTCATGATGATATGAACCATACTGGTTTATCATGGAAAGATCTCTTATCGATTCAAGCGCTCTGAACGTATAAAATGTGTGACCACGCATCTGGTTGAATTCGTCGGTAGATAACTGACCCGGTTTTTCGAGAATCTCGGTTGGAATCGCCAGTTTGCCGAGGTCGTGCAGATAGCCGGCGACTTTGAGCTCAAAGCACTCGTAATCGTCCATTCCGGCCAGTATTCCAATGTGCTCAGCTGTTGCCGATACGCCGCTTGAATGCGTGGCGGTGAAGGGGCTGCGAAAGTCGATCATGCGCCTGATCAGGCTGGCGAACGACAGCAGTTCGGCGTTGTTGAGACGGATGGTGTCGAGCCGTATATTCGCCTGAAGTTGCTTGTTGATAAGAGGAGAAACGATATCAAGCCAGAAATATTCTTTTTTAGCCAGTTCCATGAAGATGTCTACCAGCTGCGGTTCAAGCATGCTGCCTGAAACACTGGCAATGCGTTCGGTAATAGCGTCGGCCTGACTCAGAACCACCTTTTTGCGGTCGATCAGCAGGGCTATGCGGTCAGCCAGTTGCAGTATTCTGCTGCCAAGAGGCACTTGCAAACCTTTGTAAAAGCGACCTTCGCCGTTATTCCAGAAAACGTGATGAAATCTGATCAGTTCAGCTGCTTTACGCATCGGGTTAAAAATATTGATCAGGTGATAGCCCATCTCGGCATGCGCCTGTCCGGTTGTATACTCGAACTTAAGCGTTTCCATGCGCTCTGCCAGAGAAATTGCTCCGATGTCATGCAGAATGCCGGCACAGACGATCTCGCTTTGCTCTTTTGCCGGCAATTCGAGCGCGTCAGCAATGCGCATCGCGATCAGGGCGACTTGTTTGTGATGATCGTTGAGCATTGGGCTGATCCAGTCAAGGATATCTGACAGGCAGCTGAGGAAATCAAACAGATTAAGCCGGTACTGTGGCTTCATTATTCGGTAACTCCGTGATTAGGTGGCTAATTATAACCTGTTTTGCCAGAAAAATAACGCGAAATTTAACGGCGGGACGGCGGCCTGCCAGCTTGTTTTCTGGCAGGCCGCCTTCTGCTACATTATTGCGGGTTCTTCGTCTTGAGATGATCTGCTGGCTGACGGTTTATTGAGAAAGGTTACCTGGTCGCCAACTACCTGGGTGATATACTGGGTCTGCCCATCGCTGTTCTTGTAACTTCTGGTCTGCAGGCGCCCTTCGACAAGCACTGCGCCGCCTTTTTTGAGATATCGGGCGCAGGTTTCTGCAGTAGCGTTCCAGACAACGATGCGAAAATATGCCGTTTCTTTGTGCTTTTCGCCGTCCTGGCTGCGCCACTGTTTGTTGACGGCCACCGGAAAGGTGGTCAGAGTTTTGCCATTGCTGGTTTCTTTGAGTTGCGGATCACTTGCCAGATTTCCTGCCAGAATTACTCGATTTACACTTACCATGGTTTTCCCTCCAGATTTTTGGCTGACCTTTTTAACTGGTCGCATGTATTAATCAAAATGGAAAACCATTTGGGGAAAGTTATTTTTTAAATTCTGTCGCGCAGCTGATAGTAAATCAGTCCTATCCATTCATGCAGAGCGGCTCTTAGCGATGTTAAATTGTCATCTGATGCATAAAAAATATTTTTGCGATTATGAACCGGTGCCGGTAGAACTTCAAACCCGGCCTTTTTGAAAGTCGCGCAGGAACGGTAAATATGGGCGCCACTGGTGACCAGAAGGATGCTATTTGCGCCTGCTGCCGCGAGCGTTTTGCGGGCGTAACCAGCTTCTGTGGCTGTAGTAGTTATATCAGGGCTGATAAGTATCGAAAAACTTGCCGGGTCGAGCTCGAACAGGCCGGTGTGGCTTGCAACCCAGGCCGCTTCAGCATAGCCGGTTATCGGAGAAAAGCCGGTGCTCAGATACAGATGCCTGGCCCGACCTTCTTTTAGCAGCCTGATACCGTGATTGACGCGCTGTAAGCCGCTGAATCCCGGGTCGCCGGTTTTGCTTGCCCCGGAGGCGAGGACAAAGATTGCGTCAGCGTTGTCGGCAGAATGGCTGATCATAAGAGGTTTTGCCAGGTAACCACCAACAGGATAGTAATAAGACAGCTGCATGATCAGCAGCAGAAAGAGCAGGCCGGCCACGTAGCTGGAGAGCGTTTTTCCACCTGCAATGCCGCCTGATTCGGCAACGCGTTCGCCATGTCTTCTAAAAAAACAGGCTGCTGCAACGCTTGAAACTACTATGAACAGAGCTGCTGCCAGTTGTTTTTTGTTGATTGACAACTGGTCGATGAATACGAATGCTAAGGGTGGCACAAGAAAGGCGCCGATATTCAGTAGACGGTATATGGTCATTGTTCTGGCCTCAGATCGTTGTGTTTGCTGTTTCTGGCGTCGATGTCAAATTCGATAAACTCGCGGCACCAGCATAAAAGGTCGCGTCGCAGCGAAAGGTGCTGGTCAAGCACTTCTTGCGAAGTGCCGTTGAGCATGCGCTCAAGTTGGTTGCGTGCGCGGCTATAGATAGCCTGTGCCCGAGATATGATCAACATAAAACTTTCGTCAGTGGCGCGGGTCAGTAATTGTGAGTTGAGCAGTGAGTCTGCCAGGACCGATATTGCCAGGTGGCGGTCGCGAATAACATGCTCTACGCGAACGTCGCCGGGTTGGGGTGGGGGAAACAGATGATAGCCAATGCGGTTGATGATCTCGCCGCCGACCAGCGACATCAGATAAATGTGAGCCTGCAGAATACGTTCTGGCTCAAGCTTGAGGCTGCCAGAGTCGAGATCGACAAGCTGATGGTAGAGATTCTGATTGTCAATGCTCAGAAGCGATATTGGAAGAAGTTCTGAACTGCTTTGTGCGGGAGATTTGATCGGGCGCCTTCGGCACCCAAGAAGCACTGTGTCGATATCCCTGATCAACCGGTCATTGCGAAAAGGGTTGCTGAGGCGATAATCTGGCGGTGCTGGCTTATCAACTTCAATTGCCAGAGCCGGCAAATCAGCCTGTCTGCAAGTGAATGCAGGTGCTCTTACTGCGCTGTTTGCCTCTGGTTTTGTTCTGGTTATGGCAATGCCGGTTACAGTATTTTCTGTCTGACCGATATCTCGTTTGTTTACAAAGCTGACAGCGTAAAGCAACAGGGCAAAACAGCCAGCAATAGTAATTCCTGAGATATTGCCGACGTAAAAGAAGTGCCCTGGTATTTTGCTTGCGCTCTGCAACAGCGCGATCAGGCCATCCATTACCAGACAGAGAGCGGGAGAGACCAGAAGGGTCATTGTTGGCCAGACCACTGATAATAACACTATGAGAAACGAAGCGGGCAGGATGTAGCCAAAAACCCAGAGAATAAGCGGATTTACAATGATTGCCGCGAGCGACACGGTGCCGAAGATCAGCGCGGTCATCGGTATTGTAGCCAGATTTGCCGCCAGTGAAACCGCGAAATATCGCGATAGATTTATTGGAAAATAGAGACGATTAAACAGCCGCTCAATTGGCTGGCGCAAATAGAGAATGCCGATAACTGCTGCAAAACTCAGTTGAAAAGCAGCATTCGAAAGAATAGCCGGGTCGTAGAGCAGTAAGATGAGTGCGGCAATCGTTACCGGTCGGATCGGCGAAGGATTCGCTTCGAGATGCAATACCGCAGCCAGGCAGAAATACATGGTCAGTGCCCGCCATACTGAGGGACTCCCAGATGTCGTCATCGCGTAGACGCTTAAAATCAGTATAGTGAGTATGCTGCGCGAAACCGGTGGTATCTTGAGCCAGTGAAAAATGGCGGTCAGCAGCACTACCAGCACCATAAGATGCTGGCCAGAAACCGCAAGAAGATGACTGACCCCGGTTTCTTTGAACAACTGTCGGTCTTCGCGACTGATACCGCTGGTGTCACCAAGAATAAAACCAGTGGCTATTGCCGCGTGCCTTGCTGGTAATGAGCTTTTAAGACTATCCCTGATTTTTTGCTGCAGCGTGCCGGCCAGCCAGCCCGTTCGGTTAAAACTGTTGCTGGCCGGCTGCAGACCTGTGCCTCTAAAAACCGGAGCCCGCCCAACCTGGTTGATCGAAAACTTGCCAGTACAAGAATATAGTTGTTCAGGCTCCGGCAAAAGCTCTGACTTCGAAATACGGCAGTCGATAAGGGCAGGCATGCTGACGAGTTGTTCGTCGAACTCAAAGGTTGAATTGACCATTTTAAAAGAGACCGACCCGCTCTTGCCGGCATGGTACTCGCCACGAAATGTTCCGGTGAGTCGCCCTTCAACACCGTCAAGCTTAAGCAGTCCGGCAAAGTCATAACCTGGTTCAACCTTTGCCAGAGCGTAAAACACACCAACACTCAAGGCTGCGATAACCAGAAAATGCCAACGGAATTTTTGTAAAAAATCTGGCAAACTGAGCATTATTGAGAAAAGCGTCAGCGAACAGAATACCCAGGCGATGTCTCTGACAAAGAGCTCGGCCGCAGAAATGCCAATAGCAAAAAAAACAACAAAAACCGGCAGTGTTTCGAGGTGCGGAACAGAGATTTCCGGGCGCTTGCTTGGCTTTTCCATAATGTAGAGAGCATTCTACATTTTTCGCCAGAGAAAAAAAAGTATTATTCGAGCTTGAGAATTCTGAGAGCTGGATGATTGACCTGTAGCGTGTAGATTTTGCCGCTTTTGTCAATCCAGTCTGGCCGGTTTACGTCATATCCTGGGTCTTGCAGAGTTGTTGTATGTTTTCTAGTAATTCTGCCCTCGGAATCAAGCGAGATGTAATGTCTGGCCAGCCGGGTGTCATAAACTACATGCAGAGTGTTGTGGCTGTCATAGCCTAACAACGAGATCCAGAGAATCGGATTCTCGGCATTAAGGCGCGCAAGTTGTTTCATTTCGCTGCCAGGCTTCTCGCAGGTATAGATAAACCACTGTTGTTCTTCGCCAGCGCTTGCCGCCACAAGAGCGATTTGAGCGTTTTCTGCAACTGCGATGCCTAGCTGCCCGGGCAATACCTGCTCAGGTTTTCCGTCGCTGTTGAGAATTATCGTTTGTCGCAACGCCACGTCTTCGATGTAGATGCGGCCCTGGTCGTCACTGTGCAGCTTGTTTATCTGCGACCAGTAAAACTTGCCACCGGCCGCTGGCGCCATGAAGGCTCTTGATTTGCCGCTGCGCACATCGATTTCGATTATGGCATTATTTGAGGCATCTGCCACCAGCAGTTTTCCATTTATGCCGGGCACAATGTCTATTAACAGAGGGTCAGAGGCGAGGCCGGCCTCTTTGGCAGCACGAATCAGGTCATACTCACGACCTGGCTTGCCTTTGCTGTCAAAGGCAAGAACTCTGGCATTCAGGCTGTCACCCACCCACAGGTTGCTTTTTCTGTCGGTAATGAACGCCATCGGACCCTGGAAAGGGCCATCAAGCATGCTGCCGTTATCTTCGCTCAGCCAGAAAAGCTGCTGTTTGCCGCTTCCCTGAGAAAAAGCCAGCCAACTGCTGAAAGTAGCATTGGCTGGCTCTGGTACTTGTGCGAAAGCCGTTTGTGCGAGAAATATCAGTAGAAAAGCGAGTGCTTTATTCATTTTAGCCGTCTGAGCTCCGTTCTGACTTTTAGTTGCCTTACGGCAGCTTCATTATGTCAGGATTTAGAGAGACGGTCAAGCATCGTATCCATGTTTTTGACACGGTAAACGCCGGCCCAGCGCGAAGCGTAGCGGGCTGGCAGAACTTCGATGCGCACGCCGGAATAGCCCACTTTGCCGGCGATGCGGGTTGAGCTGTTGACGCGGGTCGGCGTAGAATGGGCGATAATTGGTTGCCCTGATGGAGTATATCCCATGAACAGGCCAACATGACCAACGCCGCTGCTGCCGGGGTTCATGACAAATATGTCGCCGGGTTTTACCAGGTCGCGAGGATTTGTCGGCGGGAACTTGCTGGTGATTTTATTGGTGTGCTGGCTTTTGTAGACCTGACTTGACGGATACCAGCTGTTTTTGGGGAACACAGGATTTACACCGGCAGCAGCCGACATTTTTTGAATGAACTGGCCCACAAAGCCTGAACAGTCAGTCTTCTCGGCGTAACCGGAGGTGTACTTGTGACCTGCCCCGAACACATAGGCCTTGTTGCTTGAACAAAACTTTTCGACCAGGTCGAAAACCGACTTGAACATTTTTGCATCGTAACCAAAACGCGCCGGGTTGAGCGAACCGTTGGGCAGCGTCAGGGTTGGATCAGTGACTGACCCGGAGTCATTGTCGGAGCCGGGGTTGTTTGCGCGTTCGGAACCAACTTCCACGTAGTTGCTGTGAACATAGGCGTAACCACCGTTGTATTCGATCTTGAGCCAGTCGCCTTCTTTAGCAACAATTTTGAGCTTGTCGCCGTCGTAGAGTTTGCCGATTATCTTGCCCCATGGCTTAGTGCGAACATTGAGGCGTGTTCTGACATTGACAAAGCCGATCTGGCCTGACATCGGCTTGGCGGCCGAGTTGTCGGCAACAGCTGAACTTGTGCTGCCGCTCTGATTGACCGAGGCCGGAGTTGAAATCTGGTCAACACTGAACGGATTGCTGGCAATAGCAATGCCGGCCACTAATATGCCTGCCAGAGCCACGAATACAATATTTTTATATTTCATAATCAGTACTCCCGAGCCTTTCGGCCTTCCATACTCTTAATAATAATACGATGTTAAATACAGAAAAGTTTTGAGATAATTTCACAAGTTTAACACAGCAACATCATAGCGCAGCTGACTAAAGGCGCGTACCCTTCATTATACTGAAAAACCGCCAGCCCGCCATAAAAAAACAAATTCGTTCAACAATTAGTTCAATAATTTGTTAATAACCTTCATTGCTATTGAGTTTGACGCCAGCATCCTGCAGGATTTCAATTTTCGAGCTGCTGATGCCCTTTACCCTGGTTTTCAGGTCGCGCCAGTCATAAAATTTGCCGAAAGAGCGCTCTTTGATGATCAGAGCAGCTGTTTTTGAGCCGATACCCGGGCAGATCATAAGCTGCTCGTGGGTTGCTTCGTTGATTATTACCCGGTCTGCAGCGAGACTGTGGTGTTCGTTAACCTGCTCGAGCTGAAGGTCAATATCGTCGGTCTGTCTCACAACCAGCGTGGCCGGCCCGTCTGGCCAGACCTGAGACAGATGCCGCGCCGCTGGCGGAAAGATCGTCGGCCATGCCCCCAGAATCAGGGGCAGGCAGAGCAGCAGACGAAAGTGTCTGGCGTTGAGGTTGTTTATGCGAAGCATATTTTCAGCCTGTTTTCATGAGATTCCAGTCGAACAATTTTACCATCAGCAGCTTTCTTGACCCACTTTATTTTGAGCAGTTCGGCAAGCGGGTCGGCCTCGTAGTTCTCGCGTGCAAAGACTCTCCAGTGCCAGCCGCCTTCTGGCAAAGAAAATTTTACACAGACAAGTTCGCTGAAACTTCTGACAATGTCTGGAACAGCTTTAGGAAAGAGGAACTCAGAAGACAGATTAAAAATCGCCCAGAGCGGCGCATACGGATAAACGACAGAAATTACCAGGTCGCGTTGCCGCGGCTCAAGATTTTTGCCAGGCTGCGCCAGACGAAGCGCCTTGCGCAGCAGTGCAAGGCCGGCATAACAGTTGTTGCGTGTGGTAGCGTGATCATAAGTCTGCAATGCTGTTTCAAGCCATGGTATCGGATCAAACGCTGCCTGCTCAGAAGTGTTCATCAAATAGTCAAGGCGGGCCAGCCATTTAAAAGATGACTCCAGTAATGCCTCCGCACAATTTGCTTGCTGCGCGCTTATCTGCGCGAATCTCACTGCATCTGTGCCGTATTCGGACTGAAGTTCATTTCTTACTGAGTATCTGCAGGCAAAGGGGTCGATCCAGGCGTGCTCGCTTGTTTTCCAGAGCATGTTGATGCGTAGCTTGATATCATCTTCGAGCTTTTCGCGGTATAACGAAACAGGCCATTTTCTGGCCTGTTTTTCGATGCGGTGCGGATTGTAGCGGATGGTCAATTGGTAAGCGTCACCCAGAGGCTTCGGGTCTTTTCGTTATCAATGCCGGCATCAGTGGTTGCAAAAAAGAGCAGTTCGCGCGCCTGGTTGATGATAGCCGGCTCGCCAAGTGCTTTTCCGCAGGCAATTAAAAAGCGAATTTCGAATATGAAAAAGTCCTGATCGCTGGCCTGGGCATTAGCTTCTGCTGCCAGAAGATCCTTCATGGCCTGCTCATAATTGCCAGCGTTGAAAGTCTCACATAACTTTGACACATCGCGGGCGGTAACGAGAGAATTGGTCAGATCAGATTTTCGCTCGCCTGCGGGCAGGTGTTTGAGGTCTTCTTCGGCACGGCTTACCCACTCATCTGCGGTTTTGAGGTCGAAGAACTGCTCGTGGGCAATTGAAAGGCACACGCTGACTACAAGCTCATGCAGCTCATCAGGTGTAACATGTGATTCAGATGAAGCCAGACGGCGGTAAAAATTCAACGCTGCGGAAAAAGTAGTCTGTGCATCTTTGAAGAGCGGGTATGCTTCTGCAAGCTTGCCCTGATTAAACAATTCGTAGCCATCTGCCAACAGCTGTGACTGTCTTTGCTGCTGCTGGTTTCCCTGACTGTAGATTACACCGGCGCCAATGATACCTGCAACCAACAGTAACACCACCACTATGATGATAGCGCCGCCTGTGCGTGCCGGGAAAAATTGGTCAGTAGTCTTCTTCATCTGGTTCATCCTGTGGAATTGGTAGATTTTTCTGGGCTGTCGCTTCCTGACGCATTTCTCTGGCCTGGTTAACGAACCAGAGAATGATGCCCTGAGCGCTCTGACTGCCGTAAATAATCTGTTCGAGAAAGCGGTTGCTCTCATCGATTTTGCCAAGCAATCTATTGGCGCCGGCCAGGATATACATTATTTCAAAAACCCTTGACTGCGGGAGGTTTTCTTTGGGAATACGTGTGCCATCAGGCATGAACGCATCGTCTATACCAGTTGCCTTATTGGTGATTTCTAGAAAAGTAACTGCTTCAGTAAGGTAAGCTTCTTCAAAAGCTTTGAATCTATCAATCTGCGCAGGGTCGGTTGCTGATTCTGCAGCGTCACGGGCTGTCCACGCACCATTCAGGTAAGTGTAGCCGAGAAGGCGGTGATTCGCGCGGCGCGCTTTAAGGCATATTGCCGCCAGTTCCCATGATCTGATCGCAGCTTCAAGGTCACCATCTCTCTGCAGCTCGTTATAAGGTTTATCCTTTGCGATGATGCTGGCAGCGGCTTTTCTGAGCAGTGGCGAGATCTGGCGTAATATGGTGATGTTTGAGTTGGTGAGTTCGCGCAACTTTTCTGCTTCGGCGTCTTTCCAGATCTGCTGACCGCTGGAAGCGGCTCTGACTCGGCTTGCTGCTTCCCACTGTGATTTGTGGCTGTCAAGCAATTGCTTGCGCCGCGCATCTTCAATGTTCATCTGCGGGCAGAAATACTTGTCTTCTGCTGAAAAGAAGCAATGCGGGCAAACACATACGTGAAAAAATCTTGGTTTAATCGAGCCAAGGTAGACCGGACGGTAATCTATGTCGCGTTTGTCCAGGCTGAACTGCTTTTTGCGCAGAAGAAAGCGAGTAAACTCTCTTTCGCAAATCGGGCAGACAATATCTTTAGGTACGAATAATTTTTCGTTTAGAGCCATGATTTCACCGTTTTCCCAAGCGTTTTATAGTATTCGGAATCATAACACAATACCGTAAATCTATGGAATGCGCAAGAGTTTGTGAACTTGCGGTATCCAGCGGATTTGAGCGAACAAGGGTGCGAACAGGTTTATCCATTCAAGTATGGTGCCGGTGTCCCAGTCGCTTATGTGCGAAAGACCTTCCATTCTTGGCTGGAGGACAAGAGTATATCTGCTGACCGGCAATTGCTTAAGCTGTGATAAAAGAACATGCGGGCTTTCATGCGCGTCAACTGTCAGGCGCAAATATGTTGTCGAAGGACTGGTCAGCTCAAGAACATCGGTCAGTCGCTTGCGTTCTCTATTGCTTGCAGCCTCTTTTCTGGGAACCTCAAGGTCGAGACACAGCAGATCGACAAGTTGAGCAAGTGTGGCGAAATTTTTAACCGACGGCGCCGAGGTCTGGGCAAAAATTTTGAGATTCTCGCGGCGCAGCATTGGCAGAAATTCGGTGATAAAATCCATCTGCTGCAGCGGCTCTCTGCCAATCATCGCTACACAGAAAAACTGCTGCAGAGGGTAATGTTTTTTCAGGCCGGTAAAGAGTTTGCTGGCAGTAATCGGGCTTTTGCCCATGACATTGCGGGTGCCCGGTAAGGTTCTCAGCCAGAATGAGTTCTCGGCGCTCTGGTCTGAAGACTGTTTTATGCTCTGACACTCAGCTTCCGCATTCCCCATGCGTATAAACAACTGCATGGTGCCGATAAACAGGCCCTCTCCCTGAATTGACGCAAAAACTTCGCTGATATCAGTTCGAGAATTTGCCGTTTTCAATCTTTTTCTCCAGTGTTCGGGCCAGTTCGAATTCATCAATAATTGGTATTTTCAGTTCGATTGCCCGGCTCTTTTTATTCGAAACGAACGAGTCATTTTCAAGAGAACCGATCAGCAGAAAGTCTGTCTTGGGTGAAACCGAAGACTTTACGTTGCCGCCATGCATTTTTATCTGTTCTTCGATCTGACGTCGCGGCAAGGTCGCTTCACCGGTTACTACAAAGGTTTTGCCGGCAAGTTGACTGCCAGCATTCATCAGCGCAAGTTGGGCGCTGCCCGGCCCCTGCCACCAGCCTCTGAGACTCTCTATCAGCTGGCCATTGTCTGGGTTCCGGAGAAACTCTGTTATGCTGCCGGCAACCTTATCCTTGATACCGTCAATCTTGACCAGCTCCTCGTCCTTTGCCTCAAGAAAAGCTGCGAAAGATTGCTTATACCAGGCCGCAATTTTTTCGCTGACAACTACGCCAACATTATTTATGCCCAGCGCCGAAATCAGTTTTGCCAATGGCTGCTGTGCCGCGGCGCTGATGCCCGAGACAATCTTTTCGGCAGATTTTTCGCCCATACGCTCGAGCGCTGAGAGCTGCAGGCGACCTAGTTTAAGAATATCTTCGACATTCTGCACCTGCTCTTTGTCGATCAGCTGATCGACAAGTTGCGGCCCGAAATTTTCGATTTCAAGCTGCGTGATAAAATGAATGATGCGCCGCGCCAGGACTCCCTGACAGGCGGGGTTGTCGCAACGGATCTGCGTGGCTGCATTTTCGTCTTTGTCTATCTTTACCGGCTGCTGGCAAACCGGGCAGACATGAGGGGCAGCAATTG
The DNA here is from genome assembly GCA_002839445.1 of Candidatus Riflebacteria bacterium HGW-Riflebacteria-1. Taxonomy (GTDB): domain Bacteria; phylum Muiribacteriota; class Ozemobacteria; order Ozemobacterales; family Ozemobacteraceae; genus Rifleibacterium. The sequence goes on from PGYB01000007.1 coordinate 94,171, forward strand.
TCTGCTCGCTGCCGTCACGTTTTTCCTTAACCGGCGCGACAATGTAGGGAATAATATAGCCGGCCTTTTCAACAATTACCAGATCGCCAAGCCTGATGTCTTTTTCAGTGATCTGATCAATGTTGTGCAGCGAAGCACGTGCGACGGTTGTGCCACCAAGCTCGACCGGTTCAATGTGGGCAACCGGTGTCAGCTGAGACCTGCCAGTCTGCCATTCGACACGAAGCAGTCTGGCGGTTGCCCGCTCTTGCGGGTATTTGTAGGCAATAGCCCAGCGCGGCGCCTTGTTTGTGCTGCCAAGCTCTGCCTGCAAAGACAGGTTATCAACCTTGATGACGATTCCGTCAATGTCGAAGTCAAATTTGCCGCGACTGTTGGCGATCTGTTCGATAAAACCGCTGATTTCCTCACATGAACTGCAGCTTTGCCAGGCCTGGTTGAGCTTGAAACCCTGTTTGGCAAGAAAAGCGAGAACCTCTGAATGCATCTTGAAACCAAGCTCAGCCGCCTGCGCAATACCATAAACCATGACCTGCAGACCGCGCTGCGCCGCAACTGCCGGGTCGAGCGATTTGATTGTACCGGCAGTAAGGTTGCGGCAGTTCTTGAAGGGCTCTTCGCCGTTGGCAACGCGCTGCTGGTTGAGAGTTTCAAGCATAGAGCGCGGTGTGTATATTTCGCCGCGCACATCAATGTCGAGATTGCTTGCAATTGACAACGGCAGCGATCTGATGGTTCTGACGTTTTCGGTTATAACGTCACCTTCGATACCGTTGCCGCGTGTGGTGCCGCTGTGCAGCATCCCGTCGCGGTAAGTAAAAGAGCCAGAAACACCATCAATCTTCAGTTCGGCAACAACCGGAAAAACGCTGGTGCCGGCAGCCTTTTCGAGGCGGTTTAACCAGTCGACAATATCGCCGGTAGAATAAGAGTTTTCTATGCTCATCATCGGCACCCGATGCTTTACCGTGTTGAATGAGGTCACTGCCTCGCCAACACGTTGCGTCGGCGAATCAGGGGTGACGAGCTCAGGGTGCTGTTTTTCGATACTCTGCAGTTCGGCCATGAGTTCGTCAAACTGCCGGTCGCTGATTTCTGGTGTCGCCAGAACAAAATACTGGCGCTCGTGATGCCGTATGATTCTTCGCAGCTCTTCAAGTCTTGCAGCTGGATCCATTTTTTTCAGTCCACCATCGCAGTATTGATAAATTGGACGGCTTCATCGGTTCCAAGCCAGAGCAGGTCCCCGCTGGAAGCGAGCGCGCGTATTTTTCGGGCAAAGTTGCCTGATTCAGGAGATATCAGCTGGATTGTATCGTTTTTGATGCGGGCCAGCCCTTCATTTGTCGCTATCCACAGCGCGCCCTTGTGATGGATGATACTGTTGATGCGATCGGCGGGCAAGCCATGAATGCGGGAATAGCTGACCAAATTTGGCACAAAGTCTGAGAAAAAACGGTTAACCGGGGTGGTCAGATGCATTACTCCGCGTGGAGTGCTTATCCATAAAAATTTACCATCGTAAGCAATGCCGGTTACTGGCCTGATTAAGCCAGCCCGCGCGTGATCGATGTTTTTCCACCACTCCGGGTTCGCGGCCGGAAAGCTGGTGTTCCAGAGACTGAGACCGCTGTCGTGAGCAGCAACAAACCAGCTGTCCATTCTAAAAATGCGTTTGCACCAGTTGTGGCGCAATCCTGAATTGGTGGTGTGTTCGTCAATAGTGATGAATGTTCCGGTCTTGTCAAGGAAAGCAGCGCCGTTCTGAGTGCCCGCCCAGAGTGTCGCGCCGTCAACAGTAAGATCCCAGATCATTTGTGAGGGCAGGCTGCTAGACACGTCTGCGCTTATAAACCGTTTGTTCTCTGTCATAACACACAACCCGAAAAGGGTTCCGGCCCAGAGTTGTCTGCCGTCGTGAGCCAGGCACTGTGCCTGAACAAAAGGAAAAGTGCCCATGGCCAGGCTGTAATTGGTAACCTGATCGTTCTGAATCGAGGTTATGCCGGCCTCTGTTGCAGCCCATACCGTTCCTGACGGGTCTACCAGCAGATCATTTACTGCTGCAGTTTTAATCGGCCGACTGAAAGGAATTTGCAGAGCTGCTGACGGACCTTGTGCGTCGCCGAACTTTCTTGGTGCAATATCAGTAGCGATTGCCGCTGTGGTGTCGCTCTGTTCCTGGCTGATGCTCTGGCTTTGCTCAGAAGTCCCGGCGTTCTTTGACTCGTTGATAAAATAAAAGACCAGCGCGATTGCCAGTATTGTCAGCCAGAAGGTGCCACCAGAGCTTTTACTGCTTGTCGTAGTTGGTTCGGTCAAAATAGCGCCTCCAGATTGACCGGAATCTTTTGTCTTTCTTTAATGATGGCGATTTCTGCGGGCTTAACCTGATTGCCATTACTGTCAAAACCACCTGAGCCGGTTACACTTTCCCAGCCATGCAGCTGTGCCAGACCTTTGCGGATAGACTGCCGGTCTGCTTCGCCGCCGCGTAATGTCAGCGCTTTTAACATAAGTGCCTCGTAGCCAAGGGCTGAGTCGTTGTCAGCCTGAGCCGCGTAGGTCTCGAAATATTCTGACAGAAAATAATCGGCTCTTTGCCCACCTAGTCTTGGATTAAAGGGCATGGTGGTAATTGTTGCTTCAGAATATACTCCGGCAAGATTGGTGAATTCGGGTGCTGATAGCTGATTTCCGCCAAGAATCGGGTGCGAAAATCTTGCTTCGCGAGCCTGGCGCGTGATTACAGCCGCGTCTTCCGGGGGGGTGAGTATTACCAGCGCGTCAGGGTTTGAGGCAAGTATAACCTCAATCTGCCGTCTGAAATTGAGCGTGCCTGGCCGATAAGAAACGGCGGTACATACCTGTTGCCCAAATTTAATGCTGGTTTCGATAAATTTTTGCGCGCTGTCGGCGCCATACAGGTTTGAGTCATATATCAGTGCCGGTTTTCTGCAGTTAAACCGGCGTGCCGAAAATTCGGCCAGGGCTTCAAACTGGCTTCTATCATCTGTTATGCTGCGGAAAGTATGTCTGGAGCCATTTTCGGTTATCTCAAAGTGAGTGCACAATGCTGTCAGAAAAGGAACCTGCGCGTTTTCAGAGAGATGCTGGATTGCTCTTGTTTCTGCCGGGCTGAAACCGCCAATAAGCGAAACTACACCGGTTTCGTAAATGAGATCTCTGGCCTGTTCGGCACATAGATCGGCAGAACCCTTGCTGTCAAGAATTGTGAGACTAAGTTTGCGCCCATTGATGCCACCCTGGGCGTTAATGTGCTTGAGTGCCAGTTCGAGACCGTTGCGGTGGCTGATAGCCCGCAAGGCATTTGGCCCGGAAAGCGGTAATATCACGCCGATTTTTATATCGGTATTTTTGAATTCAGTCGAATAAAGTATTACCAAGAGCAGAACCGGCACTGACATAAGCTGATAAATGTCAAAACGCTTTAAAAAGTTGATCAGCTGTTTGTATGTCTGCTTGATCATGCGCAGCTGTTTCTGATGTAAGTCAACACCAGCAGGAAAATGCCCATATAAACCGACAGCGTGAAGAAATACATCAGCGCGAAAAAAAAGAACGGCATTTCCCTGATAACCTTGTTAAACAATTCGTTTTCAACTTCCTGAAAAATCATGTTTTTTCGGGAAAACTGGTCAAAAAAGAATATTGTCACTGCTCCGAGGCCAAAAAAACCGAGCGCGAAGCCGAATCCGGCCGCAAACACCGGAGTGTAATTATTCATGGGCGCAGTAGAATAAAGGCCATAAGCTACCAAAAGGCTTGCTGTCAGCAATCCGCAAAAGACCACTGAAGCCCAGAAAATCCATCCCCACAAAAATTCTTTCATCTTATCTTAACGGCTCCGGTTTTTTCCAGTTGCCATCATAGTCCTGAGTTGGGTATTTCTGGCAGTTCTTGCGCATTTTTTTAGCCATTTCGCTGGCCATGTCGACTTTAAGAACGTTTGCCAGGCTCAGCAGATATGCCATAACGTCGCACATCTCTTCGGCAATCTGCTGATGCCTGTTTGAGTCGATTTCTTCACTGGCCGGCGGCGACCATTGAAAGTGCTCAAGAAGCTCTGAGGCTTCTAAAACAACAGAAATCGCGATATTTTTTGGCGTGTGATACTTGTGCCAGCTGCGGTCACTGACAAACTTTTCGACCATAGACTTGAGTTCGTCGATGCTGGTGTTGGCATCGGACAACGTCTGTTCGCCAGCTGAACTGTGATTGAGCATTGATTGCAGGTGTGACTCAGGTGATGACATTTATCTTCTCAATTGGAGTTTTCGGGATTGATTGCAAAATCGTAAAGGGTGGCTGCGTTAAGGCGCAATATCTGCAGGCAGAGATCCTGATTGGTGTTTTCAACCAGGTCAGTGGTTTTGTGATAGTGGGGATTTGTCGCAAATTCGGATTCAATTGTCAGTACAGCTGGTATTTTCTGCTGCAGGAAAGGCGCGTGATCTGAGCCCCAGGCATTAAAGCTGGTCTGAATGGTGAAGTCTGCATAGTTGAGTGCTAGTTTCTGCATTCTTTCTACCATTGGGCGGTTAAAGGCGCTGGTTTCGATCATTACTGACAGTGGCGCAACGGCATCAAAAGCAATCATATCGAGGTTGAGAACCGCTTTGATGGTTGGGCGCTCTTCGGCGCTCAGCTCTTTTACATAGGCTTTCGAGCCATACAGGCCCTGTTCTTCACCCATGAACAACACAAATTTTACGGTGGCAGCAGGCTTGAGGCCTGATTCTTTGAGCAGTCTGGCCAGAGCAATTACGCCGGCCGAGCCGCTGCCGTTGTCATCGGCACCTGGCGCATCGTTGCGTGGCGACTGCGAAGTGCTGTCAAGGTGCCCAACAACTAGAACCTGCCCAAACTTCTTTTCGTCTGTTCCCTTGATTTCTGCAATCACATTATGGGTCTCGGTACTGCCTATTTTAAAAGGCTGCAGGCGGGTTGTGTAACCCATGTCAGCGAAGATTTTTTCGCAGTGTTCAATCGACTTTTGTGCTGGAGCTACATAAGAATAGCGGGTTTTAAAGTTTACCAGGTCGGTAAGGTCCTGAAGAAAAGCTTTCATGTCAAGCAGTTCAATAAACCTGGCTGTGGCATCTTCAGTCTTTATGCGGGTACTACCGGTGCTGACCGGTGCGGTAAGAATTACTTTGTTCGCAGGCAGAAGCTCTACCTTGGTGAAATCTGACTGTTTGGAGAGAAGGTTCATGCCGGCAGTTTCGCCGGCGATAAGTACGATAAAGCCCATTTCTCGGTAAACAGTGCGTGTGCCTGGAAAGGTCATGTTGAAGACGGCCGGATCTTTGGTTGTTACCAGATAAAGCGTCTCGCCAGGGCGCAGAGGCAGGCTGGTAAGCGGATCGCCTTTGATTATCTCGTCATTGAGGGCAGTGCCGGCCAGAATTATCATTACTTCGCCGAATTGCGCATATTTTTCGCTGCCTGAGCCAGATTTTTTGATCAGCTCGTAGCCTGTCTTGCTCGAAACAACATTTACCCAGTCAGCGGCCATGGCAGCCGTTGAACAGACCAGCGTCAATACTATTGATAATCCAATCAAGCCGGTGCGTGCGAAAAATTTCATGACAATTCTCCTTGCCTGTTTACGCAGATACTTCTTTAATGATAACTTATAAGATATTAAATCTCAAAAGTTTTGTAGAGAATTTTGCAGGCGACGGAAGGGTCGAATAATGATTGTTATCTGCCGACCGCACAGCATGAGGAAAAGACCGACCAGTGTCAGTGCTTTTACCATGCCTGAGCTGCTGATAACAATACTGCTGCTATCGATACTTTTTACTCTGGCAATTATATTTTCGAGCGGGCTCGGCCAGTCGAGGCGTCTACGCGATTACAGCGTAGCGGTAGCCCTGGTACAGCAGGCAATAGAAGTCGCTCGCAGCGCCCCATTTAAACTTCTTGACGACGCTGATGCCGGCAAAGACAGCTTGGAGATCGACCTTAACACCAACTCCGGTGAAAACGACCCGTTCATTCCCGAAATCGACTCGGGTGGAATCACCTATAGCCGCAAAGTTGATATTATCGATGTAATGGCTCTCGAAGACAAATCCAGGCCAATCGGTCTCAAGCTTATAACTGTGACAGTAACCTGGAAACCTCTCGATGGCGGTCGCCCTGACCCCTTCGTCGTGACCACCACCATAGCTGATATGAACTGAGTTGAACATGAGAATACCAGACCGGAAAAAAATGCAGGCAGGCAGGCCCAGTCGCGGCTTTACCATCATAGAAGCCATGATTGTAGTAGTTATTACCTCGATAATTCTTCTTTTTGCCTATCGCATCTTTTTTTCGCAGACGCGCGTGATGACGCAATCCATTGAATTCCTGCAGGTCAACGAGAGTTTTCGCAAAATCATATCGTTTATGGGCGATGATATTCGCGAGGCCACGAATATTTTGAAGCCAGCTCCGGTTCTGGCTGAGAAGGTAATAGAACTGGTCACCAGGCCGGGAGTGATTTTGCAGTTGCAAAGCTCTGACCTCGATCCCGCCATTCCTTTTGACAGCCCTCTTGGTGGACAGGTTTGTCTGCGCCGTGAGATTACTTACGAACTTGAGAAGATCAAGAATCCCGAATCTCAGGTCATACCTCGCTATCGCCTTATCAGAACTGCTACTGTCGAAGAAAAGCCAGGCCAGAAAACAACACAGCGTCAGACTATCGTCGACAACATCAGGGATCTGGTAATCTATCGCACAATCCGCCGCCCGTTTAAGCCCGGAAATATAAGTGGCAAGGAAGACCATCTGGTGATTCCTCTGCCACTCAGTCAGTCGGGCACCGGCAACAGTCTGGTGCATCTCAACATGGTTCTTGAGCGCGCAAGAAGAGGTGATGAATCTGGTGATGTCTACAGTATCAATATGAACACCAGCTTTTATAAACGTGGAAAAGAGATTTTTAAACACCCATGAAAAGACAACTTAACAACAGATCTGGCTCAGGATACGTCATTGTCTTAGCCTTTGCCGGGATTCTGCTCATCTTTTTCATGATTTTCGGAACATTTAAAAGCGGGCAGCAGCAGTTGCAGTCGAAAGATGTGCGTCGCTTTGTCACCGCCAGTCTTGGCGAAACAGCATTGAACTGCATTATATCCGAATTGAATGCAAATCGAGCATTCAGCACGCACCGCTATTATCGCGAAAAGGGCGATGAATACTGGAATTCGCCGGTTAAGGAGCGCGAAACTCTTTTGGGCGACATGGGAAAAGTCTATGTCAGCGGAGTTAAGAAGGGTGTTTACCAGGGCGGTTCTCAATTCGGCGAGTTTAAAGCCAAGGTCGCGCCAATCTTCAGCGCGCGTGAGAACTCCAAGACTCAGACTCTGCTTGAGGCTGAGATGTATACTCGCGCCGAAATCGTTGTCAAAGTTGGTGCCGGCTGGGGAATCCAGGAAGAAACCTGCCGCAAGATCACAGCGATGATCGAGCGCCGTTACCCGGCTACCGAAAATGTTCTGTATGACGGTGAACTTCTTGATCTCGGCTCTCTCGGACCATTTCCAAGTCGCGAGAATCAGCTGCGCCGTGGGCGCCTGTATGGTTACAACTGGATTACCTTTAACACTGCCGGCGGTGCCTGCCGAGGCTCTGAACTGTTTGATATGGAAAAAATCGAGACTCCCGGCTTTATCAGAGCGCTTAAGGATACCCGTATTTCTTTCGCGGATGGCAGCATTCTCAACCTGTCTTCGGCGAACGATTCGATTCAGATGGACAAATTTGACCCGCGTGAGGGTTATATCGTAGATGGCGCCAATGGCGCGCACCCGATCAAACTGGCAAGGTTGCCGCGCGAGCGCATCAAGGCGACAGCTTATCGCTACCGAAAATCTTACGGGCTGATTCTCGAAAAAAACATGCTTCCTGAAGGCAAATACAGCAATCCCTATGACCCTGGCAAAAAGTATGTTGATATAAATTTTGGTGATTATCGCGTGCTCAAATCAGCCAGCAAAAGCCCCGATCGTCAGGATGAAGATGCCGAGGGTGGTGCAGTCGATGAAGAAGAAGAAGGCGAAACTAGCCCTGAGACTGATTACACAACCGGCTCAGATGATCCCGAGGTAATTCGAAAATTGCGCGGTGACAGAATTCTGATTTATACTGAGGTGCCACTGCGCGTGTGGGGCTGTCCAGATCGCTCTGTCACTATTTACAGCACCGAAGATATAATTGTTGGCGGCGACTTCAACCAGAACCCGCGCACTCCGCAGCTTTATGAGAACGACGATTACATCAACTATCGTTTTCCGCTCGAAAATGGCAAGGAACGCCACAAGATCGGTGCCATGCTGATGTCTGAGAAGCGCGTAATTATCGATGTGTCGCGCCCGACTCTCTTTGCCCGCAACGAGCTTAAGCCGTTTTTTCTGTATTCTCTTGCCAAAACCCTGCACCCATCAACTCCTGAGATCGAGGCTGAGATTAAATACATCCTTTGCCCTCTCGACCCCAATAATCGCAAGGCGCTCATCGGACTCGGTGAACTGGGCACCGACGGCAATTTTATGCCGCGCTATGGCACTATCGCCTGGCTGTACAACAACAAGGAAGTGAATTCGGGGGGACAGTATCAGGCTAATCTCGAAGATATGATCAACTTTTTTACGCCTGGCGGTGGTGACAAGCCGAGGTTCGGCATCAACGACGACAAGGTGCGTAATGACATTATTGAATATTTTAAGACCGCGGTGAGAGACGTTGGCGATCTGACTACCACCGAACAGGACAGACTGTTTGACATGGCCTGGAACCAGGCGGTTATCGAAGAAGATGCTTCGCCCAACCCATATAACGGCGCCATGGGCCTGATGATGGGATTGTTCGAAGAAGCCCGCAAAGACCCTAGCGATGGTCTGTTTATTCCTGAAATTACTATCAACGCAGTTCTTGTCAGTTCTACCCGCCGTGCTTCGCGCTTCAGCATCGGCAACACAGCTGAAAAGGTTGATGACGAGATTGGCAACGCCGGTAGTTATCAGTATATGCGACCGCCGGGCTTTATTATTCAGCGAGTCTACGGTGGTGTAATCCGTCTGGCCAGCAAAGAGCCTGAATACTATATCTCCGGGGCTCATACCGGCTCAAATATTTTGCGCCGGCGCATCTGGGACAGAACCAATCTCTACAATAAAACTTTCAGGCCGCTTGAATCGCCAGCTGCCCACAACCTGCTGACCTACACTGAAGAAATGATCTCTGAAAAAGAATACAACAATTTCTAGCCTTTTTCAGACTTGGTCGTCTGTCTCATACCAATTCCGCTTATTTAGTTTGTAAATACTATAAGAGCTGCATCTGCCAAAAGTTGTGGTGTTTATCAGCAGTTAGTAGCCAGTTTTGTTGCTTTTGCCGGCGATTGTGAATAGCCAGCCATTTTGCGCGGTGATACCGGTATTCTTATCGCGCAGGTAAATATCGATGAAATAATTGCCCGGCTTGAATTCTGAGCCGACTGTCGCCGTCAGCATGCGGGTCTGAGGATCAAAGCTGAAGGTAACTTTTTTTCCGGTAGTCTTGGCGTTGAGCACGTATTTCTCGGGTGAATAATCGGCCAGTTCGTCGAGCCGGCACGAAAAGGTGGCCAGTTGAGTTACCACCTGCCCGGGCGCAGGATACTGTTGTGAAGCCGGCAGTGCCCGCATACCGAATCTGATCAGAAACTTGTTCATGTCATCGCTTGAGTAAATAACCTGGCGCTTGACCAGATATGGCGACAAGCCCTGGTAGCTGGCGCCGCCATCGACAGTCATGGCACCGGCAAAACCTGAGTCGCGTACCAGTTGCATTGTACGGTCAGTGTAAACGCCGTATGGCCAGACCATGAACTTAACCTTGTTGCCAAGCTGCTTTTCGATAATGTCGCGGGCTGCAACGATCTCGTGATTCAGAAACTTTTTTTCGAACTCGGCGTTTTCATAATGCTCGGCCAGGTTTTTATGGCCCATCGAGTGGCATTCTACGCTCCAGCCTGCGTTGATGAGTTCGCTGAGTTGCTGCCAGCTCATCGCCAGCTTCGACCCGATAAACGATGGATAAACGCAGACAATACCCTTAAATCCGTATTTTTTCATTACCGGAAAGGCGTAGTCGTAAACGGTGCGGTAACCATCGTCAAAAGTTATAACCACGCTGTTTTCAGTTGGCGCGCTGCCACTGGCAAGCGCAGCGAGCAATTCTTCTGAATTAAGACTCTTGTATTTGCGTTGATGCAGGTATTCAAGCTGTTCCGTGAATTTGTCGAGTGACAGTGAAAACTTGCCACTGGCCTTTGGTTCAACCTGATGATAGCAGAACCCGGCAATGTCGGTGCGCGCTGCCAGGGGCGAGAGAACAAGCATCATGCAAAAGGCGAGTGTTAATAGTCGTTTCATGTAAACCTCGGTAAGTTTGTTATGTGTGTGGGGCTTATTGTTACTTCGCTGAATTCCTGCTTATCTGGTGCAATGAAAAGGTTCCGGGAGATCTGTAAGGCTTTGCCTGCCAAATCCCTGTCTGGACTTTGCAGTTCTTGTGCATTTGCTAAGCCGGGTGACCTGTAATATATCATAAAACAGGCAAAAAAAAAGGCCACTTGCTGTAGCCCTTGATCAAGGAAAGGAATGATTGAAGACAACTGACGAATAAGTCGTGCAGTGTTGTTAATACATATGCAATAGTTGTGCCAACTTTTCAGGGCCTTTATTTAAGCAAACTGGCACGTTTGGTTCGTTGCAAAGGCGCTATTGATAAATAATTATACAGGTATAGACCAGTTTGTGTTTAAAAAATGAACAATTAGCCTGCTTAATCTTTGTGCACTGCTAAAAGAAAAAAGACCGCCCGGTTGGGCGGCCTTCTTATCCTGGATAAACTAATTTTCAGCCGGGTAGATTAAAATTGTCAGGCAACTGAATAGTAGAAACGGCGTGCTTGTAAATAAGCTGTTTTTTACCTTCTGATTCAAGCAGAACCACAAAGGTATCAAAATCAAGAATTGTGCCTTGAATCTGGAAACCTTTCATCAAAAAGATCTTTATGACTTCCCTTTTGTCTTTCAAATACTGAAGAATATTATCCTGGATATTAATAGCGGGCATTTCTCTTACCTCCGAATGGATTCTTATTGTTAATAGAACATTTTAGCAAAAAAAGCAAACTCAATTTTCATGTTGAGAGCATTTAACCGGTTCTCCGCCTTTTTTTTCCCAGTTTGCTGAGTCGGGGCATGGCAGAATGCCCATCTCTGCTGCCAGTTTTTTGAGGTCGTCGCTGTTCAGATCAGTAACCTTGTTGTTCTCAAGAATCTTGTTCAAGCGCCGACGACTGAAACTGCATGAGGCCCCCGCATCGAAAAAAACTGCAATTGCCGGCGACAACGCGTGGCTGGAGCAGGTTACAACACCACTCTGTCCGTCAACCATGATTTTGCCATTCTCCGGGCAAATATCACTCTGTTCGCGCGGATAAAACATGCGGTTCAAAAAACATCTTGTGTGGTTAAGATACCTCAGTAGAAAGCGCTGCAAAATCGGATTGATTCTCTGCAGGCGTTTTTCAATGAACTGGTCAGCACGCTCAAAATCTGTCGAAATGTAGATGATATCTTTTTCCTGACGAACTTTGATCGTGGTTTCGATTCCGATATTTTGGGTAAATATCTTAAAACCGAAAAGTTCTCTGGCCAGGCGGCGCATGAAGGCATCGTTCTCGGTATTGCCGGTGGTGACCGTCGAAAACTCATTAAGATTGCCACTTTCATAAGTGTATCTTGTAAAGATTCTGTTGAATGGGCGGAAAGGGTTGGCGATAAATGGGCGCAACATGCGGGGAAGCATTTGACTGAGCACCTGCCAGTCGTATATTATCGCGGCAAAGTTACCGCCGTCGTATTTAAGGACAGGCTTTAGAACTGCTATGGCTGCTTTGTCTGTGAATGGCTTTGCACTAATGTACAGTGCGTTGCCTTCTGCTTGCAGAAACAACTGGCGTTTGCGGGCGAAAGTGACCTTTTTCATGTTCGCATTGTCAGTCTGCTCTGCTTGCCCGTTAAGCTGTTCCAGGAAGTCACAGAAAAGCGTCATCATTGTTTTGCCCGGAGTATCTTTGGCTTCGATGCGGACTACCGCGGTTCTACCTGGCCGTCTGAACTTGTCGATAAAGACTGTAATCGTTTTGTCAGAAAAAACCTGCATTCCTGGCAGAAAAACCTTTATCTGGGCAAAGAAGCGCGGTCCAAGAGAAAAGATGATCGGGTGCCCGGTTACCGGTGGAAACCCGGCAAAGAGAGTGCTGGTGGCAGGTTCTGCCGAAGGCGTCTGGTCTGCAGCAGCTTCAGGTTTGCCAGCTGGTTCGTCTGTCTGTGCAGCTGCATCAGGAGTGCTGACACTGGTATCTTCGCTGCTATAAGCTTCTTCGGATGTCAGATCTTGTTCAACAGGTATAAGGTCAGCTGTGTCGTTATCCTGTTCGACTACTGTTATCCTGGGCTGTTTTACTTCTGCAAATTTGTAACTGCTGAAAAGCGGTTCCTTTAACGATCTCTCGCCGCTTTTGATGTCGGCACAGAGCTTGGTAAGCTCAACTGCCTTGTCGTAGAGCTTTTCTTCCTGATACATCCTGGCGATGCCCATGAGAATGTTGTTAATTCTGTTGCGATCGGCATTCTCTGTGAACATACCATGATAATCAGCCAGCGCCTTGTGGTAATACTTGAGCCTGATCGCTACATAGAGAGAACTGTCAGGATCTTTTAACGCCGGGTCCGTTTTGTGAGCTTCTTTTAAGTAAGTCAGCGCCTGATCAAAGTCATTGCGATCGAGATAGACGCGGCCAATGTGCAGAAGTATCTCGCCTTGTCCTGGTGCAATTTGAGCGGCTTTGAGCAGTTGAGTAAGTGCGGCGTCGAGATCTCCCATACGATAATAGGCCCAGCCAAGAGTGTCAAGATATGAGGCATTGCCCGGTTCAAGGCGAACCGCAGTCTTGGCCATGGCAAGAGCTTCTGGTATCTTGCGGTTCTGCTCTGTATAAAGATAGGCAAGGTTGTTAAGAGCTTCGACCGCATCGGGTTTTATGGCAATTGCCTGTTCATAGTATTCTGCCGCTTTATCATGTTGCCCGGTAGCGTAATATACGGTGCCAAGGTGATAATGAGGGTCATAAACGTTTTTGCGTATTGACAGCGACTTTTTTAACTCTTCTTCGGCTTTGGCATAATCGCGATTCTTGAACGCAGCCCAGCCAAGGCTGTCTCTGAAGCCCGGATTCTCGGGGTTAATGTCGACGGCTCGCTGACAGAACTCCTGAGCCTGCTTCGTATTAACTCCGTATTCAGCGTAAAGAAAGCCGAGATTGTTGAGGGCGTGCGGGTTGTGCGGAGAGATGGCCAGGATCTTTTTATAGACAGCTTCTTCAAGCCAGAAAGGTTCTTGTTTGCCAGTGCCCTGGTAATTCTCGTGCAGGCCCATGTAAATGCCAAGCAGGGCATTCTGCAGCTTGTGGTTGCGAGGATCCAGGTTAGAAGACCTCTCGTAAGAGGCTATAGCCAGAAACAGCGATGAGTCCAGTGAACCAAGAAAGCGAAATGCCTGCCCCATGATATAGTAATAGTGGGCTGTGCGCGGAATAAGTCCAAGAGCGCGTTTCAGATCTTCTTCGGGTTTCATGGGCTTAAAGTAATCATTGGGCCGCTCGCGCAGCAGATGAAAGACAATGCCCTTCACCAGCCAGTAATCACCAACTTCTGTGAGCTGGTCCTCTGCTTCAATCAGCAGATCTTCAAATGCCTGATCCTGCTTGTTGGTCGGATCGGCTTTCTTATCTTGACTGAGAAGCAGACCTTTAAAAAAGATCTCGCGCAGTCTCTCTTCGTTGCTGACGCTTTTTTTACCAGCATTCGAAAAGAAACTACTACTCTGCTTTACCAGTTCGTCGCGGCGCGGAGTGTCTGAAAGGCGCAAAAGGCTGAACCAGCGGATGATTCCATGCAACTGCTGTATCATCGAACCTTCGTTTTCTACGAGGTACTTTTTCAGCAGGTGTATATTAAAATCTGCCGGCTGGCTTTTCTCGAAGCGAATTTCTTCGAACCCGAAAAGTGGCAGCCCAAAATCGAAGTTGGCTTCGGCGAGAGCCTGACCTGAAAAAGCCCCCAAAATCAGTATGAATGACAGAATACCGCGTAAAAACTGGTTGCGCACTTGTTTGCCTCCGCCGCTCTATTTCAATTCAGATGGCTTTAATCACTGGCAACTAAAGCCTCGTCTACCGAAGGACTACGGGGCCCAGACCCGAACCCTCTTCAGGGTTTGTCCGCTGGATTCAACTGACAATTCAACAGTTCCGGGCTGATTCATATCTACGCTCGTCGAAAATTCGATAACCTGAACATTGTTAATGATCTGCCCCAGCTTTTTAAACCATTCATCAAGTTTTGCACTGTCAGGCACATAGGAGTAGTAGCCGTTGGTGCTCTCAGAAATGTTGCGCAGGGTATTAACATCAAGCCAGCCGAAACCAAAAACAAAAACTGCAACGTTATGGGTCTGACAACGCTTGATTACTGAGTCAAGAGAGTTCATCGATGAGTTGTCGTTGCCATCAGTTGTCAGAATCATGAAACGAAAATGAGGTCGTGACTGTATCTTCTCAACGCCGCGATCCATGCCGTCAAACAGCGCGGTGTTCTGAAGACCGATGCGTTTTTGTACGGCAGCAATAATTTCCTGTTTATCAGAAGAAAGCTCGAGAATATCGTGAACGCGGGTGTTGAACTTTATAACCGCTGCCGACATCGGCAGAGTGATCTGGTTTATCAGTTCTGAATAGTTGCTTTCGATTGCACTCAGATCCTGGGGGAACATGCTGCCTGAATAATCCATGACCGAACTGAAACTTATCGGCGCTGCCCACTCTGAATACATGTGCAGCGGGCGTGTGCGGACGACTACCGCATTCATTTCCTGGCCGGCGGTACCAGTTACCTTGATCTTGACATCGTGTGGGTTGATGACCTTTAGTGGGCTGCCATCCTTGTCGGTTGCCGACACGAACAGGTTGAATTTTCGGGCATCTTCGCGCTCGAAACCATGAATACGCAGGGCGGTGCCAAAATCATCCTCGGGTTGCAGTTTCGGGTGGTATGAGCTGAAGAACGACAGGTAACGCCGCAGGCTTTCGAGAAAGCTGTTTTGCGCACCATAGTTTGAAGAAAGCAGATACCAGAGAACGCCCAATGCCAATAGCAGGGCTATAAACAGAAACAGCAGATACTTCCAGACGGGGATTTTTAGCCTTTCGCCTCCGGGAGCTACTTCAACCATGTGTGTGTCCTCATTAAGTGATTAGTGTTGCGCTACTGTAGTGCCGCGTCTGACTCAATACTTCCGCCAGGGCGCTGACTGAGAATGTGTTCGAACTGATCATTGTAGTCCTGCAGAATTTTGAGAATGCCGCGCTTGATCGACAGCAGTTCATCGCTTGCTGCGCTGACCTCGTGATTCTTTTTGATTTCTTCTTCAATTGCTTCTTCAAGCTTTTTAACCCTGTCGGTCATCATCGGCAGATATTTGCTGACAATCTCGCGCTGTTTCGGGAACGGCAGAGACTTCCAGTATTCGCTGTAGACGCTTCTGATAAGGTAAATGCCCATGGTGTTATTCTTGAGATAATCGAACATCTGAGTGATAGTGCGGCCGATCGGCTGCGGCTTATCCTGCTGGTAGCACAGCTCGAACTGCACGAGTTCATCGTTATACTCAATGCCGCGCCTGGTGTTGCTGGCATCAGCAAACATCTCATAGCGAAGCAGCAGGTAGACCATGTAGTGCTCTTCCAGCTTTTTAGCTGGTATCAGACCATAGCTTGACCACAGAATCGGGTAAGCATCATTGGTCAGAACTGCATGGCAGTTTATCTTTGCGTTGTTCTGGCGGTAGAGATTGTGCCACTGCGTGATGGCACTGATGTTGTACGGAGCGATTCCGTGCAGGGTCTGCAACAGGCTTATTTCGTATGGATTGCGGGTCGGTGCTATGGTGACGCCGATGTCGCCCTTGCGCAGCGCATCTTTGATTTCTTCAGAGAGTTTGCTGTTTTCGTCGGCGATGCCGAGAGTGACGATATTCATGCGCTGCGGGCTGTTGTTGCCGCGATCATTGAGGGTCATCAGCGGCGTGGCCTGATTCATCATGCTTTCGACGAGGCTCTTTTTAAAGCCCTTGCGAATCGAATCTTTCCAGTGAATAAAGTCTTCGATACCGCCAAACAGGCGCCGCTCTATGATGCCGCGGCAGTATTTTACGATATCTTTTTCGAGCGAACTGCTTTCGGGATTTGTGTATTTATCCCAGTTTTCGCCAAGGTTGATCTTTACCAGGAAATCGCCCTCAATATCGTTGTTCGAAAGGTCACCGAGCAGATACTTGTAAAATGGCTCGATATCACGGTCTTCGAAGATGTAGGTTCTGATGAAATTCTGAACTTTTGAATACGGCTTGATGCGGTCGAGGCACTGTTCATACTGGCGTTCGATCATGCCGTCTTTTGAAATGCGGGTGAGCTTGGTCGAAAAGACTTCAACCTGCTTTTTGATAGATTGGCTCTGCACGCTTAGAAATCGCAGGTAGTCTTCGGCGCAGCCGATACAGAACATTTCGTATTCCATGTCAACCGCTTCTTTAGCTTCTTTGAGCAGCTTATCGCGTTCGTCATTGAGGTCGGTCATGCGCAGAACCGTGCCGAGTTCCATGAGCTTGCCGCCCAGGCCGGCAAAGCCACTCAGCCGCTCTTTGAGGCGATTCGCAATCTCGCGGTATTCGCGTTGTTCTTTGTCGAGCTTGGCTTTGATCTCCTGAACCTTGCGGCTGAGGATCTCGCGGGGGTAGCGTGAAAGATACTTTTCAAAAGCCACCAGGAAATCTACTGCGATATGGGCACCGAGATCAGGGTTATTGATGATCTCAATGACCTTTTCAAGCAGGTGTTCGCCGGTTTTGACTGCAGCCTGTTCAAAACTGACCTTGACCTTTGCTCTTATTTCGTCTTTTTTGACGCGGTTCTGGTTCATTTCATCGATCTGGCGCAGAATAAAGGCTGATGCCGATTCGCCATCGCGCTGTTTGCTGGCGGTGCGCATAGTGTGGAACATCGGGTTATCCCAGAACTGCTTGCGATCAATGACCTCTTTTGTCATCAGAAAGAGCGCTTCGGGGGTAAGGTCGACTTTGCCGGGGTTGTTCTCAGCGAATTCCTGCACCATTGAGTCAATTAGAATGCGGTCTACCGAGAGGCGAAGCCAGTAGGTGAGATCCATTGACAGCTTGAAGGTGTAGAGGTCTCTGATAACGTCAAGCGGGTAATAGAAGCTCTTAAAGCCGGCCGAGCTGAAACATTTAAGCTGCTTTCCCTCAAGATCTGAGCTGTTCTGGCCGAGAATCTGCGAAGCGTTGTCAAGCATCGAGTTCTGCGCCTGGCGCATCTGAGTGGCCAGTTTGGTGAATATCAGTTCAGAGGCGATGGCGTAATAGGTCGGAATGTCGTCCTGGTTGCTGGTGCCGAGAAGGTAGCATTGATCAAACGGTGTTTCTTCGCATACCGAGCCAAAAGTAGTGCCGTCATTGCTTTTGCCGACCGGCCCGTAGTTAACCATGAACTTGTTGCGGCGGTCCTGGTTGATAATATCTTTGGCACTGCGGCTCGGTGGAAAGTGCTCTTTATTCATGAAATAGAAGGTTTCGACGAGAGAAGCGTAACCATTGCCTTCGAGACGCCCGGTTGAATTGACGTTGGGGTCGATGGCGATCTGGGTAAATGCTTCTGGAGTCAGCATGATGCCGATAATGCTCGGCTTGCCGCGCCCGCCAGAAAGCTGATAATAGGCCATTTTCATGAGATAGGCGATGTCGAGAAACATGCCGGCGCCCGAACCGCCGCACAAAGAGCCGACGATGTAAAACTCGGGAGTCAGTATCTGGCCTTGTTTGTTGGTCAACGGAACGATGATGTCGTCCTGGTTAACGTTGCTGCGCGCCATGATGCGGCTCATCTTGGTCTTGATCTGCTGAAAAATTTTCTGTACATCGACAAAAACACCAAAGCGGCCGGTAAACCTGAACTGGTGCGCGCCCTGGCTGATCTGGCCAATATGGTTTTTGAGTTTCTGCGGAAACCATTCGTAAAGATAATTGTAGGTGTCAGAGTCGAGATTGCCGGTTATCTGACCGGCATTCTGAATGTTGATCTGATGATACTCGCTTTCAGTAAGCTTAGCGGCGGTTTTCGCCTCTTCTTCTGACTGGCTGGCATCAAAGATGTCGGTATCAATACATAGCAGATCGATGAAATCGGGGAGCGCAGGTTGTTTGTCGCCTGAAAGCGAAAATGCCTTTCTGATTTGCGGGCTGCTGAGAAAGGTTTCCTTAAAGTTGATCAGCGATTTCTTGCCTGTACCGCCAAGTCCAACGATAAGAGCGGGGTTCAGGGCTATCCTGTTTTCGTAGTTTGTACTCATTTTTAAAGACGCTCCCGTATTGGAGATAATTTGCCAAAGTATAGTCTCAGGCTAAACCCTGTGTCAAGAAAAGCAAAAATAAACGTTTACTGAAGTTTTACCTTGTCGAAGCATTCTGTTATACTGGCAGGGCAAAAAGTATTAAAACTTAATCTGGCATTGAAGAACGGAGAATTCTATGAAACCCCTGGAACTCAGTTGCATTGCCGGAGTCTGGAATACATCTCTGGGTCTTCTCAGCGAACACCTGGATGGGGTCGGCAGCGACCTTCAGCTCTGGTTTCCTTGGGGCGGCATCTGGCGCGGTCGCGACCTTGCCGGTAGTCTGCCACCGACCGATTTTCCTGACGATCTGGTCAAGCCTGGAATAAGCCGTTTTGGCGGGCGCTTCTGGAAAACTGTCGCAGTCAATTCTACCACCTGGCTGATAAGTGTGCGCGCCCCTAACTCTGCTTCGCCTGAGATGGCAACCTGGGAACTGACAGAAAAGGCACGTGAGTCGCTGAAGATGCTTGCAGATTTTGTCAGACTGGAGTGCCTGCTTGGCCTGACAATGAAAATACTCGAAAATCAATCACGCGAAAACATCGGGCACTGGGATCGTGTGCGCCATTTTAGCGTGGCTATAGGCTGCGAACTTGGATTAGCGCCGCGCGAAATCGCTGATCTGGAAATGGCGGCCCTGTTGCATGATCTTGGCAAAGTTGGACTTCCTGATGAGCTGCTTGAGCTCGCTGGTCCGCTCGACGAAGACGAGCGCAAAAAAGTTGAGGCGCATTCACTGATCGGATCAGCCATGATTCGCGAGATTCCGGGCATGGAAATGGTTGCCGAGATGGTTTTGAGTCACCACGAAGCTATCGACGGTTCTGGCTATCCGCGCGGTCTCAAACGCGAAGAAATTCCTTTTGGCTCTCTGATTATCGCGGTTGCCGACTCTTTTGATGCGATGACGCATTATCGTCCATACGCGATTGAGCGCACCTACCTTGAAAGCTTTACTGAAATGAGCGAGGAAAAGGGCAAATTCTCGCCCGAAGTTCTCGCCGCGCTTGAAAGAGTGCTTAAAAACCTGGGGATTATTGATGCCAAGCCTCTTGTTGGCAACAGAGAAGACTGGTAAATCAGCTGGAGGAATTATGAAATTGCGCGTATTTTTGATGATTTTTGCTGTCACCTTTTTGGCTGCTGTTGCAGTTTCTGCCGATACCATGCGAGTTGGCGTCGTGCTGTCGATTGGCGGGCTTGGCGACGAATCGTTTAATGATGCCGCATATCAGGGTATCATGCAGTTGCGCAAAGAAGGCGACTACGTTGTTGAAGTTGTCGAGCCAGGCAGTATAAGCGGTATTGAACCTGCACTGCGTTATTTTTGTCAGCGCGATATGGATATGGTCTGCGCCGTTGGCATTTTTGCCAATGACGCTGTGCGCCGCATCGCTGCAGAATTTCCTGAAAGCCGTATTGTTCTTATTGATTCAGTTGTAACTATGCCCAATGTGTTGTCTATTCTGTTTGACGAAGAACAGGGCTCATTTTATGCCGGCGCGTTTGCTGCTTTATCAAGTAAAAGCGATATCGTAGGCTTTCTCGGTGGCATGGATTCGCCGGTAATCGCCAGCTTTGAGCGTGGCTTTACCAATGGCGTAAAGTTTGTTAAGCCGCAGGCAACCGTTCTGTCGCACTATATCGGCAGCACACCAGAAGCCTTTGACATGCCCGAAAAGGCATTCAATCTTGGCATGGATATGGCAAAACAGGGCGCCGATCTTATTTATCATGCTTCTGGTCGTAGTGGCCTCGGTCTGATTCAGGCTTCTCGCCGTGGTAAT
Organism: Candidatus Riflebacteria bacterium HGW-Riflebacteria-1; assembly: GCA_002839445.1. GTDB lineage: Bacteria > Muiribacteriota > Ozemobacteria > Ozemobacterales > Ozemobacteraceae > Rifleibacterium. The sequence goes on from PGYB01000007.1 coordinate 114,556, forward strand.
TATCTGGTGATCGGCGTAGATTCAGATCAGAGTCGCACCGCTCCAGGTAAAGTGCCGGCCAGTATGGTAAAACGCATAGATAACGCTTTGGTCAAGGCCGCCGAAATAATGCGCAAAGATGCTTTTGCCGGCGGTATCTGGACAATGAGCCTGCAGGATCACGGTATTGAGCTTGTTCATTCGCGCTTTAACCGCGACCTGCTTAACGCCGACGCACTTGCCAGGCTCAAAGAGATCGAAGAATTTCTGATGTACAAAACGGCCAGATAAAATTAGAGGGTACAGCCCTTGCGGCTTTCGTGCCAGATTCTTATAATCAATACATATTCGACTCTCAACTGGTTTTGTTAGCAGGAGGAAGTTTATGATGACCATGACATACAGCCAAAGGCAAAATGTCTCGACAATGCTTCTTATCTCGATGCTGTTTTCGCTGTGGGTTGCCGTATCTCCAGTCGGGCAGCTGCATGCGTCTTTTCTTGCCAAAGCGAAAGATATCGGCAAGGCTATATTTGTTAATGTGGGCGCAGTAGGCGCTGGCCTCGCGGGTGGCGCACTGGGCATGGCTCTTGGCGGTGGACCGCTTGGTATGGCTGCCGGTGCTATTGGTGGTTTTATTGTCGGCAAGAAAGTCCTTAACTGGACAACCTCAAGCGTTGCTAATTTTGCCACAGTAATCGGCGCAGTCGCTGGTGGCGCGCTTTGTATCGGCATGGGTTTTCCGATGCTCGCAGTTGGCGTTATCGGTGGTGGTCTGATCGCACGTCTCGCTGTAGCGGGCGTCTCAAAGCTGTTTGGTAAAAAGACGGTTGTGCTCAAGCAGAGTGATATCGACCCGGCAGCTGCAGCCAAAGAGAGAGCCGAAGCTGCTGATTTTATGGCCAAAATGACTGGCACTTCTACTGTTCCGGTGACAAGTGGCAGCACTGTTAAGAAAACCACAAGCGCTGCAGCTGCACCTGAAGCCAAAGCACCTGCCAAGGCCGTTGACTCCCAGACAGCTTACAGCAACTACCTGGCTGCCTATAAGCAATATATGGAAGCAACCCAGAAGGGCAACGCCGCTCTCGCCAAGAGTGCATACACCGAGTATAAAACTAACCTCGACCTCTATAACTCGCTGATCAAAGGCAAGTAGGCCGCAAACCAGAGTTCGCCTAATTACAAAGCCGGCCCTCGCAGGCCGGTTTTTTTATGCCGCAAAGACGTCGAACCTACGATCGGTGCCAACAGGGTGATAGACCAATTCTAGTTGTTTTGTTACTACCTTCGGCATTGTTCGATTATGCGTTTGCCCGTGCTCGTGCGTGCACCTGGGCGCTTTGTATCCTCAGGCGCTCTGGCGCACCTGGCGCATCTGGCGCATCCTACGCGTCGTAATCGTAATCGTCGTTGCTGGCAATTACAAAGGCTACTTTTGTGTCCAGTCTTTGGCTGTGAACGAATCTTTTGTGAATAGTATTAGAAATCAAGCAATGGTTGCGCGATACATGTATGAGCAGGCTCAGATACCCCACGTGTTTATGCGGGTTATCGACGTAATAACATCTTTGCGGTTAAGAGCTTCAAGGGTCATGACCGGTTTTGTCGCCGGCGCCAGCTGGTTATACCACGAAATGAGCGGCGTATAATCGAGGCAACCGTCGCCAATTGCCAGATGCTGATCGCCGGATTTATCGTTGTCATGGATATGACAGACCAGAATTTTGTCACCCAGTTTCTCCAGCCAATCCTGCATGGGTAGTTGGGAAAACAGGTTGTAGTGCCCGGTGTCAAAGCAGATTCCGGCGTTGCTCGCGGCAAGAGTCTGCAGCAACTGGTAAAGGCGATCAGGTGATGAGTCGTAGATGTTCTCAAAGGCTATCTGCAGACCAAGTTCAGCAGCCTGTTTTGTCATTTGCTTGAGTGGTTCTGTTGCTCGCTGCAGCCATTGAATATAATCTGCCTCGCTCGCGACATCACCATACCCGGGGTGAACGACAATCCTTTGCGAGCCAAGTCGGCTGGCTACATCGAGAGTTCGCAGCAGGCGATTAAGTGAGCGCTCTCTCAAGGCATCATCAGGTGATCCGATATCCTGGTCAACAAAAGGAGCGTGCAGGCTCGAAGAAAAATTATGACTGACAAGAAGCTCGCTGAGGCGCACCAGAAAATTTTCGGTGATGTTGTCTATCGAGTGACTGCTGAAATACAGTTCTGGAAACAAATCGTAGCTGGCCAGCAGCTCGAATGCTTCGCCGTTCATGTGAGAGGTTGCCAGGGTTGCGTGTATGCGGGCCACTGGTTTTCAAGCTTTTTCCGGGGTGTCCGGCATAGTTGCCTCTTCGATCAGCATAACCGGAATGTCGTCACGTATCGGGTATGATCTCTTACATTCGCAGCAGTTGAGCACATCTTTTTCTTCGTCATGCACGATTTTGCCCCGGCAGGCCGGACAGGCAAGAATTTCCAGAAGTTCTTTCTTGATAGGCATCCAACAACTCCCATGAATACTTATGCGGTAACTGGGACTCAGTATATTGCCAACCTCGCCAAAATTCAAGAGCAGAATCATCCGCCGGTCGACAATAATCGGCCGGTCTGATATATTGCCGGACACAGGGATAATACTGATTACATTTTTTTCGTTCTTATACTTTCGGCATTGTCCCTGCTATTTGCTTTTTCGTGCTCGTGCTCGTGCTCGTTCTCGTAATCGTCGTCGCTGGCGATTAAAAGGCACTCTGGTTTCTAGTTCTTTGTTGTGAACGAATTTAATGTGAATGGTATAACATGTCAGGAATTCTTGTGATGCGATTGCGTGGGCTTGGCGATATAGTCCATCTATTGCCGGTTTTACAAATGTTGCGCAAGCAGAACCCCGACGAAACGATCGGGTTTTTCTGCCAACGCCCTTTTGGTCAGATAATTCCAGCAGAATTGCACATCAGGGTCATTGAGATGCCTCCAGGAGCAGGGTTCGCTCAGTTGCTCGAACTGGCGCGGCAGATTCGCAAGTATCGTTTCGACAAGGTTTTCGATCTGTTCAGCAACCCGGCAACAGCTATAGTTACCGCTCTTTCTGGTATCAGGCAGCGCTACGGCTTCGATTATCGGGTGCGGCGCTGGGTTTACAGCCGCACTTATGCTCCGCCTGACCCGAACAAGCATCTTATGCAGCTTTTTTGCGATTTTTTTGCATATTTCGGCGTTGCTGGTGAATTAAAGCTGCCGCAGATATCTTACTCGTCTGCTCTGATAAGCCGCGCCATGGCGGCCTTGCCTCAACAATACCGGGCAACTCGACCGCTTCTTGGAATAAACCCGCACGCGACCTATCAGTCAAAGGCCTGGCCCGAAGAGTATTTTTGTGAGTTTATCAATCTCTGGCACAACGCTACCAGGCAGCCGGTGCTGATTACCTGGGGTCCCGGCGAACGTGCGGCGGCTGAAGCGCTTGCCGAAAAGGTTGGCCGCGACCGGGCATTTGTTCACGAAAGTCTGCGGATCGATGAATTTGCCGCGTTATTGAGCCAGTTGAACCTGTTTTTAACCTGTGATACCGGTCCGATGCACATCGCCTGGGCTGTCGACACTCCTGTGGTCGCTATTTTCGGGCCAACAACGCGCGAACCGGTCTATCCCCGTGGTGACAAACATCTTGTGCTTTACAGCGACAGCGTCGACTGCCTGCAGTGCCATCGTGAAACCTGCAGTCACAAGAGCTGTATGTATTCTTTGACCCCGCAAAAGGTCTTTGCCGCAGTAATGAAAAAATATGATTGTTGCAAGGGCTAGTGTAAGTTTGAAAATTGTTTGATGAGGTAACGATGCGAAAAGCTGTTTTTCTTGACCGCGATGGAACTCTAAATCCTGATCCGGGCTACATTTCAAATCCGGATGATTTCGCGCTTTTTCCTGGCGTTGGCGAAGCCCTGGCCAGGCTGAAAAAAGCTGGCTACCTGTTGATCTTGATTACCAACCAGTCTGGCATCGCGCGCGGACTCATTACCCCTGAACAGCTTGAACTGGTTCATCAGAAACTGCAAGGCCTTCTCGCGTCTGCTGATGCAGAACTTGACGCGATATATTTCTGTCCGCATCACGCTGATTACCCGCCAGTTAACGGAATTTCTGACTGCAACTGCCGAAAGCCCCGTCCCGGCATGATTTTGCAGGCCCTCAAGGATTTTGATATCGATAGAGATCGCTCCTACGTTATTGGCGACCGCAGCAAAGACATAAAGATCGGCCTCGATACTGGAATCAAGCCAATTTGTATCAGAGCGCAACCCGCACCAGGTTTTGAAAAAGTACCAACATTTGCCAGCTTGAATGAGGCCGTTGACTGGTTGCTGGCAGATGCGGCCAATAAAGTTTGACATTTTGCTGCCAATACTTATAATGAGCCGGTCGCTTTAGCGAACACGTGATTTTCAAGGCTGAATATGGCTGCACCAGCAGATAACAGACTCCCGACCGGTGAGAGCAGTATCACAATAGTTTCGATCGCCTATTTCTTTTGTGTTATCTGTTCTTATTATGTGATCAAGCCGATTCGTGGCAGTCTGGCGCTTGAGCTTGGCTCTGAGAACATTCCGATTCTCAATATTTTTTCGATGATCTCGCTGATTCTTGGCAATGCTGCTTACAGCTGGATCGTTGGCAAATACAAGCGTGACATTTTTATACCGTTTATTACCAGGTTTTTTGTGCTCTGCCTGATTGGGTTCTGGGTCATTTTTACTTTTGTAATTCCCCTAGGTGGTGAAACAGCGCCTTCTTCCGCGTTATCTTCGGCGGCAATCACAGCTGTGGCGCCAATTGCTGAGGCGCACGAGCCGGCTTACGCAGGCGTTCCCACTGTTGAGACGTCGGCAGTTCAACCCAGGCCAGCGCTTGCAGCAGTTAAAGTATTATTGATCAGCACCTATTATCTTTGGGTGAACTTTTTCGCTCTGATGGCGGTCAGCATGTTCTGGTCGTTCATGAACGATGTATTCTCCGTTGAGCAGGGCCGCCGCCTCTACGCGATTATCGGTTACGGCGGTCTGGTTGGCGGGCTGGCCGGCAGCGCGCTGACATCGCTGCTGGTTCGGCATATCGGCACATCAAATCTTTTCATTGTCGCGATAATTCTGCTTTACCCTTCGATATGGTGTATGAAGTTCATTCACAAGAACCACTACCGCCCCGAAGGAGTTGTCGATGAAGACAACAAGCCGGTCGTGCCGGCACACCCGCCGCGGCCATGGGACGGCTTTCTGTCAGTCTGTAAAAACCCGATTCTCATCTGTATGGCACTTGAAATGTTTTTGTATACGTTTTCGAGCACCATGTTTTTTCAGCAGCTCAATCGCCTGATCGAAAGCGAAATCGGCAGTGATGTTAACCGAAAAACCCAGTTTATTGCCGGCATCTATGGGCGCATTAACATTGTCTCGCTGTTTGCCCAGTTTTTTGTAACCCGCCTGATCATGATGCTCGCCAACCCAATTTACGGGCTGCTGCTGCTTAACCTGATTCAGATCGCTGGCACTTTCCTGACCATGTTTAATCCAAGTCTTACCGTGGTTTCCTGGATCATGATCATCAGATATGCTCTCAATTATTCGACGGGAAGGGCGCTGCGCGAGCTGGTCTATATTCCGCTTGACCGTGAAGCAAAGTATCAGGGTAAAGGATTCGTTGACACCGTTGTATTCAGGGCTGGTGACGGACTATCTTCGATTATTCTGATCGGCGGCCTCGGGTTCTATTCTTATGGCACCTGGATCGACTATTCAATTCAGGTGGCAATGCTGATACAGTTTTATGTTATAATCAAAACCGCCGGCTTGTATGGTCAGCGTCTCAAACCTGCTGACGCATCAGACACTGCTCCGGTGCCGGCCTCTTAAGCCAATATTTACACTTTCTGGAGGAATAAATGAGCGTTAAGATGATCGTGGTGGGCTCGGTTGCCTATGATTCCCTGCAGACCCCCAAAGGAAGACGCGAACGGGCTCTCGGCGGCTCGGCAGTGTATTTTTCTACTGTTGCCAGCTATTTTACCAATGTTGGCCTGGTCGGCGTTGCCGGCAAGGACTTTGAAACTGCCCACGTTGAATTCCTTAAAAAGCACGGTGTCGATTTGTCCGGCTTTGATATCAAAAATGAAGGCGAAACCTTTCACTGGGCCGGAAGCTATGGTGAAGACTTTGGCGATGCTACCACGCACGACACCCGCCTCAACGTATTTGAGTCGTTTGATCCACATCTGCCAGAAGAATACCGGAATGCTGAACTGGTGTTTCTTGGCAACATTCACCCGGCCCTGCAGTTGAAAGTCATCGAAAAGGTTAATAAACCCAAAATTATCGCGCTCGATACCATGAATCTCTGGATCAATACCAGCAGAGATCTGCTTAAACAGGCTATTGCCAAAGTAGATATTCTGTTCATCAACTTTCAGGAAGCGTTGATGCTGGCCGAAGAGAAAAAATTCGCGCCGGCTGTTCATAAGCTTCTGACAATGGGCCCCAGTCGCATTATCGTTAAAATGGGTGAACTTGGTGCCATGACGGCTACCAATGATGCTCGCTTCTTCGTACCAGCTTATCCGTGTCTTGATATCACAGATCCTACCGGTGCTGGCGATTCTTTCGGCGGTGGCTTTATGGGAAGTCTGGCCCGACACGGCGATTACAGCGAAATGGGCTTTCGCCGCAGCATGCTCTATGGCAGCGCCATGGGCTCGATTACTGTCGAAAATTTCAGCCTCGATTCATACCATGATCTCAAGATGGAAATGATCGAAGAACGCTATCAGGCGCTGAAAAAGATGGCGACAGTCGAATAATCTCGTAACGCTGATATCTGTCTAAAATGCGTAGGGGTTCAACATTCGGTGGCTCTTATGGCCTTTGGCTATTAGAGCCACCGATCCCGCAGTGCTCACCGGGGCTGAACCCCTACGGTTATTAATAACGGGTTTTTAGAAGAAATAGGCCTCGTCTGGCTTCTGATGGCATCGACATTTATCGGTACGTGCGACCGGGATTTCCTTAACCATGCGCATCAGAATCTTGTGCAGCGTGCCGATGCTGTGCTGAAACATCTTAACCACTTCTTTCGTGGTAACTTCCGGCACATCGCCGACCAGTCCGGCATCGTAGTCGGTGATCATCGCAACATTGACGATGCAGATGCCGAGTTCCTGCGCCAGCACGACTTCCGGATACTGTGTCATGTTCACCGTGTGCCAGCCCATGCTGGTGAACCACTTGCTCTCGGCTTTGCTTGAAAAACGCGGGCCATTGATAACTACAATTGTCCCAGATTCATGCGCTTTGGCGCCTTCGGCGCGAATGGCCGCGATGGCCATCTGGCGCAGCTGCGGACAGTATGGTTCGGCCGCCGAAATATGCATTACATCAGGGCCATCGGCGAAAGTGTCAGTGCGCCCTTTTGTGCGATCGATAAATTGATCGGTTACTACAAAATCACCGGGTTTTATGTTGGTCTGCAGTGAACCGACAGCGCATGGCGAGATGATGCGCGAAACGCCGAGTTCTTTCATCGCCCAGAGATTGGCGCGATAATTGATCTTGTGCGGAGGCAGACTGTGATTGCGGCCATGTCGGGGCAGAAAGGCCACCCGCTTGTCACCGATGGTGCAGATATCTATAACGTCGCTGGGCGCACCGTATGGTGTTGATATTTTGACTTTTTCGATCTTGTCGGCAGGCATTTCATACATTCCACTGCCGCTGAAAATGCCGATGTCGGCCTTGCTGGTATTTCTCATATTAACCTCTTTTCAGTAAAAATAAAACACAGGGATTCGCGAGCGAACCCCTGTGTCAGTTACGTATTCAACGGTCAGGTCAGGCGATCTGACTTTCGATCTTGTAGATGATCTGGTAAGGCTCTTTCTTATCGACGCAGCGCTCGTGAATGATCACTTTGCCGATGTTATTGTCTGATGGAATATCATACATGAGATCGAGCATCAGTTCTTCAATAATTCTGCGCAGACCACGGGCGCCGGTGTTCTGGTCGATTGCCTTGCGGGCGATTGCCTGCAGCGCCTTTGGCGTGATTTCAAGATCGACACCTTCCATGCGCATCAGACGACTGTATTGCTTGAGCAACGCATCTTTGGGATCAGTGAGAATCTTGACCAGGTCTTCGACCTGAAGATTGTTGAAAGTGGCCATTACCGGCACGCGACCGATAAATTCAGGAATCAGGCCAAATCGCAACAAGTCTTCCGGCATTATGTCCTTGAGCAGTTCGCCAACCCGGCGCTCGCTTTTGACCAGCGGGGTTGAACCAAAGCCCATGGTTTTGGTGGCAGAACGTGATTCGATAAGCTTATCGACTCCCTCGAATGCTCCGCCAAGCAGGAACAGAATGTTTTTGGTGTTGATCTGGATATAGTCCTGATGCGGGTGCTTGCGACCGCCCTGCGGCGGCACATGTGCGACCTTGCCTTCAAGAAGCTTGAGAAGCGCCTGTTGAACACCTTCACCCGAAACATCGCGGGTAATCGAAACATTTTCGCTCTTACGTGCGATTTTGTCGATTTCATCGATGTAGACGATACCGCGTTCTGCTTTCTGAACATCGTAGTCAGCGGAGCGAAGAAGATTGAGCAGAATACTTTCTACGTCTTCGCCGACGTAACCTGCTTCAGTGAGTGTTGTAGCGTCGGCAATGCAGAAAGGCACATTCAGCAGCTTGGCAAGGGTCTGAGCAATGTGGGTCTTGCCTGAACCGGTTGGGCCAATCAGCAGAACATTCGATTTCTGTACTTCGACGTCATCGCGATGAGGCAGTTGCTCTTCGAGCGAGATACGCTTGTAATGGTTATAGACCGCAACCGAAAGAATCTTTTTGGCGCGTTCCTGGCCGATAACATACTGATCCAGCGTTTTAACGATCTCTTTTGGTTTGAGAGCGTTCTGAAACGCCAAAGGCACGTCGTCGTCAACCTCTTCAAGAATGATCTCGTTGCAAAGACCGATACATTCATCGCAAATATAGACCTCGGGCCCGGCAATCAGCTTGCGAACCTGATCCTGGCTCTTTCCGCAGAAAGAACAACGGAATTGAGGGGTCTTAGAAAGCATGCTTACTCCTCGTTGGATTTAGCTACGACTACTTTGCGCTGTACAACTTCATCAATCAGACCATATTCTTTGGCTTCCTTCGAAGACATGAAAAAGTCACGGTCGGTATCACGCTTGATGCGCTTGAGCGGTTGCCCGGTGTGATGCGCCAGGATATCGTTGAGCATGTCTTTCATGCGCAGGATTTCCTGTGCCTGAATTTCGATATCGCTGGCCTGTCCCTGGGCGCCGCCTAAGGGCTGATGAATCATGATACGCGAGTTGGGAAGGGCATACCGCTTGCCATGCGCGCCAGCCGTAAGCAGGAGCGCACCCATGCTGGCCGCCTGGCCTATGCAGATGGTGCTGACATCAGGTTTGATATACTGCATGGTGTCATAGATAGCCATTCCAGCGGTGACGACACCACCGGGGCTGTTGATGTAGATTGAGATATCCTTTTCGGGGTCTTCTGATTCGAGGAAAAGAAGCTGAGCGACAACCACGTCAGCTAGATTATCATCAATTCCGCCGCCCAGAAAGATAATGCGATCCTTGAGAAGACGTGAATAGATGTCGAACGCACGTTCGCCTCGACTGCTTTGTTCAATTACTATTGGTACGAGAGTCACGCTTCAGTTTCCCCCTTGTTGATATCAGCGTCTTTAACCATATCGTAATTAATCTGGTTATTTTTGAGCAAAAAATCGCGAATTTTTTGGCTGCGCAGCGAAAATCGTACGTTTTCTTCGCCATCATTCTCTGAAAGCGTGCTTAACAGCTTCTCTACCGTCATGTTGTATTCTTTGGCGCGCTTCTCAATTTCTTCTCGATAGTCAGCATCGGTTACTTCAATATTTTCGCGATCGCCAATGGCGTCAACGAGAAGCATGGTTTTTGTCTGGCGAACAGCACGTTCTCTGAAGGTTTCCCTGAATTCATTAACATCTTTGCCTGAGTTGCGCAGATAGTCTTGAATTGTTGTACCAAACTGGCGCCAGCGCCGATCAAGGCCTTCGATGAAAAAGTCGACAGTGCTCTGAACCATTGATTCAGGAACTTCGAACTTGTAGCTCGCGATAATCTGATCCAGAATTCCTTCAAAAGCACGCTCTTCTGCGTCATACTTCGCGCGTTCTTCGAGGTCTTCCCTGATTTTGGTCTTGAGGGCTTCAAGGTTTTCAAATTCACCCAGTTGCTTGGCAAATTCATCGTTGAGCTCAGGAAGAGTAGGCCTTGATACCCGATTAAGAGTTACCTTGTAATCAAGGGTCTTGCCGTAATACTTTGAATTTTTCTCTTCGTCGCCATCGACGTTAATCTGATAGGTGCGGGTGTCGCCAACCTTCATGCCCAGACAGGGATTGAAGAGCTTGTCGTTTTCGCTCATTTTGTGCGCGGCTTTTTCGTCTGACAGTTCACTGTCAACTTCGCCCTGGTGCGAAACTTCGATGTTCGCAGAAAAGTAGTCGCCGATTTCAAGGCTGGCGCCTTCTACCGGTTCGGTCTTGCTGTGCTGATCGCGAACCTGGTTGAGAACTTTACTGAGACTGTCTTCATCGACGATTTCGCGCTGCACCTGTGAAGTGTAGCTCTTGTAATTGAATTCACCGAGTTTTGGTCTTACTTCAAATACGGCTTTAAAAATAAAGGGCTGGCCTTCTGCCAGACTTGATTCTTCAAGTTCGAAGCGGCTTACCGGGTGCAGTTTGGTTTCTCTGATTGCCTGTGGATAAACTTCCTGAACCAGTTCTTCTTCAATCTGTTCTTTGACTGAGTCGGGACCGATAAATTTAACCAGAACAGCCTTAGGGACTTTGCCCTGTCTGAAGCCGGGTATTTTAACCGAGCGTGCGGCGCGTGAATAAAAACTGGCATAGGCAGCGTTTACTTTTTCGGCCTCAACTTCGACGGTGAGGGCGACTCTGTTGGCTTCCAGTTCCTGGACCTGTGTCTTCAACATAATGCAATAACTCCTTGGGGAGAGAATTTCTGATTTGCACAACATTAAATCTGAATGAAGAGTGATTTATGCCAATACAAAACACCATGTCTGGCTAGCATGGATGCATCATTATAAACGAGATGAGAACAAATGTAAAGGGCAGTTCAACCAGTGAAAAAGCCCCCGGCAGGTCGACCTGCCGGGGGCTCAAAATGAAGTCACAAGCCTTAATCGATGCGTTTGCGTCTTTCTTCGAGAGTGCGGATGTCGAGTTTTTTGCCGAGAACCGCAATATTGAGCTTAAAATTGCGGGAATTGTTTGAATGGTCGGTGGCGTTGACTTCAAGATAGTATTCCGGACTGACGGCGCCGTCGTTATCAACATTTTCAAATCTGAAAACGTGTTCGATCGGCTTGAGCATGTTCGCGGGTGACGGCGGATCGGCGATTACAACCGCACCGTTCTTTTCTACCAGATTGCAGCTGAGCGCAGAGATGCCGAACTGTTTTGCAGCCAGATAGCCATTGATATTGTCGACAGCCCTGATGTAGAACACAAGGCGGTTGTTCTGCTGGCAGACAAAGCCGGTCTGGCTGTCGTCTGCTATTGTCGAGACCGCATTCGGTCCTACCAGATACTTGTCAAACAGTCCGTTAATATCAGAAAGGTCTGTGAACTGGTGCGCGCCTGAAATATTGCTTTCTTTGCCGAGATATGGCATATCACCGGTTGAATAATCTTCGACCAGGCCCTCGCCACCAAATTCAGAGAAGCCGGCTGCCACGTTCTGTTTTGTTCCAAACATGTGATAACGGTTGGTTCTGGTGTCGAAGACCACGACTTGAATCTCGGGGCCAGTCTCATCTTTGGCCTTGAGAAATTCAACGTTGCTCCAGCCTGAGTCGTCAACTTGGCCACTGCTGATCTGCCCCTGCGTGTCTCCTGCCGGAATAGGTGCGCCATCGTGGCAGGCTGCCGGATCTGCTCCGGACTCTGGTTTTGCCGTGTCGCTGAGCAGGTGGGTGCCTATGCTTGTTTTGACTGCATCGTGCTCAGCAATCTTCATGCCGGCAGAGTCTGCACTGATTGCAAAAACCTTGAATTTCGGCTCAGGGACGCTTTTGCCGCCACCTTCGTTGCATTCGTGCCAGGGCCTTGGCTGATTGATATTGAGCTTGCCGGTTATGGTGGTCACCGCACCGGCCTTTCTGCCTGTTCCACCGGTAAGAGGCTGGGAAGAACCTATTGCCAGGTTAGAAACATCTGCTTTTTTCCAGGCCCACTTTGCTTCGTGCTTGAAGCCTTTAAACTTTGGCTCGTTAGAAGACAGATCTTCAAGATCGACTAAGCCGTAACCCTCTGTTTTCAACCGGTTCATGTCGAGTCCTGCGGCAGCTGAATATTGATAGTGCGGGTATGAATAATAAACCTGCAGATCGAGATTTTCTATACTTTGCTTAAGGGTGACACCGCTTATGGTGGTGTTGAAAATTTTGTTAAAATATGGATTGGTATCGAGCACTTTCAAGGTGAAATCGAAAGGTGTCGGCCCCGTTGGCAGGAAATTCCTGTTGGCCGAAGTGATTTTAAAATCAGCGGCGATCGGCGATTTATCATCGTAAACGATAAAATCAGTAGAGCCGGCTTCTGCAGCCGATTTCACGAGCGTGAGCTGTAGTTCTTCGCTGCACATGTAAGTGGCTGGTGAAGCTTCCCAGTAGTCCCGCATTTCAGAACGTTCCGGAACAATTATAGTGCCGCTGGCGTCACGCTGTTCTTCCTGAGTGACTACGCGCCCTGATTTTTTGTTATATACGGTTTCTTTCCAGGCCCAGTAAATATTACTGATTTCAAAGCCTGCGCCGGGAGACCAGACTTTGAGGCGGATTTTTGACTGCTCCTTGTCGCCATTAAAGCTGGGAGTGTTAAAAGTGACGTTGAAGTTAGGTCCCGGGGTACCGTTTGAACCGTCTGCGCTCCAGACAATCTGCGGATTCGACTCCACTTCGATTTCGGCACCTGGATTGCCGGTGCGCACAAAAGCCTTGTAGTCTTCAGGTCTGATCCGCGAGATTTCCATGTCTATATCTTCCATTAGAAGGCCTTCTGCTCTAATCCTTACTGCCTTGGTGGCAGATAGCGGGAAGACGGTTGTGGTGGGCGGGTTCGGTCGAACAGTGCTTAAGGGAATGACAAAGGTATTCCAGGAGCTGCTCGGAAAATTGTCGTCGATTGCTCCGGTCACTGGAGTATCACTCATTGCTGCAACATCTGCCCAACCCGGAGCAGGGTATTCGGTAGATTGGCCACCAAGGGTGGTAATTCGCCCCTGGTTTCCTGGTTTGACAAAGCCGGAGAGAAGCGCATATGGGCCAGTTAATGACGGCAGAAATCCATTGCCGAGCGAAACACCCATTTGTCGCGAGAATGCTTCCTGAACACTTCCTCGATTACCGCTTACCGCAAAAAAGTCAGCCATGGACTGGATTGGAAAGTAACCATACCCGTTGGGCTTGTCGGTGCCGGCCTCAAAAGGTATTCTTGCCTTTGTGCACCAGTCGTATTTGTCGCCTTGCAGGCCACCGCCAGTGTTGTGAGCCGCCGGATCCCAGACGACTTTGAAGGAGGCGCTGGTGCCCTGCGGAACAAGGTAAAAGAACTTGTTTCCCTCTGTTACCAGTTTCATGCCGTTCGCCTCTGCGTTGATCGGCACTATCGCAGCGCAAGGCTCGGCCGGAAGACTGCAGGCAAAAACGCCTGGCAAAGTCAACACAAAGGCCAGGATCAGGGCATAACAAGATTTTGCAGACATGGGTTCCTCCTCAAAGGACTAATTTTCTCTGGTCAGTTTTACCGTCTTGATCATTTCTTCCTTGCGAACGCCCATTTCACCACGTGGTAGATTGGCTTCTCCTAACGCAGTTATCTGTGAAGAAATTATAAGCTGGCGCTCGCCAGGATTGGTGTAAGCGCTGATAACCTTGAAGTCAGTGGTCGCGAACTTCCAGTTGGCTGCCGTGATCCCTGGCACTTTCCACGGAAAACGGTCAGAGTTACAGTCAGAATAAAAATCAATCAGACCCTGCCGGTTGGCGCCGGCTACAGGGGCAAGCTCGCTGCCGGCAATAATTCCGCGGAACGGGCAGTAGCCCAGCGACAGAACGCCCGCGTCACACGCTTCCTGTGGGAAGGCACTGAGCTTGAGCAGCATCATCTGAACAGCCGACTGTGCCAGAAAGTTGGCCTGCAGAAAATGAACGTTAGTAAGGTTCTGCTGTTTCGATTCCTTGCGAAAAAAGACCAGCGAAGCAGTAAAAACCATGACGCAGATCGAGAAGACCAGCACCAGGGGAAGAGCAATGCCACTTCTTGAGCCGGAATTATTCTTTGTCAACGAAAGCCCTCCTTGCCAGGAGTTCGAACTGATTCACATCGTTGTATTCACCGGTTGCTACACGCCATCTGATGACCAGTCTGATATCTGCCAGGCGGCATTCTCCTGCTGTATCCGGGTATACTTCAGCTATTGTCATGGTATCGGGGGTGTTAAGAGTGCCGCCCGGGTTTGATTCGACCCCTGATGAGCAGGTCTGCGGGTCATGAAAGATGAATTTTGGTATGGCAAATGCCAGTTCGTTGCTGGTAAATGGATATACCGTATATTCGCCGGAAAACTTGTTGCCCTTTATGTCGTAATCCGCGCCAAAAGACCATTCATGCACAGCACCAGCACCTAAAAGAAGATTCTCCCTGGTAATAACATACATCAGCCGATTCATTTCTTCTTTGGCCAGATTAGCTGCTATGCCCTCGGCATCCTGCTCGCGAGTGCCGCGATTGCTATACTGCAGCAGACCAAAAATAGGTACTATGACAAAAGCCAGAATGCCGACCGCTATCATCAGTTCGGCCAGCGTGACACCAGCATTCTGTCTGATAATCATAAGGTTCGCTTTACTTCCACTTCAACCTTCGCTCCAGATTCGGCGATTACATGTGCAAATTCATAGGCATGCTTGTCGGGATGCTCAACTCGCACGTCAAGCGATACCAGGCTGCCGGCAGGAGGATCGTCAGGGTCAAAAAATGTGCGATCAATTTTGATACTGGCGACGTCTCCTATAACAGTATGATTACTGAAGGTTCTTTCTTTGTTCTCTGGATCTGAACCGTCTTCGAGAGTTTTTGTGTAGATAATCCTGCCACCGTCAAGCTTCAGTTCGCACTTGAATCTGGCGCCGCTGGTCTCGCTGGTCACATAGGGCAGGCAGATGTGCCATTCAGCAATCTTGCCGTCTCCAGTCAATTCTTCTGCAGCGGTAAGATAGAATTCATACCCGGTTTCGGTGATCTCAGTACCGCTGAAACTGACCGTGGTCATCGGTGTGGCTTTTTGCATTTCTTCGCGGACAAAGGTTAGTGCGTTGCGGAGTTTGTTCTGTGTGGCCAGCGACCAGCTGCCCTGTTGAAAGGACCTCGAAAAGCTGACAAAGACACGATAGCCAATCAGCAGCAACACCGATAGAATCGTTGCCGCCACCAGAATCTCAACCAGGGTGAACCCGGCCTTTTTTGCACATTTCATATTCTGAAGTATATCATAGAGACAGACAGAAATACTATCCAGTAAAGAATACGGGTGTTAAAAGATTAACGTTACAAACAAAATTGCCGCGCAACAAAACGACTGGACATAAAATGCCTGAAGTTCTGACTGGCAGCACTTAAATCAGCTTTTGTTGATGATTTCTTCGATTTTTTCGCCGGTCAAGAGGCTTATTATCTCTGCAAGCGGACGTTTGCCAGGTCCCTCGGCTTCTTTTATCATAGCGTCGAGAACCATTATGGCATCGTTTTTGTAAGATTTAAACGTATTTATGATCATGTCTTTTCTTATGCTGTATTTTTCGGTCTGGTAGATATTGAAAAGCCTTGGCACAATTTTGTCTGCGTGCATTGGCATTTTAGAAAAGGACTCGATTGCCCGGTAAACCAAACGGGGATCTTTGTGGCCGAGAAGTTGATAGACCTTTGGAAGACAAAATTCCGCGCCGGGCAGATCAATCTTTTCCAGGGCCTCAAGAGTTGCAAATACTGTTTCAATCTTGTCATCTTCGAGCAGACTCGAAAATTTACCCATTACCTCAGGGAATGGTTGCCTGATAACGCCGATTTTCCAGATAATATCATGCTTTTTTTCGTAATCACTTTCCTTGTCATACTCATTCAGCAGTTGCAGTGCTTTTTCCCGCGATACTGCCAGATCAAAAGATTCGCCCTGATCGTCTCCGTATGTCTGCTGCGTATCGTCGAATTGCAGTGGAGTGTCCAGAAATTGCGGTTCGGCATGCTTTACAACGTATGGTTGTGCTGTGTCGGAAGAGACCAATGCCGGCGCTAATCTTGCGTCGGCAGTCTTTATCTCGGCAGCTGCAGCGACTTCTGCCGCAATTTGAGCGGCTTTTGCCTGGGCTATGATATCTTTGCATTCTTGCAGCAAAGTCTTTGCTTTGGCTGCTTGTGCACCCTGCGGGTAATCTCTGATGTAATCGGCGAGCATTTCTTCTGATCTGGGATAAAGTCCGGCGTAAAAGTTGTATGCACCCAGATAAAACTGGTGCTCTGGCTGATTGGCGTTTTCGCTGAAATATTTGAGCCCTCTGTCAATGAAGCCGTAATCATTTGCCAGCAGGCTGCGATCAAGTTCTACGGCCTCGACAAAAATTTTGTAAGACTCAAGAAAATCTTTGAACGAATGCTTGTAGCGCGCGGTATTAAGAAGTTCGCGAGCTTTGGCGGCAGCATCGGTGCTGTCTGCTGCTGCCTTTTTGGGTTGCGATTTAACCAGTTCCTGGAGTCGGGTTATACGGGTAGCAAGACCATCAATGCCGGTTTGCAGCTCGCTGGCACGCATAAACGCCTTTAATGCCTGTTCGTAGTCATTGTCGGCCTCGTAGACGTAGCCGAGTGCCAGCCAGAGTTTGTAAGAGTTCCTGTCAATCTTGAGCTGGCGTGCAAGCAGACCTTTTGCCGCAGAATAGTCTTTTTGTTTGATGAATTCCTGGGCCTGGTTCAGTATGGCTGAGCTATCAGCCGCGTAACCCGTTAAGCTAAGCGTTGTTGCCAGAATTGTGGCAACAAGAAAACTGTTTGCTCTCATAATTTTGTCCTTCTCGTGAAAAACAGCGAATTTCAGACAAAAACAAAGCGGGAGACGGGACTCGAACCCGCAACCACCTGCTTGGAAGGCAGGGACTCTACCATTGAGTTACTCCCGCAGATACCCATTCCGGTGAGGATTGCGAAGGGCGGGACTTGAACCCGCACGGTGTTAACCACCAGATCCTAAGTCTGGCGCGTCTGCCAGTTTCGCCACCCTCGCTTAAGGGTCACTACCGCAACAGTCTAGCAGAAATGCTTCGGATTGGCAATAAAATTTTGAGCGCGCCAGTTTATCTGTTACCATTGTTTTATGGATCTGAAGAATCCTGATATGCGCGCCTCAATGCTGAGCTTTGATCAGTTCGACGAACTGTTCAGAGGTGCCCTTGCTGAAATTCCCGAGCACTTTCGCGAAGGCGTGGCGCAGTTTATCATCGAAGAGAGCGTTCACAACTACAGCAGTTACATGCGTGGGCTGTATGTTCTGGGCCATTACATGCCGCGGGGCCACTTTGGCAATCCGGTGGTTATTCTCTATTTTGGCTCCTTTCTCAAGGCGTTCCCACATTACCGGATTTCTGAGTTTCGCTCTGAGATTACCAAGACGCTGACCCACGAATTGCTGCATCACTGGGAAAACCGCTCAGGTATCGATAACCTTGGCGAAGAAGATCGTCAGCAGCTTATTGACTGGAAAATCAAAACCGGTTACGTGCCCGGATCAGTTTCGACAGGCAAAAACTATATTGAGGCCGCATTTTTTGTCTACCTGGTTTTCATCTTTGTTGGTCTGCTGGCGCGCTGGATGGGACTACGCTGATTTGACTGACTTTTTGTCACTGGACTTGTTGTCAGTAAAATTTTATAATCAGCTATCATGAATAAGACCATTGTTGCTGAAATAATCAGTGTGGGGACCGAGCTGCTGCTCGGCGAGATCATTGATACCAACGCCGCTTTTCTTGCAGAAAGAATGCGCGACCGCGGAATATTCGTTTATCGCAAATCAACGGTCGGTGACAACATTCATCGCCTGACCGTGGCTTTAAAAGAAGCCTTGCAACGTGCTGACCTGGTGATTGTCGGTGGCGGACTTGGTCCGACCGACGACGACATGACCAGAGAGGCCATCGCCAGTGTCGTCGGCGAAGAGCCTTATCTTGATTCGAAGCTGCTTGAGAGTCTTCGTGGTATGTTTGCTGCGCGTGGGCGCGCCATGCACGAAAGCAATAACAAGCAGGCCTGGCTGATTAAAAGCGCGGTTGCTTTGCCCAACCCGGTTGGCACCGCTGCCGGGTGGTTTGTTAGCATCGACCAGAAAGTTATTGTTGCTTTGCCAGGTCCACCGCATGAACTCAAAAAAATGTGGCACGAGCAGGTAGAGTCACGCCTGCCGGTGTCTGATCAGTTCATCTATCATCGCACTATTCACACTGCCGGAATCGGCGAATCTGATCTGGCTTCAAGAATAAGTCAGTTTACCAGACTTGAAAGTCCCGGCATCGGAACCTACGCGCGAAACAGTGGCGTTGACATACGTGTTGCCGCGGTGGCGCCAACTATGGCGCAGGCAAGGGCTGTGGCTGACCCTGTTCTTATGGAAATCGCAGCGATATTGTCGCCATGGATCTTCGGTTATGACGACGAGACACTGGTTTCTGCAATTATGAAAAAGTTGCTAGCCGCCAGGCAGACCTTTGCCTGTGTTGAATCAGTTACGGGCGGCAGCCTGGCTGCAGAAATCACCGATTGCCCTGGTATCAGTTCATGCTTTGCCGGATCGCTGACCGCATACGCGAATTCGGTAAAGATTGGCGCCGGTGTTGCCGAAGAGCTGATAAGAGAGCATGGTGCAGTATCTGAGCCGGTTGCGCTGGCGATGGCGCGGGTGGCCAGAAAAATGTTTAATGCCGACTGGGGCCTGTCTACTACTGGCGTTGCCGGTCCAGATAGCCTCGAAGGCAAAGTGGCGGGTACTGCGTGGATTGCTGTAGTCGGGCCGAATATCGAATGGTCGCAGCTCATAGACTGGCCTGGTAGCCGGCAGATGATCAAAAATCGTATCTGTCGAAGTGTTTTTCAGAGTTTTTTTAAATTACTCAAGGAAGAAAAGTGCCGATGAACGAATCACTCAGACTCTTTTTTGCAATCGAAGTGCCCGAAGAAATGCGCAACGAAATCGCCCGGTTTGGCGAAACCCTTGATCGTAGCTGGAAACCGTCGCATCCGGGGCAGCTCCATATTACACTCGCTTTTATGGGGGCTGTGCCTCATGAAGAACTTGCCAGGGTTGTAAAGGCTGGCGAAGATGCTGCCAGCAGGCTGGCAAGTTTTTCGCTGGCGATATCTGATACAGCCGTATTTCCTGAAACTGGCGAACCTCGTGTTCTCTACGCTCAAGCTGATGGCGGAGAACCGTTGCTTGACCTGGCAAATAACCTGCGTCAACAACTAGTTGACCTGGCTGACACCAAAAAAGTCAAACCACATCTGACATTGGCACGTAATCGTGGCACCAGATCTGCCCGCCGCGTTTTGCGAAAATTCAGAGGCAACTGGGAAGTCGCTGAATTTGTACTGTTCAAGAGTGTTCTCACGGCAGATGGCGCCAATCATGAGGCATTGCAACGCTTCAGATTGAACGGCGCCGCCAGCGTCGACAGCAGCGACAAATAGAAGACAAAAAAAACGCGACCCGTTACCAGGTGGTAGCGGGCCGCGTTTTTTTTGCTTACTTGTTGAAGTTGGCGTCGTGCATTGCTTTAATGCGTTCGAGCGATCTTTTTACGTCAGCCACTTTGCGTTTGTAAGGCGCGATATACTCTTCAATAATCTGTGTGCGGCTTGACAGCAGACGGTCGTAATCATCACGGGCTGAGCGAACGTCGCGTTCGTAAGGCCTGAGATAGTCTCTGATGATCTGTTCGCGGTTTCTGCGAACATCGATCAGTTCTCGATTAGCATTGTCAAGATTGCGTTTGGCACGTTCGATATCTTCGGGCAGGGTCGCGGTATTCTTGGTGAGCTCATTAAGGCGATCCTGTGCGCGTTTTGCATTGAGTTCAGCGTTGCGCACGCGGTTTTCGTATTCACGGTCGGCGTCATATCTTGCCCGGCGCAGACGGTCTTCGGCGACTTCTATGCTGTTTCTGGCCTGGCGCACGCGGTCTTCAAAATTGCGTTCAGCAGCTTCGCGCTGGCGCTCAAGAATTTCAAGGGCCACGCGGTAATCGTTCTGGTGACGTTCGAGTATGGCAAAACTGACGAGTTGCGGCGTCTCGTTCATGTCGTTGGCTAACAGCTCGACAGCTTTGCGGTAATCTTTGCTTGCCTGCAGGAAATTGCCGTCATAAGCCTTTATGGCCTTGGTAATGTAAACGTCAGAGAGGCGTTTGTAAAAGTCAGGGTAATCTTTGGGGCGCTGCGGGTAATTGTATTGTTCGATAAGATTAAGGGCCGCAAGCTCAGCTGAGTTTTCTGACCATGGATTCAGAATCTCGAAAAGCCAGTAAACTGCTTCGCGCATGCTGCCGTCAAGTTTGTAGCAGTCGACTACTTCAAGTAGATTGCTGTCAGTTCGACTCATTTCGAGCAGCCACTTAATAGACTGCTGGTAATCTTTTTTTGCCTTGTAGCACGCTGCAATGCGGCTTCTGACTTCGTCAGTGCGGTTTTCGACCTTGAGATAGTATTCAATGGCTTTTTCATATTGCCCATGTTTTTCAAAAGCATGTGCAACATCGAAAACCATCTTCTGCACCTGCTGGGCAGTTGATTTCATCTCGTTGTATTTTTCATTTACCAGGGCTTCTGACTTGGCGATTTCGCTTTCAAGGGCTTTTTTCTTGCTGCCCTGAAACCAGCCACTCGCGCCATCATATTTTGAGCGATCCTGCTGCAGTTTGTCGAGCCTGAGTTCTGGTTCGAGCAATTGAGTTTCAATGCTTATAAGCTTTTTTTCAAGGTCTTCGATGTCTTTTTCTTCGGCGGCACCGGCTGCTGTGATGAAAGGATTGATAGCCATGCTTACCGAAAAGATACCAGTTAAAATCAGATTCTTATTGATGTTCATGTGGTTTTTTCCCTTCATTTTCTCAGCGGGCGTCAACGTATACGTCACCAAGGTCGATCTTGCTGAAGTATACTGCGGTGCGCTGGCTGCCGTTTTTAGACATTACCCAGATCTCGGCGAGTGCATTTTTGAGCTGAAGTTTCTTTTCGCCGGCAATGGTTTCGAGAGTGCCGAGGGTAGCGAGTTCTTTGTAGTTGTTTTCGGCAAGGTATCTGGTCGGATCTTTTTCAACGACAGATTTATACCAGGAAAGTTCGCCCATAACGCCGTTAGTTGCAGTTGGGGCAATTTTGAAGTCTACTGATTTTTTTCCTGACCAGAAGCCGCCAGAAGTGATTCTGACAATTGCTTTCATGTCATTCTGAATCAGGTCGCCGCCGAAGTGGCCGAGAATGGCGTCAACCACGAATTTGCGTCCTGAGAAGTAGAAGGTGTGCGTGAGTTCGTTGCTGCTATCGCTGTTTTCTGAGAGAATTCTGCAGTTGTGTCTCTGAAAAATGCTCTTGAGATTATCGAGGCGTCTGTTCTTGTCAGTGTCGGTGAAAGAGATGGTTGCTTCGACTACTGGAATGTTGATCATTACCAGGCGGCGCTGGCGGCGATTCATAAGCAGCTCAGGTGCTGCCGCGGCGCGGCCGCTCTGGCTCAGGGTGATTTCGGGGGCTATTGCGGTGCTGCCGGTTACAAAGCTGGCGCGCTGCTGCAGAAGCTTTTCGACTACAGCAACAGTATGGGCGTTCAGGTCGCTGTCAGCCGCGAAAGAGGTCAGAGCGTTCTGTGCTGCTGAAAAATCCGCGGGAGTTTCTATGTTGCTGATGATGTCTCTGATTCTTTTCTCAGCTTTGTCTGCGCGGTCGGCAGCGCCTTCGAATGCCTGTTTCTCGGCACTGTCAGCTTTCTCGCTGGCCAGATAAGCAGCCTGGGAAATGGTCTCGGCATAATTGCCCAGACAATTGGTAAAATCAGCCTGATCAAAAGCAAAGGCTGAGAGAGAGACCAGAGTTAAGAACAAAACCAGGGCGGTCTTTCGCAACATATCTCGTTTACCTTCCTCTAAATGTTTAAGGATGTGACAAATAAAGCAAATACTGTACCATCGTCTGAAGCCCTTTTCCGAGGTCATTTGTGTAATAGATGCAAACTTTATGCTTATTTTCTGGCAGCTGCTCAGCTCAATTTTCAGCACCCGCCTGTTGCGTGCCATCGGTTGCAATTTCGAGGGGGAAGAAGTATATTACGCCGTGAAAATGCAACCAAAGGATTCTAACAATGACTAATAAATGCCTGTCTTTATGTCTGATTGCCGCTCTTTTTGTCAGCAGCAGCCTGACCGCGCAAACAGCCAGTCCCGCAAAAAAGCCTGCTGCAACAACCAAAAAGGCTGCTCAACCGGCCAGCACAAAAGCCGCGCCGGCAAAGTCTGCTTCGGCACAACCCGCCCCTGCGATACAAAGAACAGCAAGCGGTACTGTCGATACTGCCAAAATAGACCCGATTAAGCTGGCCAACCAAATGATGATGGTTTTCATGGAACGCATGAAAGCTGGAAACTACTCGGAAGCCAGAGAGATAGCCAACCAGATGATCTTTGGTCATGACAGCTTCAAGTCTACCGAGAGCAAACAATACAAAAGCTTCCATTCGATGATGGAAAAAGAACTGTATCTGCTTCTTGAAGGCCGCCAGGGTCGCAAGCCAGAAGTAGAATGGGTAGAACAGCCGATTTCTGATGGGTTCTATCTGATTTCTATTCTTGACTTTCAAGAGGGCAAGCCTGAAGAAGCGCTTGCCAACATGCAGCGCGCAGTTTTTTGGAACCCGGTTCGCTCAGCTTTCTACAGCGAACGCGGCTTTATGCTGCTGAGAAACAGCGCCGGCCCGAATATTCTGATGGCACAGGTGGCCTATATTAAAGCGCTTGAACTCGCTGACAATGCTGAAGACTTTGCTGCCGCCCTGCGTGGTCTGTCGTTTATCTTTGTAGAGCGCCGTATGCCTGATGTGGCACTCGCATGCCTTCTGGTTGCCAGGAATTTTCTGCCGCAGGACAGTGAAATAGAAGAAGAAATGTTTTTTATCAGGCGCAATTTTCCGGCACTTTACGATTCAATGGATCTTGCCGGCGCCCGTCGGACTCTGAGTAGCAACCGCATTCTTGCTGATTACGCTCCCGAGCATGTGCAGGTATTGATACGCCTGGCAGATATCTTTAAATCACCAAAAGATGCGCCGCACGCGCTGAATCTCCTGCGCAGAGCCTTGGAAATGTCGCCCACAAATAAAGAAGTCGTTCGTCGCCTGCAGGTTCTCGAAAAGAAGTAGATCTGCGGCTAATCGATACTGGTCGGGTGGGAGAAACGATATGGCAGGTTGCGAAAAATCTTCCAGACCCCGTCTTCGCGGCGCCATTCAACAACAGCCTTGATCTGCCCTGAGTCGATGTCGACGCCTGGGATCAGGTTTATAACCCTGACCTGGGCTGTGCATTTTACTTTTGCCCGGTCAGTCTGGTAAAAGTCGATGGAATCAACTGAATAATTGGCGATTTTGACATCCATGGCGTCAAAACGGCTTTTTGTGCAGGTTCTCAGGTCGTTGTATGTGCTGTTTACATCCCAGTCGTTGCCAAAGTTCTGTGAGATTCGAGCAGCAACCACGTCGATCTTCTCAGTAGCCAGGGCGGCCTGCAATTCGCGGTGCGCGTCGGCGATCTCTCCCCAACGACTGTCAGCGTAGACTTCTGTCGGGTGGGTGTCGCGATATGGCATGTTGCGGTAAACTTTCCAGAAGTTGCCTTCTTTGCGCCACATAGCATCAAACGTATAGGTTTTGTCGCGCACGATTTCTTCAGTACGCAGACTTTTGAGCCTGATTTTTGCTTCTGTGCGCACTCTTACCAGATTATCGGGCAGAAACTCGCTGCTTTTGATTGTCCAGCTGACATCGGTGAAAATGAAGTCTTTGAACAGATCTGTATAATGGCTGATAACATCAGTCCAGGTCGAGGTAGTATCCCAGTCATTAAGGAATGAGGGTGACACATAAACCTTGAGCAACTCTATATCGCTGCGTAAGAGAATATGCCGCAGTACACTGTTGGCTTCTCTGATCATGATTTCGCGCTCAAGAATCTGGCTGGCCGCTGAGCTTGCTGCATTTTTTACCGCTGCCAGATCGAGAACGGTCTTTGGCACTGCAGTTTTTGGCAGTTGCAGGCAGAGTTTGATCGCAGTGACGACTTCGGCAACCAGTGCTTCATACTCGCGCGCCCTGATGTCGGCTGCGGTAAGGTTTTTGTCGATGCTGAGGCCCTGCTGCCAGATAAGTGCTTCGGCTGTGGTCTGCAGATTGAGCAAGAGTTTGCTGAGATCGTTGTAATAAAGCTCATCACTTGATACGCGGCGCAACAGTGCAATTTTGCCGGCTTCGGCCCGCACAACCAGATCCTCGGCAAACGGAACTTTGTTTAATGCAAAGTTGCCAGTCTTGTCAGACCGCGAGCTTACGCCACCGGCTGACACCATGAATGTAGAAAAATCGCTGATTGCCACGAGTGTGCCGCGCAGAGAACTCGTCAGGTCGGTTTCGATGATTTCTGGCAGCTTGATCTGGCCTGAAAGAGTGAAATGACTGGCGTCAGGTAATGGGTTAAAGCGCAGATCGCCTTTGCCGGTACAGCCGTTGAACAAAATGAGCATGGCAAGAAGG
Organism: Candidatus Riflebacteria bacterium HGW-Riflebacteria-1; assembly: GCA_002839445.1. Classification (GTDB taxonomy): domain Bacteria; phylum Muiribacteriota; class Ozemobacteria; order Ozemobacterales; family Ozemobacteraceae; genus Rifleibacterium. The sequence goes on from PGYB01000007.1 coordinate 139,518, forward strand.
ATTGCTGAGTAAAAAAGGTTGCCATAACGTCGTTTTGGCCTGAATTTTTTGCGCGTCATTTTGCCTCCGCCAATCATCTATAGATATCTTTCGTCAGATTCTGCAAAAGTCATGAGAAGCAAAATCTCTGGCGTGATTCAATCGAGAACCCCTCGGAATCAATAGACACCCACCCAGGCTGATGTAGCATAAAGCCGCAGTAGATAAGGTTTTAAATCGTGAATTTTGCCGTCAGAGGTTGTTTTGTGTTATGCTGAAATCCTACACAATTAAAGGCGCGTTGATTTGCGCCGCTCAGGATCGAATGGAGGCATTAAGATGGAAGATAACGAAGTAAAAACCGTAAAAAAATCGCGCGGGGTAATGTTTTATCTCAAGATTTTTCTGGTTTTTGTTCTGCTGCTCGGCGCCTCTATGGCTATCGGGATTTATTATGTTTATCATCGTCTGACCACTGACAGTCGGCTTGAAAAGATTATCGGTGAAAAGATAAGTGCCGCGATTCGTATGGATGTTAAGTTTGATGGTATTTCCATGTCTTTTCCGAATATTACCATCAACAATCTAAGCGTCGCGACTGATTCTCCAGAGCTCAAGCTCTCTGCAAAAATAGCGCAGTTAAATGTTACCCCAGACTTTTTCGCGGCTCTGCAGGGCGAGTTTGTGCTTGATTCTGTCAGCGTAGCATCGGGGGTAACCGTTGTCGAGCTTCCAGAATCGGCAAAGACTGCAGATGCAACCACCGGCGAACCGGCAAAGCCGCTGGATCTGTCAACACTCAAGCTGCCGTTCAGAAACGTCAGCTTGAGCGATCTGCGATTCAGTGTTAAGAAGGGCGCTGAAAAGCCGCGTGAAGTGTTGTTGAAAAGCGCGAATCTGTCGCGGGCACTGCTGTCAAGCAGTTTGCCTTTCGATATCGAGATCGATCTGGTTGCTGTAGCTTCGTTAAAGGTTGACGGAAGTATACAATGGCCAGAGAGAATCAGCGCTTCGATCAATGTTTCTGGCAAAGACGTCGAAGAACTCAAAAAGCTGGTTCCTCAGGAGTATCAGAAGCAAGTGGCTTTCATTAAGTCCGCTAATGCTCGCGCTGATGTCGTTTACAGCCTCAAAGATGGCTCAGTAAAGGTCAGCGACTGTCATCTGGTTGTTGAACCAGGCATAAAAGCAGATCTTGGCGTAGAAGTTGCCAGCATGTCACCACTTAACGCTACGGCAACTTTCAAATTTGCTCCAGTGCAGGTTGATGCGGTCTGGCCGCTGGTCAAAGACTTTGTGCCGGCTGAGCACGGTCTTCTCGTCAAGAATGGCTCGATCTCTGCCGAAGGCTCGGTGTCGCTGCTCAATTCGGCTGTGCAGGCGATCGACGTCAGCGTGGTTTCAGAAAAAGTAACGTTGAACGCGAAGGTGCTGCCCGAAGCTGTTCAGCTTGAACGCGGCCAGATACGATACAAAGACGACAAAATCAGCTTCAGCGGCTTTACTGCGCGAATGTCTGACTCGCAACTGAAGCTTACTACCGGCAGTTTGACAGTTGCGCCGCTGTCTTTTGTTGGCGAAGTCGCTCTTGACGCTAATTTCGACAGCATCTGGAAGCTGGCAGCAGGTTTCCTCAGTGATGACGCGAAACGGGTAACACCTTCCGGCAAGGGCGTTTTCACGGGAAAAGTCTATTATGACAGCAAAGGGCCGCGTATCGACGGTAGTTTTACTGCCGATCGTATTGGTCTCAAGGAAAAGCAGACCTCAGCGCAGGCCAGCATTGAAAAGATCAAAATCCGGCTCGAAAACCTTGGCGATGCCAGGGGCAAGATTCACATCGAAAGCCTTGAAGCCAAAGGAGTTGGCGCGATGGTCAAAGTTAAAGGCGTGATGACCAACGCGCTCGATATTGGCCTCGATTTTTCAGCTGATGGCAATGTAAACATTGATGAATTCGCTAGCCTCGGAGCAAGCTTGTTCAAACTGCCGATCAGACCGGGGCAGTTCAAGGGCGAGGTGGTTCTGGCTCTGCAGGTCGGTGGCAAATTGAGTGATATCAAGCCAAAGGGCCGTCTTGAGTTGAAGAATGTTCACGCCGACATGAGCGAGCGTGGATTTGTGCTGGCGAAACTAAATGGCGCTGCCAGCGCCGATCTCGACAAGCTCACGCTCGAAAAGGTCGCTGCCGAAATTCTTGGTGGCAAGGTTACGATCAGCGGAACTCTGAAGGATTTTAAACAGCCGACGTTTGATGCCAATCTTGGCATAAGTGGCGCTGATCTTGGCCAGATTCGCGCGCTTATCGGCAAGAACGTGCCGGATATGCCCAAAGAGATCGAAGTCAGCGGTCGCTCTGATTTGACTGTGCATGTTAAAGGCTCTTTTGAAAAGCCTGATATCAATGGCGAAGCGACGCTTAAAGGCGTCAGGTTTTTCCATCCTGCAGTATTCAGACCAGTTGAAAATATTGCCGGGCCGATCAAAATCAGTAATAGCGGACTGACCACGACAGGCGTTACTGCCAACTGGGGAAGCTCAGCCGCCACCGTCAGTGGTGAACTTAAAGACTGGGCAAAGTTTGTCAGTAATTTCAAGTATACGGTGCAGCCACTTGATGCGACTGATGCCGCCGGTTTCTTTCTGAAGGATACCGGCTATGTGTTTGATGGCAAAGGTTCTGGCAGCGGCACTATCACCGGTCCTCTCGCTAAGATAAAGGTGGCCGGCGACGCAACGATACCAACAGGTATTGTCACCGCTCCGGTTAGTGAAAAGGGCGATGTTTTCAAGTTTCCGTTTCAGAAACTTGTCGCAAATTATAATTATACCGAGCTGGTGTTCTCGGTTACCTCGGCAGAACTCGAAATGTTCAGGGGAAAGGTTAAGGCCAGCGGCAAAGCTTTCCTGGCGTCTGAGCCAATTCGCTTCGAGTTTGACAGCAATCTCAATAACCTGATGACCGAGGACTTTCTCAAGCAGAACACTAAATACCCGAACATGCTTACTGGCGGCCTGAACGGCAGCTTTACCGGTCGTGGCAACACTCTTGGCCTGGCAGAGCTGAATGGCGACGCGAAACTGGGTATGCCAAAGGGCACTTATAATTCTCCGCCTTTTCTTAAACAGATAGGCGACAAGTTGAACGCACCCCAGCTTGCGTCTGGAACGATTGACAATGTGTCTGGAGATTATAAGATTGCAAATGGTCGAATCAGCTCAAATAATGTTCTTGCCAAAGCAGGTGAAGACAGAGTAACTTTTGTCGGGTCGGTTGGTCTCGATACTACACTGGATGGTGAAGCCCGTATGCAGCTGAATCGTCAGACTGCTCTCAGGAGCAATGTTCTGCGCGAGCTCATTGGTGACGAAGCTTCTATCGAAATTCCGGTCAGTATAAAAGGGTCATTTATGTCTCCTTCGGTTGGTATACCGCTTGATCGCATGTTAAAAGAAGCTGCTGAGCGCCGGGCAAAGTCGGCAGTAAAAAAAGAAGGCGGCAAGCTTCTTGATAAGCTGTTTGGCGTTAAGAAACAGCCAGATGCACAACCCGCTCCTCAGGCGGCGACGCAGACGGCCCCGATGGCTCCGGGAACGCCTGTTCCCACAACTCCCACCGCTACTTCTACTGTTCAGCCGGTTAAGCAGGAAACACAGCAGAAGAAGATCGAGAACACGATCAAAGATCTTGGCAAGAATCTGAAAAATATTTTCCGCCGATAATCAGGAGGCTGCTTGGAAAACAAGAATTTTACCCTCAACTTTAAGACGTCGGGCACAGTTACCATAGTTGAGTTTAGTGGCTATCTGGCGGCCGGAGTCACTGAGAAGCTGGTTCCCGAGGTGGAATCGCGTCTGGTGCAGGGCTGCCGCAACTTTCTTTTTGATTTCAGGGGAGTCACCATGCTGGAGAGTGCTGCAGTTGCAGGCATTCTTTCTACCACTGAAAAAATAGTCGATGAGCGCCAGGGCTATCTGGCGTTCTGCAATCTCAACGATGTTTCGCAGCGTGTGCTTGAGATGGTCGGCGTTTTTCTTTATGCTGGCTGCTTTGACACTGCTGAAGAAGCTATTGCCGAAATGACCGATTAATTTTAGACAACGAGCTGCTGAATTTTTGCTTACATTCTGGTTTATAAGACTAGAACTGGCCACTAGACAGTAGCTTCGTCTTGGTACATATTTTGCTTTGATATAGCTCGTTCTGAAATTATTATTTTTTATTATTTATTCGGAGGGAGCGACTGTATGTCTAAAAACTGGGCAAGGCTGATAGCTCTTGTAACTGTTTTCTGTATGTTGTTCTCGGCAGAAGCTTTTGCTGGCAAGGGTTATGGAAAACCCGGCTGCCACAAACCCGGCTTCTTTGCTAAAATTGGTAACTGTCTGAAGAAAACCACTCAGAAGGTTGCTAAAGCTGCTAAAACAGCTGCAAAGAAAACTGGTCAGGCCATCAAGACTGCTGCCAAGAAAACTGGTCAGGCGATCAAAAGCGCCGCAGTAAAAACCGGCAAGGCTATCAAAGTAGCCGGCGCCAAAATCAACAATGCTGTTAAAGATACTGGTGTATCAATCAAGCACAAAATTACCGGATGCAAGAACCGTGTATGGGTTGTTGGCCACTATGACAAAAATGGCAAATGGACCAAAGGTCACTGGCGCAAAAACGATCATAACCACAAACCCGGTCAGGGAAATAACCCTGGACAGGGCAATAACCCCGGTCAGGGCAATAACCCCGGACAGGGCGGCGAACCTCTGCCACCAGTAGGCAACGAACCCGGTCAGGGCAACGAGCCTGGTCAGGGCGGCGAACCAGCTCCGATCCCCGAAGAACCGACACCAACCGAACCAACTCCCGAAGAACCAGCTCCTGCTGATCCAGCCCCCGAAGTTCCGAGCCCGGCCCCCGAAGATCCGGTTCTCCCAGAACTCCCCGGCGATGAAGCACAGCCAGGCGACGAAGGCACACCAGGAGACTCTTCAGAAGCTAATCCAGAAACCCCGGCACCTGCTGACCCGGCACCCGCAGAACCGACTCCTGAAGAACCAGCTCCGGCAGAACCGACACCCGAAGTTCCGGCTCCAGCTGACCCAGCTCCCGAACAGCCAGGCGATGACGCAGGCCAGAGTGGTCAGAGCGGCCAGGCAGGCCAGGGCGAACAGTCTGAACAGGCTGGACAGTCTGAGCAGTCTGAACAGGCCGGTCAGGCCGGACAGAGCGAACAGGCAGAAATCACACTCAGAACCATGGGCATGCTGATGAATGATCTGGTAAGACAGTCTGGTGAAATCACAGAATTCAGAAGAGCTGCCAATCCTGAGATGAGCTATTCACTGGGTGTATCTGAAAACCTCAACAGCACCTACGACCTGCGTGAAACCAATGCAAAGCTTCTGATCAAGGTTATCGCCTGGGATCTGCAGCGCAATAACGGTGAAACAGGCGAATACTTCAGCTTCTTCACCTACAAGATGAACACTTTCGACAGCGACACCCGCAGACTGGTCAAAGATGTTATCGATCGCGTAAAAGAAAGCGTAAAACATGGCGTCGGCCATGTAACTGAAGAAGAAAAGTCAGCCTATGACAAGAGAATGGGCGAAATCGAAGGCTTCTAAGCCAGAGACAAGTTAAACAAAAGAGCCGCCTCGTAAGAGGCGGTTTTTTTATGCAAAAAAAACATTGCTTTGCGCCGGCGTGGGCTCTAAAATAGGACAATATGAAGAGCGAGCAGACAAACAGACTTAACTTAAGCCAGCTTTTTCTGGCGGCCTCGGTTCTTTCGGTTATTATCACGGCTTTATGGCTGATGTACCCGAATCCGAACCGGCGCTATCATCTTGTGCTGACTGGTATGAGTAAAGGGCGAATTCGCCCGTTCAAGGCCAAATTCAAGCCATATCAGGGCAAGCGCATGGGTGGGGCGGCAGGAGTTGCTGCCGTGGCAAAAGAAGCAATAGCCTCATTTGAAGGCCGCCCATATAACTTTTTCTCAGTTGGCAGCGAGATATCTGGTACGGCCGATGCTTATTTTACACGTGGCGAAGCGGTTATCAAGACTTTGAATGCTATCGGCATCGAAGCCATGCTGATTGGCAACATCGAGTTTACCTATGGTGCCCGCCGCCTGGCCGACCTGGTAAAATCTGCCGAATTTGGTTTTATCAGCTCAAATGTCTTTGAATCTGCCAGCGAAAGACCGCCAGATTACATTTCTTCTGAACTTTTCTTCAATCCCGGTGGTGGCCTCAAAATTGGCGTTACCGGTATTACCCCGCCAACCACCCCGACTTTGACCGCGCTCAACAATATCGAGGGCCTTGAATTCGTTGCTCCAGGCGAGACTCTTCGCCTGCAGGTTGCGGCTATGCGCAAAGCAGGCGCAGATCTGGTTGTGCTGCTGACCATGTATAGCTACGATCGCATCAAGGCTGACGAGTGGCAGGCTATAGCTTCGGCAGCGCCAGATGTCTGTGTGATGCTTGACTATGATATCGAAACGCCAGCTGCGGTTCGCCGCGATGGCGTGATAATCAAGACTGTGAGTGGTTATAATCAGTCAAAAGAGGTAGATGTTCTTGATCTCGAGATTACGCCACACCCAGTTCGGATTGTCTCATGGAAAGGGCGTCGCCTGGCGGTCAACCATGCCGAAATAACTGCCGACAAGCAAGTTAGCGAAATTGTCGACGCAGTGACCCGCGAGAATAGAGAGTTGCGCGATCGCTACATCGGTGAGTTTGCCAGCGATTACCAGCGCGAATGGGATCGCGAATGCCCGATCGGCAATATGGTCGTTGATGCCATGCTCGCTGAAAGTGGTTGCGATATTGCTTTGCACAACAGTGGTGGTATTCAGGGCAACATTCAGGCCGGCGATTTTTCAGTGGGCGATCTTTTCAGTATGATGCCTTTTGATAATCAGATGGTAATGATGCGGTTAACTGGTCGGGAAATCGAAGAGTTGCTTGCCGTTTCGGCAAGCCTGCAGCGTGGCCTGCTTCAGATTGCCGGCGGCAGTTACCAGTTTGGCAAAGGCGCAAACGACGATTTCGCGCTCGAATCATTTCTGATTGGTGGCGCGCCCGTGGATCCTGACAAGATGTATTCAGTGTGCACCAATAGTTTTCTTGCTGATGGCGGCGATAATTTTGCGCCGTTCAAAAAAGGCCGCGAGCTGCAGTATGGTCGACAACAGCGCGACGTCATCAGTGACTATGTGGCCAGGCACAGCGCTGACGCGCCAATGCGTCTGGGCACCGACGGTCGTATTGTCCGCCGCGAATAGATTACTGCTGCCGGCTTTGCTGAGCCGAGACTGACGATGTTTTTGCCTTTTGAATTGCCGGTTAAGATTGTTTTTAGCCTCACATCATGGTAGAATCGCAAACATGTTTGATATTTCATGGATAAATCCGGGCGGCGGCAGTATAAGCAAAGAGTCGCTGCAGCGCGAAAACAGCATGCTTAAACGGCAGATTCAGGAGCTTCTGACTCTTGATGAAACCGGCTTCTTCATTGAACTTGATTCACTGCTTAAGGCCATACTCAAAAAGGCTCTGGTTCTATGCAAGGCCGAGTCTTCGTTTTTTTCATTATCAGGGAAAGACCCGGCTGAACTTGATGTGCGCATCAGCAACCTGATTCTCGAAGAGAAGATGGTGAAGATCCGTCAGCAGTTCAAGCTGGAATACGTGCGCTGGCAAGAATCAGAAGCAGAAATGATTACCATTGAAGATTTCATTCTGCTGCCACTGGTGCGCCGGCATCGCATGCTCGGGGTTATTGGCCTGAGGCTGACTCCTGACGCGCCTGATAATATCTGTGAGATTCTGCCGATTCTGGCGGCGCAGGCGGCAGCTTCGCTCGAGAGCGCAATCCTTTATGAGCGCATGTTCAAGCGCCTGCTGGTGTTGAGTAACGTTTTTATTCTTGGCAAGGAAATCGTTTCGAACATCGAATTGCAGCCGCTGGTCGAAAAGTTTCTGTCGATAGCCTGTGATGGCACTGACAGCGACGTAGCCTGTATTTTCCTGGTGTATGAAAAAGATGACCAGCCTTATTATTCATATCTTAAATCGACAGACTCTTCACTGAAGTTTGCCGAAGACTGCGCCAATGGCTACACGTCACTGATTCGCTCTGTTCGCGAAGATGAAAAGCATCGTATTATTAACGAACTTGCCAGCAGCGAATTCAGTCAGAGCGAGGCCGGCAAGGTCGCGGGAATTGTTCTGAGAGACACTCTCGTGCTTCCTCTCAAGCCACGCGATCGCCTGCTTGGCGTAATACAGGTCGCCAACAAGCGCGGCAATTTTTCCTACCGCCCCGAAGATCTTGATCTGCTCAAGATTCTCGGCAGTCAGGTTGCGTTTGTCATACAGAATGCTGATCTATTTAAAAATCTGCAGCGCGCGTATATCGATACCCTTTCGGCTCTTACCAGCGCGATTGACGCCAAAGACAGTTACACGCGCGGCCATTCTGAGAGGGTAACCGAGTTATCGATCAAGCTGGCGATCGACTACGGAATTGCGCCCGATGAAGTTGAAAAGATAAAACTGGGCGGCCTGCTGCATGATATTGGCAAAATCGGTATTCATGAGGGCATTTTGAACAAGCCCGGCCGCCTCGACGATCAGGAGTTTGAGATAATCAAGTCACACCCCGATCTAGGCGTGCGCATCATGGGCAAAGTCGAGTTTCTTGAGTCGATTGTGCCGATTATCAAATTTCATCACGAGCGTTATGACGGTAAGGGTTATCCGTCTGGCTTGAGCGGTGAAGACATACCACTGCTTGCCCGAATTGTCAGCGTCGTTGATACTTTTGATGCAATGACCACCGATCGCCCTTATCGCAAGGCGATGACTATTGAGGCTGCGCTTGCCGAGATCGAGCGCTGTGCCGGCAGTCAGTTTGATCCTGCGATTGCTGCGCATTTTGTCAGCATGGTAAAACGAGAAAACGAGCAAACACAAGCATGAAATTTTTGCGTGATTCAAGGCTCCCTGAGCGCATACTGGTCTTTATTACCGTTCTGGCCATCAGCAGCTTTGCCTATTATTTTACGGTAGCTGAAGTCGAGGAAATCGAAGACCGCTTCGATAATCGTCGCGTAATGCTGGTTAAAATGCTGGCGCATGAAGTCGTCGACCTGCTCGATCGTCGTCTCGACTTGTCACCGCGCTTGTCCAACCTTCTGGCCGAAGAGGCAATTGCTTACGCTGCGGTTCAGCAGGCCGATGGCGCGCTGCTGGCCCGTGCCGAGAACTACTCGATGCCGGTAGGGGTGCTCGAAAAAATCGAAGAAGAAGCGCTTAAAACACCTCATCTCAAGCTGATTCCATTTAAAGATACCTCGCGCACGTTCTCGCTGGTTGAAGCTGCAATTCCGCTGGTTGCTGCAAACGGCAAAAAAGTCATACTTCGCGTTGGTTTTTTTAAAGAAGCCGAAGAGCAGCGTGTTTCGCAGGTTCGCTTTCGCAACACTCTGCTGTTTTCTCTGGCGCTGTTGGGGCTGGCCGCTTACTGGTTTGTCAGAAAGCATCACGCTTCGAATCTTCAGCACACTTTGCTTGGCGGGTCTGCTCTGCTTATTCTTCTGCTGTTTATGGCCTCGCGAGTCACTTTGCACGGCTGGTATGAACAAAACTGGCGCGAAACATTCATCAGGCACTCTCTATATGTTGCCAAGATGCTGGTGCCTTCGTCGCTGCGCTTTATCGACACCGGTGAAGACAAAGATCTGCGTGAGTCTACACGCATTGTTTCTACTGATGAGGGTTTCGCTTCAGTCGCTCTGATACGAGATGAGCGGGTGATATTTCACTCTGACCCGACTCTTGCCGGTGCCAGTGCTGCCGAAGACCAGAATTATCTTAAGAGTCTCAATACCGATCAGCCGGTAATATTCAAACTCGACGATCAGGATATGTTTGAAGCGCTGATACCGGTTATGAACGGGCGTTTGCGCGTCGGCACCCTCAAGGTGGGCTTGCGCGGCAGCAATCGCTACGAAGCGCTGGCAATGATTCGCGATCGTCAGGCGCTGCTGTTTCTGCTGGCACTTGCGCTGATGATGCTGCTTATGCATCTAATTTCACGGCGCATCTCGAAAGAAATTTCCTGGTTCATTCAGGCGATGGAACAGGCTACCGCCGGCGACCTGCGCCAGAATATCTATATTGAGCGCAACGACGAATTCGGGCAGCTCGCGCATGCCTTTAACTTTATGATCATGAGTATGAAAGAGCGCGACATGGTTGGTCGCGGGCTGCAGCAGTATGTCAGCCGCAGCATTGTTGAAAGAACCCTGAAGGCCCTTTCCGGCAACGAGAAGAACGGCGAGAAACTTTTTGCCGTATCGATCTTTTTGTATTTCAGCGGCATAGATGAAGCGATTTCACGGGTAGAGGGCAGCCGTATTTTTTCTGCCGCCGAGGAGTGCTTCAATATTCTGCGGCGCGTGGCGCAACCCGGACCAAATGTCAGTATGCAGCTGTTTCCTTCGGGAGTGCTGGTTTTGTTTACCTATCCCAGCCGCCACGATTCATTGCTCAAGACGCTTAACGTTGCCCGTCTCGCTGCGCGCGATCTCGGCAGGCGCCAGGATCTGCCATTTTCCCCTAAACTGACTCTGCATGCCATGGAAATGGTGCGCGGGCAGATTGGTGAAAGCGAAGAATCGCTGGCGATGATCGGCGATGGTTTTGGTGATTTCAGAACGCTTGCCAGGGTTCAAGACAGCGACGAAGTGCTGGCCAGCCTCGAAATCAATCTGTTGCTGAAAGATGTGCTCAACTTTGATGAGCTTGAAGTGTTGTCGACCGAACAGGGGCGCATGAACGCTTATGTCGTCGGCAATTTTAAAGAGATTGTCGACCTTGTTGCTATTTTCCCGACTGCCACCTCCTGGACCAAAATCATGATTTTGCGCATTCTCAAGGCGTCTACCGAACTGGTCTCGCCTGAGACTTTGTTTGAATGGTTCAAAGATGCCGATGCCGACGTTCGTTACCATGTAATGGACGTAATCGAGCGGATTGCCGCCGACAAGGTGCGCAGTTTTGTCGAAAATGCGGTTAACACCGAGGCAGACTCGCGAGTGTTGTCGCGGTCTATTGCGGTTCTCGGCAAGGTTGGCAGCGAAGACCACATTGCTGTTCTAACCGAAAAACTTCGTTCTGCTGACCGCCGTGTCAAGGCAAACGCCGTTGAGGCGCTCGAAGCAATCGGTGGCAAGCGTGTTTATGAATTTCTCAATCTGCTGGTTGATGAGCAGGACAACCGGGTAAAGGCCAACATTCTCATCGCTCTCGGCAAATATGGCGATCTGAAGGTGTTTGAGCTGTTGACGCGAATGATCAAGGATCCCGAGAACAACATGCGGGCTTCAGCCGCCTATGCTCTGGGCCGCCTCGGAATGGCGCAGGGGGTTGAGCCGCTGATCGGTGCTTTGTCAGACAAAGACCCCATGGTGCGGCGTCAGGTGGTTGCATCTTTAACCGCTCTTAAAGCTGATCTGGATATAGAAGTATAGAATTCCTGTCATATGTATCTGGCAACTGACAGGTTTGACTGCAGACTAAGCGTCTGCGTTTAACAAGAGAAGGAGTCATGCAATGGATTTTAAGGAAGCCTATGCAAAGGGAACCGAAGCGCTAAAAGAAAATCGTCTGGAAGAGGCGAGAAGCCTGCTTGAGACTGCTCTCAAACTCAAACCCAACGATATTTACACCATGAACAAGCTGGCCATGGTATTGAAAGAGCAGGGCGAATTTACTGCTGCCGAAGAGCTGCTCGCCGGCTGTCTTGAAGTAAAAAAAGAAGACCTCTATACAAATTATCTGCTCGGCAACACTTATCTTGAGCAGGGCGATGTCGACAAGGCAATTGAGACTCTGGAAAAGACAGTCAAAATGAACCCTTCTGACCGTTACGCGGTCAACTCTCTGGCTCTCGCCTATCGTATGAAGCGTGATTACGAAAAGTGCATCGAAATCCTGGAAAAGTCGCTGCAGAGCAATCCCAATGATATGTACAACAAGGTCAGTCTCGCGACTGTCATGTTCGAGATCGGCGATGCGCCGGCGGCAGTGCGCCTGGCAAAAGAGATCCTGAAAAAAGAAGCAAACAACGTTTCGGCGCTGGTTCTGCTTGGTCGTATCTCTATTGAAGAGGGGTCATATGTGACCGCACAGGGGCATTTTAACCAGGTTCTGTCGATAGACGCCAACAACAGTGAAGCGCACTATTATATCGGGCGCATCTGCCTTGAGACTTCTACGCTTGAGGCCGCCAGAGAGCATTTCAGCGCCGCACTGCAGTATGATGCCGACAAGGTTTCGATTCTCAAGAATCTCGGCATGATTTTTCTCGACAAGGGCATGTACAGCGAGGCTGAAGAGCAGTTCGCCATGGCGGTGAATCTCAGTCCTGATGACGCGTTTGTGCTGAGTAATATGGGCAAGCTGCTGGTGCTGCAGGGGCGCCTTGACGATGGCATCATCTATCTCAAGAAGGCTATCGAAGTGCAGTCGGACTACGCTTTCGCCTATTACAACCTCGGCAAGGCTTATCAGGAAAAACGTGATTTTCCAAATGCCATTTATAACCTGATGTTCGCGTTGAATTTTGAACCTGATGATGTTTACGCGATAAATGTGCTTGGCAGAATGTTCTTAGATGTCGGCCTAAACGACAGGGCTTTGCGGACATTTGACCAGGTTCTGTCTGAATTTGACGCAGAAGACCGCTACGCAATGCTTGGCAAGTCAGATGCGCTCGAAGCCATGGGCCAGGCTCCCCGCGCCAAAGAAGTGCTGATGCAGCTTAAAAAAATTGCCGGTGCTGATAAACTTCTCGTCGAAAAGATCGAAGGCCGGGTAACCCGCATGAACAAAAAGGGCTGAGCCGTGCTTAAAAGATTCAACCTGACTGTGCCTGTTGACCTCGAAGAACCGCTGCTCGGGCTGGCTGACCGTCTTGGTCTTTCGGCTTTTTCCAGCCCGCAGATTCGTGATGCCGTCGGAAAAGGCGAGACCGATTTTATTTTGACCGGCGAAACCATTGTCAGCTTTATCGCATCGACAGTTGAGCAGGATACAGCGGCAATCGAAGCCGAAATCGTCGCCTGGCTCAAGGATTTTGCGCTGGCACCGGCCTGTCTGAACTGCGAAGAATACGCCGACAACCAGGACTGGATGCTGGGCTTTCGTGAGCATTTCAAACCGATGCGCGTCGGCGACTCGATCATTATCCGGCCACCCTGGGCAGAACCTCTGCCCGACGAAGACAGCGCGACCACGATACTCATTGATCCCGGCATGGCTTTTGGCACCGGGACTCACGAGACTACCAGGCTCTGTCTCGAACTGCTCGAGCCCTTGAATCTGGCCGGGAGTTATTTTCTTGATATTGGTGCCGGCAGCGGTATTCTGGCATTTTACATGATGAAACGTGGTGCCAGCGGTGGTATCGCCGTTGAAATCGAGGGCGCGGCCGTCGAGAACATGAGAAAAAATGCGGCGCTGAACGGAATCTCTGATCGTCTGCAGATGTTGTGTGCCGATCTGGCAAGCTTCTCGCCGTCATTGCCGGCTGAAGGGCTTATCGCCAACATCACTTCGCCGGTTATTATCGAATATCTGCCGCTGATGTCGCAATGGGTGCGTTCCGGCTCATGGGGCGTTTTTTCAGGTGTTAACTCAACGAATGCTGATTCGGTTAAACAGGCTTTTGCCGCGAATGGCTGGCGCCTGGTCAACGAGATAACCGACGGCGACTGGCATGGCTTTTTCCTCAATCGCATTTGAAAAGCATTTGAACAGTATTTGAAGTAGCAGCAAAAGTAGCGTAAAGGCAGAAGTAGTGTAAAAAAGACATAAAAAAAGGCCCAGGTCCTGAGACCTGGGCTTTTTTTACGTAAGCTACTTCGAATTGCTCTGGCGAAGGAGAGTTACGTAGCGGTTGTATGCTTCACGATAGTCATTGAGAGCGGTCTGAGTATCGGTGCGAAGCAGGTTAGATCTGAGTTCCTCATCGGGGTTTTCGCTGCCGCCGATATTGGTAACCATGTTAATGTACTTGTTGTAGGCCTTGATGTATGCAGCATGAGCGCTTTTCAGCTCAGTTGAAGCATTGGCTGTCGGAGCGGGTTCGACTGAAGCGGTGACTGGTACGGTAGAAGCTACCGGGGCAGCTGCTGCAGATACCGGGATTTCGGCCGCTGGAGCCACACTTACCATCGGTGCGCCAACATTAGGACTTACAACAATTTCACTTGAAGGAGCAGAAACTGATACTGTGGGCAGTTTGTTGCTGTTGCCGATGGTCTGGTTCTGGCGTTTGTAGCGTTTCCACAAGAGATAGCCAACTACAGCTGCACCAACCAGGCACAGGGCCGGGATAAACAACGGGCTGCCAATGATGCCACCGACGAAACCGGCGATTCCTGAGAACACACTGCCGATTGCTCCACCGATTGCACCGAGAGCGCCTGCTACGAAGCCGCCTGCTGCACTGATGCCGCCCCAGATAGTAGCGCCAATTCCGGCTAAGCCGACTCCGGCTCCTGCTACTGCTGCTGTTGCTCCACCAGCGATGCCTGCTACTGATCCAGATGCAAATCCTACTGCGCTTGCAATGTATGGAGCTGCGAGAACCGCACCACCTACTGCTGCAACGCCAGCAAGAGCTGACTTAACTGGATTGTTCTTAACCGAATCTTTGATCTTCGAAAACAGACTTGCATTGGCAGTAACTGCTCCGAAGGCCGTCATGAACATGACTACGGCTAAGGTTGTTGCGAGAATTTTCATGAAACTACGTTTCAACCTCATAATGTCCCTCCTTAAAGGATCTGAACCAAAAAGAAACTTGATCCTTCCTCCTTTCGAAAATGTGAAATAATTAGGGTAGGTAGGTAACACGCTGATACTCGGGTAAGTATCGGGTATTAAAAGAAGCTCCGCTCGGGTAAGCGGAGCTCCAGTTTTCGTTATTCTGTACCGAACGTCAAACGAATTTGCGTTCTAGATACGCTTGTTTACTGGATTCCGTTAGGTTTTTCAAAGACCTGCTTACATCTTGCTTTAGATTATAAGAATGGAATCCCGAAGCGTCAAGGTACCTTTATTATTTTGTCAACCCCATGGTGAGACTGAGGTTCATGCGAGTTTCGATTTTTTCTTTCTTGCCGGCGCCGAGGTCATTTTCCATTACCATGAGCATGTTGGAAGTAACTTCGTTCTTGATCATGATGCCTTTTTTGTAGGCGAACCAGATGTTGCCGGTGGCTTTAACATCGAGGTTGATGCTGCCAGCTGCGCCCTGAGCGGTAGAAACGTCTGACTGCAGTTTAACACAGTCTTCGCCGCCGACTTTTTCAAAGCCCATAACGGTGTATTTAACGTTCATCGGGATCGGGAGCTGCGGATTAGCCGGAATATTAGAAGTCCAGCTTTCGCCCACGCCTACTGGCTTGGCGGGGAATTTGATCTGCATCTGGTTGAAGTTGCCACCCTGCTGATCCATGCCGGTTGAAGACAGGATTTCGCCGTTCTTAGCCATTTTCACACTGATGATCTGGCCAATGTTGGGGAGCTGTGTGGGGGTGTTGTTTACAGTGATAGTGCCATCGAGAATCGTGGTAGCCATATCGACGTTGCCGTCTTTGTCGACGCCGGTTACCTTCTGCTCAATTGTCATGGCAGTTTCGAGGTTGGTTCTCTGGGCTCTCTGGTAAGCAGTGACAATGGTATTGCCACGGATATTCATCTTGTATTTGGCGGTAGTGCCGGCAGCCGGGTTGTACTGCAGGAGGACCTTCTCCTGGGCTGTGGCAGTAAAAGCCACCGAGACAAGAACCAGAACGCTCAGAATAATCGAGATACGTTTCAACATTTAAACAAGTCTCCTTTCGCGAATCCATGAAGGGTGTCTACAATTTCGTCTTCAAGAGGCCGTTGTCTGTACCGCAAGCGGCACCAACAATCTGCCCGTAGCATGACATTAGCATAGTGCCTATACTGTGTCAAGTATTCCCATATTTAATTATTTTCATTGGGATGTCCAGTAAAAGAAAATATTGCTGCGCAGCGGGCTTGTGAGATGACTGGTCAAAGTTGTTTAAATAAGTTATAATATGCAAAATCACACATAAGGAAGCAGTCCCCTGAGTCAGCGAACCGAATTCGACCCCAGCTATTTCGAAGGTGTCTATTTCGAAAAACGTGTCTGGGTGCCATCTGCCAAAATTTCTAATTATCTGATGATGTTTACCCGTTTATACATTGGAGAAAATGACGACCTTGGCAAGTCTTCATTCAGAGATATAATAGTCACTCTCTCTGAGAGCGAGCTGGTGCCACGCACTCTTGTATTCTGGAACAATGCGGTCAAAGCCTGTGTTGAAGGAAGTCCTCTTGTGGCGACCATCAATAAGATAGAGAGACTGGGTGTCAGGGTTCTGGTGGCCGGGCATGCACTCGACAAGCTCAATCTCAAAGCTGAAATGCGCGCCGGAAAGCTGGCCAACCACTTTGATCTGCTCGATGCCATCAACCAGGTACAAAAAGTCGTAACTTTTTGAGAAAAAAGCGTACATTTTTTGTTGACACCCTGAAAAGTTAATGTTAGTATCAATGACGTCATCTCGACAAGGGCGCTTAGCTCAGTTGGAAGAGCTCCTGGTTTACACCCAGGTGGTCGGCGGTTCGAGCCCGTCAGCGCCCATAGAAACTAGGATCGGTAGTTCAGTCGGTTTAGAACGCCGCCCTGTCACGGCGGAGGCCGCGGGTTCGAGTCCCGTCCGATCCGTTCTAGTTTTAAAAGGCCAGGTAGCTCAGTCGGTAGAGCAACGGACTGAAAATCCGTGTGTCGTTGGTTCGATTCCGACCCTGGCCATTTATTTTGCCCGGCGGCATAGCCAAGTGGTAAGGCGAAGGTCTGCAAAACCTTTATTCATCGGTTCAAATCCGATTGCCGCCTTGTGAAGGCGTTTTATGCCTTCCCCAACAGGCTCTCCAAACGGTAAGCCTTTCATATAAGGATCGGTAGTTCAGTCGGTTTAGAACGCCGCCCTGTCACGGCGGAGGCCGCGGGTTCGAGTCCCGTCCGATCCGATCAAAAGCCACCATGACTGGTGGCTTTTTAGCATACCCTGAATGTTTCTAAGCTTAGAGCCGGCCCGCTTTTGCCATGCAGCAATGCTCCATTTGAATGCTGAAGAGTGTCCTAGAGGTATTTCGTTTTACTTTTCCATGCATTTTCCACAGATCACGCAGATTGTTTTCGGATGCTGCAAAAAAACATATAAAAAACTCCTGAATAATCTGCGATAATCCTTTAATCTGCAGATAACTCTTCAAAAGAGCCGGTATAATTGTCGAGATTAGCTTGACCGGCGTGGGCGATCAGCAGAGTTTATTGCTGCTCCTGAATTGCTTCGCCTGGCGACTCTGCTGGTTCCTGAACTTCTGTGGGCTAGGGCTCTTCGGATGTTGCCGATGCAGTAGTCTCTGTAGAGTTCGCTGATTCTGGCGATGTGGCTGTCGTGTCTGGTAAAGCAGCTGGTTCGGCAGGTTTTACGGGTTCAGGCAGATCTTCTGATAGATCGGCAAAGTTATCGTCGCCCGCGTAGTTGCTGGCGTAATCGCGCATGGCATGCAGGCTTGTGCTGCCGTATCCTTCTTCGCTGGCGTATATCTTGAACAGCCGCTGAAATTCTGCCGGGCATGCATCAATTTTTGTCGATTGCGCGCGTTCGAGCACTATGCTGCGCAGCCTGGCGCGGCGGGCTTCGGCTGAGCCAATTACATTAAGAATAAAGCTTGTCAGGCCTTTTTCGGCCAGTTCCATCTGTAAGAACCAGGGTTGTGGTAGCAGAACCTTTTCCATGTGCAGTTTTGCCAGTTCTTTGGCAATTTTCGGATTGGCCGGCTCACCGGCCTGTCTGAGATGCAGTCTCGCAATCTGAGCGTCGAGATCATGCAACTGGTCGTTAATCGCGATTACTTCGGTTCTGGTGCCGTCAAAAATAAAATACAGCACCATCACGGCAAGGCCAATTCCGAGGCAACTCATAAATAATCCAGCCAAAAAAATGTGCTTTTTCATGTCTTCCCCCTGTTTGCTCGCCATTCTAGCGCATATCCCCAAAAATGTCACCAGAAACCAACCCGCGCGCCAGAATTTCCAGAATCCATAGATAACCCCATTTTTCCAGATGACTGGTCAGACTGTTTTTTTTGTTGGGCTGCAAAAAAACACCTGCTGTGCCGATAGATCTAAAAAAAGGTGTTTGTAGCAGGAGGCATTATGTCCGGTCTATTGACTATTAAGCCGATTGTCGGGAAACCCGCCTATCCGGCATCTGCGCGCGGGCGCTGTCTGGCTGGCAGATTACTTGTTTGCGCATTCGTTTCAGCACTGGCAATCTCTCCGGCAGAAGCTGGCGCACTTGACTGGCTCACGCAGACAACTTCCCGCAACTCAAGAAGTGTTGCCCAGACAAAGCAGAAAAACCCACAGGTTGAAACCGTGCAGGTGCAAACCGGCCAGGTCGACGAAAACAGGATTAAAGGCGGCAATCTCGATACCTTTAATTTCGCGTCATCGCACTGGACACAGTCACGCGCGCGTCTGGAAAAGGCGTGCCGCGCTATCAGCAGCCGCTACAATGATGCTGCCGCCCGTGACATTCTGCAGAAACTTTTTGTCATCGACACCCAGATTTATCGCGAGAACATTCGAAATTCAGCTGCAGCAGTGAGTGAAATAAGAGATATCAATCAACGGGTGCGCCAGGGGCTGATCGCGATCAATCGTATCGTGACCGCGCCCGGGCAGGAAACCCTCGATAACCTCGATAAAGCTATAGACGAAGTGCTGGCAGCCAATGTCAACCAGATGCTGCTCGTCAGAAAATATCTTACCGGTGTTGAGAAGACTGTTCAGATCGCGCAGACCTCTTATGAAACCCTCGAACTGATACCATCACTTTCGTTTCAGGCGCTGGACATGATGGTGCAGATGTCGAAACAGCTCATGCGCATCGCGCAGTCGAACAGCGAAGCGATCAAAGGACTGCTGCTCAATGTGCAGAGCAGCAATGAGCAGGTAACCTCCGGCCTTGACAATATCAAGAAAACAGTTCGCGAAACCTTGCGTTTCTCAGATCATTTCGCGGTTAAGCAGTTTCCGTTGATTAATCTGCCAACGCCTTCGCGCGAAAAGATTTTTGTGCAGCTCAACACGCTTGGCAACTTTGTCAGAGGCGTTGACAATACTGTGCAGATTGGCGATTCACAGGTGCGCAATTCTGCGCAGCAGTTCACCCACATCATCACCGGGTTTATCTCGAAGGCTGCCGAAAGCCTCAAGTATTACAGCGCCGACAATCAGGAAAAGGCTCTCGAACAGATTTCGACCTACGCCCGCAATCAGGTCAGCGGCCTGTTTTTGCGCGCCAAAGAAGACATCAGTGCCATGCGCAGCGATATGGCAAAGGCTTCGCGCCCCAGCGCCGGCAATATGCCGCCCGCCGTTAAAATTGAAAGCAGCGATGAATACGCTTCGCGCCGAGCCAGATCGGCAAGCAGCGAAAAGCTGCCGCTGTTCCTGCTTGGCGGTGGCGCCGCGTCACAGGCGGGTCGCCAGACCTCGCCGGCGAATGAGCAGGTAATGACGGCCCGTGCCTCGCAGTTGGCACCTGCTGACAGCTTTTTACCACTCAAACCTGAAAATTCGCGCCGGTCATCGGCGAGACCCAGCTCCAGTCGCGCCCAGCCGCCGGCAGGTGCTACTGAACAGGTTCTCTATGATGAAAACATGAGCTTTACAGATAGTTCAGACCTCATGCAGTCAGAAGTTAACATTCTCAGCAAAGAACTGGGCACTGACTTCTTTTTTGGCACTGGCGCAGCTGGCGGTGAAAACATCGCGAAGAGCCGCCTGATGGCCGAAAATGACGATTCAGCAGGTTTTGACGATGATACTGGCTCAGACAGCGAAGGCGACGCCGGGTTTGAAGAAGGCAGCATGCAGGTGAGTTATGACAATCTCAACAGCTCTGGAGAGCCAGAAATAGAGCTGCTTAAATTCGATTCGGTTTCTTCGGGATCGTATTCTGATGATCTCATTCCCATGATGCGCTTCGACAGCGAGGCTCTCAGCTTCAACGATTGAGCCGGGTTGAAACTCGCCAGGATTGCGTGTAGACTGCTCTAAATTAAACATTGGAGCAGCTTATGAGTTTTCCTGTGCATCGGCCGCGGCGTCTGCGCATTGACAGTCGCCTGCGCGGTATGATCAGAGATGTCAGCCTTTTTGCCAAGAACCTGATTTACCCGCTTTTCGTCGTAGACGGTCTTGTTGAACCTCATGAAATCTCGGCTATGCCTGGACAGAATCACTGGCCGCTCGCGCGCATTCATGAACCAGTTGCTGACGCGATGAACAAAGGCGTTGTTGCCTTTCTGCTGTTTGGGGTGCCGGCCAGCAAAGATGAGTGCGGCAGCCAGGCTTATGATGAGAACAGTATCGTTTGCAAGGCTTTGCGCCATATTCGCCAGCACTGCCCGCAGGCTTACCTGATTACCGACGTCTGTCTTTGCGCCTATACCGATCACGGCCATTGTGGTCTGGTCAAAGCTGATGGCGTCGTTGACAACGACAGTTCGATCGATTTGATCGCGCGCATGGCGCTGGCGCATGCCCAGGCCGGCGCTGACATGGTTGCACCTTCTGATATGATGGATGGCCGGATTGCCGCGATAAGAACGCTTCTCGACAGTCATAATTTTGGCGATCTGCCAATCATGTCTTATTCGGCCAAATACGCTTCGGCCTTTTACGGGCCGTTTCGCGAGGCTGCCGGTTCAGCGCCGGGCAAGGGCGACCGCAGCGGTTACCAGATGGATTATCGCTTTGCGCGTGATGCCATGCCGGAATTTGAGCTTGATCTCGAAGAAGGCGCCGATATTCTAATGATTAAGCCTGGTCTGGCCTATCTCGACATGGTCAAGCTGGCGCGTGACAGCTTTTCGTGCCCGATTGCCGTTTATCAGGTTTCGGGCGAGTATTCAATGATCAAAGCTGCCGCCGAAAAGGGCTGGGTCAACGAGCGTGCCGTGGTGCTCGAAAGTCTTTGCGCCATGCGGCGAGCCGGGGCCGATCTGATTCTAAGCTATTTCGCGCCGCAGGTTGCGGAATGGCTCAAAGAGGAACAGGCCTGATGACTCATCCGCAACACCCGCATACCGCGCCGGGTTCAGACGCACAGCTGCTGCGAGTTCTTGCCTGGGAAAGCACGCGCGCCTGCACGCTTGCCTGCCCGCATTGCCGGGCATCAGCTGTAGATATGCGTGACCCTGATGAACTTACAACGGCTGAAGCGATGCAGATGCTTGAATCAGCAGCAGAGCTGGGCAAGTCGATCATAATTCTCAGCGGTGGCGAGCCGCTGCTGCGCGATGATCTCGAGCAGATAGCTGCCCGTGCCGCAGAGCTTGGGCATCGTCCGGTGGTATCGTGCAATGATGGGCGGTTGCTCACCGATGCGCGCATTGCCAGCCTGGCCGCGGCCGGTATCAGGCATTTCAGTTTCAGCATGCATTCTGAGAAAGAGGCTGATCACGATCACTTTGTCCGGGTCGAGGGTGCTTACCGCGAGGCGTTGCTGGCTTTTGCGCGCATCAAAAAGCATGGGCTTTCTTTTCAGATAAACACTACGGTTCTGCCGGGCAATCATGAGCGTCTCGAAGCGATAAAGAACTGGGTTGTTTCGCTGGGTGCAGCGAGCTGGCATCTGTTTTTTATTGTTCCGATGGGACGCGCGGCCGCGGCCGGTTCTGAGGTCGATCTGAAACAGACGCAGATTGACGCGGTGCTCAGATATGTAGCAGCAGAATCTGACGACTGGCCTCTTCCCGTCAAGGTAACCTGCGCTCCGCAATACGCGCAGATTCGCGCGGCTTTGGGAAAAGACCCCGGCAGTCGTGGTCGCAGCTGCATGGCTGGCAGCGGTTTTGTGTTTGTCAGCTGGCGCGGTGATGTGAAGCCCTGTGGCTACTTTGATCTGGTTGTTGGAAATATTCGCAAGACGCCGCTGAGTCAGATTTATCGTGAAAGTGCTGAATTACGCGACATGCGGACACCTGAGAAGTTCAGCGGGATTTGCGGTCAGTGCCGTTTTAACCGGGTTTGTGGCGGCTGCCGGGCACGTGCATACGCGGTAAATGGCAGTTTTCTCGCATCTGACCCAAATTGCAACTATTCTGCTGGTCAAGATCGTTAAATCGCGGTATCATCTGTACACTCCCCAGACTTGTGACAGTACTGGTTCAATTGATTGATCAAGCAAAGGACACACCTGATGGACGAAAAAGATCGTGAAATACTGCAAATGCTTCAGGGCTCTTTTCCGCTCGACTCTGAGCCATACCGGGTAATCGGTGACAAGCTGTGGCTCGACGAGGTTTCGGTGATTTCAAGAATCGCGCGCATGATCGAGAGCGGCGCTATTCGTTATCTTGGGCCGTTTTTTGACAGTCGAAAGCTTGGCTACAATGGTTGCCTGGCTGCCATGCAGGTAGCGCCTGAACAGATTGAGTCGGCTGCCGCTGCCATGGATCAGTTTTCCGAAATAACCCATAACTATCTGCGTGATGGCAAGCCAAATATCTGGTTTACTGTTATCGCCCCGAGCCTGGCGCGCCGCGATGAAATATTCGCGTCGATAAAAAAGGCTACTGGCGTTGATGAAATTATGATTTTTCCGTCAAAGAAATTTTTCAAAGTAAAAGTAGATCTGGACTAGGAGCAGGTGATGGACACAAAAACCCGACAGGTGTTGTCTGAACTGCAGGATGGTTTTAAACTCGAAACCCGACCATTCAAGCGCATCGCCAACCAGGTTGGCTGCAGCGAAGAAGAAGTGCTCGAAATAATCAAACGCAGCCGTGAAGAAGGTTTGATTCGTCGCATTGGCGCCGCTGTCAGGCCCGGCCATCTTGGTCATACCGCTAATGCTCTTGTTGTCTGGCAGGTTGCCGAAGAACGTATCGAAGAAGTTGGCACTGCGCTCGCCGAGATGCGTGAAATTTCACATTGCTATGAACGCGAGTGCCCTCCGAACTGGCCATATAACCTGTTTACCATGATTCATGCGCGCAGCGAAGAAGAACTTGACCAGCTTATCGCCGATATTTTTCAGCGGTTCTCTCTTGGTCAATACAAGGTTTTGCGCACGGTCAAAGAACTTAAAAAGACTTCGATGCGTTATTTCGAGGATGCCGCCAAATGAACGCTGCGGCACTTAAAGCTGCTCTGCAGGTTTTTCCGGGCGGCGTAAACAGCCCGGTGCGCGCTTTCAAGTCGGTCGGTGGCAGTCCGCTGTTTATCAAGAAAGCTTTCGGCAGTCGTATTTTTGATGTCGAAGGCCGCGAATACATTGATTATGTGGGTTCATGGGGGCCGATGATACTCGGCCATGCCGATGCCGATGTTATTGCAGCTGTCTGCCATGCCGCCGCCTCTGGCTTGAGCTTTGGCGCTCCTACTGAGGCTGAAACTGAACTGGCACTGCTGGTGCGTGAAGCTTTTCCGGTAATCGAAAAGATGCGCCTGGTAAGTTCTGGAACCGAAGCCACCATGTCAGCAATACGCCTGGCTCGCGGTTTCACCGGCCGGCCGCTGCTTGTGAAATTTGACGGGGCCTATCACGGACACGCAGATTCTCTGCTGGTTTCAGCCGGTTCGGGAGTAGCAACTCTTGCCATACCCGGTTGCCCGGGCATACCCGACAGCATTGCTGCCAGTACGCTGGTATTGCCTTTTAATGATTTGGCGGCTCTGAAAGCCTGTTTTGAGCGCCACGCCGGCAAAATCGCCGGTCTCATCATTGAGCCGGTCTGTGGCAATATTGGCGTGGTCAACCCGTCTGAGGGCTATCTGCAGAATATACGCAAGCTGTGCTCTGAGCATGGCGTGCTGCTTATCTTTGACGAAGTAATGACCGGTTTCAGGGGCTGTTTTGGCGGCGTAAGCCGTATCAGCGATGTAACTCCTGATCTTACCTGCCTTGGCAAGATCGTTGGCGGCGGCATGCCGCTGGCTGTTTATGGCGGGCGCGCCGATATCATGGCGCATATCGCACCAGACGGCCCGGTCTACCAGGCCGGAACCCTCTCCGGCAACCCGGTTGCCGTGGCGGCCGGTATAGCCACCCTGAAGAAAATCAAGTTGCAGCCACATTTTTACGAGCATCTGCTGGCCCGCTCGGCCAAGCTTGAGGCCGGTATAACCGCGGCTGCCGCGGCGGCAGGCTTTAAGGTCGTCACCAATCTCTTTGGTTCGATGTTTACCATGTTTTTTACCGACCAGCCGGTTGTTGATTACCAGTCAGCAAAGACCGCCGACACCGCACTTTTTGCGCGCTGGTTCAGAGGCATGCTCGCTGAGGGCATCTATCTTGCGCCTTCGCAGTTCGAAGCCGCCTTCGTTTCGGCCGCCCACAGCGACGCCGACATCCATCAGACAATAGTAGCCGCTACCCACGTCTTCAAAAAGCTCGCCGCTGAAAAGTAAAGGCCTTATCCACAGATGCCTCCGATTGGCGCAGATTATGGGATGCTGATAGTGTAATAGCTAATAGATAGCCTCAGCAATCAGCTAAATAAAAACCCGGGCAGTCGCATGGCGACTGCCCGGGTTCTGTTATGCTTACTGCTAGTTTTTGGGTTTGATTTTGATCGGATTGGTTCTGATGGAGTAGCGCAGTGGCTTGTTGTTGTATTCTTCAACTCTGGTGCGAATATTGTCGGGTGTCGAAGTATCGCGCCGGTAAATAACTTCCCGATATCTTGACAGGACTGCGTTTACGTCATCCTTTAGCGCAAGGGAGTGGATGCCAAGCTTGACAGTGTTACCACCTGTTACTTTATAGACAAATTCAGTTGCTGTTGCCGCGAGAGTCTGGTTATAGGCAGGGTCGATAACTTCTTCCGCGCCCAGCCTAAGAAGTATTGTATTAGATGCCTTCTGATTGTTCTCATAAATATCGAAATCGTCTTGTTGTATACCACCATCAATATAAACAGATTTGTTAAAAGAGAAGAAAAGCAGGTCGTCGGTATCTATGGCACGATTATTGTTAATATCACGCCATTCAATTCCCTTTAGAGCAACATCCTTCACGTAATAGTCGCGGATGTCATCATCATCAGTATTTGAATTCGGCCCTTCACTGTAGACAAAGCAGGCGTATGGATCGAGTTTGTAGTTTTTACCCCAGGGGTCGACCGGAATATAGGTCAGGTAGCGACCCATCAGACCATTAAAGTCATTTTCGCCAAGCATTGGTAACGACGTTGTGCCGGTCCCCAATATTCCAAGGTAGGGCTGGTCTTCCTGGGAATTATAAAGAATAATTGCCTGTTTGAGAACGTCGAGGTCTTGAAGGGCCTTGGCGCGCTTGCTTTCTTTTACATAGTCAGCATAGTAAGGTGCCGCGACACCGACAAGGATGGCGATGATGGCAACAACCACCAGTAATTCAATTAGAGAGAAACCGCGTTTCATATCGGGCACTCCTTCAAGAGGTTTGCAGGAATTACAGATTCCAATTCAGACCTTATATCGACAACATAAAGACATAATATTATCTAAAATATCAGCTAAATCAAGGTATTTTGCTATTATTCCTTCGTAATCGTAATCGTAATCGTAATCGTAATCGTAATCGTAATCGTAATCGTAATCGTAACTACCATACCTGTCACTGCGAGGAGACCCTGGTCGCCGAAGCAGTCTCATGGTTCAGTGAGATTGCCCCGGCATCTTTCGATGCATCGCGGTAACCGTTATTTGCCGCGCAGCTTGTCGCGTTTGTATGCAGCCTCTGAAGCCGTATAAAAACCAAGCCGGCGCATTGTGGCAACACATTTTAATGCTTCCTCTGTTCTGCCGCGTTCGGCGTAAAAATCCAGCAGCCCTTCGTTGATTTTTCGATCTTTTTTAAACTCTTTGCGAGTCAGAAGAACATAAAAGGCGACTTCTTTAAGACGGTCATGCTCGCCGTTAAAAGCAAGGTTTAACAGGTTGTCGTCAGCAGTTCGCGAATCTTTGAAAGGCAGAGCCATGAAGGCGATGTTCATCATGTCACTGTCGCCAGCAGTCGGAGTTTTTGACGACAGAGCTTCCCGCGTGACCCGCGAGTTCCTATTGCGGTCAAGACGATAAACTTTGATGTTGGTACTGAGTTTCCAGCCAAACAGCGTGTAGTTATCGAGTTCAAGACGATGTTTCAAATCTTTCTCGATCAACTTCTTATTGTAGGCCGTGGTTGGGTTAATCTTGTTGTATTCTCTGAACCAGTGCAGGGCCTGGTCGTAATAACCACGCTCCTTATAATAGTCCATCAGGCCTTGAATCGCCACCGGATCTTTTTTGTTGATGCTGAGCATCGTATAGTAAGTATCCTCAATGTCGGCATCGGTATTTTGCGATTCTTTCAGCTTGTTCTCAAGTTTGTGCGTTTCCAGTTTTTTCATCTCTTTCTCGATCTCTTCTATTTCCAAACGCGCCTGATCACCATATTTGGGGTCGCGACGCAGCATGTCGAGAAAATTCCTGGCGTTATCAAAATCTTCGTTCTTAATGTAGATTTCGGCAGAGCGCATGATGCCTTCAGAAAAGTTCTTGTTTGTGTTGTATGCCTGCAGATAAGCTTTAATTGCCTCTTCGTCCTTTCCGGTGTCTTCATAAAGCCGTGCCAGCTCAAAATAGCCGGTCGCAGGATCGGCGTTTTTGCGGATTTCTTTTTTGTATTCCGCTATCGCCGACTCGATTTTGCCGCTCTTATCAAGATTGCGCGCGAGATCGTAACCGATGAGTTCCTTGATTTCCGGGACTCCTCGTCCGAGCTTGCGGGCCAGCTCATAATGTTCAGCCGCCTTGTCAGAATATTTTGCACTTTCATAGGCTTTGGCCAACAGCCAGTGCGTTTCTGCATGCTTCTGGTCAAACAACAGTGCCTGCTCGAGAACTTCGATGGCTTCCTTTGTTGAACCTAGATCTATCATTACCGAACCAAGTCCACGAAGGATCTCTGGGTTGTCGGGCAGCACCTGGCGCGCCTTATATAGCATATCGTGTGCTTCCTTGAGATTGCCATTCTCAAACTCGGCCATGCCAAGCCGCGCCAATGCCTTGCCGTTGCCTGGTTCAAGCGCCAGGGCACTTTCATAGTGCTCTATCGCATCATCTGATTTATTGCGCGCGTCAAGCAATTCACCCATGCGCACATGAATATCCGCCGATTTCGGGAAACCGAGCAGCGCAGTCTCGAAGTGGCGCAGGGCCTGGGCGGGCGAACCTTCCTGCGAAATCATTATGCCAAGATAATAATGCGCCATGAATTCTTCAGGAGCCTTGCGGGCAATGGCTCTGAGCGACTTGATGACCTCAGCCTTCTCTTTTTTGTTGCCAACCTGGAAATCGCGCCAGGCTTTGTCGTAAACCGCTTCCGAAATCTGTAGCGGCTCTTTTGCCAGTGGTATTTTCTTTTTGCGAACGACCGCCGACAGGTCTTGAGTCGGTATAATGCAGCAGAGCGCGATGCATGCGAACAGCAATTTCCAAAGTCTGGTCCGTGTTTTCATAAGCTCTCCTTCAGCTGTCATGGCATATAAAACCGGCAAATTACAAATGCCGGCAATGCCAGAACAAGTATTCGCAGATATTCAGGCTACAGGCTAAAAGTTAACACGCCTTTCCTGCGAATGCAAAGAAAGGCGTGAAAAAGAGGCAAAGAATTGATTAGAGTACGGCCGGCCCCTTTATCAGGACCATCATGCCTGAAATCACCGAATAGAGAGCAACAACGAGGCTGAAGTAAAACAGATAAAAGTGGAAACGCCTGAGGTTCTCCTGCGCTTTCTGCTTGATTGGCCGCTTAACCGACTTGCCGACAAAGATGTTGGCTATCAGCAGACCAAGAAATATCGCGCCGGCAAAACCATGCCCGTAGGTGCGCAGAAAGATTTCCTTAACCTGCAGAAACTTTACCAGACCGATAATGCCACCCAGCAGGCCGACAAATACCAGCGCGGTGATAAGCGTGCCGAGTTTCTGGTGCTGTTGCATCAGAAGGGCGTGCTGATCAGCTTCTGGAGACTTGAGGTTGACGGCGAGGGCCTTTTTGCCGAGGCGGTGAATGTGAATCACTGCGGCAAACAGAACCAGCATGAACAGCGGGTGAAGATACTGCATAGCTTTTACTTCCTGCCTTAGAGTTTAAATTTACCGATGTCGAAATCATCGAGATCGAATGGGTCTTTGGCTGGTTTTTTCTGGCCGGCTTTGGGCTTTTCTTCGACCGGGCTGTCGAGATCAATAATATTGTCGATGTTGAACGGGTTGTCGTCTACTGGTGCTGCCGGTTTGACGGCACCCGGTTTTTTGCCGCCGGGCGCTGGCCTGGCTGGTGGCGGAGCCGGCTGGTCATCGCTCGGAAACACTTCTAATACGTCGAGGTCAAGATCAAGGCTGGCAAACGGGTCTTTGCCGCCTTCGCCAACGCTACCGCCGCCAAGACCGAGGTCAGAATCAGAAAACAGTGCGGCAAAAGGATCTTTGCTTTCTTTTCCAGCTGGTGCCTTTGTTCGCATGGGCGGAAGCGGGGTGTCGTCATCTTCTGCAAGACCAGAACCTTCATCTGCCGGTCTCATTGGCGGCAATGGCGTATCATCAAGTCCGGCAAAAGGATCAGGTTCAGCAACCGGTGCTGCCGGTTTTGCTGCTGGCCTGGGCCGTGCTGGCGGTGCAGCTGGCGCTTTTGGCTTCATTGGTGGCAGCAGGTCGGCAAATTCTTCAAGGATCGGATCGGGAGTGGCTGCCGCCGGTTTCATTGGCGGAAGAAGGTCTTCGATTTCTTCTGCAGAGGAGTCGGGCATAGCGGGCCCATCTGGCGTGGTAAAATCATCGAGCGAGGACAGGTTGAGATCAGGAACCGTTTCGTCAACCTGAGATCCTGATCTTTTGCCGGTAAGGCTGAAGTCATCAGATTCATTCTGATCTGATGAAGAGTCGCTGTCAGACTGGCTTAAATTGTCAATCAACGAGCCAAAAAGATCGTCGGTAACATTATCAGATTTCATGAAATCTGGTTTGGGCACAGCATGCGCTGCTGGTGCAGCCGGCTTTGTCGGAGGCTCGAGGCCGACATTCAGATTGAGATTGTCTAAATTGAAATCATTGTTGGCATCAGGCTGTTTGTTAACTGGCGGTTGACTGACAACCGGCGCTGGTTTGCTGGCCGGAGCAACTGGCGGCTTCGCCGCTGGTGCGGGTGTAACTGGTTTGTGCGCTGCGGCGGCTGGTGCCGGTGCGTGTGGCTTGGCAGCTGGCGTCGGAGCATGAGCCGGCGCCGAAACGGGGGCTTGGGCTGGTACTGGTTTTGCAGCTGGTGCTGCGGGGGGGGGCGACATGGCGGGGTTGGCAGCTGGTGCAGCCGGAACTGCTGGTGCAACTGGCTTTGTCGGTGCCATGGGCGCTGTTGTGGCTGGATTAACCGGAGCAGGCGACACAGCCGGTCTGGCTGTGGCTGGTGACGAACCTGGTGCTACCGGGGGCGTTTTAATTGCTGGTGCCGCCGGACCCGCTGGAACTGCTGGTATGGCATCAGGTCTGGCTGGAGAAATAACTGGTGCTACAGGCTTTCCGGTTGCGGGTGCCTGGAAGGCAGGTTTAGCATGTGTGGGCGGGGCAAAAGGTGCGGCGGGCATTGATACTGGCGTGGGTATGCTGCCTGGAGCCGGCGTGAAGGCAGGCTTTTTCTTTAAGATGGGTTTAACTGGCATAGACGGCCGGCGCGGGCGTGCAGAACCCTTTGCCGATGCGGCCAGCGGTTTCCCGCAGCAGGGGCAGAATCTGATGACCATATCGCATTCGTCGCAGTAGAGGCCGTCGCCACTGGCTGCGCTGCCGCCAGCAGACGAATTCTGCGATACCGACGGCGATATTGATGATTCCCAGACGCCGCTGTCGTTTTTTGACCAGCCTGCGAGTTCAAAGACTACTTCCTTGACGCCAGTGATCTGCCTGAGACTGGATTCGATGAATTTCAGCTCTATCGCGGTTTCATCGGTGGTCTTTTCGCTGCCGACGAACGCAAGCTCACCTTGCAGGGTTACGGCCCCGGCCTTAACAGGAAACTTTATTTTGCTAAGATCGATTCGTCGACCAGCCAGCTCGCGTCTGACGGCAGCACCGATCCCAAGGTCAGTCGCTTCCCTCAATTTTGGCCTCCAGTTCTCAAGTCAGTTGAAGATAAAGTCAATTGTGGCAAATCCCTGATCTGCACAATTCAATTTATAAATCGGCAAGCTGGCAGAGTTTCCTTAATCTTATCTGCAAAAGGTTTTATGCCTGCAGAAATTATAGCGCAAATGCCGCCAGAAATTCAGCAACATTTGCAAAAATTGCCGCTCGTGCCGCAGGTTCGGCAAGATCGTATATCGGCGGCCCCGGGCGCCGGCGAAACCAGGTTTCCTGGCGCTTCGCATACTGCCGGGTATGAATTATCACCGCTTCGCACACTTCGGCAAGACTGATCTTTTCGTCAAAAAAATCAAACCATTCGCTGTAACCGATCGAGTTGAGCCCGGGCGCCTGCCGCCCGTAGCGCTTGACAAGGCCGCGCACTTCGCTCTCAAGGCCGTCTTCTAGCATCTTCTCAACGCGACAGCTGATATTGTCGTGAAGCAGCGCTCTTGGCCTGGTCACCACCACCGGCATAAAGGCAGCCTCCGGCAGCGGCGAAACTCTGATGTTCTCGGCCAGTGGTCGCCCTGTCGTCGTGACGATCTCGATCGCGCGCAAAACCCGCCGCGCATTATTCACATCAATCTGGCTGGAAGCAGCGGGGTCGAGAGTCTGCAACCGCTCCAGCATGGCTGCCAGACCGATTTTCTCAAGTTCGTTGCGCAGCTGTTCAGCAAGTTTCTGGTCGTTTCCGGCTGGCCCGAGACCCTGCTCAAGCGTATCGTAGTAGAAGCCGGTGCCGCCAGCCAATAGCGGCACCCTGCCACGTTGCCAGATGTCGCGGATTTTTGTGGTAGCCATCTCTGCGTAATCGGCTGCGCTGAAACTGCGGTCAGGCAAAACAATGCTGAACAGGTGATGTGGCGCCCACCTCATTTCGTCTGCTGTCGGGTGCGCTGTGCCAATGCTCATTTCACGATAGATCTGGCGTGAATCGCAGTTTACAATTTCGCAGCCATGCCGTTCGGCCAGTTCCAGCGCCAGAGATGTCTTTCCGGAAGCGGTCGGGCCAAGAACTGCCAGAATCGGCTTTTTCTGCTGTTCGCTCATTTTCAGGTGCGCAGAAATCCGGTTTCAATCTGCCGGGTGGTCAGCCTGATCACGATAGGCCGGCCATGCGGGCAGGTAAACGGGTTTTCGGTTTTGAGCAGCTGTTCAAGCAGGCTGTTCCACTCTGATTCGTCAAGCGGGTTGCCGGCTTTTACCGCAGCTTTACAGGCCATCATCTTGAGCAGGTCGGTTTTTATCTCGCGTATCGAACGGCTTTCCCAGCCGTTCAGGACCTGTGCCAGCACGTTCTGCAGGCTTTCTTCTTCGTTGCTGTGCTTCTCGGATACCGGGAAAGCAGTAGCGTAGTACTGTCCGTCTTCTTCCTGTTGAATTGAAAAACCGAGGCCCTTGAGCTCGTCAATGTGGTCTTTGATGACCATACGCTCAGAAGGCAGCAGCTTGAGCGGCACTGGAAAAAGAAGCGGCTGCGCGGTAATCGGGATATCACGGTAAGTGACGGTATACTGGTCGAACAATATTCGCTCGTGCGCCGCGTGCTGGTCGATGATAAACAGCCCTCTATCGTCTTCGCCGAGCAGGTAAGAATTTTTGAGCTGCGCCAGAATGTGCGGGCGTTCAAGCTTGGCGACCGGTTCAAATGCTGATGCTGCCTGCGCCGGGCGTGGCCCGAGCCGCTCGGCCTCGAAGTCTTTAATCTCGTAAAGACGCTCATCGCTGTTCGTTGAAATTCTGACTGGCTGCATGTCAGGTGGTGGCGTGAAAATAGACCCGCCTGCTGAAGTCACTGCTGATGAGGTTGTTGACGAAGCTTGCGCGTAATCGTCTTTATCCTGGTAATCTGGTAGATCAGGAGTTGTAAATTCGCTTTTATCGCCTGTTGTGGCTGCTGCGGATACCATGCGCAAGCCTGAAAGGCTGGCTTGAACCGTTTCCCAGATCGTCGAAAAGACCCAGCGTTCGTCTTTGAATCTGATCTCGGTTTTTTGTGGATGCACGTTGACGTCGATCATTGCCGGTGGCACACGCAGATCAAGCACCATAACCGGGTAGCGTCCCCGCGGAAAAAACGCCGAAATCGCCTTGTTGATTGCCTGAGTAAGCAATTTGGTCTTTACCACCCGGCGATTAACCAGTGTCGTCATGTAACGTGCTGCGTTACGCGGCTGGTTCGGCGGTGAGATGAAACCGCGCAGTGACATGCCGCCCTGCGCGATGCTGGCCGGTTCTTTCAGCGCGATCAGGTCGCGGGTAACTTCGGGTCCGTAAACGGCGAGAATCGCGTCGCTGAGGTTGCCCGAGCCGTTGGTGGCGGCGACCAGAACGTTGCTGTTGGTGAATTTAAAGGCGATCTCAGGGTAACCCATCATGTAATGACAGACTATATCTGAGATCTGTGACATTTCGGCGGCAGTACTCTTGAGAAATTTGCGGCGTGCCGGCACGTTGTAAAAAAGATTCTTTATCTGAATGCGCGTGCCGCGCGGGAAAGAATCATTGTCAACACTGGCGACCCTTCCGCCGTCAATGGTTACGCGGGTTGCGGTCTCTTCGCTGTCATGGCGGGTGATCATCGAAACGCGTGCTACCGAAGCAATTGTTGGCAAGGCTTCTCCGCGAAACCCCAGTGAAGCAATATGTTCTAATTCGGCATCATCAACGAGTTTGCTGGTGGCGTGCGGAGTAAAGGCGAGAACCGCGTCGTGATTGGTCATGCCTTCGCCATTGTCGGTGATCTCGATGAGTTTCTGTCCGCCATCTTTTATCTCGATTTCGATGCGACTGGCGTTGGCGTCAATTGAGTTTTCGATGAGTTCCTTGACCACCGAAGCCGGTCGCTCGACGACTTCTCCGGCAGCGATACGGCAGATAATTTCTTCAGAAAGAATCTTGATTTTTCCGGTAGCCATGTTGTCTCCTAAAAGTTGTAAGGGGCGCCCATTTCCCAGTTGGCCACGGCATTGACCAGCATGCTGTCTGCCGGTGCCAGGTGCGCGGTAAAGTAACCGTGCGCAGCGATCATCGCAGCATTATCAGTGCACAGATGCAATGTTGGCAGCAGTAATTCAGCCTGGTATCTTTTTGCGAGTTTCTGCATGCTGTCACGCAAAACTGAGTTCGCAGCCACTCCGCCCGCCAGAATCAGTCGGCGCGCTCCCGTCTCTTTGAGTGCCAGGCCGACTTTTTCGACAAAAGTTTCGCTGACCGCGTATTGCAGGCTGGCGCAGAGATCAGGCAGGTCGAGATTGTCGCCTTCGTGGGCAACAATGCGCATTACTGCAGTTTTAAGGCCGCTGAAACTGAATGTGTAACCTTTGCCGGCCATCGGGCGCGGCAGCTGATAGCGTTTGTTGTTGCCGGTTTCACCGGTTTTCTGAACGATCGGGCCACCCGGATAACCGAGCTTGAGATGACGCGCTACCTTGTCGAACAACTCTCCGGGAGCGTCATCGACGGTCTGGCCCAGCACGCGGTATTGACGTGGGCCTTCTGCCAGAACGAGATTGGCATGACCGCCTGAAACGATCAGGCCAAGATACGGGTATTCTGGCGCGCGACCGGCCGCGAGAAACGAGGCGGTCAGATGTGCTTCGATGTGATTTACGGGAATCAGAGGCTTGCCGGTATACCAGGCCAGCGCTTTGGCTGTGCTCAAGCCGACCAGCAGTGGACCGAGCAATCCCGGGCCTGAAGTTACCGCAATCTGTCCGATTTCTTCGAGTTTAACGTCGGCAGCGTCAAGACATTCGCGCAGAAGCGGCAGTATTGCTTCGAGATGCTTTCTTGACGCGACTTCTGGCACGACGCCGCCAAAACGACGGTGAATCTCAATCTGTGATGAAACCAGGCTGCTGATGACCCTGGTGCCGTTTTCGACCAGGGCGATTGAGGTGTCGTCGCACGAAGATTCTATGCCGATAGTTATCATTTCTGTTCCTCAAGTTTGCGCTCGGCCTGCGATGGAATAACATACATGGGCAGCACGCCGAGAATGTCGTCAAAATTACTTGTCGCCACCCGGTTAAGCAGAAGGCTGTGCAGCGCTTCTGAAGATGGGTCGACCCGGCTCATGCCAGGCAGGTCGCATTTTATGCTCAACAATTGTGGCCCGCTTACTGAATCGCGCTCGCAAAGGGTTGGCTGGTTGTAGTTAAGATCAGGGTCGCCGGCGTTTGCTGAAACGACGAAGGCTTTGTCAATAAGGGTTGGCAGAACCAGAGTTACCTCGCCGCTTACATTCTGCATCTGCAGAGTTTTTAGTGACCACCTGAACACATCAATGCCGGTTATCGGCTTGCCGCCTATTAACGCCAGAGTTCGGAAAAAGCCGGCGGCAACACGCAGTCCGGTCAGACTGCCCGGGCCGGTGCAGACAGCCAGCAGGTCGATATCTGCCAGGCTGCAGCCTGCTTCGGCAAGCATGCAGTCACAGATTTCGCTTATGCGTGCGCCAATGTTGCGATCGGTGTCGAAGTTGCGCCAGAAAAATCGGTTGTCATCACCATACTGGCTGCCGGTAAGGTTTTCGGAGGCATCGATAAAGAGATAACGCATGGTCACGGTTCCTTCCAGGTCCAGCTGATCAGGCGGTCGAGCTCTGATTCAGGGTCGGGCTGTTCGATGCATACTTCGAGGTGCGGCAGCTTTTGCAGCTCAGCGACGCGTTCGGCCCATTCCACCAGACAGGGGTTGCCAGTTTGCAGAATTTCAAAAAGCCCGATGTCAATCACTTCTTCGAAGCAGTTGATGCGGTAAAGGTCGAGATGGTAAAGCGAGATGCCGCCGCTGCGATATTCGTTCATCAGCGTGTAAGAAGGGCTCGACACATGGCAGTCGATATTAAGGCCACGGGCAAAGCCTCGGGCAAACAGTGTTTTCCCGGCGCCAAGGCCGCCATGTAACAGCACCAGGGCTTTGGGGTATTGCGCAGCGAGCTGGCCGGCTATCTCGAGCGTCTGCTCCGGGGACTGGCTGTGTATGGGCTTCATCAGTCTCTCAGTTCGGTTGCCAGAACGATATCGCGGTTGATGCAGGTCAGGCAGTTCAGCAGCTTGTCGCGCAAGCTCTGATCTTTGACGGCGTCGCGAATCTGTCGGATCAGATCGATGACCTGCCGGAAAGCCCTGATCAGATCGCCTTCGGGTATTTCGGTCATTGTCATCATGTCTTCGAAGGCCATGCCCTGACTCCACGCCATCATCAGGTTGCTGATGCGCGTTTCGAGAGGTTTGATGAATCCGTGCTGGCGTGCCAGCGAATTAACAAAGCCGCGCGCGCTTTTGATTTTCTCAGGCATTTTGGCGGGCGGCCTCTGTTCTTCGCTGTTATTGCCGCGCCGGCGGTGCTCGTAAATCAGAGACAGGCAGAGTGTATTGATCTCGTGCTCGTTGCATTCATGAAAATATCCGGCAAAATAGAGCTCGGTAACCGTGATTTCCTCGGTGTGAATGCGGCTGGCCAGTTCGCCGCGCGCGAGCAGGCCCTTGTCGTCGATATAGCCAAGCTGGCGCAGCAGCTCGAGTTTTCTTTCGTAAAGAGGCAGCTGCAGCTCTTCCTGCTCTTCGAACAGGCCGCGCCAGTAATTTAATTTCTTTCTGAGTCGCGAAGCCTGGAAATAGCGCGAGGTGCACTTGCTGCGACTGCGGCAGCGCCCGCAGATAAAGCCTTTTTCCTGTTCGCTGAGTTCCTGGTGCTGGTCGGCAAATTTTTTCTCGACATCGCCCTGAAACTCACGGTTGTGCTTTCCGCGCATGCCGAAACGGATCTGGTCGAGCTGCTTGTTCATCGTCTCGATCTTTTCCTGCGATTTCTTATGAAAGACCATGAACTCTTCAAAGTCGTTCTTTTTCTCGGGGCAGCGTGGCCCGACCTGCTCGATTTCGAGGCGGATCTTGGCGACCTTGTCGGCCAGTTCGGGAAGCGACTTGTTTGCCTGAAACTGCGCGAAATTGCGCTTGAGAATCATGCGCACTTCTTCTGACTTGTGGCCTGAATAAAGATTGAGAACGCTGTTGAACGAAAGGTCGAACTGGCTCAGCAGCGGCTCAATGTCGCCATAAACCAGGTTCTGAAGCTCTTCGATGTTCAGGTCGCGTGGCAGGTGCGGAACAACGACCCAGCCGGTCTTGTCGATACCGCGTCGGCCGGCACGCCCGGAAATCTGGGTAAATTCAAGCGATTTCATCGGCCGGAAAGTGCGGCCGTCGTATTTTTTCAGGGCATCATAAGCCACGCTGCGTGCCGGCATGTTAACGCCAACCGCGAAGGTTTCGGTTACAAACAGCACCCTGAGAATGCGTTCGGCGAAAAGCACTTCGACCAGCTCTTTGAGCTGTGGAAGCAGGCCGGCATGATGTCTGCCGACACCTCTGATTAACTCTTCGCGCAGATTTTGCGCGGTTTCCAGGTTGTGCAGCTGGTATTTTTCGATGCAGTTGTCGACCATCTCTTCGATGCGTTCTTTTTCCTCTTGCGAGGTGAAATCCATTTTTCGCGCGGTATCTTGTGCCAGTTTATCGGCGAGCGCCCGCGAAAACACGAAATAGAGCAGGGGCAGGCGATCCTGAGTGCGCAGCTGCTTTATCGTGTCGAAATGCCTGAAATCGCCTTCTTTTTTGGCGCGGCGGTCGCGTGGCCCTTCGGTCATCGATGATTTGCCGCGCAACTTGCTGCGCAGATCCTTGAAGGTCAGCAGCTGCTTGTTGTAACTGAACAGAAACGACAGCGGTACAGCGCGTTCGTTGTGGCTGATAACCTTGACCTGGTGGTCGATAACCGATTCGATCCAGCGTGCCAGTTCGTCGCAGTTGGGAATCGTCGCCGACAGCGCAAGAAAACGCACGGTTTTTGGCGAAAAAATGATCGATTCTTCCCAGACAGTGCCGCGTTCGATATCGCCAAGGTAGTGAATTTCGTCAAAAATGACATACGCAACATCGGCAATAGCTTCGGGGTCTTCGATTGCCATGTTGCGGTAGACTTCGGTGGTAACGATCAGAGCCTGAGCATCGCGGTTGATAACGACGTCGCCGGTGAGAATACCGACCTTGTCGCCATACAGACGCGAAAAGTCGCGGTATTTCTGGTTTGACAGTGCTTTGATCGGTGAAGTGTAGATGATGCGCTTGTCGGTTTTGAGCACTTTCTCGATCAGATATTCGGCGACCAGCGTTTTGCCTGAGCCGGTTGGGGCCGAGAGAACAAGCGAATGGCCGTTTTCGATCTCGGTGATAGACTGTATCTGAAATTCATCGAGAACGTAATCACGGTATTTTACATTTAATTCCATATTTTATGACTTGTGTTTCCTTGCTAAGTTTCGTGCTACGACAAACGCGGCATTGTATTATACCGCATTCCCCGTCAAGCTTCAACAACCCTCCAAGAATCTCGCACGGATCTCGCACGGATCTCGCACGGAGACACAAAGACGCAAAGAATATCCACAGATTGCGCAGATGGCCGCCGATTTTTATTAGAGAGCTGAGCAGGCAGCAGCATAACATGCTTTGATTCTGCGAAGCTGGTTGCAGTTATTATCAGCCTTAGACGCAATGCTGCCGAAAAAAATCAAAGTATTCTCTTTGCCTTTGCGGCTTAGTGCGAGTTGTTCTTTCTTGATCAAAAAACGAGGCTTTCTTCGTGTCTCTGTGGCTTAGTGCGAGGTTTTGCTTTATCTGAGAAATCGGCGCAATCTGCGGATGCTCCTACTATTACTCTGAAACGGCTTCTTTGGTGTCGGTGTTGTAGGTTATCTTCTGGCCTTCAAGTTTGCGCTTTTCCATTTTGCCGGTTTTCTTGTTGAGTTCCTGGGTCTCGACCATTGCATCGCCAGTAAGTATCGCGGTCGAAGTCTCTTTGAGATAATCGAGTCGATGCCCGCGCCCGAAACTGTCTTTGTCTTTGATACGCACGTTGCCGCTGAAAATCAGCCTGCCGCTGTCGCGGAACCCCAGCATTTCATCGGCGGTGACGACTACCCACGAATAGGTCGCCAGATCCCATGAGCGTTCTTCGATCTTTACGTTGACGCTGTCGGAAGCATTAAAGCGGCCTTTGTCGCTGTCGAAAAAGATGCTGCGCGCTTCGAGATTGGTTTCGCGAATAACTTTCAGTTCGGGAATTGTCTCGCGCCGGTAAAGCCGCGGAGTAAGGCTGGCAATCAGCCAGCGCGGCGAATTGCTGACCAGCGCACGGTTGCAGGTAAGTATATCGCCTTCCCGCGTCGCTTTGACATCGCCTTCAAGAGTGGCGATCCCGTCTTTTACCAGCATGGTGTTGGCGGTAATGACAATATCCGGTTTCGTATCAGGAATATAGAAAGTATTGCTTGCCGGTTCGAACGATATCTCGGTTGCCATAACGCTCAACGCGATGCACAAAAGAGTCGCTGCCAGCAGAATTATCACATGCTTTTTCATACGCGCAGTATATCTTATCTCAAAGCTGATATCAATAGCACTTCTCGCCCCCTCTGCTATCTTTTTCGTAATCGTAATCGTAATCGTAATCGTAATCGTAATCGTAATCGTAATCGTTCTCGCACGACGATTCTCATTCTATGAGATCCTGCGACTTCGCGCAGGATGACGGTTTCGCTCTTCTCTGTCATTCTGAGCGCAGCCGTCAGGCGGAGTCGCAGAATCCAATTTGTAATGCAAAATCTTTGCTGCAAAACGCTGCACTGTCGTTTGCCAGAGCTTTGTTGAGAGGGCACGGACTGGCGGCGGGCGGTAAATTGTGCTTGCGGATAGTACCGGGCAAATGGTATAAAGGGCACATCATTTTACATGCTAAACACAGGAGGCCTGTCCCTCAATGAAGCCAATCCGAACCTTTATCGTGGTTCCCAGTCTGCCCGCAGCACTGGCACCTCTCAAAGAACTTGCCTATAACCTCTGGTGGTGCTGGAACCCTGAAGCAATAGCTCTTTGGCGCCGCCTCGACCCGGTACAATGGGAAGCAACCTATCACAATCCCGTAAAAATGCTCGGTTCGATTTCTCAGGAACGTCTCGAAGCGAAATCTCGCGATGAGGCCTTCCTCGCCAATCTGACCCGCGTTTACGAACATTTTACCGCCTATATGAACGACCAGCAGACCTGGTTCGCCAAGAATCACGGTTTCAACGACAAACCGGTCGTTGCCTATTATTCAGCTGAATTCGGTCTGACCGAGAGTGTCAGGCTTTATTCCGGCGGCCTCGGCATGCTGGCCGGCGATCATCTCAAGTCGGCTTCTGATCTCGGCATTCCGCTGGTCGGCATCGGCCTGCTTTATCGCGTTGGTTACTTTCAGCAGAAGCTCAATGCCGGCGGTTATCAGCAGGAAGTCTACCCTGAAAACGACTTCCACAACATGCCGATTGATCCGGTAAAAGACAGTTCTGGCAAACACCTGCGCATCACTGTTCAGTTGCCCGGTCGCACTCTTTTCTGTCTGATCTGGAAGCTGCAGATCGGCCGCGTGCCCCTCTATCTGCTCGACACCGACACACCTGAGAATTCATCCGGTGACCGCTGGATCACCCGGGAGCTGTATGGCGGCGACACCGAAACCCGCATCATGCAGGAAATCGTGCTTGGTATCGGCGGCCTGCGCGCCCTGCATGCCCTTGATCAGCATCCCTGCGTTTATCACATGAACGAAGGGCATTCGGCTTTCCTGGCTCTTGAACGTATTGCCGTCGCCATGGAACGCCACCAGATGACTTTCCGCGAAGCTCTCGAACTTACCCGTTCCGGGAACGTTTTTACCACGCATACCCCGGTTCCGGCTGGTATCGACGTGTTCTCGAAAGAGCAGATGGATAAATACTTCTCACAGTATTATTCGAAGCTGGGCATCAGCTGGCGGGAATTCCTCGATCTGGGCTGGCAGAACAACACGCCAAAGGGCGACGGTTTTTCGATGGCCGTCTGCGCGCTCAACCTCTGCGGCGAAGCCAATGGCGTCAGCAAGCTGCACGGCATGGTATCGCGCAAGATGTGGGGCAATCTGTATCCTGATGTTCCGTTCCAGGAAATCCCGATTAAATCGATTACAAATGGCGTGCACACGCACTCTTATGTTTCCCAGGAAATGTCAGCCCTCTTTGATCGTTATCTCGGGCCGCGCTGGGTAATGAATCCCGGCGATCAGACGGTCTGGGACAAGATCGACATGATTCCGATGGAAGAGCTCTGGCGCACGCATGAACGCCGCCGCGAGCGTCTCGTCGCTTTTGCCCGCAGCCGTCTCGAACAGCAGTTGCGTAAGCGCAACGCGCCTCCTTCTGCAATTGCCCAGGCAGCAGAAGTGCTAAATCCCGAAGCGCTTACCATCGGCTTTGCCCGCCGCTTTGCCACATACAAGCGTGCCACGCTGCTGTTCAAGGATCGTGAGCGCCTGATCCGCATTCTGACCAACAAAGACAAGCCGATTCAGATCATAGTAGCCGGAAAAGCGCATCCCAAGGATGAGCCCGGCAAGAACTATATCAAGGAAATTGTCAAACAGAGCAATGACCCGATTCTGCACCGTCACATTGTTTTCATCGAAGATTATGATGTCGTGGTTGCCCGTTATCTGGTGCAGGGTGTTGATGTGTGGCTTAACAATCCTCGCCGCCCGCAGGAAGCCAGCGGCACCTCAGGCATGAAAGCGGCTGCAAACGGCGTTCTTAACCTTTCCATTCTCGATGGCTGGTGGGATGAGGCTTACGAACCCGGCATCGGCTGGGCAATTGGCACCCGCGAAGAATACGAAGATGAGAATTATCAAGACGAAATCGAAGCCAACTCGCTTTATGAGCTTCTCGAAAAGGAAGTAGCGCCGACTTTCTACGATCTATCAAGCGACCATCTGCCGCGGCGTTGGATAACCATGATGAAAGACTGTATGAAAAAGGTTAACCCGGTTTTCAACACCAATCGCATGGTTGCTGAGTATAATGATCGTTTTTATGTGCCGGCAGACAAGCGTTACCGCGCGATCTCGGCTAACGACCGGCAGCGCGCCCGTGATCTGGCCGCCTGGCTCGACACTGTTCGCAATAGCTGGAAGCACATTGGCTTCGAAAACGTCGAAGCGAATGGCAGCGCTGAGCATCATGTCGGCGATCTGATCGAAGTCAAGGCCCGGGTAAATCTTGCTCAGCTCAAGGCTTCTGATGTTCTGGTTCAGGTTTTTTACGGCCAGATGAAGAGCGAAGACGATGTCAGGCAGGGCGAAATTGCTGATCTCAAGCTGGTTAAGCAGGAAGGCTCAATTGCCGAATTCAGGGGCGGAATTCCTCTCACCACCAGCGGCAAACTTGGCCTGGCTGTGCGCCTTATGCCTTATCACGTTGATCTTGTTCATCCGCTGCTCACCGGCCACATTCTCTGGGCCACCATCTGATCACTTAACTGCTCACAAAAGGCCCCCGGCGACAAGTTCACCGGGGGCCTTTTTGTTTTATGTCATTGCGAGGCGCTTCGCGGCCGAAGCAATCTCATTTTTTACGGCTAAAACTTGTATTCGTATTCGGCTGAGAACTGCCAGTAGCCGAAGCTGTCGTCTTTGAGCTTGTTGAAAAGGCTGGGCAGCTGGCCGGGGGTGTCTTTCTGCAGA
>PGYB01000026.1 GCA_002839445.1 Candidatus Riflebacteria bacterium HGW-Riflebacteria-1
GCCAGGAAAGGAGAGTCTTTCACTGAAAATTATAAGGAAATTAGCCTGTGTAGAGCAAAAACGACTTGACTTTTAACACAGCACATTCTGCGCGTAGCAGCGCGAAGTCGCAGAATCCATGTCTTTATTGCCATTCTGGATCCTGCGACTTCGCGCAGGATGAAGGCTTGATTACGATTACGATTACGATTACGATTACGATTACGAGGAGGAAAATGCAAAACTATCATCAATGCAAGCATTTCTAAAAAATTTGTCATGTACATAATTTCGTGCTAACTTTGAAGCATCCTAAATTTTCTGAGAGAGGTTTACAAATCCATGAAAAAACTAATGTGTGTACTGATTCTCGTTGCCTTTTTAGGCAGCATGGTCGTAATGACCGGTTGTTTTGGTGGCAGCAGCGGCGGCATTCTTGCAGCAGTCGCTTTCGTAATCGCTATCAGCGCCACTGGCGGCTCGGGTGCTGCGGTTTTTGCAGCAAACCTTAAAGGCGCAACCAACCTCTCCAACCACGAAATAACAATGATTGTACAGCCACTGACTTCTGCTGGCGAAAACACAGGAAGTGCTCACACGATCTCCAAGGCCGAGATTAGCGCAGTAGGTGATAAGTTTGTAGCTAAAAAACAAATTGACATAGCTGATGGATTCAATCAATACAGAATTGAAGTAAAAGCCGGCGAAGTTACACTGGTAAAAGCTGTTAAACACCTTAAAGATTCACAGAAAACCGGAGAAGTTCCAGCTGAAGTAAGTACAACATCTACAGCCAGAACCATGGCTTACGAAAAATGGGCGACACTTAAAAATAAAAGCTATGAAACATTTCAGCACAATCTTGAGCTGGACAACGCTAGCCTTGCCAGCATAACCGTTCTTGCCGGCAGTATAGATGCCGCTTTGAATGCAAATCCAACAAATCCAATATACAACTCAGCTTCTATTACGAATCAGATCGCCTCTATCGCAAACACTGTGACCGCAAACGAAGTTACATACAAAGTTTCCGGCTACATCACAGCCGCAGACATGACTTCTGGCCAGTCTGATGCATGGGTCTATGTCTATTCAGACGAGGCTATGCAAATAATGGTGAACCACGTAACAACCACAAATGGAAATTTTAGTGTTGATTTGTCGAATGGAACATACTATTTCAAACCGATGAAAGAACTCCACACATATACTCCTGCTTCGACAAAGGTAGTTGTAAGTGGAACTGACGTAACTGGAATCAACTTCCAGGCTGCGCGCGTCCAGTAATCACGTAACTTACTAAGTCTTTATAACCCCAAAGCCGCGCCGGGCAACCGGCGCGGCTTTTTTTGTCAATTCGTGATTAGAGCAAAACTAATATACGCCTAAAATTGCACATTATAAGGGCTTCAATCTGTAACAGCCGCGAACTTCAAACTTCACATGACTCCCGCTTGCTCAAGACAATCAAGTTTTTGTGCGACTTACAGACATTGTTGACGAACCTCACGTTATGTTTGGCTACAAACAGTTGCCATTGACATATTTTTTTTGCCAATGTATGCTTGTATTGTAAAGCAAATCTACCCTCATGAATATCGCCATTCCTGATATTAGACGGGTTGGATGCATGAGCAATTATGCCGGGAAATGTGGAGGGATCGCCATGGAAGCAACTATTGATAAGTTTGGCCGGATTGTAATTCCCAAAGAACTAAGAGATCTTCTCGGCCTTAAACCGGGTTCAACTCTTAAGGTCGATGCTTCAACAGAAGAGATCACGCTGACGCCAGTCTCCGAGGAACCGCCTCTTGCAAGAAGAAAGGGTGTATTAGTAATCACGGCCGAAATTCATGAAAACAGTGATATTGTGACCCTTATTGAAGACAGTCGCAACGATCGAATAGAGCAAATCATACGTCTCTCAAAAGGGGAGAAGTAATGAGCACGAAAGTCCTTTTTGACACCAGTGCACTTATTCCTGGGCTCTTGGAAACTCATCCAAATCACAAAGCCTGTATGTCATGGCTTTCAAAGGGTTATCAGGGTGATTTTCAAATTGGCATACCCGCACATTGCCTGGCTGAAGTATATGCTGGCCTTACTGTAATGCCATCATCTCCCAAAATCAAACCTGTCTTTGCATCCCAGGCCATTGATGATCTAATTAAGCATGCTAAGATTATTGAACTAACAAGTTTGGATTACCAGAACGCAATTGAAAGATGTGTTTTGGCAAACTTAACCAGCGGGGTGGTATATGATTCTTTGATTGCCATTGCCGCCGAGAAGTTTAAAGCA
Organism: Candidatus Riflebacteria bacterium HGW-Riflebacteria-1; assembly: GCA_002839445.1. Taxonomy (GTDB): domain Bacteria; phylum Muiribacteriota; class Ozemobacteria; order Ozemobacterales; family Ozemobacteraceae; genus Rifleibacterium. The sequence goes on from PGYB01000026.1 coordinate 2,281, forward strand.
GATTGCCTGTTAACCTATAACAGTAGAGACTTCAGCAGGCTTCTTGGAAAACGCATTTCAATAATGAAGTCTCCAGGATAACCGCCAGATATGATTAAGCAATTAACCGGACAAACGGTGATTGCCGGCAACATCTCATCGGCGAAAATCGGTGAAATCTGCGGATCAAGTTTTCTGCCAAAATCTCTGGTTTCTGTGAGTAAATTTTGTCATAGGCTGTAAAATGATAAATTTCTGGAGACCGAGTAATGGATCTGTCAAAGCATAAATCAGGACTTGTCAGCAACTTGCACAATTTGCTTCCATTGAGATTGCTTCGTCGCTACGCTCCTCGCAATCACTATTTTTAGCATGTATTCAAATGTGACAGAGAACTATATGCGCTTGCACACTCTGCATTCATTTTGTATATTATTAATGAATGCACATTTTAACTCGGTGGTGAGATGATGAAAACCATAACGATTCGGGGAATAGACGATAAGCTTGATCAGATAATAAAAACCTTTGCCAAAGATTCGCAGATGAGTGTCAACCAGTGGCTGCTTCAGGCACTTAAAAAAGTTACCGGTCTGGATAAGCAAAGGCCTATGCCTGAATACCATGATCTGGACAGTCTTGCCGGCGGCTGGACCAAAGAAGAATTTGAGAAATTTGAATCTAGCAACCAGATATTCGAAGTCATCGACGAGGAAATCTGGAAATGAGGCGAATTTCCATCGACACCAATATTTATTCGGCGTTCAAACTTGATGATCCTGCGGTAAAAACACTTTTCAGAAATACCGATTACATTGGCATTGACATAACAGTTATCGCAGAACTTTTTGCCGGCTTCAGAAATGGAAGCCGTGAGCAAATTAACCGTGACGAGCTTAAACTCTTCCTGAACAACCCAAGAACAGAAATTCTGCAACATGACTTAGAAACGGCAGAGTTTTACAGCTTTATACTCTGCCGTCTACGAACTCTCGGGAAACCGATTCCTACCAATGACATCTGGATCGCTGCGAACTCAATGCGGCACGGCCTGTCACTGTGCTCTAAAGATCGTCATTTCGAGTCAATAGAAGGCCTTCTGCTAATAAAGGCATAAGATCTAACAATTTATTTGTACGATCAAATAAGCATCCCTCTGTCAGCTTTATAAACAGGCAGTCGCATGCTCACTCATCGGCGAAAATCGGCGGAATCTGCGGATCAAGTTTTCTGCCAAAATCTCTGGTTTCTGTGAGTAAATTTTGTGATAGGCTGTAAAATGATAAATTTCAGGAGACCGGGTAATGTATCTGTCAAAGCATAAATCAAGACTTGTCAGCAACTTGCAAAATTTGCTTCCATTGAGATTGCTTCGTCGCTTCGCTCCTCGCAATGACAGGATTATACAAGGTTTCGTCATTGCGAGCAGAGCGAAGCAATCTCATGTTTTCAGAACATTGCAAGTCACTCTTGTTACAGCATTTCTTTTGTTTGCGCTGCCACTTGCGGGCGCTGCTGCAGAGTTGCCGGCGATATATAAGGTCGCGTTCGATGTCGGGGCACAGTTTTACGACTACCAGAACTACCAGAATATACCTTACTTTCACGGCGGGCTCGACCTTTGTGCCCCGGCCGGAACCGAAGTATTTACGCCCGTTGCCGGGCGTGTCAGCGTCAGCGACTACAAGATAGTAGCTTCGGCAAACCCGCATCGTTTCAGTTACCAGCGCACGCCTTTCCGGCGCGGCATGACATCAAACACTCGCTATCTCGAAGTTTCCATCGTCGACGCGAATGGCTACAGCTGGATGTTCAGGCATATTGACCCGGGCTCAGTTCCGGCAGAAGTTTTTGCCGCCGCTGAAAGCGGCAAATCAGTCACAGCCGGCAGCAAAATCGGTAAGGTAGCGCGCTGGCACCAGCCGGTATTTCCCGAAAAGCGCAATTATGACCACATTCATCTTGAAATAATCGGCCCCGACGGCGCCTACTGCAACCCGGCCGCTTTTACCGGCACGGTCAAAGATTATTACCCGCCGGTAATTCACACCGTCTACGCCGCCCGCCATGGCACTGACGACGCTGTCGCTCTCGATGCCAATAACCGTACACTGAGTGGCAAAATCAATCTGGTGATCGGCGCAAATGACCGCATGAACCGCGCGGCCTACCAGCATGCCATCTACCGCGCCGTCTGGTCGCTCGATCGCCTCGGCGACAACGGCAGTGCAACCAGCCAGATTCCCGAACAGGAAGTCTTCAAATTCGATCGTCTGCCGTTTACCGGCGAACGCGTGCAGCTCAGCACTGTAATTTATCGCGATTCTCTGCGCGTCGACACCGGTCGCATCCGCGCCAACGGTGCCGACGGCCCGCGTTTCTTTTTGATCGACCTTACCAGCGGCACCAGCTCAAAAGGCTACGCGCCAACGAATCACCTCGACACCACCCTGCTCGCCAACGGTCGCTACCGCCTTAACATCAGCGTCAGCGACCTGACCGCCAACGCCCGCCAGAAATCAGTAGAATTCCAGATCAAAAACTGATCTTCCTGCCGTGAGACTGCCTTCGGAGACCGAAACCTCCTCGCAGTGACGGATGTTTGAATCTGCGGAAATCGGCGCAATAAGCGGAAAAAAAATTCTATGCCTTTGTGGCTCGGCGGCTTTGTGCGAGCAAATACTCGCAAGAATTTGCCTGCGTTCGCGCGAAAGTGCTAGCGACTGCACGCTGCTCAGGCAGGGCGGGATTTGGTTACCAGAAACTCGGTGCCGCCCATATTGAGTTTGTCGCCGGTCTTGATCTGTGTTGGCTTTTTTAGTTCGTTGCCGTTCAGGCGGCAGATGTTCGAAGTCGTCAGCGGCTTTACCATTGTTTTTCCGTTGTCGAGGAAGATTTCGACGTGTTCGCGGCTTATTTCTGAAGCGGTCAGAACAATCTGGCAGTCTTTGCGACGCCCGATCCTGACTACCTCGCCATGGGCTTCATAAGCCCTGCCATTATCGTCTTCGATAGCAAACAGCATCGGTAAGCGGATTTTTGCCTGGCCGGTATCCTTGCGGAGATCTGCGACAACAGGAGCCATACCGACTTTTGGCTTTGGTGGCTCAACAACCGGAGCCTTTACCGACTTATGAGCTGGTTTGGTTTTGCCGGCATCATCTGACTCTGACTTATCAGGAACAGCCGGGGCATCCGGAACTGTGCTTGCGTTAGCTGGAGCCGTATGCATTACCGGCACAGTGCTCTCACCCTGCGCAGCCGGAGATATAGGCAAAGTGCTGTCACCAGCGGGTAAAGACGGAGAAAGCGAAACGGTCTTTTCTGCAACAGGCGCAGCAGGAGCTGCCGGTGCTGCCGGAGAAGCGTGAGCGACCGGTGCAACTGGCGGCGCGGGTTTGGCGGCTTTTACCACCGGCTTTTCGTCTTCGTCATCATCTTCGCCATACTGAGCGAGACGGGCGCCGATATTGACCGGCTGCACGGCTTTCTGTTTGCTGGTGCTGCTTCCTGAGCCGGACTTACCCGGCTCTGAGGGCGCTTTATCAGTTGTCGGTGCAGTTATTTCGGCCGGCTGAGCTGATGCTGGCTGCTGCGAAGCTTTCGCGGCGTCTGAAGAATCTTCGGGAAAATACATCTTGCGGGCCTTTTCGAGCTCTTCATAGTTCATGAAAAGAGACTTGGTTGACATCATGGCGGGAGCACTCTTCTGATAGCGCCACAACTTGACGCCAACTACCAGCAACAGCAGACCTGCGCCAAGAATCAACCAGGAATAGCCGCGCGAAGCACTCAGCGGCGTTAGAACCACGGTAATATTATGCTCGCCACGATTGTCGCTGTAACTTATAACCGCGCTACCTGAAGAAAGAAGCGGGATAAATTTGAGTTCGTATTTCGCCGCGAGAGTGCCTGATTCCGGCTTGATTTCGAAAGCCGCGTCATTGACGATCTGAATATCTGGCGTACCCTGCAAGGCACCCATAAACTGCAGTTGCGTGGTGTCAATTTTCACCCTGATCAGTTTGTCAGCCTGCAGATCAGGCTCCAGGTTCGCAACGAAGAGTTCCCCGGGGCGCACCATCTCAGGCAAGCGCAACTCAGCGGCAGAGACGGCGCCGGCGCAGAGACCGATCACAGCAAACATGGCGACAAAGAGCATATTTGAGAATCTCATACTTCACATCCCCTTTTTCCAACCTGGAAACCACTGCATAAGTTCTTCGACGCTGGCTTTATGTATCCGGCGCCCGCCCAAAATTCTTTTAATGGCATTGCGTTTTATTCGCTTCTCAGCCCGTTTTTTTATAGTAGAACTGAGCAACTCGGGCTTGTCCCAGCTGCCGCTTACTGTCAGATCGACGAACGGAACACCAGTTGCACTATCCTGGGCCGTTGATGTCCACTTTTTCATTTTCTGACCGATCGCGCTCTGGCGAAGACTCTGCGGGTTGATCATCAACTTTGCTTCAAGCTGCAGAGCCGTCGGGTTGAACTCACTGTTGCCGATCTCCAGACGCAGGTGCGGCCCGGCAAACAGGCCGTCAGCGATGAGAAGCCGCCCTTTATAAAGATCTTCCTCGTCAGAAGTCACATAAAAATTCAGCTGCCCGACCGAAAAATCAGGCTTCTCAAGAAAATCCAGGCGATTCTTGCCCATCGCCGAAACATCGACCATCGGCAGGCCGGGCAGATGAATGTTCTTAAAATTAAGACTAAAAACGGCATCACGCTCACCCGGCCCGAGCCAGCCCGCCTTGAACGAACCGTCGAGAACGCCGCGAAAGCCGTCTTTATCTGCAATTGCAAGTTTTGCAAAATCAATATTCTGTAACCCGCCATTGATGCTCATGGTAAATGGCTGGCCGGGCAGAAAGGTTCCCTTTGCTGCCTCAACGACAACCTGCCCGCCAAGCAGCCCGAGCACCGACTTTTCGACCTGCGCCGTACCAGTCGTCGGGTTGTAAGCGAACTTGACCTGACTGTTGCCAAACGGCACCGTAAACACCTGACCGCCAGCATCGTATTTAACCGTCATCTCGCTGCTGCTGACCTCAGCCGCCAGCTCGGGCCGGGCGATGGTGCCACTCAACTGCAGCTTGCCAGCCAGCCAGCCTTCCTGCGGAAACGACAGCGACTTGACCACCATGCCGCCCAGCATTGCCAGCAGATCGGCTGGGAAAACGCGATCGAAGCTGCCCTGCAGACTAAGCCGCCCGGTGCGCGTCGGATCTTCGAGCCAGCCATCAGAAACCTTGAACAGCGAGCGGCCGAACTGACCCGACAGATTGCGCACACCAATGCGCGAATAACCTGAATCAGTGCGCCCGGCAAACTCAAGGTCGGCCGATAGCTTTTCAACATCATTCTTAAGCGCCCTGAACCCAAGCGCGGCGTCTTTTAAAGAAGCGCTGCCGGTGGCCAGAATGCGGTCGGGAGTTCCGGCCATGCTGAATTTCCCGGCAAGATCACCACTCTTGACCTGCACCGCGCCAACAAGGGCCTTGGGCAACAATCCGGCCGCGAGAAAGTCGTAGATTCTGACCATGCGCAAACCGGTCAGTTCGGCATCAAGCCGCTCGATTTCAGGCTTAAAGCCACCGCGGAGATTCTTGAGATGCGCCTTGCCGGTTATGCTGACTATGGCGTCAAGAATCTTGCCGGTAAAGCTCTTGATTTCGATACCGAAAAAGCGGTCGTCACGCTTGTCAAATGTCGCGCTGCCGGCAAAGTCACGTGCCAGCAGGACCGCCTGACCACTCTTTTCGAACAGAGGAAAATCAAGATTTATTTTTGAAAAATTAACGCTGCCACGGCTTGAGGGCGCAGCAAATCGGCCATCAAGATCAGCCTGCGCCGAAAAGTTTCCCGAAAGAGAGAATGGCACGGCAAAACGGCCAATTCTAGCGATTTCAGAGGCAAGAGTCTCGATTTTACTGCTGCTCAAAGAGATTTTGCATTTGTCGAACTTCTGCTGACCCGGCAGAATTCGGCCTTCTGCCTTCACGATCGCGCCAAAAATCTGCGAATCACCTTTTAGCGTCAGCTCAGGGCTGACAAACAGCTTGTTTACGCGAACCTCAGCATTGGTTTTGCCAAGATCAAAGGTAACACCCTTTACCTGAAGCGCGGCGTCACCGGCTTTGATAACCGCGAGATAGGCATCTGCATCATTTTTCAGCTGAACGTAGAAAGGCAGTTTTGCCGAGAACTGCGGCATATTGAGGTTAAGCGCCGGAAACCGCAGCCAGCCTTCGAGCAGAGGATGTTCGAGCGATCCCGAGCCGAGAAAGGCAAAGTTAAAGTTGCCGGTCAGCAGTAACGGGTATTTCTTGAGAAACGCCGCGCCTTCGGGTTGCGTTTTAATCGCTTCGATGAGCCGGGTAAAATTTGCGCCACCGCCCTTGAAACTAAGAGTCTCAAGCGTTTTTGCGCGCAACGAAGCTTTGGTCTCGAATTGCATCGGAATGCCGAAAAAACCGAGACTGGCGTCTAATTTCACCTGATTCGGCTTTTCGCCCTGCGCAAGGTTAAACTTATCGGTGACAGCAGCCGCAAGCAGGTTTTCAGCCCAGAGCATTTTGCCGCGCCTTATAAACAGCATTTTTTTGATATCGAGGTCGGCACGGTTCTCTTCTGCTGATGAGCTGAGCTTGCAACTCGCAAGGCGTTCCCCGATCAGTTCAATGCGGTCAAAATCGGGGCGATGCGAGAGGCCGAGAGAGGCCTGCAGACGCTCAGACGAAATTTCAAACACGCCGTTACCGGCTGTAGAAAGCGCAACATCTGCTTCATAATCTTTAACAAAAGGTGCGGCTTCGGCAATGGTCGCTCGCGCGGTCGTTTTGATCTCGAGATTTTCAATTCGTGCCAACAGCTCATCACAAGTCAGTGTGCCTGACGCCAGTTCGGCCCGACCGTGCAACTCAACAAAGTCCGCCGGGTTAACGCGGCTGATGATGCGCGCACCATCAAAATCAAGCTCGATCAGGCTGCTTTTCCAGTCGTCGATTTCGGCAAAACCGGTCGAAACTTGCAGCGGGCCGATAACATCTACGCGTGTAAGATAGGTCATGAGCTGATCGCGCATCCTGGCCGGCAGAAGATTGACCGGCAACATGCCTGAAACACTGCCTTCTCTGACGATTCCGGCATTAAATGCAAAATTGCTGTATCTGATCGCCTTATTATCAATTGTGCGAACAAAGGAAATATTGGCAGAGCCTGAATTGCGCGAAAAGTTGGCGGTCAGCTGATGTGAGCCGGGAAGCAGGCGTGAGTAGGTCGCAGCAACGGCAAGCTTGTCGCCGGCAAGATCTGATTCGATGCGCGTGCCGATATTTGCCTCGTCTGCGTAGTTAAGCCAACCCGAATGCCGGTTGTGAATGCCGGCTGTATCGAATTCCAGCCGGTTGATTACAGCAAGACGTTCAGCGCTTTCAGCTGTCAGATAGATATTCTCGATAACCGGCATGTAAGGCAGGCGCACCTCGGCGCTGGCCAGTTCTATTTTAACCTGAGCGTCATAAAGCGGCTGCTGGCCTTTGCAGACGAACTTAGCCTGCATGCTGCCGGCAATATTATACTCTGCCGGAAGCCAGTCTTTAACCAGATCATTAAACTGTGAAATATGGAGCACACCATTGAGGCCACGAATTCTATCGGGCAAACTGGTCTGCCGCCGCGCCCATACCCATTCAAGATTGAGTCTCTCACGATGTCTGCCGTCGTAGAGGTTTACTTTGCGGCCGTCCTGACCGATGTTGTCGACGGCAAGGCTGTAGCTCTGGCCAAGACCGTCAAAAGAGATGGTAAAATTGCCGTTTTTCTTGAGGCGTGTCACCTGAAAGCGCAAAAAATCAGCCTTATCGGGCAACGACACCTGCAGAATATGTGAGAAAAAGTCTTCAGCCGGGTATTTGCGCAAAGAAAGATTGATGCCCGACATCTGCCAGGTCTTTGCCGGCAGCCTGAAAATTCTTGCAGCAAAATCGTCACTGATCAGCCGGTCTGGATTCGGCACAAGAATAGAAAGATTATTTATGCGAATATCTGCGAGATAGCGATCAGCAACCGACTGCGCGCGATCCTGTTTCTGCCAGCGTGTTTCATCACCAGTAGTGACGATCGGTTCGCTGCTCGAGAAATCCCAGCTTCCCCGCCCTTTTTCATTGCGTCTGAGGCTGAGCGCCGGGTTGTCAATCGTCACTTTCTGAAGGATCAGTTTGCCAAAGAGAATGTCGAACAGCGAGTATTTAAGCGATACTTTGGGCACAGTCAAAACTGTTGAAGCCGACTCAAAATGCGAATTCTGAATCAGTACATTTTCGATTTCGACGCCATAGAGCAGGTTGCCAGAAACCGAGCCCATGTGCAGGTTAAAGCGCCCCTGCGTCAGGTTGGGAATTACGCCCTGCTTGATATGCCCTTCGATCAGATCTGAGTTTAACCGGAAAAAGTTAAAAAAGAACACAGTGGCCAGAGCAAGAAAAAGCAGTGCCACCAGCATCAGAAAGCGCCGCAGATATTTGCGCAGTTTCCTTCGCTGTCCCCCGCCCTGCTGATGTTCGAGCTTTCGCCGTTCGAGTTCACGGGCAATACTTTCGAGCCTCTGGGTATTTATATTCTCTTCCATGCCCCTGATTTTACCATATTCATCTTCCTGCAGCATAAAAATTGTTACACACTGTTACCCAATGTACAGTTACAAACCATTTGATTACTGAAAAAGGGCCTAGAGGTATTTCGTTTTACTTTTATGCATTTTTCCGCATATTCGCGCAGATTGTGTTAGGAAAACTGTAAAAATTTCTGAATAATCTGCGGGAATCCTTTAATCTGCGGATAACTCTGCAAAAGAGCCTGTATGATTATAGCGGCACCTGGAAGTCCTCATGAACAGGAAAATGGATTGTATGTATAGTTGCACTTGATTTTTACTGCTGCAATGTCGTAAATTAACGGGCATGTTCAAACCAGAACAGATAATCGGCAGGCATTACAAAATTCTGTCGCGACTCGGAGCCGGGGGTATGGGGCAGGTCTATCGTGCCCTCGATATAAACCTCGGGCGTGAGGTTGCGATCAAGTTTCTGCTTGCCGACATGGCTAAAGAGCAGGAAATCGTCAATCGCTTTCTCAATGAAGGCCGAACTCTCGCGACGATCAACCACCCTGCAGTCATCAATGTTTACGCTTCTGATGTCGAGGAAGGTGGCGTGCCTTTTCTGGTCATGGAATTCGTCGATGGCAAAAGCATCGGCCAGCATGCCGCAACGCTCAAGGAACAGCCGGTAATACTGGTAAATCATTTTATACAGATGCTCAGCGGCATACACTCATGTCATCAGAAAGGTATTATTCATCGCGATCTGAAGCCTGACAATGTGCTTATCAATAAAGAAGGTCAGCTCAAGATCGTCGATTTTGGCATAGCTAAAACAGCTACCCGCCACACCAGAACCGGCATGGCAATTGGCACACCGCACTACATGTCACCGGAACAGTGCCTGGGCAAAGCCGATATTACAGCGAAGACCGATGTTTACGCATCTGGAGTCATGTTATTCGAATTTCTCACCGGCAGACTGCCTTTTAATATCGAAAGTCATGCCGACGACCCGGCGCTGGCAATAGCATTGATGCACCTCAATGACACTCCCGATTACCAAGAGTTCTCGCAGGTTGCGCAGGGCGACAGTTTCAAATCTCTTGTCAGCAGCATGCTGGCCAAGAAACCTGACGAACGCCCGGAGATCCCGCAAATCCTCGAAACGCTCAAGCAGATCCTGAATCGCCTGCGCGTTGCCGAAGGCATCACAGACCCGACCGCTTCGACTTTTGCTACCGTTGGCGAGATTTACCAGATTCAGCAGGAAATCGGCAGTGGCGGCATGGGCAAGGTTTACAAGGCTCTTGATACTTCGCTGAATCGCATTGTCGCGATCAAAGTGCTGCACGACGCGACTTCTGGCAACAATTCTCTCGTCGACAGGTTTATCCAGGAAGGGCAGACGCTGGCTACAGTTGGGCACCGTAACGTCATGGGCATTTACGCTTCCGGACGCGACAAAGTTACCGGCAGACCATTTCTGGTCATGGAACATATCGAAGGCAAGCCACTGTCTCAGCTAAAACAGGCGATAAACAAAGACAGTCGCCAGGCAGTCCCGGTCATGCTGCAGCTGGCCGAAGGTATCGCCGCCTGCCATGACCGCAACATCATACATCGCGATTTAAAGCCCGCCAACATAATAATAACGCCAAACGGTCTGGTCAAAATTCTTGACTTTGGCATTGCCAAAACCCAGACCAGCCTTACCAAAACCGGAATGACCGTGGGCACTCCCGAATACATGTCGCCAGAGCAGTGCACCGGCAGCCGCAATATTTCTGGCAAATCAGATATTTATTCGCTCGGTATCATTTTCTGGGAACTGATCTTCGGCAGCGTGCCCTACAAGGCAGACGGACCGCAGAACGCGGAGTTGTCAATTGCCCTTAAACACATAGAGGCAACGTTGCCGGCGCAGGCGGCTATTCCAGACATGAGCATGGTGCCGATAATCGGGCTGGTCAGACGCATGCTCGACAAGAGCCCGGAAGCGCGCCCAAGCGAAAACGACATAATCGACACGCTTGAGGGCTGGCTGAGCGAGCACGCGCCAGAATCGCTGCCACACTCGACTACCGGGCGGCGTTCGACTTCGCGCTCTGGTGTTTCGTCGCTGTCGGGCCTGGTAAAAGACTCTGACAAGCCAGCAGGCGGCAAGAATTATGTATTGCCGGCAGCGCTGGTATTACTGCTTGGCGCAGGTGGCGTTGGCATTTATTACCGCATGAGTGGTGATAAAACCGGGCAAGCAAGGGTGACCGCGATCGGTGAATTGATTGCCAGCCGCAATTTTGAAGAAGCCCGCCGCCAGCTTGACGAATTTTCCAACACTGACGAGGGGCGAAAATTCGCGCCGGAAATACGCCAGAAGCTGACCCTGGCCTTGATCGCAAGCGCCGAAACTGCTGAGAACAGCAAAGACTTTGACACAGCCATCCGACTGTTCGGTCAGGCAATCGCACTCGACCCGACCAACCCGAAAGCGGCTCTGACGCTTTCCCGTCTGCAACAGGAAAAAGAAAAATATGATCGGCTGCGAAACCGCATAGACACCCTTAACAAGCAGGCTCTGGCCCTCGTCGACAAGCTTGAGCCGGCTTCTGGCACACGTGAACTCCAGTCGGTCATGAAAGAGCTTGTGAGCCTTGGTATGGCCAGCACCAGCGCTGACATCGCCAGCGCCTGGCAGGCTCGTTTCATCAACCTCGGCGAACAGACGCTGAGCAGCAACCCGCAGAAATCGCTCGCTTATTATCAGGACCTGCAGATGTATTTTCCTGATAAAGAGGGACTGAAAGTGCTTATTGATGACGCCGAAAAGCGCGCCAGTGAGCGTGAGCAGGAACTCACCCAGGCAACCATGCTCAGCACGCTCAAGACCGCCCTTGATTCGGCAATTGAGAACTTTGTTCCCGGGCAAAAACCAGATCTTATCTGCCAGCAGATAATGAAGGTGCAGGAACTGGGCGATCCGGCCGCGGCAGACGAATTCAGCCGCCGGCTGGGCGATAAGATCGCAAAAGAAGCCGACAACTGGATTGTCAGCAACCCGCAGAAAGCGATTGAACTGTTTAATTCGGCAAAACTGACCTGCCCGGTGCTGCCGGGCCTGGATACCAAGGTTAAGCTTGCTGAAGAAAGCCTTTTGAGCATGCGTTCGTCTGAAGAACTAAAAAAAGAACGCGATGATCTCGCCGCCGCGGTTGCCGGTCAGATCAAGTCGGTAGTTCCGCCGGCAGCGGTTGAAGCTATTCTGCAGCAGATCGACAAGCTGGCAACTTACGCTGATTCGGCAGATCTCGTCGATAAAAATCGTGACGATCTCTATCAGAAATATTTTGGCAAAACCTCTGAACTCATTGAAAAATCACCGGCAGAAGCACTCAAGACTCTGCAGATCTGCATTCAGATCAAACCAGGCGCTACCGGGCTTGATGACGTCAAGACCCAGATTGAATCACGCATTCGTCAGGAAGAAGAGCGCAGAGCAGCCGAAGAAAAGAAACAGCGTGCTGAGCGGATGACTGCGTCTATAAACACGGTCTACACCGAAATTAAAAAGGCCAGGATTCCGGCTGATGTTGCTCGAATCAGACAATCCATCGCCGGCGTGCTGCAGGAATTTTCTGATGCCGATGCGGCTGGCAAGCTTGAGCAACACCTGCTTGACCGCTGTAACGATGAACTGAAAAAGTTTGAGAGTTCGGCGCCAGACAAGGCAACCGCCCTTGCTGCCGAGCTCAAGCTTGTATATCAGGATAACGCCAGCTATCAGGCTGAGTTGAGCGCTCTAGAGACCAGGCTTGCCGAAAAAGCCAGGCTGGCAGCGAGTAAACGTGCCATCGACACACATGCTGCCAGCATTAGAAAATTTGCCGATAACCCGCAAGCAGCTGGAGTAAGTGAAACTTTAAAGCTTTTCGAAGAGATCAAAAATCTTGACGCTGGCTACGACACTGCAAATCTGCTGCGCGAGAGCGTCGGCAAGATGCGCGCGAGATTTCAGCAGGCAGATAATGCCGGCGAAGCTGAGCGCATTCTCAAGGTTTTGCAGGCATTCGACAAAAGCAGCAGCGTAGATATCAGCAAAGAACTGGAAACACTTGCAGAAGCAAAGCTGGCTGAGGCCGGAGCACGCATAAAGAATTTTAAGCCGGGCAAAGACATTTCTCCGGTTCTGGATTCGCTGGGCAGCTACGACAACTGGAACCAGAAAGACCAGAAAAGTGCCATGATCAACCTGACTCGCGAAAACTATGTTAAGGCAATCAACGTTGTCAGCGAAAAATCGGCTGAAGAGGCGCTGGTCTTGCTAAAGCAGCTCTACAAACTGCCAGGTCTCGGCAGCGACGCGCAACTGAAGGCGCTTGAACAGACGTTGGGCAAGCTTGACGCTGAACAGAAAACGCCAAAGGTCGACCCGCGGGTAGAGCAGTATTCAACGCAGATCGAACAGATAATCAACGGCAAACAGTTGCTGCAACAGGCCGGCAATCTGCAGACGCTTCTGCAGAATCTCGAATCTCTTGGCGAAACGGCCAAGGCCGGCACATATCGAACGGCGGCGGCGACAAAAATGCTAGCCGAGTCTGAAAAATTTCTGGCACAGAAAGATTTTGACAATGCCACCAGAACAGCCAATTCAGCCAGACAGCTACACCCTGAAAATCAGCAGGCCGCACAAATCTTGACGCGAATAAGTGAGACCCGCAACAGGGCGCAGGCCGAGGCAGAAGCCGCCGCCAAAGCAGCAGCACTGGCGGCGAGCGAACCCACTGTCGGGCCGCAGGGCAATTATAAAACAATTTCTGACGCCCTTAAGGTTGCCAAAGATGGTTCAACGGTTAAAATACAGGCGGGCAGCTATAATGAAACGTTGGTGCTGAATGGCAACGTCAGTCTGCAAGGCGAAGCAGCGGCAAAATGCGTGATCAACTCTTCCAGCGGGCCGACCCTGACTTTATCAGGAAACGGCAAAATCAGCGGCCTTACGCTCACCAACAACTCAGGCTCAAAAGCCCCCACTGTCCTCATAATTGCCGGCAGCAAAGAGGTCAGCGGCTGCGTAATTTCTAACACAACACCAGGCAAAGCGCCAGACTGGGTCGCGGCGGTCGAGATCCGCGGCGGGAGTCCGACAATTCTAAGCAATACCATCAATGGCTCTAAGGCCATGGGAATTACCGTAACTGGCGGCAATCCGACGATTAACGGCAATCATGTGAGTGGCTGCGGAGTCTATGGCATCTGGTTCAGCGGCCCCACAAGAGCCAAGGCTTCTAACAATACAGTTACCCAGAACGGCAAGTCAGGGGTTGGCATCAAAGACCGCGCCGCACCCGAATTTACCCGCAACACCGTCAGCGGCAACAATGAGAATGGCCTGTTAATCTATCAGGGTGGCGGCGGAACTATAGATGGAAACATATTCAGAGACAATGCAGTTGCCGGCATAGACGTCTGGGATGCCCAGCCCGCCGCGATCAGCAATAATGTCATCGAAAACAACCGCAAGCATGGCATTACGGTTCGCGGCAGCAAGGCCCACGCGAAACTTGGCAGAAACAGCTTTAAGGGCAACAGCGGTAAAGAAGTAAATAATTCTGGTGGAACTATCAGTGAGTTGTAAGCTATCGAGGGACCTGCAATATTCTGTAAACTTGAGATTACTTCGCGAGGAACTAAGTGACGAAGCAATTTCAATGAAATCGAATTTTGCAAGTTGCTCTATCGAAAAGTAAATCCGGGGGTTCTTCATGCCTAGAGTGGCAAGGCTTTGTTTTCTGGTCACGTGTTTTATCGTTATCTGCTCGTCAGCGCTGCTGGCGGAAAATGTCGAACAGACGCTGATACGCATGTTCAGCTACGACCCGCATCCGGGTTCGGCAGTGTTTGCTGACAAAGCTCCGTTTAACGGCAAAATGCACGATTTTGAGATTGTCTTTGTTGAAAGCTGGCAGGCAAAAGACGAAACCGGCACGCTCAAGCAAATTGGCTTTAAAATTCAGGCAAAGATGGGTGAGCAGATCGTTGCCAGTTCAGATATTACTCCAGTTGTCGCGGGCAAAATAAGTAAAGACCAGCAGATGGGCAACGTGAAAATTGGTGATGTAAGCTTTTCGGCCAGTGTAACTGATATTGCCAAAAACAAAAGCGGCATCACTGACTTGACTGTCAGCTTCAAGCTAAGCTACGACAACGCCGGCATAGATTCGCTGCAAAGCCAGCCTGACAGCAATGCTGCCCCAGGCGGACTCAACTTCGCACGCAAACTGGCCGACCGCGCGGCAGCGATGGCAGACGACAAACCAGCAGCCCGAATAAGCATGTACAACCGCGCCCTGATGGCAGCACCAGCTGCGGACACTTCTCCGGAAGCAGCCGCTTTTCACAAGGAAATCAATGGCGTAATCGCCAGTCTGCAAGGTTCAGCACCGTCATTTGAACCGTTTAGACATACCCTTCCAGGCATTGAAAAACCTGCGGTTGCAGACGCGCCGGTTGCCACCGAAACTGCTTCTGCAGTCAATGGCGCTGACAATCCTGCAGATATGCCCGTCGCGACCAGCGTTGCTGACAGGCAGACAGAAACACCAGTTCCAGCCAGCAACATAGCAGTCCCTGAACAGGCTGTCGCTAATTACAAAGAAGCGCGCACTTTTTTTGCCCAGAACAAAGGCCCCGAAGGCCGTGAAGCCCTGCGCAAAGCCCTCGAAATCGCGCCGGCTTATCACGATGCTCTTCTGCTGCTCGGCGACAATGCTACAGAAAATCGACGCTGGGCGAGAGCAAAAGACGCATTTAAACAGGCTCTTGATGTCAGAGAACGTGATGCTGACACCCTGCTTAAATATTTCAAAGCATGCTACTACATTGGCGAAGGCGCAGATGCAATATTGTATCTCGAACAGGTTCGCAACAAATACCCGACAGAGCGAAGAATTCAGCTTACTGTAGCCGAGGCAAACTTTCAGCTTGGCGATCTTCCAGCAGCAAAAGCCTTGTGCGATGAAATGCTTAATAAAGATCCTGGTGACACGCGCGCCAGAGATCTGCTACAGCGCGTTAACCGCCTGCACAAATAACGCTCCCACAGCCCCCAAGCCCATTTTATTAGCGCAAGACCGGCAATCCAGGTCTTGCGCTTCTCTTTGAGGGCTTTTTGGTTGCTTTTTACACGCAGGCAAATATATTCTAAGTGAACTACAATTCAGGATATAAAGCAAATGCAACACATGATAACACTTCTGCAGGCCTGCTGGTCAGTTACCGGCCAGATGGCGCCCTACCTGATTCTCGGTTTTTTTATTTCTGGTATCTTGTCGGTGATGATCTCACCGCGCTGGGTTGAGAAACATCTCGGCGGCAGCAGATACGGATCGATAATCAAGGCAACGCTGCTTGGCGTGCCGCTGCCACTGTGCTCATGCGGGGTTATACCGGTAGCAGCATCGCTGCGCAAACATGGCGCAAACAAAGGCGCCACCACGTCATTTCTTATTTCTACCCCGCAAACCGGTGTCGATTCAATGCTTGCGACATACGGCCTGCTTGGTCCATTTTTTGCCTGGTTCAGGCCATTGGCCGCTTTAATCACCGGCATCATTGGTGGCCTTCTGGTTTCATTTATCGATGAAGACAGACCTGTCCAGCAAAGCAGTCGACAGGAAGCGCCTGACGAAAAACTCAGTTTCGCGCAAAAATGCAGAGCCGCTCTTGCCTACGGCTTCATAACGCTGCCGGGCGAAATTGCCCGCGCCCTTATCGTTGGTATAATTGTCGCCGGGCTCATTTCGACCTTCATATCTTCAGACTTCATCAGTAACTATGTCGGCAACTACTATCTGACAATGTTGTTGATGCTTGCTGTAGGCATTCCACTTTATGTCTGCTCAACTTCTTCGATTCCGATTGCCCTTGGCTTTATGCACATGGGTGTTTCTCCGGGCGCGGCCTTTGTTTTTCTGATCAGCGGCCCGGCGACTAATGCTGCCGCGATTTCTGTTGTATTCAAGATTCTCGGGCGCACATCAGCGATAATCTACATTGCCACAGTCATGCTGGGTTCGCTGGCCGGCGGTTTTGCCTTCGACTACCTCAATCAGAACTTTGCAACCGGACTGTTATCTTCGTTTCAGCCGGCCTGTCATGTTACATTGAGCTTACTCGAAACGGTGAGCGCCTTTTTTATGGTAATTATTCTGGCGTTCAGCTGGTATAAAAGCCGCTATGCCGCGACCTGCTGCAGCAGCTGCAGCTCAACCGCAACAGCAGTCGCCCCGGTCCTGGTCATCAACGTTGACGGCATGTCATGCAACAACTGTGCAAACGCCGTTAAAGAAGCGATAATGGAAATTGAAGGGGTCACCAATGCCCTGGTATTGCTTGCAGAAAAGCGGGCCGAGATCTACGGCGATTTTCGCAATGAGCTTGTGCTGCAGGCGGTAAACAGCCTTGGCTACACAGCCTCCGTGCCAGCACAGAGCTGAAAGTCCTTACGCAAGCGCCAACAAGGCAGCTGCAGCCAGTTTGGCAAAAATCTGCAATTCTATGCACGGGGTATTGACCTTGCCGGCGTTCCGGGTTAGAATTCATCCATGAATTCTAACATCAGATTATTATTCCTTTTGTTCGTATTATTGATATCACCAGCGTATGCACAAAGCTCATGCCTTAATGCAGATCGCAATATAAGAATCGGGCTGGTGTCCCAGGGATTACCAGAAACCTGGAAAATTGAACCAAGCACTGGTTTTATCGAAATATTCGACGTAAAGAAAAGACAGTCGGTTTACTCGGGAAAAGCTGCTCAGATTGTGATTTCTGCGATGAAGGGCGGCAAAATGAAAGTAGCCGTCGATGAGCGAAAAAGTCTTTATTATTTCAGCAATGAACTGCTGTTCTCAGCAGTCGGACGGGCACCGATAAACCTCAAAGTATTGGCCGGCGGCAAAAAGTCTTACTCTTACCGAGGAACGCTCGCCATTTCCCCACAAAAGGGCGGACTGCGCGGAGTCAACATCGTTGACATCGAAGATTATCTCAAATCGGTGGTGCCGTCTGAGATTTATAACCGGGCACCTGATGCTGCTCAACAGGCACAAACGATCGCTGCGCGCACCTATGCAGTTCGCAACCTCAAGCGCCACTCTGGCAGTGAAAATTTTCAGCTCTGCGACAAGGTGCATTGTCAGGTTTACAGCGGTATCGCCCGCGAAATCAAGGTTGCCACGAATGCGGTCAAGGCAACAAACGGCAAGATTCTGATTTATGGCAGCGAACCGGCGAACACAGTCTACCATTCAAACTGTGGTGGCTATATCATTGACAGCAGAGCCGCCTGGAAGGGCTCAGAAGTGCCATATCTCATCGGTCATTATGACGGAGTCGTCGGGCAGAAGCCTTTTTGCCATTTTGGCAAACAGATAAAGCTCAATCAAAATACAGACAAACTGCCCAAACCGCAGGCCAGCATTACCATCGCAAAAATGCAGGCGCAGGCAACAAAATCAACACACAAGAATTTTGGCCATCGCGTCGGAATGTGCCAGGATGGCGCCATCGGAATGGCTGCTATCGGCTATAATTCGCGGCAACTTCTGGCCTTCTATTATCCGGGTACAAAAATGGCAACGATGAATTATGCGGTTGATGGCTCACAGCCGGTTGAAGAAGCCCCGGTTGTCGTTGCTGCTGCGCCCCGCCCGACACAGACGGTTTCACTGGTTGCTCCGCCAAATCCTACGCAAATAAGCGCTTTGCAGCGAAACAGCAAAACTGGCCAGAGCGGCCGGTCTATTAAAGACACCCTTAAGCAGGTCTCTACAAGCAGAATCGACAGCGCTGCGACAAGCCTGCGCAAAATATTCTGGACACCTGGACAGCCTGGCATCTCACGGAGCATTTACTAAAGTCCGCAGACTATGATCACCGAAATTCTGCTCGAAAACTTTCTGTTCATGCAAAAGGCCGCGCTTAAATTTTCGCGCGGCCTCAATGTTATCACTGGCGAAACTGGAGCCGGCAAGAGCATTCTGCTTGAAGCCGTCAAACTTCTGCTTGGCAAAAAAGCCCGCAGCGGGCTGGTGCTGGCGGGTCAGACCACGGCGCGAATTCAGGCCGAATTTGACATTGCCACGCTCCCTGAACTGGCCAGGTTTCTTGAAGAATCCGGGTTTCACAACGAAGAAGATCCGCACACGCTTTCGATCACGAGAACCTTTAAGGAAGAGGGCAATGGCCGCGTGCTGGTAAACGGAATTTTGACCACCGCCGCCTTTTTGAAGCAGATTGGCCCGTTTCTGACCGAAATTCACG
Organism: Candidatus Riflebacteria bacterium HGW-Riflebacteria-1; assembly: GCA_002839445.1. Lineage (GTDB taxonomy): Bacteria > Muiribacteriota > Ozemobacteria > Ozemobacterales > Ozemobacteraceae > Rifleibacterium. The sequence continues at coordinate 21,191 of PGYB01000026.1, forward strand.
GCCAGAACGAACACCAAACCTTGCTTGAACCAGAGATTCAACGTGGACTTCTTGACCGCACCGGCAGCGCGGCATTCAAACAAAGTCTGACCACGCTGCAGTCTGTTTTCACGCAGAGACAGAAACTGCAGCAAAAACTACAGGAACTCGAAAACCGGCAACAAACCTCAGCAACACGGATTAGCGAGCTGCAGACAATACTGCAGGAACTGACCGCGATGAACCTCAGCAACCCGAATGAAGAAGAAGAGCTCAAAGAAGAACTGAAAAGACTCAGCCATGCCGAACAGATTATAAGCAGCCTGCAGACTGCTGGTTCCTTGCTCTCAGGCAGCGAGGAAAGTGTGGGGGCAACATCACAAATATTCAAATCGGCTGACAACCTTAAGCGGATTAGCCAGTATGACAAAGCTATCGACGAGCTTTATCATCGACTGAACGGCTCCTATTATGAGCTGAAAGCTCTTGAAGCTGATATCGAAGCCCTGGCCGACAAAACGGCACTCGACCCGGAAAGGCTTTATAAGATACAATCTCGCTTATCAGAGATTTCGCGCGTCTGTCGCAAGCATGCAACTGACTTTCCGGGCCTGTTCGCGCTAAGAGAGCGCGTAAATGAAGAGCTTTCTGAGCTTTTTGCTCCCGACTCGACCAGAGACCGCCTGAAAAAAGAGCTTGAGCTGATTGATGCACATTTCAAAGAGCTGATAAAAGCAATCAGCACTGAACGCGCCATCCTGGCAAAGAAGCTGGATAAACAGGTTTCTACCGAAATGGCTGATCTTGGCTTTAACTCTGCAAAATTTACCGCAGAACTTACCGCCTGCAACCCTGGCCCGCATGGCGCTGAGAACATTGAATTCTGCGTCTCGCTTAACCCGGGCGCACCTGGCGGTGCACTGCGCAAGATAGCGTCAGGCGGCGAATTATCGCGGGTTGCCCTGGCAATCAAAAAGGTTCTCGCACGCAGTGATGCGCTGCCAACCCTGGTTTTCGACGAAATCGATGCCGGTATCGGCGGCAAAACCGCAGAGGCAGTGGCTGCCAGTCTGCGGGCACTCGGCAAAGAAAAACAGGTGCTGCTGGTAACCCACCTGCACCAGATCGCCAAAGAAGGCAGCTGTCACTTTACTGTCACCAAGCGCGTCGAGAATGGACACACCAGCGTAGACATCAGCGAAGTCGAGAGCGAAAGTCGCATTGAAGAAATCGCGCGCATGCTCGGGCGCACCGATAAAGAAGGGCTGAGTTTCGCCCGCAACCTGCTGAAACAGAACGGATAGTTTTATCAGACGGGCTATCAGACCATTTGATTGTCTTAGCTATCCTGCAGCTATTCCTTATGCAGGCTGTGAAAAAGGCGCTTCAGGGCAACAGAACGGGCGATAACGCCTGGCAGATAACCGGCTTCAATATGTGCAGGAAAAAGCGGAGCCAGCACCGCGGCTATTTGCGCTGCACGCAGCTCATCTCTTGTTTCAAGTTCGGTAAGAACTGCAAGCCACTTTTCGGCGGCAGCAACACTGATGGCAGCGGCCGTATTTACGTAAACCAGCAGCTCATCATTGGGATCGTCCAGCACAGCGCGGTCGATCAGCATGCGCACCTTGTAAAAATCTTCCATGACGCTGATATCGCATGAGTTTTGAATTGGCCAGCCATATCCGGGCTGGTTGACAATAACGTTGTCAGGACTCGGGCGCGGCCAGCTTTTAATCGGAAGCAGCAGGTTGATGGCGTAAAGATGGCTCGGAATGCCACCCTGATAACGATCAAAATAGGCCGACACTATCGGTTTGTAATCAAAAGTCATTACATCGAGACGCTTCTCGCGGTCTGACAGCCTGATTAGAGCGGCATAACTGTTTACACCCGGCCTGACCGTCAATTCATGGTTTTTTGCAACATAACCCGGCGCTGATGCCGAAATTTTAATGGTTTTACCAGCGAGGCGGCATTTAACATATGCATGCGGGATCACCTGCATCAGGCTGGTGCGCACGTCGACATCAACAAGATACTGCCCAACTTTGTATTCTGCCGCGCCGGCTAAGAACGCGGAGCTGAATAAAAACGCGAGCTGAATTACGCCGAACATCTTTAGTGATCGTAACAACTTGCCTGCAGGTCTAACCATGACTAACATTTCCCTTACTTCAATATTAGTGCAACCCAAGTCTAACATGCTCATGTATCCGTATCAAGCAACTGACAAAAATGCGTTTTCCTGTTTCTGGCAGCTCAGATGATACCTAGATAGGCAAAAAACTTTTCTGCCCACGCCAGCAGCACAGAGAGTGCCGGGAAAAACCAGAGGTAAGATGGCAGTTGGCCAGGTTCGCGCCGCAAATCTGCCGGAGTCAAAGCTGAGAACCATGAAGCATCCTGTTCCCACAGCATAAACTGGGCAACAATCAAACCCACAATCAGCGGCAGAAAAACCGGGAGCAACACGTCCGGAAAGCCTAACAAACGTTCACTGATTACATTTCCCGAAGATAAAAATTCTGCATTAGCCACTGAATCAGCAGCAATTTCGCCGGAAAGAAGGTCTATTTCGTCGGGATCAAGAGCACCATAGCCGGGCGGGATTGTTTCGTCAAGCAGCGACATCTGCGAACTAACCTTGCTTCCGCCAGACTCGACCAACGAAACAACCATGGCAGCGCCTGCTGTTAGAAGGCAGATAATCATCGACACATTCATGACTGTGCGTTTGGCCAGCGACGAAAAGCCAAGAAGCTTTACCAGTTCCGCACGGGAAAAATCGCTGGTGCCATGCAAACGTGCTCGTAAAAACAGCCGGAATGCCTGTGCATCCGCATTGCACAACAGATGTCCGGAAATCATCAAAATAGCTGCAGTCAACTGACCAATAAAAAACTCTTCCCAGGCAGCGGGAAACTCGAAAACATGGATCACCCGGACGCCACAAGCGATTACCAGTGCCGAGGCTATTACCCAGGTGTAGGTTTTCCTGGCAGAGAAACAAAGGACCAGCAACAATATAAAAACAGCTGGATATTGAATCATGGGAATTATTCGCTTCGCCCCCTCTCAGCTGATTTTCTTTGGCGGCGGATGAACCACAATACTCCTGAAACTATGCCTGCAACCGGCAGCGTAAGAAATATCAAGAAACCGGCATCCGACTCATCATAAGGACAAGCCCAGATGACAGCAAAAAATCCGAGAATAGCCAACCCCAGCCAGCTCAGCCAAAAATCTCCTTCGAAAGGCAGATCAGCTCTTATGCCGGCTTTCAACCTCAGAGCAAGTTTAAGAATAGCTTCAAGCAGCAGGGTCGCAATGATCGGTATCGGCATTAGAACTGTTAACTGGTAATGCCCTAATTTCGACATGTTGCCGGCCAAAGATAGAATCAGGATCAACATAAAGCAAAAAAACAGACCAGCGCCGAACAAAGATTCTCGGGCAGCATTAAACTTATGCACAAATTCATCCCGATCCTCTGAAGAAGCGCTGGCAGCCAAGGCCAAAAGACCGGTTTTGCCGCAAGATTCCGCTCGCATGTGATAAAGTCCGACCGCCATGGCAAACATCAAGCAAAAAACTTCGAGGGAAATTGCCAGCAGATTCTCTTCATAAAACCTTGCTGAGTGCTGCTGCACAACAATAATATAGGAAACAAGAAGTGCAATGCTTAACATATTTTTCCGCTATTTTCAGAAATACTGGTCGCCAAACGCAACTATTACAACACCAATATATATCAGCAATCCTGCGATATACAGAAACATACCCACCTTCGGAGCTACCGGCACAAAATCTGGGTTTTCGGCAGACGCGACAACCGGCTCTGCGTCTTTTGTCGGGACTATGGCGTTGTCTTTTTCAGAAACCGCCTCTATCACCAGGCCTGAAGCTGTAGAAGAGATTTTTGCAGACCTGGAAGCGCCCGCATCGGCAGATGTTGCCGCCAGACGTCTGCCTGCAATTGCAACCGCTCCTCGCGCAGAAACTGCCACAGCTGGCCCAACCGAGGCTGTAGCAACCGGCTTCTGTGAATCAGGAAAAGTGTAATGGCCGGGTTCAACTGTGGCAAAATCCTTATCAGGTGTGGCATCTGGCGCAATTTCTACTGGCCGCAACGGCATAACGGGCACAGGTTGTGTCGCCAAAACCTCTTCGCCGGCCGGTCGGTTTTCGACTATGCTGCCGCCAGCTGTCAGCGAACCAGAATCAGAAAGAGTAACAGCCTCAATCACCGCAAGAAACTCTGAAGCAGTCTGAAAACGATCTGCCGGAGACTTGGCAAGCGCCTTTAAAACAGCCATACTGATCAGTTCTGGTATTTCGTGACGTTTCTCGGCTGGAGCAGTCGGGTTTACCGTCATATGCTCGTACATCAGGCCGGGCAGATCTGCCCGACTGAACGGTGGTGCACCGGTCAGAATCTGGTAAAACAGCGCTCCGGTTGAATAAATATCGCTCCGACAATCGACGGACTCACCCTTGAATTGCTCAGGGCTCATGTAAAGGGGCGTACCAATACTGACACTCAGATTCGTAGCTGTTTTACTGCCCTGAGCCGCGGCGGCGATACCAAAGTCAGCAATTATCGGTTGCCCGGCATCAGAAAAAAGAATGTTATCAGGTTTAATATCACGATGAATTACGCCCTTTGCGTGCGCGTAACCTAGTCCGGCCAGTATGCTGGCGACAATCCCGACCGCCTGCCTGACCGGCAGAGGGCCGCCCTTGAGACGCCCGGTCAATGTTCCACCATGCATGAAGGCCATGGAAATATAAGGCTGTTTCAGCGAAGACTCGCCTACCGAATAGATCGGCACAATGTTCGGGTGCGTCATACCGGCAGCCAGACGCGCCTCTTTCTGGAAACGGCGGCACAGCTGTTCATCATGAATCAGATTCGGCGGCAGAACCTTGAGAGCCACGTTACGGCCAAGGCGACTGTCAGAGGCAAGATACACAATTGCCATGCCGCCCCGCCCGATCTCTTTCTCAACTTTGAATCCGTCTACTGTATCACCGGGGCCAATTCCGTTAAAAGCATTGCCCTGGCCGACAAACTCTCCGCAAAAACGACATTTTATCGCATCATCCTGAATCTCTTCGGCGCAGAACCGGCATTTTTTCATGGCATTGTTTCCAGATATTGCTGCAGATCTACCTTGAAGTCTTTTGCCGAAGCATGCCGTTCATCGGCCTTCTTGGTTATCGCCTTCTCAACAATAGCAGCGAGTGATGGTTCAATCTCGGCACAACGCTGCCGTATCGGAATCACCGGTTCTTCTAGAACTGTAAGCATCGAATCTTTAAGACTTTTTGAGCCAGAACCAACGCCAAAATCGTAGGGAAGCTTGCCGGTAAGCAGCTGATAAAGCGTTACACCTGCAGAATAAATATCTGCAGCCGGGCCGACCCTGGCAAAATTAAGGATCTGTTCTGGCGGCGTAAAATACAGTGAACCGGCGAACTCACTGGCACGAGTAAGCCTGGTTCCGCCGACATTAACAAAGCTTTTTGCCAGACCGAAATCGGCTATCTTGGCGATCTCTCTGGATTTATCAGCACTAAATGCCAGCAGAATGTTCGATGGCTTGATGTCACGGTGGATATGACCAGAGTCATGAAAAAACATCAGACCGTCGAGAATGTCGCAGACAAGACTGACAGCCTCTTTAACATCAAGCCGGCCGCCTTTTTTGGCAAGATACCTGCTCAAACAACCTTCGGCAAGGTATTCTGAAATAAAATACGGCGAGCCTTCATATACTCCATCTTCATATAGCCGCACCAGATTTGGGTGGGAAAATGCGCTCATTATGCGCATTTCGCGAACAAAACGTCGCGCCACCTGCACATCCGGTTCTGGCAGAAGAATACGCTTCAGCGCGCCCAGCCGGCAGGTGTCGGGGTTCCAGGACAGATATACTGCGCCCATGCCTCCCCGGCCGAGTTCCTGCAGAAGTTGGTGGTGACCAGCCCGCCCGAAAGAACCGGCGCCAGGCTTTTTGCCATAACAACTACGACACAGATAAACCGCAATGTCAGATAAAGTCAGCCCCTTACCGTCAGAAGCGGCAAAACTGCCAAGATCGGCACGGCACTCGCAACAACTGGCAAGGACCGGAACCCTGGTTTTTGCAAACTTGTCCTGCTCTTCAAGCACAATTTCAGCCTGACAGGCCGGGCATTCCGACGAAGATGCTGAAATCTGGCCAGTTTTGGCAAAGCGATTGCCACAGCGCTGGCAGGTCTTGAGCTTCTGGTCAGTGTGAGCGGCTATGCTGACGCGAAAACGGGTCTGGCCAGCAGCGATAATGTCGCCATCTCTGAGTTCAGCCTGTTCACACTTTTTGTCGTTGACGAAGGTGCCGTTAAGCGAACCGAAATCACGAATATAGCAGCGCGGCGGCACAATTTCGATCATGAAATGCTTGCGCGAAACGCAGGGATCAGACTTATCGAGAACAAAGTTGGCATCTGGCGAACGCCCGACAATGAAAAGTTCGGGCTCGACAAAATCATAACGCCTGCCCTGCTGCGCGCCATTCTCGACGATCAGCGCCACTTTGATGCCGGCATCAACTGGTCGGCCGACCGGTCGGGTTACGGCTACTTCAGCAAGGTCCTGACTGAGATCCGGCTGTGCCGTTATCGCCGAACCTCCGGATTGGTACTCTTCAACCTGCCGAGCCGCACCCGCCTGCGCAAATGAAGAAGCTATACTTGCAACATCGACCGAATCGATACGGCTGGCAAAGCCATCCATAAGCGATTCCTGCGGCAGCACCGAGTCAGGTTCAACTCCGACTGATTTAAGCAAACCGCAAACGTGGTCCTTGTCAGAACCAGTCAACAACGCTGTTAAAAAATCTTCTTCAACTATATCAAGATGACGGCTGGCAGCAACCTGCCAGGCCTGTGCCAGCACCTGCTGCAGCGGCGCAGAAAAAGAGATTTCACGATTCTGGCCGGCGCTGCCCTTTCCCAGTTGTTTGCGCATTGCACGACGAATCAACGTCGGATCATGCCCGGCAGCCGCCAGAGATCTACTGAAAAAGCCACCATCAAGCTTGCTCAGGGCAAGCAGAATATGTGTGCATTCGGCCATCGGATGCCGCAGAAAATCAGCTTCCCAGTTCAGATGGTCGAGAATTACTTTCCAGAGATGCGGTGGAGCAGCAGCATCGTCGGCTGCTCGATTTCGCATCGGGGTGGCCGGATTGCCATTCTGCCAGTCAAAGATATTGTAAATATGGTGAGCCACCTTGTGTTTGTCGTTGAACAGCCCGGCATCATGCAGCAGCGGCGCATAAGAAGGCGCGACATCAAGAAGTTCGTCGGCTATCACCTTCGACGCAAGAATATGCGTGCTGTCACCGAAATCCATAACGCGCTGCGTATTGTTTATGCCCTCACCGACGACATTTCGCCGATCGTTGATGTCAGTGACGGTGAAAATCTCGCCGCTGTTGATGCCGGTTCTGATTTCGATCCGCAGCGATGGCGGGCAACTGGCGTTATACTGGCGCACCAGTGCGGCAAGTTCCAGAGCAGCCTGCAGAGGCAATTGCGGCGGACCCCACAGAGCAAGGGCGATGCCGTCACCGGTCGGCAGATCAACGCGCTGCTGTTTTTCGAGGCGATTGATGGCAGTTGTCTGCTGAACCAGGCGGGTAAGTTCCTGAATCAGCAGTTTCTGATTATGAGAAGGCTTTTTGCTGAAACCGACGATATCAATAAAGATAATGCGACTCAGCGTTGGCAGGGCTTCGCTCAAAGAACTCCTCCGGCTCGACAAATTTCTGCGCATCTGCGTAGTTTTGTTAAGATAATAGCACCACCCACGATCTTTGCCAACTTGCTCGGCAGATACAAACAGTAACAATCCATTTGCCTGTTCATGAGGACTTTACGAGAAATTTCGTTTTGACTATTTGTCATTCAAGCTGATCATGATAATTATTCAGGCTCTTTTGAAGAGTTATCCTTAGATTAAAGGATTCTCGCAGATTATTCAGGAGTTTTTTATATGTTTTTTTTTGCAGTTATCCTAAAACCATCTGCGCTATCTGCGCGAATCACCCGGGCGCTTCCCCCGGGGAGCCCTGGGGATAAGCGACTCTAATAGCCAAAGGCCATAAGAGCCGCCTAATCCTGATGCGCCCAAGTATCACCCACATCCTGTGGGCGACTGCGGAAAAATGTATCGAAAAATAAAGCGAAACACTCCAGAACCCGCTGCAGCAAGCAAATAGATTATGACTGGCAGATAGTTTCTACAGAATGCATCCTGAAAAAGCATTGGCGCCGGTATTCTTTACCGGCGCCAATGCTAGAGTTCTACTACTGTCGAAATAATTTATTTTAAGAACAGGTAGGCATGCTGAATGAAATCGTGCAGATCAAGATTCGTGAGCTGCAAATCCAGCGGTCTGTTGAACAGATCGCCAGTCAGCCGCCCGGTAACTTTGTCATACTTCATATTGGCCTTGCGATCAGCGAGAAATCCGGTGATAACGCCAGTGTCCATGTTCCAGTTAAATTCAAGCATTGAGCAACTCAGGCCGCCCATGGCATTTCCGCTGGGCCAGTTTATGGCAAGCCAGTATGGGTAACCATAGACATCGCCTTCAAGGCCATATTCCTCGGTAGACCATGTAAAAGCAAGGTCTACCCCTGAATCATGCGAATAACCCTGGATAGTCTTTTTGTCGTGATCAATCTTGATATCGATCGGCTTGTCGCCAACATTTCCTTTTATCGTCCATGCTGTGCGATCGAAAGCAACAAAATACTCTTTGCTGCCGACAGTGCCTTTGATCCAGCCCTGCTTGGGAATTGTCCGCAGCGTATTTACTTCGTCAACAACCTGGCGGTCGAGGTGAGCCAGTCGGTTAGATTCGCCAGCCCGTGAAGAAGCGGCGAACGCGTATGGCAGCGGTGTCGGCGTGGTGCCCAGCCATTTAGCCATTGCATCAGCCGGTGAATTCTGAACGTCAACGCGTCCGTCGCGTGTGATCAACTCCCCTGCCGGTGAGAGAACTATCAGCGTCGGAATGGCAGTGACTTCGAATCTTGATTTGAGAGCTAATGCGGGTGCTGAGCGAAATTCCAGTGTCGGCCACTGCATGCCAGCTTCTTTCATGTATGCATACTGGGCCGCTTTGTTCTTGTCTGAGCTGACATAAACCACTTCAAACTGATCAGCGTTGTTGTTGCGAAAAGGAACAAGCTGCGGCGAAAAGGCGCGGCAACCGCTGCACCACTGGCCGGCGAAGTAAATTCCAATGTATTTTCCGTTTAAGGTTTCGATTGAGACTTCTTTGCCATCGCTGTTTAACAGTCCAAGCGGAAAAAGTTCCTTCCAGATCGTTGGCGTCTGAGCCAGCAGTGACGAGCTCACACAAAGGATTAACGCCAGAACAAACATAGCTTTTCGCCAGATCATGGTTACCCCCAGACAGAAAATAAAACTCAACCTCAATAATTTAACACAGAACTTCGCTGTTAATCCACCCCAAAAAAGTAACATTTCGGCTTCCGGAGAGTTTTCTTGTAATTGATAGCTTCAGGTGCCTTTGTGACCTGTTTGTGGTGTCTGAGCAAAAATCACGTTACAAAATTTGTGTAGATGTTACGGCTTTGCAGCTTGCATATTAGGGTTATTCTAAGATTAGATCAAAACAAGCTTTCTGGCCAACGATGGATTTATGTCGCGATAGCCTGGTTCTGGATTAGCCGAAATAATCACAGTAAAACTGAATTTTGCATGTTTGTTCAGATAATAAATTATTGGAATCTTACTAACGAGCTTCTGTATAATCTTAGCTGATAAAGATCTTGGAGGAACCAGATGAAAAACACCCCGACACCCGGAAAACCCCATTTAAGCAAGCTGGCCTTAACAAGTCTGCTGCTCTTTCTTCTTGTGCTTGGCGCAAGCACAAACTGCTTCGCGACAGACCTCGAAGAAAAACTTAACGCGGCGATAACCAGCAACCGCGACGAAGAAGTGGCAAAGATTCTGGATAAGGGTGGCAAACAGTTGCGGGCGGCCATAAAAGATAACGCCACGCATTACATCAGACATAGCTCGCGATATGGCACCGCCGGAATAGTCAGGCAAATCATTGACGGCTGCGGCCTGACCGGCGGAAAAAATGCTCTCAACAATGCGCTGGTTGAATCCGCAGATAACCGTAGTTTCGCTGAAGTAGTGCCACTGTTATTAAAATATGGCGCGGATCCAAATCATGAATATAACATGAACTACGTTCTCAACAGGCTTGCAATGCTTTATGCCGGCATTCAGAACAAATCTGAGCAACTGCTGGCAACCGTTCGGGTGCTTCTCGACAGTGGTGCCAGCATCGACAGTTTCGATGATGCAATGGAAACTCCACTGATGATCGCGTGCCGCAAGAATGACCTGCCCCTGGTCAGGCTGCTGATATCAAGAGGTGCTAACCCCACAATGCAGAACAAGGACACAAAATCGGCAATGAGCTACGCTCCAGCTGGCTCGGCTATCGCCGCTGAACTCACGGGTGCTTTCGGAGCAAAGGTCTCCGGCAATAGTGAACCGGCTCTCAGTTCGCAGCCTGATAGCGGGCAGTCTATTTTCGGTATGCCGGCGGGCGACCAGGAAAAATATCTGCAAGATATGAGTTTTGACAACTATATGAGCGACCTGATGCAGCTTTCTGCAGCTGTTTCCAGCGGTGATGTTGCCGCTGTCAAAGAATTGCTTGGCAAGGGTCTCGACGCGAATTCAGTAATAGATGATTCGGGAATCACCCTGCTGATGCAGGCAACGAACCTGGAAACATTGAACATCCTTCTTGCATCAGGAGCAGACGCAAGCCGGGCCGATGCCAAGGGCTGGACAGCGCTGCATCAACTTGCTACCCGCGAGGCTGAGGGAAAAATGGTGTTGAGCTTGATCAAAGCTGGCGCTGACATTCATCATCGCAATAACGATGGCGAAACGCCGTTGCGGCTGGCCGGATTACTGTTTACAGAAAACATATCGCCAGCATGGGGTGAGTCGCTGATTTCGCTGCTGGTTGGCGAAGGTGCCGACATCGACACTTCTGACAGACAGGGGCACACACTGCTCCATCAGGCTGCCTTCAACAATAATGAAGCACTGGCAAGAGTATGTATACTCAAGGGCGGCAATCCCGACATCAGAACCAAAGCCGGCAAAACACCAAGGCAAGTCGCCAGCGAGCTTAAATCACAGGGTTGCCTTAAAATCTTCGGCAACAAGTAATACTATTCTCAGTAAATTCGTTCACCGCAAAAGACTAACACCAGAGTCGCTTTTGTAATTGCCCGCGACAACGATTGCGATTACGACGCGCAGGATGCGCTAGTGCCAGGGCGCCTGAGGATTAGGCAGCTCTTATGGCTTCAGCCGTTAGAGCTGCGTATCCCGCAGGGCTCCCCGGGGCAAAGCGCCCAGGTGCGAGCACGAATCACAGATCGTGACAGAGAACTAAAATCGTCACGTAAAAAAAGCGGGCTGTCTCACCGATTGGTGAGACAGCCCGCTTCGTCAGTTCAGATCAATATTTGCGGTAAGTGCGGGTCGGCCTTGGCGTAGCGGCGGTCTGATGCGTGCGCTGCGGTCTGGGGTCAGCTGGCTGCTGAGTTCGGGTGGTGGCGGACTGCTGGCCTGTGCGCTGGGTTTTGGCAGCGGCGCGGTTGCGGCAGGCGGCTTTGTAGGCGCGAATTTCAGCAATGCGCTGTGCCATTGGAATTTCGAGAGCTTCGGCTGGCCTTGCGTTGTAATCAAAGTTTTCGAGTTTGACATGCTCGATGCGCGTTTTGATGGTGCGCTCGATCTGGCCAAAATCATACATTTCGTCGGCAGAGACGAGTGTAAAAGAATATCCGGTCATGTTGGCACGGGCAGTGCGGCCGGCGCGATGCACATAATCATCAACGATGTGCGGAACATCGAAATTGATGACGTGTGAAATTGCTTCGACATCGATGCCGCGAGAAGCGATATCGGTGGCGACAAGTACTCTTACCTTGCCATTGCGGAAATCTTCGAGCGCTTTGGTGCGCTGCAGCTGGCTGCGATTACCATGAATGCAGTCGGTTGCTACGTTTTTGCGGTCAAGGAACTGCGCGAGGCGTTTGGCGCGGTGCTTGGTGCGGGTAAAGATAATTGCGCTGCGGATCTGGTGCTGATCGATAATGTTGATCAGCAGTTCCTGCTTGAGGTTATCAGCAACTTTAAAGGCCTTGTGCTCGATGCCGGTGGCAGTGATCTGCGGGCGTTCGATATCAACTGATGCCGGGTTGTTAAGCATATCTTTTGCGAGCACAACGATTGGTGCCGGCAAGGTAGCTGAAAACAACAGGGTCTGGCGCGGTCTGGCCGGCAGAACTTTCATTACGCGTCTGATGTCTGGCAGAAAGCCCATGTCGAGCATGCGGTCGGCTTCGTCGAGCACGAGATACTCAAGGTGCGGCATCTTGCCGTATTCTCTTGAACAATGGTCAAGCAGGCGGCCTGGGGTGGCAACCATAATATCAACTGAGTGTCTGAAGGCTCTTTCCTGTGGAAGCATGCTTACTCCACCAAAAATAGCGGCACAGCTGAGATCGCTGCACTGTGCCAGATCATTGAAATGCTGACAGATCTGCGCGGCCAGTTCGCGGGTTGGTGTAAGAATCAGCGCGCGGATTTTGGGGGTGATGCGCCCGGTTGTCTGCTTTTCGTTTTCGCGGCTGGCGATGATGCGATGCATGATCGGCAGCAGAAAGGCTGCGGTTTTGCCGCTTCCGGTCATTGAACTGGCGAGAATATCGCGACCGTTCATGGCCAGAGGAATTGCGCTCTGCTGAATTGGTGTCGGAGTTGTAAAGCCAACACGCTTGATTGCATTCTGCAGGTCAGCATGCAGGACTGTGAATATCGGAGCAATCTCAGTGCTGGTGACAGTTTTTTCTGTCTGTGCAGTTATCGTAGTTGTTGCATGCGTAGAAGTAGTGTGCGTGTTTTCGCGGGCTCTTACTGGTGTGCGTGGTGCGTGATGGGTAGAATGTCTAAAATTCGTTGACGTGGTCATTAATGTATCCGTTCTGTTTCGGTGGAAGTCGATGCTCAAACCGATTATGCCGGCGAGCGGAGGGGTCTGGTTTTTTCGCCGGTGAAAAACCGCCCAGGTTATCAACGATCAACCTGCAAAATCGCAGAACTCGTTGTAACTGAGAAAGATGATACAGCAAATCCTGAAATAACGCAAGATTTATATTTCAGCGCCAGGCCAGAAGCCAGCCAAAAGAGCATTCTCAGCTGATGAGAACGCTCCCATTGGCGGCAGTAAGCTGATAGAGTTTCATTGGTTGTGACTTGCCTTTGAGTTCAACTTCGCCGTGTTCACGGGCGAGAATATCTCGCGGCAGCATATCGATAATTTTCTCAGAAGCCAGAACCCGCTGGTAGCGCATTGTCTCGGCGAGGCTCTCGATTCGCGCGGTAACGTTTACCGCATCGCCAATAACGGTAAAATCTCGTTTGCCGCCGACGCCAAGAAAGCCGGCAATAACCGTACCACAGTTTATGCCGGTCGCCGCCGGAAACGGCAGTGCTCCACGCCCCTCAGCGGCAGCGATCTGCAAAGCGGCTCGGCAGGCTGCGAGCACTGCTTCCCCGCGATTGTCTCCGGCATGAAAAACCGCCAGAATTTTTTCGCCGATAATCTTGTCAATATCGCCGCCAGCAGCCATGACAATGCGAGAAATCAGAGCCACCTGCTGTCTGAGATCGCTGAACAAAGACTCTGTCGAAGCGCCTGACATCCAGCCCTCAAAAGAAGGAATACCAATGTAAAGAAAAACGAACTCCATTTTGCCACCAGCAAGCTCGGACTCATGCAGTGAAAACTTCTGTGCGCTCTTTGACAACATTCTGCCCATCAAGGCCTTTTCTTCGAGACCCTTCATCATACTGTCGAATGAAAAGCACAGATCACCAAGCTCATCGGTTCTTGCCGCTGAAATCCGCCATGCATAGTTCTCACGGCCGACCTGTTGCATGCCATAAATCAGGCTTCTTATCGGCTGTAGAATGTCAGCAGCAACGCTTCTGGCGATGATCAGTATGCACAGAAAAATGCCGCCGAGAATAAGTTCAAAAGCGATCCTGCTGCGCGCCATGGCAACATCTACCGGCGCTTCGGGTGCCATGCCGACAATCAGCGAAGTAATCTGTGAAATGCCGGGGCGACCCTCGACCAGATACCAGGCGCCTTTGTGGTTGACCCGGCCGGAAACCGGCAGATTAGCCGAGGCAACCCATGATGCCATTTTCACGATTTCATGCCGGTTTTTAAACAGGTCTCTTCTGGTTACATTACCGTAGCGGTGCGCTTCAACCGGCCAGAAAAGGTAATCTCCGCGATAACTGGCGGCGATCCTCGCCAGATAACTTTCGTAGTCAAACATGATCAGCCAGATGATGACAAAGTAAGGGTCTTCCAGGCCCGGCACAATGTGAATAATCAAGCCGGCAGTGCCCGACACCACGTTCATCAGAACCGGCAAACCCACGCCGTGCGCCAGCTTAACAAACACATCATCGCCGAACAGAGATCTGACAGTCTGCAAACCAGTGTCGACAATCATTTCGCCCTCGATTGAAGCGCTGTCTAATCCTGCGCCACTGATTTCCTGGGCGCGGCTTTTCATGATGCTTATGGCAATCTGCTTGAGCATCACGCCAAAGGTGTTGGCTTCTTTCTGATCTTTACCCGAGGCAACGTATTCCCAGCCATTCTTTCCGGCAATAGCAATATCGCGGGGAAAAAAGTTCATAATCATCGGATCAACCTGCTCATGCTCGCTATACCAGGATTTGATCAGCGCGGCAAGACGATCAAGGTTTGCCTGGCTGCCGTCTTGAGTCAGATCTGCAGCTACTTTCTGTAACTCCGGCGACCGTGTGCGGTCCTGCACAAATTTCCAGGCGAGCGGGTCGACAAAGCCCTCTCGCAACTCAAACAGATCAGTATTTCTGTGCAGATCAGCCCTGGCTTGCGAGATTCTAACGCTGTAGTCCTCGTTCAGAAACAGATCGAACACGAAAAAGACCGTTATCAAAGGGATCACCGCTGACACGAGCAACATAAGCCATAATCTGGCTGCCAGTGAACGGCTGACCGCGGTTTTGCCGCGCACTGCCTTGAGCCAGAACCATAGTATCAGGCAAGCTGCGATAAGCAGAATAGCGATAAACGCTCCCGGAGCGGTATCTGAACCAATCGCCGCGAGGTGGCATACCAGCAGTTGATATTCTTTTCTGGCAATTCTTATTGAATCTTCATTGATAATGTAAGCAGAATGTTCTGTGGTAAAAGAGCCAGAGGCAAGCGCAGCCGAGAGTTTTTGCGGGAAATTGGGCGAAAGCTGCATGGTGCCACTGCCATCAATAATTGCGATAGCCTTGTCTGGTTGCTGATAGCTGTTTACCAGCAGAGGCAGGGAATGTCTAATCTGATCAACACTAACCGCAAGCAGGATCACTCCCTTGACTGTTCGCTGGTCATGACCTGACTCATTTGCGGTCGTAAGAAAATCCCAGAAGAAATACTCAGGCTTACCGTTACAAGGAATTTCTGAAACTCTGCCAAACAACTCACGATGAATAACAACCTGTGAAATCTGATTACCGAATATCTGCTGCAAAATCGGCGCGGCAGAATTCGGAACAAAGTGGTTCCAGGGTTTAAAGTCGAGGCTGCGCCTGAACTCGGCTTCGCCGCGTAGCGCCTGCAATTGCTCATCGTTCCAGCCTTCTGCGGCAATAACTGTCCTTATGACAGGATCTTCGCTGTCAACGGTCTTTTCATCGAATAAAAATACCGCTGTTTTGCCCGGGCGACCATTTTCCAGTGCTATCGCCTGAAAACGTGCCTTAACAGCATCTTCAAGCGACTTTTCTGATAATTTCGTATCCCGTTGAAAAATTTCCTCGACATCAGATACGATGCGAAAACAGTTTGCTTCAAAGCCTATTCTGATGGATGAATCAGACTTTAACTGTTCAATAAGACGCATATTTTCAGAAGCGGCGCTGGCATTTTCAACGCTCTTCTTTGCCGCTAAAACGACCTGACGACCGAATATCACACCGCCAGAAACAAGTGCGACCAGAAATGCTCCCAGCAAAAATGCCGAAATAACCGTCAAACCGCTGCTACCACCGGCTTCGAATGCCTGCACCTGTGATTTGTCAGCTGCCGGATTTTCTTTTGCCATATCGCCGACCAGACCTGGCTTAAGCTCACGCGTCAGAGCCTGCAGCGCCTGATCATCAACTTTTGCCAGGCAGAATGCTACGAGGTGACTGCTGTTTTCAAGCCGCATAAATTTTACGCTACCGGCTGGCAGACTGCTCATAACAGCCTCGTCAACGACCAGAGGAAATTGCGGGGTTATGGCAGACAAAGCTTCGAGCCGGGCGGCTGTTTTCAAAGGCTCACCAAGAATTGCGTAATCAAGTCTGGTGTCAAGACTGCCAATTGCTCCAGAATGCATCTGGCCATAAGCAAGCCCGACACCTATGCGATAAGAAAAAAGCCGCTGGCGGGTGCGAGCACTGTTTATGCCGGACAGACAGACAATCATGCGGCTGGCAGCCTTAAAAGCTCGTTCAGATGCCCTCTCTGGCAATGTCTCGTCTTCTGGAAAAACCGCCTCTATCGCATCACCAATAAACTTGTAAATACGCCCGCCATGCTCAGAGATTATGGCTGTCATCTGGGCAAAGTGCTCGTTGAGCATTACGGTCATCACATCAGGCGAATGTTCCTCGCAAAGCCCGGTAAAATTACGGATATCAGAAACCAGCGCGACACCGCTGAAGGTTTCCCCGGCCAACATACCGGTTCCGCCAGACCTCGATATGGCTTCTACTGCCTGGTCTGAAAGCAGCGTGGCAAGTTTTTCGCGATCGCGAAGACCACGAGTCATTGTTGAAAACTCACGGCAAAGAACACCAAGCTCATCAAGGCTGTCACTGGTAATTTCGATGTTAAGATTGCCGGCAGCCACGCGGTCGAGAGCCGATCTCAGGCCGGTTATCGGGTCCAGGATTACTCGCGCCGACAAAAAGGCACAAAACAGCACAAAGCAGGAGGCCAGGAGCAATACGGCGGCCAGAAAGAAAAGACGGTTGGCCACAGCCTGGTCAAGCCCATAGTGACGCGTTGCACCCACCAGAATGGTATTGGCGTATTTTTTGGAAGGAACTGCCACAGCCGAAAGGTTTTCAAAGCGCTTTCCCGCGTAACTGCCTCTAAAAGAGGCCTGTTCAGCCAGCAGACGAGCCTGGGTCTGAAATTCAGCGTCAGCATCGCGACCGGGTGCGTCGAGAAATTCAAGCCCCTGCGGATTATCCCTGAAAGCCAGAAAAATGTATTCAGGAAAATTGACGCCAAAATGGTTAACCGACTGCCGAAACGTCTTTTCATCAAGAGCCTGGTCATCCCAGGCCAGGAAAACGGCAAAACGTTCACGACCATTTATCTTGACCAGTTCGTGAATTTGCGTGGCAATTCTGGCGCCAAACTGGCGTGAAATCGGAAAAGATCTGCGTTTATCAACTTCTTCGACCATATCATTTTTGGTCATTGATTTATAAGCTTCCAGAGAAGTCTCCTGGATGCTCGACCTTTTCTGCGGCAAAAACTCGCGATCAGGCTCATAGCCCTTTATCTTGCGGCGCAGCATTTCGACGATCGGGTATTTGAAAGGCTCAATAGCCGGATCGGCCTCAGACTGCGACTGCCCGGAGTAGTATCGGGTGCCCTGTCCGTTTTCATCAAATATGGCGAAGCTTAACAGCGGCAAAGGATCTGGCCGGTTTTCAAAAAAGCTCAGAATGCGATCTCGCGCTTCGGCGCAGCTGGCACCATTTTCGTCAAGCAGTTGTCGCAATTTCTCATCTTCAAAAACCTCAGCGAAGGCAGCGATATATTGATCGTTAACCTGGGCCTTGCGGGCATCGAATTGCCGCAAACACGACTGTAAACCGTTTACTGACTGAAAATGAATCGCTCGCCGGTACTGGTTTACATAGCCATAGGACGAAATAACCAGCAGACTCACCGGCAAGGAGGCTACCAGCAGATAAGTGGCCAGAAAACGCAATCTGATACCGATTTCTGGCCACTGACCAAGCAACAAACCTCTTACCAGCAGCAAAAGCAAGACGGCAGCTGAAAAAAGGCTGATCAGAAACAGCCAGACTGGTCGCGACGCCGACTCTATCGACGGCATCAACAAAAGAGTCAGGTGGGTATGACTTTTGCCAAGATAAGAATAAACATTGTAACGGCCTAATTCTGAAACCGGCGGCGTGCCATTTTCCAGCCATTTCTTGAGATCAGCTTCAACTGGCGAAACACGCTGTTTGGCCCAACTTCTAAAAAGCTGCGAACGCTGCAGCGGCGACTGCATTACCGCGCCGCCATAGCCAGAGTATAAGGGTATAAAAGCCCCCTTTGAGTTACTGCGACCACGCAGATCCCTTAGCGCGAGAAGCTTGGCAGCAACCTTGCGCTCATCATCGTTGCGACTGAACAGAAAAAAGCCAAAGCGGCCCTTGCCTGGCACTTCAAAGTAATCCCAGAGAAACCAGTGCGGAAAATACTTATAAAACCCGAACGAAGCCTTGCCGCGCTGCGTGGTCGCCACAACATCAGACCTGGCCTGACTGCGGATAATCCGTGCAAGCAGCTTTTCGTTCTGTCGATCAATATCTCCAGAGGTGGTTTCACCGCGGTTTACCCGCACCAGGTGTTCAAAGGCCCTGACATACTGACGTCTGGCGGGTCGCTGGTCTGAGTGCGCAAACAGCATGTCACTGCCAGCGCCACCTTCGGGGATCTTAAAAGTATATAGTTCATAGTGCGGAAAAGGCCAGCGAAAGACTTTCTCCGAAGATTCCTGCACAAAGCTGCTGAGCCGGACGTCTTTGAGATCAGATTCTACCGCCGACTGAAAGCTCTTAGAAAACTCTCCGGCCAACCTGGCAAACTGATAAGAAAATTCTGAGCCAGCCGCCAGCGTTTCGATTTCCTGGTTGGCAAGTTCCTGCTGTTCGCGAGTCTTCCAGTAATGATCGATACCTTCAAGAAATGAATAACCGATATTCAGCGCTATTAATGGCAAAAAGCAGAGCACAACCAGCAAAAATCCTGGTTGTCTCTGCTCATGACGTTTCTGATTATTACTATGCATTTCTGAACTTATCTGTTTGCCAGACCCGAAAGTCTTTGCAGTTGCCGTGACCTTGAGCATAATACAACAAAACAGACAAACCGTCGCAATATTCTTGTAACATGCAGTACAAAAACACCGTGTTGTCTACTGCTAGCGAAAAGATCGAGCAGAAACATGAAAGCATATCGATAACAGCAAAAAAACGCACCGTTCATCTTTTCATTGATAATTCAATCGCCGAAGTTGTCGAAAACAAAAATCGAAAATGCCAAAGCAAGCTGGTCTTGAAAAAATGCGCTGGAATTAATTAATGCACACTTCGTCAGCCAGATATAAAATTATCAGGTCTGCCAGCGTATCGTTACACAAAATAAGTTCAATACATGATTACTTTCACCTGCAAACCCAGTAACAACAGCATTTGCGAAGAACGGCAAAATCTTAACCGAAGATACAGAAACATAATCGCATCTGGCATTCCGCAAATACTGCCATGTAAATATAATGGTATACAATGGGAAGTAGTATTCCAGTTTACCCGGCGATTTCCGTGAATTTCGCGCAGGAACCTGCCTGCTGCTTAAAATAGATCATATCGTTTAAAAAACAGGTTACGGTTTTTGTAGCGGGCGGCGGCAACGGTCATGGCTACTAACGCTGCAATTGCACAATATGTTCTGGCCAGAATCAGGAGAATGCGGAGCAAAATCATGAAAAAGAACGAAATTCGAACGCAGAGAACCCCTCTGTATATCCTTATGATCACTATGTTTGCGATGATCGCCGGCACTAGTGTGTCAGCCCGGCCATTTTCTGAAGAACAGCTGCAGGTAAGCAGTGCTGCGAAAACCGGCAAATTGCAGGTCAAGACTGTAGTAAAATCTTCAGGCCCCAGAGCCATAGTCAACTCAGCACTCGAAGGCAGCCGATACTATCAACCGATCGCTGAATGGTCCGGGCAGTTGATCCACCCAAGCATCAACCGCCGCGACCCGGCCGGCGGCGTACCCTTTAAAATCGAACAGAGCCCTGATCGCAGTTTGATTGGCAAAACCGTCTGGCTACGCTGGGATACCAGCGAGCCATGGGAACAGTGGTTTAACCAAAGACGCTATGACGTAGACATCGACAGCGGGCGTCTACAGAAGGCCATCAAGGATGGCCTGAACCCGCCAGTTGCCATTGACGGCTGGAAACAGGTCAGCCCGCTTGAATCCCTCTCGGGCGCGCGCCCGGGCGATATGGCAGTGATGCTGCGCAACCCGGTCTGGGATGGCAGTGTCCTCAAGATCACCGAAGAGCCGGTGCAGATCTGTGGCAAGTCGATGGCGCTTGTGCGCTTCAAGGAAGACCTTGGTGGAAACCGCCGCATTGTTGTTCACTATGATGGCTCTTCCAGCAGTTTTTCCGGCCCGGCCGATGTTATCGATATTCCCATGACCTACTTCAGTCGCAGCAATACTCCAGTTGCCCGCTCATCAACTGCCGGCATCGAAAAATCCCCGCTCAACGAGCAGGGCTGGTATGTCTACGGCCGCCATCAGGAAGGCAGATTCATCGCCGAGGCGATCGAGCCGCGGGCGGCCTTTATGCTCAGTGCCGACACAACGATTCAGGGCCGCCAGGAAGTAAAAAACTACATTTCGCGCGATCATTTTGATGATTTGCAGCCGGGCCTGCTGCGTCGCACCGAGTTGCTGCCGGCGAACGCCCCGGCCTGGGAAGAAGGCGACCGCGGCCTGCTTATTCACCTTTTCGGCTGGCGCGAACATCCCGACGAAGATGGCCCGAGCAAAATGCTGGGCCTGGTTACTGGGCACTTCGCCTTTGGCATGGCACAGGTCGTGCGTTGCCCGCTCTCACGCGAACTGCGCTGGGATCTCGAATATCGTCAGGTTTACGCGCACAACCGCGAAGGCGTCGTCAGTGGCTCGATGAAGTGGCACGCTTATTCAGGCAGTATGCGCCGCGGCTGGATGTACACCATTCCGATTTCAGATACGGTCATAAGAATTCCCGAGCTCGAACCCTACAACTTCAACGGCTGGGAAGTGAAGCCCTGGAACGGCCTCAACCGCCAGTTTGAACAGATGCAGTCGCTCTATCGCGTCGGCGCCGGCAGCGGCCTGGCAACGGTAAAGCAGGATATTTCCTGCGTCCAGGACTCGCACGCTGCACTCTACAGTGCACTGCGCACCTTCGAAGAGACCATTGCCAAAACCGGCAAGGTCAAGGAGTGGACCTCGGGAAAGGGCCCCGGCGCTGACGAAGTAAAACGCTACCTGCGCCTGCTGCTTATGGTTCGCGACGTAAAGAAGAACATCACTACCTTCGGTCTGCCGCAGAGTAACTGGCGCGAATTCTTCAACCAGCCGCTCGGCACCCGCAACCCGAACATGGTCGTTTCGCTGATCAATATACTTCTCTCTAAACGTTCGATATTCCCGCGCAAAGGTAACGACAATCTTCTGCGCATGGCTGCCGACAAAGGCTACCCGATGTGGAGCATACTGACCTGTCAGGTCGGCGGCGAGATTCCCAAACTCATCCCTCTTGCCCCGTCTTCGCCGACAGCACGATGAATGCAAGACAGCAACAACTCTACAGAATTCTGTTATATTTAAGTTCAAGAAAATACACAGGAGGCACAATGAGAACTAAAGTCAGTAAAAAGTTCGCCCTTGCCATACTGCTTCTGTGCCTCGTCTGCATCGGCCCGGCAACATGCCTGCTGGCGCAGGATTCACCCAAACTCTCAGACAAAGCCTTTGCAAGGCTGGGGCAGGCAATCGCATTCCTTTTCGAGCGCCTCGGTCAGGCAGGAATTACCGCCGGAAAAGGCAATTTCACGGCAAGTTTTGACAAACCGAAATTTTCGCGCGACTATCGCAAAATGCGCCTGCAGGTTACCGGTATGCAGAGAATGCCGGTCGAAGCAGTAAAGCACAAGGTTACCCGCTTCTTCTTTACCGAAACTCCCCTGCCGCCGCGCAAGGAATGCGTCGGCTTTTTCCGGCTTTTTCCACCTGAAAATCTTGATGAACTGCCCGCCGGCGCACCGGTAAGCCTGGTTTACCGTCTCGACCTCGAAATCAACCTGCAGGAGTGCGTGCTGATCGCAGCCAAAGCCGGAGTCAGCTTTGCAATTGAAGAATCAGGTATTTTCGAATCAGAGAAGCTACTTGTCCCACTGAAAAAAATAAGCAACGAAAATCTGAGGGCTATCCTCGAACGTTTCTTTCCAAAGCTCGTTCAGCTGGCCGTCAACAAAGGCACCGGCTACCTTCTCAACAGTTTCCTGTCAGCCGGCAACGGTCAAAATATTCTCAGAATTTCTGGCATCGGCGAACTCGGCCCCTTTGCTACTTATATCGGCATCGAGATCTGCAAACACATTGCCGCCCAGCAGGTAAAAGCCCTGGCAATGGGTTCGGCCGGCGCGGCATTGAGCGCAATAACCCTGCCAATGCCGGTAATAGGACAGGTGGCCGTGGGCGCCATGCTGGTTAACCTGGCGATCACCAATGCCCCCGGTTTGATTAACTGGAGCGTCGAAGAATTCAGAAAAGGGGTTTTCCGCGATCGCCTGGGCAAGGCAACAATGAACCTCATGGGCAAATACCCACCCGGTAAAAGTCAGGTAAAATGGTTCGAAGATCAGGTCAAGGCTGAAGTCGCCAGAGATGAGTACTCGACCCTGCACCGGATTCTTTTCTTTCTCAGGCTGCAGCCACTCAACGTCAGAAAGCCCTGGCAACAGACGCTTAAATTCTATGTTCCGCCGGTGGCCAGACAGGCTCAACAAAAGCAATCGTTCAAGGCAGAACGCTATCTCTCAATAATAAATTATCTGCTGAACGAATGATAAAGCGCACTGATAAAATGTAATAAACCGGAGGTTGCATATGGCCGGATTGCCTGCCGAAAGATTGTCGGTTATGACTACGGCACAGCTCTGAAAATATACTTTTCTGTCGCCATCAATCACTTGTTCCGGCAGTTGCGAGAAACATCGCTACTGCCGAAGTTAACGCAGGGCAAGATTATAGAATAGCTGCGAAAGGCGATTCGAGGATGAGGCGAATTCGGCCCTCGGCGCCAAAACCTTCTATACGGGCGGTCGGGCAGACCTTCTGAACGATCTTGCGCAGTCGCAGCATGGCGGCCTTTACTGCCATGCTGCCGTATTCAGGCTCGTATTTGCCACCCCATACTGTCTCGTAAAGGGCTCCCAGCGGCACATCCTCAGGAAAAGCCGAGAGCAGGCACGCAAGAATGCGGTGTAAAATAGAACCGGGCTTGATACTGATCGCACGCTTCGAAAAGGCGAGCTTGCCGGTTACCCCGTTGAAAACTAGAGTTCCCCGGTGTATTTCTGATTCGAAGTTCTGATAATGCTGTTCGTTGACAACGGAATGACGGCCGTTTCTGATCAGCGTGTAATTTTTTCGAGCATATTTTGTACTGCGCAGCTTCTTGAAAAACTTCTGGACAGCGGGAAAGCGCTGTTCCAGAAGGGCTTTCAGATCGGGCTGGAGCTTGTCGATATGCGACTTGACCAGTTCGATGGCAGCCGCGGAACCGTAGCTATAAAGCTGATCTGCAACGAACATCCAGACGGGCTCGTAGTAGTCCGTCAGATTGAGACGACTCAGGGAAGCGTCAATGTCTATCTCCGGAAAAGCCCCGGGAAAAGTCAGGCCGAGAAAAACCTTAACAAAGAGATGAAAAGGTTGGTCGCTGCTTTCGAAAAACATCGCCGGCAACTGCCTGAAAAGCTGCAATGCCTCGGTCTTCTTCTGCAGATGCATGCCCAGCGCCTGATAGAACTCTGCCACCGCGACATCGGCTGCCTGAAGATTCGACATTCTGCCAAATCCGGCGGTTTCGGCAAACTGGCTTTCGGCAGCCGCCAGTTCGCCGCGAATAAGGTTGTGCAGTGCCTTGAGCAGCCTTATCATGAATTCTGCCGCTGGGGTTACCGCTTCAGTCTCAGCTTCTTCCGCCTTTTTCCAATACTGGTCAGAGAGAACCGGTCGGCCGAGAAGTTCATAGGCCCAGGCAATTATCGTCTGAACTTCCCGCCGATCAGGACTGGCTGCCATCTGAGACAAAAGGCGTTCTACTTCCAGCAGTTTTTCTATTGCTGGCAGCGCATGGCCGCGTGCCAGTCTAATCCGGCCAAGCATTATGCCGGAAGTTATCTCACCCTGCAGATTGTTGCGCATTTTCTGGTTTCTGGCAGCAAGCGAAAAGCAGCAGTCGGCTTTCTTGAGGTTGCCGCTTCTGAATTCGACAAACCCGAGATTCGTCTGAATATTGGCGACTATCGGCTTTTCCCGGTCGCGAGAAAAATTGGCTGCAGCCTTAAGATAGCTTTTCCGGGCCTGCGTCAACTCTCCTCTGGCGAGATGAACATTTCCGACTGCATTCAAAATGGCGGCGGCACTGTCACGCATGGCCGCACTTGCAGCCCTTGACGCCGCCTCGTTCAACAGACGGACCGCTTCGTCAAGGCGCCCGGCCTGCCGGTTGATAACTCCGGCAGCATAGGCGACATCGACGGCTTCGCGTTCGGTCATGACCCCGGCAGAAGCCTTTTCGAGCTCGGCAAGAGCCTCGTCGCAACGGTTAAGACGGGCCAGAATTCGGCTCAACAATATGCGCACCGCCCGCGGAGTTTCGATGCCGCAGTCTTCCGCATGCCGACAGAGTTCTATCAGGCCGCGAAAGCGCCCGGAATTGAAGATTTCTGCTGCCGAGTCGGCTATGCGCGAGAACGCTTCCCCTACCCTGCCGGTCAGAGGTGCATAAAAAAAGGCGATCTCCCAGTGGCGCGGGTCATTTGCCCTCAAGCTGTCGCGCACCCAGGTTTTGAGTTTTTTGCCGACACAGTCGGCGAAACGCGAAGATTCGCGCACCCAGTTAATGAACTGCTGCGACATTGACGACTCGGGATCAGAAGGTTGTCGGTGCATCCGTTCGAGCAACCCGGTCAAATCGTCTGCCACCACTTCAGCAAGCTCTGCGACAAAAAAAGATTCGAGCAGATCAAGCGGTTTCTTTCTGGTGTCACCGGCAATCGGCAGCCATTCAGAACGCATGGCAAAAGCGGCAAAACGCTGGTTGCAGCGCAGGCGCACCCAGTCAGCAAGATCATCGGGCAGGCTGACGTCAGAGCTGCTACAAGTGATGCCAAGCAGGCGCTTCGGGTAGAAAACCTGAAGAGTGCCTTCCCACAGCTGTGTATCCTTGTCGTTCTGAAAAAGATTTACCGGAGTGCGGTCAAGCTTGTGCGGCAGACTGGGAAAGCGCAAACGACCTGCCCAGAGTGCCCAGAACATTATTCTTTTGTATGCGGTATTGCTTGTTTTCTCAGCCAGTTCTACTGTTTCGGCCACATTGAAGGGAAGCCGCCAGAAAAGGTCGGCGAGAGCTTCGAGCGATTCAATCTGGCGACTGTCGGCGACTATATCAACCAGAGCCTGCGAAAGCTTCGCAATCCTGATGCCGGCGCCCTGAATATTTATTTTCTGGGTTTCCCTTGGCCGCGTCGGGTGGTGATAGACAAATTCTATCTGGTAACCGTCACAAACCCTGTCTCGGCGGCGACTGGAGGTGACAATGACGATTTTCTGCGGCAGATCGGCGATCAGTCCGTTACAGAAAAGGCCGGCATCGTGCGAAATGTAATCTTCGCTGTCCTTTAAAATCTGCTCGAAGGTCCTGAATATGCTTGTCACTTCTCTACTCTTCAGGGCGGCTAAATTGCTGCAGGTTAAGGTTTCTGTGTTTAAAATAACCCGCCATTATCGGTTAGTCAAGCGGTCGCAGGATGTAAAACATTTTGGCAGTCAATAATCATATTTTGAGTTCATACAACTATGGCAGATTGTGCCTATCAAGGCCCCTTTTGAGGAACAAAAATATATGGAGACGCAGCAAAGCAGTCACTCTTCAGGAAAACCGCAACAATTTGTTCCGAAGTCGACGGTCCCGAGCGCACATTGTTTTTGTCAGAAATGAATCTGGTTGGCGTTACGGCCGGTGCAGCCGGCCGCGACTGCTTAGTTCCAGGAAAAATTTTTCGGGATTGAGAACCAGGTCGAAACTCTGGCTCGGTTTGCTGGCCACAAAATATGAGGCCTTGTAACCGAGTTCGAAATGCAGGTGGCGGGTTTCGCTGCGACCGGAATTGCCCATCTCGCCAATAACATCGCCGGCAACCATTTTATCACCAACTTTGGCCCTGATCGACCCGGGAGCGAGATGCGCATAACGCGTATAGATACCGTTGCCATGATAAAGAACCACATGATTGCCCCATCCGGCACCGGCTTCGCGCAGGGAGGCGTTCTTGCCGAACATCGCACTCTGAGGACATCCTGTGCGCACATACGCTACCGTGCCTCTTGCCGCGGCAATGACCGGGACATGCGCTACAGCAGGTTTGTTGTGAACAAAATCCATGCCCTCATGACTGGCTTTATAACCGGGTTTTCCGGCAAAGGCTACTTTATATGTAGCGATGCTGGGAACCTCTTCAAGCCGAAAGCTCAAATTATTGGGAAACACTGCCGCGGCAGTCTGTACCGGAGCGCTTTCCTGCAGCGTTGTCGAATGGAAAGCAGGCGCCGGGTTCTCGGCGTAGTAATCAGAAGTGAAAGCCAGCACGCCGCTCACGATAGACATGACAGCAACTGCCGTCAACAGAACAGCTGCTGCCTGAAATCTCGACCTTGTCATAGTTATACCTCCATCGGGTCCTTATTGGCACCCAATGCTAATTATACGGAACAACCGGCCAAAGATAACAAACCAACGCAAAATGTCCCCAGACATGATCAGGCTCCAGAAATGAAAAGATAAAACCAGCATCCGGCGGCACTTCTGCGATTATTTCGCCTTAAATTTATCTGCTGTTTTTATGCACCAGCATGAAGCTACAGCTGATAAAATTTCGCCCAGCCACATAACACACAAGAAAATGGACTCCCTCAGAAACTATAATTTTTCAAATTCATCAAAAAGCGGTGTGCTAAAAAGTTTCTGCAAAATCAACGCGACAATGATGAGTGGAGCCTGTAATAAGCATAGTTTCTTAAAAACAGAAAAAAACGCTCCAAAGCAGATGAGCTGAACGCTATAAAACAGACTTCAAAATAGTCCGAAAGTGTCGTTTCACTTTTTCAGAACTCTGGGGTATATTTAATTGGAACAAGACTGGCTCAGGCAAGAAATATACCAGAAAAAAAATCTTATGCGAGAGGCCCAGAAAAGTTGAGACGGAATCACAGACTTACAGGCTGACAACATGAAAAATTTGAAAGTTCTGACCTGCCTTGCGCTGTTAACAATCTCAGGCTCGCTGGCACTGCCCAGCCAAGGAGCGAACGCTGCCCTTCTCGAGAAACTTACTCTCGAAGACCTGCTGAATGTTCCGATTGTTACCGCCAGCGCAGTAAAAGAAAAGCCATCCGATTCACCGGCGAACGCCTACGTCATCTCAGGCGACACCATACGCGATCGCGGTTACAGCAATCTGCTCGACCTGCTCGAAGATATTCCACAGATACAGATCACCAGGAACAGTGAATCAGGGCACGGCAACACCGTGGCCATGCAGGGAATGAACGGGGTCGAGCGCTTTCAGATCATGATTGACGGCATCAGGGTCACACCGGTAACCGGCAACTTGTATGCCATGGGTCGCCAGTTTTCGTTGAGCAACGCGCGGCAGGTCGAAATCATTCTCGGACCGATGTCGGCTCTCTATGGCGCCGACGTCTTCAGCGGCGTTATCAACATTGTAACCAGAAGCGGCCACGAAATGACCAACGATCGCATCGACCTCGGTTTCGCCGAAAATTCGACGCGAGATATTGCAGTTACTGCCGGCGCTGTAATCAACGAAGGGACTCGCTCCGGCCGGTTCCTGCAGGATGAATCGGCAGTAGCATTCACTGCACATCAGTTCAGGTCGCGCGGGCATTTTATGCCAAAACATTATCCTGACGAGTATGCCTGGTACAACAATGAATTCCAGGCCGGCCGTGTGCTCAACGGCCCGGGCAGTGCCGCCGAGACCGCCGTAGCGTTCCGCCCCTGGCGGGCTGATGAAGAGTCGGATTTCTTGCATTTCCGCCTGAATCTGGAAAACCTCGAAATCGGCGTGATCCGCATGACCGAATCACACTCGTCATCAACCGGCGTGCGGCCTGAATACACGCTATATAATAAAGACGCCATTTTTAGAACCCACTACAACACGGTGTACGGCCGCCACATCTATAGGGCCGCGAATTCGCGCTGGCAGTTACAGAGTCAGATTTCGCACCATTTCTACGAACTTGATCCGCAGTCGCGCTTTTTCAACAATTTTTCCGGTTACCAGGCGGCCTACAAGTATGCTCGCGACGAAAGCACCGACATAGAAGAGCGCTTCAGCTACCACCTGCGCGATGATCGACTGCTCATGGTTGGCCTGACCTGGCAGGAACATTCGAGCCTGCCGAGAACCGCCGATCTTGCCTGGCCTTTTGATCCTGACCGGTCAGCCGGTTCGCAAGGTTACATATACCCAGGCTCAGACCTCAGCGTTATTGCACCGCAGGGCATTCCTCAGGAATTCTATAAGATCAGATATACCAACATCGGAGGCTATGCGCAGCTGCATCTGAACCGCGAATCTGCTACCCAGTATATTTTCGGTGCCCGTTACGATAAAAACAGCCTGTATGGCAGCTCTTTCAATCCCCGCGTTGGCATAGTACACAAACCCGGTGACAAAACCAACATCAAGCTCATGTATGGAACAGCCTTTCTGGCGCCGCCGCCCGACAAAACATATGCGCATTTCGGCGCATTTGCCGCCGACCCTGGTAAACCGGGCGACATCAAAAGCTACTACATGAACATCGCCAACCCTGATCTCAAGCCCGAAAAAATAAGTTCTTTGCAATCTGAGTTTACTTACAGTTTCAGCGAGAACCTGCGCGCCACTGTCAATGCCTATAATTCTCACATAAGTGACATGCAGAGAGGCGGTGTTATCCTCGGAGCCGGAATATTCAAGGGCAAGCCTGTCGATACGCTCGCGCACTGGAGCAATCTTGGCAATGCCAGGGCTTATGGCGGCACGGTTCGCCTCGATGCGTTAAAAAACTACCAGAACTACACACTGAATTATTATGGCGCCTTCACCTGTTCAAACGGCGACATTGCGGGAGAGCCCCTGCCCTACTCGGCAAAACATTCGGTTAAGGCCGGCCTGACTTTCAAAAACCGCCGCCTCACCGTATCGCCACGACTGATCTACCAGGGTCGTAGCTACAATCAGCTTAAAGACGCACAAGGTAACCGCCAGAGCAGCGATCCCTACACTGTCGCCAATCTCTATCTGCAATATCGCTGCTGCCGGCAGGCAAACCTGACCAGAGCATTTTTCATCAACATCAGCAACCTGACCGACGTGCGCTATTACCACCCGGGTTTCGCCGAAGGCGGAGTCGGCTTTTCGGCCGCGCCCCAGGCACCGCGTCTGATTACCGGAGGCATGACCTTTGAGTTCTGAGCATCAGTCTTTAACCCTCATTGCAAAAAGCAAATCGACAAGGCATAGACTAAAGCCATGGTCGTTGCTGATGATTTATGAGAGTGCAAAGAGATTGCTTCCTGCTTCGGCTATGCCTCGCAGTCGCAATGACAGGCGGCTTGACAGCAGGTTAAAAGCAGACAAACAGTCGGTGCTGCTGACTCTGGCGCTGGCGTTTTTGCTGGCGACGGGCTCTAACGCGTGGTCACAAACAAGTTCAGGGTATCCGGAATATCAGGTCAAGGCCGAAATGCTGTTTCGTATCGCCGAGTTTGTCAACTGGCCTTCCGAAGCATTTTCAGGCCCTGATCAGCCTTTCGTCATCGCCATCGCCGGCCGGGATCCTTTCAATTCTTATCTGATTAGCCGCGCTGTTGCCGAAAGAATTCATGACCGCAAAGTTAGCGTAGTGCCGTTTGAAGCAGAGAATCACAAGAGCTATCACCTTGTTTTCATTGAAAGAAGCGAGCATAAACGCCTTGACAAGCTCCTTTCAGAGGTTACCGGCAAACCTGTTCTCACCGTGGGCGATACCGACGAATTCGCAAAGCATGGTGCCCACATCGGCTTTCAGATCATCGAAGGGCGTATGCGCTTCAATGTCAATCTCGGTTCGGCCGAAAAGAGCCGGCTTCAGATACCTGCAGCACTCCTGCGGCTGGCATCGCGAGTTTACGGAGAGCTGAAAAAATGAAAAGGCTGATCAAAAACATGTCGATCAGCACCATGCTGACCATTTCAATCATGGTGGTTACCTTCGCAGCGCTGGCCAGTTTTTTTTCAGTTGCCTCATACTTCGACATTGTTCATTTTCGCGACACCGTCTCAATGCAGTCTGGAATGATTGCCAGACTAGCAGCAGAATACAATGTAAGTGAACTGGTCTTCGGCTATAAGAAAGAAGCCGAAGAGAATCTCGAAAAACTATTCCTGTTGCCAGAAATTGAAGAGGCACAAATTTACGATGCAAATGGCAATCTCTTCACAAGTTGCACCAGACAGGGAATTATCGCCACCTGCCCACAAAATATCGGCGATGTCAAAACGGCTTCGCAAAAGCGTCTCGGCGCAAGACTCGAGATACTGCAACCCATGACTTTCAGGGATACCCGGCACGGCACCCTGCGGCTGGTGGCATCAAACGCCACATTTCAAGACTACTTCACATCGCGATTGCGGACAATGCTGATAAGCCTCGCAATGGTTCTGTTTCTCTCGATTCTGCTGGCGCGCATAATTCAGAGCTGGCTGTCGAGTCCGATAAGTCAGCTTATCAAAAAGGTACAGGAAATGGCCGGCGGCAACCTTGCCAGTCGCGTCTCGGTTCCGGATACCGGTGGCGAAATCGCCACTTTGTGTCAGAATGTCAATATCATGGCCGACGCACTTGACAGCCGCATTCGTGAGGTAGAAAATTCACGGCAACTGCTTCAGGCTGTCAGCGACTATGTTCCTGCCGGAATATTCTGGAAAGACCGTGAATCAAAATATGTCTGGGCTAACCTTCTTTTCGCTAAATCCGCCGGCCTCGGTGATCCGGGTGAAATTGCCGGCAAAACTGATTTTGACATGCCATGGCGAGATAGCGCAGAAGAGCATCGTGAAAGCGACCGCCGCGTATTTAACAGTGGTCAGGCAGAGCTCAACATTTCCAAGAAAGTTCGCAGGAAAGATGGCAGCGAGATATGGGTAGCCGGCAGCAAGGTTCCTCTGCATGACAACGACGGCCAGGTTTCTGGTCTGATCGGCAGCTATATTGACATCACCCAGCAAAAAGAAACAGAAGAAGCAATGAAAATGCTGATGCAGAAAGATAAAGAGGCGGCAGCACGCTATGAAGCGTTGATTGGCGCTTCGAACACCGGCGCCTGGGAATATCATGCTGACAGCGGCTTTTTATGGTGCAGTCCTGAATACTTCTCGATGCTGGGGTGTGACATTAAAGATTTCGATCAGTCTGGCAAAGCAAATCTTGAGCAGACATGGCTCGAACTGCTACACCAGGAAGACCGCGACAAAGCCATGCAATGCTTTGCCGGCTACATGAAAAATCCAGAAGGCATGTATCAGCAGAACTTTCGCATGCGGCACCATGATGGCCGATGGATCTGGATATGGTCTCGCGGCAAAACCCTTCGCGATGCCGAAGGCCAGCCGACACCTGTGACCATCGGCACCCATATTGACGTCACCGACAGAATCATGCTGGAAGATCGACTGCGCCATGGCGAAAAAATGGAAGCAATCGGACAGCTTGCCGGCGGCGTCGCGCACGATTTTAACAACCAGCTCAGCGGCATTCTTGGCTTTGCCGAACTGCTGGCGAAAAAGCTCGAGAATGAACCGCAATTGAAGAAAATGGCAGAAAGCATAATGACCTCTGCTCTTCGCTCTGCCGATTTAACGCGCCAGTTGCTCGCCTTCGCGCGCAAGGGAAAATTCGTCAGCACACCTGTAGACGCACATCATCTGATTGCCGAAGTGATAAGCCTGCTGCAACACAGTATCGACAGGCGGATTACGATAACACAGCAGCTGGAAGCCGCAATTCCCGTGGTTGCCGGCGACCCGGGGCAACTGCAGAATGCAATTCTGAATCTAGCCATAAACGCCCGCGATGCCATGCCAGAAGGCGGAACCCTGAGCTTTTCCACGAAAAACATTGATATTCATGAGAAGGTCATGGGTCACGATCTGCCGCCCGGCAGTTACCTGCAGATCTGCGTATCCGACACCGGAACCGGGATGAACGAAGAGGTCAAAAGTCGTCTTTTTGAACCATTTTTTACCACCAAACAACATGGTAAAGGAACCGGCCTTGGACTTGCCGCCACCTACGGTGCCATAAAAAACCATGGTGGAGCAATATCTGTTTATACCGAACTGCATAAAGGCACAACATTCAGAGTATTGTTGCCAGTTGGCAAACATGACGGGCAACCGGAAGTTCATATCAGCAAATCATCCGGCTGCATACCCGGCAAAGGCAATATACTGCTGGTAGATGACGAAACGATAGTGCGCGAAGCCACCGCGAAGATTCTCGAAGATCTTGGCTACAAGGTTCTCGAGTGTCGCGACGGCGAAGAAGCCGCTGAACTGTTTCGGGCGATCAGCCACGATGTTGATGCCGTTATTCTCGATATGGTTATGCCCAGACTCGCCGGCCCGGAAACTTTTGCGGCCATGCGCGCGATCAACCCAAGCGTCAAGGTTCTACTCGCCTCT
This sequence comes from Candidatus Riflebacteria bacterium HGW-Riflebacteria-1, assembly GCA_002839445.1. Lineage (GTDB taxonomy): Bacteria > Muiribacteriota > Ozemobacteria > Ozemobacterales > Ozemobacteraceae > Rifleibacterium. Next base: position 54,252 of record PGYB01000026.1, read on the forward strand.
GGATTCAGCATTAACGGCGCCGCCAGCGGCCTTCTCAAGGCAGGCGCCGCCGGTTTCCTGCAGAAACCCTACCAGATCGACGAACTCTCACAGAAATTGCACGAAATACTAAGATCCTGACTCACTGTAACAAACCACCGCACGAACCGCTTTCAAAAAGCCAGGACGCCAGGCGAAATCTGGCAAAGACACCTTTTCGCATGTAATAACAATTATACTTATTTCGTTCGTTCTCGCACTAGTATATCTGCACGTCGTAATCGTCCTGCGCGGAGTCGCAGGATCCAGAATGCCGGTAAAGTAATGGATTCTGCGACTACGCTTTGCTACGCGTAGAATGTGCTGTGTTAAAAGTCAAGTCGTTTTTGCTCTACACAGGCTAATTTCCTTATAATTTTCAGTGAAAGACTCTCCTTTCCTGGCTAGCGCCATT